>NZ_WSSA01000004.1:0-611887 GCF_011421605.1 Marinobacter sp. JSM 1782161
TCCCCTTCCCCCACGCTGGCGTCGGCGCGCAGGCCGTCGAGTCTTGCCTGGGTGTAGGCCTGGCCGGACTGGTCGGCCTTGAAGCGGCCCGGGTAGTCGTAGTGTTCGTAGTCGGTGCGCTGGTTGTCGAGATCCGCGGCGTTGGATTCGTGCTGCAGGGCGTAGGCGGGGTTCTGGAAGGTGTAGTCCTTCATCGCCACGCCGGCGACGGCGACGCTCTCGGTGTACTCGAACTTGAACACGCAGGGCGTCTTGTGGGTGCCGCCGGACGTGGCGTTGTAGCCCACCTCGGGCAGCTCCGGGGCGTCCCGGTGGTGGTCGGCGATGACGATGGGCTGGCCGGCGGTGGCGGCGTCGAAGCGGTAGTGCCAGCCTTCCTCGGCGGCCAGGCGCTGGAGGAAGGCCAGGTCGCTCTCGCGGTGCTGCACGCAGTACTCCCGCTCGGCGGGGCGGCGCTGCAGGTTGAAGGTCTTGTCCACCAGGCCGCGTTCGTCCAGCAGGGTGCCGAGAATAGTATCCGGGGCCTGCTGCTGGAAGATGCGGCTGTTGTGCATCAGCCCCAGGCGCCACAGGGCGGGTTCGATCTTCACCTCGTAGCGGGTGCGGCGGTGGCCGCTGGCGCCGCGGCGGAAGGCGCTGACCACGCCCTGTACCCCGCGTAAGGCCTCGCCGTCCTGCCAGATCACCAGGTCGGCGGCCTGGTCCAGCACGTCTACGGCCTCGATGTCGGCAAACGAGCTGGCCAGCTTCAGGGTCAGGACAAAGGGCTGGGACAGGCGCTCGGTCAGCTCGAACTCGACCACCGCGAAGGTGTCGTCCGGCAGGCTGCCGAGGCGGGCCGTGAACTGCAGGCCTTGGGGTAGGGACATGCTATTCATCCTTGAACTGGAAAAACCGCGGTCTCGCTTTTGAGAAGACGAAGATGCTTGCCCTTCGCGCTCTCAAAAACGGGCTCAACCTTCCCGTCACAGGGGATTCGGACGGTCACTTGCCTCCTGCAAGTGGGTCGACTGAGTCTAACCGATCCGGGCGACCGCTTGTGTAAGCAATCGTTGCCCGGACCGGTCAGGCGACACGGACGCCCGGATCCATCGATCCGGGCCCGTGCACGCGGTCGGGCCTTAGGCCTCGACCGGGGAACGCCAGTCGTCGGAACCGGAGGTGCCGGCGATGCCGTGCTCCCAGGTCACCTTGCGGTAGGCCAGGGACACTTCGACCAGCTGGGTGAACTCGGTCTTGGCCGCGTCCTGGCAGTGCGGCATGGTGCAGTCGATGTTGATGATGGTGGCGTCTTCCAGGATGGTGGAGAAGAAGTGCTCCTGCTTGCCCTCAACGGAGGTGCGGTACCACTTCAGCTCGACCTTGGGCAGCATCTCGCCGGAGGCCAGGGCGTTGTACATCAGCGGCGTGGCCTTGTTCAGGGCGGCGGTGAACTTGAACGGCTTGTGCACGCGCTGGCCGGACGGCTGGCCGGACTGCGGGTCGGTCGGGACGGTAACGGTGTGGTCGAACTGCTGGACCAGCACTTCGTCTTCGTGGCCTTCGACGTAGATGTTACCGACCGAATCGGCGGTGAAGGCACCGGCGGTGATGTTGCCCTGGGTCTGGCCTTCGATGCTGATATAACAAGGGGTTGGCATGGGGTCTGCTCCGTGACGTGGAGGGGGTGTCAAGCTACTGCGTTCGTGGCGCTTGAAAACCCCTCTTAGCGATTGAATAAGTGATTCCCTTCGCAAAGGGTCCACTCTGAGAGACAAGTCCTGTGCCAGAAAAAGAAAGGGCAATAAAAACAAATGCCTAACACTACCCCGCTCGATTCACCCACCGGTCGCCGGGCAACAAGTTGCTCAAATCGAGCAAGATCTTGCTTGATTGGGCAACAAGTTGCTCACCGGCAAGTGATCCGGCTTTCTGTCTAGCCGAATTGCTCGAGCACTTCCGGCAACGCCTGCAACCCGTGAATCACGGCTGAGGGCGCCAGCTCCCAGTCGTCAAACGGCTGGTCCAGATCACGCTGCACCCAGATGGCCATCAGCCCGGCGGCACGGGCGCCGATCACGTCCCAGGCATTGGAGGACACCAGACACAGGGGCTGGTCGAAGGCGCCTGTGGCGCGGCGGGCGTAGGCGTACACCGCCGGGTCCGGCTTGAAGCTGCGGACGGCATCCACCGATACCAGACCATCCAGATGATCCAGCAGGTCGTTGGCGCCCAGAACCTGTTCCAGAGCCTCCGGCGTGCCGTTGGAAAAGGCAAAGCAGGGGTATTCCCCCGCCAGCTCCTTCAGCACCGGCCCGGCGTCGGCGAACGCCGGCAGGCTCAGGTAGGCCCGCATCAACTTATCTTCCCGCGCCCTTGCCAGATCGATGCCATAGCTGGCCATCGCCGTGCGCAGGGCCTGTCGGGTGCAGGTGCCGAAATCGGCGTAATCCCGCATCAGGCCGCGGCGGAAGCTGAATTCCAGCTGCTTCTGTCGCCACAACCGGCTGACGGCGGCGGCCCGCTCGCCGCAATCGTCGCGCAGGTGGTCGACCATACCCTGGGGGTCGACCAGGGTCCCGTAGACATCGAAGGCAAGATGGATTGTCATAGGTGGTTCCTGTGCCCGGTTTTCATCCAGTTTGGGGTGCGGCAACGTAAAGGCCCGCACCCCTGTGATAAAGGAAGACGCCGTCCCAGTGTACGCCATTGAACCCGCTGTCCGATTACCACGCCGACTCCGCCGCCTTGTGGTCAGCCTGTCCCTGGTCTGGCTGTCCGCCTGCAGCGCGACGCCATCCCTGTACCAACCCGCGCCGCAACAGCTTGGGGCACCGCCCATCAACGATTTCGATGCCTATTCCCGGGACGTGCGCCAGCACCTGGACCACTACCTGGTGCCGGTGGACGGCTTTCCGCGCGCCGATCAGGTGGTCTGGAACATGCCTTTCGAAGCCAGCCCTGCGGCACATTGCAGCGGCGAAAGGCAGCGTATCGGCCTGCTGCTGGTGCACGGGCTGAGCGATTCGCCGTATGTGTTCCGCGATCTGGGCCAGGCGCTGGCCGAGCGCTGCGTGCGGGTCCGCACCCTCCTGCTGCAAGGCCACGGCACCCGCCCCGGCGACATGGTGGAGGCCGACGCCGAGGTCTGGCGCGCCCAGGTGAACACCCACTTCGCAGCCCTGGCCGACGAGGTGGATCACGCCTTTATCGGCGGCTTTTCCCTGGGTGGGGCGCTGGCCACCGAGCGAGCCCTGGACGCCAATCAGCCCGCCCCCGCCGGATTGCTGGCCCTCGCCCCGGCCTGGGAGCTCAACGGGCTGCGCAACTACCTGTGGCTGGCGCCCATCGCTTCGGTGTTCAAGGATTTTGTTGAGGAGGAGCCGGAGCTGAACCCGGTCAAGTACGAGTCCATGGCCATCAACGCGGCGGCCCAGGTGGCGGACGTGCGCGCCCGGGTGCAGGAGGAACTGGACGCCCGCGAGCGGATCGACCTGCCGCTGATGCTGGTGGCCACCGAGGCGGATTCGGTGATCAACCTGGCCTTCCTGGCTGACCAGTTCCACCGGCGCTTCGCCAGCCCCGCCAGTCGTATGCTGGTGTATCGGGACACCCGCGACGACGCCACACTGCCGGACGATCCGCGCATCACCGTGCGCAACAGCTATCTGCCGGACCAGCGCATTCTGGAGATGTCCCACATGTCCCTGAACAACGCGCCGGACAACCCGCTCTACGGCCTCGACGGTCCGCTCAACCGCTGCCTCGAACCCAACGGCCTGAGCCTGGACGACTGCGACGCGCTGGGCCCGGAAGACCTGTGGTTCAGCGCCTGGCACGAGGGCGCCCGGGACGTGCCCACCAGCCGCCTGACCTTCAACCCCTGGTTCGACGAACTCGCCGGCGGCATCCGCCACTTCCTGGACGACGCCCTGGCCGCAGGGGAGGAATCGCCCTACACTGCGATTCATGAACTCGATTGATCGGTTGAACCTCGACACCCGTGCGCTCGACGTGTTCCTGGCGGTACTGGACGCCGGCAGCGTGTCGGCCGCGGCGGTCAGCCTCGGGGTCAGCCAGTCGGCGGTGAGCCACACCCTGGACCGCCTGCGCCAGACCCTGGGCGACCCGCTGTTCGTCAAGGCCGGGCGCGGCATCACGCCCACCCCCTACGCCCTGCGCACCGGCCCCCACGTGCGCCAGATCCTGCAGGAACTGCGCAACCTGCCGCTGGGGCCGCCGTTTGCACCGGCCGATACCCACCTGACGCTGACCGTGGCCGCCAACGACTACCAGCGCGACCTGCTGCTGCCGGCGCTGTCGCGCGTCCTGGAGCGGGAGGCGCCCGGCATCGAACTGCACGTGGTGCCCTCGGGTATACCAACCCCGGACCGGCTGCGTCGGGACCTGTGCAACCTGATGATTTCGCCGCATCCACCGCCCGCCAGCGATATCCTGCAACAGCGTCTGCTGGACGATCGCATGGTGGTTTTCTACGATCCGGCGCAACGCGACGCCCCGGCCGATCTGAACGACTACCTGGCCAGCCGGCACATTTCCATTGTCTTCAACACCGGCGAGCGACTGGGACTGGACGACGCCATGGCGGCCCAGGGTATCCACCGCGACGCCGCGGTGACCGTATCCAACTTCTCCGGGCTGGCCGCCTTCCTGCGCGGTTCCGATCTGCTGGCAAGCGCGCCGGCGCGGCTGCACCAGGGCATGATGCGGGAATTCGCCCAGGCGTCGCTGCCGTTCAACCATCGCCCGTTCAGCCTCTACATGCTCTGGCACCAGCGCTACCAGGACGACCCCGCCCACCGCTGGATCCGGTCGCAGTTGCTGGACGTCGCCGGTCGTCTGCCCGCCTGATCGCCAACATACCGATCGATTCTGTTCATAGGTAGAATGAGCGCCCCGGGCGTTATCCCGCCGGATGACTCCCGTATGCTTCGGTTTCGTACCCTTTGTCTTTCAAACCCATTTCACGGCCAGCGGCCCAACCGGAAAACCCTGCACCATGCTGTCACTGACCAGCCTGTCCACGACCCTATTGCTGGCGGCCACCGTCGCGCTGGGGCCGCTGGCCACCGACATGTACCTGCCGGCCATGCCGCAGATGGGCGAGCTGCTGGGCGCCAGTACCGGCCAGGTGCAAATGACCCTGAGCCTGTATATGGCCGGCTTCGCCCTGGCCCAGTTGATCTGCGGGCCGCTGGCGGACAGCCTGGGACGCAAGCCGGTGATGATCGGTGGTCTGCTGCTGTTCACCGTGGCGAGCGTGGGCTGCGCCCTGGCCACGGACATCGAAGGCCTGATGCTGTGCCGTTTCCTGCAGGCCCTGGGCGGCTCCGCCGGGCCGGTGCTGGGACGCGCCGCGGTGCGGGATATCCACAGCCCCCGTGAAGCCGCGCGCATCATGGGACTGATGGCGGCGATCATGGGCCTGGCGCCGGCGCTGGCCCCGACGCTGGGAGGGCTGCTGCTGGCCGCCTCCGGCTGGCCGGCGATCTTCCTGGCCCTGGCCGGCTATGCCCTGCTGATGGTCACGCTGATCGCCCTGCGTCTGCCCGAACCGCTGCCGCTCCATTACCGCCAGCCGCTGCGCCCGAGGCCGCTGCTGCGCAACTACGGCACGGTGCTGCGCGACCGCTCGTTCCAGGGGTATGCGGTGACCAACGCGCTGGTGTTTTCCGGGCTGTTCGCCTTCCTGTCGGGGTCGTCCTTCGTGCTGATTGATTTCCTGGGGGTCAGTCCGTCCGCCTTCGGCGCCTATTTCTCGGTGATCGTGTTCGGCTTCGTCTCGGGCAGCTTTCTGTCGGCCCGACTGGCGCGGCGGTTCTCGCCCGATCAACTGCTGCGCGCGGGATTGGGCATCGCCGTCCTGGGAAGCGGCCTGATGGCGGCACTGGCATGGGCCGAGGTGTTCACCCGGATGGCGGTGATCCTGCCGCAGATGCTGTTCATGATCGGTGTCGGCCTGACGCTGCCCCAGACCCTGGCCGGCGCCCTGGCGCCCTTCCCGCATATGGCCGGGTCCGCTTCGGCCATCTACGGCTGTCTGCAGATGAGTGCCGCCGCCCTCACCGGCCTGCTGGTGGGGCACTTCCACAACGGCACCAGCCAGACCATGGCCACGGTGATCGCCATCTGCGCCCTCGCCGCCGGCCTCAGCTACCTGTTGCGGGCGGCACGGCAGCCGGCGCCCGGCTTCGATGCCGCACCCAGCCACGGTTGATTCTCGGCCCCCGCGTCCCCATACCACAGGACAGTTCAGGTAAAAGAGCTAGACTGACTAGACTTTCTGCCATCCGGGACCGGATTACGGTTTCACCCGAAAGTCTCATCATCCATCCCGCCGCGCCTGCGGTACAAAGCGGATGGCCTATCAGGAAAAATCCCAAGGAGTGTTCGAATGAGCAAGGTGACCCTCGACAGCAACCCGATCGACGTAGCCGGCCAGTTTCCCGCCAAGGGCGATAAGGCACCGGACTTCAAACTGACCACCGGCGGCCTGGAAGATAAATCCCTGAGCGCCTGGAGCGGCCAGCGCAAGATCCTGAACATCATCCCCAGCATTGATACCGGCGTGTGCGCGGCCTCCACCCGCAAGTTCAACGAGAAAGCCGGCAGCCTGGACAACACCGTGGTGCTGGTGGTCTCCGCCGACCTGCCGTTCGCCGCGGGCCGTTTCTGCGGCGCTGAAGGGCTGGATAACGTGGAAACCCTGTCCACCTTCCGCAACGACCAGTTCCGCAAGGACTACGGCGTGGCGATCGAGAGCGGCCCGCTGGCCGGCCTGTGCTCCCGGGCTGTGGTGGTGCTGGACGAGAACGACACCGTGATCCACAGCCAACTGGTCGGCGAGATCAAGGACGAGCCGGATTACGACGCGGCCCTGGCCGTGCTGTAACGCTTCCCATCGGGGTTTGCCGGCGACCGTACCGGCAAACCCCACTCTCCCCCGTCTCCAGGGACTGGTAGACTGCGCTCCCAACGCATCCGTTACCGCTCAACGCCCCGGAGACCGACACCGTCGTGAATCCCGCCCTGGACAACCGTCCCCTCAGCCGCCAGTTGCTGGTCATGACCTGGCCCATGCTGTTCGGCGTGCTGTCGCTGATGAGTTTCCAGCTGGTGGACAGTATCTTCATCGGCCAGCTGGGCCGGGATCCGCTGGCGGCGCTGGGTTTCACCGTGCCCATGCAGCAGCTGATCATCGGCCTGCAGGTGGGTCTGGGCATCGCTACCACCGCGATCATCTCCCGCACCCTGGGCGCCGACGACGTGGCGCGGGCCGAACGCCTGGGCGGCCTGGTGGTGATCATCGGCGGCTCACTGGCGCTGCTCCTGCTCGTCGGCCTGTGGCTGGGCCGGCACGGGATCATGGGGCTGCTGGGCGCCGAAGCGGACCTGATGCCACTGATCTCGGCCTACTGGGTGCCCTGGCTCGGCGCCGCCTGGATGGGTGCGATGGCCTACTTCGGCTACAGCGTCAGCCGCTCCCACGGCGACACCAAACTGCCCGGCTATATGATGGTGGTCACCAGCCTGGTCAACATCGCCCTGGATCCGCTCTATATCTTCGTCTTCGGCTGGGGTCTCCCCGGCGCCGCCATGGCCACCATCACCGCTTTCGGCATCAGTTGCCTGGTGGTCTATCCCAAACTGCTCAAACGCGGCTGGCTGCGCTTCGATCTGTCGGCGCTGGCGCTGGGGCCGGCCATCCGCCAGTTGGGCGGGATCATGGCGCCGGCCATGATGAGCCAGTTGATGCCGCCCATCGCCGCCAGCCTGGCCACCGCCCTGGTCGCCGGTTTCGGCACCGCTGCCGTGGCCGCCTGGGGGCTGGGCACGCGGCTGGAGTTCTTCTCCATCGTGGTGGTGCTGGCGCTGACCATGTCGCTGCCGCCGATGATCGGGCGCCTGCTGGGCTCGGGTGACATCGACCGCATCCGCGCGCTGGTGCGCATCAGCGTGCGCTTCGTGGTGGTCTGGCAGCTGGCGATTGGTCTGATCTGGCTGGTGCTGTCTGGGCTGGTGTCGGAACTGTTCAGCGCCGACGCCTCGGTCACCGACATCCTGCACAGCTACCTGGTGCGGGTACCGCTGAGCTACAGCGGGCTGGGGGTCTGCATGCTGATGGTGTCGGTGTGCAACGCGCTGGGGCTGTCCATGCGGGCGCTGCTGATCTCGGTGCTGCGGCTGTTCGCGTGCTTCCTGCCCTTCCTCTGGGTGGGCTCGCAAATCGGCGGTATCGACGGGCTGCTCAGCGGCGCGCTGATCGGCAACCTGCTGGCCGGCACCCAGGCCTATCTGTTCTACCGCCAGGGCATGCGCCGACTGCAGGCGACGCCGGCTCCGGCTACCTAATCAAACTTCGCGCGAAAGGCCGCTGGCATGGGCGCGACCTTGCGCCGGGAATAGTCGAAGAACACGAATCCGTACTTGGCCATCGCCACCGCCTGGCCAGTGTCTGCCTTGGTCACCCGGAACACGAAGTCCCCGCCGTACCTGTTGAAATCCAGCAGGCCAATCTCGAAACGCAGCTCATCCGGGTAGAAGGACTCCCCCTGGTACATGGTGGCCAGATCCGTGACGATGATGCCGACCCCGTCGCGATCCGTTTCCTCGACGCCGTAATGGGCCAGGAACTGCGCCCGGGCCTCGGACAGCATGGAAATCAGGGCGTCGTTGCCCAGGTGGTTGGCGCCGTTGATGTCGGTGATCCGCACCGGCAGGGAAGTGGAAAAGATAAAGGCATCATCGGGAAACGACAGTTGGACACGGGCCATAGGGCAATACTCTGATCATGGGGTCAAAACGCCAGTGTACCGGTCCCGGGCCAAGACCGCAGTCGCAATCCCGCTATCGAGCCGCTATGGTGAGAGCAGTTCCGATCCACTGAGCGTGACAACAACACCATGATGCAACCACGCCCTGCCTCCACGCTGGCCCTGCTGCGGGACAGCGCCGACGGCTTCGAAGTGCTGATGCTGCAGCGCAGCCGCAAGGCCGCGTTCCTGCCGGGATACTACGTCTTCCCCGGCGGCGCGGTGGATGCCGGCGACGCCGATTCAGGACTCGCCGCCTTCGCCGACGGCCACGACGAAGCCTCCGCGCGGGAACTGCTGGGTGTGGAACATGATGCCCTGGGTTATCTGGTCGCTGCCATCCGGGAATGCTTCGAAGAAGCCGGCCTGCTGCTGGCGCGGGACGACGCCGGTCAGCATCCGGGCCCGGCCCACCCCGTGCTGGCCAGTGCGCGGGAGCCGGTGACCCGGGGCGAGCTGTCGCTGGCCGCTCTGTGCGACGCCCATGGTCTGCGCCTGCCGCTGGACGAGATGATCTACATCGACCACTGGGTCACGCCGCCGGGGGCGCCGCGCCGCTTCGACACCCGTTTCTTCCTGACCCGGGCGCCGGCGGATCAGGTACCCGCCCACGACGGCCGCGAGACCATCAACCATTGCTGGCTGACGCCGCATGACGCGCTGACCCAGCACCGCGCCGGCAAGCGCCAGTTCGGCGCGCCGACGCTGACGGTGCTGCGTCGCCTGGCCCGCTTCAACAACGCCGCAGACGCGCTGGACGACGCCCGCCGCCGCAAACCCAAACCGTTCCCGACGGAACCCTGGCCGGCGCGCAAGAACGGCGATCCGATCCTGCTCCACCCCGGCGACGCGGCCTACCCGGAAGTGCGCAAGCGCGATCCCCAGGCCTACGGCCAGCTTGAGGCCCGGATCGAGCCCGGCCAGTGGACGCCGATCGGCGAGAGCATCTGGCGGCTGACCGTCCCCAACCCCAGCGTAATGACCGGCCCCGGCACCAACAGCTACCTGATCCGCGATCCCGGCGGCGATCTGGTGATCGATCCCGGACCACACCACGAGCAACACCTGCACCGCCTGCTGGATCAGTGCGGCGGCCAGCTGCGGGCGATTCTCGTGACCCACACCCACGGCGACCACAGCCCCGGCGCCCAGGCTCTCAAGGCCGCCACCGGCGCGCCGCTGATCGGCCTGCCGCCGCCCGCCGACGGCCACCAGGACCTGACCTTCCGTCCCGATCACATCCCCGCCGACGGCGAGACGATCGAGCTGGATGGCACCCGGCTGAAAATCCTGCACACACCGGGACACGCCTCCAACCACCTCTGCTTCCTGCACGAGGGCGAGGGCATGCTGTTCTCCGGCGATCACATCATGCAGGGCTCGACGGTGGTGATTAACCCGCCGGACGGCGACATGACGGACTACCTCAACGCCCTGATGAATCTTCTGGAAGAAGAGATGGAGTGGATCGCCCCGGGGCACGGCTTTCTCATGGCCTACCCGCAACTGGTGATCGACCTGCTGGTCACCCACCGCCTGAGTCGCGAGCGCAAGGTGGTCCGCGCCCTGCGCAAGGTTGGCCCGGCGCCGCTGGAGACTCTGGTGGGCGAGGCCTACGCCGACGCCGCCACCGCCCTGCACCGCATGGCCGCGCGCTCACTGCTGGCCCACCTGCTCAAGCTGGAGAAGGACGGCCGGGCGCGCCGCGAGGGCGACGACTGGGTCCTGTGCTGACGCTCAGTCCGTCAATCCCCGCAACACCTGATTGTGCATCTCGGCATCGGCATCGCTGAACAGCACGAAGCGGATCCGGCGCACCGATGCCAGCCCGAAGCACTCGTCCCAGAGCGTGTGCAGCGCCACCCCGGCGGCATCCGCCATCGGGTAGCCGAACACGCCGGTGGACAACGCGGGAAAACCGATTGATGCCAGCCCCTCCGACTCCGCCAACCGCAGCGCGTTGCGGTAACAATCGGCGAGCAACTGGTCGGAGGGCTGGTCCACGCCGTAGACCGGTCCCAGGCAATGGATCACGTAATCGTTGGGCAACCCGAACGCCTCGGTGATCACCGCCTGCCCCGGCCGGATCGGCGCCAGAGGCCGGCAGGCCCGGTCCAGCTCCGGCCCCGCCGCCCGATGAATGGCCCCGGCTACGCCGCCCCCGGGCCGGAGCTCGGCGTTGGCGGCGTTGACCACGGCATCCAGATCCGCCTGCCGGGTGATATCGCCCCGCACGCATTCCAGCGTCACCGGGCCTCGAACGCGTTCCCCCATGATTCCTCCCTGGCGTTGCTCGAACGACTGATGACCATTTCGTAAGCCTTTGAAAAAGCGCGTCAATCAGCGCTTTCAGGCGATTATTTCATACGTCGATGGGTGCGACCTGACCGGTGTCATTGCACATTTTTCATACAAACTAACGACCTGCCTGCTATTTTTAAACGTACCCTCGGTGGGCACAAGGCCCCGTTTTCCGGGGTCTGGCCCGACGATGACACCGCGCTTCCAGCGCGGCCAGTGATCCAAGAGATGGTGATTTCAAACACCGTGACTTCAGAAACACAAGGAGAAGGTGCATGAACAGGCATCACGAGAAAGCCAGACTGGCACTGGTGCTGGGCCTGGCCGGTTTCATGGCGGCCTGCGCCAGTTCCGGAACAATGCCGAGTGAGGACAAGAGCGCCGCTGAAGGCGCGATCCGGCAGGCGGAAACGTCCGACGCCCGCGATTACGAGCCGGTATTACTCAACCGGGCACAGAATAAGGTGGCGGACGCCCAACAGCTGATCGACGCGGAGAAGTTCCGGGAGGCCGAAGACCTGCTTGAGCAGGCCACGGTCGACGCCGAACTGGCGGCGGCGCGGACCGAGACCGCCAAAGCCCGCGAAGCCGTCGATGAGATCAACGAAAATATCGAGCAGCTGCGCCAGCAACTCAACGCGGCTCAACAGTGAGCGGATGCCAGGAGGTTACGATGACTAAACGGATATTGATGTCAGGTTCCGCGGCGACCCTGGCCCTGTTGCTGTCAGCCTGCGCCAGCGGTCCCGCCCAGAATGCCAAGGTAGATGAAGCACGCTCCGCCTACCAGGCCATCGAGGACGATCCCTACGTTGCCCGCGCGGGGTCGACCCAATTGCGCCAGTCTGAACTGGCCTTGAAGGAGGCCGATTCCCTGCTCGAAGAGGGCGCCGACACCGATCGCGTGGAACAGGCCGCCTATCTGGCGCGCAGCCATGCTGAAATCGCAAGCCAGCAGGGCGAAAGAGCGCGCCTGCAGGAAGAGATCGCCTCGGCGCAGAGCCGCCGCGAGCAACTCAAGCTGCAGCAGGCGCAGTCCGAGGCCGACCGTCTGCGCGCGGAGATGGAGGCCCTGCAGGCCGAACAGACCGAGCGAGGGATGGTGCTGACCCTGGGCGACGTGCTGTTCGATGTGAACAAGGCGGATCTCAAGCCGGCCGGCGAACGTACGGTCCAGCGACTGGCCGATTTCATGGCCGAATACCCGGAGCGTCGGGTGCGGGTCGAGGGTTACACCGATAGCACCGGTGCGGCCAGCTACAACCAGCAGCTGTCCGAGCGTCGGGCGGAATCGGTGCGCAACTCGCTGATGCTGGAAGGCATCGACTCTGGTCGCGTCGAGGTGATCGGCCACGGTGAGGATTATCCGGTGGCCAGCAACGACACCTCCAGCGGACGCCAGCAGAACCGGCGCGTGGAGATCGTGATCTCCGACCAGCAGGGGATGATCAAGTCCCGCTAGGTCCTGTGCCAACTCATTCACTAACCCAGCAGACCCTGGCCCGCCCGTGATCATTACGGGCAGGCCGGGAGCCCGGTGATGCGACCATGGGGTGGCGGCTCGCCGCGGATGCGGTCCTGATCGCGCATCTCGCGTTCATCCTGTTTGCCATATTCGGCGGGCTGGCCGTGCTCTGGCGCCGCTGGTTACTGTGGCTGCATATCCCCACGCTCGCCTGGGCCACCCTGGTCATGCTGAACGGGTGGCTCTGCCCGCTGACGCCGCTGGAAATCGAACTGCGCCAGCTCGCCGGCGACGCGGGCTACCAGGGCAGCTTCATTGCCCATTACCTGTTACCACTGATCTACCCACCCGGTCTGACGCGCCCCGTACAGATCCTGCTCGGCGCGGGCGTGTTCGGCTTCAACCTGCTGGTGTACGGTGGGCTGCTGTGGCGAATACGGAGGCGGCGAAAGACAACAGGATCTTAATGGTCGTCACGGCCGGCAGCAGGCAGAATAGGCCCTTCCAAGACATTGACCGACCCGCCACGACACGACGGGAGACCCCGCAGACATGACGTTGGACCGCAGTACCGTTTACCGCCCGCGCCGCTTTCTGGCCCTGTTGGGTGCGCTAACTTTCAGTGCCGCCCTGCACGCCCAGGACCCGGCGCCCGAACAACCTCACCCGGTGGAGGTACCCGAGGACGAAAGCGTCGAGGACATCGAAGCCAGCCAGGACCCGGGCGCCACAGACAACGCCGACTCAACCGAGGCGGAGGCTGATCCGGCCCCGGAGCCCCAGCCGGAACAGGCTACCCAGGTTGCGCCCAACGTCGATCTCAAGGAAGTCGCGCCCACCCCGGAGCCGGTGAAAAAGGCCACGTCGGACACCGCTTCCCAATCATCCGGCGATACCACATCGCCGGACAGCCCGGAGCCCGCCGCGGACGACACGCCGACGACGAAGACCGAACAGCCATCGGCCGAGACACCCGAGACGGCCACCGCCCCCGACACGGGAACGAGCACAGGCACCGAAGCACCGGCCGAGCCCGCCCCTCAGGCCAAACCGCTGGTCATCCTGGGTTCGGAGGTCAGACCGGGCACCTCCACCCGGCTGGGCTGGACCCCGGACACCACCATGGCCGGACTCAAACAGCCCACCCCGGTACTGGTCATCAACGGCGCCCAGCCGGGCCCCAATCTGTGCCTGACCGGCGCCGTGCACGGCGATGAGCTGAACGGCATCGAGATCATCCGGCGAGTGATGTACGACATCCAGGCCGAGGAGCTGAGTGGCCGCCTGATCGGGATTCCCATCGTCAACCTGCAGGGCTTCCAGCGCGGCTCGCGCTACCTGGCCGACCGTCGCGACCTGAATCGCAATTTCCCGGGCGACCCCAACGGCAGCCTGGCCTCGCGCATCGCCTACTCGCTGTTCAACGACGTGATCAAGCACTGCGATATGCTGGTGGACATCCACACCGGCTCACTCAAGCGCAGTAACCTGGCCCAGTTGCGGGCGGATATGCACAACGACGCCGTCGCCCGCTTTACCGAGGGCTTTGACCAGATGGCCGTGGTCCACAGCCAGGGCAGCCCGGGCATGCTGCGCACGGCCGCCACCCGCAACGGCATTACGGCGGTCACCATGGAAGCCGGCGAATCCCTGCGTATCCAGGAGGAACAGATCAAGGCGGGCGTCAACAGCATCAACAGCCTGCTGGAGAAACAGGGCATGATGTCGCGGCTGTTCGTGTGGGGCAAACCCGAGCCGGTCTACTACAACTCCAGCTGGATCCGCGCCACCCACGGCGGCATCCTGGTGAGCGATGTGGAGCTGGGGCAGGAAGTGGTCGCCGGGGAAACCCTGGGGATCGTCACCGATCCGATCACCAACGCCCAGCATCCGGTCCGGGCGAAACAGGACGGCCGGGTGATCGGCATGGCGGTGGACCAGGTGGTGATGGCCGGCTTTGCCGCCTACCACATGGGCACCGAAGCGCGCGGCCCGGAAGAACCGCTGGAAGACGAGTAAACGGTTCGCGCCGGGACAGTGGTCCCGGCGCCGGTCGCCTCAGTGGGGCGACGCGCTGGAGAAAATGTTGAGCACCATCACCCCGGCGACAATCAGCAGGATGCCGATGATGCCAGCCAGATCCATCGCCTGGCCGAACACCAGCCAGCCAATCAACGTGATCAACGCCACCCCGGCGCCGGCCCAGACCGCGTAGGCAATGCCAACAGGAATCGTGCGCAGGGTGATGGCCAGGAAGTAAAAGGCCAGTCCGTAACCGACCACCACGATCACCGACGGCCAGAGCCGGGAAAAACCTTCAGACGCCTTCAGGGCCGACGTCGCCACCACTTCGAAGCAGATGGCCGCGGCCAGCATGAGCCAATGTTGCATGGTCCAGACTCCTCTCTAACCAGTGGCGCCGCGCCAGTATCGTTGCGCCAAACCAATCCCGTGACACAAATCAATGGGGAGCCCGACAGGGTACCCGAGGCATTATCAGGCGGCCAGCGGGACAACTACGGAGTCGTTCCACGCGGGTCGGGCGGGAATCCATACCGGCGTCATTCCCGGCTTGATCCAAATGCGGTTAGCGGGCAGTCTTGAGACCACAACAACGAGCCAACTCTCCGGCCCGGCCGTTCGCGGCCCGACCAGACCATACGGAATGCCATGATGCGCCTTGCCCTGACCTGCCTGATCGCCCTGCTCACCGCCGTCGCCCTGCCCGTCCAGGCCCTGGAACGCAATTGCACCCCCGAGGACAACACCTGGCTGCCGTCGCGCTACTACGACGTGGGCCAGATCGTGTTCTACGACGGCCAGTGGTACGCCGCCCGCGAATGGCAGGAAGGACAGCGCCCCGACGGCGGCGGTTTTGCCTGGAAGCCGCTGGACCAGGCGCCGGAATGCGATGCGCCGCAAAAAGCGGTCGAGTCCGGCGCGAATGGCGCGGCACCGGCCACGTCAGCCGAGGGTGGCAGCAGCGTGACAGGCGATACCCCAGCGCAGACCGACTGCAAGCCGGCGCCGGTCTGGACCTTCTCGGAAGCCTACAGCGTGGGCCAGTGGGTCACCCATGAAGGACGGATCTACCGCGCCACCCGCCCCAGCAATGGCGACATGCCCGGCGTGGCCGAGCCGCCCCACTGGGCACCGGTGACCGCCGACTGTCCCGCCGGCTCCTGATCAGGAGCCGGTATTGGCCGACTCCAGTTCCCGGTCCCGGGCCGCCAGCCAGCGGGCCAGGTTGCGCAGGATACGTCGCGCCAGCTTGCGCGCCTTCTCGGTGTAGGGGCCTTCGAAGTGGATGTCGAGGGTGTGATTGAAGTGATCAAACCAGAGTTCGAAATGTTCGCGGCTCAACGGGAAATGATCGTGTAATTTCTCGTGCTTTTCGATCATGTTGCGGTGGTAGGTGTCCTTGCCCAGCAGCATCTTGCACCAGTAGCCCTCGATCAGCGGCAAGTGATCGGCCAGGTGCACGCCCGCCACCTCCGTGAAGACAGGCTCCATCACGGGATCGTCCAGCAGACTGGCGTAGAACAGCTGCACCATGCGATGGATCGCAGCGGGATTGTCGAGATCCATAAGCCCTCCGCCCCGGGATCGGTTTACGGCGAACTCCTGATCATAACGCACAACCCCGGAGATCCGTCACCCGCAAATCCATCGCCTCCGTCTATGAACCCGCTGTCACCCGCCTATCAGCCCGGAAGTACTGATAAATCCCGAAATCCCGGACATCACGATTTCCGCCGCCATGGCCGACAGGATCAGGCCACTGATCTTGGACATAATGTTCAGACCGGTCTTGCCCAGGGCCTTCTCCAGATAGCCGGACAGGTACAGCAATACCGCCAGCGCCAGCAGCCCCGTCACTAGCCCGAGGACACCACCGGCGATCTCCGGCGCCGTGGTCAGTTCCGCACCGTAGACCAGGATGGCACCGATGGTGGCCGGCCCGATGATGATGGGAATCGCCAGCGGCACCACGGCAATGTCGTCGCGGTCCTCCTGCGGCAGGCTGGTGGCGTGGTTGCGGGTGCCGCTGTTGACCAGGCTGATGGCGGTCAGGAACAGCAGCGAGCCGGCGCCGATGCGGAACGAGTTCAGGGTAATGCCGATGGCCTCGAACAGCACCGGGCCGGCAAAAAACAAAGCCAACCCCAGGATCAGCGCCGCCAGCACCGAACGCTGGATCACCTTGGTCTTGTGGGCCTTGTCGTCCCCCCGGGTCAGGGCCAGGAACATGGTCACCACAAAGAAGGGCGCCAGCAGGAACAGGAAACGGATGGCACTGCTCAGGTAGGTGGCCAGAAACGTCTGCAGCATGGTGTCCTCAGGGAACAAAAGAGTGTCTTTTCAAAAGGGTGCAGACATTAACCTAGCCTCTGATGGGCCACTATGCGTAGTTATAACCAGCCCTTTCCATACACCGGTGTACTGTGGGAAGCTGCCTGCCAACAATAAACAACCGCTGGAGTATGAACATGTCCCTCAGCAGCCCCCGCAGCCTGAACACGCCCCGCGGCCGGTTCGCCTACCGGGAGGGCGGCGACCCCGACGGCCAGCCGCTGGTGATGATCCACGGCTGGCCGGAAAGCAGCTACTGCTGGGCCGCCGTCGCGGAACACCTGGACCCGCGCTACCGGATCATCGCCCCGGATCTGCGCGGGCTGGGCGACAGCGATCGCAGTGACGGCCTGGCGCACTACCGCAAACAGGCCTTGGCCGGGGACGTGATCTCACTGCTGGACCCGTTGGGAATTGAGGACTTTTTCCTGGCCGGCCACGACTGGGGCGGCGTGGTGGCCCAGGAAATCGCGCTGGCCGCTCCGGAGCGCGTGCGCAAGCTGGTGATCATGAACATCGCCATCATCAACAACCGCAAGGGCAACCAGGAAGTGATCGACACGGTGCGCGCCGGCAGCGCCAGCGTGTACTGGTACCAGCATTTCCTGCAGACGCCGGACCTGCCGGAGGCCATGATCCCCGGCAACGAGGAGCCGTGGCTGCGCCATTTCCTGCGCGCGGCCCACGGTCGGACCTTTCCGGAGGAGGCCCTGCAGGAATACGTGCGCATGTTCCGGATTCCCGGCACCGCGGGCGCCAGCGCCAACTACTACCGCACCTTCCGCGACGACGCCAAGCGCTGGGCCAGCATCGCCGGCCACGTCTGGCCCATGCCCGGCCTCTACATCTACGGCAACCGGGACAAGGTGATCCTGCCGCAGTACCTCAACCACATCGAGGACTGCTTCGAGTCCATCCACGTGGAAGAAGTGGACGCCGGGCATTTCCTGCAGGAGGAGCAGCCGGCCGAGGTGGCCGGCCATCTGGATCGCTTCCTGGCCGACTAATCCGACTTGGTCGCGACGGCCTCGGCGCGGTTCGCGGAGGCCGGGCGCCGGAACAGCACGACATTGCCCAGCAACGCCAGACCGGCGCCCAGAATGGCCGGCCAGGTCCACTGGAAACCCTCCAGCCAGGTCGATACGCTCAGCGCCACGACGGGAAACAGCACCGTGGCGTAGCCGGCGCGGTCGGCGCCGAGCACGCGAATCACCGTCAGATAACTGTAGAAGGCGACGATGGAGCCGGGAATGGCCAGGAACAGCGTCGCGCCCCAGAAGCTTCCGGCCGTGGGGACCTGCCAGTCGACACCTTTGACCAGGCACCACACGCCCAGGATCACCGCGCCGTAGAACATGGCCCAGGCGTTGCCCGCCAGCAGCGGCACCTCTGCCGCCCGTACCTTCACGCTGATCAGGTTGCCGAAGGAAAACCAGTAGGTGCCCGCCAGGGCGAAGCCAATGGCGGCCAGGGTCGCATCACCCAGTTGCAGATCGTGCCAGAACAGCAGCGCCACGCCGGTCACACCCAGGGCCACGGCCGGATAGAGACGCCGGTTGGGCGTCAGGCGCAGCAGCAGCCAGCCGTTGAACGCGTTGAACAACGCTGCCAGCGAGAACACCACCGCCAGCAGGCCCGAGGTCATGGTTTCGGCGGCACGGTAAATCAGCAGGAAGTTGACGCTGTAAAGGGTCAGGCCCTGCAGCACCAGCCAGCGGTGCTGCACCAGGCTCAGTCGCGGCAGCTGGCGCGCCAGCTTGAGCACGCCCAGGGTCACCGCCGCCGCCAGCACGAACCGGTAGAACACGGACAGGTCCACCGGCGCCGACTCCACCTGCAGACGGATCGCCGTCCAGGTCAGGCCCCAGATCAGGACCGTCAGGGCGTAATGGGCGGCGATGGGCATAGGTTACGTCCTTGTCGCGAAATCCTGGAAACAGGACGCAAAGGTTAGCGCAACCAGCGGGAAATTACTGCTTTATGAACGGGGCTGCCGGCGACAGGCAGCCGCCCCGGATCCGATCAGGAGTTGGACAGGATCTCGACGATCTCCCGAGTGTCGCGAATCACGCGGTAAATCCTGTCTTCGATGCGCACACGGTCATAGCGATCGTCCAGATGGTGGACATCGCCATAGCGATCATAGTCGTGCGGCAGGTGGTCGCCCCGGTGCAGTTTCTTCTGCCAGCCCGGCGGCAGCGACTGGCCGCGGTCGACCTTCTTCTGCAAGCCTGGCGGCAGGTTATCATCGTGATGGTGGCGATCACCGGCCTGGGCCAGTCCAACGGCACCCAGCATCAGCGTAGCCGCCAGTAAAAAGCGTTTCATGGCGATGACTCCCTAACAATGGCCAATGCCACGAAACCTACCACGAGCGGCCGTTATGGCGCCCTTACCAAAATGTAAAGCACTAATCGGTCAGGTTCTCCCGCCGCTCCATCACAATCCGCGAGATCATATCTTCCACACGGCGGATATCCTCGCCCTCGTTGCCATGCCCCGTAAGCACCACCTGGGCGCCGATGGTGGCCACGTAAAGCAGCATCGACAGGTCGCGAATCCGCTCGGGTTCGCTGTTGAGGTTCTGGAACAGCAGGCAGTTCTGGTTCATGCGCGACTCGTCCACCTCCTGAACCAGTTGCGCCGCGTAGTCGTTGCGCCGGGCAAAATCGCGGACCGCCAGCTCCACCTGCAGGCGACGCACATTGCGCGCCGAATCGGTCAGCATCAGACGCAGGATGTCGCGCAATTCTGCCTCGGGATCATCCCCCTTGGGCTTCCAGTACTGCAGCTCGTGGAAACGCCGGTCGCGCCAGCGATTGAGGAAGCTGACCACCAGATCCTCATGGTCCTTGAAATGCCAGTAGAAACTGCCCCGGGTGACGCCCAGCTTCTTGGAGAGGGTCAGCACCCGCAGCTGGCCGAACCCGCCCGCCGCCACTTCGCCGGCCGCAGCATCGAGCCAGTCGTCCCGGGTCAACTGGGCCTTGTCGCCGTCGCTCTTGCGGCCGCGTTTGCTTCGTTGGGTTGCTTCGCTCATTCGGTGTCCACTGCCTCTCCATCAATCTGGCCGGGGATTCTACAGCATAGCGCCAGCCGTTGACCGCTTCCTGAACATACATTAGTGTACGGAAAAACAATACACCAGTGTATGGATTCGGCGATACGACCTCCGAACCCTTCTCAGACCCACAGCGGGGCGCCCACGCCGCCCCGCTGGCCAACAGGGAGCAACGTGATGAGCAGCGCGCACTACGATGTGAACGGCGACACCGCCGTCATCCGCCTGGATAACCCACCGGTGAACGGCCTGGGCCTGGCCCTGCGCCAGGGGATTGTCGATGGCATCAAGCAGGCCGAAGGCGATGACGCCATCAAGGCCGTGGTCCTGATCGGCTCCGACCGGGCGTTTTCCGGCGGCGCCGACATCAGCGAGTTCGGTACAGACAGGATGCTGGCCGAACCGATCCTGACCACCGTGATCAACGTCATCGAGACGGCGAAGAAGCCGGTCATTGCCGCCATCAGCGGCGCCTGCATGGGCGGTGGCCTGGAACTGGCGCTGGGCTGTCACTATCGCGTCGCCAAACCGGATGCGCAGATTTCCCTGCCGGAAGTGAAGCTGGGCATCCTGCCCGGCGCCGGCGGCACCCAGCGCCTGCCGCGGGTGATTGGCGTCGAGCATGCACTGAACATGATCGTCTCCGGCGCGGCACTGCCCGCCAAACAATTCCAGGGCAGTCCGCTGTTCGATGACATCGTCGAAGGCGATCTGCTCGAAGGCGCACTGGCTTATGCCAAAAAGGTGATCAGCGAGAACCTGCCCCTCAAGCGCGTACGCGACCTGAAAGCCAAGCATGAGAACCCGGAAGGCTTCTTCATGTTTGCCCGCAATACCGTCGGCGCGGTGGCCAGGAACTACCCGGCGCCGCTGAAGTGCGTGGACGCCGTGGAAGCCGCCGTGACCAAGCCGTTTGACCAGGGCATGGCGGTCGAGCGCGAAGCCTTCGCCAACCTGCTGCAGACGCCGGAATCCAGGGCCCTGCGCCACGCCTTCTTCGCCGAGCGCCTGACCAGCAAGATCGCCGACGTGCCCAGCGACACACCGACCCGCGACATCCAGCAGGTGGGCGTGATCGGCGGCGGCACCATGGGCACCGGCATCACCATCAACTTCCTCAACGCCGGCATCCCGGTGACCCTGGTGGAAATGAAGCAGGAAGGCCTGGACCGCGGCGTGGCGGCCATCCAGAAGGTTTACGAAGGCCGTGTGAAGAAAGGCAAGATGAGCGAAGACAAGGCGAAAGCCTGCATGGATCTGCTCACGCCCAGCCTCTCCTATGACGACCTGAAGGACGCCGACCTGGTCATCGAGGCGGTGTTCGAGGAAATGGGCGTCAAGCAATCCGTCTTCGAAACGCTGGACGCCACCTGCAAGCCGGGCGCGATCCTCGCCTCCAACACCTCCACCCTGGATCTGAACAGGATCGCGAGCTTCACCAAACGCCCGGAAGACGTCATCGGCCTGCACTTCTTCAGCCCGGCCAACATCATGAAGCTGCTGGAAGTGGTTCGTGGTGACAAGACCGCCAAGGACGTGCTGGCCACCGCCATGAAACTGGCCAGGACCATCAGGAAGACCGCTGTGGTCTCCGGCGTCTGCGACGGCTTCATCGGCAACCGCATGATCAACCAGTACCAGCGTGAAGCCATCCTGATGCTGGAAGAAGGCGCCACCGTGCAGCAGATCGACAAGGCCATCGAGAAATTCGGCTTCGCCATGGGCCCGCTGCGCATGGCGGACCTGGCCGGCGGCGACATCGGCTGGGCCATCCGCAAGCGCCTGTATGCCGAGCACCCGGGCATGACCAGGATGGTCGTGGCCGACCGCCTGTGCGAGATGGGCCGCTTCGGCCAGAAGACCGGTGCCGGCTTCTACCGCTATGAGCCGGGCAACCGCAATGCCCTGCACGACCCGGAAGTGGACAAGGTGGTGGACGAGGTCCGCGCCGAGCTGGGCATCACCCCGCGCAAGATCAGCAACCAGGAAATCGTCGAGCGCTGCGTCTACGCCCTGGTCAACGAGGGCGCCCGCCTGCTGGACGAAGGCATCGCTCAGCGCGCCTCCGACATCGACATGGTGTACCTGACCGGCTACGGCTTCCCCGTGTTCCGCGGCGGCCCCATGCACTACGCCGAGGAAGTGGGGCTGCCCAACGTGGTCCGCGCCATGGAACCCTTCGCCGACACCCACACCCAGCCGGGCTTCTGGGAACCGGCGCCGCTGCTGGCGCGCTGCGCCGCCGAAGGCAAGCGTTTCGATGAGCGCGCCAAATAAGTCGGGTATCCGGTCAACGAATTTCAGCGGGGCTGCCTGCGGGCAGGCCCGCCAACAGGAGAATGGTTATGTCCAATGATGTCGTCATCGTATCCACCGCCCGTACCCCGCTGGCCAAGTCCTGGCGCGGCGGGCTGAACATGACCCACGGCGCCACCCTGGCCGGCCATGCGATACAGCACGCGGTCGAGCGCTCCAGGGTCGACCCCAACGAAATCGAAGACGTGCTGATGGGCTGTGCCCTGCCCGAAGGCTCCACCGGCAACGACGTGGCCCGCATGGGCGCGATCCGCGCCGGACTGCCGGTCACCGTCGGCGGCGCCACCATCAACCGCTTCTGCTCGTCTGGCCTTCAGGCCATCGCCATGGCCGCCCAGCACATTGCTGTGGATAAAGTGCCGGTGATGGTCGCTGGTGGGGTGGAATCCATCTCCACCGTCCAGGCCAACGTCAACCAGAACTACCTGATGGAACCCTGGCTGGCCAAGCACAAGCCGGAGCTCTACTGGTCCATGCTGCAGACGGCGGAAACCGTCGCGGAACGCTATGGCATCAAGAAGGAAGCCATGGACGAGTATGGCGTGCGCTCCCAGCAGCTGGCCGCCAAGGCCCGTGAAGACGGCAAGTTCAACGACGAGATCGTGCCCATCACCACCACCATGGGCGTGGCGGACAAGGCCACCGGCCAGCTGAGCACGAAGGAAGTCACCGTCAGCCAGGACGAAGGCATCCGCCCGGACACCCACCTGGAAGGCGTCAGCAAGATCCGCTCGGCCATGCCCGGCGGCGTGGTCACGGCCGGGAACGCCAGCCAGTTCTCCGACGGCGCCTCCGCCTGCGTGCTGATGGACGGCACCCTGGCCGAGCAGCGCAACGTCGAGCCACTGGGCATCTTCCGCGGCTTTGCCGTAGCCGGCTGCGAGCCGGACGAAATGGGCATCGGCCCGGTGTTCGCCGTGCCCAAACTGCTCAAGCGCCACGGCCTGACCGTTGATGACATTGGTCTGTGGGAACTGAACGAGGCCTTCGCCGTCCAGGTTTTGTACTGCCAGGAAAAACTGGGTATCCCGATGGATCGCCTGAACGTGAACGGCGGCGCGATCGCCGTGGGCCACCCTTACGGCACCACCGGTTCCCGCCTGGTCGGCCACGCGCTGATCGAAGGCAAACGGCGCGGCGTAAAGTATGTGGTGGTGACCATGTGTGTGGGCACCGGCATGGGGGCCGCCGGTCTGTTTGAGGTGGCCTGAGGCCGCCCACAGCGCTCGCTTCGCTCCCGCGGCCTATCGCCGGGAGCGGAGCCATGCTGGCATCAGAGGCCACGTGAACACAGCGCAATGATTCAGGCGTACTCAAGTACCCATCGAAGCCCGAGCTTCTACTACAGTTACTGTGAGTAGTCCGAAAACCAACAACAACACCGTGTTTATCCAGACGTCGACCCGACAGCGAGGTAAGCCATGGACCTGAACTACACCCCGGAGCATGAAGCCTTCCGGACCGAAGTGCGCCGGTTCCTGAAAGAGAACCTCCCCAGAGACATACGCGAACGCGTGAAAAAGCGCCTGCGCCCGGACAAGGCGATGACCCAGCGCTGGCAGAAAATCCTCCACGACAAGGGCTGGGGCGCGTCCACCTGGCCCGAGGCATTCGGCGGTCCGGGCTGGTCGCCGCTGGAGCAGCTGATTTTCGAGGAGGAATGCGCCCTGGCCGGCGCCCCGCGCCAGCTGGACTTTGGTCTGCGCATGGTCGCGCCGGTGATCATGACGTACGGCAACGACGAGCAGAAAGAACGCTTCCTGCCCGGCATCCTCAGTGGCGAGGACTGGTGGTGCCAGGGCTATTCCGAGCCCGGCGCCGGTTCCGACCTGGCGTCGCTGAAGACCCGAGCAGTGCGCGAAGGAGAGCATTACGTGGTCAACGGCCAGAAAACCTGGACCACCCTGGGCCAGCACGCCGACTGGATTTTCTGCCTGGTGCGCACCAGCAATGAAGGCAAGCCGCAGCAGGGCATCTCCTTCCTGCTGATCGACATGAAGACCCCGGGCGTGGAGGTCCGCCCGATCATCATGCTCGACGGCGAGCACGAGGTGAACGAAGTCTACTTCGACAACGTCAAGGTCCCGGTCGAGAATCGGGTGGGCGAGGAAAACCAGGGCTGGACCTACGCCAAGTTCCTGCTCGGCCACGAACGCACCGGCCTGGCCAATGTGGGCCAGTGGAAAGCCATGATGAAGCGTCTCAAGGAAATCGCCGAGGAACAGCCGGACGGCGACCGGGCGCTGATCGAGAACGCCCGCTTCCGCGACCGCCTGGCGCAGCTCGACATCGAACTGCAGGCACTGGAGCTGACCGTCCTGCGCGTGCTGACCGACGACAACGGCCCCGGGCCGCAGGCCTCGATCCTCAAGATCAAGGGCACCGAGATCGGCCAGGCGCTGTTCGAGCTGGCCATGGAAGCGGTGGGCCCCGCTGCCCTCGCCCATATTCCGGATGCCCTGGAGCTCGACTACGAGGGCGCGCGGGTCGGTTCCATCGACGCCACACCGGCGGCCGGCGACTACTTCAACATGCGCAAGCTGTCGATCTTCGGCGGATCCAACGAGATCCAGCGCAACATCATCGCCCAACGGGTTCTGGGACTGTAAGGAGGCGCGCATCATGAACTTCAATCTCACCGAAGAACAACACATGCTGCAGGACTCCCTGCGCCGCTTCCTGGCCAACGAATACGGCTTCGACAAGCGCAGGGACATCGTCGCCGGCGGCCAGGGTGTGGATAAGGCCACCTGGAACGCCTTCGCTGAAATGGGCCTGCTGGGCTACACCCTGCCGGAGGAGTACGACGGTCTGGGCGGCAACGGCCTCGACACCATGCTGGTGATGGAAAACTTCGGCCGGGCCCTGGTGGTGGAGCCCTACCTGTCCACCGTGGTGCTCGGTGGCAGCATCATCAGCGAAGCCGGTTCCGACGAGCAGAAGCAGCGCATCCTGCCGAAGATCGCCACCGGCGAGGAATTCCTGGCCTTCGCCCACTACGAGCCGAGTGGGCGTCATAACCTGGATTACGTGCGCACCGAGATCCAGACGCACGGCGACGACTACATCCTCAACGGCCGCAAGACCGCCGTTTTCGACGCCGCCGGGGCCCACTACCTGATCGTTTCCGGGCGCCGCAAGGGACGGCCCACCGAGCCGGTGTCCCTGTTCCTGGTCAATCACGACTCGTCCGGGGTGGAGATCGAGGAATACACCACCCACGACGGCCACCGGGTCGCGGATGTCATCCTCGACAGCGTGATGGTCAGCGACGACGACCGCATCGGCGGCCGCGGCCAGGCCATGCCCATCATCGAGAAAGGCGTGGACCGGGCCATTGCCGCCCTGTGCGCGGAGGCCGTGGGCGCCATGGAGGCGCTCAACGAAACCACCCGCGAATATGTCCAGACCCGCCAGCAGTTCGGCATGCCGATCGGCAAGTTCCAGGTGATCCAGCACAAGCTGGCGGACATGTTCATCGCCACCGAGCAGGCCCGGTCCATGGCCATCCTGGCCGCCAGCGAGTCGGATTCCGACGACCGCGACCAGCGCCGGCGGGCGGTGTCCATGGCCAAGGCCCTGGTGGGCCAGTCGGCCCGTTTCGTGGGCCAGACGGCGGTGCAGCTGCACGGCGGCATGGGCGTGACCGACGAGATGTTCGCCGCCCACCTGTTCAAGCGGCTGACCCTGATCAACCTGCAATTCGGCGATGCCGATTACCACCTGGGGCAGGTCAGCGACGGGATGCTGAAAAGCGCCTGAAACACCGGCCGGGGCTGTCACGGCGGCAGCGCCGGCTTCAACCACAAGGGGATGTGAGTGAGCGTTAAACAACTCTTCGACCTGAGCGGCAAGGTGGCCCTGATCACCGGCGGTTCCCGGGGTCTGGGTCTGCAGATGGCCGAAGCACTGGGCGAGATGGGGGCGAAAGTCGCCCTCACCGCCCGCAAACAGCACGAACTGGACGAGGCCGAAGGCCATCTGAAGAGCCAGGGCATCGAGGTGATGACCCTGGCGGCGGACATGTCCAACCTGGAAGGCATTCCGACCGTTGTGGACAGGATCGTCGCCGAACTGGGCGATATCGACATCCTGGTCAACAACGCCGGCGCCACCTGGGGCGCGCCCGCCGAGGACTATCCGGCGGAAGGTTGGATGAAGGTGATGAACCTCAACGTCAACGCGGTGTTCTTCCTGACCCAGACGGTGGGAAAAAAATGCTTTATCCCGCGCCGGACCGGCAAGGTGATCAACATTGCGTCCATCGCCGGCCTGTCCGGCAATCCGGAAGCCATGCAGACCATCGCCTATAACACCAGCAAGGGCGCCGTGGTGAACTTCACCCGCGCCCTGGCGGCGGAATGGGGCCACCACAACATCAACGTCAACGCCCTGTGCCCGGGCTTCTTCCCGTCGAAAATGTCCCAGGGGCTGCTGGACGCCCAGGGCGATACCATGCTGGAGCGGATTCCGCTGAACCGGTTTGGCGGTGACGAGGACCTGAAAGGTGCGGCGGTGCTGATGGCATCAGAGGCCGGACGGCACATTACCGGGCAGTGCCTGGCGGTGGATGGGGGGACGTTGGTGTCCTGAGTTTAGCCTCATCCCCCAGGCCATGTAGCGGACGCTTTAGCTTCCGAGCGGGTCGCAGGCTCGCCGATAAACCAAGGGCCCTATCGGGCCCTCCGAAGCTAAAGCGTCGGCTACATTTTTACGCCCACTCCAACCCAATCAGGCCGGCACCGCCTCCCCGGCCACTTCCCGCAGCGGCGCGGAGGTCACGCACTCGTAGTGCTGGGCGTCGAAGCGGTGGGTCTGCTGCCGAAAGGCCCAGGTGAAACTCGGCCACAGCGTGGTGTTCTTGCCGTTCTCGTTCACGTACCAGCTGTTGCAGCCGCTGTCCCAGACCGAGCCATCGGACTTGGATTGCAGCATGGCGTTGTAGTCCGCCTGCACGCTTTCCTTGACGTCCACCGCTTCCCAGCCCTTCTGACGCATCTTGGCCAGGGCGTCCATCACGTACTGGATCTGGGATTCGATCATGTAGACCATCGAGCTGTGACCGAGCCCGGTGTTGGGCCCCACCAGCATGAAGAAATTGGGGAAACCGTGCACCGTGGTGCCTTTGTAGGCTTCCGCGCCGTCGCGCCAGGCGTCCAGCAGGTCACGACCGCCACGCCCGAACACCATCCCCTTGGGAATCGGGTCCTGGGCCTTGAAGCCGGTGCCGAAGATGATCGCGTCCACCTCCCGCTCGGCGCCGTTTTTATCCACAACCCCCTTGGCGGTGACTTTCTGGATGCCGTCGGTCAGCACATCCACATGGTCCTGAGCCAACGCCGGATAGTAGTTGTTGGACAGCAGGATGCGCTTGCAGCCGATGGTGTAATCCGGCGTCACCTTGCGGCGCAGGGCCTTGTCCGGAATCTGCTTGCGGATATGGCGCCGCGCCTCCAGCTCGGCGATTTTCATCAGGCGCGGGTTCAACGCCAAAGCCAGCACGCGGGACTCCAGCTGCCAGTAGATCGAGTTACGCAGCGCCGACTGGGCCGCCGGTACGCGCCGGAACAGGGCCTTTTCCCAGCCTTTCATGGGTCGGTCCGGCTTGGGCATGATCCAGGGCGGCGTGCGCTGGTACAGGTCCACCCGGGCTGCTTCCTTCGCCACTTCCGGCACGAACTGGATGGCGCTGGCGCCGGTGCCGATCACCGCCACGCGTTTGCCCTTCAGGTCGTAGCCGTGGTCCCAGTCCTGGGAATGGAACAGCTTGCCCTGGAACCGGTCCAGACCCTCGATGTTCGGGTAGGCCGGCGTGCTCAACCCGCCCATACCCGAGACCAGCACGCCCGCTTCCAGTTGCTCCATGTCCGGCAGTTCGGGGTCTTCCAGGTCCAGCGCGTCGCCGGGCTTGAGGTCGTGTCGCTGCATGTAGTTCCAGAGCCGACCGCTATCGGCCAGGTCGAGGGTCCAGCGGTTGCGGGTCTCGTCAAAATGCGCCGCCGTCAGGTGCGTGTTAAAGCGGATGTGCGGCATCAGCCCGTATTTCTCGGCGCAATGCCTGAGGTACGCCAGGATTTCCGACTGCTGGGCGTACATGCGCGACCACTCGGGGTTCTGCTCGAAGGAAAACGAGTACAGCGCCGACTGCACGTCGCAGGCGCACCCCGGGTAATGGTTGTCGCGCCAGGTACCGCCCACGTCGCTGCCCTGCTCCAGGATCACAAAATCCTCGTAGCCGGCTTCCTTCAGCTTGATGCCCATACCCAGTCCGGCAAAGCCGGTACCGATGATGGCAATCGGGGTCTTGTTGCTCATAACCACCACACCTCGTCGTTGCTCGTGCGAGTCTCTTGTTATTACCGCGGCTCTTGCCGGCGGCAGGTTCGCAGTAGACACGCGTCTACCGAATTCAGTAGACAGATGTATACACTCACAAGTAGACGCCTGTATACTTCCGGTGATCAAAAAACGGGCGATTGGCCCCGGCAGACAAGAAGGCGTCCCGATGAGCGTGATGACTGGCGGCAAACTGAAACTGGTGCAGGCGGCGCTGCGGCTGATTACCCAGAGCCGCAGCCTGACCTCCCTGGGCCTGCGCGAACTGGCGCGGGAAGCGGGGCTGAACCCCAATACCTTTTACCGCCATTTCAGCAGCCTGGACGAGTTCGGCCTGCACGTACTGGGCTACATCGCCGAGGAAATGAAAACAGGCGTCCGCGAACTGCGCCGCATGGCGGAGAGTTCCGACCAGGCGTCGCGGGAGACCGTGGCCTTCGTCTACCACTACTTCCAGAGCAACGCCGCCGCCACCACGGTCGCCGTGCGCGAGCTCCACGGCCCGTCACCGGTCCTGCGCCGCGCCCTGGAAGCCCAACTGGACGCCAGCGCCCGGGAAATGGCCGAAGACATCATCGAGCGCCAGTTGGTGCCGGGCGTCGACGAGGCCACCATCCACGAAATCTCCCATATGACCATCCGCTACATCCTGTTCCGGGCCATGGACTACATCGAAAAGCCGGATCAGCGCGAGCGCATCCAATTGGAGACGGAACGATTCATCAACCGGCAGTTTCGGGGGGCTTTGGTGGAAAGGGTGGAGCCGGGAGAAATTGCCCGATGGGTCGGGCACTGATTCGGAGAGGCGGGTGAACTCGCGATTCTCAGCGACAACTCACCATCGGAACGAAGTGCCTGGACGATCTTGCCGGAGCAGGGACAGGGATGTCCCGGCCGCAACATCCGGCCAGGGATGGCGGTCAGTTGCGGCGCAGGCTTGATCGTACAGGCGCTTCTGGCACCGGTTCTCAGTCCTGAGCGAAAACAGGTCTACTTTTCAGTGGTGTTATAGACGTAAGAATCCACGGTCCCGTCCCCGTTGAAGCGCACCACCAGATCCGTGGTTTCCGCCTCGCTGAACGCGGACCAGTGATATTTGCCGTAGGTCCATGTGGGTTTGCCGTCCTCGATACCGGTACGCCAGGGATCGCCGAACATGGCCTGGATATCGGACCGGGTGGTCTGGTCCACCGTGATCTGGTCAACGTTGTGGGTGGGGAAATCGTGGCCGACGGTGGCACAGCCGGTCGCCGCGAGCGTGGAAGCGACTACGGTGGCGCCCAGGATAGATTTGAATCCTGTCATAACATCTCTCCCTGCAATGGATGATGATCCCATCATACGGAAAGATGTGACGCCTGCGATTACGGACCGGTAACCCGGCCCGCTGTCGCAGGCTTTCCAATCAGTAAAGCTTCGCCAATGACTTCTTGGCAAACGGCTCCACCTCGCCGATGCGGCCATCCTTCACCTTCACCAGCCACTCCGGATCCTGCAGCAGGGCGCGACCCACAGCGATCAGCTCGAACTCGTGGTTGTTCATGCGTTCCACCAGCTCGTCGATGCCGGACTGCTCCACCGCTTCCTTCTTGGACGCAAAGGTACCGCTGATGAAGTCCTCGGTCAGACCGACGCTGCCCACGGACATGGTGGGCTTGCCGGAGAGCTTCTGCGTCCAGCCCGCCAGGTTCAGGTCGGAGCCTTCGAACTCCGGCTCCCAGAAGCGGCGCGTGGAGGCGTGGAAGATATCCACACCCGCATCCACCAGCGGCTTGAGGAAGGCTTCCAGCTCTGCCGGCGTCCTGGCCAGCTTGGCCTCGTAATCCTGCATCTTCCACTGGGAGAAACGCAGCATGATGGGGAAATCCGGACCCACGCGATGACGCACGGCCTCGATGATCTCGATGGCCAGACGCTGCCGGTTGGCCATGCTGCCACCGTACTCGTCGTCACGCTGGTTGGTGCCTTCCCAGAGGAACTGGTCGATCAGGTAGCCGTGGGCGCCGTGGATTTCCACACCGTCGAAGCCGATGGCCTTGGCGTCCTGGGCCGCATCGGCAAACGCCTGCACCACGTCGGCGATGTCGTCCTGGGTCATCGCCTTGCCGTTGGGCTTACCCGGAGCGTAAAGGCCGGAAGGACTGTAGCCCGGCACGGACCCATCCGGTTCCATGCCTTCCTTACGCACGGCGCCCACGTGCCACAGCTGCGGGAAGACCTTACCGCCGGCGTCGTGAACCGCGTCCACCACCTTCTTCCAGCCCGCCAGGGCCTCGGTGCCGTGGAAGGCCGGTACGTTCTCATAACCGTTGGCGGCCTTGTGGTTAACCGTGGTGCCTTCGGTGATCAGCAGGCCCACACCGCCTTCGGCACGACGACGGTAGTAATCCACCACGTTGTCGCCCGGCACGTTGCCCGGGGAAAAGTTGCGGGTCATGGGCGCCATGGCGACGCGGTTGCGCAGGGTCAGGTTCTCGCTCTCGAATGGCTCAAACAGGGGGCCAAGATTCATCGACATGAGGCTATCTCCGGATTCGTCAAAAACAACGTTCGTTGAAAGGTGGGATCGCCGGGCAACGGACACGGCAATTCAGTTTCATAACGAAACTCTATTTAATCCGGTTTTAAAATGCAACCCTATTCGCTACACTCGGCTCATGGCCAGAAAACGCTTTGATGATTCCAATTGCTCCGTCGCCCGGGCCCTGAACCAGGTTGGGGACTGGTGGTCGCTGCTGATTGTCCTGCAGGCGATGTACGGTACCCGCCGCTTCGTCGATTTCCAGCAGGAACTGGGCATCGCCCGCAATATCCTCTGTGACCGCCTGGGGCGGCTTGTGGATAACGGCGTATTGCGCAAGGAAGAAGTGGGCGAGCACGGCTCCCGGCAGGAGTACCGCTTGACCGAGAAAGGCCGCGACCTGTTCCCGGTCGTGGTGGCGTTGCGTCAATGGGGCGACAAGTGGAATCCGGCGCCGAGCTGCCCACCTTTGGATCTGCGCGACCGGGTCAGCGGACAGCCGATCCGCACCATGACCGTCCAGAGCGCCCAGGGCGACCCGCTGTCGGTACGCGATGTGTTCATGCCCGAGACCGACGCGACCGACGATCCGGAGCGTCACACCGGCTGATCATTCAGCTTCTCACTTTTTGAGTCATATCAAGGTTTTGCCGAACGGTCGGCGACGCCGACGCTTTCCTTGCGCCAGATCAATCCCCAGGCCCTCTCCTTCCTTAATCTGGGAGCCATCCCGCTTACCGATCAAGGAGATAGCCATGCATCGCAAGACCCGTTACGCCCGGCTCGCCGGTGGCCTGTTGCTCCCCACACTCGCATTCTCCACACTTTCCGCAATCCCCACGCTCGCCCTGGCCCACCAGGCGGGCGATCTGATCGTGCGCGGCGGTGCGGCCCTGGTGGACCCGCAGGAATCCAGCGGTGACGTCCACGTCGGCGGCACGCGCCTGGATGGCTGGGAAGTCGGCGTCGATTCCGATACCCAGTTCGGCCTCACCGTCAGCTACATGTTCACCGACCACGTCGGCATCGGCCTGCTGGCCGCCACGCCGTTCCAGCACGACATCAACGGCGCCGGTGATGCGCTGGCGGGCGCGGGCAAACTGGCGGACATCAAGCACCTGCCGCCCACCCTTACCCTGCAGTATTTCCCGCTGGACAAGGCCAGCGCCGTGCAGCCCTACGTGGGCGTCGGTGTGAACTACACCACCTTCTTCGACGAGCAGACCACCGACACCCTGACCAACGCCCTGGGCGCGGCGTCCACCGACATCGACCTGGACGACAGCGTGGGCCTGGCGGCGGAACTCGGGCTGGACTGGATGCTGACCGATCACGTCGGCGTGAACGCGGCGGTGTGGTATGCGGACATCGATACCGAAGCGACCATCAAGGCCTACGACAGCAGCGGGGCCAAGGTGGCCACGGGCAAAGTCGACGTGGATATCGATCCGTTCGTGTACATGGTGGGGCTGAGCTACCGGTTCTAAACCAACCGGTCAGGGAGAAGAGGAAGCGCCCGTGACCGTCGGTCACGGGCGCTCAGGGCACGCCTTAGCCGTCCTGACGACCGGCGTTGCGCTGCCCGGAAGAACGGGCGCCCTGCCCGCGACCACGGCTACGGTTATTGCGACGGCCGTTGCCATTACCACCGTTCCGGTTGCCGCCGTTACGCTGGCCGTTGCCCCGCCCACGACCGCCATTGCCGCCCGGGCCGCCTTTGGTGGTGATTTCCACACTGGGTTCAAAACCGTCCACGACCTCACGCGGCAGCTCTTTCTTGATCAGCCGCTCGATACCGCCCAGCAGTTTGCCTTCGTCGGCACTGACCAGCGATACCGCATGACCATCGGCGCCGGCCCGGCCGGTGCGGCCGATGCGGTGCACGTAGTCTTCCGGCACATTGGGCAGCTCGAAATTGACCACCTGGGGCAACTGCTTGATGTCCAGACCGCGAGCGGCAATGTCGGTGGCCACCAGGACGCGGATGTCGCCGTCCTTGAAGCTGGCCAGGGCCCGGGTGCGAGCGTTCTGGGACTTGTTGCCGTGGATCGCCGCAGCGGTAATGCCGTCGCGTTCCAGCTTCTGGGACAGGCGGTTGGCGCCGTGCTTGGTGCGGGTGAACACCAGCACCTGCTGCCAGTCGTTGTCGTGCACCAGCCGGCTCAGGAGCGCGGACTTCTGGGTCTGGTCCACCGGATGCACGGTCTGGCGAACGGTTTCCGCCGTGGTGTTGCGGGCGGCCACTTCCACCTGGACCGGGTCGTTCAGCAGGCCTTCCGCCAGCTTACGGATGTCCGGCGAGAAGGTGGCGGAAAACAGCAGGTTCTGACGCTGTTTCGGCAGCAGGGACAGGACTTTGCGGATGTCGCGGATAAAGCCCATATCCAGCATGCGATCGGCTTCGTCCAGCACCAGGGTTTCCAGCCCGTCGAAGCTGACCACGCCCTGCTGGTGCAGGTCCAGCAACCGGCCCGGCGTTGCCACCAGCACGTCCACGCCCTGACGCAGGGTGCGGATCTGCGGGTTGATCTTCACGCCGCCGAACACCACCGCCGAACGGATCGACTGGTGACGTCCATACAGGGCCACGCTCTCGCCCACCTGGGCCGCCAGTTCACGGGTCGGCGCCAGGATCAGCGCGCGCACGCCCTTGCCCCGACGCGGCATTTCCGCCAGACGCTGCAGCAACGGCAGGGTGAAACCGGCGGTCTTGCCGGTGCCGGTCTGGGCCGCGGCCATGACGTCACCGCCGGACAGCACGGCCGGAATAGCCTGGGCCTGGATCGGGGACGGGGTTTCGTAGCCCTGGTCGCGGGTCGCGCGCACCAGCGCCTCGGACAAGCCGAGTGAAGCAAAACTCATAGACAGGTTCTCTTGGTCGCAACGGCCCTCTGACAGAGCGCGGCTGCTATGATAAAAACAACGACTGCAGGCGCCCGGTTCATCGGCGCTGCCCTCTGAAAGGCCGTCTGGCATGGGGTCACCGCACTGGAAGCGGTAAATCCTTAGAGGCAGGAAGCCAGGCAGGTTACCAGAGTTGGGGACACAACACGATCCTCCAGCCCTGTGGATAACCGCTATCCATGATCCAACGCGGCGGGAAATGATCCACCGGAGCGATCGTCATGCTTTTTCGCGTATTACCGGGATTACTGTGTCTGCTGTTCGCGACGCAGGCCAGCGCCGCCACGTTTCGGGTCGGTCTGCTGCACGGGGACGCCAGGATCTTCGACTACGAGCTGTCGGTGATTCGCCTGGCCCTGGCCCATGCGCCGGGGCAGCACGAGCTGGAAGTGGTGCCCATGCCCGGCGTCCCGCAGAACCGGATCTTCGCCATCCTGAATCAGACACCCGGCCCGATTAACCTTTTCTTCAGCGGCTACAGCCCGGAGCGGGAGCAGCGTCTGCGCCAGGTGGACATCCCCATGACCCGCGGGCTGCTGGGGGTCCGGCTGTTCGCCGTGGACAACGCGCGCCTGGACGAGCTGAGCGGCATCCACAGCCTCGACGATCTGCGCCAGTGGCGCATCGGTTCGGGGACCGGCTGGCCGGAGAATACGATCATGCGCCAGAACGGACTCGACCTGAAAACCAGCAGCTACGACAACCTCTGGGAGATGCTCAACTACGAGCGCTTTGACCTGTTCCACCGGGGCATCCAGGAGATTTTCACCGAGCTGGCCCGCCCCGGCCGCGAAAACCTGGCGGTTCTGCCCGGCGTCGCCCTGGCCTTCCGCTACGACTATTTCCTCTACGTCGCCCGGGATCGAACCGACCTGCACGACATCCTGCTCCAGGGGTTACAGACGGCCTATCGCAACGGCGCCTTCATGGATCATTTCCTGTCCCACCCGCAGATTCGCACCGCCCTTGACCAGAGTCGCCTGCAGAACCGGCGGCTCATCCGCCTGGCGCTGCCGGAGTCCAGCGCGCTGGGGCGGATTCCGGCCCGCTACTGGTACACCCCCAACGGGCGCACGGCCAGCAATCCCTAGTGTCCCGTCTAACGATGCGCCGTGGCCAGCACGCCGCCGAAGAACACCAGCAGTCCGCCGGCTGTGCGGTTCACCAGCCGCCCGCCGCGCTCGGACAGCAGCCAGTGACGGGCGCGCATGGCGAATCCGGCGTACACCGTGTGCACCACCATCACCACCAGCGCGTAGGTCAGCGACAGCAGCAGGAAACGCTCGAGATAGGCGCTGCGGTCGTCGATAAACTGGGGGAAGACCGACAGGAAGAACAGCAGCACCTTGGGGTTGGTGACCTGCAGCATCATCGCTTCGACGAAACGCCGGCCGGGGCGGACAACGGTGCGCTCGGCCCCCTCCACCCGGATCGGGAGCGACGGCGAACGCCACAGCTTGATGCCCAGGTAACACAGGTAGATGGCGCCGATCACCTTGAGCACGGTGAAGGCGGCCGCCGACGTCATCAGCAGTACGCCCAGACCGGTGGCAGACAGCACCGCCACCAACAACGCGCCGGCAGCAATGCCCAGGATGCCGCCCGCCGTTTCCCGCCAGCCACCGCGCAAGGCGTTGGACAACGTCATCACCACGCCCGGGCCGGGGCTGAATGCGGTGGCAGTCGCCACCAGCAGGAAAAACAGGTACAACTCCATGGACGGTTTCCTTCGCACAACCTTTCGGCAATCAGGGAAAAAGCATGCAGCAATGGATTCAGGACGTCGAGCTCGAAACCCCCAGTGTCATCCTGCGACCGCTGTCGGTCCGCGACCGCGACGCGCTGCTCGAAGCGGCGTCCGATGGCCGCCTGTGGGAACTCTGGTTCACCGGCGTGCCCTCGGCCGACACGGTCGACGGCTACATCGAGCGTGCCCTGACGCAGAAGGCGGCAGGCGAGTCACTGCCTTTCGTGGTTGTGGATAAGTCCTCCGGCGACGTCATCGGCAGCACCCGCTACTGTCACGTCGAAGCCGCCCATCGCCGCCTGGAAATCGGCTACACCTGGTACGCCCGGCGCTTCCAGAAGACCCGCGTCAACACCGAGTGCAAGCAGGCGCTGCTGACCCACGCCTTCGAAACGCTCCACGCCATTGCCGTGGAGTTCCGCACCCACTGGCACAACCACGCCTCGCGCCAGGCCATCGCCCGGCTGGGCGCCAAGCAGGACGGGGTGCTGCGCAACCATCACATCGAACCGGACGGCGCCTACCGGGACACGGTGGTGTTCTCGATCCTGGAAAGCGAGTGGCCGACGGTGAAGAAGTCCCTCGCCCACAAGCTGGCGCGCCTCGGCGAACGCGGCTGAGTCACTTCGCCAGCGGCCGGATGCGTTCGCCGCGCACCGGCTCACCCCGCTCGACCGTTTCGCCATCCACCCGGTAATCCATGAACGCCGCGGGCAGGCCATCGCCGCCGAACGGTTGGGGCGAATCCTGCAGGTGGAAATGCAGGTGGGGTTCGCTGGAATTGCCGCTGTTGCCACACGCCCCCAGCGTGTCACCGGTCGCCACCTGATCGCCCGTTTCGACGGCTACGCTGCCCTGGCGAAAATGGGCGAAGAACGCGTATTCCCCCTGCCCCAGATCGAGAATGACGTGATTGCCTAGCGGCCGGAGTGGGTCCATGGCGCCCGGCGCGTTGTCCGGCAGCTCGTTCTCCACCGCCAGCACGGTGCCGGGCGCCGGCGCCAGAATGGGCTCGTCGAAGCAGTAGTAGTCGCTGTTGCGCGTTCCCTCGCCGCGGTAGGACCGCCCGTCCTCCAGGCGCAGGAAATCGTAGGCGTAGCGCTGGTCCCGGGCGCGGGCGTGGTAGTTGGAGGCCACGTCGCGGCCGCCCCAGTAGACGAACCAGTCTCCGCGGAACGGCAAACGCAGCCGGGCATGGGTCTGGTAATCGGTATAAGGGCTCGGGGCGGCCTGCGCCGGCTGGATAAAGAAACCCGCCACCTGGTCGGCGTCGGTCACGGTCCACTGGATCACGATGGGACCGGGTCCCTGCTCAAACGTGGCCTGGCGCAGATACACCTGGTACCGGGCGGCCGGCGCCACGTTCTCGGACAGGACGGCCTGCTCGTCGCCCAACTGCCCGGCGACCTGCTGCTGGAAGTCCGCGAACTGCTGGAGGCTCCCCAGCGCTTCGCGCATGGCCGGATTGAAGCGATCCCAAAGCGCGTCGGTCTGGCCGGCGTAGAACCGTTCGGTCAGCTCACGCCCGGTCTGCAGGGTGTCACTTTCCTGAGCGCTCAGTGCGAAAGGCCAGAGCAGGCCCAATAGGCACCAGCGCCGGCGTGTGCGGCCGCGTTGTTCATGTCCCGATTGCATCGGTTGCCCCTCCCTGGCGCGATGGCAGGCTTCCAGAGTAATCAGGCTGCGCTTGGCAGGCAAAGCTTTCTATACTGGACGCAGGACACGGTGACCGGTGCCGCCATGACCGATCCATCCCTTCGACACCACGACATTCCGCTCTGGTGGCTGGCCCTCGTGGCGGCCCTGCTCCCCTTTGTGACCATGCACACCACCTGGCCGGTGGCCACGCTGGAAGGCTACATCCACGGGTGCCTGCCCTACGGGCTGGACTGCCACAGCATCAGCCGCACGGGCCACAAGGGGCTGGCCTATTTCCTGTTCAAGGGCGGCATGCTGCCGGCGGCGGTGGTGGGCATGACCTACTGGTGGCTCAACGGCGTCTGGCTGCGTTCGCTGGGCGCTTCCGCCAAAGGCCTGCGCGGGCTGTTCTGGCTGGGTCTGATCGGCGGGCTGGCGCTGGTGGCCTATACCCTGGCGCTGGGGCATACCGGCGACGGGTACTGGCTGGTGCGCCGGATCGGGGTGATCACCTACCTGTCGTTCACTTTCATCGCGCAGCTGCTGGTGACGGCGCGCCTGCTAACTCTGCCCGACTGGGCCGCGACAGGCCGGCGCTTGCTGCGGCTGTGCCAGCTCACCCTGGCGCTGGGCATCGCCTCGCTCATCATGGACGCCGTCGCGCCCGAGACCCACGAACGCTTCGAGGACGCCTTCGAATGGTGGCTGGCACTGCTGTTAAACCTGCACGCCCTGTGGATCGCCCTGTTGTGGCGGCGATCCGGTTTCCACGTGGGGCCGGGGGTCCACTCCCCGTCGTCCCGATGACTCACCGGGAAGGGAATGGACGCCCCGATGGCGCGACGGTTACCACTCCAGCTGCGCGCCGGTCTGGTACTCGATCACACGGGTCTCGAAGAAGTTCTTCTCCTTGCGCATCGTCGCCTGCTCATCCAGCCAGGGCGAGACGTTCTTCGCCCCGGGGAACGGCTCTTCCAGCCCCACGGTGCGAGCGCGGCGATTGGCGATGAAGCGGAACTGCTCGCGGTGGTATTCCGCCGAGTAGCCCAGGATCGGGTCGCGCAGGATGTAGTTGGCGTAGTCGTTCTCGGCGGCTTCGGCCTCGTCCCACATCTCGCGCAGGGCCTTCGGGTCGAGGGTGATGTTCTCTTCCTCGAAGATCTGGTTGACCACCTTGAGCCCGAACGAGAAGTGCATCGCCTCGTCCCGCAGGATGTACTGCAGCTGCTCGCCGGTGCCACGCATCAGGCCCCGGCGCTGGAGGGCAAAGATCGGGCTGAAGCCGTTGTAGAACCAGGCCCCCTCGAAAACCGCCGCAAAGAACAGGTAGGACATGACGAACTCGTGCAGGTCGTCCGGGTTGCGCAGGTTCATGTCCGGTCGCATGGCGGCGTCCAGGCGGCGGTTGGCCAGCTGGATCTTGCGGTTGATTTCCGGCACCACGCGGTAGCGGTTGTAGATCTCGCTCTGGTCCAGGTTCAGGGTTTCGATGCAGTGCTGGTAGGCCCAGGTGTGCATGGATTCCTCGTAGACCTGGCGGGCCTGGTAGATCTGCAGTTCCGGCGCGCTCATCTTTTCCATCACCGCCAGGCCGATATTGCGCATGGCCAGTATGTCCGCCGTGGTCAGGTAGGCCAGCACGTTCTCGTAGACGTGCTTTTCGGCGTCGTTGAGGCGATGGTGGTAGTCGTGGATGTCCTGGGACATATTCACGTCCAGGGGCGTCCAGTGGTTCTTGTTGGCGTTCATGAAGTATTCCCAGGCCCAGGGATACTTGAACGGGGCGAGCTGGTTGATGTCGGTCTCGCCATTGATCACGCGCTTATCGTCGACGTTGACCGGCGCCGGGCCTTCGCCCGGAGTTCGGGATTGTTTTTGCGTCTTGGGTTCGTCGTCCCAGTCCAGCATGGTTGTTCCTCTTTGGAAATCCGTGAGTTCGGTGCGGGACATGGGCAGCCCTGTGGGCTGCTCCGAAGCTGAAGCATCGGCTACATTTTTCATCGAACTCGAGTATGTAGCAGACGCTTCAGCTTCTGAGGCGCCGCAAGGTGCCCATGGTTTAGGGGACGGATTTAAATCCGTCCCCCTTCTAGCAGCCCGCTACTGACAGGCCTCGCAATCCGGCTCGTCGATGGTGCACACCTTCGGCGCCGGGGCGGCCACCGGCGTACTTTTCTCTGCGCCGGTCGCGCCCAGCGAGCGCAGGTAGTAGGTGGTCTTCAGACCGCGTTCCCACGCCAGTTGATAGAGTTCGTCCAGCTTGCGACCGGACGGCTCGGCCATGTACAGGTTCAGGCTCTGGGCCTGGTCCAGCCATTTCTGGCGGCGCGCGGCGGCTTCCACCAGCCAGCGGGCGTCCATCTCGAAGGCGGTGGCGTAGCGGGCCTTGATCGCCTGCGGAATGCGGTCGATCTGTTGTACCGATCCGTCGTAATACTTCAGGTCGTTGACCATCACGTTGTCCCATAGCCCTTCGGCTTTCAGGTCCGCCACCAGCGAAGGATTGATCACCGTGAACTCGCCGGACAGGTTCGATTTGACGAACAGGTTCTGGTACGCCGGTTCGATGGACTGGCTAACGCCGACGATGTTGGAGATGGTCGCGGTCGGCGCGATGGCCATGACGTTGGAGTTGCGGATGCCATGCTCGGCGATCAGTTTGCGCACCGGCTCCCAGTCCAGGCGCGTCTCGGTGTTGACGCTCAGGTCGCCCTCGCGACGCGCTTCCTTGAGGTTGTTCAACGAATCGATGGGCAGGATGCCCTGCGACCAGAGCGAGCCCTCGTAGCTTTCATAGGCGCCACGCTCCTTCGCCAGCAGGGCGGAGGTCCGCAGGGCGAAGTAGCTGATCTGCTCCATGGCCAGGTCGGCGAATTCCACCGCTTCCGGACTGGCGTAGGCGTGGCCCAGGCGGTAAAGCGCGTCCTGAAAGCCCATGATGCCCATGCCCACCGGACGGTGGCGCAGGTTGGATTGGCGCGCCTGAGGCACGGCGTAGAAGTTGATGTCGATGACGTTGTCGAGCATCCGAACCGCCGTGTTAACGGTCTTCTCCAGGCGCAGCACGTCCAGCTCGCCGTTGTCGATGTGGGCCGCCAGGTTGATCGAGCCCAGGTTGCACACGGCGATCTCGTCGGCGCTGGTGTTCAGGGTGATCTCGGTGCACAGGTTGGAGGAGTGGACCACGCCCCTGTGCTGCTGCGGCGAACGCAGGTTGCAGGGATCCTTGAAGGTGATCCAGGGGTGACCGGTCTCGAACAGCACAGTCAGCATCTTGCGCCAGAGCTGCTTGGCGGAAATCTTCTTGGATAGCTTGATCTCGCCGCGCTCGGCCATCGCCTCGTATTCTTCATAGCGGGTGCGGAATTCGTTGCCGTAAAGGTCGTGCAGGTCGCCCACGTCGCTCGGCGAGAACAGCGTCCAGTCGGCATCGGCGCGCATGCGCTCGATCAGCAGGTCCGGCACCCAGTTGGCGGTGTTCATGTCGTGGGTGCGGCGACGCTCGTCGCCGGTGTTCTTGCGCAGTTCCAGGAACTCCTCGATGTCCAGGTGCCAGCTTTCCAGGTAAGCGCAGACCGCGCCCTTGCGCTTGCCGCCCTGGTTGACCGCCACGGCGGTGTCGTTGACCACTTTCAGGAACGGCACGACGCCCTGGCTGCGGCCGTTGGTGCCCTTGATGTGGGAGCCCAGCGAACGCACCGGCGTCCAGTCGTTGCCCAGGCCGCCGGCCCACTTGGACAGCAGCGCGTTGTCCTTGATGGCGCCGTAGATGCCTTCCAGGTCGTCGGACACAGTGGTCAGGTAGCAGGAGGACAGCTGCGAGTGCCGGGTGCCACTGTTGAACAGCGTCGGCGTGGAAGCCATGTAGTCGAACGACGACAGCAGATCGTAGAACTCGATGGCGCGGGCGTTGCGGTCGTCCTCGCGCAAAGCCAGGCCCATGGCGACACGCATGAAGAAGACCTGCGGCAGCTCCAGGCGCTGGTCCTCGAAATGGACGAAGTAGCGGTCGTACAGGGTCTGCAGGCCGAGGAAGCCGAACTGCCGGTCGCGCTCGGGTTTGATTTCAGCGCCCAGGCGCTCCAGGTCGAACTCGCCCAGGGCCGGGTCCAGCAGCTCACGCTCGATCCCGAAACCGATGAAACTGGACAGCGCCTGTGGATAAACCTCGGCCAGGGTCTGATCGAGCGGCAGGGACAGGGCCTGACCGGCCTCCAGACGCAGCTGTTCCAGCAGCAGGCGGGCGGTGACGGCACTGTAGTCCGGCTCCTGCTCGATGCGCCCGCGGGCGGTCATGACCAGGGCGTTGAGCACGTCTTTCTCGGGAATGCCGTCGTAGAGGTTGCGCACGGCGTCTTCCACCACGCTTTCGGCGTCCACCGCGTCCAGTCCGGCGCAGGCCTGCTCCACCTGATGTTTCATCAGGCCCACGTCCAGCGGCACGGTCTGGCCGTTGGCCAGGGAGACCGTCAGGGTGGGATGGGCTTCCACCGGCGCCTGGGTGGCACGTTCCTGGGCGTGGGCTTCGCGGTACAGCACGTAGGCCCGGGCCACCTTCTGTTCCTCGGCCCGCATCAGGGCCAGTTCCACCTGATCCTGAATGTCTTCGATGTGCACGGTGCCGCCAGCCTGCAGGCGCCGGCTCAGGGCCTGGATGACCTGACGGCTGACGCGGCGGACGCTGTCGTGGATACGGGCAGAACCGGCGGCTTTCTCGCCTTCCACGGCGAGGAACGCCTTGGTGATGGCGACACTGATCTTGCTGGCATCGAAATCGACCAACTGGCCGTTTCGCTTGATGACTCGGAGGGCCAGGGTCTGTTCCTGGGCATCGGTTGGGGCTGCTGCAGCGCTGGACATGACGGTTCTCCTGGGTACGCGTTGTCAAAAGTCTTACCTTCGCGTACGCAGGACGGCAGGCCTCCACGGGGGTGTGGAGTCGGATTGCCGTTTGCTGCTCACCCTGAGTCGCGAAGGTGCAGTCGCGTGGTCCCATTGGTGGGGCCACACCTCCCTGGCAGGTCTTCGGACTCAGGGGTCTGAACCGTTCCGGTTCGCCTCGCGTAACGACTTCCCAGCAGATGCCAGTGTCATCGTGTCACGCTCGTGCCCCAATACCGCTGCGCGTCAGTTCCGGATTCTCACCGGATTCCCGGACACCAGAGGTTGTGGATAACGGCGCTGTGCAGCCGGGAGCGCCTTACGACTCCCGGTTGGCAGTGCGCTGGTTAACGATAAACCACTAGATCTGGTGTCTAACCAAGGATAAGAGCACTATATAGATGAAGCCTGACAGGAACAAGCCAATGTTGATACGAATGGCCACATCCCTACTGGTGGCGGCGCTGGCGCTGCAGAGCGTTCCGGCCACCGCCGAGTCGCTGACGCCCTTCTCCACCCTGCAGACCCTGGACGACGGCTGGACCCCGCTGACCTTCCCCGATATCGATACCCACACCCGCTACCGACTGGTCGACGACCAGGGTACCCAAGTGCTGCGCGCGGACACCGACGGCGGCGCCTCGGGACTGATTCACCGGGTCGACATCGAGCCCGGTGAAAAGCTGGTGCTGCACTGGCGCTGGAAAGTGGACGGCGTTTACGCAAAGGGGGACGCACGCCGCAAGGACGGTGACGACTATCCCGCCCGGATCTACGTGGCGTTTGCCTTCGAACCGGACAAGGCGGGGTTTTTCGAGCGGGCCAAACGCAAAGCGGTGGAGCTGGTTCACGGCGACGCCCTGCCCGGCAGCGCGCTCAACTACATCTGGGCCAACCGCCTGCCCCGGGGCGAATCCGTGCCCAACCCGTTCAGTGAGGAAACACGAATGATCGCGGTGCAGAGCGGATCGGACCATGCGGGACAGTGGATGGAGGAGAGCCGGGATCTGGTGGCGGACTACCGCGCCGCCTTCGGCGAGGATCCGCCGCGCATAACCGGCATTGCCGTGATGACGGACGGCGACAATACCGGCTCGGCCGCCACCGCCTACTACGGGGACATCCGGCTCTCACGCTGACAGGATAGACGCCGGCATGAGAAGCCAACGGCGCAAGCAAGCACTTACTATCGAAGGATGATCAGCGGCGTTTCGCTGGTCTTGAGCATGCTGGTGGTGGTGCTGCCCACCAGGAACTGACGGATGCGGGAATGGCCGTAGGCGCCCATCACCATCAGGTCGATGCCCTGCTCTTCCTGGTAGGCGTGCAGGGTTTTTTCCACGTCTCCAGCCCGCACCGCCACCTCCACCGAGCAACCGGCCGCTTCCAGCTTCTGCGCGGCGGCGTCCAGGGCCGCACGGCGTTCATCGGTCTCGTCGCCAACCATCACCAGATGCAGCGGAACCTTGCGGAAGATCGGGCTGTTGGCCAGCAGATCCACGCCTTTCTGCATGGTCTCGCTGGCGTCGAAGGCGAGCATGGCGCTGCGCGGCTCGCGATACTCATCCGGCACCAACAGCATGGGCCGGTGCAGGGTACGGATCACGGTTTCCAGCTGGCTGCCGATGTGAACATCGCGATCGGTGCTGCTCTCCCCGTGCAGCCCCATCACCAGCAGGCGGGTTTCGTCTTCGATGTCGAGCAGGCTTTCCGCCAGGTCGCCATGGCGCTGGCGCTGGCGGACCTCGCTGACGCCGTCCTCGCGGATCCGCGACTCCGCCGCATCCAGCATGTGGCGCCCCTGCTCCAGGGCCAGCTTGCTGCGACGCTGGTCCAGGTCCGCCAGCTCCTCGAGCAGGTGCTCGCGACTGCCCAGCCCGATGCTGCCCGCCAGGTCCGGCTCGGTCGGGTAGCGCTCCTGATCCAGCACGTGAAACAGGGTGACGGGCGCATCCAGGCGCTGGCTGGCCCAGGCGGCGTAATCGCACACCGCGGTGGTGGCACGGGAACCATCGATACAGGCGACGACGTCGGACATGTCAGTATTCCTTTCGCTTGTGGGTCCGGCTTTCTTGTTCGATCAAAGCAGTTTCGACCAGTTTGCCCCGAATGACGGGGCCACGTCATCAGTGGCCCATCAGATCGTCGACGGCACCGGGTTTGTCGTGCACGCCGAAGCGGTCGACGATGGTGGCGCTGGCCTCGTTCAGGCCGATCACTTCCACATCGGCGCCTTCCCGGCGAAACTTGATGACCGCCTTGTCCAGCGCGCCGACGGCGGTGATGTCCCAGAAATGGGCCCGGCTCAGGTCGATGACCACGTTATCCACGCCTTCCTTGAAGTCGAACGAGGCCAGGAACTTCTCGGTGGAACTGAAGAACACCTGCCCCACCACGGTGTAGACGCGGCGACGGCCTGCGCCATCCAGCTCGGACGTGACCGCCATGAAGTGCCCGATCTTGTTGGCAAAGAACAGCGCCGCCAGCAACACGCCGGCCAGCACGCCCAGCGCCAGGTTGTGGGTGGCCACCACCACACACACGGTGACCAGCATCACCAGGTTGGTGGACAGCGGGTAGTGGCGCAGATTGCGCACCGAATCCCAGCTGAACGTCCCGATCGACACCATGATCATCACCGCCACCAGGGCCGCCATGGGGATCTGCACCAGCCAGTCCTGCAGCACCAGCACCATGAACAGCAGGAAGCAGCCGGCCACCAGGGTGGACAGCCGGGTGCGGCCGCCGGATTTCACGTTGATCACCGTCTGGCCGATCATCGCGCAACCGGCCATGCCGCCCAGCAGGCCGGAACCGATGTTGGCCAGGCCCTGGCCCTTGCACTCGCGGTTGCGGTCACTGGGCGTGTCGGTCAGGTCGTCGACGATGGTGGCGGTCATCAGCGATTCCAGCAGGCCCACCGCGGCCAGTGGCAGCGAGTACGGCAGGATGATCCACAGGGTCTCGAGGTTCATCGGCACGTCCGGCCACAGGAACACCGGCAGGGTGTCGGGCAGGTCGCCCATGTCGCCAACGGTGCGCACGTCCAGCCCCAGCAGGATGGAGACGATGGTCAGGGAGATGATGCAGATCAGCGGCGACGGCAGCACCTTGCCCACTTTCGGTATCAGCGGGAACAGGTAGATGATGCCCAGACCCGCGGCGGTCAGGGCGTAGACGTGCCAGGTGACGTTGGTCAGCTCCGGCAGCTGCGCCATGAAGATCAGGATCGCCAGGGCATTAACGAAGCCGGTCACCACCGAGCGCGACACAAAGCGCATCAGCGAACCCAGCCGGATGTAGCCGGCGATTATCTGGAACACACCGGTCAGCAACGTCGCCGCCATTAAATACTGCAGTCCGTGCTCCTTGACCAGGGTCACCATCAGCAGCGCCATGGCGCCGGTGGCCGCGGAAATCATGCCCGGCCGACCGCCGGCGAAGGCAATCACCACCGCGATGCAGAACGAGGCGTAGAGGCCCACACGCGGGTCCACGCCGGCAATGATCGAGAACGCGATGGCCTCGGGAATCAGCGCCAGCGCCACCACGATGCCGGACAGCACGTCCGCACGCGTGTTGGAGAACCAGTTTTTCTTAATGGAATTCAACATGCCAAAAACCTTTGGGGGATGTCATACGAAAACAGACACGGCGCCTGCGCACCGTGTCTGTTTGAAGCATTGGTTGTGCCAGTCGATTACGTCAGGTAGATGACACACAACAGCCCGACGCTCCCCATCACCAGCGTGTAGGGGAAGGCCATCATCACCATGCGGCCGTAGGACAGCCGCACCAGCGGTGCGATGGCGGAGGTCAGCAGGAACAGAAAGGCCGCCTGCCCGTTGGGCGTGGCCACGCTGGGCAGGTTGGTGCCGGTATTGATGGCCACCGCCAGCTGTTCGAAATGCGCCTGGGAGATCGCGCCTGACTCCAGGGCCTGCTTGATTTCGCCGATGTACACGGTGGCCACGAACACGTTGTCGCTGATCATCGACAGCAACCCGTTCGCCACGAAGAACATGCCCGGCTGCTGGGCATCGGGTAGCGAAAGCACATAGTCTATCACGGGCGAGAACAGGTGCTGCTCGTGGATCACCGCGACAACCGCGAAGAACACCACCAGCAGCGCGGTAAACGGCAGGGCCTCCTGAAACGCCTTGCCAATCTGGTGTTCATCGGTGATGCCGGTAAACGCCGTGATCAGCACGATCACCAGCAACCCGATCAGCCCCACTTCCGCCACGTGCAGCGCCAGCCCCAGCACCAGAACCACGGCCGCCAGCGCCTGGACGCAGAGTGCCGCCCGGTCGGCAGGGGTGCGCTTGCGGCGCTGGTCATCGGCAAACTCCTCCAGCACCCGGCGTACCGGTTTGGGTAACCGTGCGCCGTAACCAAAGCGGCCGGTCTTTTCCAGAAGCAGGCAGGTCAGCAGGCCCGCCGCCAGCACAGGCAGGCTAACCGGCGCCATACGTTCGAAGAAAGCGACGAAATCCCAGCCCACTTCCTTGGCAATCAGCAGGTTCTGGGGTTCGCCCACCATGGTCGCCACACCGCCCAGCGCCGTACCCACCGCGCCGTGCATCAACAGGCTGCGCAGGAAGGCGCGGAACTGCGCCAGGTCTTCCCGGTGCAGTTCGACGACCTCGTGGTCGCTCTGGGCATCGTGGTCGTCGTGATGATAGCCCTTGCCTGAGGCCACCCGGTGGTAGACCGAGTAAAAGCCAACCGCGACGCTGATGATCACGGCGGTGACGGTGAGGGCATCGAGGAACGCCGAGAGCAGCGCCGCCATCAGCGAGAACAGCAACGCCAGCTTGGTCTTCGACCGCACCCCCACCAGGATCTGGGTGAAGGTCACCAGCAGCAGGTCCTTCATGAAATAGATCCCCGCCACCATGAACATCAGCAGCATGATCACCGGCAGGTTGTGCAGCACTTCCAGATAGACCGAGTCGGAATCCGTCAGACCGATCAGCAGGGCTTCCACCGCCAGCAGGCCGCCCGGCTGCAGCGGATAGCACTTGAGGGCCATGGCCAGGGTGAAGATGAATTCCGCCACCAGGCACCAGCCGGTCGCCACCGGCCCCACGGACAGCATGAGCAACGGGTTGGCGACCAGGAAAAAGAGGATGGTCTGCTTGTACCAGTTGGGCGCATTGCCCAGGAAATTGGCGGAAAAACCGCCGAACAGTGTCTTTGGCATGGATGGACAGCCTTGGCCGATTGATTCGCTGCAGCCGGCTGCGGCGAGGATCGCCCGCACGGCCTGTCTGAAAAATGTCCGGCATCTTAGCAAACAGGCCAAATGAATGGCATATCAGGCCGGGAATAGAGGCCTAAAGACGTATCCCTTCGGCACCAAGGCAGAAGCCCGGACGGACCTCTCCTGGCTGGAGGCCAGCGCTGATAGGTAAAACATTGCACCGCTCATCAAATGATAATAATTTTCATTTGCCTTTTGCGGCGAGCTGGACCAATCTGCTAGGGAGCTTCTGAAAAGCCCAAGCTGCGGCGACTCCGCCAACAGTGCGGTCGGCAGGGTCTGGACTTTTCAGAGACTCACCAGTGGGAAGATATCAGTGGAGCAGCCCCATGAGTGAATCCGTGACCCAGATGGCAGGATCGTCCACCACCCTGTGCCAGGCCTGGCGCAAACTGCGCAATCAGGCCCGCAACGAACGCCAGCCGATCCCGCGTCGTCCGCGCGGTCGACCCGCATCGGCGACGGCCTCCTCCTGACGGGGATACCGGAAGTACGGCGGAGCGGTCTCGCCCCGCCCCGAGGATCGACAGACGTCGGATCAGTGCGACACGCTGACCGATTCGGCCGCGTTCGCACCTTCCACCGCGTCGGCCAGTAGCTCGGCCGTGGCCGCGGACAGGGTCCAGCCGAGATGGCCATGGCCGGTGTTGTAGAACACCGTCGGCAGGTGCCCTGACCCCACCTTGGGCATCATGTTGGGCAGCATCGGTCGCAGGCCCGCCCAGGGCACCACACGACGTGTGCTCACGCCGGGGAAACACTGTTCCACCCAATCGGTCAGCGGGCGGATGCGGTCGGCGCGGATGTCCCGGTTGAAACCGTTGAATTCGGCGGTGCCCGCCACCCGGAAACGGTCGTCCCCCAGACGGCTGGTCACGATCTTGGTCTCGTCGTCCAGCAGGCTCACTTCCGGCGCAGAGGCCCGTGACCGCTCGTCGTCCAGTTGCACGGTGATGGAGTAGCCTTTTACCGGGTAGACGTTCACGCGATCACCCAGCTTGGCCGCCAGCGCCCGGCTGCCGGTGCCCGCGCAAATCACGATGCCATCAAACGTATGACGCCGCTCGCCTTCGCCGTTGTCCGCCACGACCCAGGCATGGCTGTCGCTGGCGCCCACATCTTTCACGTCGTGCTCGTAGAACGGGGACATCCCCAACCGCTCCGCCGCCCGGGCCAGGCCGAAGGTGAACTTGTGGATATCGCCAGTGGCGTCGCTCTCGGTGAAGAAACCGCCGTAGTAGGTCCCCGCCAGGGTGGGCTCGATGGAGCGCATCTCCTCCGGCGTGACCGCGCGCCGCTCCAGGCCACCGGCCGCCAGCAGCTTTGATACGTTCGCGGCGTGGTCGAAGCCGGCCTTGTCGCGATAGATGTGCAGGATGCCCTTCTTTTTGAGATCGAAGTCGATGCCTTCGTCGCGCGCCCACTGGAACAGGTAGTCGCGCGCGGTGATGGCCAGGCGGGCGGTTTCGGTGGTGTTGTCGGCGTACTGGGGAATGGCGCCCATGAACTCGGCGAACCAGCTCAGCTTGTGCCAGGAGGGCTTGGGGTTGACCAGCAGCGGTGCGTCGGCGCGCATCATCCACTTCAGGCCCTTGATGATGGTCTGCCAGTTGTTCCAGACCTCGGCGTTGGAGGCCGAGAGCTGGCCGCCGTTGGCAAAGGACGTTTCCATCGCCGCGTAACGGTTCTTCTCGAAAACGGACACGTCGTAGCCGCGCTTGGCCAGACTGTATGCGGTGGTAATGCCGGTAATGCCACCACCGATGACTGCAATGCGTTTCATGCAGATCTCCAGGTCGAATGGGTTTCCCTGCGCCGTTTCCGGCGAAAGCACCCCTTCCGTCATGGAACCTGAGAGATTCACGAATTCTCCGCGGGCGGAGACCGCTTGCTCCTTCGGTGTGCCGCACGCCCTGTATTGGGGGCGTCGGCAGCTCTTCGGAAAGTGATCGTAACAGCGGTCCGTTTGCCTGAGAGTTTCCGGGGTCGTTGCTCCTTCGGCGCTGGATTGAACCAGTCTCTCCCGCTGCGACGAGGGTCCCTCGCGGGACACCCTTCATCGCATAGTAGCAAGGACAGCTATTTCGGAAAACACTTATGCTCGATGGCTGGATCGGGTTACGTGGCGATCAACCCGCCGCTACTCCACCGTCACACTCTTGGCCAGGTTGCGGGGCTGGTCGACGTCGGTGCCCTTGAGCACCGCCACGTGGTAGGACAGCAGCTGCAGTGGCAGGGTGTAGACGATGGGCGCGGTAATCGGATGCACCTCCGGGATCGACAGCACGTGCACCGCCTCTTCCTCTTCCAGGCCGGCACCGTTGTCGGCGAAGACGAACAGCTCGCCGCCCCGGGCCCGGACTTCCTCCAGGTTGGACTTGAGCTTTTCCATCAGCGCGTTGTTCGGGGCCACCGTGACCACCGGCATTTCGCTGTCCACCAGCGCCAGCGGACCGTGCTTGAGTTCACCGGCCGGGTAGGCCTCGGCGTGGATGTAGGAGATTTCCTTGAGCTTGAGGGCACCTTCCAACGCCACCGGGAACATGGCGCCACGGCCCAGGAACAGGCTGTGGTTCTTGTCCATGAAGGCCCGGCTCAGGTCGGCGATGCGGCCGTCCAGGGCCAGGACCTGCTCGGTCTGACGCGGCACATCGCGCAGGGCGCGCACGATGTCGGCCTCCTGCTCGGCGTCCAGGCCGTTGTGACGGGCCAGCGCCAGGGTGAAGATCAGCAGCGCGGTGAGCTGGGTGGTGAAGGCCTTGGTGGAGGCCACGCCGATTTCCGGGCCGGCCTGGGTCATGATCACCAGGTCGGATTCGCGCACCAGCGAGCTGCCCGGCACGTTGCACACCGCCAGGGCGGCGCGGAAGCCGGCTTTCTTGGCCTGGCGCAGGGCCGCCAGGGTGTCGGCGGTTTCGCCGGACTGGGAGATGGTCAGGAACAGGGTGTCGGGCTGGACCACGTGCTTGCGGTAGCGGAATTCCGACGCCACTTCGACGGAACAGGGAATACCGGCCAGCTCTTCGATCCAGTAGCGCGCCACCATGCCGGCGTGGTAGCTGGTGCCGCAGGCGATGATCTGCACGTGGCGCACATCGGCCAACAGATCACCGGCGCTGGTGCCCAGGGCCTGTTCCAGCACTTTGGTCTCGGTCAGACGGCCTTCCATGGTGGCCTGGATGACCTTGGGCTGCTCGTAGATTTCCTTGAGCATGAAGTGCCGGTACTCGCCCTTGTCGGCGGCTTCCAGACTGTGCTCGAAACGGCTGACCGGGCGCTCCACCGGCTTGTCGTCGGCGTCCCAGACCTGCACCCGGTCCTTGCGGATCTCGGCGATGTCGCCTTCTTCCAGGAACATGAAACGGTCGGTGACCGGCAGCAGCGCCAGCTGGTCGGAGGCGATGAAGTTCTCGCCGATGCCAACGCCGATCACCAGCGGGCTGCCCTGGCGGGCAACGATCAGGTGTTCGGGCTCGTCGGCGTGCAGCACGGCCAGGGCAAAGGCGCCTTCCAGCTCGGCGATGGCGGCTTTCACCGCGCTGATGAAATCGCCCTGCTTGCGGAACCAGGATTCGATCAGGTGGGCGACCACCTCGGTGTCGGTCTGGGAGCTGAACTCGAAGCCTTCGCCTTTCAGACGCTCGCGCAGGGCCTGGTAGTTCTCAACGATGCCGTTGTGGACCACCGCCAGGCGCTCGCCGGACATGTGCGGGTGGGCGTTGCGCTGGGACGGCTCACCGTGGGTGGCCCAGCGGGTGTGGGCGATGCCGATCACACCGCGGTGATGGGCCTTGTCCAGAACCTCGGCCAGGGCGCTGACCTTGCCCACTTCCCGCTCCCGCTGCAGCTCGCCGTCCGGATTGAGCACGGCCATGCCGGCCGAGTCGTAGCCCCGGTATTCCAGGCGCTTGAGCCCTTCCAGGAGAATGGCGGGAACATCCCGCTCGGATATGGCGCCTACGATTCCACACATGTGACTGTCCTGTACCTGATGTTGCTGCTGTTACGGATTACGACTTTTCCGGGCGTGACCAGTTCTGGATGTTGCGCTGCCGGCCCCGGGCCACCGCCAGTTCGTCCGCCTCGATGTTGCGGGTGATGGTCGAACCGGCGCCAACGGTGGCGTTGTCGGCAATGCTGACCGGCGCCACCAGCGCGGTATTGGACCCTACGAACACGCCATCGCCGATGCGGGTCTGGTGCTTGTTCACCCCATCATAGTTGCAGGTGATGGTCCCCGCACCCACGTTGACGTCCCGCCCCAGGGTGGCATCGCCCACATAGCTGAGATGATTGATCTTGGAGCCTTCGCCGACCACGGCTTTCTTGGTTTCGACGAAGTTACCCACCTTGGTGCGATCAGCCAGCTCCGTGCCGGGACGCAGGCGGGCAAACGGTCCGATCTGGGCACCGGCGCCGACGATGGCGCCGTCGATCACGCTGTTAGCCTCGACTCTGGTGCCGGGGCCCAGACGGGCGTTGCGCAGCAGGCAGTTGGGACCGATCTCGACGCCGTCGGCAAGGGTCACGTCGCCTTCGAACACGGCGTTAACGTCGATGACGACGTCGCGCCCGACCTCAAGCCGGCCGCGCACGTCCACCCGCGCCGGATCCAGCAGCGTCGCGCCTTCGATCATCAGGCGACGGGCTTCCTCCGCCTGGTGCCAGCGCTCCAGCTCCGCCAGCTGGATGCGGTTGTTGACGCCCTGCACTTCGAACGCGGTTTGCGGATGGGCCACTTTCACCGCCACATCGCGACTCGCCGCCATGGCGATCACGTCGGTCAGATAATACTCGCCCTGGGCGTTGCTGTTCGACAGCTGGGGCAGCCAGTCCTTGAGGTGGCGGGCGTGAACGCCGAGGATACCGGTGTTCACTTCACGGATGCGCTTCTGGTCGTCGCTGGCGTCTTTCTGCTCGACGATCGCCTGCACATTGCCCCCGTCGTCCCGCACGATGCGGCCGTAGCCGTCGGGATCCGGCAGTTCCACGGTCAGCAGCCCCAGCGCCGTCTCACTCACCTGGCCGGCCAGGTGGCTCAGGGTTTCGCTGCGAATCAGCGGCACGTCGCCGTACAGGACCAGCACCCGGGCGTCCTCGGGCACGTCCGGCAGCGCCTGGGCCACGGCATGACCAGTCCCCAGCTGCTGTTCCTGCAGCGCCCAGTGCAGGTTGTCGTCGCTGATCGACGCCCGCACCTTGTCCGCGCCGTGACCGATCACCACGTGGATGCCGGCGGCGTCCAGGGAGCGGGCCGTATCGATGACGTGATGCAGCATGGGTTTGCCGGCCACCGGATGGAGGACCTTGGGCAGGCTGGATTTCATGCGCGAGCCTTCACCCGCGGCGAGAATGACGACGTGGAGGGGGGATGTCATGGAATGTCGGTTCCTTGCATCATCAATGATCCGTGCGTTCGACCCACTGTGCTGGAGCCGGGGAAAATCGGCCCGGGCCGTTATGAAAAAAGCCGCGTTCCGTCGCAACAGGCCCGGAGGCGCCGTTACAGCGGAAGGCGGCTTTCGAGTTTACAGTACAGCGGGAGCGCTGTTTAGCGGCTCTTGCGCAGCTGCTGGATGGTTCTCAGCTTGGCCACGGCTTCTGCCAGTTCGGCAGCCGCCCGGCTGTACTCAAACTCACTGGTCTTGTTCGCCAGTGCCTTCTCGGCTTCACGCTGGGCTTCCTGGGCCGCGGCTTCATCCACGTCCTTGGCGCGCTCAGCGGTGTCCGCCAGAAGGGTCACCAGGTTGGACTGAACTTCCAGGTAGCCCCCGGACACGTAGAGGATTTCCTCCTCACCGCCCTGCTTGATCACGCGAACCGGCCCCGGTTTCAGGGCCGTCAGCAGCGGCGTGTGTCCCGGTGCAATACCCAGGTCCCCTTCGGAACCGGCCGCGATCAGCATCTCGACCAGTCCGGAGAAGATTTTCTGTTCAGCACTGACGACATCGCAATGTATGGTCATAGCCATTTCTTAGCCTCTTTGATCAGTAGGGAGCCTCTGATCAGGTCTATTGGTGATTCTGGCTCGCCCTGAAAGCCGGAATCAAGGCGCGGCTTTGCAGGAAGGCTGGTTGCCTTTCAAAAAGGCGCAACGCAGAGTCCGGCTTTCAGGGCGAGCCCCTTACGGGCAAGCCTTGTGAGCCTTTCTGGTCTGCGTTGCTCATCTTGCCAATGGAACCACCATTGTTGGCGATTCGCGCCTTGCCAGAAAGGCTCACAAGGCTTGCAGAATCGCCAATAGACTTAATCAGAGGCTCCTAGGAAATCGGGCCTCAGCTTTCTTTGGCCTTCATTTCCTTCGCTTTCTCAACGGCTTCTTCAATTGTACCGACCATGTAGAACGCCTGCTCAGGCATGTCGTCATAGTCACCGTCCAGGATACCCTTGAAGCTGCTGATGGTCTCCTTCAGCGGCACGTATTTACCCGGTGCGCCGGTGAAGACTTCAGCCACGTGGAACGGCTGGGACAGGAAACGCTCGATCTTACGGGCGCGGGCGACGGTCAGTTTGTCTTCTTCTGACAGTTCGTCCATACCCAGGATCGCGATGATGTCCTTGAGCTCCTTGAAGCGCTGCAGAACGGTCTGCACGCCACGGGCCACGTCGTAGTGCTCGTGACCGATGACCAGCGGATCCAGCTGACGGGAGGTGGAATCCAGCGGGTCGATCGCCGGGTAGATACCCTTGGAGGCGATGTCACGGCTCAGTACCACGGTCGCATCCAGGTGCGAGAAGGTGGTGGCCGGCGACGGGTCGGTCAAGTCATCCGCCGGTACGTAGACCGCCTGGACTGACGTGATGGAGCCGGTCTTGGTGGAGGTGATCCGCTCCTGCAGCTGGCCCATCTCTTCGGCCAGGGTCGGCTGGTAACCTACCGCGGACGGCATACGACCCAGCAGGGCCGATACTTCGGTACCCGCCAGGGTGTAACGGTAGATGTTGTCGACGAACAGCAGGACGTCACGGCCTTCATCACGGAATTTTTCCGCCATGGTCAGGCCGGTCAGGGCTACACGCAGACGGTTCCCGGGGGGCTCGTTCATCTGGCCGTAAACCATCGCCACCTTGTCGAGAACGTTGGACTCCTTCATTTCGTAGTAGAAGTCGTTACCCTCACGGGTACGCTCACCGACACCGGCGAATACGGACAGGCCGGAGTGCTCTTTGGCGATGTTGTTGATCAGCTCCATCATGTTGACGGTCTTACCAACACCCGCACCCCCGAAGAGGCCAACCTTACCACCCTTGGCGAACGGGCAGATCAGGTCGATGACCTTGATGCCGGTTTCCAACAGGTCGGCGGAAGCGGCCTGGTCGGCGTAGCCCGGCGCCTTGCGGTGAATCTCCCAACGCTCTTCTTCGCCGATGTCGCCGGCTTCGTCGATGGGACGGCCCAGCACGTCCATGATCCGGCCCAGGGTCGGGGTGCCGACCGGAACGGAAATGGCCTTGCCAGTGTTTTCTGCCTTCAGGCCACGCTTGAGGCCTTCAGTGCTGCCCATGGCGATGGTACGAACAATACCGTCGCCCAGCTGCTGCTGGACTTCCAGGGTTGTTTCGCCACCTTCAAGCAGCAGCGCGTCATATACTTTGGGTACGGAGTCACGCGGGAATTCCACGTCGATAACCGCGCCAATGATCTGAACGATGTGTCCGCTACTCATGCTCGGTTCCTCGTTATCTTAAAGTCACAAAAACCAGTTGGGTCGTGAGGTCATCAGACCGATGCTGCACCACTCACGATTTCCGAAATCTCCTGGGTGATCGCTGCCTGGCGGGCCTTGTTATAGGCCAGCTGCAGGTCGTCGATGATGTTGCCCGCGTTGTCGGTGGCGCTCTTCATCGCAATCATCCGCGCCGCCTGTTCACAGGCAAGGTTCTCCATCACACCCTGATAAACCTGAGATTCGATATAACGTGTCAGAAGACCATCGAGAATCGGCCGGGCATCTGGCTCGTAGATGTAATCCCACTGGTTCTTTTTGACGTCTTCATCAGTGTCTTCAGTCGCCGGCAACGGCAGCAGCTGATCAACCTTCGGCGTCTGCGTCATGGTGTTCTCGAACTCGTTCGACACCAGGTACAAACGATCGATCTTGCCTTCGGCGAAGGCATCGAGCATGACCTTGACGTTACCGATCAGCTGGTCGGCACCCGGGGTGTCCCCCAGTTGGGTCAGTGCTGCGATGACGTTGCCGCCGTAGTTGCGGAAAAAGGAGGCGCCTTTCTGGCCGATGGCACAGAGATCGGCGTCCACGCCCTTTTCCTTCCATTGCCGCATATCCCGGACCAGGGTCTTGAACAGGTTGATGTTCAAACCACCACAGAGGCCCCGGTCTGAGGACACCACGATATAGCCGACGCGCTTGACGTCGCGTTCGACCATGAACGGATGCACATACTGGGCATTCGCGCGTGCGATGTGCCCGATGACCTGCCGCATCTTGTCCGCATACGGGCGCGTGGCCTGCATGCGTTCCTGAGCCTTGCGCATCTTGGACGCCGCCACCATTTCCATGGCGGAGGTGATCTTCTGCGTGCTCTTGATGCTGGAGATCTGGTTACGTATTTCTTTTCCGACGGCCATAACTCACTGCCTTTTCAAGTTAGACACTCGAGCCTGAACTGACTGGGCCCGCCTTGGGGCGGGCCGGCGTCTTACCAGGTCTGAGTGGTCTTGAATTTCTCGATTGCAGCTTTCAGGCCTGAGGCGATCTCGTCGTTGTAATCGCCCTTCTCGTTGATCTTGGCCAGGAGCTCAGCCTGTTCGCTGCGCATCCAGTCCAGCAGGGCGGCTTCGAATGCAACCACCTTGTTGACATCAACGTCGTCGAGGAAACCTTCGTTCGCTGCATACAGAACCGTACCCATTTCAGCCACGGACATCGGGCTGTACTGGTTCTGCTTCATGAGTTCGGTTACCCGCTGACCATGCTCAAGCTGCTTGCGGGTCGCCTCGTCCAGGTCCGACGCAAACTGGGCGAAAGCCGCCAGTTCGCGGTACTGGGCCAGGGCCAGACGGATACCGCCACCCAGCTTCTTCATGATCTTGGTCTGGGCGGAACCACCGACCCGGGAAACCGAGATACCCGCGTTCATCGCCGGACGGATGCCGGAGTTGAACAGGTTGGTTTCCAGGAAGATCTGACCGTCGGTGATGGAGATGACGTTGGTCGGTACGAACGCCGATACGTCACCCGCCTGGGTCTCGATGATCGGCAGCGCCGTCAGGGAACCGGTCTGGCCTTTCACTTCGCCGTTGGTCAGCTGCTCGACGTATTCCGCGTTCACGCGGGAAGCGCGCTCCAGCAGACGTGAGTGCAGGTAGAACACGTCACCCGGGTAGGCTTCACGGCCCGGCGGACGACGCAGCAGCAGGGAGATCTGGCGATACGCCACGGCCTGCTTGGACAGGTCGTCGAACACGATCAGGGCGTCTTCGCCGCGGTCGCGGAAGTATTCACCCATGGAGGTACCGGCGTACGGGGCCAGGAACTGCATGGCGGCCGGATCAGCGGCACCGGCGGCCACAACAATGGTGTGGTCCATGGCGTCGTGTTCTTCCAGCTTGCGCACAACGGCGGCAATGGAAGACTGCTTCTGGCCGACGGCAACGTAGATACACTTGATGCCGCTGTCTTTCTGGTTGATGATCGCGTCGATGGCGACGGCGGTCTTACCGATCTGACGGTCACCGATGATCAGCTCACGCTGGCCACGACCGATCGGCACCATGGTGTCGATGGCTTTCAGACCGGTCTGGACCGGCTGGTCAACGGACTGACGGGCGATAACGCCCGGCGCCACTTTCTCGATCGGAGCGGTCTTGTCGGTGCCCAGTTCGCCCTTGCCGTCAATCGGGTTACCCAGTGCGTCGACGACGCGACCGAGCAGCTCGTTACCCACGGGGACTTCCAGGATACGACCGGTACAGCGGACCTTGCCGCCTTCTTCCAGACCTTCGTAATCACCCAGGACAACCGCGCCGACGGAATCACGCTCAAGGTTGAGCGCCATGCCGAAGATGCCGTTGTCGAATTCAATCATCTCGCCGTACATGACGTCGGCCAGACCGTGGACACGCACGATGCCGTCGGAAACCGACAGGATGGTACCTTCGTTACGTGCTTCGGAAGAGATATCGAGCTTCTCGATCCTCTTCTTGATGATGTCACTGATCTCGGATGGATTCAGTTGCTGCATGCCTTTATCCTCAAACCTTGTGCAGAAATCAGGAGCCCAGAGCGTCGGTCAGCTGCGCGATCTTTCCGCGTACAGAGGCGTCGATAACCATATCGCCGGCGCGGATCAGCACTCCCCCGATCAGGGCGGGCTCGACCTTGCTGGAAAGGCTCACTTTGCGATCCAGTTTCTTTGACAGTGCCTGGCTGAGCGTCTGCTTCTGCTCATCTGTCATCTCATACGGCGCGCTCACCTCGACATCCACGGTGCGGTCGATCTCGGCACGGTAGGTGTCGTAAAGCTCGGCAATTTCCGGCAGCAGCGCCAGGCGCCGCTTTTCGGACAGGAGGGATACAAAATTCCTGAACTGCTCGGAAACTGAGCCGTCGTAGAGGTCGATCAGAAACTCAGCTTTGCTCGCTTCGGGCACATTCGGATTACCCAGAAGCTGACGCACGTCACTGTCAGACGCGACCTGTGCAGCAAAAGCCAGCGATTCCGCCCACTCGGCCAGTTGATTCTGGTCCTGAGCGGCCTGGAACGCGGCTTTCGCATAAGGCCGGGCTAGCGTTGTCAGTTCTGCCATGATGAACCTCTTTTAGAGTTCCGCTGCGAGCTTGTTCAGCATTTCGCTGTGCTTGTCAGCGTCGACAGAGGTCTCCAGGATCTTTTCTGCGCCGGCAATCGCGATGGCCGCGATTTCTGCACGCAGGGCTTCGCGGGCCTGATTGCGTTCCTGCTCGATTTCCGAGCGGGCCTGCTCAACGAGGCGCTCGCCTTCTTTGCGAGCGTCATCCTTGGCAGCATCCACAATGCTGTTGGCGCGCTTGTTGGCCTGATCAATGAGCGCAGCGGCCTGCTCTTTGGCTTCACGCAGTTCCTGGGCAGCTTTTTCCTGAGCCAGTTCCAGGTCACGTGAGGCGCGCTCTGAGGCAGCCAAACCATCGGCAATTTTCTTTTGACGCTCCTGCATGGCGGCCATAATCGGCGGCCAGACGTACTTCATGCAGAAGACGACAAAGATAAAGAACGCGATTGCTTGACCGATCAGCGTCAAATTAATGTTCACGTCTTCACCTCTCGCCTGTCGTATAGAGCTCGTTCAAAATCGGAAATCGCCTCTTGCGAGGCGATTCATTAACCGACCTGAGCGACGAACGGGTTGGCGAAGGTGAAGAACAGCGCGATACCAACACCGATCATGGTGACGGCGTCCAGCAGGCCGGCAACGATGAACATCTTGACCTGCAGCATCGGGGTCATTTCCGGCTGACGCGCGGCGCCTTCCAGGAACTTGCCACCCAGGATACCGAAGCCAATCGCAGTACCCAGGGCACCCAGGCCGATCAGCAGAGCAACGGCAATCGCGGTCATTCCAACTACAGTTTCCATGATAACTCCCAGTTTTCAGTTAGTAGGTTTCAAGTTATGGGTTTTCGGTTTAAAGCGTTTTAGTGATTATCTTCGTGCGCCATGCTCAGGTACACGATGGTCAGCATCATGAAGATGAAGGCCTGCAGCGTGATAATCAGGATGTGGAAAATGGCCCAGGGCACGGACAGCGCCCACTGTGCCCAGAACGGCAGCAGTGCAATCAGGATGAAGATCAGCTCGCCCGCGTAGAGGTTACCGAACAGACGCAGTGCCAGGGAAACCGGCTTGGCCAGCAGGCTGACGCCTTCCAGCAGCAGGTTGACCGGGATCAGCAGGACCTTCAGGAAAAAGTTGTCGGAGCTGAACGGATGCAGGGTCAGCTCACCCAGGAAGCCCCCCAGGCCCTTGACCTTGAGGCTGTAGAAAATGATCAGCGCGAACACCGACAGGGACATGCCCAGGGTCACGTTGACGTCGGTGGTCGGTACCACCTTCATGTATTCGACGCCGGCGGCATGGAACAGCTGGGGCAGGAAGTCCACCGGCACCAGGTCCATCAGGTTCATCAGGAAGACCCAGCAGAAGATGGTCAGCGACAGCGGCGCGATCACCTTGTTGCGGCCGTGGAAGGTCTCTTTGACGCTCGTGTCGACGAAATCGACCATCACTTCGACGAAGTTCTGCAGGCCGCTGGGCTGACCTGAGGTCGCCCGCTTGGCCGCCATGCGGAAGATCACCAGAAAGACAACACCCAGGAAAACGGCCCAGCCCAGGGAATCCACATGCAGCGCCCAGAAGCCCATGTCGGAGGCTTCCTGACCGTTGTGCGCCATGGTCCAGGTGGATTCGTTCAACACGGTGCCGTCTGCACGCTCGTACCCTGCGGGCAACTTGCCATACGTCAAGTTCTGCAGATGGTGCACGATGTATTCTGATGCAGTGCCTGCCATAGTAGTCTCTCGAGTCCTGTTAGCGTCGCTGCGGTCCGCCGCTCATGATGAGAGGCGTCAGCCAGTTTGTCACCAGCATGATCGCAAATGTTAAAAAAAGTGCTGCCACATCAAGTGGCTGAATCCATTTAAAGGCCATCGTGAACAGGATGGCGCACAGGACAAGCTTTCCAGCCTCTCCCTGATAAAACGAACTGACCGTCTGCCTGGCAGACCGTGCCCCGGCATAGCGAAATGCCTTGAGGGCGAAAAACGTGTTGGGGAGAACGAAGATAAAGCCTCCCAGAATGGCGGAATAACCGGCAACCTTACTTTTGAACAGAAAAACCAGACCCACAAACAAGACAACGCCGGCCTGGAACAGTAGCCATCGGAGAACGGGGGGACGGTAGATACCGTTTTTTTTAGCTTTTGCCATGCCCGTCCCGAGAAAATAATGGCCGTTTCTGATTACCAATCCACCTGCATAAGCGCCGCAGATTATATGTTTTCAAAATGGGCGAATCAACAAATCTGCCCAGTTAACGAGCACCTGCGATACAGCGCGCACGAAGAAATGGCACCCATGGTTGTGGATAATTCATTCACCCACAACATGTAGTGTTTTTCACAGAACATTCAGGAAATAGCGGGAAACGGCGACTTACTTGATATGGCCCAGGATGCCATCCAGCTCGTCGAGGCTGCTGTATTCGATCACCAGTTTGCCCTTACCACGCTGGCCGTGACTGATGGCTACACGGGCCCCGAGGCGCTCGGCAAGGTCATCCTGCAGGGCGCGGATATTGGGATCGAGCGCCGGCTTGGCACCGGCTTTCTGGTTTGGCGATTCCTGCTGCAGCTTGCGCACCAGGGCTTCGGTCTGGCGCACGGAGAGGGATTTGGAGACGACCTGACGTGCGGCCTGGCCCTGCAGTTCAGGCGGCAGGGTCAGCATGGCGCGACCGTGCCCCATTTCCAGATCACCGTGCTCAAGCATCACCCGCACGTCCTCGGTCAGGCCGATAAGACGCAGCAGGTTGGTGATGGTGGTGCGGGACTTACCCACCGCCTCTGCCACCTGGGCCTGGGTGAGGCCAAACTCTTCCTGCAGGCGCTGCAGGGCGAAGGCCTCTTCGATGGGGTTGAGGTTCTCGCGCTGGATGTTCTCGATCAGCGCCATGGCGATGGCGGCTTCGTCCGGCACATCGCGGATGATGGCAGGGATCTGGTCCAGTCCGGCCAGTTGGGTCGCGCGCCAGCGCCGCTCGCCGGCGATCAGCTCAAAACGGCCTTCCGCCAGCGGACGCACCACCACCGGCTGCATCACACCCTGCTGACGGATGGAGTCGGCCAGTTCCTGCAGCGCGTCCTGGTCCATGTCCCGGCGCGGCTGGTAGCGGCTGCGCTGGATCAGGTCGACGGGGATGTCCCGCAGCTCGCCGTCGTGCTCACGGATCTCGTCGCCATCCAGGTTGACCTTCGAGCCCGCCAGCAAGGCGCCCAGTCCGCGTTCGCCCAATCCTCGTTTTTTCGCCGCCATCTTGTCCGTCATTCTTCTGTCAGAGTCATCGAAGCCTCAGTCCGGTCAGGCATTACACCGCCACCGGCTGGGTCTTGCGCTGCTGCCCGTTACGCCGGACCATCTCGCCGGCCAGCGCCAGGTAGGCAATTGCGCCCTTGGAAGTGCGGTCGTACTTCAGCGCCGGCACCCCGTAGCTGGGCGCTTCCGCCAGCCGCACGTTGCGCGGGATCACGGCCTTGTAGACCTTGTCGCCGAAGTACTCGTTGAGCTGGGCGGAGACGTCCAGCGTCAGGCTGTTGCGCGGATCGTACATGGTCCGCAGGATGCCTTCGAGTTCCAGGTCCGGGTTCACCGTCTCCTGGATCTGCTCGACGGTGTTCATCAACGCCGCCAGGCCTTCCAGCGCGTAATACTCGCACTGCATGGGGATCAGCACGCTGTCGGCCGCCGACAGCGCGTTCACGGTCAGCAGGTTCAGCGACGGCGGGCAATCCACCAGAATGAAATCGTAACGGTCGCGCACGCTGTTGAGCTGCAGGCGCAGGCGGTGCTCGCGACCGATCTCGTTCATCAGCTCCACTTCCGCCGCGGTCAGATCACCGTTGGCCGCCAGGATGTCGAAGCCGGAGGCGTCCGCGTGGATGATGACATCCGCCGCCGACTGGCGCTTGGTCAGCACGTCGTAGCCGGACAGGGCCAGCGCGTTCTTGTCCACGCCGCTGCCCATGGTGGCGTTGCCCTGTGGATCCATGTCCACCAGCAGCACGCGGCGCTTGGTGGCGCTCAGGGAGGCCGCCAGATTGACGCAGGTCGTGGTCTTGCCCACGCCGCCCTTCTGGTTGGTGACCGCGATGATTCGCGCCATGGTTAGCCTCCTGTCGTCCGAACGCGATCAATGATAAGCAAGTGACGTGCCCCCTCACAACCGGGAATCGCCAGCTCGACATTGCGATCCAGCCGCCAGTCCGCCGGCATGGCTTCCAGTTCCTCGGTGGGATACTGCCCCTTCATCGCCAGGAAGTGGCCGTCCGGCGCCAACAGGTGCCCGCACCAGGCCACCAGATTCTCCAGCGCAGTGAACGCCCGCGAGGTGATCTGCTCAAACCCCTGCCCGGGCTGGAAATCTTCGGCACGGGCGTGGATGACGGTGACGTTATCCAGCCCCAACTCCAGCACGCACTGTGTCAGGAATCGCGTTTTCTTGCTATTGCTGTCGAGCAGGGTGAACTGCCGCCCGGGACAGACGATGGCCAGCGGAATGCCCGGCAGCCCGCCACCGGCGCCCACGTCGAGCAGGTGTTCCGACTTGATATAGGGCAGGATCGCCAGGCTGTCGAGCAACTGGCGCGACACCATCTCGTGCGGCTCGCGCACCGCCGTCAGGTTGTAGGCGCGGTTCCACTTCTGCAGCAGCCCCAGGAAGTCCAGCAGCCGCTGCTGGACGGCCTCGTCCAGCTCCAGCCCCAGCTCGTCGAGCCCGGCCCGCAACTGCCTGGGCCAGGCGTTGTCGACAGCGCCGCTCATGCGGACTGCTTACGCAGCAGATCCCGCTTCTTGAGGTGCACCAGCAACTGGGAAATCGCCGCCGGCGTCACGCCCTGGATGCGTGAGGCCTGGGCCACGGTTTCCGGGCGCACATCCTTGAGCTTCTGCTTGATTTCGTTGGACAGACCGCCCACCGCGTCGTAATCCAGATCGGTCGGCAGCGGCAGGTTCTCGTTGCGGCGCAGGCGATCGATCTCCGCCTCCTGGCGCGAGATGTACCCTTCATACTTCACCTCGATCTCGACCTGGCCGGCGACGATCTCTTCTGCCTGTTCGCCACTGATCTCGGCGATGTGGGCGTAGGTGATTTCCGGCCGGCGCAGCAGATCCGCCAGGGTGTGCTCTTTGTGCAGGGCCTTGTTCAGGTATGGGTTGGCCCGCTCGGCTTCCGGTGTGTTCGGATGCACGTGGGTCTTGTCCAGTCGCTGACGTTCGGTGGCGATGGCCTCGCGCTTGGTGTTGAAGCGCTGCCAGCGGTCCTCGTTGACCAGACCCAGCTTGTGGCCGGTCTCGGTCAGGCGCAGATCGGCGTTGTCTTCGCGCAGGATCAGACGGTATTCCGCGCGGCTGGTGAACATGCGGTACGGCTCGGAGGTGCCCATGGTGATCAGGTCGTCCACCAGTACGCCCAGATAGGCCTCGTCCCGGCGCGGGTACCAGGGGTCTTTTTCCTGCGCCCGCAGCGAAGCGTTGATGCCCGCCAGCAGCCCCTGGGCGCCGGCCTCTTCGTAGCCGGTAGTGCCGTTGATCTGACCGGCAAAGTAGAGCCCGCCGATGAACTTGGTTTCCAGCGTGTGGCGCAGGTCCTGCGGGTTCAGGTAATCGTACTCGATGGCATAGCCGGGACGCGTGATGTGCGCGTTCTCGAAGCCCGGGATCGAACGCACCGCCTTGAGCTGGATATCGAACGGCAGGCTGGTGGAGATGCCGTTGGGGTACAGCTCGCTGACCGTCAGGCCTTCCGGTTCGACGAAAATCTGGTGCGAGTCCTTGTCCGCGAAGCGGTTCACCTTGTCCTCGATGGACGGGCAATAGCGCGGGCCCACGCCCTCGATGTCGCCGGCAAACATGGGCGAGCGGTCAAAGCCGCTGCGGATGATGTCGTGGGTCTCCTCGGTAGTGCGGGTCACGTAGCAGCACACCTGCTCCGGGTGCTGGTCGCGGGAGCCCAGGAAGGACATGACCGGGGTCGGGTCGTCCCCCCACTGTTCCTGCATCACCGAGAAATCGACGCTGCGACGGTCGATGCGCGGCGGCGTGCCGGTTTTCAGGCGACCGACGTTGAACGGCAGTTCGCGCAGGCGCTGTGCCAGGGCAATCGCGGGGGGATCGCCGGCACGGCCGCCGGCGTGGTTCTTCAGCCCCATGTGGATAACCCCACCCAGGAAGGTGCCGGTGGTCAGCACCACGTTGGCGGCGCTGAAGCGGATACCGGTCTGGGTCACCACGCCACGCACCTGGTCGCCTTCGACGATCAGATCGTCGGCGGCCTGCTGGAAGATGGTCAGGTTGGGCTGGTTTTCCAGCACCTCGCGGATGGCGGCTTTATAGAGCACGCGGTCGGCCTGGGCGCGGGTCGCGCGCACCGCCGGTCCCTTGCGGGAATTGAGCACCCGGAACTGGATACCGGCCAGATCCGTGGCCTGCGCCATGGCGCCCCCGAGAGCGTCGATCTCCTTGACCAGATGGCTCTTGCCGATTCCGCCGATGGCGGGGTTGCAGGACATCTGGCCCAGGGTCTCAATGTTGTGGGTCAGCAGCAGCGTACGGGATCCCATCCGCGCGGCCGCCAGGGCAGCCTCGGTACCGGCATGGCCGCCGCCGATTACGATGACATCGAAACGATCCGGGAACTCCACAATACACCTCATGGGAATGGGGAACCTCTGATTCAGCCAGAAGTTCCTGAACAAAATGGGTGCGAAGTATACCGCTTACGTCGGGCAAATTGCAGGGGTTCTGAATACTTTTTAACCAGCCCTTAGAGCCTTTGGGAATAAACACCTTTCAATTCGCAAAAATTGCTTGGCGGCTCAACTGGTTGTGAGGCGCACCTAAGAAAACTTTTCAAAAAACTTATCCACACTGCGGCCAAGTCCCAAACGGCCAAATAACAACAATAACTCATTGATATAAATAAAATAAAAAGTCACTTTCCCACGACTTCTTCAAGGTTATTCATGCTTTTATCCACAACCCCGGGCGTACCCTCTGCACAAACGCCCCCGACCGAAAAGCGGCGATCGGCATGGGGGTAAACGCTTACCCGCCGGGACCACTCACGCTCGCCCTCCACGCAGGGTTTTCACCGCGTCCTCAAGGTCCGCGGCGCTCACCCGTCCGGGTTCCCAGGCTGGCCCGGCCACCAGCCCGATGCGCGACCAGAATCGCTTGGGTGGATGGGTGCCGGCGGTACCGCCTTTGTGACTGAAGACGCTGCCCCAGAGCCCCTGCAACGCCATGGGCACGACCGGCACCGGGGTCTGCTCCACCAGCGTCTCGATGCCCTGGCGGAAGCGGTCAATCTCGCCGTCGGTGGTGAGTTTGCCTTCCGGGAAAATGCACACCACGTTGCCCGCTTCCAGTTCCTCCGCCACCTTCTGCAGGGCCGCGTCGTAGACCTCGGGCTTCTTGCTGCGCGGTGCAATGGGAATGGTCTGGGCCAGACGGAAGAACCAGCCCAGCAACGGCGAGCGGAAGATCCGCTCGTCCATGATGAACCGCACCGGCCGACGCACCGCCCCGGCAATCACCAGCGGATCCGTGTAGGACACGTGATTGCAGACCAGGATGGCCGGCCCCTCGTCCGGGATGTGTTCCAGCCCCTCGTGACGGACACGGTAGATGGTGTGCGACAGGCACCAGATGATGAAACGCAGGGCGAACTCGGGCACCTGGGCGTAGACATAACCGGCCACCACCAGGTTGGCAATGGACAGCACCAGCAGGAATTCGGGAATACTCAGCCCGAACGGGCCCAGCATCAGGGCGCCCACCAGCGCACTGACCACCATGAACAGGGCGTTGATCACGTTCAGCGCGGCGATCACCCGGGCCCGCTTGGCGGCCTCGGCCCGCTGCTGAACGAACGCGTAGAGCGGCACGATGAAAAAGCCGCCAAACAGCCCAACGCCCAGCAGATCCGCCAGCACCCGCAGACCGGAGGCGCTGGTCAGCAGGCTCATCCAGGTGGATTCCACTGGCGCCGCCGGCACGCTGAAGTACAGATCCAGACCGAACAGGCTCAGGCCCAGCGACCCGATGGGCACAATGCCCAGCTCCACCCGGTGGCCGGAGAGTTTCTCACACAGCATCGAGCCCAGGGCGATGCCGATGATGAACACCGCCAGCAGCAGGGTCACCACGGTTTCGTCCCCCAACAGGTCGACCTTGGCGAAGTTGGGGAACTGGGTCAGATAGGCCGCGCCCAGGAACCAGAACCAGGAAATGGCCAGGATGCCCTGGAACACGGCGTGGTTTTCCCGGGCGATGCCGATCAGGCGCCAGGTCTCCCGCAGCGGCTGCAGGCGCAGCGTCAGGTCCGGCGAGGCGGCGGATGCCGACGGCACCTGCCGCGCCGCCAGATACCCCAGCACCGCCATCACCAGCACGCCGATCGCGATCCAGTGCACCGCGTCGGCGCCGGCCATGACCACGCCCGCCAGCAGCATGCCCAGCAGGATCGCGACGAAGGTGCCCATCTCCACCAGGGCGTTGCCGCCGACCAGCTCGTCGTCCCGCAGCACCTGGGGCAGGATGGCGTATTTCACCGGCCCGAAGAACGCCGACTGGGTGCCCATCAGGAACAGCAGGAGGAACATCACCTCGTACCAGCCCTGCCAGAGACCCACGGCAGCGACCAGCATGATCAGGATCTCCGCCGCCTTGACCCAGCGAATCACCCGCGCCTTGTCGTACTTGTCCGCCACCTGCCCGGCAATGCCGGAAAACAGGACGAACGGCAGGATGAACAGCAGCGCCGCCAGGTTCACCGCCACGTCTGTGGATAACCCCAGCAGGCCGCGCGCCACGCCGTAGGTGATCAGGAACAGCAGCGCGTTCTTGAAGAAGTTGTCGTTGAGGGCGCCCAGGAACTGGGTCAGGAAGAACGGCAGGAAACGTCGCTGCCCCATCAGCCGGAACTGGCTTTGATCCGCCATGCGTGGTGGTCCTTTGTTTTCTTTTTCAGGGGCCGTCAAGGCCGGAAAGTCCGTTTTTATCAACGCAGGAGTGTGCGGTAACGCCTGCGCCGCCGCAACTCACGCCCGGCCGGACGATCAGCACCCGCACTCGTCAGGGGCTGCTGCACCATAAAAATGCATTTGCGAACCGAGTTCAGCGTCTGACACACCAGACAACGTTTATTTGACACCCGAATGGCGCGGGTGCCGTCAGAGTTTGATCACCGTGGCATGGCGTTCGCATTGGTTATCGGTTGGGAAACCCGTCATATCATCCCATCTCAGGACGAGCATTGGACGATATGCCCGGCACGATCAAAGCGAACACCCAAAACACAACCGAGCGCGATGGAGTGCCTTGCCTGCGCCGTGTGACCGGAACCGGTGTTGTCCGGCACTAAGAGAGCATCCATGTCGTATGTCGCTTCACTGAAAGCCACGTTCAACCGCACCACCCGCCAGCCACTGCGGGACTATGACTACACATCCGTGTTCCAGCCCATCTTCAGTCCCACGCACCAGCGTCTGGTGGGTTACGAAGCACTGATGCGCGCCAACCGTGACGGCGAAGCCATCGCTCCCCTTGAGGTGTTCCAGCAGGCTGAGGCGCTGCACCAGACCGAATGCCTGGACCGGCGTCTGCAGTCGCTGCACATCAGGACCTTCACCCAGCACCAACCCGACACCTGGCTGTTCCTCAACATCAGCCCTGCCAACTGCGTTCAGCCGGAAAAGGCGTTGGCACACCTGGAGCAGGCCTGTCTCGACCATGATCTGCATCCCGCCCAGGTGGTGCTGGAACTGGTGGAAACCGCCACCGACAACAAGGCCCAACTGCTCGACTTCGTACAGCGGGCCCGAGCCTGGGGTTTCCAGATCGCGGTGGACGACTTTGGGATCGGTGATTCCAATTTCGAGCGGGTGTGGCAGCTGGAGCCGCAGATCATCAAGATCGACCGCAGCCTGCTGGTCAATGCCGAGGTGCATCAGCGCGCCCGACAGTTGCTCAACGGGCTGGTGAGCCTGATCCGGGAGAGCGGCAGCCTGGTATTGATCGAAGGCATCGAAACCCCGGACCAGGCGCGCATCGCCCTGGCCACCGGGGCTGACCTGCTGCAGGGTTTCCTGTTCGGCTACCCGACGCCGCTGGACAAACCACGCACCGCTCCGGAACTGGACTTCGCCGAGCACCTGGCGGTGGTCCAGCGCCACAACCGCCAGGCGGATTATCAGCATTCGGGTTATCTGGACAGCCTGCGCCTGGCCGTGCTGGAGGCCTGCCAGCGCATCGCCGGCCATGACATCCTGGCCGATGCCTGCGCGGGGCTGCTGCAACTGCGCGGCATCAAGCGCTGCTTTATCCTGGATGCCGACGGCATTCAGCAAGGCGGCCTGGCCAGCGAGACGCGGGTGCGCCACACCACGCGATTCAACCCGCTCTATCAGTCGAGCGGCGCCTGCTGGTCACATCGGGAGTACTTCCGGCGTGCGCTGGAGCAGCCCGGCAAGATCAACGTCAGCCGACCCTACGTGGCCCTGCCGGATGCCGTGCGCACCATCACGCTGTCGGCCAGCATCACCCGCCACGGCACGACCCAGGTGTTCTGTGTCGACCTGCACCCCAACGAGCTGTTCGACGGCCAGCTGGATTTCCCCGACAGCCTGTGAATAACCGGACCTGTGGATAAAACGTCAGGTCTCGTCCCGCCGCGGTGACTGCACCGACCCGGCCAGGGTGCCGGTGCTCCCCTGCCCCCGAATTTCCGCCTCCAGCGCCTTTTCCACCGCGTTGGTGGACTTGGCAAAGCGGGCGATCAGGTTGTACAGCACCGGAATGATGAACAGGGTCAGCGTGGTGGCGAAGATCAGCCCGCCCAGCACCACCGCGCCTATGGCCGCCCGACTTTCCGCGCCCGCGCCGGTGGCGATCACCAGCGGCACCGCGCCGAAAATGGTGGAAATGGTGGTCATCAGCACCGGCCGGAAGCGCAGGATGGCGCCTTCGACGATGGCGTCGTGGACGCTGCGGCCCTCATCCCGCAACTGGTTGGCGAACTCCACGATCAGGATACCGTTCTTGGCCATCAGCCCCAGCAGCATGATGATCCCGATCTGGCTGTAGATGTTCAGGCTGATGCCGGACCACCAAAGGGCCATGAGCGCGCCGGTGACCGCCAGCGGCACCGACAGCATGATGATCAGCGGGTGGATCCAGCTCTCGAACTGGGCCGCCAACACCAGGAAGACAATGATGAACGCCAGCACGAAGGTGATGTAGATGGCGTTGGAGGATTCCTCGAACTCCCGGCTCAGGCCCTTGTAGCTGATGCGCGCCTCCGGCGGCAGGTTATCCACAGCCAGCTGGTTCATGTAGGCCAGGGCCGACCCCAGGTCGTAGCCCGGCGCCAGCGAACCGCTGATCACCACCGCCGGCAGCCGGTCGATGCGGCGCAGGTCCGGGTTGGCGCCGATTTCCTGCAGGTTGACCAGCGCGCCCAGCGGAATCAGCTCGCCGCCGTCCCGGGGCCGCAGGAAGATGTTGTTCAGGTCGGAGGGCGTGGCCCGGTCGGCGTCCGCCGCCTGCAGGATCACGTCGTACTCCCGACCCCGGTCAATGTAAGTGGTCACCTGCCGCGAGGCCAGCATGGTCTGCAGGGTATTGCCCACATCCTGCACGGTAACGTCGAGATCGGCGGCACGCTGGCGATCCAGGCTGACCCGCAGCTCCGGCCGGGTCAGCTCGAAGTCGGTCTCCAGGTTGAGCAGATTGGGATTCTGCTTGGCCCGTTCCAGGATTTCCTCGCTCCAGGCCTGCACCGTGTCGTAATCCGGCCCGCCGATCACGAACTCGATGGGCTGGTTGAAACCGCGCTGCCCCAACCCCGGCGGGTTGACCGCCACCGAGCGCACGCCGGGCACTTCCGCCAGCTTGGGAAACAGCTGGGCACTCAGGTCCTGCTGCTTGATGTCGCGCTCGGCCCAGTCCGTCAGCCCCAGGATCAGGAAGGCGTTATCCGCTTCATCGCGGAAGCCGACGATGGCCAGCAGACGGTCCGCCACACCCTGCTCGAGGTAGGGCAGCAGGCGTTCCTCGATCTGGCGCACGTGATGATCGGTGTACTCCACCGTCGATCCGCGCGGTGCCTTGGTGGGCATGATGATGACGCCGCGATCCTCGGTGGGTGCCAGCTCCTGGGGCAGGCTGGGGAAAATCAGCGCCGACAGCAGGATGCCCGCCAGGCCAAGCCCCAGAACCAGGCCCGGCTGGCGCAGGGAGAATTTGAGCAGGCGTTCGTAGCCCCGGTTGAGGCCGTTGAACAGACGCTCGGAGAACGCCCACAGGCGATGGCCCTCGGCGGTTTCCGGGCTGTGCCTGAGCCACTTGGAGCAGAGCATCGGCGCCAGGGTCAGCGCCACCAGGCTGGAGACGATCACCGCGCTGGCCAGGGTAAAGCCGAATTCCCCGAACAGCCGGCCGATGTTGCCGCCCATGAAGGAAATGGGCACGAACACCGCCACCAGCGTCAGAGTGGTGGCGATCACGGCGAAGGCCACCTGCCGCGCCCCCAGGTAGGACGCCAGCAACGGCGGTTCGCCGTTGTCGATGCGGCGCTGGATGTTCTCCAGCATGACGATGGCGTCGTCCACCACCAGGCCGATGGCGAGGATGATTGCCAGCAGCGTCAGCACGTTGATGGAAAAGCCCATGATGCCCAGGCCGATGAAAGCGCCGATCACCGCCACGGGGATGGTCACCGCCGGAATCAGGGTGGCGCGCCAGGAACGCAGGAAAACGAAGATCACCAGGATGACCAGGGAGATGGCGATGCCCAGGGTGATCATCACCTCCTGGATGGAGGCGCGGATGAAGATGGACTCGTCGTAGCTCTGGCGGATCGACACTTCCGGCGGCAGGGTTTCGCGGATGTGCTCCATTTCCGCCCGCACCCGGTCGGACACCGCCACGGTGTTGGCCTTGGACTGGCGGATGATGCCCATGCCGATAGCGGTACGGCCATTGGCGCGCAGGCGGCTGGTATCGGATTCCACCCCCATCACCACATTGGCCACTTCGCCCAGGCGCAGCAGGTCGTTGCCGTCGCGGCGGATCACCAGGTTGCGGAACTCGTCCACGGTGGATAAGCGCCCCTCGGCGCGCACGGTGAAGTCGCGGTTGGTGGACTCAATGGACCCGGCCGGCAGTTCCACGTTATTGGCGCGCAGGGCCGATTCCACCTCCGACACGGTAATGTCGTGGGAAGCCAGCTTCTCCCGCTGCAGCCAGACGCGGATGGCGTAGCGGCGCTCGCCGCCGATCTGCACGTCCGCCACCCCGTCCAGCACCGACAGCCGGTCGGCCAGCACCCGCTCCGCGAAATCGCTGAGCTGGGCGGCGTCCCACTCGTCGCTCTGCAGGGTGACCCACATCATCGGGCGGGCGTCGGAATCCGCCTTGCGCACCACCGGCGCGTCGGCCTCGTCCGGCAGTTCGTCGGCCACCCGGGCGATGGCATCGCGCACGTCGTTGGCGGCCACGTCGATGTCGCGATCGGTGGTGAATTCGATGGAGGTGCGGGACTCGCCCTGCTCGGTACTGGACTCGATGGAACGGATACCCTCGACGCCACTGATGGCACCCTCGATCACCTGGGTGATCTGGGTGTCCACCACTTCCGCGGCCGCGCCGGTGTAGTCGGTGGCGATGGACACCTGGGGCGGGTCGATGTCGGGGTATTCACGCACCGGGAGCCCGCGCAGGGCGGCGATGCCGAACACCAGGATCAACAGGCTGATGACCGTGGCGAATACCGGTCGCTTGATGGACACATCGGAGAGGATCATGGTCAGCCTTCCTGACGGTCCGGCCAGCCACCGCCGATCAGGGCGTTCTCGCCTTCGATGACTTCCACGGCGTCGCCGCTGCTGAGTCGATCCTGGCCGGTAATGACCACGGCATCGGATTCGCTCAGGCCGCTGGCCACTTCCACCCGGCCGGGCGAGCGGGTGCCCAGCTCCACCGGCTGGCGCCGGGCCTGGCCGTCCACGGCGAGGAAGACGTACTGGCTGTCGCCGCGGGTCATCACCGCCTGCTCGGGAATCACCAGCGCACGGCGGGTGTCCAGGGTCAGGGACACGGCCATGAACAGTCCCGGCCGCAACACGCCGTCCGGGTTGTCGATCACCGCCTTGACCGGCAGCGAGCGGGTCAGGGGGTTAAGCCGGGAGTCCATTTCCGACAGGGCGCCGTCGAAAGAACGCCCGGCATAGGCGGCGGTACCCGCCCGCAGCGTCTGGCCCATGCTGATCTGGCCCAGGTAACGCTCGGGAATGGAAAACGTCAGCTCCATCGGGTCAATGGCATCCAGGGTGGCGATGCTGTCGCCGGCATCCAGGTAGGTGCCGACACTGACATCGGTGAGGCCAACCACACCGGCAAACGGCGCCCCGATGCGGTGGTTATCCAGGCGGGTGCTGGCGGCGATACGCTGGGCCTCCGCCACGCTCAGGGCGGTGCGCAACTCGTCCACCTCGGACTGGGAAATACTGCCGCGGCCCTGCAGGCGCGAGGCGCGATCGTACTTGGTGCGGGCATCGCGCAGCTGGGCTTCGGCCACCTGCAGGTCGGCGCGGGCCTGGCGGTCGTCGAGCTGGACCAGCAGCTGCCCCTTATCCACAGCGGCGCCCTCGTTAAAAGCCAGCGCCACCACCCGACCGCTGACTTCGGCACTGAGCACCACATCCTCACGCGCCTGCAGGGTACCGACGGATTCCACCACATCCTGCACCTCGGCCATGCGCGGATAGACCACATTCACCTTGCTGGCGGGTCGGGCCGCCTGCTGGCCCGACGCCTCGGTGCTCTGCTGCCACCAGACGCCACCGGCGCCGGCCGCGGCAATGACCAGGACGGCCACTGCGATCAGGATCTGTTTTCCCATAACGTCCTTCCATCGGTCCGGGCGGCCTCAGGGGCTCCGCCGCTGGATCACCAGCACCAGCTCGCCCACCGTCACGCCCCACTTGCTCATGCGGGTTTCGTTGATCACCGTGTCCGGCGTGACGGCAATCATCCAGTCGTCCATGCGGACATCGATGGTGTCGTCCCCGTACGGCACTCGCAGCACGTAATTCATGTGGATGGCGTTGCCACGCCAGCTCATGTGTCCCGGTTCCACCACGTCCCCGGCGGTCGCCCGATAGCCATCGCCGTCCGGGGTCAGCGTCCAGGTGCGGGTCTGCACCTCGCCGTCATCGAAGCGGAATACCTCGTCCAGCGTGCCCACACCCGCGCTGTCCCAACTGGCTTCGATATCCGCGTCGAAGGTGCGGATGACCGTGCCGCTGTAGTCTTTGACCACGCCCCGGGCCGTCAGTGCGCCGTTGAAAAATCCGCGCGGGGAGAGTGTCGGCTCGCGCCCGGCGTAATCGTTCAGGGACGGACTGACGCAACCGGCCGTGATCAACAGGGCAACCACCAGTGCCAGCCGTGCTCCCAGACGTCTCATATTACCTTTGCGTGCACTCATATGCATGAACCTTCAAAAAATTCTGATCGCCAATGATTGCTTTTCGATTACGCCCCCGAACCGCCGACGGACCAGTCGAAACGCCACCGTCATTTCGGCCAATTGACTCAACCGACAGGGGCCCGGGCGGTTTTCGTCAATGGCAGCCCACAGCGATTGTCGTACAACGAGCACAACCGCCTGGTCCGATGGATCAACGCAGCGTTTATTCCGCTATTCAGAACCGGAAGGTGAGACTATGCCGACCTACAAGGCGCCTGTGCGCGATATCAAATTCCTGTTGAATGAAGTGTTCGACTATCCAAAACACTACGCCTCGCTCAAAGCCGGCGAGCAGGCGACGCCGGACATCGTCGACGCCATTCTCACCGAGTGTGCGAAGTTCTGTGAGGAAGTCCTGAGCCCCCTGTACCAGTCCGGCGACGCCGAGGGCTGCAAGCTGGAAAACGGCGAAGTGACCACGCCGTCCGGCTACAAGGAGGCCTACCAGCAGTACGTGATGGGCGGCTGGCAGGGTTTGTCGGCGCCGGAAGAGCTGGGCGGCCAGGGCCTGCCCGCCTCCATGGGTCTGCTCAAACAGGAAATGATGGGCACCGCCAACTGGTCGTTCAGCATGTACCCGGGGCTGTCCCTGGGCGCCATGAACACCATCCAGCTGCACGGCGACGATCAGCAGAAGCAAACCTACCTGGTACCCCTGACCGAGGGTCGCTGGGCCGGCACCATGTGCCTGACCGAACCTCAGTGCGGCACCGACCTGGGCCAGGTCAAGACCAAGGCTGAACCTCAGGCCGACGGCAGCTACCGGATCACCGGTACCAAGATCTTTATTTCGTCCGGCGACCACGACCTGACCGAGAACATCGTCCACGTGGTGCTGGCGCGCCTGCCGGACGCCCCCAGGGGCACCAGGGGCATCTCCCTGTTCATCGTGCCCAAGTTCCTGCCGGATGCCGAGGGTGGCGTGGGCGAACGCAACGGCGTCAGCTGCGGCAGCCTGGAAAAGAAGATGGGCATCAAGGCCTCCGCCACCTGCGTGATGAATTTCGACGACGCCACCGGCTACCTGATCGGCCCGGAGAACGAAGGCCTGAACTGCATGTTCACCTTCATGAACACGGCCCGCATCGGCACCGCCATCCAGGGCGTGGGGCCGGCGGAGCTGTCGTACCAGTGGGCGCTCGACTACGCCAGGGACCGGCGCTCCATGCGCGCCCTGTCCGGCAAGAAGGAGCCGGACCAGGTGGCCGACAGCCTGATCCACCACGCCGACGTGCGGCGCATGCTGCTCACCCAGAAGGCCATCGCCGAGGGCGGCCGGGCCATGCTCTATTACTCCGCGCGCCTGGCGGACCACATGGTCGAAGGTCACCTGGACGGCGATGACAAGAAGGTCGAGACCTACGACGACAAGCTCGGCTTCCTGACCCCGATCCTCAAGGGCTTCCTGACCGAGATGGGTTACGAGGCGGCCAACCTGGGGATGCAGGTGTTCGGTGGCCACGGTTACATCAGCGAGCACGGTATGGAACAGATCGTGCGCGACACCCGCATCGCCACCCTGTACGAGGGCACCACCGGCATCCAGGCGCTGGACCTGCTGGGCCGCAAGGTGATGCTGATGACCCAGGGCGGCGCGGTGCGCGAGTTCACCCTGCGGGTCTCCAACTTCGCGCGCAAACACGTGACCAACAAGGCCCTGCGTCCCTACGCCTGGGAGCTGCTCAAGCTGGCCGCCCAGTGGAACCTGCTGACGGTTCGCCTGATGCTGGCCGCGCGCAAGGACCGGGACGTGATCAGCGCCGCCGCCCACGACTTCCTGATGTTCAGCGGCTACGTGACCATGGCCTACATGTGGGCGCGCATGGCGGTGGTGGCCCATGAACGCCTGGAGAAAGGCGGCGAAGAGTCCGAGGATTTTTACCGCGCCAAGCTGGCCACCGCGGAGTTCTACTACGACCGCCTGCTGCCCCGCGCCCAGGCCCACGCCACCAGCATGCTGACCCCCACCCGCAACCTGATGCAGCTGAATGCGGACGACATGACCTTTACACACTGAGCCGGGCGGGCGGTTATCCACAGGCTGCTCGTCAACCCGACTCCATTGTGTTATCCACAGATCCCGGCCCGCGCCGGGATTTTTCGTTTTGAAATCCGGGGGTTGAAACTTATCCCCAACGCCCTAACCTCACTCACGCATTCATTCGCCAACGAGGTGACTCACGACGTTATTCGCTAACACGCGTTGAGCTTTCGTGCTCGCAAAAAAGTAGGAGGTTCGATCATGGACATTCGATCTGACGACTTTTATCCCACCCGCCTGGAACGTCCACAAGCACGCTTCGACCGGCTCGATCCGGTTATCCACAGCCAGGGCAGCGCCCGCCAGGACGGCCCCCTGAGCGAAACCGAACTGGCCCGGTACGAGCGCGACGGGTTCCTGGTGTTCGACCGCTTCCTCGACGAAACCACTGTCCGGAGATTCCGCGAGGACCTGCGCCGGTATGAGGACGACGAGGCGATCCTGCGGTCCGAGGGCACCATCACCGAACCCGGCAAGCAGGAAATCCGCTCGATATTCAGCATCCATGAGCTGTCCGACCGCTTCGACCGCCTGACCCGCGATCCACGCATCCTCGACATGGTGCATCAATTGCTGGGCAGCGACGCTTACATCCACCAGTCCCGCATCAACTACAAGCCCGGGTTCCACGGCAAGGGCTTCGACTGGCACTCGGACTTCGAAACCTGGCACGCCGAGGACGGCATGCCGCGCATGCGCGCCGTCAGCTTTTCCATCGCCCTGACGGATAACACCCCGTTCAACGGCCCGCTGATGCTGGTCCCCGGTTCCCACAGGCAGTTTATCCCCTGCGTCGGCCGCACCCCGGAGGACAACTACCAATCCTCCCTGAAAAAGCAGGAACTGGGCGTGCCCAGCCAGGGTGACCTGAACGACATGATCGACCGCCATGGCATCCAGGCGCCCACCGGTCCCGCCGGCTCGCTGATCATTTTCGAGTGCAACACGCTGCATGGCTCGAACGCCAACATGTCCCCCTGGCCGCGCAGTAATCTGTTTTTCGTCTACAACAGTGTGGAAAACCGCCTTGAAGCGCCCTTCTGCGGCAACAAATCACGCCCCGACTTCCTGGGCAGCCGTGCCAATACCGAGGCACTGACGCCCTTATCGCAGGACCCACTGACCCGGGTCGGATAAGGACTGGGCCGCTTTTGCCCAGGCCCCGAAAGCCGGCCAGGCGATGTGTCGCAATCCACATTCCGAGGGCCATCGTGGTGTCGCGGCTTGTCGACTGGCGCTTTTGCATCTAAACAGTAGGCAGACCAGCGTCCGGATCCGACAAGCCGAGCCCGAGCCATGACCGCCTGTGGATAACGTCGCCGCGGCGGACGTTCGGATCTGGATTCTCTTCCTCAGCGCAAGGACACGCCATGACCCGACTTATCCACAGCTGGCCCCTGCTTGGCCTGCTCGCCAGCGTTCTCTGGCTCAGCGCCTGCTCCGGCCCGCAACCCACGTCGTCCACAACCGTGACCGAGAGCAGTCAGCTCCGTGGCGAGCCCTCCGGCTCCTACGATTCGATCATCACCCTGGCGGTCACCGCCAATCAGGAATACCGCCGCATCATTGAACGCACCCTGGCCGCCAAGCTGATCGATCGGGGTTTTGAGGTAGCGCGCCTGGCGGACGATGACCTGACCTGGGACGATCCCGAACAGCTGACCCGGACGGTCAACGACCTGGCCGCGCGAGCCGGTGCCGACGGTGTCCTCATCACGACCCTGGTGCGTGAGGAAGGCGAGCAGAACTACGTGCCCATGCAGGTGATCCAGCGTCCGATCAGCGTGGGGTTCGGCGCCCACGCCCAGACCTACATGGATACCACTGTGGCGCCGGGTTACTATGAACAGACGCGAACCTACGTGCTCAAGACCACCCTGTTCGACACCGCTTCCGGGCAATCGGTCTGGGAGCTCTACTCCAACACGGTCAATCCGGGTTCGCTGGAGTCGGCTGCACGGGATTACGCCGTGGCTGTGGCCGAAGTCCTCAACCAAGACGTTCAACACGGAAGTCGCCCATGATCCACACGCATTGCGGCCTGATCGGCCTGTTGTCCTGTACGCTGCTGGCCGGTTGCAGCGGCTGGCAATCCGTCTCCCTGGGTAGCGACGATCCCTGCGCCAGCCTGCAGGCTGTGGTCGCCGACTATCCCGACGGCTTTGCCAGCTACCGCGGCAAGGCCTCGAGCTACAACCTGCTTACCGTGTACCGGGCCAAGGAACAACTGGTCAGCGGCCATTGTGAAATCTGGGCCTGGGACCAGACGGACGCCGCCTATGCCTGCAACCTCAACGCCCCCAACGCCGAGGTCGCCGAGCAACGCTGGCAGAAGACCGATCAGTTCGTGCAGCAGTGCCTGGGTGCCGACTGGGAACGGACCGAATTCTCCCGCGAGCGCAACGGCGATGCCGCCGGAAACGGCAGCCGTTACGCCCCACCGCAGGGCGAGCCAGTGGTGTCTGTCCACAGCATCAGCCGCAGCGGCGGCCCGCGCACGCAGCGGACCACCAGCCTCTACATCGGCAGCCCGGCGCGTGTGGATAAGTTGACGGAATAAACCCGTCGGCCGACCGGGTCCGTTAACCGATGGGTCAGAGCGCGTTGATCAGCATCCGCGTCGCGACCAGGAACAGCAGCGCACCGAAACAGCGTTTGAGGGTCGGCGCGGGAATGCGGTGACTCAACGCCACGCCGAGCGGCGCGGTGATCACGGTAAAGCCGGCGATCAGCGCCGCGGCAGGCAGGTAAACGTAGCCCAGCGACCCGTCCGTGATGGTCGTGTTCCAGCCGGAGATCACATAGCCGATGGTCCCGACCAGCGCCAGGGGCAACCCCAGGGTGCTGGAGGTGGCCACGGCCCGCTGCATGGGCACGTTAAAGAACACCATCAGCGGCACCATCACATTGCCACCACCAATCCCTGCCAGACCCGATAGCGTTCCGCTGAACAGCCCCAGCACCGAGGTGCCGGCCGGCCCCGGCATCGAGCGGGACGGATTGGGTGTCCACTTGCTGAGCATGATGATCGACACCAGCAACAGGAAGCAGGCAATGCCCACCTCCAGCACCACCGGCGGCAACTGACCGGCAATAAAACCGCTCAGGAAGCTGCCTGCGACCACCAGCAGGGCCCAGCGCCGGAAGATCGACCAGTCCACGGCCTGGCGTTTGATCTGGGCCCGGGCCGCCGAGATGGACGTAAAGATAATCGTACACAGGGAAGTGGCAACCGCCGAGATCACGATGTAATCGGCGGGAAAGCCCTGACCGGCCAGGATCATCACCAGCGCCGGAACGATGACCACGCCCCCGCCGATGCCCAACATGCCGGCCAGGATGCCAGCCACGATACCCAGGCCGGAACAGGCCAGAATCATTTCCATCATGCTTTTTCTTCCATTGTTTCAGTGGATTGGCCCAGACCGATTCCCTGGCCTCGTGGATCATGCATCGCTTCCCGGACGCCATTCGGACGTACCCGGATCGCCCCGGCCTGGCCGGAGAACGGGCTGAGTTCGGGCAGCCATTCCACGTCGTGGCCTCGTGCTCTCAACGACCTGGCCACATCATGGCCGGCCGGCTCTTCCAGTTTCAGGTTCTCGGTGCTGCCAAAGAAACTGCGGCCCTGCAGAAACCGCGGCGCGTGAAGGGCCGCTTCCAGAGACTGGCGATGGTCGATCAGTTGCGTCGCCAGTACCATCTGTGTCTGGGGCTGACCGTCGCCGCCCTGGGTGCCGAAGTAAAGCTGTTCGCCATCGTCTGCCAGGTAGCAGGACGGGTTCAGCGTGTGCGCGGGCCGCTTCCCCGACGCCCAGCAGTTTGGATGCTTCGGGTCAGGATGGAAGCCCGCCGCCCGGTTCAGCCACAGTACGCCGGTGTCGCCCACCAAACAGCCGGACCCGAAATCGTGAAACAGGCTCTGGATCAGGCAGGCGGTACGTCCGTTGCGGTCGCTGGCGGCCAACCAGACCGTGTCCGCCGGTTGCGCGGGCTCCCGCCAGTGGACGGCGCGCCCGGGGTCAATGCGAGCAACGTCGGCATCCGCCTGCGCTGTGGATAACTGAGACGGGCCATCCAGCCCGGACCACCGCGGATCGCACAGCTCGCGGTTGCGATTCACCAGCTGTTGCTTGATGGCTTCGACCAGGTAGTGATAGTAATCGGCTCCCAGGTTGGGCAGGCCGGCCAGGTCGATGCGATCCAGCGCGTGCAGCGCGCGCAAAGTGTACAGGCCTTGGCTGGGCGGCGGTATATTAAACAGTGAGCCCTGCCGGTAGCGGATACGCAGCGGCTCGACCCACTGGGCCACTGTTCGTCTCAAGTCGGTCCGGTTCAGGCCGTTGCCCAGGGCCGCAAACCCCTCGGCCAGGGCGTCACCGATGTCGCCGTCGTAGAAGTCGTCCACACCGGCCGCAGCCAGGCGACGCAAGGTCGCGGCCAATTGCGGCTGGCGCAGGCGGTCGCCTTCGTGGAGCAGATGTCCTGCGCGGTTGTAGCAGAGCTTGTGCAGGTCAGGCAGGTCGGCAATCAGCTCGGCACGCTGCTGCTGCCAGAACACCTGGCTGGCGGACACGCCACAGCCCTGTTCCGCCAGCCCAATGGCGGATTCCAGCAGATCCGGCCAGGTCATTCGCGAGTGCCAGCGATGGCGGCTCCAGTCGTGGGCCATCGACCAGCTGCGCAGGGCGCCGGCGGTCGTGGCGGCCGACGCCGGCCCCCGTTCGCTGATCCCGCCGCCATCCGGCAGGCGCTGGCCGGCCTGACCGAGACCCAGGATGGCGTCCACCCGGTGCCCGTCACTGAGCAGCCACATGGCGTCGCCGCCCAACCCGGTCATGTGTGGATAAACGGCACAGAGCGTGGCGCTGGCGGCCAGAGCCGCATCAATGGCACTGCCACCGGCGTCAAGGATGGCCAACCCCGATTCACTGGCCCGTGCATCGGGCGTGCAGATCACACCCCCTGTGGATATCGCGGTCTGTGGATAAGTCATCGCGTCACGCCCCACTCGCCGAGGACGCCTGTCCCGGCGGCCGGTGCTCGGCAACAAACTCAGCCGTCATGGCGCTGACCGTCTGGACATGCAGGCGCATCAGCCGCGCCACGCCATCCGCGTCGCCCGCGACGACGGCCTGGACGATGGCCTCATGCTCTTCCCAGGAACGGCTCATGCGGTTGTGCAGCCGGAACTGGGCCCGGCGGAATGGCGCCAGCCGGGTGCGGGTGGCGATCGCCAGGTCCTGCAGCTGCGGGCTCTGCGCCGCCTCGAAGATCAGGTCGTGGAACGTCTGGTTGAAGCGGGCGTAGGCATCGGTACAGCCATCGCGCACCAGGTGTACCGAATCCCGATGGATCTGTTGCAGGCGTTCGCGCTGCTCCCGGTTCATACGCAGCGTTGCCAGCCGCGCCAGGGCCGCCTCCAGCTCTGCCATGGCTTCGTACAGGTCGGTCAGCGCTTCGGGGGACAGGGTTGCCACCACCACCCCACGATTGGGACGGTGGGTCACCAGGCCCATCGCCGCCAGGTGACCGAAGGTCTCCCGGATGGGCGTCCGCGAGACGCCAAAGCGCCCGGCCATGCCCTGAGCATCCAGCTTGGTGCCGGGAACCAGGCGGCCGCTGACAATGTCATCGGCCAAAGTCTGGACGATCGCGTCCACCACGGTTCCCTTGCGCACGGTGGGTTCTGAAGTCATACGTCGGTTACTTCCCTGCGACTTTCGGGCGGATGAGGAATGGCCGCCAGCAACTGGCGGGTGTAGTCCGAGGCCGGGTTGTCCAGCAATTGCTGCGACTCGCCCTGCTCGACGATGGCGCCGTTCTGCATCACCAGAATCCGGTCACACAGCAGGCGCACCACGTTGAGGTCGTGACTGATGAACAGGTAGCTCATACCCAGCCGGTGCTTGAGATCCTCCAGCAGGTTGAGTACCACCGCCTGGACGGAGACGTCGAGCGCGGCGGTCGGTTCGTCGAGGATCAACAGGCGCGGCTCCAGGGCAATGGCCCGGGCGATACCGACCCGCGCTTTCTGTCCACCGGACAGCTGGTGAGGAAAACGGTCCAGAAGATGACGCGGCAAGCCGACCAGATCCGCCAGTTCCTCCACCCGCCGATCGCGATCGACGCGGGTTAAGCCTCGCCCGAGCCGACGCAACGGATCGCTGATGGAGCGGGCCGCGGACCAGCGGGGATTGAGGCTGTCGGTGGGGTCCTGGAACACCATCTGCAGCTTGCCGCGTAACGGATGCGCGGCGAACCGGGCGCTGGAGATCTCACCGATATCCTCACCGGCAAAGCGGATTTCTCCGGAGGTTGCATCCAGCAATCGCATGATCATCGCCGAGGTGGTGGATTTTCCACAGCCGCTTTCGCCCACCAAACCCAGGCTTTCGCCTTCGTGAATGGTCAGGGACAGGTCGTTAACCGCCAGATGGCCGCCCGCGGCACCCGGCTTGCCGAACTGCTTTTTCAGGTGACGGATCTCGAGCAGCGGGTCCCCAACCCGGACCTCAGTCGGCAACGACTGGGCCTGGGCCCGCAAGGCGGGCGGCAACAGATCCCGTACCTGGGAATCCCGGTGCGGGGTGGCTTGCAGCAACTGACGTGTGTAGGGCTGTTGCGGGTTGTGGAAAAGTTCGGCGGCCGCGTTTTTTTCCACAACCCGCCCCTTCTCCATGACCACGAGGCGATCGCAGTAGGCCGCCGCCAACCCGAGGTCATGGGTAATCAGGATGGTGGCCATGCCGTACTCGCGGGTCAGCTCGACAATCAAATCCATCACCGCCTTCTGGGTGGTCACGTCCAGGCCTGTCGTCGGCTCGTCGGCAATCAACAATTGCGGCCGGCACGCCAGGGCCATGGCAATGACCACCCGCTGGCACATGCCGCCGGACAACTCGAACGGATAGGCGTGGAAACGCTTTTCCGGATCGCGGATTTTTACCGACCGCAAAATATCCACAGCCTTATGCACAGCGTCCCCACGGGTGGCCTGACTGTGCTGGATCAGTACGTCGGCGACTTGCTGGCCGACCTTGCGGATAGGGTTCAATGCGGCCCGCGGGTTCTGGAAGATCATCGAAATCTCGCGCCCGCGCAGGTCGCGCATGTCTTTTTCCCGGGCCTTGTGCAACTCCATCCCGCCGTAGACGATGCGGCCGTTGGCGATGCGCCCGGCGCGGTCGAGAATCCGCATCACGGCATAGGACGTCACCGACTTGCCCGACCCGGACTCGCCGACAATGCCCAACGTCCGGCCCTTGGCGAGGTCCAGCGACACGTTATCGATAGCTCGCACGATGCCGTTACGTGTGGAAAAGTCCACACTCAGGCGCTGGACGTCCAGCAGTGGTACCGTTTGCTGTGTCTCCGTCATCGCAGGCTCCTCAGGTCCGGCGCAGGGGATCGACCAGATCCCGCAGGCCGTCCCCGATCAGGTTGAAAGTGAACACCGCCAGCATCAGCGCGAGTCCCGGGAACAGGGCCAGCCACCATTCACCGGAAATGATGAAGTTGGCGCCCTCGGCGACCATGATCCCCCACTCCGGCGTCGGTGGCTGGACGCCCAGCCCGATGAACGACAGGCCGGCGGCGTTGAGGATGGCCCAGCCCATGTTCAGGGAAATCTGCACCATCATCGGCGGCAGGGTGTTGGGAAACACATGCCCGAACAGCACCCGCAGCTCCGAGTTTCCCGACAGCTGAGCCGCCTGTACGAAACCGGCATTGCGGCGGATACTCACTTCGGCCCGGGCCATCCGGGCGTAGAACGGCAGGTTGATGATGGCGGTGGCGTAGACGATGTTTTCCACCGTATTACCGGCCGCAGCCACAATCCCCATCGCCAGCACGAACAGCGGGAACGCCATGATCGTGTCCACCAGGCGTCCGGTGATGCGGTCGGTCCATCCTCCGAAGTAGCCGGCGAAAGCCCCCGTCACGGATCCAATCAGGAACGATATCGCCACCGCCGATACGGAAATCAGCAGGTCCAGCCGGGTGGCCACGACAACCCGGGAAAACACATCGCGGCCCAGGTGGTCGGTGCCGAACCAGTGACTGGCGCTGGGCGCCTGAAGCGCCGGCCCCACGCCTGTGGCCAGCGGATCGAAGGGCACCAGCACCGGCCCGAGAATGGCCATCAGCACGAACAGGGCGAACAATCCGAACGCGAGGCCGGTCATCGGGTTGTCGGCCATCACGTGCTTGAGGTGCGCCCAATAGCCCGAACGGGCCCGTTGATCGGACACCGGCGGCTTGGCGGGCGTTGCAGCGGTCATGAATCAGGCCTCCTCGCCCACACGGGGATCAATCAGGGTGTAGACGACGTCGATCAGCAGGTTCAGACCAACGAACAACAGCGCCATGCACAGGACAAAGCCCTGCACCGCGGCGTAGTCCGAGACCACCAGCGCTTCCACGGCGAAGGAGCCGATCCCCGGCCAGGCGAAAACTTTTTCCACAAGCACGTTGGCCCCCAGCAGAAACGAGAACACCATGCCCAGCGTCGTCACCACCGGCAGCAATGCGTTGCGGAAGGCGTAGGTGATCAGCACACGGCGGCCGCTCAGTCCCGCGGCCCGAGCGGTACGAACATAGTCACTGCCCAGGGTCTGCAGCATCGCCGCCCGGGTCATCCGCGCAATCGGAGCGAGCACGAACAGCGCCAGGGTCACCAACGGCAGGGCCATCTGCGCCAGGGCAGCGCGGAACACCTCCCAGTCACCGGCAATCAGCGCGTCGATGGTATAGAAACCAGTGACCGACTCCGGCGGCAGATAGAAGATGTCGAGCCGCCCCATGGGCGCCGGCGCCCAGCCCAGCAGGTAATAGAAGACGTACATCAGCGCCAGACCGGTGAAGAAAATGGGCAGCGACACCCCGGCAGTCACCAGGAAACGGCACAGGTGATCGATCCAGGTGTTGGGGCGCGTGGCCGCCATCACACCCAGTGGAACGGCAATCAGAAAGGCCAGCAACAATGCTCCGAGGGTCAGCTCCAGGGACGCGGGCAGTCGCGTCGCCAGCTCGGCGGACACCGTCTGGCCGGTGGAGATGGCCGTGCCCAGATCCCCCTGCGCCAGGTCCCCGACGTAGTCAACGAACTGGACCGGCAGTGGCTGGTCCAGGCCAAGGTTCTTGCGTACGGCCTCGATCGACTCCTGGTCCGCCATCTGTCCGGCGAAGTACGCCGCCGGATCTCCCGGCAGCGCCCGAGTCAGCAGGAAACAGACCACCAGGATGCCGAACACCGTGGGAATCGCCTGCAGCAGACGCATCCCCACCCGGCGGCTCTTCAATGCCAGGGACATGATTGGCTCCTTACGGAATCAGGCGGGTTTCAGCGGTCGTACATCCATCTGGCGATGGAACCAGTATTCGTAGCCCTGCACATCGGCATTCAAGGCCACGTTGAGCGTCGGCTGCCAGAGGGGGATCCGCGGAATGTCGTCAAACGCCAGCTCAATCATGCGGGTAACGTTGGGTGCGTAGCGCGGATCGTCCATGGGCATGTCCAGGGTCTGCTCGACCAGACGGGCCATTTCCGGGTTGTCGTAGTTGTAGGAGTTGAACAGGTTGCCCTTGATATAAGCCCAGAAGAAGTAATAGTCCGGCGTGTTGAGCCAGCCGCCGAAGTTCTCCATGTGCAGGGGCAGTTTCTTTTCCACAAGGGCAATGGTGCGCCAGTTGGCGCCGGGAATCTTTTCCAGGGTGGCCTTGATTCCAATCTTGCCCAGTCCCTGCTGGACCAGCAGCGCAGCCGGCTCAGCCCAGTCCGCCTGGGACAGGCTGAACGACAGGGGCACCTCAAAACCGTCCTTGTAATCGGTCTGGCCCAGCAGTTCCCGCGCCTTCTCCAGGTTGTAGTCGTACGGCGAACGCTGGGGCCAGGCAATGTTATCCACAGAGGAGGAGCCTCCCCACATGGGAACGCCCTGTTGGTAGGCTGCCTGCTCAAAAATGGACTGATAGGGAATGGCCCAGGCAATGGCCTGACGCACCCGCTTGTCCTGGAAAGGCTCGAAGTTCAGGTTGGTGCACAGGGAATAGATGCAGTTCTCGATGGGGGTACTGACCACCTTCACGCCCGGCTTGCTCGCCAGCTCCCTGGCGTCCTTGTTGGGAATGTTCTGGGAAACCGAGACGTTGCCCCGCTCGATCAGGGCGCGACGGGTCGACTGGGCCGGGATTTCACGCACAATCACACGGCTGAAGCCGGGCTGCGGTCCGCTGGCCCAGTCTTCGTTGCGGGTATAAACCAACTGCTGTCCGGGATCCCAACGACTGATCTGGAACGCCCCGGAACCGGCCGGGTTGCGATGCAGGTACTCCGTCGCCCAGGGGTCCTGGTCGGTGGCGTGAGCCCGGGCGACGGTAGCGTTGATGACGATCGGAATCGGTGTTGCCAGATCCGGCAGCGACAGTTTCGACGCAAACGGCAGGGTGATGCGAAACGTTTTGTCGTCCACCGCCTCGAACTGCTCGGGGCTGGTAAAGCGTCCAGCTTTCATTTGCACCGTTGGGAAGCCGCCGAGGGACACTGCCCGGTCGAAGGACCATTTCACGTCGTGCGCCGTGACCGGTTTGCCGTCCCAGAAGGTGGCGTCCTTACGCAACTCGAAGGTCATCACGGTGCCGTCATCGCTGAGATGCCAGGATTCGGCCAGCTCCGGCTGTACGTCGCTGTAATCGTAGGACAGGGAGCCGTCCTCCAGTGTCTTGGTACCAAAGGTTACCAGCCGGTCGTAACAGTTGATCGCAACTTGGTAGCTGTCGCGATTGGTCCCGCTCCTGTGGATATCCAGACTGTTGATCGTGCCACCGAACACAACGACGGCCGTGTCCTGCCCCGCAGCCTGGGCGGGAATGGCTTTCATCAAAGGCAGAACACTGGCACCCAGCGACAGGGCCGAAACCCCTTTAACGAATTCGCGACGCTTCATTTTGCATGCTCCATGAATAATATTTTCAAGGATTGCATGCAGTGCATGTGCCACTATTAAATCAAAAAGAAAAAATATCTATAAAACAATAACTTGAACACAAATAATGGACTCCGTAACGAGCCCAGAATTAACGCCAGTCGGTCTTTAAGGGAGTCTGAGCGGGCAGCCCCCGACAGCAATGCACCATCCAAGAACAGGAAATTGCATACAAAAAAGCACCTGGGGGCAAAAACCCGCAGGTGCTTTTCTGGAAAAACGGTAGGAATTAAAGGCCGTACTTGTCCTCGATCGCTTCATACATACCGGATTCGTGGACCTGACGCAGCGCTTCCTTCAATTCATCCACAATCTCGTCGGACGTGGCCGGGTTCATGGCCAGGTAGAGTTCGGTCTTGTTGAAGGAATAGACGGGTACCAGGCCCTCAACGTCCTGCTGGGAAGCGAAGTACGGGCCGGCCAGACGGTCGGCGATCCACAGGTCGATCTGCTCCAGTGCCAGACGCTTGGGGTTAAGGTCGTCGCTGTCGAGCTGGGATACGGTGTAGCCGCGCTTGAGCAGGTACTGGGTCATGACGTCACCGCGATAGCCGCCGATGGTCTTGCCCTTGGCATCTTCCAGTTCGTCCATCTCGATGTCGCTGCCCGGAGGTGCGAATACCGTCCACAGGTTATGGGTCAGTGGCCCCACCCACTTGAATTTCGGAGCGCGATCCTCGGTGTAGGTGGTGCAGAATATACCGTGGTTGGGCTTGTCCAGGACCCGGTTGTAGCCGTAGTCCCAGTTGCGCAGCTTCATCACGTATTCGAGGTCGGTGTGGGACATGATGGCCTTGACCATCTCGGTGCACAGACCGTCGATGTCCTCCCCCTTGTGCTCGAACGCGCGGCCGGAAGCGCTCATGTTATACGGGGGGAAATTCTCGGTGTAGAAATAGAGCTTGTCCGCAGCCTGGACTCCCATCGGGGACAGCAGGGACGCAGAGAGCAGGCACAGGGCTAGCAGTTTTCGCATTTTGGGTACTTCTCCGTCGCATGGAATGACACCCGAAACCACGGGTGGCCACCACTGCGAACCGGTCTGTTCCCCGAGCTGGCCGGGGGTCCAATGGCGAGCCCAATGATCCGGATGATAAAAAACGGAAAAAGTCTACCCCAAGGCCGGGGCGCAATGCGTCAGCTTCCCTGTTCGTTTTTGTAAATCAATTTCTGTTAAACCACTGAATCTGGATGCAAAAAAACGTGAAATCGCGAGTATCCCGCATGACCCGGCGGCCCACCAACTGGTAACCGCCGTCCCGGTTACAAGCCGTATTTGTCTTCGATCGCTTCGTACAGGCCATTGCTGTGGATAGCTTCCAGGCCGGCCTGAAGTTTATCCACAATCGCGTCCGGGGTTTCCGGGTTCATGGCGAGATAGAGGTCGGTCTTGTTGAAGGAAAAGATCGGTTTGATGTTTTCCACATCCTGCTGCGAGGCAAAGTAGGGGCCACCCAGCCGATCGGCCAGCCAGACATCGATCTGTCCCAGCGACAGGCGTTTGGGGTTGAGTTCGTCGCTGTCCAGTTCCGACACCTTGTAGCCATGCTTCTCCAGGTAGACCGCCTTGACGTCATTGCGGTAGCCGCCGATTGTCAGCCCTTTGACATCGCTGAGCTTGTTGACCTGGAGCGTGCTGTCGTCCCGGGCAAACAGAGTCCACAGATTGTGGGTCAGCGGGCCCACCCACTTGAACAGCGGCTTACGGTCGTCGGTCAGGGTGGTGCAGAAGAGACCGTGGTTGGTTTTGTCCAGGACGCGGTGGTAACCGTAATCCCAGGTCCGCAGCTTCATGCGGTATTCCAGGTCGGTCTCGGCCATGATGGCCTTGACCATTTCGGTACACAAGCCGTCTATATGGTCTCGCTTGTGCTCGAACGCCCGACCGGACGCGCTCATGTTATAGGGCGGGAAATTCTCGGTGTAGAAGTAGAGTTTGTCATCGTCGGCATGGACCACCGTAGCGGGCAGCAGCCAGGCGCAGAAGAGTGAGCAAACAACCAGGAACTTGCTCATGCGTTGTGTCTCCAGAGGTACGTCGGTTCACGGTTGGAACAGGCGTTTTCCCCTGTGCATAGACCGAGCCACAATAAAGCGGGAACGTTAAGACCTTCTGGTTATTAACTTTTTTCACTGCTCAAGTTCGATGCCAGCAGCCAGATAGCCGCCTGCCCGCCCACTTCTGGTTCAGGCCGCGCTCGGCTGGTGCAGGACCTCGTTCCAGACATGAGAACGTCGGAATGCTCATGGTTCGGATGGCATCGACGACACAATACCCGCTAATCCGTCTAGGACCCGCCTGACAGGCGGAGTGTCCGTACCAAGAGGTCATAAAGGCTATTCACGGCTGGAGACCCCAGTGATTCCCAGCTCCGGTAGACAGAGACTTCCATTGGCTCCAGCGGACCAAGGCCATGATCGCTCCCCAGGATCTCCAGATGGTCTGGCGTACTGCACTGGGTCAACACCGCAACGGCGAGCCCGCTCTCAACGGCTGCGACCTGACCCGCCACGCTGGAGCTTTCGTACACCACCCGATAGCGACGCCCCTGCAGTGCAAGCGTTTTAATGGCACAGCGTTTCGCGAGACTGGAGCTTTCATATACCGCGATAGGCAACGGGTCGCGTCGCCATACCTCGAACTGCGGCGATCCCACCCACACCAACGGCTCATGAAACAACACCGCTCCATGACGCGGATGCTCCCGCGAAACCAGCGCCATGTCCAATTCGCCTCGCTCAACGCGGGGTATCAACAATGTCGACTGCTCACATACCAACTCGATTTCCACCGAGCCATGGTATGGCGCAAATCGTTTCAGTACCGGAGTAAAGTACTTGGCGGCATAGTCATCAGGAACACCTAACCGGATGCGACCAGTCAATTCATCGCCATGAAAAGCCGCCTGAGTCTCAGCGTGGAGATCGAGCATTCGGCGAGCGTAGCCCAACAGCTTTTGCCCCTCAGGGGTTAGTTGGTGTTGGCGGGGCCCCCGCAGCAACAGCCGGCACCCCAAGGCGGCTTCCAGCTTTTTCAGTTGCATGCTAACAGCCGACTGGGAGCGATGGACTTCCGGTGCCGCCGACGAGAGCGATCCAGCATCCACGACAGCAACAAAGCACTTGAGCCAGTCAACCTGCAAATTTTGATACGCCAAGCGGACCCCCACTATTAGAAAACCGAATACCAACCTGTCAAATTATGCGCTTCTTAAATTTAATCGCCAAACCTATAGTGCTCTCAAGTGAATACAGTGGCAGGGGGGAGCATGGTAACGACCGACAAGGAGCTCCATCAGCTCGACAGGTGGCTGGTGTGGTCAGGCTTTAAACAACTTATTCCGATTTCGATCTTCGTCACCCTGTTCGGGGCGGCCTTCGGACTGGCGGCCCGGCAGACCGGGCTGGATGGCATGCTCACACTCGCTTTGAGTGCGTTGGTTTTCTCCGGCTACGCGTTGTTCGCGCTGCTCGACCAGTGGGGAACACAGATTCCGTTATTTACCATGTTATTGACGGCCTTTGCGATCAATGCCCGCCACCTCTTGATGGGGGCCACACTCTATCCCTGGCTGCGTCACCTACCCTGGCCAAAACGCTACGGCATAATGCTGGTCGCTTCCGATGCCAACTGGGCGATGTCCATGCAGGCCTTTGGTCGGGGCCAGCCTGGGTTGGGACTCTTGCTGGGCGGTGGCTTGGCCATCTGGCTCTTCTGGGTAATGGGTACCTGGATCGGTATTTACTTTGGCAATATCCTCAGCGATCCCAAAAGCCTCGGTTTGGATATGGTGGTGGGGTGCTTCCTGCTTACGATGGTAGTTGGCGGTGAAAAGAGCCCTCGCACGCTATTCATCTGGACCGTTGCGGCCACTACATCCTTACTGGCTTACCACTATTTGCCTGAAAACAGTCATGTCGTCGCAGGCACGCTGGCGGGTGGGTTCGCGGGGATACTCAAGAGGTCACAAAACGATGGGCATTGAAACCTCAGGCAGCGGCATTCTCATTATCGTACTACTGATGGTGGGGGTCACGGTGGCCACGCGCTGGGGCGGCGTCTACGCAATGTCTATCGCCCCCATCAACAATCGGGCCAAACAGTTCATCAACGCCATGTCCGGCTCAGTGCTGGTTGCCCTGATCGCCCCCATGGCAGAAACCGGGGACATCGGTACCCGCTGGGCATTGCTGGCGACAGCCGTGGTTATGCTGCTTTCGAAAAAGCCGTTACTGGCTATCACGTGCGGTATAGCAACGGCGGCGTTAGTGAGGCATTGGTAGGGGTGTTCCGCGCGTCGCACTGCCCCCCGGATCGACAACGTCACTTGCCAATACAGAAACTGCCGAAAATCTTGCCCAGCAGATCGTCCGGCGTCATGGCGCCGGTGATTTCCCCCAGGGCGTCCTGGGCCTGACGCAGGTCTTCGGCCAGCAGCTCGCCGGCACCGAACCCTTCCAGTTGGGCCTGACCCTGGATCATGGCATCGCGAGCCTTTTCCAGGGCCACCAGATGGCGCCGCCGCGCCAGGAACCCGCCTTCGGTGGTGGTGGCGTAGCCCATGCAATCCTTCAGGTGATCGCGCAGCACCTCGATGCCATCACCGGCCTTGGCGGCGATACGGATCACCGGCGCCAACGGATTGTCTTCATAGCCAACATTTTCATGGGACAGGTCGACCTTGTTGCGGATCACGGTCAGCGGCGCGTTCTCGGGCAACCTGTGGATAAAGTCCGGCCAGATGGCTTCCGGGTCCACCGCGTCGGTGGTGGTGGCGTCGACCATCAACAGGATGCGGTCGGCCTGCTCGATTTCCTCCCAGGCTCGCGCAATGCCGATCCGCTCCACCTCGTCCGGGCTGTCGCGCAGGCCGGCGGTGTCGATCACGTGCAACGGCATCCCGTCGATGTGGATATGTTCGCGCAGCACGTCCCGGGTGGTGCCCTCGATTGCCGTGACGATGGCCGCCTCGCGCCCGGCCAGGGCATTGAGCAGGCTCGACTTTCCCGCATTGGGCCGACCGGCGATCACCACCCGCATGCCGTCGCGCAGGATCGTCCCCTGCTGGGCTTCGCCGAGAATGCCTTCCAGCTCGTCCATCAGTTGCTGCAGATCACCGGCCACCTTGCCGTCCGCCAGGAAATCGATTTCCTCCTCGGGAAAATCAATCGCCGCTTCCACATAAATGCGCAGGTGAGTCAGGTTATCCACAAGCGATTCGATGCGCTGGGAAAAGGCCCCCTGCAGGGAGCGCATGGCGCAGCGGGCGGCCTGCTCGGAGCTGCTTTCGATCAGGTCGGCGATGGCCTCGGCCTGGGTCAGGTCCATCTTGTCGTTGAGGAACGCCCGCTCCGAAAACTCACCGGGCCGCGCCAGCCGCGCGCCCTGCTCACAGACTTCCCGCAGCAGCAGGTCCAGGATCACGGTGCCGCCGTGGCCCTGCAGTTCGAACACGTCCTCGCCGGTGAACGAATGCGGGTTGGGGAAAAACAGCCCGATCCCCTCGTCGATCACCGAGCCATCCCGCGCCAGGAATGGACCATAGTGCGCGTAACGCGGCCTGGGGATAAATCCCAGCACCCGCTCGGCGATGGTCCCGGCATCGGGCCCGGACAGACGGATGATGCCGACGCCGGCCCGGCCGGGGGCGGTGGCAATGGCGGCAATGGTGTCGGTGGCGGTCATGGGCGATCCAGAAGGCAGATTCCAGGGATTGGGGGCATGCTAAACGAAACAGGGCTCCTTGCGGAGCCCTGTGTGTGCCGTTGTTGCGAGGATCAGGCCTTGCTGGCAGCCATTCCCTCGGATTCGATCTTGCGCGTGATGTAGTACTGCTGCGCGATCGAAAGCACGTTGTTGACCAGCCAGTAGAGCACCAGACCGGCCGGGAACCACAGGAAGAAGATGGTGAAGACCAATGGCATCAGCTTCATCACCTTCGCTTGCATGGGGTCCGGCGGTGTCGGGTTCAGGCTCATCTGGATGAACATGCTGATGCCCATCAGGATCGGCAGCACGAAGTAGGGATCCATCACCGACAGATCGTGTATCCACAGGAAGAAAGGCGCGTGCCGGAGCTGGACGCTCTCGAACAGAACCCAGTACAGGGAAATGAACACCGGCATCTGCACCAGGATCGGCAAACAGCCGCCCAGCGGGTTGATCTTCTCCCGTTTGTACAGGGCCATCATTTCCTGAGACATCCGCTGACGGTCGTCGCCGTACATTTCTCGCAGGCGGGTAAGCTGCGGTGCCACCGCGCGCATGCGGGCCATGGACCGGTAGCTGGTCGCGGACAGCTTGAAGAACAGCGCCTTGACCGACACCGTCAACAGGATGATGGCGATGCCCCAGTTGGCGAAGATGCTGTGGAACCAGTTCAGCACGATGAACAGCGGGTGCGCAATGAAGAACAGGAAGCCGAAGTCGACCGTACGATCCAGGTTCGGGGCCACGCCTTCCAGGCGATCGATGATTTTCGGGCCGACGTAGGCGCGGGCGCCCACTTCCGCCTGCTCACCGGGCGCCACCTGGGTGGAACCGCTGACAAAGCCCATCACCGTCAGGTTGTTACGCTGGGTGGTCTGGTATTGGTGCTGAGTGTCCGCGTCCGGAATCCAGGCGCTGATGAAGTAGTGCTGCAGGAACGCCACCCAGCCACCTTCGGCGGTGCGGTTGATGGGCTGCTCCTTGATGTCGTCGAAATCGTATTTCTGGTACGGGTCTTCGTCGGTGCTCAGCACCATGCCCAGGAACGCCTTGATACCCAGGCTCTGTTGGGCGGTGGGATCGGGGCTGTTGTCGCGCACGATCTTGCCGGCGAAGTTGCCCTGCCAGGGCTCGCCTGACTGGTTGTCGATCAGGTAACGGACGTCGATTTCGTAGCTGTCGCGCTGCAGGGTGTAACGCTTGGTGACTTTGACGCCGCTGTCGCTGGTGAAGGCGAGATCCACCGTCAGGGTGTCAGCGCCCTCGTCCAGCGTATAACGATCCGCCTTGGCCTGGTAGGTGGGCACCGGACCGTTGCGCGAGGCGTCAAAGCCGTCCCGACCGATCAGGCCGCTTTCCAGTACATAGGTTCGGAAGTCATTGTTCTGCAAAAGCTCCAACGGGTTGGGCTTGTTCAGGGATTCCTTGTACTGCAGCAGTGAAGCGCGCGTGATATTACCGCCGCGCAGGTCAATGGCCAGATCCAGCACGTCGGTACGAACCTCGATCTGTTGGCTGGCGTCGGCGTCCTGCGTGGTACTGCCGGCAACCTGGGTCTGCCCCTGATCCTCCGGCGTGCCGAACTCGTTGCCGGTATCGCCGGTGGCGGATGGGCTGTCCAGTGCCGGGGCCTGCTCACCATTCTGGGACTGGGAGCTCTGGGCCACCGGGGTTTCCGGCGTCTGGTGATAATCTTCGTTCCAGGCGAGCACCATCATGTAACTGACAATGGCAAGGCCTATCCAGAGGATCGTTTTTTGAATATCCATAGGTTTACTGTGTCGGCTGTTTTGAATGGTATGAACCGTGTTGTGGGTGCTCGTCCTGAGAATCGGGCGTCCCAGCCGTTGGTGGGACGGGGTCATAACCGCCGGCACACCAGGGATGACAGCGTAGCAGCCGTCTTAACGTCAGGTAACCGCCGCGCAGGATACCATGCCTTTCAATCGCTTCCAGTGCATAACTTGAGCAGGTGGGGTAGTGGCGGCAGTGGGAGGCCATGAGGGGACTGATGGCGTACCGGTAAAAGCGGACGGGCAGAAGTACGAGCTGTCGTATCATCAGATCCGGTACCCCTGAGTCAGCCGGAGGCAGGCTCCGCTTTACGGGCCTTGCGCCGCAAGCGCTGCCACAGCTCATTTAGAATCCGATGGATTGTCGGATTATCGAGTTCCGCCAACCCCGGTCGGCCCAGGACAACAATGTCCATCGCGGGTAGATCGTCATGCTGGCGAAAAGTTTCCCGCACCAGGCGTTTCACCCGATTGCGTTGAACAGCCAGCCTCAGATTCTTCTTCGAGAATATCAAGCCGACCCTGGCGCGCCCGAGGTTATTCGGGGTAGCCAGGATCAGAAAATGCCGGTGCGGAACGCGCACTTGCACCTGATTGAAAACCCCACTGAAATCATGGGGTTTGAGCAGGCGATCCTGCTTCGTAAACGTTCTTGGCGGCATCGAGACCTGTCAGTCTGTATCAGGCAGACAGGCGGGCGCGACCCTTGGCACGACGACGGGCAATCACTTTGCGGCCGTTGGCGGTTGCCATGCGGGCACGGAAGCCGTGAACACGCTTACGCTTCAGGACGCTGGGTTGAAACGTTCTTTTCATGATGTCGATCTCACGTTCGTGATGTGTGGAATACGTAATCCTGTCTTTTGACTGTCGACCTCCGGGCATCTGCTGGATCGGCAGATATCCTCTTGCCGGAGCAACCTGTCAAAAAATGATCAGCCAAAATAGGAGCGCGATTTTAGACAAACGGCGGCTGGAATTCAATCGTTATTGGGGGATTCACGGTTTCTACGCAGTTGCTTGTTATGTCGGCGGTGACTGACGGATTTCGATTGGAAGGAGAAGCCACGGATCGATTATCCGAATCCCCGGTGTTTTTCGGTAACAGTCATAAAAAGTCTCTTTTTCTCTTAAATGAATCTAAGACAGTTACTGTTACTGTTAGGCAGCCGCTTTTCTGTGGATACATCAGAATATTTGAATGAAAACATGAGTCTGGAGTATTGAGAAGGTTGGGCGTAAGGCGCCCTGGAGGCTGGGGAAAAGCGGTCATGGAAATGGGGAAAAAATGACCATCCGACAAACAGGCGAGTTGTTCATGGATTCGGGCTCAGGTTGTTAGGGGGGTTGCTGACCGCTAAATCACAGAGGTCTGTGGAAAACTTTCTGTCACTGAATTTCTGTACACAACCCTGTTTTTAACGTGTTAATTATTTGATAAATAATACAAAAGTTATACACAGGGTGTTTATGGTTTGGAATTTGGGGCTTTTGTTGGGGGGCTGGCGAGCGTAGAATGAGCCGCTATTCAGGCTTTCCATGAGTCTATTGCTGTTGTTACCCGCTGAAACTGACACCCGGCCCGCGCGGTTATAGGGTGCTCTGAAGCCGTCGTGCCGGGATTTCCGTTTGATGCTCGGCTGTGGCGATGGGCAGTGACTTATAAGAAGAAGGCTGATTTATTCCGTAATCATCCTCATTCAGGGATTGGCTACGCATTGGAGGCTGGCTTTCGTGCCGCAATCTATCTGGCATCAGTGTCTTGATGTACTCCGGGATGAGTTTCCCGCCCAACAGTTCAATACCTGGTTGCGTCCCCTGCAGTCCGACCACCGGGACGATCAGCTCATGCTGTTCGCACCCAATCGTTTCGTGATGGACTGGGTGAACGAAAAGTACCTGCGTCGTATTGAGGAGGTCCTCAAGGATCTGCTCGGCGGCCAGGCGCCACGCATTCAGATGACCGTCGGCAGCGCGCCTGTCCAGGCTGAGCCGGTGGAGCGCGCCGCAGCACCGGCGCCCGGTCCAGTGGAAAGCGAAGAGGCGGTCAGCGAGGAGGAAAGGGGGGTGGCCGCCACCGTCGTGGAACGTCCGGCCCCTGCGCCAGCAGCACCGGCGGCAACCACTTCGCCCGCTCCGGCGCGGGCCGCGCAGCCGGCAGCCCATACCGGCGAGCGCCGCAGTGTCCAGGTTGAAGGGGACATCAAGCACCAGAGCTTTCTCAATGAAAGCTTCACCTTCGAAACCTTTGTCGAGGGTAAATCGAACCAGCTGGCACGGGCTGCTTCCATGCAGGTGGCGGAAAATCCCGGGGGGGCCTATAACCCGCTGTTCCTGTATGGCGGCGTCGGCCTGGGTAAAACCCACCTGATGCATGCGGTGGGCAACGAAATCGTTCGGCGCAATCCGCGGGCCAAGGTGGCGTACCTGCGTTCGGAGCGCTTTGTGGCGGACATGGTCAAGGCCCTGCAGCTCAACGCCATCAACGAATTCAAACGCTATTATCGGTCGGTGGATGCCCTGCTGATCGATGATATCCAGTTCTTTGCCCGTAAAGAGCGCTCCCAGGAAGAGTTTTTCCACACTTTCAACGCCCTGCTCGAAGGTGGCCAACAGGTCATCGTCACCTGCGACCGCTTCCCCAAAGAGATTGCGGACATGGAAGAGCGCCTCAAGTCCCGCTTTGGCTGGGGACTGACGGTAATGGTGGAGCCGCCGGAGCTGGAAACCCGGGTGGCGATCCTGATGAAGAAGGCGGAGCAGGCCAACGTGCGCCTGAGCAGTGAAGCCGCGTTCTTTATTGCCCAGAAAATCCGCTCCAACGTACGGGAGCTAGAGGGGGCGCTTCGGTTGGTGATAGCGAATGCTCACTTCACTGGGCAGGAAATCACCCCGCCGTTTATTCGTGAGAGCCTCAAGGATCTGCTGGCGCTGCACGAGAAGCAGGTCAGCATCGACAATATTCAGCGCACCGTGGCAGAGTACTACAAGATCAAGGTGGCGGACCTGCTGTCCAAGCGGCGGACCCGCTCCGTGACCCGGCCTCGTCAGGTCGCGATGTCGCTGTCAAAGGAACTGACCAATCACAGTTTGCCGGAGATTGGCGATGCTTTTGGCGGCCGCGACCACACCACGGTGCTCCACGCCTGCAAGAAAATCGTTGAACTGCAGGAAACGGACGCGAATATCCGGGAAGACTATCAGAATTTCATGCGTCTGCTGACGACCTGATACCGTTCAGCGACGTCCCGATTACGCTGACCAACTAACATCCATATAAACAGAATCCGAGTGCCATGAAACTGACGATCAGCCGAGAATCCCTCCTGACACCACTGCAGTCGATTGCCGGGGTAGTGGAACGCAAACAGACCATGCCAGTACTGTCGAACGTATTGCTGGTGGCTGAAGACAACACCCTGACGCTTACCGGGACCAATATGGAAGTGGAGCTGGTGGGCCGGATCCAGCCGGTGCATGTGGACCAGCCGGGCCGGATTACCGTGCCGGCGCGCAAGCTGTCCGACATCTGCCGGGCACTCGGGGACGAATCGCCCATTGAGCTGAGTCTGGAAGGCGATCGTCTGCACCTGCGCTGCGGAGCCAGTCATTTCACCCTGTCCACGTTGCCGGCGGAGCATTTCCCCAATGTGGAAGACGATGCCGAGAGCTTCCGCCTGGAAGTCGCCCAGTCGGATCTGGGCACGATGCTTGATGCGACCGCGTTCGCCATGGCGCAGCAGGACGTGCGTTACTACCTGAACGGCCTGTTGCTCGAAGTGGACGGTGAGCACCTGCGTGCCGTGGCGACCGATGGACACCGTCTGGCCATGTCCCACCTGGCGATGGCTACCGGCATCAATGAACCCCGTCAGGTGATCGTACCGCGTAAGGGCGTGCTCGAACTGGGCCGCCTGCTGGACGACGTACAGACACCGGTTACCCTCGTGTTTGGTGACAACCACCTGCGTGCCACCGTGGGCGCTTACACGTTTACGTCCAAACTGATCGAAGGCAAATTCCCGGACTACAACCGGGTTATTCCGCGTGGTGGTGACAAGACGATGCTGGCCGATCGCGCGACGCTGAAGAACACGCTGCAGCGGGCCGGGATCCTGTCCCACGAGAACATTCGCGGTGTTCGTCTGAGTCTGGAATCCGGGCGACTGCAGATTTTCGCCAACAACCCGGACCAGGAGCAGGCGGAAGATGCGTTGCCTGTGGATTACGAGGGCGAGAGTCTGCAGATCGGCTTCAACGTCGGCTACCTGGTGGACGTGCTCAACGCGCTGGACGATGACCAGGTGAAAATCACCCTGTCGAATCCCAACAGCAGTGCGTTGATTGAGGCCCAAAATGACGCGAGTTGCCTGTATGTCGTCATGCCCATGAGGCTATAGAGTAAGAGGCAGCTCGGAGGCGGGTCGGACTCTTTCCCGGCCCGCGTAAACCTTCCCAGACAGGTATTGTTCCGGAGTCTGCTGCTGTTGTTCTGCCGTTCAGGCTCCTTCGGTAACGAGGAGATTTACAATGGTAGTGAATGGCATCAAGGGCGCCTTCCGGATCGGTCAGACTCTGACCGTACTCGGCAAAACCGGGGTCAGCTGGCTTCGCGGCGACCGACCGCCAACGCCGGCACTGTTGCGGCAGACGTTTGAAAACCTGGGTGCGACCTACATCAAGCTTGGCCAGTTCATCGCCAGCTCCCCCACCTTCTTCCCGCCCGGTTATGTGGAAGAGTTCCAGAAATGTCTCGACCGCACGCCCGCCCTGCCCTTTTCACTGATGCGGAAAATCCTGCGCGAGGAACTGAAACAGCCTCTGGAATCCGTTTTCGCGCATATTGATCCGGTCCCGCTGGCGTCGGCTTCCATTGCCCAGGTTCATGCGGCTCGGTTGGTCACCGGTGAAGATGTGGTGATCAAGATCCAGAAGCCGGGTGTGGAAAACATCCTGCTCACGGATCTTAACTTCCTTTACGTATCGGCGCGGGTTCTGGAAACCATTGCGCCTAAATTGTCCTGGACGTCGCTGTCCGGCATTGTCGAGGAAATCCAGCGTACGATGATGGAGGAGTGTGACTTCATCAAGGAAGCGAACAACCTCAAGACGTTCCGACAGTTCCTCAGTGACAGTCACAACATGGAGGCAACGGTTCCAAGGGTTTACGAAGCCTGCAGTACCCGGAGGGTGCTGACCATGGAGCGTTTCTACGGCGTGCCGCTGACCGATCTTGAGTCGATTCGAGCGGTCACCAGCGATCCGGAACGCACGTTAATCACCGCAATGAACACCTGGTTCTCCAGCCTCACCCAATGCGAGTTTTTTCACGCCGACGTCCATGCGGGCAACCTGATGGTGCTGCGCGATGGTCGGGTGGGCTTTATCGACTTTGGCATTGTCGGCCGAATCAAGCCGGACACGTGGCAGGCGGTGTCGGATTTTATTTCCGCGGTGATGGTCGGGCAGTTCGAAGGCATGGCGGATGCGATGGTTCGGATCGGGGTGACCCATGCCAGGATAGACGTCAACCAGTTGGCGGACGATCTTCGGCGTCTGTATAACCAGATGGACCGGATGGTGCCGGACACGCCCTGTGCCGCTGAGGAGGCAGAGGACGAGGTGAACAATATCCTGATGGATATGGTGAAGATCGGTGAATCCCATGGCCTGCATTTCCCGCGCGAGTTTGCGCTGCTGATCAAGCAGTTCCTTTATTTCGACCGCTATGTGCATATCCTCGCGCCGGAAATGGACATGTTCATGGACGAGCGCCTGAATCTTCTGCATTGATTCCAAGAGGCTATCTATCTTGGCCGAAGTAAGATGTTCCACGTGGAACATCTTACTTCGATGCCTTCTCTCCCTCGCTTCCCCTTCCGAGTATCAGTCAGCCCCCTTCTTCAAGGCCATGCCATCGGCCAGTTGAACATCCTGTACCGATAGATCATCAACGGTAATCGGTGGATGACGGCCGGGACTTTTGGCTCTGCCTGGTCCGCTACTCTTTTCTGCTGGTGGCCGTCTTTGGATCTTCGATGTGCCGACTGTCGGTAGGGTTTGGCTCTCGGAGCTCCAGAACTTTGATGACTCCTGGTTAAACTCTGTCCAGAGGAAATCCGAAGCGACAAACCTTAGCGAATCAGAAAGGATATCTGTGGAAAACTTTCTGGGCGGGCTGTCCGCTGCGGCGGTTGGTGCCGTATGCACAGTCGGTCTCCCGGATTGGCTCGACGGCATTTTGGTGCGATAGCAGCCGTGCGCTGACTCAATTGGCGAGTGCGCTATGTCATTTAGGGCCGCGCCAGCCAAGGCTTTACGTCGTATTGGCAATATAGGAAGGAGCAGGGCTGGCCGGATTCGCGAGCGGAGTTGGGGCATAATCGGTGTTCTGGTCGAAGCCTTCCAGACCGGCCTTCGCCACGGATTATCCTGTGGACAACTGTGTGGGAGAAATTCGCGTCGGCGCGAATGCCTGAGTAATTTGGGGAAGCGAGCCAGCGAATTTATACACAGCGGCGGAACGATTGGGGCGTTTCGGAAGCGTTGGGTTTAGGTACGCCGTGCTGCTGAAGGATGTCGACGTCGGGACTGCATTCGCCGCCCGTTAACCTGTAGACTACGGATTGGCCTTTCTGGAACGGACACACCGGGTGCATGGCACTACTCAGACTTCAGACCCAACAGTTTCGTAACCTGGCGCCCGCCAATCTCAACTTTTCCCCTTCCGTGAACCTGATCTACGGTGCCAATGGCAGCGGCAAGAGCAGTGTGTTGGAAGCCATTGCCTATCTCGGTCTCGGGCGATCCTTCCGGGTCAATCGTCACGAGGCGGTGGTTCGCCACGGACAAGAGAACCTGACGGTGTTTGGCGAAGTCCGTGAGCCTGAGCTGGCGGGCGCGTCGCCCCACCCCTTGACCCATCGCATTGGTCTGTTTCGGGATGTCGCCCAGGGCGAGACCCGCTTGAAGGTGGATGGCGAACGTGTGAAGACGCTCTCCTTCGTGGCGCGTCATTTACCCGTGTCCGTGATCGATCCGGGGACTTTCGATATTGTGACCGGTGGTCCCGGTAAGCGGCGGCAGTTTCTCGACTGGTCAGTGTTCCACGTGGAACATGGTTTCTCGACCCTGTGGCAGCAGTGCCAGCGGGCGATTTCGCAGCGGAATAAAATTCTCAGAAATGGTAGAATTGACGAATCGTTGCTCAGCATCTGGGACCGGCAGTATGTTGCTCTGGCGGAGCAGGTGACTGAAGTCCGAAAAGCCGTGTTCGATCAGTTCCGTCCGCTGCTGGAGCGCATCATCGAGGATATCGATGCGCCGTGGCGACAGGATCTCAAGTTCGAGTTTTTTCCCGGCTGGGATCGCAAAGCCCGTCTGGCGGATGTGCTGGCCGGGCACCGGGAGCAGGAATCCAAGGTAGGACATACCCTGTACGGCCCCAATCGTGCCGACGTACGCGTCAAATACCAGGGTCGCCCGGTGGCGGAAACCCTGTCGCGAGGCCAGCAGAAAACCCTGGTGATACTGATGAAGATTGCCCAGGGCGAGCTGCTCAAGCAGCATGGCCGGCAATGCACGTTCTTACTGGACGATATCAACGCGGAGCTCGACGAGAATCACCGTCGAATGCTGGCTGGCAAGCTCCGAGATCTTGGCAGCCAGGTGTTCATCACCTCGATCGAACCGCCACGACCTGCCGAACTCTGGCAGGAACCCATGCCCGATTTCAAAGTGTTCCACGTGGAACATGGCGAGTTTACGGAAGAATAAGATCTGCGCTTTAGGAGCGTCCGAATGACAACGTCGACTTATAATTCCTCCAGCATCAAGGTCCTCAAGGGGCTGGATGCCGTTCGCAAACGTCCCGGTATGTACATCGGCGACACGGATGACGGCACGGGCCTGCACCACATGGTCTTCGAGATCGTCGATAACTCCATTGACGAAGCGCTCGCCGGCTTCTGCAGCGAGATTGGCATCGTCATCCATCCTGACGAGTCGGTGACCGTGCGCGACAATGGCCGGGGCATCCCGGTCGATATGCACGAGGAAGAAGGCGTTTCCGCCGCCGAGGTCATCATGACCGTCCTGCACGCTGGCGGTAAGTTTGACGACAACACCTACAAGGTTTCCGGTGGCCTGCATGGCGTCGGGGTTTCCGTCGTCAACGCCCTGTCCGCCCAGCTGCGCCTGACGATCCGGCGTGACGGAGTGGTCTGGGAGCAGACCTATCACGATGGCGTCCCGGATGCCCCGCTCAGCCAGAAAGGCGAAACCGACCGGACCGGGACTGAAGTGCACTTCGTGCCGTCGCCGGAAACCTTCAGCAACATCGTTTTCCACTACGACATCCTGGCCAAGCGCTTGCGGGAACTGGCGTTCCTGAACAGCGGCGTGCGTATCCGCCTGACCGACGAGCGGACCGGCAAGGAAGATCTCTTCGAGTACGAAGGTGGTTTGCGGGCGTTTGTTGAGCACCTGAACACCAACAAGACGCCCCTGAACCGGGTATTCCACTTCAATGGCGAACGCGAAGACGGCATCGCCGTGGAAGTGGCGATGCAGTGGAACGATGCCTTCCAGGAGAACATCTTCTGTTTCACCAACAACATCCCGCAGCGGGATGGTGGTACCCACATGGCAGGCTTCCGCGCTGCCCTCACCCGCTCGCTGAACAACTACATCGAGCAGGAAGGGCTGGGCAAGAAGGCCAAGATCGCCACCTCCGGCGATGACGCCCGGGAAGGTCTGACCGCGATCATCAGCGTGAAGGTGCCGGATCCCAAGTTCTCCTCCCAGACCAAGGACAAGCTGGTCTCCTCAGAAGTGAAGACCGCGGTCGAGCAGGAGCTGTATCAGACCTTCTCCGACTTCCTGAACGAGCAGCCCAACGAAGCCAAGATCATCGTCAACAAGATGCTCGACGCGGCGCGGGCCCGGGAAGCGGCGCGTAAGGCGCGGGAAATGACCCGCCGCAAGGGCGCTCTGGATATCGCCGGCCTGCCCGGCAAACTGGCGGACTGCCAGGAGAAGGATCCCGCCCTGTCCGAACTGTACATTGTGGAGGGTGATTCGGCCGGCGGCAGCGCCAAGCAGGGTCGTGATCGCCGCACCCAGGCGATCCTGCCGCTCAAGGGCAAGATTCTCAACGTGGAGAAGGCGCGCTTCGACAAGATGCTGTCCTCCGCCGAAGTGGGCACGCTGATCACCGCCCTGGGCTGCGGCATCGGTCGCGAAGAGTTCGATCCGGAGAAGCTGCGTTATCACTCCATCATCATCATGACGGACGCTGACGTCGACGGTTCCCACATCCGCACGCTGCTGCTGACCTTCCTGTTCCGCCAGATGCGCGAGATCATTGAGCGCGGCCACGTGTTCATCGCCATGCCGCCGCTTTACAAGGTCAAGCGTGGCAAGCAGGAGCAATACCTGAAGGACGAGAAGGCCAAGGAAGCCTACCTGACCCAGACCGCCCTGGAAGGTGCCCAGTTCTACGTCAATCCGTCGGCTCCGCCCATCGCCGATTCCGCGCTGGAATCCCTGGTGAAGGAATACCAGTCGGTGATGGCCATGATCGATCGTCTGTCCCGCGCCTACCCCACCAAGGTGCTGGAGCAGATGATCTACAACAGCTCCCTCAAGCCGGAAGACCTGAGCAACCGCGATGCGGTTACCGAATGGGTCGGACGCCTGGGTGCAGGCCTCGATCTGGATACCCGCACGGGCACCAAGTACGTGTTCTCGGTCCACGAGGACGAAGAGCGCAAACTGTATCTGCCGCGTGTGGAAATCTTCGTGCACGGCATCCCACAGACCCACGTCTTCAATCACGAGTTTTTCGAGTCAGCTTCTTACGCGGCCATTGCCCGCCTTGGGGAAAAGCTGGACGGTCTGATCGAGGAAGGCGCCTACATCCAGCGTGGCGAGCGCAAACAGGCTGTACTGAGCTTTGAGGGTGGCCTGCAGTGGCTGATGAAGGAAGCCCAGCGCGGCCTCAACATCCAGCGCTACAAGGGGCTGGGCGAGATGAACCCGGAACAGCTGTGGGAAACCACCATGGATCCGGACACCCGCCGCATGATGAAGGTGACCATCGAGGACGCCATCGCCGCGGACCAGATCTTCACCACCCTGATGGGGGACGAGGTGGAGCCGCGTCGGGACTTCATCCAGACCAACGCGCTGGAAGTGACCAACCTCGACGTGTAAAAAGCTGTGGATAGATCTGTTAAAAGATCTGGATATAAAGAGCCCGGGCATTGCCCGGGCTTTTTTATATCTGTGGAAAACTCAATTGAAGGGGAGGATCCGTGGCCGATCAGGACTTGTCTTTGTCGTCCTGGGCGGCGGCCAGGGCCGGTGACAGTACCTCTTCCAGCTTGAAGCCGGTCAGGTTACGGATGGCGCGCCACAGATAGTAGAAAATGGCGATCATCATGATCATCGAGGGGATGGCGATCATCGGATAGCTCACCAGGGTCATCTGGCCCAGCTCCTCATTGAACGCCGGTGTGCCGGACGGGCTGGTGACGATCCATTTGGCGATGATGTAGTTCATCACCGAGGAAAACAGGAATGTGCCCGCGAAGTAGTAGCTGGCCCGCATCAGACGGGTTTCGAACACCCCTTCATTGCCCTTCTCCACCAGCGCATCGTGGATTTTATCCACATCGAGCACCGTGCGGTTGTACAGTAGCGTCCGCACCAGTGGATAACGCGTCTTTGTGGATATCAGCACGGCCAGGCCGATGATCAGTGGCACGGCGGCTTCCTTGATCGCCAGCCATTCGGCATCCAGGTGCAGCAGGCCGATGCCGCCGGTCAACAGGATGCTGATCAGCCCCAGTACCGCAATGAAGTTCTTCTTGCCAAAGCGGACCAGTTCATACAGACCCCAACCCAATGGAAAGGCCAGCGCCACGATGAGCGCGTTGGCCGACCCCAGGTCCTGCTCGCCGCTGAACTTCATGAGGATGACGGAAGGAATAACGATACTGATCAGCAGGTCGGCCCAGGGGCGTTGCTGATGTTTCGGCGCGGTGGCGGCCGCTGAGGATTGTTGACTCATAGTGCGCGAATCCGGTCGGTCAGGAAGGCTTTGCCGTTGGCAACGTTGCTGCTGGCAGTATACCGAAGAATGGCGGTTACGGCCTGACCTTTCAAGATTGGGATTGATCTGTGGAAAACGCGGGGTAAATGACGCTAAGTCATTGAAGGGAGGGAAAATGGTCGGCGTGGCAGGACTTGAACCTGCGACCCCTTCGTCCCGAACGAAGTGCGCTACCAGACTGCGCCACACGCCGAATTTCGGCCGTATTATACTGATGATTGCGGGGAATGCCACCCCTTTATGCGGTCTTTTTTGCCGGCCGGCGAGTCAGTCGGTGGGCGGGATCAGGATCCGTCCGCGCCGAGCAGGTTATCCACAAACGCAGACAGATTCTTCCAGACCGTCACAGCGCCCAGAGGCGCCTTGTGCAGCTCTTTTTCGGTTTGCCGGCCGTTGCCCGTACGAACCAGCGCGGCGGCCTTACAGCCCGCCGCCAGGCCCGCCTCGAGGTCCTTGCGACTGTCCCCCACCATGATCGCGTCCGTCAGGTCCGCCAGACCCAGTTGGTCGCGGATGTCCTCCAGCAGACCGGTGCGGGGTTTGCGGCAGTTGCAGTCCTCGTCCGGGTGATGCGGACAGTAGGCGATGCAGTCGATGCGACCGCCCACGGCGTCCACCAGGCGGCGCAGCTGGGCGTGCATGGCGTCGAGGATGAGATGGTCGTAGAAACCCCGGGCGATGCCGGACTGGTTGGTGGCCACGGCCACCTGATGCCCGGCCCGGGTCAGGCGGCCAATGGCGTCGATGCTGCTGGCTATCGGCAGCCACTCCTCGACCGAACAGATGTATTCACCGTGGTAACGGTTAATCACGCCGTCGCGGTCGAGGATGATCAGCATCGCGCTAGCCGGTCGGCAGCAGGGAAATGTCCGCCACCTGCAGGAACAGGTTCCGCAGGCGGTTGAGCAGCGCCAGCCGGTTACGTTTCACGGACTCGTCGTCGGCCATCACCATGACCTCGTCGAAGAAACGGTCCACCGTCTCGCGCAGATCCGCCAGGGACGCCAGTGCCGCGGCGTAGTCGCCTCGTGCGAACAGCGGCGCGACTTTCTCCGCCTGGGCGTCCACCGCGTCGGCCAGCGCCTTCTCCGCGTCGTCCTGCAGCAGACTGGTGTCGACGGTGTCGCCCAGGCTGTCCCCACCCTGCTTCACGAGGATATTGGACACGCGCTTGTTGGCAGCGGCCAAGGCTTCGGCGGCCGGCAGCTGACGGAATTTTTCCACAGCCTGGATACGCTGTTCGAAGTCCAGCGGCCGGGTCGGACGGCGGGCGTGCACCGCCAGGTAAACCTCGGCGCCGATGCCCTGTTCCTCGTAATGGGCGCGAAACCGTTCCAGCATGTAGTCGACCACCGGCGTGACCGGGTCCTCCACCGTCAGCGAGGTGAAGTTCTCGGCCGCCCACTGGCAGCAGGTTTCCAGGTCCAGCGGCAGCTCACGCTCGACGATGATGCGCAGCACGCCCAGCGACGAGCGACGCAGGCCGAACGGGTCGCGGGTGCCGGACGGCGGCTGGTTGATGCCGAATAGCCCCACCAGCGAGTCCAGGCGATCCGCCAGTGCCACCGCGCAACCGGTCAGGCTGCGGGGCAGGTCGTCGCCGGCAAAGCGCGGCATGTACTGCTCGTTCAGGGCCCCGGCCACCTCGTCCGGCTCGCCGTCATTGCGGGCGTAGTATTCGCCCATGATGCCCTGCAGGTCGGTGAACTCCAGCACCATTTCGCTGACCAGGTCGGTCTTGGCCAGCATCGCGGCGCGCTCGGCGTATTGCGGGTTGCCGTCGATGGCTTCGGCAATCTTCTTCGCCAGGCTGGCCACGCGCACGGACTTGTCGTGCAGGCTGCCCAGTTTTTCCTGGAAGACGATCGGCTTGAGGGCGTCGATGCGGCTCTCCAGGGTGTGCTTGCGGTCGGTGTCGTAGAAGAAGGCGGCATCGGCCAGACGCGGACGGATGACCTTCTCGTTGCCTTCGACCACCTGTTGCGGGTCCTTGCTCTCCAGATTGGCCACGGTGATGAACAACGGCAGCATGCGATCGGCGTTATCCACAACGTGGAAGTACTTCTGGTGTTCCTTCATGGAAGAGATCAGCGCCTCGGCGGGCACGTCCAGGAAGCGTTCCTCGAAAGCGCCCATCAGCGGCACGGGCCATTCGTTGAGGGCGGTGACTTCGTTCAGCAGTTCCTCATCGATGACTGCCTTGCCTTCCTTCTCCTGCGCCAGGCGGGTCACGCCGGCGCGGATCTTGTCGCGACGCTCGGCAAAGCTGGCCAGCACGTAGCCTTCCTCGCGCAGGACCAGTTCGTAGGCGTCCGGCGTCGGGATAATCAGTTCCTTGGGGCAATGGAAGCGGTGGCCGCGGGTCTCGTTACCCGCCGGCAGCCCCATGATATCGGCGTCGATGATCTTGCTGCCGAACAGCAGCACGATCCAGTGCACCGGGCGCACGAATTCGGACTTGTGGGCGCCCCAGCGCATGCGCTTGGGAATCGGCAGACCGGCCAGCGACTGGTTGACCAGATCCGGCACCAGATCGGCGGTGGCCTTGCCCTGCTCGACGGTGCGGTAGACCACCCAGGCGCCCTTTTCGGTTTCCAGGGTATCCAGCTGGTCCGGCGTCACGCCCAGGGACGTGGCGAAGCCGGTCAGCGCGCGGGTCGGGTTGCCGGCGTCGTCGAAGGCCGCCTTCACGGCGGGACCGCGTTTTTCCACAGCCTTGTCCGGCTGGGCGTCGGCCAGGTCACTGACGCGGATGGCCAGACGGCGCGGCGCGGCAAAGGATTCCACCTTGCCATACTCGATACCGGCGTCGTCGAGGCCTTTGCAGAAACCGGCGGTAAACGCCTCGGACAGCGTCTTCAGCGCCTTGGGAGGCAGCTCCTCGGTGCCGATTTCGACCAGAAAATCCTGTGTTGCCATGATCATGCGTCCCCTTTTTCCGCGTCCGCCAGCATTTCTTCACGCAGGGCATCCGGCGCCATGGGGAAGCCCAGAGCCTTGCGGCTGTCGAAATAGGCCCGGGCCACGGCGCGGGCCAGGGTGCGTACGCGGAGGATATAGCGCTGCCGCTCCGTCACGGAAATGGCGTGACGGGCATCGAGCAGGTTAAACGTGTGCGAAGCCTTCAGAACCTGTTCGTAGGCCGGCAGGGCCAGGCCCGCTTCGATCAGGCGCTGGCTTTCGCGCTCGTGAACGTCGAAGCACTGGAACAGGAAGTCGATGTCGGCGTGTTCGAAGTTGTAGGTCGACATTTCCACCTCGTTCTGGTGGAACACGTCGCCGTAGGTCACCACGCCGTCCGGGCCTTCTGTCCAGACCAGGTCATAGACGCTGTCGACGCCCTGCAGGTACATCGCGATGCGCTCGAGACCGTAGGTCAGCTCGCCGGTAACCGGGTAGCATTCCAGGCCGCCCACCTGCTGGAAGTAGGTGAACTGGGTGACTTCCATGCCGTTGAGCCAGATTTCCCAGCCCAGGCCCCAGGCGCCCAGCGTGGGCGATTCCCAGTTGTCCTCGACGAAGCGGATGTCATGCACCAGCGGGTCCAGGCCCAGCGCCTTGAGCGAATCCAGGTACAGCTCCTGGATGTTGTCCGGCGATGGCTTGAGCACCACCTGGAACTGGTAGTAATGCTGCAGACGGTTGGGGTTTTCCCCGTAACGGCCATCGGTGGGCCGGCGGCTGGGCTGAACGTAGGCCGCGTTCCAGGTTTCCGGACCGATCGCCCGCAGGAAAGTGGACGGGTGAAAAGTGCCGGCCCCGACTTCCATATCCAGCGGCTGCTGAACGACGCAGCCGTGCCGTGCCCAGAATTGCTGCAGGGCCAGGATAAGGCCCTGGAAAGTCTTGATGTCCGTGTTTGCCATCTCAGTCACGACGGTTGCCTGTCTATCTCTCTGTGTGTGGCGCCTTGCGCACTGGTTAAGTGGGGATCGGGCGTGTGGAAACAACCCGCGGCGCGCGCGAAAACCGGCATTATACGCTTCTCGCCACGCTATTTCGAAACCTGTTCGTGTTTTGTACAGTCGACTTGGGCCGCCGCCTCCCCGTCTGGAACGGCGCGTACTAGCGGCGCCAGAAAGCGGGGGTCAGCAGCAACAGCAGGGTGAACACTTCCAGCCGCCCAAGCAGCATGGAAAAGCACAGCACCCACTTGGCGGTATCGTTGATGGTGCCGTAATGATAGGTCACCTCGCCCAGGCCGGGGCCCAGGTTGTTGATGGTGGCGCCGACGGCGGTCCAGGCGGTCACCTGATCCAGCCCGGTGGCCTGCAGGATCACCAGCAGCACCACGAACATGAACATGTAGACCGAGAAGAAGCCCCACACCGCCTGCAGCACCCGGTCCGAGACCGGCCGGTTGCCCAGTTTGACCGGCATCACCGCGTTGGGGTGCAGCAGGCGTTTCATTTCCCGCGACCCCTGCCGGAAGATCAGCAGGATGCGCACCACCTTGATGCCGCCGCCGGTGGACGCCGCACAGCCCCCCATGAAGGACATCACGAACAGCAGGAACGGCAGCATGGCCGGCCACACGGAGAAATCCGCGGTGGCGTAGCCGGTGGTGGTGGCCAGGGAGACCACCTCGAAGATGCCGCTGGTGACCGCTTCCATGGGGCCCAGGGTGTCGGTGCCGATAAGGACGCCGATGGTGATCAGGCTGACCACGATCAGCGCGCCGATATACAGCTTGAATTCCGAGTCCGCCAGATAGAGCAGCGGATTGCGCTGGCGCCAGGCCATGAAGTGCAGCGCGAAATTGGCGCCGGACAGCACCATGAACACCACTGCGATCATCTCGATCACCGGGCTGTTGAAATAGCCGATGCTGGCGTCGTGGGTGGAAAACCCGCCGATGGCGATGGTGGAGAAACTGTGGCCGATGGCGTCGAACCAGCTCATGCCCGCCATCCAGTAGGCAATGGCGCAGATCGCGGTGAGCGACACGTAGATGTACCACAGCGCCTTGGCGGTTTCCGCGATGCGTGGGGTGAGCTTATTGTCCTTGACCGGGCCCGGTACCTCGGCGCGGTACAGCTGCATGCCCCCGATGCCCAGCATCGGCAGGATCGCCACCGCCAGCACGATGATCCCCATGCCGCCCAGCCACTGCAGCTGCTGGCGATACCAGAGGATCGAATGCGGCAGGTCGTCGATGCCGGTGATCACCGTGGCGCCGGTGGTGGTCAGGCCGGAGACGGCTTCGAACAGCGAATCCACGTAGGAATGAGGCGGGTTATCGCTGAGGTAGAAGGGAATCGAGCCGGCCACGCTCAGTACCACCCAGAACAGGGTGGTGATCAGGAACCCGTCGCGCACCCGCAGGTCGCCGTGTACCGAATGGAACGGCGCCCACACCAGCAGCCCGCCGATGAAGACGATCGCCATGGCGTCGGCGAAGCGCAGCCACTGACCGTCGTCATAGATCAGCGAGATGCCCAGCGGCGGCAGCATGGTGAAGCTGAACAGCATCATCAGGATGCCGAGGATCTTGAGAATGACCGACAGTCGCATGAATCGGATTAAACCCGGATCAGAAGAAGGTCAGACCAACCTGGAACAGGCGCTCGACGTCGCGGATCCGGGACTTGTCCACAAGGAACAGGATCACGTGATCGTCGGGCTGGACGCGCAGGTGGTCGTGAGCAATCAAAACCTCGTTATGACGCACGATGGCGCCGATGGTGGTGCCTTCCGGCAGCGGGATCTCATCCAGCCGCTTGCCCACCACCTTGGACGACCGGTGGTCGCCGTGGGCGATGGCCTCAATCGCCTCGGCAGCGCCCCGGCGCAGTGAGTGAACGTTTACGACATCACCCCGGCGCACGTGGGTCAGCAGGCTGCCGATGGTGGTCTGCTGGGGCGAGATGGCCACATCGATTTCGCCACCCTGGATCAGGTCCACGTAGTCCGGGTTGTTGATCAGCGTCAGCACCTTGCGCACCCCTAGCCGCTTGGCCAGCAGCGACGCCATGATGTTGGCCTCGTCGTCGTTGGTGACGGCGCAGAAGACGTCGGTGCTCTCGATGTTCTCTTCCAGCAGCAGGTCTTTGTTGGCGGCGTTGCCCTGCAATACGATGGTCTTGCGCAGGTTTTCCGACAGCATCACGCAGCGGTCCCGGTTGCGCTCGATCAGCTTCACCTGGTAGCGGTTTTCCAGGTTGTGCGCCAGACGCTGGCCGATATTGCCGCCGCCGCAGATGAAGATGCGCTTGTAGGGTTTTTCCAGCGGCTGGAGCTCGCTCATCACTGAGCGGATGTGGTCGGTGCCGGCGATGAAGAAGACCTCGTCGCCGTCTTCGATCACCGTGTCCCCCTGCGGGATGATGGGGCGGTCCTTACGGAAGATGGCCGCCACCCGGGTATCGATCTTGGGCATGTGGGTGCGCAGGTGAGACAGCTCGTGGCCCACCAGCGGGCCGCCCTTGGTCGCCTGGATGGCGACGAGTCGCGCCAGCCCCTTGGAGAACTCCAGCACCTGCAGCGCGCCGGGGTACTCGATCAGCCGCGTGATGTGGCGGGTGACCACCTGCTCGGGGCTGATCAGCACGTCGATGGGGAAGCCGTCGGTGCTGAACAGCTCTTTGCGCGCTAGGTAGGCGTTGGCCCGCACCCGGCTGATCTTGGTCGGCGTCTTGAACAGCGAGTAGGCCACCTGACAGGCGACCATGTTGGTCTCGTCGCTGTTGGTGACCGCGATCAGCATGTCCGCGTCCTCGGCGCCGGCCTGGCGCAATACGCTCGGATAGGACCCGCGGCCCTGCACGGTGCGGATATCGAGCCGGTCCTGGAGCTCGCGCAGCCGGCTGCTGTCACTGTCGATGACGGTGATGTCGTTGGCTTCGTTGGCCAGGTTCTCGGCGAGGGTGCCGCCGACCTGGCCGGCGCCGAGGATGATGATTTTCATGACGTAGAGGCCTGATTGGCTGCGTGATCGTCCTGTCGGGTCAGGCAGGCGTAGAAGAACCCGTCGTGCGACCCGGCGTCCGGGAAGAGCTGCCGCCCTGCGCCGGTGTCCTGACCCCAGGAAACCGGCGGCATGGTCAGGACAGCGTCCTCATGCGCCTTGATAAAGCGTTGGATTATACGGTGATTTTCCTGTGGGAACACGGAACAGGTGGCGTAGACCAGTTTACCGCCCGGTTTCAGGGTGCTCCACAGGCGCTCCAGCAGCCCCATCTGGATGGCGGCCAGCGGCGTGATGTCGTCCTCACGCCGCAGCAGCTTGATGTCCGGATGGCGGCGAATTACACCGCTGGCGCTGCAGGGCACGTCCAGCAGGATGCGGTCGAACGGCTCCCCGTCCCACCAGCGCTCCAGGTCGGCGGCGTCGCCGGCGCTGACCGTGGCCGGCAGACGCAGCCGCTCCAGGTTTTCCCGCACCCGTTCCAGGCGCTGCGCCGACTGATCCAGAGCCACCACCTCTTTGATTTCTGCCTGTGCCTCCAGAATAGCGCAGGTCTTGCCGCCCGGCGCGGCGCAGGCGTCCAGCACCCGCTGACCGGGGGCCAGGTCGAGCAGTTCGGTGCACAGCTGGGCCGCCTCGTCCTGCACGCTGACGCGCCCCTCGGCGAAACCGGGCAGCCGGTCGACGCCGCAGGGTTCCGCGAGCTGGATGCCGTGAGGCGCGAAACGGGTGGCGCTGGCCTCGATGCCGGCCTCGTCCAGCGCGGCCAGGTAGGCGTCGCGGGTGGCCTGGCGGGCATTGACGCGCAGGGTCATGGGCGCCTGCGCGTTGTTGGCGTCGAGAATCGCCTGCCACTGGTCCGGCCAGTTATGGCGCAGCTTTTCGGTGAGCCACTGGGGGTGGCTGAAGGTCGCGGCCGGCGTCGTTGGCTCGGGCTCGCCGTCGCGCTGGGCCGCTCGCAGGATGGCGTTCACCAGGCCTGCCAGGTGCGGTTTGCCCAACGACCGGCAGGCGGCCACGGTTTCATTGAGCACCGCGTGCTCGGCCTGGTGACTGTGACGCAGCTGGAACAGCGCCTGCAGGATCAGCGGCACCGCAATGCGATCGCCCTTCTTGAGCGGTTTGTGCAGGCGTGTCTGCAGTTCGGCGTCGAGGCGGTGGTACCAGCGGCAGGTGCCGTAGCACAGGGCCTGCAACTGGCTGCGGTCCTGTTCCTGGGCCTGACGCAGGGCCGGTGGCAGCGCATCGGAGAGGGACTGCCCCTGGGTGACGGACTGGATCACCCGGGCCGCGAGTGCGCGCAGGGGAAGTTGCTGGCGGGCCATCTAGTGCAGCACCTCGCCCGGCAGCAGCACATCGCGGCCGCCGTTGATCAGGTCCGATACGCTCTGGGCGCGGCTGCCTGGCAGCTGCACCCGGGTCAGGCGCAGCACGCCCTCGCCACAGGCCACCTCGGCGCCGTCCCTCTCACGGCGCAGTACGGTGCCGGGGGCGGCTGCGCTGGGCGCGTCCAGCACGGTGGCGGCGTGGATGCGCAGACGCTGCTCGCCCGCGTCGGTAAAGGTGCCCGGCCAGGGGTTGAAGGCCCGTACCAGACGGTCGAGGTCGGTGGCTGGCTGCTGCCAGTCCAGGTGCCCTTCCTGTTTGTTCAGCTTGTGGGCGTAGTTGGCGTCGGCATCGTTCTGCGGTTCAGGCTGCAGGTTGCCGTTCGCCAGTTCGGTCAGTGCCGTGAGGATGGCCTGTCCCCCCAGGTCCGCCAGGCGGTCGTGCAGGCTGCCGCCGGTGTCGTCGGCGTGGATCGGCGTGGTCAGTTTGAGCAGCATGTCACCGGTATCCAGGCCGGCATCCATCTGCATGATGGTGATGCCGGTCTCCGTGTCGCCCGCGGCGATGGCGCGCTGGATCGGCGCGGCGCCGCGCCAGCGAGGCAGCAGCGAGGCGTGGATGTTGAGGCAGCCGCGCTGGGGCAGATCCAGCACCGCCTGCGGCAGGATCAGGCCGTAGGCGGCCACGATCATGACGTCGGCATCGAAGGCAGCCAGCTCCGCCTGGGCGTCGGCCGGTTTGAGGCTCTCCGGCTGGCACACCGGGATGTCGGCGTCCAGGGCCACCTGCTTCACCGGACTGAGGCTCAGTTTGCGGCCGCGGCCGGCCGGGCGATCCGGCTGGGTGTAGACGGCCACCACGTCATGGCCGTGCGCAAGCAGCGCCTTCAGTGCGATAGCGGCAAAATCCGGGGTTCCGGCGAAAACGATGCGCACGCGGCGCCTCCTTCGGTCTGTTGCTGGTCTGTCGGTCTGGGTGTACAGGGTGGCGGGGACCCGTTACAAACGAAAAAACCGGGCCTGTTGCCCGGTCCTGTCCGATCCATTGTAAACCACAAACGGGTGGGCCTGTGATCAGGCCCGGATCTTGTGCTGTTTTTCCAGCTTCTTGCGAATCCGCGTGCGCTTGAGCGGACTGAGGTAATCGACGAACAGCTTGCCCTTGAGGTGGTCCATCTCATGCTGGATACAGACCGCCAGCAGCCCGGTGGCCTCTTCCTCGAACGCGTCGCCGTTGCGGTCCAGGGCGCGGATCATGACGTGATCCGGCCGGTTGACCTCTTCATAGAAGCCCGGCACCGACAGACAGCCTTCCTGCATACCCTGCAGGTCGCCTTCGAGCACCTCGAATTCCGGGTTGATGAAGACCCGCGGCTCGCTCTGGTCTTCCGACAGGTCCATGACGATGATCTGTTCGTGCCAGTTTACCTGCGTCGCCGCCAGGCCGATCCCCGGGGCGTCGTACATGGTCTCGAACATGTCATCGATCAGCTTGCGGTGCTCGTCGGTGACGGTCTCGACCGGCTTGGCTACGGTCCGCAGGCGCGGATCGGGGAATTCCAGAATCTCAAGTATCATGGGTATCAAATCATTTGGTTGACCGCGTTTCCTGGCCAAAATGCGACGGTGTACCGCACATTGACCCTCCCGTATCCTCTATGATCGGGATCGCGCGGCGAGTTTCAAGATGACGTCCTCAATGGCGCCGATAGTCTATTATCTATCATCTCCCGGGCTGATTACAAACTGACCAGGCATGACAGAACCCCCTGCGAACGCCGGCCGGGCCTGTTACTGTCTGAATCCAGAATTTACTGGAAGAACAAAAGATAACATCACAAACCGACTGACATCTTCTATAGTAGGGGGATGTGGGTAGCGGAACCGTTTCGCCGGACGCCAAGCGGGCTCAGGTTCCACCGGACAAAGTAAAGCAATCAAGGACCCGGACAATGAGGAAACTGCTGTATGTTCTGACGGCTGTGTTGCTGCTGGTGCAGGGAGCACATGCGGCCGGCCCTGAGTTACGGTCGGACCATCCCGATCGCTACACTGTCGTCAAGGGCGATACCCTCTGGGACATTTCATCCCGCTTTCTGGACAACCCCTGGTACTGGCCGGAAATCTGGCACGTGAATCCCCAGGTCAGCAATCCGCACCTGATCTATCCCGGCGATCAGCTGGCACTGGTCTATATCGACGGCGAGCCTCGTGTGACCAAGGTGGCCAGGAAAGGCGGCAGTGGTGTGGTCAAGCTGTCGCCCAAGGTGCGCTCCACCCCGATCGACACCCCGGTGCCGGCGATTCCGCTGGACGCCATCGAAGGTTTCCTGAGCGATACCCGCGTCGTCGACCCGGAGGTGCTTGAGGCCGCGCCCTACATCCTCGAGGGTGAGGATTCCCGCATCATTACCGGCGCCGGCGACACCGTCTACGCCCGGGGTGAGGCTGAAAACGACAACCTGGGCATCTTCCGCCGCAACCGCGTTTACACCGATCCGGAAACCAACGAGTTCCTGGGGCTGGAAGCCAAGGCCATCGGTTCCGGTGAGATCACCGACACCAACGGTGAAGTACTGACCATGGAGCTCAAGCGCAGCGACGAAGAAGTCCGCATCGGCGACCGCCTGCTGCCCACCGAAGACCGCAAGATCAACACCACCTTCTCGCCGAGCGCGCCGGACAGCGACATCACCGGCTCGATGATTGCGGTGGAAGGCGGCGTCACCCAGATCGGTCAGTACGACGTGGTGGTGATCAACCGTGGCACCCGCGAAGGCCTCAAACCGGGTAACGTGCTGGCGGTGTTCCAGGCCGGCAACACCGTACAGGACCCGGTCACCAAGGAAGCGGTCAAGCTGCCGGACGAGCGCGCCGGTCTGCTGATGGTCTTCCAGAGCTATGAGAAACTGAGCTATGGTCTGGTGCTCAAGGCAACCCGGACCCTGGCGGTCGGTGATCGGGTGAGCAACCCCTGACCCGACCTGTGTGAGCGGATGGACCGCTCGCCTGGACAGATTGGATAGACAACGGGAGCCGGTTCGCCGCCTCCCGTTTTTTGTGGGCGCCGGATGGAGAGGCGGTGCCCGGCGCGTCAGGACGATGCGCGTGATCCCAATGGACTGATTTATGACCGACACGACTGCTCACCACGCCGCCGATGCCTTCCTGCGGGCATCCGACGCCCCCTGGCTGCTGATTGGCCACCTGCCCGGCCTGGGCGATCATCGCTGGCAGGCCCTGGTGGACCACCTGCCTGATCCGCTGGAACTGCTCGACTTCGACGTCGCCACCCTCAAGGCGCTGGGGCTCAAGCCGCCCGCCCGGGAGGCGATTCTCGCCTGGCAGCACGGCGACACCAACCAGCCCACCCTGGCCCGGGCGATGGCCGCCTGGCAGCGTTGCGAGGCCCTGAACATCCAGCGGCTGCACTGGGCCGATCCGGACTATCCGGCGTTGCTGCGGGAAACCCACGGCGCCCCGCCCCTGCTGTACCTGGCCGGCCAGCGCGATGTGCTGTCCCGCCCACAACTGGCGATGGTCGGCAGCCGCAAGGCGACTCGCGCGGGCCTGGAACACGCCCGGCAATTTGCCCGGGCCCTTACCGAACGCGGCTTTGTGGTGACCAGCGGCATGGCGCTGGGAATCGACGGGGCGGCCCACCAGGGCGCGCTGGATGCCAACGGTGCCACCATCGGCGTCCTCGGCACCGGCATCGATGTGCCCTACCCGGCGGCCCACCGCGCGTTGGCCCGGGCAATCCCCGAACGCGGTGCCCTGCTCTCGGAATACCCGCCCGGCACCCGCGCCCGGGCCGGTCACTTTCCCCGCCGCAACCGGCTGATCAGCGGTCTCAGTCAGGGCACCCTGGTGGTGGAAGCCAATCTCAAGAGCGGTTCGTTGATCACGGCCCGCCTGGCGTTGGAGCAGGGGCGCGAGGTGTTCGCCATTCCCGGCGCCATCAACAATCCCCAGGCGCGCGGCTGCCACCGGCTGATCCGGCAGGGCGCGACCCTGGTGGAAACGGTCGATGATATCGAGGAGGAATTGGCCAGTTGGGGGCCGCCATCGACGGGCCCGTCCGGCAGCTCTGCCGAGGCATCGCCGCCGCCGATTCCCGAGCACCTGGGCGCCCGCGAGCAGCAGATCCTGCGGGCACTGGAATTCGAGACCTGCAGCACCGACGCCTTGTGCGAGCGGACCGGGCTGACGGCGGATGTGCTGATGCAGTCGATCCTGATGCTGGAACTGGAAGGGCTGATCCTCACCGTCCCCGGGGGATACCAGCGCGGATGAGTGCGGGTTGTCCGCAGGAGTCTGTTCACCTGCGGCCCCAGACGCCATAATGCCAGGCCGAAGCAACCGCGGGTGTGGCAACACCTTCAACACGGACTGAGCCATGGATTCGAACACTCCCAGCACAACCCGTCGCTACCCGCCGGGGTGGTGGCACCTGCGCGAGGCCGTCGGCGCCCTGGAGGCCGGCGGTGTCATCGCCTATCCCACCGAAGCCGTCTGGGGCCTGGGTTGCGATCCCTGGGACGCCGACGCTGTCGAGCAACTGCTGGCCCTCAAGGATCGCCCCGAGCACAAGGGCGTGATCCTGGTCGCGGCGTCGGTGGCGCAGGTGGCGCCGCTACTGGATCCGCTGGCGCCCGAGCTGCGCGAACGGGCGGCGGGCTATTGGCCGGGGCCGGTCACCTGCCTGCTGCCGGACCCGGACGAGCTGATTCCGCCCTGGATCAAGGGCCGGCACGGCTCGGTGGCGGTCCGGGTGAGTGCACATCCCGGCGTCCAGCGCCTCTGTCAGGCGTTCGGCGGCCCACTGGTGTCCACCTCCTGCAATCCCGCCGGTCGCAACCCGGCCCGCAGCCGGTTGCAGGTGGCCCGCTATTTCGGCGACACCCTGGACGCCATCCTGCCTGGCCAACTGGGCGAGCAGCGTCAGCCCAGCCGTATCATCGACCTGCCATCCGGGCGCCGGTTGCGCTGACCCAGCCGCTAACGTGGAGAGGGTATGGAACCCAATAGCACCGAAGTAAAGAAGTACTTACTATCACTGCAGGATTCGATCTGTCAGCGCCTGTCCGGCCTGGACGGCCAGGCCGCATTCCGCACCGACCAGTGGGACCGGCCCGAAGGCGGCGGCGGTATCAGTCGCGTCATCAGCGAGGGCCGGGTGTTCGAAAAAGGCGGCGTGAACTTTTCCCACGTCCTGGGCGACCGCATGCCGCCGTCGGCGACCGCGCATCGCCCGGAACTCAGCGGCGCCCCCTGGGAAGCCATGGGCGTGTCGCTGGTGATGCATCCGAATAACCCCTACGTGCCCACCTCCCACGCCAACGTACGCTTCTTCATTGCCCGGCCCGAGGATGCACCCCCGGTGTGGTGGTTCGGCGGCGGCTACGACCTGACCCCCTACTACGGCTTCCGCGACGACTGCGTGCATTGGCATCGCACCGCCCAGCGCGCCTGCGAGCCGTTCGGCGATGATGTCTACCCGCGCTACAAGCAGTGGTGCGACGACTATTTCCACATCAAGCACCGCCAGGAGCCGCGCGGTGTCGGTGGCCTGTTCTTCGACGACCTCAACAGCGGCGACTTCGACCGCGACTTCGCCTTCATGCAGGCGGTGGGCGACAGCTACCTGCCGGCCTACGCGCCCATCGTCGAGCGCCGCCAGACCATGGACTACGGCGAACGCGAGCGGAATTTTCAGCTCTATCGCCGCGGCCGCTACGTGGAGTTCAATCTGGTCTACGACCGGGGTACCCTGTTCGGCCTGCAATCCGGCGGCCGTACCGAATCGATCCTCATGTCGATGCCACCCCTGGCCCGCTGGGACTACAACCGGCAGCCGGAACCAGGCACGCCGGAGTATGAATTGACGGCCTTTTTCCTGACGGACCGGGACTGGCTGGCGGAGGAGAACGAACAAGCATGACCCAGGATCTGTACGCCGTGATGGGCAACCCCATCAGCCACAGCAAATCGCCGCTGATCCACAACCTGTTTGCCCAACAGACCGGCGAGTCGCTGGAGTACACGGCAATCCAGTGCCCGATGGACGATTTTCCGGGCACGGTACGGACCTTCTTTGAACGGGGCGGCAAGGGGTTGAACGTCACGGTACCGTTCAAGCAGACGGCGTACGAACTGGTTGACCGGATGACGCCCGGCGCCGAAGCCGCCGGGGCGGTCAACACGCTGTTTCAGGATGCTGACGGTCAACTGTGTGGCGAGAACACCGATGGCCTGGGCCTGGTCCAGGACCTGACCGTCAACCAGGGCCTGGATCTTTCCGGCAAGCGCATCCTGGTACTGGGCGCCGGTGGCGCCGTGCGCGGCGTGCTGCGCCCGCTGCTGGGCCAGAAACCGGCGGAGATCGTCATCGCCAACCGCACCGTGGAGAAGGCCGAGGCCCTGGCGTCCCTGTTCAGCAACGACATCCCGGTACGGGGCTGCGGCTTCGCCGACGTGACGGAGCCGTTCGACCTGACCATCAACGGCACCAGCGCCAGCCTGCAGGGCGACCTGCCACCGCTCGATGCCGGGATCATTGCCGCCCACACGGTCAGTTACGACATGATGTACGGCCCCGACCTGACCCCCTTCAATCGCTGGGCCCGGGAGCACGGCGCGCAGCGGGTCATCGACGGCCTGGGCATGCTGGTGGAGCAGGCGGCGGAAGCCTTTGCCTGCTGGCGCGGTGTGCGCCCGGAAACCGCGCCGGTGATGGCTCAGTTGCGGGACCGGGTGGGTTAAGGCCTGGTTGAGACGGCCACTCGGGTGCAGGGAGGCAACAGGGCGTCCCTGTCCTTCCTCCGGCTAGGGTGTCCATTCGCCTCCTTCAGGCTTGCGGTGCAGACGCCGCCATGGCTGCAACCGTCTTGACTGCGCCCTTTAACGCTTGGTTACAGGATTGGGGAGGCCAAGTAGGCTATTCTCTCTGGAGTGCGATTGACCGGGAGGCTGCACGACCGCCTCCGAGAACCATAAAAGGCATTCCATGGATATCCTGACGCTAGTCGGATTGATCGCCGGCGTGGCGATTGTCACGGTTGCGATGCTGGCCGACGCGACCCTCAGTACGTTCCTGAACATTCCCGGCCTGATGATTGTCCTGGGCGGCACCTTCGCGGTGACCCTCGTCAAGTTTCGCCTGGCGTCGGTGACCAGCTCCTTTCGCCTCGCCCTGAGCACGGTTTTCCGGGAAAAGACCGACAAGCCGCTGGCGCTGATCCGCAACGTCGCCGAGCTGGCGCGGGTGGTGCGCAAGGAAGGCATCCTGGGGCTGGAGTCCCATGAGACCGACAACGATTTCCTCAGGAAAAGCATCAACCTGTGCGTTGACGGCCATCCGCCCGAGCTGATCGAGGAAGCCCTGCTGGAAGATATGCAGCAGCGCATGGAACGCTACGACGTGGCCGAGCGGATCTTCCGCGGCATCGGCGAGTCGGCGCCGGCCATCGGCATGCTGGGGACCCTGGTGGGTCTGGTGCAGATGCTCAACACCCTGGACGATCCCTCCTCCATCGGTCCGGCCATGGCCATCGCCCTGCTGACCACCCTTTACGGCGCCTTCATCGCCCAGTTGATCGCCCTGCCGCTGGCGGACAAGATCCAGCTCAAGGCGGAAGACGAGCAGCGCAACATGACGCTGATCATCACCAGCATCCAGAACATCATGAAAGGGCAGAACCCGCGGGTGATCACCGAACTGCTGTCCGCCTACATCACTCCGGAACAGCAGCAGGTGCTGGCGCGGGAACGGGAGGCCTGATCCATGGCGGTGGCCTCCACGGCACGGCAGCGCAAGAAGAAGCAAGGTGACGGCGGCGCCCCCAGCTGGATCGTCACCTTCGCCGATCTGGCGACGCTGCTGCTGACCTTCTTCATCCTGCTGCTGTCCTACTCCAGCATGGATGTGGAAAAGTACAAGACCATGGCCCAGTCCCTGGCGGGCGCCTTCGGCAGCAGCGTGATCCAGGACGACGCTGTGGGCGGCAGCCCCCTGACCCTGATCGAAAGTGAGACGCCGCCGCCGACGCCCGCGCCGGAACCGGCCGTGATTCAACCCGATGTCCCCCAACTGATCGACGACAGCCCCGGCAGCAGCGCGCCGATCACCGAAGTGCCCGAAGGCGTCACCGAACTGGCTTCGCGCCTGATCCGTCAGCTGGAAGATGAAGTGGCCAGTGAGGCGGTCAATGTCCGCTACGACACCGAGAAAGTGGTGATGCGCTTCGCCGAGGACGCCACCTTCCAGTCCGGCCGCGCCGAGCTGAAGCCGGAGATGGGGCCGATCATCGACCGGGTGGTGGATGTGCTGGCGCAGTGCAGTGGTGATGTGGTGGTGGCGGGCTACACCGATGACCGCCCCATCGTCAGCAGCCGCTACCGCTCCAACTGGGATCTGTCGGCGGCCCGCGCCGTATCGGTGGTGCATGAGCTGGTGATGAACCGTCGTATCCCGGCCGAGCGGGTGGTCGCCGCGGGCCGGGCCGAGACCAATCCTCTGGTGCCCAACAGTTCGCCGGAAAACCGCGCCCGCAATCGCCGGGTGGAAATCACCGTGCGCGATCCGGAATGCTCGGCGGCGGCGGACACCAGCGACCTGCCGATCGAGATCAATCCCTGAAAGCCCGCCGATTCAGTCTCTTATGACAGCGGGTCAGGTGCTCATTCGCTATTCATATAACGTTCGCGGCCCAAGCCCGTTATACTGTCGCCCCTTCAGGCACCCAGGTCAGCCTGAGGATAATCAGATCAAATTGATGAGGGCAGTTATGAGTGGACCGGATAAACCCAAGGTGATTGGCGAGGAATGGAGCGACGAACGGGTCAAGAGTTTCCTGTTCATCACGCCGTACGACACGTCTCTCAATCCGGACTACCAGGTGCTCATCAAGGCGTACCAGGCCATGCGAGCCGGTGATTTCGAGCGCTTCCTGGTGTTCTTTACCGAGGCCGGTCGCGACCTCAACGCCCTGAGCGAGAACGGCCAGACCATTCTCGACCACATCAGCGAACACGGTCGCAGCGGCGAGTACGTGGCGTCCCTGAAGAAATTCGGGGCGAAAGGCGCAGCGGAAGCCTGAGGGCTCCCGCTGCCGGCGGGATACATCACCCGCCTATTCCACCTGAACCTCAATGGAGCGCGGCTGCGCGGGCTCCACTTTCCTCAGGCTCAGGGACAGCACGCCATCCTTGAAGGTGGCGTTGATGTCGTTCTCCGAGACGTTGTCGGGCAGCGTGAAGCGGCGGATAAACGAGCCGTAGACGCGCTCGACCCGGTGGGTTTTGCCTTCACCGGACACCTCCTGCTTCTGGCGTTCCCCCTGCAGGGTCAGCACGCCGTCGTGCACGGTGACCTTCACATCTTCCTTGTTGATGCCCGGCAGTTCCGCCTGGATCTCGAAAGCTTCCGGTGTCTCCCGGATATCGACGGCCGGCGCCCAGTCACTGCGGCGGAACAGGTCGCGGCCTTCGCCTTCGCCCCGTGTGGCCGGGAAGCCAAAGTGGCGGTTGTAGCGATCCAGCAGATCCTCGAATTCGCTGATGGGATTCCAACGGGTGAGATTGCTCATGGTGTAGTCCTCCAAAACGAACCTGAAATCATGTTGAGTCGTCCCCGGATCGACCGGGGACGTACGACATCAGCTCCGTTCAAGGAAGATCCCGTCAGTGGCGCCTACTGAACAGGGTTTCCTGAACTGGCTAGTTTCGAATGTAGGATCGCCCGGATGGATTTCAAGAGGCGATTTTTGGATCTGGATCAGGAAAAAACCACAGCCGTTGCCTCAGCCGGAGGTGGTCGCGTCGGCGCGGTATTCGTCCTTGAGTTTGACGTAGTTGGCGGCGGTGTAGGTGAAGAAACCGCGTTCCTTGTCGGTCAGCGGGCGCGCCTGCTTGCAGGGGCTGCCGACATACAGGTAGCCGGATTCCAGGGTCTTGCCCGGCGGCACCAGGCAGCCGGCGGCGACGATCACTTCGTCCTCCACCACGGCGCCGTCCATGATGATCGAGCCCATGCCCACCAGCACCCGGTTGCCGATGGTGCAGCCGTGCAGCAGCGCCTTGTGGCCGACGGTGACGTCCTCGCCCAGGGTGAGCGGGTAGCCGTCCGGGTTGTAGTCGCTGGCGTGGGTGATGTGCAGGACCGAGCCGTCCTGGATGCTGCAGCGGGCGCCGATGCGGATGCGGTGCATGTCGCCACGGATGACCGTCATCGGCCAGACGGAGACATCGGGGCCGAGTTCCACGTCGCCGATCACCACGGCGCTGGGGTCGATCCACACGCGATCGCCGGTTTTTGGGCTGTACCCCTTGTGAGAACGTACTTGAGTCATTACATAGATCCTATGTCTATCCGCTTGCGGGCGGCGTTGGCGTATGATGAGTCCTACAGTAGAGCACCGGTCCCGTGCCTGTCACGGTCCCGGCGGCGCCCGCAAACGATCCATCAGCGACCCGATCCGGCGAACGCTGTCGGAATCAACCAACTCGGTGAATATCGGCGAGTGAGCGAGTGAGAAAGGAGCCCCATGAACAATCCCCTGCTGAGTGATGACCTGCTGCCCCGCTTCGACCACATCCGCGTCGAGCATATGGAACCGGCCATCGACCAGATCCTGAGCGACAACCGCATGCAGATCCAGGACCTGGCCAGCCAGGCCGAGCCGACCTGGGACACGCTGTTCCAGCCCATGCAGTCCCTGGACGATCGCCTGAACAACGCCTTTTCCATTATCTCTCACCTCAACGGCGTGATGAACAGCGACGAGCTGCGCCAGGTGTACAAGCGCTGCCTGGAAAAACTGACCGAGTACGGTACCGAGCTGAGCCAGAACACCGAACTGTGTAACGCCTACAAGCGGCTCGCCGAGGGCCCGGATTTCCAGAAGCTGGATGAAGCCCAGCGCAAGGCCATCGACAACACCCTGCGCGACTTCCACCTGGGCGGTGTCGACCTGCCCGACGACGAGAAGAAGCAGTTTGCCGAGTTGTCCAAGGAATTGTCAGAGCTGACCAATCGCTTCAGCGACAACGTACTGGACGCCACCCAGCACTGGTTCAAGCACATCGCCGACGAGAGCGAACTGGCGGGCGTCCCCGAGTCGGCGCTCGATGGTGCGCGTCAGGCCGCGCAGCAGCGTGATCTGGACGGCTTCGTTATCACCCTGGATTTCCCCAGCTTCTTCCCGGTCATGACCTACGGCGACAACCGCGAGCTGCGCCGCGAAGTCTACGAGGCGTTCGTTACCCGCGCGTCCGACGTGGGTCCGGATGGCGGCCAGTGGGACAACACGCCGGTGATGGCGGAGATCCTCAAACGCCGTCACCAGCAATCGCAGCTGCTGGGCTTCGACAACTACGCCGAGCGCTCCCTGGCCACCAAGATGGCGCGCAGCGTCGACGAGGTGATGCAGTTCCTGCAGGAGCTGGCGGCCAAGTCGCGGCCGGTGGCGGTGCAGGAGTACGACGACCTCAAGGCGTTCGCCCGCGACGAGTTCGGCGTGGACGAGCTGGAAGCCTGGGACATCGGCTACTACAGCGAGAAGCTGCGCCAGGCGCGTTACGACATCTCGCCGGAAACCCTGCGCCCCTGGTTCCCGGTCAACACCGTGGTGGGCGGCCTGTTCCAGGTGGCCGAGCGCCTGTTCGACGTGTCCATCGAGGCGGACAACGACGCCGAAACCTGGCACGACGACGTCAACGCCTACCGCATCAGCCGCGGTGGCGAGCCGGTGGCCTGGTTCTACCTCGACCTCTACGCGCGTCAGGGCAAGCGTGGCGGCGCCTGGATGGCGGACTGCCGGGTGCGCTGGCGCAACCTGCGCGGCACCCTGCAGAAGCCGGTGGCGTTCCTGACCTGCAATTTCACGCCGCCGGTGGGTGACAAGCCGGCGCTGCTGACCCACGACGAGGTCACCACCCTGTTCCACGAGTTCGGCCATGGCCTGCACCACATGCTGACCCAGGTCGAGGTGGCGGACGTGTCCGGCATCAACGGGGTGGCCTGGGACGCCGTCGAGCTGCCCAGCCAGTTCCTCGAGAACTGGTGCTGGAATCCGGAATCCCTGGGGCTGATCGCCAGACATTACGAGACGGGCGAGCCGCTGCCCCAGGACCTGCTCGACAAGCTGCTGGCGGCGAAGAACTTCCAGTCCGGCATGCAGATGGTGCGGCAGCTGGAATTCTCGCTGTTCGATTTCCGCCTGCACGCCGAGTTCACCCCACAGGCTCCGGTGAACCCGCTGGACATGTACCGTCAGGTGCGGTCCGAGATCGCCGTCACCGAGACGCCGGAATTCAACCGGTTCCCCAACGCCTTCTCCCACATCTTCGCCGGCGGTTACGCGGCGGGCTACTACAGCTACAAGTGGGCCGAGGTGCTGGCGGCGGACGCCTTTTCCCTGTTCGAGGAGAAGGGCATTTTTGATCCCGCCACCGGCCGGTCGTTCCTGGAGAACATCCTGGAGCGCGGCGGCTCGCGCGAGCCCATGGAGCTGTTCAAGGCCTTCCGGGGTCGCGAGCCCCAGGTGGACGCCCTGCTGCGCCAGAGCGGTATCACCCCGCAGGCGGCCTGATCACTGAACGAGAATCCGGGGCGGCCAACGGGTCGCCCCAACACTGTGGAGAGCCCATGGCGACCCCCAAACGCTTTATTGCCGGCGCCATCTGCCCCCGCTGCGGTGAGATGGACAAGATCAAGATGCAGCAGACCGACGAAGGCCAGTTCCGCGAGTGCGTGGCGTGCGGCTTCGAGGATGCCCAGACCCCCGAAGGTGAGCCCATCGGCGAGCTGGAGACCCGGGTCAACAAGCGTGACAACGAGGACGATCACACCGTCAAGCAGGTGGTGTTCTTCAAGGCGGCGGCGGATGACAGCGAAGACGACGGATAAAGCGTTGTTTTCAAATGTAGCCGAAGCTTAAGCTTCGGAGGGCCCGCCAGGGCCCCAAGGTTCCCCCGCATCGGGACCAGAACCCGGCTGCCCTGCGAGAGGCCCGGAAGCTGAAGCTTCCGCTACATTGATCGGGTACCCTGCGAATCTGATCCAAAAAAAGGCCCAACCAGCAACTGGTTGGGCCTTTTTCGTTAGCGATTCTGGTAAGCCTTACAGCGTCATCGCCGCCAGCCAGCCGAACGCCAGCAGCGGCAGGTTGTAGTGCAGGAAGGTCGGCACCACCGTGTCCCAGATGTGGTTGTGCTGGCCGTCGGCGTTGAGGCCGGCGGTGGGTCCGAGGGTGGAGTCCGAGGCCGGTGAGCCGGCATCTCCCAGCGCGCCGGCGGTGCCCACCAGGGCGACGATCGCCAGCGGGCTGAAGCCCAGTTGCAGCGCCAGCGGCACGTAGATCGCGGCAATGATGGGGATGGTGGAGAAGGACGAGCCGATGCCCATGGTGATCAGCAGCCCGACCACCAGCATCAGCAGCGCCGCCAGGGCCTGGTTGTCGCCGATGGCGCCGACGGAGCTTTCCACCAGCGTCTTGATGTCGCCGGTCTCGCGCATCACCTCGGCGAAGCCGGAGGCGGCGATCATGATGAAACCGATCATCGCCAGCATCTTCATGCCTTCGGTGAACAGGTCGTCCGCTTCCTTCCACTTCACTACGCCGGAGACGTTAAAGAGCACGAAGCCGGCCAGCGCGCCCAGGATCATGGAATCCAGCATCAGCTGCACCACGAACGCCACCACGATGGCCGCCAGGGCCATGATCAGCGTCCACTGGCTGTACTGGATGTCCACCCGTTCGGTGCGCTCGATGGTTTTCATGTCGTAGTCGCGGCCCTTGCGGTAGGTGAAGAACACCGCCACCAGCAGGCCGGTGAGCATGCCCAGCGCCGGCAGCGCCATGGCGTGCATCACGTTGAGGCCGTCCAGGGCGACGCCGTTGGTTTCCACCTTGGCCATCAGGATTTCGTTCAGGTAGATGCCGCCGAAGCCCACCGGCAGGAACATGTAGGGGGTGATCAGGCCGAAGGTCAGCACGCAGGCCACCAGGCGCCGGTCCAGGCGCAGCCTGGCCATCACGTACAGCAGCGGCGGGACCACCAGCGGAATGAAGGCGATGTGGATCGGCAGGATGTTCTGGGACGAGATGGCGATGGCCAGCAGCAGGCCGATCATCACGAACTTGATCGCGCCGCCCTGCCCGTTGTCCTGGCGCCCCACCAGGGCCAGCGCCTTGTCCGCCAGGGCGTGGGCCAGGCCGGATTTGCCGATGGCCACGGCGAACGCGCCCAGGGTGGCGTAGGAGAGGGCCACGGTGGCGCCGCCGCCCAGGCCGCTGTTGAAGGCGTTGATGGTGGCTTCCAGGGACAGACCACTGATCAGGCCGCCGGCGATGGCACCGATGATCAGGGCAACGACGACGTGGATTCGACAGAGGCTCAGGATGAGCATGATGCCGACAGCGGCAACAACAGCATTCATGGCGCTTTTCCTTAGGGGGTTTCTGAAAAGCGCGCTAATGTGCAGGAAATGACCAGCGGAGTCAAAGGCCGCCGGCGGGCATCAGCCCAGATAGCTGAACCGGGGGACCGATTCGCCGGCGACTTCGACCGTTTCCCGGAACATGCTGAGCGGTCGAACCCAGAGACTCTGGTCGCCGTAGAGGCAGCGGTAGACCACCAGTTCCTCTTCGGTTTCGCTGTGACGGGCGACGCCGATCACTTCGTAGTCCTTGCCCTTGTAGTGCCGGTAGCGGCCGGGTTTGAGCGTATGTGTCATGGTGTCTGCTCGGGGGTGTGTCCGTCTATTCTAGACCCGGAAACGGCGCGGAGCACCGTTTCCGGCATGCTCTTTCAGGAGTGCAGCTTGTATTTGCCGGGGCCGAGGAACACCAGCGCCAGGCCAATGAACAGGAAGAAGCCCTGCAGCTCCAGCGCCCAGCCGCCGGACTGGCCCAGGCTCATCAACTGGCCCATGTGCACCAGGGCGATGGCGACGATCATGTTGATGGCGATGATCAGCCCGCCGATGCGGGTCTGGTAGCCGAGGATGACCATCAGTGGGGCGATGATTTCCCCGATGTAGACACCGTAGGCCAGGAACGCCGGCAGCCCGTGGCTGACCAGTTGCGATTCCACGAAGCCCACGCCGTTGAACAGCTTCGAGATGCCGTGAAACAGCAGCAGCCCGCCCAGGGTCAGCCGGACGATCAGCTTGCCAAGATCCGCGTTCTCCAACATGGCGATATCCTTTTTCAAATGGAAACGAGAGCTTAGCGACTTTGTCGGTCACGTCAATTGGATGACGGTCGCGGCGCCGGGATATCGACAATCTCGTCGTGCAGCGGCACCAGCCGTTTCAGCAGGCGGTTCTGCGCCGATACCGGCACGTCGTTCTGCTCCATGGCCAGGATCAGGTCTTCGGCGAGGGCGTTGAAGTCGGTCTCGTCGATGCCCAGGCCGGCGTGTGAGGCTTCCATGCTGCGTCCGGAATAGGTGCAGGGGCCGTTGGCCAGGTAGCAGATCTGGTCGGTCAGGTTGCGGTGCAGGCTGGCGATGTCCACGCCGCGGAAAGTCTCGGCGATGCGTTCGTCCTCAACCACCACGTACAGCAGGTCGCGCACGATGTTGGCGATGCCGGTGCGTTCGCCCAGATCCTGGTAAAGCGTGTCCTCCGCTGGTGGCCCGGCAAGGCTCTGGCAGCCCGCCAGCAGCAGGCCCAACAGCAAACCGGTGATCGTTCTGGTCATCGCAAAACTCCCCTTACTCAGAAACTGCCCTGCAGGGACAGGTAGGCGCCCTGCTGGTCGTCCAGGCCGGCGATGCCGCCGAGGTTGACCCAGGCGGCGGTCACCGCGAGGTGCCGGTTGGGGACCCAGGCGACGAACAGGTCGTACCAGTCGTCTTCCTCGGCGAATCCAAGGTTATCCGGCTTCTGCCGGTACTCGCCGCCCACCAGCCACCGGTGGGTCACGAAGACGCCGGCGCTGCCCTCGAACACCAGCTCGTAGCTGTCATTCTCGTCGCCGCCGAAGCCCAGCAGCCCGCCCTGGTTGGCCCGGGTTCCGCGCACCACGCCGTTGACCAGCAGGTTGCGGTCGAACACGCCGGCCAGGAACACCTTAGTGCCGGCCAGGTACAGGTCGGTGCCGCTGTCGTCCTCGGCACCCACCGCCTCCGGCACCGTAAACGTGCGGTTGCGTTTGTGCTGGAGACCCAGGGACCACTGGCCGTAGCGGCCGTAGAGCACGTCGCCGAAGAGCCGCAGCTTGAGGCCGAAAATGTCCTGCTGCAGCTCGTCTTCATTGAGTGCGGCCCCCAGGGTGTCCAGGTCCAGGGTCTGGCGTGCGACACTCACCTCGATGCGGTTGCGCCAGTTCAGCGCCGCGGCGGTGACGTCCACGGTGTAGTCGTCCAGCGGCGCGTGGGACAAGGCGATCGAGGCGCCCCACTCCCGGTCGCTGGCGTAGCCGGTGAGCACGGCCATCGGGACCAGTCCACCGCCGGCGCTGCCTTCAATGGTGGTCAAGCCGCCGGTGCCCCAGAGCCGGCTGCCGGGGGCCGCCGCCAGCGAGGCTGAAAACAGAACGAGGAGAAGAGCGCTGACCCGTTTCACGATTGACTCCTGTCGGTGACCGCCCGGCGGGGCCGGTCCTGGGTGAGTTGTGCGGCCTGCTCACGGAAAGCGGCGTGCCAGCCGGCCAGTTCGGACGCGGGCAGCGGCCGGCTGATCAGGTAGCCCTGGGCCAGTTCGCAGCCCCAGTGGCGCAGCAGATGCCAGCTGGCCTCGTTCTCCACGCCCTCGGCGACCACGCCGAGCCCCAGCCCGTGGGCCATGTCGATGGTGGAGCGCACGATGAGCTGGTCCTGGGGCGTGGCGTCCAGGCGCAGCACGAAGGACTTGTCGATCTTCAGTTCCTGCACCGGCAATTGGCGCATTTGCGCCAGCGAACTGTAGCCGGTACCGAAGTCGTCCACAGACAGGCGCACCCCCAGCTCCCGCAGTCGCGCCAGGGCGCGCATGGCCGCTTGCGTATCCACCATGGCGGCGCTTTCGGTGATTTCGAAGGTCAGGGTATTGAGCGGGCGCGGCCAGTCGGCGAAAACGCCGTCCACCAGATCCGGCAGGCGCGGGTTGTTGAGGTCGAGGGCCGACAGATTGACGGCGATGCCCAGCTCGCGCAGCCCCGCTTCCTGCCACTGGCCGGCGTCCCGCCGGATGCGCCGCAGGATATGTTCGGTGAGTGTGTGGATCTGGCCGGAGCGTTCCGCCAGGGCGATGAACTCCTCCGGGTTGAGCGGCCCCAATTGGGGATGGGTCCAGCGCACCAGGGCTTCGACCGCGGCCACAGTGCCGTCCTGGAAGCGGACCTTGGGCTGGTAGACCATGGTCAACTGGTTGTTTTCCATGGCGGTGTGCAGATCGCGGATGATGGCCAGCTCCCGCAGGTGCAGCTCGTCACCGCCGACCGCATAGAAGGCTGAGCGCGTCTCGCCATAGCGGGCCCTGTCCATGGTGAGGCTGACCCGGCGGCGGATGTCGTCGAGGGAGGCGGCCTGGTCTGGCAGGTGCAGGATCGCCGCGCACAGGCTCACCGAGGCCGGTGTGCCGCTGATCAGTATGGTTTCTTCGGCCACCTGGCGCAGCTGCGCCAGTTCCGCCTCCAGCCGCTCCCGGTCGCGCCCGGGCAGGAAGGTCATGAATTCGTTGCCGCCGGTGCGTCCCAGCGGACACCGGTGGTCCAGTGCCCCGCGCAGACGCAGGCCGGTGGCGATGATGACCCGGTCGCCGAAATCGTAGCCCAGGGTTTCGCTGAGCTCCTTGAGCCCCACGATCGACAGGCTGAGCAGGTAACCCGGCCGGCCCGATTCGAGCTGTCGGCGCAGGTGCCGGTCCAGCGCCAGCCGGTTGGGCAGGCCCGTGAGGCTGTCGTGGCTGGCGTCGTGATGAATGCGATGCTCGCGGTGGCGGATGCGCCGACTCATGGCGAACAGCGCCTGGGCCAGCCGTCCCAGCTCGTCACGTACTGTCAGCGGCGGTGGCACGGCAGTGAGGTCGTCACCCAGGTCGTCGGCGTAGCGCGCCAGGTGGAGCACCGGCTTGCCAAGGGCGCGGGCCAGCGCCAGGGCCAGCAGGCAGGCCACTCCCAGACAGACGGCCACCAGCAGGGTCAGGTTCCAGGCCAGGCGATAGTAGTTGGCCAGCGCCGTCTGGCGGTCCAGCAGCAGGCGCGCCCGGACCGGAGCACTGTCGTCGGCGTTGAGGCGGGTGGTCTGGCTGAAGTAGCGATGGTCGCCGCTCATGCTGGCCTGCTCTCCGCTGTCACGCACCGCTGCCATGATCGAGGCGGGATTGCGCTGGACCATGCTGTGGCCGAACGCCCGCGGTGGTGATTCCCGGGATTCGAAGACCACGTCCACACCGGTGAGTTCGCTGATTTCCCGGGCGAAGCGGTTGTCGAGGCTGTAGCCCATCACCAGCCAGGCCTTGAGCCCCGGCGCCTGTACTGGGACCATCAGCGCCTGGAACGCCTGCTCGTCCCAGATGACCAGACTGGCGGCGGCGCCCCGGCGGTTGGCTTCGTCCAGCAGGGCGGGAAACGGCACGCGTTTGCCCGGCGCCAGCGTTTGCAGGCTGTTGATCACGTTGCCGTCGCGGTCGGCCAGCATGGCCAGGTCGGCGCGGAAACGCTGGCTGTGGTTGTCCAGGGCGCTGGACAGGGTGGCCTGGTCGCCGCTGGCAATGGCGGACCGGAAGCCGAAGTCGTCCACCAGCACATTGAGGGTGTTGACCAGCAACTGGTTGCGACGGGCGAGGATTTCCCGGATGACGCCGCTGGCCACCTGCAGGCGTTCCCGGGCGCGGTTCTCTTCGTCCCGGAAGGTGGACACCATGAACGCGGCGGCGATGACCAGGCTGGTCACCAGCGCCAGGGCGAGCATGGCGACCAGCAGGCGGCCGCGGAAACCGGTCGGGCGGAACATCGGCATCACAGGGAGTCGAACCGCCGCTGCAGGTCCGCGAACGGATCGTCGTCCGCCTGAGCGGGTGTGAGGGTCAACGTCAGTTCGATCGAGCCGTTTTCCGGCTGGACGCGCCGCGTTTCGGGAGCGGTGTTGTCTGGCAGGCGTTCGTGCCAGATCCGGACCGGAAACGGAGCATCCGGAGCCGGTTCAATGCGGGCGCGCCCGGCGTCGTCCGTGACCACGTTGGTGGCGTAGGGCGACACCAGTATGAACGCCTGCATCCGGTCGTGAATGTTGCAGCCCAGCTCGACGACGCCCGGATCGGGAAAGCGGATCGGCGATTCGGGGCGACCGGAATACAGCTCGATGTTGAAGCGACGTGCCGGCGAAAACGAGTAGACATGGTGCTGGGTGTTGTCCCGGTTGGGAAACTCCACCAGCGAGCCCACCGGCACCACCTGCAGGTGCGGGTGGAACTGGCGACCGGACTGGACCACGACCGCCGGTTGGTCGAGTGGCTGTGCCGCTCCCGAATCCGGCAGCATGATCACGGCGTTCGGCACCGGCGACCCGGTCCCGGCATCGCGGACGACGATATTGATTCCAGCGCTGGCTCGGGCGCCGGACAGCGACAGTGCCATCAGGATGAATAGGGTTAAGGCTCGCATGATACCGGCTCTGGTCGTATTGATCCGGTGGGCGCGATCATGGCCATGGGGCTCGCGCGGACTTTCCGGGCTGCTTAAGGCAGCTTAGTCAATGTACGTCAGTTGTCAGGGGAGGCCCTACCGAAATCGGGCGCCGAAACGTCAAATCCGGAAAAACTTGTTGGCGAGATCAGTAGAGGTTGTCCAGCGGACCCAGACCGGGATTGAGGGCAAAGGAGATGTGATTGCGGGTGAGCAGCTTTTCCCAGTATTCGCGCATCCAGTCCCACGCGGTGTCCCGGGCCTTTTCCACGAAGGGAGTGAGGTTCAGCTCGTAGTAGTCGGGGGTTCCGGCGATCTGCACGACGGTGATGGCGATGGACTGGTCCAGCTCGTTGGCAAAGGGTTCGCCGATCAGGTAATGGGTCACCAGGTTGGCCTGGGTGGCTTCCAGGTCCACCAACTGGCTGGTGCGGGTGAAGTAGTTGTTCTCGTACATCTCCTCCATCAGCCGGTGACACAGGTAGGCCTTGATCAGCAGGCCATCCAGGCCGTCATACCGCGCCAGCAGGGAGGACGGGTGGGTGAAGTAGCGGATGGCCGCGTCGACGAACGGGTCGAACAGCGCCTGGTGGTTGGATTCCCGGGCACAGGTCATGACGCAGTCGATCAGGCGCGGCGCCATCTCGATGTACTCGATCGCGAACTGGAACAGGCAGGTAGCCGGGTTCGGCCCGGAAATGCGGATGCTCTCCGGCAGTGAAGCCGCACGCTCGGCCATCTGCGCCAGAAAGGTCCCGGATCGGGCTTCCTGTCGACGGGCCTGGTCGACGATATGAAGTACAGCTGACGGTGTCATCACAGGGACTGCTCGTGTTACTCCGGATTCGGGTCGCAATGACGCCTCCAAAACCGCGTTACAGGCGGGTCACTACGGCGTCGCCTGCGTCTGTCTGTGAAAATTCAATTTCAGTGTAGTTGAGAATCGGAGGCATCGGGGCTTTGTTAATTTTTTCGACATGACCCCGGTTATGTCTATAGCCTTTACATACATTTACGTGCCGGCCTCTGTTGCATAGCGGTCTATCCAAACCAGCGGTCGTGACGACTGTGGGAGCGGAACAGCCAGCCCATGCTGGCGGCCCGGGCCAGCATCAGGCTGGTGATGGCGAACCACAGGCCGTGGTTGCCCCAGCTTTGGGTCAGCCACCACACTGGCAGGTAGACCACCAGCACCGCGACGATCATGGTGTTCTGCATGTCCCGGGTGCGGGTGGCGCCGATGAAGATGCCGTCCAGCAGGAAGCCGCCCACCGCCGCGAACGGCATGATCCAGATCCACGGCAGGAACTCCCGGGCGGTGCCCGCTACGTCGGGGATGCTGGTCAGCAGGCTGATGATCCAGCCGCCGCCCACCACGAACAGCGCGGTGAACAGGCCCGCGCCCCACAGCGACCAGCGCAGGGCGGTGCGGCAGACCGCGCGGAAATGCGCCCGGTCCTTCTGGCCCACCGCTTCCCCCACCAGCGCCTCGGCGCCGTTGGCAAACCCGTCCAGGCCGTTGGAGATCAGCATCAGGAAGGTCAGCAGCACGGCGTTGGCGGCGAGGACGGCATCGCCCTGTTGGGCGCCCTGGGCGGTGAAGAACGCCAGGGACAGCAGCAGCAGGATGGTGCGCACCATGATGTAGCGGTTGACCTGCAGGATGGCGAGGTAGTCGGCCAGTTGCCCGAACAGGCGGCGGTCGAACACCAGGTCGGCGGGCCGGCGGTGCCACACCAGCCACAGGCCCAGCCCGGCGGCGGAGTACTCCGAGATAGCGGTGGCCGCTGCCACGCCCTGGCTGTTCCAGCCGAAGACGGTCACGAACAGCAGGTCCAGCCCGATGTTCAGCGAATTGGCCAGGATCAGCATCAGCATGGGCCCGCGCGGGTACTGGGTGCCGATCAGCCAGCCCACCAGGGTGTACTGGCACAGCACCGCCGGCGCGCTCCAGATGCGGATGTCGGTGTACTCCCGGGCCAGTGCGGTGACGTCGTCGCTGGCGTCCATCAGTGTCAAACCGATCGACACCAGTGGCCCCCGCAACAGGATCAGCAACAGGCCGATGCCGACGGCCAGCAGCAGCGATCGCACCAGCAGCGCGCTCTGGGCAAACCCGTCATCGCGCCCGTAGGCCTGGGCCGCCAGGCCGGTGGTGCCCATGCGCATGAAGCCGAAGGTCCAGTAAAGAATGCTGAACAGGTTGCCGCCAATGGCCACGGCGCCCAGGTACTCCGGATGCGCCAGATGACCCAGGACGGCGGTATCCACCAGGCCCAGCAGGGGCACGGTGATATTGGTCAGCATCAGCGGCCAGGCGAGGTGCCAGAGTCGGCGGTCGAGCGGGTTCAGATTCACGGTCGGCTCATTGGTGTAAAGTTTCTTTATTCGAAAATGCACTAAAAAATCAGGTTTAAGACGCCTAAATTTTAAACAGCTTTTTGAGGGATTCGCGAACCTCTGTCTATACTCAAATCGGGTTTCGCCTTTCCGGAACCCGGAAATCCGTGAAAAGACTTCCTTCCCGAACAGGGTGCGCACGTGCGAGTACGCGCCTGATAGCCGGGACGGGAGGCACAGCTTCCCGGTGGAAGTGTCACGCAGAAACGAGTGATCGATCCGGTGGTCGACCGGGAGCCGATGACGATCCGGCTCCAGCCACCCGATCGTGTCTACGACAAGAACAAACTCTGTGGAGACACGGTATGCGCACGATGGCAATGCGAGCCGGCGCCCTTGTGGCCGGGCTCCCGCTGTCCCAGGCGGCACTGGCCGACTGGACAGTGAACATGACACCCGGTGTCACGAATGTCAGTCGTGACATCTACAGTCTTCACATGACCATCCTGTGGATCTGCGTGGTGATCGGTGTCGTGGTGTTCGGCGTGATGTTCTGGTCGATCCTGGCGCACCGCAAATCCAAGGGCTACAAGCCGGCCAACTTCCACGAGCATACCTGGGTCGAAATTCTCTGGACCATCATACCCTTTGGCATTCTGGTCGCCATGGCGATTCCCGCCACCGCCACCCTGCTGGATATGTACGACACCACCGAAGCGGACTACGACGTGCGCATCACCGGCTACCAGTGGAAATGGCGCTACGATTTCGAGGACCAGGACTTCGGGTACTTCTCCAACCTGTCCACGCCCAAGGACGAAATCTACAACCGCCTCGACAAGAACGACAACTATCTGCTTGAGGTGGACAACCCGCTGGTGCTGCCGGTGGGCAAGAAAGTGCGTTTCCTGGTCACCGCCAACGACGTGATCCACTCCTGGTGGGTGCCGGCGCTGGGCGTGAAGAAGGACGCCATCCCCGGCTTCATCAACGAAACCTGGGCCACCATCGAGGAACCGGGCATCTACCGCGGTCAGTGCACCGAACTGTGCGGCAAGGACCACGGTTTCATGCCGGTGGTGGTCAAGGCGGTACCCCAGGAAGAGTTCGACGCCTGGGCCCAGGAGCAGATCGCCATGGCCGAGAAGGAGCGCCAGCTCACCAGCAAGGACTGGAGCATGGACGAGCTGATGGAACGCGGCGAGCAGGCCTATAACACCAACTGCGCCGCCTGCCACCAGGCCGACGGGTCCGGCGCGCCGCCCACCTTCCCGGCGATGAAGGGCAGCGCCATTACGACCGGCGACATGCAGGCGCACCTGGACGTGGTGGTCAACGGCGTCTCCGGCACCGCCATGCAGGCGTTCGGCGAACAGCTCAGCGAGGTGGATCTGGCGGCCATCATCACCTACGAGCGCAACGCCTGGGGCAACGACACGGGCGATATGGTCACGCCCAAAGAGATTCTCGACTACAAGAACGCGCAGTAGGCGACGGGAAACAGGGAGAGCGGCGCGCTGCGGCGACGCCACCGACAATCGCGATACCAGCGCCCGGGCCGGGCGCGAACGGGGGTTCACCATGAGTGCGGTCATCGACACCCACGACACCGAACACGCCCACCACGGGCCCGCCAAGGGCATCCAGCGGTGGCTGTTCGCCACCAACCACAAGGACATCGGGACCATGTACCTGGTGTTCAGCTTCACCATGTTCCTGCTGGGTGGGGCCATGGCGATGGTGATCCGCTCGGAGCTGTTCCAGCCCGGCCTGCAGATCGTGGAGCCCGAGTTCTTCAACCAGATGACCACCATGCACGGGCTAATCATGGTGTTCGGCGCGGTGATGCCCGCTTTCGTGGGGCTCGCCAACTGGATGGTGCCGCTGATGATCGGCGCGCCGGACATGGCCCTGCCGCGCATGAACAACTGGAGCTTTTGGATACTGCCGGCGGCGTTCGCCCTGCTGGTCTCGACCCTGTTCATGGAAGGCGGCGCCCCCAACTTCGGCTGGACCTTCTACGCACCGCTGTCGACCACCTACGGGCCTCCCAGCACCACCTTCTTCATCTTCGCCATCCACATGATGGGGATCTCGTCGATCATGGGGGCGATCAACGTCATCGCCACCATCCTCAACCTGCGCGCGCCGGGCATGACCTTCATGAAAATGCCGCTGTTCGTGTGGACCTGGCTGATCACCGCGTTCCTGCTGATCGCCGTGATGCCCGTGCTGGCCGGCGTGGTCACCATGATGCTGATGGACATCCACTTCGGCACCAGCTTCTTCGACGCCGGCGGCGGCGGTGACCCGGTGCTGTTCCAGCACGTGTTCTGGTTCTTCGGCCACCCGGAGGTGTACATCATGATCCTGCCGGCGTTCGGCGCCGTGTCGGAGATCATCCCGGCGTTCTCGCGCAAGCGGCTGTTCGGCTACGCCTCGATGGTGTACGCGGTGGGTGCCATCGCCCTGCTCTCCTTCGTGGTCTGGGCGCACCACATGTTCACCGTGGGCATGCCGGTGGCCGGCCAGCTGTTCTTCATGTACTGCACCATGCTGATCGCCGTGCCCACTGGGGTGAAAGTGTTCAACTGGGTGGCCACCATGTTCCGCGGCTCGCTGTCGTTCGAGGCGCCGATGCTGTTCGCCGTGGCCTTCGTCATCCTGTTCACCATTGGCGGGTTCTCTGGCCTGATGCTGGCGATCGCGCCGGCGGACTTCCAGTATCACGACACCTATTTCGTGGTGGCCCACTTCCACTACGTGCTGGTGCCGGGCGCCATCTTCGGGATCTTCGCCTCCGCCTACTACTGGCTGCCCAAGTGGTCCGGCCACATGTACGACGAGACCCTGGCGAAGACCCATTTCTGGATGTCGTTCATCGGTATGAACCTGGCCTTTTTCCCCATGCACTTCCTGGGGCTGGCGGGCATGCCACGGCGGATTCCGGATTACGCGCTGCAGTTCGCCGACTTCAATATGATTTCCAGCATCGGGGCCTTCCTGTTCGGGGCGACCCAGCTGCTGTTCGTGTACATCGTCATCAAGTGCGTGCTCGGTGGGGAAAAGGCCCCGGCCAAACCCTGGGATGGCGCCGAGGGTCTGGAATGGACCGTGCCCTCGCCGGCCCCGTTCCACACCTTCTCCACGCCGCCGGAAGTGAAGTAAGAGGCGCGTATGCAACAATCCGAGACTCAGGCGACGCCATCGGAGGCTGCCATGGCAGAACAGCCCAGCTACTACGTTCCGGAACAGAGCAAGTGGCCGATCATCGCCACCATTGGCCTGCTGGTCACCATGGCGGGCACCGGCTCGATCATGGTGAACGGCTCCCAGGGAGAATCCACCACCATGTCCTGGGTGGTGTTCTTCATCGGCGCGATGATCATGGCCTACATGCTGTTCGGCTGGTTCGGCGCGGTTATCCGGGAGAGCCGTGCCGGGCTCTACAGCGCCAAGATGGACCGCTCGTTCCGTTGGGGGATGAGCTGGTTCATTTTCTCGGAAGTGATGTTTTTCGCCGCCTTCTTCGGCGCGCTGTTCTACGCCCGGGTGTTCGCCATTCCCTGGCTGGGCGGCGAGGGTGATCGTGGCTCCAGTCAAATGCTGTGGGAGGGGTTCGAGGCCACCTGGCCGCTGCTGACCACGCCCGACACCGACACCTACACCCAGACCAAGGGCGTCATCAACCCGTGGCACCTGCCGCTGGTGAACACCATCCTGTTGCTGAGTTCCTCGTTTACGGTGACTTTCGCCCACCACGCCCTGAAGAAAAACAACCGCCCGCGGGTCAAGCTCTGGCTGGCGGCCACGGTGGTGCTGGGGCTGTGCTTCCTGGTGTTCCAGATTGAAGAGTACGTCGAGGCGTACACCGAGCTGGACCTGACCCTGAACTCCGGCATCTACGGCAGCACCTTCTTCCTGCTGACCGGTTTCCACGGGGCGCACGTCACCCTGGGCGCACTGATGCTGGCCATCATGCTGGTCCGCATCACCCGGGGGCATTTCACCTCGGAGAAGCATTTCGGATTCGAGGCGGCCAGCTGGTACTGGCACTTCGTGGATGTGGTCTGGCTGGGGCTGTTCGTCTTCGTCTACATCCTGTGACGCCGCCGGGGCGTCAGGGCGTGGGGTTGAGCGACAGGTCGCCGTGCCACAGGGCAATCAGCACGACCGCCAGCAGCAGGCCGCTGAGGGTCACGCGCAGGATCAGGGAATTGAGGACGCGTTGGGTTTTGCCTTCGTCCCGGAGCAGGAAGAACAGGCCGCTGAACAGGGACACGACCACGGCAAGCAGGAGAGCAACGATTACGAACTTGAGCATACCAACCGCTCCGCAGGGCCGCCCGGCGTGCACGGCCAAAGTCGATGTTGGGCTCACTATAGCAAAGCGTGGCTGACGTCATGCAAAGGCAGTGGAAGCCGGACTGGCGACTATGGCTGCTGGCGATCCTGCTGTTGCCGTTGCTGATCGGGCTGGGGACCTGGCAGCTGGGCCGGGCCGGCGAGAAAAAGGCCCTGCTGGCGAGCTGGGATCGGCAACTGGCCAGCGGCGACTGGCCCGCCACCCTGCAGGCGGGTCTGCACACCGGCCAGCCGGTGGTGCTGACCGGGCGTTACCGGACCGGGCACGACTGGCTGCTGGACAACCGCACCCGCGATGGCGCCAGTGGCTACGAGGTGCTGACGCTGTTCAAGCCGGACGTGGGGCCGCCGGTGCTGGTCAACCGAGGCTGGGTGCTGGCCCCGCGACGGCGCGAGGAACGGCCGGCGATCGAGACGCCGGCGCAGACGGTCACCATCCGGGCGCGGGTGGCGGACTTTCCGACGCCGCCGGTGCTGGGCGAGACCCGGCCGGAGAACGGCTGGCCCCGGCGGGTGCAGGCGCTGCATCCGGAAACGGTGCGCCGGGAAGCGTCCCGGGTCATCGACCGGCTGGTGCGGCTGGAAGACCCGAATCAGCCCGGCGCCTACCGGGCGGATTTCGCCCTGGATCTGATGGGGCCGCAGACCCATTACGGGTATGCGGTGCAATGGTACTCGCTGGCGACGGCGCTGGTCGTGCTGACCCTGGTCGCCAGCTTCCGCAAACAGGAAGGACACGCGCAGGATGACGACGGCAATGGCTGAATCCCGGCAACAATCCCAGGCCCAAACCTCCGCAACGGGCCCGACCCCGGAACAGGTGCGGCGTGGACGCCGCACCGCCCTGCTGCTGTTCGCCATCGGTTTCGGCCCCATCGTGCTGGCCACCATCATGTACTACACCGGCTGGATGAACCCCGCCGGCCACTCCAATAACGGCACCCTGATTCAGCCGCCCGTGCCGGTCGCCGAACTGGGCCTGGTCAGTGCCGACGGCGAGCCGTTGGCCGACCGCTTCGGCCCCATGCTGGACGAGACCTCCTGGATGATGCTGGTGGTCGCCGAGGGGCCCTGTGGCGACGCCTGCCAGCAGCTGGTCTACCTGGCCCGTCAGGTCAACACCGCCCTGGGCAAGAACCAGGATCGCATGCAGCGCGCCGCCTACCTGCCGTCGCCGCCGGCGGACCTGTCCGGCTACCCGGAGATGCCGCTGCTGGAGGCCGGTGAGTCCGGCGCGATCACCTGGCCGGGTGAGGTGGACCTGGAGCAGGCGCCGCAGATCTACGTCATCGACCCGTTCGGCAACGTCATGATGCGCTACGGCGTCGGTATCGACGGCAAGGCGATGCTGGAGGATCTCAAGCACCTGATGAAGATTTCCCAGATCGGCTGACAAAAAAGAAAAAACAGGGAGCCTTTGAAAACGCTCAGGCTGTGGATGAAGCGCAAGGCGCACGGAGCGCAAACAGCGAAGCATACCTGGCCGGTAGGTGAGCTGTTGCGTACCGCGCAACGCGGCGATTCGCCGCAGGATGAGCGTTTTCAAAGGCTCCGGAGGCGAGGAGGGTGCCATGACCGCAACACCTGACCCCACAACGCGTGACCCGATAGCGCGCCACCGTCGTCTGCTGGGCCAACTGGCGCTGGTGGCGACTGTCATGACGCTGGTCGTGGTCGTGCTTGGTGCCTGGACGCGGCTGACCCATTCCGGCCTGGGTTGCCCCGACTGGCCGGGCTGCTACGGATTCCTCAGCGTGCCCCAGTCGGAGGCGCACATCGCCATCGCCCAACTCCGCTTTCCCGAAGCGCCGGTGGACGTCAGCAAGGGCTGGCCGGAGATGATTCACCGCTACGCCGCCGGCGTGCTCAGCGTGCTGGTGTTTGCCATCGCCGCCCTGGCGGTGCGCTGGCGTCGTGAAGGCCATCCCCTGCGCCTGCCGCTGCTGATCGCCGGCTTCATCGTTCTGCAGGCCGCGTTCGGCATGTGGACCGTGACTCTCAAACTCTGGCCCCAGGTGGTGGCGCTGCACCTGCTGGGCGGGTTCACCCTGCTCAGCCTGCTGACCCTGCTCACCCTGCGATTACGCGGCACGATCACCCGGGCCGGCGCTGCGCTGGCGGAGCGTCTGGGCCACTTCCGCCCGTGGCTGCGGGCCGCGCTGGTGCTGGTCGTGCTGCAGATCGCCCTGGGCGCCTGGACCGCGTCCAACTACGCGGCGGTGGCCTGCACCGATCTGCCCACCTGCCAGGGGGAGTGGTGGCCGACCATGGACTTCCGTCACGGCTTTGATGTGACCCAGGCAGTGGGCCCGAACTACCTGGGCGGCCAACTGACGGCGGAAGGCCGGGTGGCGATCCACGTCACCCACCGCATCGGCGCCCTGCTGGTCATGGTGGTGCTGGGCGCGCTGCTGTGCCGGATGTGGCGGCCGGCGCGGGACGCGGGCATCGGTCGCTGGGTACTGCTGTGCGGCGGCGTGCTGATGGCACAGATTGCGCTCGGCCTGGCCAACGTCTGGCTGCACATTCCGGTGTCGCTGGCCATGGCCCACAATGCCATGGGCGCCGGGCTGCTGCTGTCGGTGATCAACCTGCTGTGGCGCCTGCAGCCGTTCCCGGTGCGCCGGCCCTTACCCAAACCCCGACTCATCAACCACGAGGTACCTGCATGACCCAAGCGTCCGACGCCGTCGTCCTCGATCGCCAGCGCCCGGCCAGCTGGCGGGATTTCCTGGAGCTGACCAAGCCGCGGGTGGTGGCGCTGATGATGCTGACCGCGGTGATTGGCATGCTGCTGGCGCGACCCGGCGTGCCCGGCTGGACGGTGTTCGTGTTCGGCAACCTGGGCATTGCCTGTCTGGCGGCGGCGGCGGCGGTGGTCAATCACGTGGTGGATCACAAGATCGACACGATCATGGCGCGCACCCGCAAGCGCCCGGTGGCCACCGGGCGTGTGTCCACTTCGGACGCCCTGGTCTTCGCCCTGACCCTGGCGCTGGCGGGCATGCTGGTGCTGGTGTGGCAGGTGAACGCCCTGACCGCCTGGCTGACGCTGGCCTCACTGGTCGGTTACGCCGGGGTCTACACCCTGTTCCTCAAGCGGGCCACGCCGCAGAACATCGTGATCGGCGGCATCGCCGGCGCCATGCCGCCGCTGCTGGGCTGGACCGCCGTCACCGGTCAGGTGGAGGGCCACGCGCTGCTGCTGGTGCTGATCATCTTCGCCTGGACGCCGCCGCACTTCTGGGCGCTGGCGATCCATCGCAAGGAGGAATACGCCCAGGCGAAGATTCCCATGCTGCCGGTGACCCACGGCAACCGCTACACCGAGCTGCATATCCTGCTCTACACCCTGGTGCTGCTGGCGGCGAGCCTGCTGCCCTATGCCACCGGCATGTCCGGCGGCATCTACCTGATCGGGGCGCTGGTCCTGGGCCTGCGATTCCTGCACTATGCCATCAAGCTCCTTCGGGGCGACGACCGGCGGGTGGCGCTGGCCACCTTCAAGTATTCCATTACCTATCTGATGGCGCTGTTCGTGGTCCTGCTGGTGGATCATTTCGTGTTCTTCTGAGGCGGCATCATGGCAGAAGCCCAATCAAGAAGTTCGATCCGCCTGACCGTCACCATCCTGGTCGGGCTGGTTCTCCTCATCCTGGTCATGGTGGTCGTGCGCCAACTGGTGCTGGTGCCTCAGGCCAGCGAACCGGCGTCGTCCGCGCCGGAACTCAGCGAACTGCAGGCCTTCGTCTACGAACAGGGGCGGCCGGTGGCGGATTTCTCGCTGCAGAATGAAGAGGGCGAGACAGTGTCCAACGCCATGCTGCAGGGCCACTGGACCGTCGCCTTTGTCGGTTACACCTCTTGCCCGGATGTTTGCCCTGCCACCCTGTCGATGCTCAAGCGCGCCGGTGAGGCGATCCCGGCGGACGTGCCCGCGCCCGACGTGTTGCTGGTCTCGGCCGACCCCGAGCGTGACTCGCCGCAGCGTCTCAAGGATTACCTCGGCTTTTTCGGACCCCGCTTCCACGGCGTGACCGGTGACCTGGATGGCCTGCGGGAACTGGCCCACAGCCTCAACGCCGCCTTCTCGCATCGCACCGGGGAAAACGGTGAGGTGACGGTGGATCACAGCGCGCACCTGACACTGATCAATCCCCAGGGGGAAATGACCGCCGTGCTCCAGCCGCCGTTCGAACCCGGCAAAGTGGCCCAGGCCTATGAGCGGGTGTATCGCTGGGCGCATGCGCGGCGAGGGGAATCCTGACAGGCACCTTTGGCGCTGCCCTCTCTCTGTGCAACCGGAACATGGGCATATCACGATACCGAACGTGTTCTTAATGCCCCATCTGCGTAAACATCGAGGCCTGATGGAAGGCGATGGATGCCCTTGACGAAGGAAGGACAGGGACGTCCTGGTCGCTATTATGGCCAGGGATGGCCATTAATAGCAGCGTAGGCAAGGGTGTCCATGGCCTTCCTACTCGAGCTTGCTGCCCTACGGAACAAAAAAAGGCCGGCCAGCCCCGGGGATGTTGGGGCCGGCCGGCAACGCTGGCAATCAGCTCTCGCGCTGGCCGTCCAGCAAACGGGTGACGCCGAGGGGGTTGGCGTCCCGCACGGCTTCGGGCAGCAGGGCCTCGGGGAGGTCCTGGTAGCAGACGGGGCGCAGGAAACGATGGATGGCGGCGCTGCCCACCGAGGTGGTGCGGCTGTCGGATGTGGCCGGGAACGGGCCGCCGTGAACCATGGCGTGACACACTTCCACACCGGTGGGCCAGCCGTTGGCGAGGATGCGCCCGGCGCGGCGTTCCAGGGTGGGCAGCAGGGTGCGTACCGCGTCCGTGTCGGCGTCGTCCATCTGCAGGGTGGCGGTGAGCTGGCCTTCCAGCTGCTCGGCCACCTGCCGCATCTGCGCCGGGTCGTCACAGGCGACGATCAGCGAGCTGGCCCCGAACACTTCCGCCTGCAGCGCCTCGTCCCCCAGGAAATGCCCGGCGTCGGTCAGGAACAGACCCGGCTGGCCGCTGTTGGCGCTGTCGCCGTCCTGGCCCCGGGCCACTTCCGTCACGGCGGACTGGTCGGCCAGCGCCTTCACGCCCTGGTCGTAGGCGGCGTGGATGCCCGGGGTGAGCATGGTCTGGCCCTGGGTGCCGGCCACCGCTTTGGCGGCGGCTTCCACGAAGCGGTCCAGCGGCGCGCCTTTGACTGCCAGGATCAGGCCCGGGTTGGTGCAGAACTGACCGGCGCCCATGTTGAGGGAGCCGGCAAAGGCGTCCGCCAGTGCCTCGCCACGCGCTTCCAGCGCGGACGGCATCAGGAACACCGGATTGATGCTGCTCATCTCCGCGTATACCGGAATCGGCTGCGGGCGCGCCTGGGCCAGTGCCGTCAGGGCCTGACCGCCGCGACGGGAACCGGTGAAGCCGACGGCCTGGATGCGCGGGTCCTGCACCAGTGCCTGCCCGAGATCGTTGCCGGCGCCGAACAGCAGGGAGAACACGCCTTCCGGCAGTTCGCAGCGACGCACGGCGGCCTGGATGGCGCGCCCCACCAGCTCCGAGGCGCCCGGATGCGCCGGATGCGCTTTCACCACCACCGGGCAGCCAGCGGCCAGCGCCGAGGCGGTGTCGCCGCCGGCCACGGAGAAGGCCAGCGGGAAGTTGCTGGCGCCGAACACGGCGACCGGGCCCAGGGCCACGTGGCGCTGACGCAGGTCGGCGCGGGGCATGGGCTGGCGCTCGGGCTGGGCCGGGTCGATGCGCACGTCCAGCCACTCGCCGGCGCGGACCACCTTGGCGAACATGCGCAGCTGGCCGCAGGTGCGACCGCGCTCGCCTTCCAGACGCGCCCGGGGCAGGCCGCTTTCCGCCATGGCGCGTTCGATCAGCTCGTCACCGATGCCTTCGATTTCCGAAGCCACGGTTTCCAGGAAGGTAGCACGGGCTTCGAGGCCGGTTTCACGGTAGGTGTCGAACGCGTCGGCCGCCAGTTGGCAGGCGCGCTCGATGTCGGCCGGGGCCACGCCCGGGTAGGCCGGCTCCAGGGTCTCGCCGGTGGCCGGATTGATGGCGCTGACGGCTTCGGTGGTGCCGGCCAGTTCGCTTTGTCCAATCAGTGATGTGCCTTTCAGGGTCATGAGAATCTCCTGGTGGGTGAATCGGGTTGCCTAGATCGAGGTGACGGTGACCGTCGCCGTTTCGCTTTCAAAGGTCAGCGGGTTGCGCAGCGGGCGGCCGAAGCTCGCCACCTCGATCTCGAAACGGTCGCCGTCGCGGGTCTCGATGCCGTCGGCGAAGCTCAGGGTGGCTGTCCCGAAGTAATGAACGTGAACGTCGCCGGGGCGACGGAAGCCGCTGTACTTGAAGTGGTGGTGCTCCAGGTTGGCCAGGCTGTGGGCCATGTTGGCCTCGCCGGTGAGGAACGGCTTTTCCCACAGGGTGGCGCCGTCCCGCACGATACGACTGCGGCCTTCCAGATGCTCCGGCAGCTCGCCGATCAGCAGTTCCGGACCGTAGCTGCAGGCGCGCAGCTTGGAGTGGGCCAGCCACAGGTAGTTGTGGCGTTCGGTGACGTGATCGGAAAACTCGTTGCCCAGGGCGAAGCCCAGCCGGCGTGGCCGGCCGTCGGCGTCGATCAGGTACAGGCCTACCAGCTCCGGCTCCTCGCCCGCGTCCTCGGCGAACGCGGGCACCGGCAAAGGCGCTTCGGGCGGCACGACGATGCTGCCGTCGCCCTTGTAGAACCACTCCGGCTGGGCACCGGTCTGGCCCGCCGCCGGCTTGCCGCCTTCGACGCCGAGTTTGAACATGCGCATGGAATCGGTCAGTGACTGCTCACTATCGTCCAGCTTGGCGTGCATGGCATCGCGGGTGTCGGCGCTGCCCAGGTGGGTCAGGCCGGTGCCGGTGACCAGGCAGTGGGCGTCGTCGGCATGGGTCAGCGGCGGCAGCAGCTGGCGGTCAGCGATCAGCGCGTCGTAGTCGAGGCGGGTGTCGGTCAGGTGCGCGGTGACTACCTCCACCAGCGTGCGGCCGGAGGTCAGGGCCTCGTCCGCCAGGTGGTAGGTGTCGCTGTCGGTCAGGCGCACCTGCCGGGCGTCTTCCACCACGGCGGTGCGGGGCTGGTTCTGGTGCAGGCATTGGATGATTCGCATGGTCAAAGTCCTTGGCTTGGTTCAGCAGCGGAGCACCAATGTGCCCCATCATAGCGCTTGAAACGCGCATATGTACAACATAGTAAATAGTAGATATGACTTAGCCCAGAATGCCCTCGCCGGCCCGACCGAAGTCGGGAAAGCCCTCGTCGGTCCAGCGGATGGGTTTGACGAAGGTGTGCCGGTTCGGGTCCCACAGGGGATCGCCCTGGATGTCGGTGTAGGTGCGGGCGTGGTAGACCAGCAGGTCGGTGACGCCGTCCCCGGCCACGGTGAAACAGCTGTGGCCGGGGCCGAAGATGCGGTGCTCCGGATCGCTCTGGAACACCGGCGTGGGCGATTTGGACCAGCTTTCAGGGGCCAGCGGATCGCTGTCCGCGTCGGCCCAGAGCAGGCCCATGCAGTAGTTTTCATCGGTGGCGCTGGCGGAGTAGGTCAGGAACAGGCGGCCGTGGCGTTCGACCACCGCCGGGCCCTCGTTGACGAGGAAACCGCGCGTCTCCCAGTCGTATTCCGGCACGCTGAGCCGCACCGGCGTACCGGTCAGGCGCGTGGGTGAGGCCATGGCGGCGATGTAGAGGTTGGAGTTGCCGGGCACCGCCGGGTCCTTCTGGGCCCAGACGTAATAGGTGCGGTCCCGGTGCCGGAAGGTGGTGGCGTCCAGGCAGAAACTGTCCAGGTGCGTCTCGATCGGCACCGGTTCACGCCAGTCGCCGGTCAGCGGATCGTCCGTCTGGCAGGTGATGGCGTACATGCGATGCTGGAACAGCCCGTCGACGATCTCCCGCGACGGTGCGGCGGCGAAGTAGATCGCCCAGGTGTCGCCGATACGGTGCAGTTCCGGCGCCCAGATCAACGCGCTGAGCGGGCCGCTGTCGGGTTGCGTCCAGACCGTTTGCGCCGGCGCACTGGCCAGGCCGGCGATGCTGTCCGCGGCGCGCAGCTCCAGCCGGTCGTACTCGGGCACCGAGGCGATGAAGTAGTAGCGGCCCTGGTGCCGGAGCACCCAGGGGTCGGCGCGCTGTTCGATCAGTGGCCGGGGATGAGCCGATGCGTGGGAGCGTGTCATGATGGCCTCCTGTGTCTGTCCGTGGGCGAATCAGGGCGATGGCCTGATGGCGCTCGTGGTTTCGGGATAGGTGCCCGTCGCCCCGGCGTCCGGGTCGGCGAGCCCGCGCTGGATGCGGGTTTCGTAGTAGTCGTCGGTGATGCGGTAGCGGAACATGAAGCCGCCCATCAGGGTGTGGAACACGCCGGGCAGGATCGACAGCATCAGCGCGATGCCGGTGAGTGTGAAGGCGCTCTGCTCCACGTTGGGCTCGTAGTCGAAGTAGGTCAGCAGGATGCCCACCAGGAAGCCGGCCGCGCCCATGCCCGCCTTCTGGAAGAAGGAGATGCCGCCGAACGCCAGACCGGACACCCGGCGTCCGGTCTTCACCTCGCCGTAGTCCACCGATTCGGCGATGGCGGACCAGAACACCGGCGCGTGCAGATCGACCACGAACGAGATCAGGAAATACAGCACGAAGGCCAGCCACAGGTCGCCGGGTTCCACCAGCACGAACATCATCACGCTGAGCACGCCCACCGCCACCTGGCTGTAGCGGAACAGCTTCACCTTGCAGTAGCGCTTGGTGATCCAGGTGGATGCCACCATCGCCAGGATCGCCGCCCCCACCCCGACCGACAGGAAGTAGGACAGCACCGAGGCCGAGGCGTCCAGGTAATACTTGGCGTAGTAGGCCGCCACCGAGCTGCGCATGACGTAGCCCATGGTGCCGGTGAAGCAGGCGCCGCACAGCAGCAGCCACTGGTCGTTGCGGAACAGGATCGCCAGTTGCTGCCTGAGTGGCTTCTCGTCGATGCGGTGCTGGATCCGCTCGGTGGTGGTGGCGTAGCAGAACAGCAGCAGCCCCACCGCCAGCGCCCCCATCAGCCCCATGGCCACCTGGTAGCCCAGTTCCAGCCGGCCCTCGCCGAAGGACTCCGCCAGCTTGGGCACGATGATCGTCACCAGGAACGCCGCCACCTTGGCGAAGAACAGGCGGTAGCCGTTGGCCGAGAGCTTGTCCTTGGGGTCGTCGGTAAGCACGCCGATCAGCGAGATGTAGGGGATGGTCACCGCCGTGAACAGCAGGGTCACCAGCAGATAGGTGGCGTAGGCCCACACCAGCTTGGCGTTGTAGTCCCAGTCCGGCGTGGTGAACAGCAGCAGGATGGACACCCCGAACGGCACCGCGAACACCAGGAAGTAGGGCCGGTAGCGCCCACGCCGGGTGTTGATGCGATCGGTGAGCATGCCCATCAGCGGGTCGGTGACCGCGTCCACCAGCCGCGCCACCAGGAACAGCACGCCCATATGGGACGGCTTGAGGCCGAAGATGTCGGTGTAGAAATAGGAAATGATCAGGAACATCGAGGAGATGACCACATTGATGGCCATGTCGCCGCTGCCAAACCCGATCTTCTCCAGGTACGTCAGTCGTTGGCTTGCCATGTTGTTGTCCTTGTCATCGGCTTTGGATGGTTTGTTGTTGTCGTATCCGGCCGGGCGACATCCGCTGTCGCCCGGTGTTTTTCAGGGTGGTGTCATGGGCCTCAGTCCACCAGCCACAGGGCGGTTTGCGGCCACACCAGCAGCAGGGCCAGCACGCACAGCTGCAGGGCGATGAACGGCAGCAGCGACACGAAGATGTCCTTGAGACTCACGCCCGCCGGCGCCACGCCCTTCAGGTAGAAGGCGGCGGGGCCGAACGGCGGGGACAGGAAGGACACCTGCATGTTCACCGCGAACAGGATGCCGAACCAGATCGGGCTGTAGCCCAGCTCGGTGACGATGGGCACGAAGATCGGCAGGGTCAGCATGGCCACGCCGATCCAGTCCAGGAACATGCCCAGCACCAGCAGGATCGCCATCATCACCAGCAGCACCGCGATGGGCGGGACGTCCAGGCCGAGGATCATGTCGGAGATGAAGTCGTTGCCGCCCATCAGGTTGTAGACGCCCACCAGCGCCGCGGCACCGATGCCGATCCAGATGATCATGCCGCAGGTGGTCATGGTCTGGTCCAGACTCTTGTGGAGGGTGCCCAGCTGCAGCTCGCCGCGGTAGAAAATGGCCAGCAGTACGCCGAACACGCCCATGGCGGCCGCTTCGGTGACCGAGGCCACGCCGCCGTAGATCGAGCCCAGCACCAGCGCCGCGATCAGCGCCGGCACGATCACCGCTTTCAGCGCTTCGCCTTTGGAGGCGAAGGTTTCGGCGCGGTGTTCATCGGTCAGCGGCGGGCCCATCTCCGGATTGCGCAGGCAGCGCACCAGCACGTAGGCGATGTAGCTGCCCATCAGGATCACCGCCGGGGTGATGGCGGCGGTGAACAGGTCGGCGATGGAGACCGAGGCGATCAGGCCGTAGATGATCAGCACGATGGACGGCGGCATCATGGTGCCTAGCGAGCCGCCGGCGCAGACCACGCCGATGGACAGGTGCTTGTCGTAACCCAGCCGCAGCATCTGCGGCAGCGCCAGGATGCCCAGCAGCACGATCTCGCCGCCGATGATTCCCGACAGCGCCGCCAGGAAAAAGGCAACCACCACCGTCTGTACCGCCACGCCCCCGGCCAGCCGTCCGGCGAACAGGCGCATGGCGTTGAACAGGTCTTTGGCGATCCCCGATCGGTCCAGCAGCGATGCCATGAACACGAACATGGGCACCGCCACCAGCGAGTACTCGGTGACGAACCCGTAGACCCGGCTGGTGACCAGTGGCAGCGACATCGGCCCGAACCAGCCAAAAGCGAAACACAGCGCCACCAGCCCGGTAATGAAGGCCAGCGGCAGGCCGGTCACCAGCAGCGCGAAGATGGCGCCAACCAGCAGCGTCGTGCCTTGTGCGATATCCATCAGCGGTACTCCTCGACCAGGCGGCCTTCGGTTTCCGGTTCCTGGCGGGCGCGCAGGGACTGCACCAGGTGGCAGGCGGCCTGAACGGTCATCACCGCCAGCGCCAGCAGGATCATGCCCTTGACCAGGGTGGGAAACGGCGGATTCCAGGAGGTGCCGGAGCGTTCCAGGGACCAGTCGCCCATCGGGTTATGGGACGACTTCCAGAACATCACGTAGCCGGCGTAGCTCATCAGCAGGCAGAAGCCCAGGGTGACCAGATCGTTGAAGCGGTCCAGCCACAGGCGGACGCGCGGGCCCACCGTGTCGTAGAGCACGCGCACGCGGATATGACGGTTGTTGGCCATGGCCACCGGGCCGCCCAGGGAAAACAGGGTGGCCACCAGCATCACCACGGTTTCGTGCACCCAGGAGGTGGGCGAGTCCAGGCCGTAGCGCATGAACACTTCGTACACGCTGATGGTCATGGCGATGAAGACGAGCCAGGCGGCGGACCGGCCGCAGCGCAGCACCAGACGGTCGAAGCCGTTGCGGGCGCCGGCGTCCGGCGGGCTGCCGGCGCTGGCTTCGGTCGCCACCGGCCGGGTCGGTTCGGTTGAGTTCGACGGATGAGAAGAAGACGACATGGTTCCTCCGGGTGGCGCGGGGCGCCACCGTCTTGGGGCCGGATAGACCGGTTAAAGCAGGTTGCGCGAACGCAGGAACGCGGTGACCGAGTCGTAGATCTTGGCGGTCATGTCGTTCTTGTCCGCCCAGACCTTCCACTCCTGTTCCGCTGCCTGGCGGAATTTCTTGCGCTCGCTGTCAGGCAGGTCGAACGGGTGCACGTCCGGGTCCTGCTTGAGCTTCTGCAGGGTCTTGATGTCCTGCGCCTGCAGGCGTGCGACCAGGTCGTAGGCCATGGCGTCGAAGGCGGTCTTGAGGGTCACCTTCAGGTCCTCGGGCAGGCCGTCCCAGATCTTCTTGTTGATGGAGATGGCGTTCATCGGCATCGAGTGGAAGCCCGGATACAGCGGGTACGGCGCGAAGCTGTGCAGGCCCATGGCGTCGTTGTTGGACAGCACGGTGGAGTCGGCGGCGTCGATCACGCCCTTCTCCAGACCGGTGTAGACCTCCGAGCCGGGCAGGTTCACCGGCGTGGCGCCGATGCGCTCGAAGATGTTGTAGACCATGCCCTGCGGGGCGCGAATCTTCAGCCCTTTGAAGTCGTCCAGCGACTTGATGGGCACGGTGGAGGGAATGGATTCCAGCGGGAAGGTCATGGCGCCGATCAGGTGCACGCCGTAAGGCTCGACCAGCTCGTTGTAGAGATCTTCGCCGCCGCCGTGCTTCATGTAGGCGAGAAAGTCGTTGGGGTCGCTCCAGGCGCCCACCAGGTTGCCCAGCATGCCGAAGGCCGGGTTCTGGCCGGAGAAATAGCTGGGGTCGGTGATGTGGCCCTGCAGGATGCCGGCGCTCACCGCCTCCAGGGTTTCGGTGGGGCCCACCACCGAGTTGATCGGCATGATCTCGATGGCGACCCGGCCGTCGGTCATGGTTTCGATGCGATCGGCCCATTCCTGCTTGATCTTGAAGCTCACTTCACCGGCGGTTTCCGAGGCCTGGAATTTCCAGTCGTACTCGGCCGCCTGGGCGGAAGACAGGGTCAGGGAAAAGGACAGGGCGGTGCCCATGAGGACAAGGTTGCGTTTCAGGGATAGCCGCTTTGAAGACGGGCGCTTGGAAAACAGCATAGTGACACTCCTCGGGAGATTGTTTTTGTATCAGTGGCCCGCTGCGGGGCGTGACCACGAGTCACTGTTGGTTGTGCTGGGCGTTGTTTGTGCCGGATTGTTTTGCAGGATCGATATTAGACATAAATTTTTATTTGTTCAACATACGATTTTTTATGTATGGTTTACGCAGTGAGCGACGACTGTCGAAACAAAACAAGAAACCGGGCCGCCGTCCGGAATCCGGTAAGGAGTGAATCAACATGACCAACAGCAAGCGCCCGCTGCGATCGGCCCAGTGGTTCGGCACCGCCGACAAGAACGGCTTCATGTATCGGAGCTGGATGAAGAACCAGGGCATTCCCGAGCACGAATTCCAGGGCAAGCCCATCATCGGCATCTGCAACACCTGGTCGGAGCTGACCCCCTGCAACGCCCACTTCCGCAAGCTGGCCGAGCACGTCAAGAAAGGGGTGCTGGAAGCGGGTGGTTACCCGGTGGAGTTCCCGGTGTTCTCCAACGGCGAGTCCAACCTGCGCCCCACCGCGATGTTCACCCGCAACCTGGCGAGCATGGATGTCGAAGAGGCCATTCGCGGCAATCCCATCGACGCGGTGGTGCTGCTGGTGGGTTGTGACAAGACCACGCCGGCGCTGCTGATGGGCGCGGCCAGTTGCGACATTCCCACCATCGTGGTGTCCGGCGGGCCCATGCTGAACGGCAAGCACAAGGGCAAGGACATCGGCTCCGGCACGGTGGTGTGGCAGCTGTCGGAGGAAGTGAAGGCGGGCCGCATCAGCCTGCACGATTTCATGGCCGCCGAGGCCGGCATGTCCCGTTCGGCCGGCACCTGCAACACCATGGGCACGGCGTCCACCATGGCCTGCATCGCCGAATCCCTGGGCACCACCCTGCCCCATAACGCGGCCATCCCGGCGGTGGATTCACGCCGCTACGTGCTGGCGCACCTGTCGGGCAACCGCATCGTGGAAATGGTGAACGAGGACCTGCACCTGTCCAAAGTGCTGACCCGAGAGGCCTTCGAGAACGCCATCCGCACCAACGCCGCCATCGGCGGGTCCACCAACGCGGTGGTGCACCTCAAGGCCATCGCCGGGCGCATCGGCGTCGACCTGGCGCTGGACGACTGGACCCGCATCGGCCGCGGCACGCCCACCATCGTCGACCTGCAGCCCTCCGGTCGCTTCCTGATGGAAGAGTTCTACTACGCCGGCGGCCTGCCCGCGGTGCTGCGCCGGCTGGGCGACGCCGACCGCCTGCCCCACAAGGACGCGCTGACCGTCAACGGCAAGACCCTGTGGGAGAACGTCTGTGAGGCGCCGCTGTACAACGAGGATGTGATCCGCCCGCTCGACAACCCGCTGCGGGACGACGGCGGCATGTGCATCCTGCGCGGCAATCTGGCCCCGCGCGGCGCCGTGCTCAAGCCGTCGGCGGCGACCCCGGAGCTGATGCAACATCGCGGCCGCGCCGTGGTGTTCAACGACTTCGATCACTACAAGGCGCGCATCAACGACCCGGAGCTGGATGTGGACGCCAACAGCATCCTGGTGATGCGTAACTGCGGCCCGCGCGGCTATCACGGCATGGCGGAAGTGGGCAACATGGGTCTGCCGGCCAAGCTGCTGGAGCAGGGCGTGACCGACATGGTGCGCATCTCCGACGCCCGCATGAGCGGCACCGCCTACGGCACCGTGGTGCTGCACGTGGCGCCGGAAGCGGCGGCGGGCGGCCCACTGGCGGCGGTGCGCGACGGCGACTGGATCGAGCTGGACTGCGACAGCGGCCGGCTGCACCTGGACGTCAGCGACGCCGAAATCCAGGCGCGGCTGGACGAGAGCGACCCCATGGCCCAGTCCAACCGCATCGCCAGCGACGGCGGCTACCGCCAGCTCTACATCGAGCACGTGCTGCAGGCGGACGAAGGCTGCGACTTCGACTTCCTGGTGGGCAACCGGGGGGCGGACGTGCCCCGGCACTCGCACTGATTGCGATCGATGGAACGGAAAACGCCGGGCAATGCCCGGCGTTTTTGTGTCCAGTGTTCTGCGTCTGATATCGAGAATCAGGCCAGGCCCGGATCGTGCCCCAGCGCCGTTTCCGGCATCTCGATGCCCAGCGCGGCGGCGGTGCTCGCCAGCACGTCCTGGGCGGCGAGGAAGGCCTCGCGGGGCTGGCGCGCGCGGATGGCGTCCATCACCCGGCGGTGGCGTTCCAGGCTTTCCGCCGGATCGGCGGTGTGCACGTTGGAGCGGGCGATCAGCAGATAGATCGACGGCCGCAGGATGTGGGACAGCTGGGTCCAGACGATGTTGTGGGTGGCGCGGAAGATGGCCTCGTGAAAGGCCACGTCGAACTCACTGTGGGCGTCCCCGTCGTCACCGCTGTGGTCGACCGTGCGGCTCATGCCCTCGAAGGCCTCCTCGATGGCCACCAGGTCGCGGGCCTTGGCGGACTTGGCCGCGGTCATCGCGACGTAGGGTTCCACGTCGAGGCGGAACGACAGGATCTCCTTGAGGATCTCCGGGTTGGGCGCGGCGTAGCGGGTCATCCAGTCGGTGACCTGGGGATCGAGGATGTGCCAGGCGTCGTACTCGCGCACCTTGGAGCCGTGGCCGGAAATGCGCTCGATGATGCCCGAATCCACCAGCTGGCGCAGGTCGCTGCGCACGGCGGGGCGGTTGATGCCCAACTGTTCGCACAGGTCGATTTCCTTGGGCACGAAATCGCCCGGCCGGTAACGACCGGAGAAGATCGCTTCCGCCAGAAAGTCCGCGACACTGGCTCTTTGGGGGGATTTCGGGGCTTTGGTCTTCACCGTGGTATTCGAATTCACGACAGCGCTTCCGTTTATATTCACCATACGGTGACATATGTACTACATTTCGGCAAGCCGCATGGCGACCGACGATCCAGGCCACAGTGTACCCAAGCCGGGCGAGGCGGAGTAGGCAGCGTGCGCCCCCGCGTGCAATCGCTCGGCAGGCGGTCGCCACACGCGGACGGCTTTCCGTGACCGGTCCCTTGCCCTACACTCGCCCATGCTTTTCTCCGTTGGCCACTCAACAGGTGCTGCATGGCTGCCACGTCGTCCCCGACGCCTCTTTCTTCCCGCGAACTCTGGACCGTCCTGGGAGCCGGTGCCGTTGCCCTGCTGGTGGTCCACGGCCTGGGGCGTTTCTACTACACGCCGCTGTTGCCGTACCTGGTCAGTGACGGCGTGCTCAGCTCCAGTGAAGCCGCGTCCCTGGCCACCTGGAACTACCTGGGCTACCTGATGGGCGCGATGCTGGCGATCCGCTGGCACCGGGTGGATCACATTCGCTTTCTGCTGCCTCTGTCGCTGGTGGTCCATCTCGTCACCAGCCTGCTGCAGACGCAAATCGAGAACGTTGACCTGCAGGACGCGGTGCGCTGGCTCAACGGCGTGGCCAACGGCATCGTCTTCGTGCAGGCGCCGGCGCTGATCCTGGAGTGGCTGGTGCGCCGCAATCGGGCGTCCCTGAGCGGGCTGGTTTACCTGGGCGTGGGGATCGGGCTGCTGGTTTCCAGCGCTATGGTCTCGCTCAGCGCCGACTGGCTGTCGGGCGCGGGTCGCTGGTGGCCGGCACTGGTGCTGTCGGTGCCGCTGTGCTGGTGGGCGTGGCGGGTATTGCGTGAGCTCGACGTGCCGGTGACGGGGCCGGGCGAGACTGAACACACGCCGGCCAAACCCGGCAAGTCGCCCCTGTTCGACCGTGCCAGCATCCCGCTGTTCCTGTCCTACGCCGGCGCCGGTCTGGGTTATATCCTGCCGATGACCTTCCTGCCACTGCTGGCGACCATGCAACTGGCACCCGGCGACTGGCTGGTGGACGGCTCCTGGCTGATCGTCGCCCTGGCCACCATCCCGTCGGCGTGGATCTGGAATCACCTGGGCGCGCGCATCGGCGACCGACTGGCGCTGCGGCTCAACTTTGTGGTGCAACTGCTTGGCGTACTGGCGGCGGTGATCTGGCCGGGGCCGGTGGGTATCGTGCTGTGCGGGGTGCTGGTGGGCGGCACCTTCCTGGGCTCGGTGCTGCTGACCCAGCGTATTGCCCGCGCCCTGCATCCGCACCAGGGGCCAAGGCTGTCGGCGGCGATGGTGGCGCTCTACGCCTTCGCGCAAATGGCCGGGCCCTGGCTGGTCAAGCAGTGGCTGGATGCCGGCGGCACGCTGGAAAGCGGTTTCTGGATCGGCGTCGGCGCTCTGGTGTGGGGGCTGGTGTTTGCCCTGCTGGTGCCGGCGCAGGCGCCGCGTCGCTGATGTGCCGGCTAGCGTTATCCTGCCCCGCAGGCCGCGTCTTCGCCGACGAAACAATGCTCCAGGGAATAGAAATAGGCGTTGATGACCCGTTCCGATTCCTTCTCCATATCGAACGTGTCCGGCACCAGCAGCCAGAAATAGATCAGCCCGGTGATCTGCACATGCAGCTGGATGATGGCCCGTTCCACGTCCAGCGATTCCGGTAGCTGCTCCAGCCGGATGGCATTCCGGAGCACACCGCGCATGCGTTCGGTGGCGTCCTTGATGTTGTTGCGGTGGCGGGTGACCAGCGGCTCGTTCTCCTCGGTCAGCTCGCACTTGTGGAACATGATCTCGAACACCCGGCGGCGCTGGGGATCGCGGGCAATCTCCCGGGTGAGGTGGAGCATGAAATCGCGGAAACGGCCTAGCGGGTCCGGCTGATCCGGGTCTTCCACCACGGCGCGCAGCATTTCCAGCGGCATTTCCTGGCGCTCCATCATGGCCTCGAACACGTCGTGCTTGTTCTTGAAGTGCCAGTAGATGGCCCCCCGTGTGACGCCTGCGGCCTGGGCGATGTCGTTGAGCGACGTGCGCGATACACCCTTCTCGTAGAACACCTGCTCCGCGGCATCCAGCAACATTTCACGGGTTTTCTGGGCGTCTTCTTTGGTGCGTCGGGCCATCTTGGATCCTGTAAAAATCTCGCAAACACAGTATTAACTACTATACATACATTCGTGCATGTATGTATAATCGTGTTTCCACTAACACGTTCGTCGACGCGGGTTCCCTGACCGGGCCCGCGTTTTTATTGGGTCGATAGAGGTTTATCCATGCGCCATTCTACGCAATCTTTGCTTTTGTTGCTGATTGCATCTTTCATGATCAGCGCCTGTAGCCAGCAGGAAGGCTCGGCCCAGGCTCAGGGCAAGCAACAGAGCCCGCCCACCGAGGTCGGGTTTGTCACGGTCAAGGCCCAGCCGTTCACCCTGGTGAACGAGCTGCCGGGGCGCACCAGCCCCTATCAGGTGGCGGAAGTCCGCCCCCAGGTGACCGGTATCCTGGAAAAGCGTCTGTTCGAAGAGGGCGAGAAAGTCGAAGCCGGCGAGCCGCTCTACCAGATCGACGACAAGCTCTACAAAGCCGACCTGGCCAGCGCCAGGGCGGATGTGGCGTCGGCACGGGCAACCCTGGAATCGGCCCAACTGACGGCCAACCGCTATGAGCGCCTGATCAAGACCGGCGCCGTCAGCCAGCAGGAACTGGACGACGCCCGCGCTTCCCTGCGCGAGGCCGAGGCCCAGGTGGCCGCCGGCGAGGCCGCGGTACAGACCGCGCAGATCAACCTCGACTACACCACCATCGAGGCGCCGATCAGCGGCCGCATCGGCCGGTCCTCCTACACCGCCGGCGCGCTGGTGACCGCCAACCAGAGCGACGCGCTGGTCACTATCCGCCAGTTGGATCCGATCTACGTCGACCTGACCCAGTCCTACAGCGAACTGCAGAAGCTGCGCGGCGCCCTGGCGGCCGGCAAGCTGGAAACCGTGGGCGAGGACAAGGCCTCGGTATCCCTGGTGGACCAGAGCGACCACGTCTACGAGCACAACGGCACCCTGCAGTTCTCCGAGTATGCCGTCGCCGAAGCCACCGGCTCGGTCACCCTGCGGGCGATCTTCCCCAATCCGGACGGCGCCCTCCTGCCGGGCATGTTCGTGCGCGCCCGTTTGCCCCAGGCCGAGCGTGACAGCGCCATCCTGGTGCCGCAGAAAGGCGTGACCCGTCAGCCCAACGGCCAGGCCACCGCGCTGGTGGTGGGTCCGGACAACACCGTCGAGAAGCGCGTCGTTAAAACCGAGAAGGCGGTGGGTAACCGCTGGCTGATCAGCGAGGGCCTGGAAGACGGCGACCGCCTGATCGTCGAGGGCCTGCAGAAGACCGGACCGGGCGCACCGGTCAAGCCGGTCGACGTGAATGACGAGCAGCAGGCTGACGCCTCCCAGAAAGCCGATGCACAGCAGGGTTGATTGAATGGCACGTTTCTTTATTGACCGACCGATTTTCGCCTGGGTCATCGCCATCGTCCTGATGATGGCGGGGGCTCTGTCGATCTATAACCTGCCGGTGGAGCAGTACCCCACCGTGGCGCCGCCCGAGGTGACGATCTCCGCCACCTACTCCGGTGCGTCCTCCGAAGCCGTGGAAGACTCGGTTACCCAGGTGATCGAGCAGCAGATGAACGGCATCGACAACCTGCTGTACATGGCGTCCACCAGTGACTCCAGCGGCAACGCGCAGGTCACCCTGACCTTCGCCCCGGGCACCGATCCGGACATCGCCCAGGTCCAGGTGCAGAACAAGCTGCAGCTGGCCACGCCACGCCTGCCCACCTCGGTGCAGCAGCAGGGCGTCGAGGTGACCAAATCTTCCGACAGCTTCCTGATGGTACTGGGCTTCACCTCCAGCGACGGCTCCATGGCCCAGGAAGACATCGCCGACTACGTGGGCTCCAACATCAAGGACCCCATCAGCCGGGTGCAGGGCGTGGGCCAGACCCAGCTGTTCGGCGCCGAGTACTCCATGCGTGTGTGGCTCGATCCCAACAAGCTCAACGAGTACAGCCTGACCCCGTCCGATGTGACCTCGGCCATCGAAGTGCAGAACAATCAGGTCACCGGCGGTCAGCTGGGTGGCTCGCCGTCCGTCGACCAGCAGCAGATGAACGCCACCATCGTGGTACAGACGCTGCTGTCCTCGCCGGAGGAATTCGGCAAGATTCTGCTGAAAGTGACCTCCGACGGTTCCAAGGTGCGCCTCCACGACGTGGCCCGCATCACCCTGGGCGCCGAGGATTACTCCATTCGCGGCCGATTCAATGGCCAGGCGGCGGCCGGTCTGGGCATCAACCTGGCGTCCGGCGCCAACGCCCTGGATACCGCCAACCGGGTGCGTGACCGGATCGACGAACTGAGCGCCTACTTCCCGGAAGGGTTGGAAGTCCAGTACCCCTACGACACCACGCCGTTCGTGAAGATCTCCATCGAAGAAGTGGTCAAGACCCTGTTCGAAGGCATCGTGCTGGTGTTCCTGGTCATGTACCTGTTCCTGCAGAACTTCCGCGCCACGCTGATCCCGACGATCGCCGTGCCGGTGGTCCTGCTCGGGACCTTTGGCATCCTCTTCGCCTGCGGTTTTACGGTGAACACCCTGACCATGTTCGGGATGGTGCTTGCCATCGGGCTATTGGTGGATGACGCCATCGTCGTGGTGGAGAACGTGGAACGGGTGATGGCCGAGGAAGGCCTGGGGCCGGTCGAGGCCACGCGCAAATCGATGGGCCAGATCACCGGCGCCCTGGTGGGCATCGCGCTGGTGCTGTCGGCCGTGTTCGTGCCCATGGCCTTCTTCCCCGGCTCCACCGGCGCCATCTACCGCCAGTTCTCCATCACCATCGTCTCCGCCATGGTGCTGTCGGTGCTGGTGGCCCTGATCCTGACGCCGGCCCTGTGCGCCACCATGCTCAAGCCGCACAAGGGCGATCACCACACCAAGGGTGGTTTCTTCGGCTGGTTCAACCGCAGCTTCGAGAAAGCCACCGGCCGCTACCAGGGCCGGGTGGAGAAGATCCTGGGCCGTCGTGGCCGCTACATGCTGATCTACGTGGTCATCGTGGGTGTGCTGGGCTACAGCTTCCAGCGTCTGCCGTCGGCGTTCCTGCCGGAGGAAGACCAGGGCATCCTGCTGGCCCAGGTGCAGTTGCCGGTGGGCTCCACCCAGCAGCAGACCATCGACGTGCTGAAGAAGATGGAAGACCACTTCCTCAACGACGAGAAAGAGGCGGTGCAGTCCATCTTCACCGTGGCCGGCTTCAGCTTTGCCGGCCGTGGCCAGAACTCGGGCCTGGCGTTCGTGCGCCTGAAGGACTGGGAAGACCGGGACCTGGAGAAGAATGGGGTCAACGCCATCATCGGCCGCGCCATGGCCGAGTTCTCGCAGGTACGTGAGGCGATCATCTTCGCCCTCAACCCGCCGTCGATCCCGGAACTGGGTGTGGCCAGCGGTTTCAACCTGCAGCTGCAGGACCGCGGCGCCGCCGGACACGATGCCCTGGTGGAGGCGACCAACAAACTGCTGGGCGAGGCCAACCAGAACCCGGCCCTGACCCAGGTGCGCTATAACGGCCTGCCGGACGCGCCCCAGTATCGTCTCGACGTGGATCGCCAGAAGGCCAAGGCCATGGGTGTCTCCCTGAACGACGTCAATACCACCATGCAGGTGGCCTGGGGCTCCAGCTACGTTAACGATTTCACCGACCGCGGCCGGATCAAGCGGGTCTACGTCCAGGCGGACGCCCCGTACCGGATGCTGCCGGACGACATCGAAAACTGGTATGTGCGCAACGACGACGGTGAGATGGTGCCTTTCTCCAGCTTCTCCGAGGGCGAATGGACCTACGGCCCGCAGCAGTTGCAGCGGTACAACGGCGTCTCCGCCATGAACATCCAGGGCAACGCCGCGCCCGGCTACAGCACCGGTGAGGCGATGGCCGAAATGGAGAAACTGGTGAGTGGGTTGTCCGGCGGCTTCGGTTCCGAGTGGACCGGCCTCTCCTACCAGGAGAAGCAGGCGGGCAACCAGGCTCCGGCGCTCTACGCGCTGTCCATGATCGTGGTGTTCCTGTGCCTGGCGGCGCTGTACGAAAGCTGGTCGATTCCGTTCGCCGTGATGATGGTGGTGCCGCTGGGCGTCATCGGTGCGGTGTTGGCGGCGAGCCTGCGCGGGCTGGATAACGATGTGTTCTTCCAGGTGGGGCTGCTGACCACCATCGGCCTGTCGGCCAAGAACGCGATCCTGATCTGCGAATTCGCGCTGGAACTGGAGCAGCAGGGCCGTGGCCTGTTGCGGGGCACCCTGGACGCGGTGCGCATGCGACTGCGCCCGATCCTGATGACCTCCCTGGCCTTCGGCCTGGGCGTCACCCCGCTGATGCTCAGCTCCGGCGCGGGCTCCGGCGCGCGTAACGCCATCGGTACCGGCGTGTTCGGCGGCGTGGTGGCGGCCACCGTGCTGGCCATCTTCTTCATCCCGCTGTTCTACGTGGTGGTGCGCAAGCTGTCCGGCGTGCCGCTCACCGGTAGCACCGCGAAAGACGAATCATCGGACGACCGTGGGGACACCCCGGCGCTCGAACAAACGGAGGGACGCGCATGAAGCGACTGACCCCTGCGGTGCTGGTTGCCCTGACCCTGGGCGGCTGCACCCTGATGCCTGACTACCAGCGGCCGGATTCACCGGTGCCGCAAGAAGTGGGCGACAGGAACGGGACGGCCGATTCGGTCGTCCTGCCCGGCTGGGAGTCCCTGTTCAGCGATTCCCAGTTGCGGGCTTTGGTCCATACCGCCCTGGCCAACAACCGTGACCTGCGCCTGGCCATGCTCGACGTGGCCGAGGCCCGCGCCCAGTACGGCATCGAAGGTGCCGCGCTGTTCCCGGAAATCGGCGTCAACGCGGATGGCTCCCGTTCGCGGGTGCCGGCGGACCTGAGCTCCACCGGCAGCAGCACCATCTCCAGTGAGTACGGCGTGAACCTGGGCGTAGCGTCCTACGAGCTGGACCTGTTCGGCCGGGTGCGCAGCCTCAAGGAATCCGCCCTGCAGAGCTACCTGAGCACCGAGGAAGCCCGCCGCAGCGCGCAGATCACCCTGGTCTCGGAAGTGGCCAACGCCTACCTGACCCTGCTGGCGGACAAGCAGAACCTGCGCATCAGTGAAGACACCGTCGAGTCCCAGCAGGAATCGGTGGACCTGGTGCGTAACCGCTTCGACGCCGGCCTGGGCTCCGAGCTGGACGTGCGCCAGGCGGAGATCGCCCTGGAAACCGCGCGCAGCAACCGCGCCCAGTACCGTCGCCTGGTGGCCCAGGACCGCAACGCCCTGGCCGTGCTGGTCGGTGGCCCGGTTCCGGTGATTCCGGACGACAGCCTGATCGATCCGGCCGTGGCCATGTTGTCCGACGTGCCGGCTGGTCTGTCTTCCAACATCCTGCTGCAGCGCCCGGACATCCGTCAGGCGGAATACAGCCTGAAAGCGGCCAGCGCCAACATCGGCGCGGCGCGGGCGGCGTTCTACCCGAGCATCACCCTGACCGGCTCCGCCGGTACCGCCAGCAGCGAGCTGTCCGGCCTGTTCGACGGGGGTTCCGGCGCCTGGAGTTTTGCGCCCAGCATCAACCTGCCGATCTTCACCGGCGGCGAGAACCAGGCCAACCTGGACCTGGCCGAAGTGCGCCGCGACCAGCAGGTCGCCAGCTATGAGCAGACCATCCAGACCGCCTTCCAGGAAGTGTCCGACGCCCTCTCGGCGCGCAACTTCCTGAAAGACCAGGAACAGGCCCAGGCCGCCCTGGTCACCGCCACCGAGCGTTCGCTGGAGCTGGCGGAGAGCCGCTACGAAGCCGGCGCCGATGACTACCTGGCGGTGCTCGACGCCCGTCGGGAACTGCTCAGCGCGCGCCAGACCCTGGTCGACGTCAAACTGCAGAAGCTGACCAACCGCATCACCCTGTACCGGGCGCTGGGCGGGGGTGAGTCCGCGGACCAGACCACCGTGATCGGCAAGACGGCGGCCAGTGACGAGGATGCGCCGGGCGCGTAGGTCTGTTGCAACACAGGCCGCGTAAGCTGTTGCTCAGCACAACAATGGATGTCCGGACAGGCGTGTTTTCCGGACGGAAGCAATAAAGGAGCGACGATGACAATCGGCAAGCCGTTAATCGCCATGGTGCTGGGGCTGTCCAGCGCCGGCGCACTGGCCCAGGACGAGGCGCCGGAAACCCCGGATGCCAACGAGTGGCGATTCAACCTCGGCGTGGGCGTCGGGGTGGCCCCGGAGTACCGGGGCGCCGACACCTACGAGGCGATTCCGATCCCCGTGGTGGAAGCTCGCCTGGGACGCCTGTTCATCAACCCCATCACCGGCATTGGCTGGCAGGTGGTGAAGACCGAGCAACTGAGCATCTCGCCGGTGATTTCCTACGAGCGCGGCCGCGACGACGTCGGCGACATCTCCGACCTCGACGAAGTGGACGACAGTGCCATGGCCGGCGTCCTGCTGAGCTGGACCCCGGGCCCCTGGCAGTTCAACACCGAGCTGGCAGCCCCGGTGGGCGGCGATCTGGACGGCGTGCGGCTGCGCTCCTACCTGAGGTTTCGTGGCCGCCTGTCGCCCCAATGGAGCTACGGTGTCGGCCCGGGCGCCACCTGGGCCAGCGAAGACTGGAACGACGCCCTGTTCAGCGTCTCCGACGCCGGCGCGGCCCGTTCCGGCCTGGCCGCCTACGATCCGGACGGCGCCTTCCTGCGTGCCAGTCTCAACGGTCGCCTGACCTATCACGCTGCCCGCAATTGGGACGTCACGTCCATTGCCCGCTACAGCCGCCTGTTCGGCGACGCGGCGGACAGCCCCATCGTCGAGGATGTGGGCGACGCCAATCAATGGTTCGGCAGCGTGATCGTCACCTACCGGTTCTGAGGGGCCACCTGACGAACCCGTTTTCTGCCCGCCGTCCAACCCCTGAACCCAACCCTCTTGGACGGCGGGCTTTTTCCACTGGACCCGCGCCATCCGACAGATCCGGCGCGACTCAACCACAGGGGGACTGCCGTGACAGGCCCAAAGCTGATGAAGATGGCACGATCGGCACCGTATCCGGGATGGATGTACGCCGTTGTGGCGTGCCTGGCCGGCGTCGCGCCCGATGCCATGGCCGGCACTTTCAACATTTCCTGGGACAACGACCTGCTGACGGCGAGCGACAAGGGCTACACCAACGGCGGCCGGCTGTCCTATCTGACCGACGCCGCCGAGGTGGATGACGATTGTTCGGTCTGTCTCGCCGCCCACGCGCGGGATGGCCTGGACTGGCTGCCCGGTATCGGCGCGGCGGGCGACCAGCACGCGCTGGCCTTCAGCCTGCGCCAGTTGATGTTTACGCCCGAGAACATCGAGTCCAGCGAACCCCAGTATGACGACATTCCCTACGCCGGCTACCTGGACGGCTCGCTGACCCTGTGGAGCTGGAACGACGACTGGATCACCGGCTACGGCCTGATCGTCGGCGTGGTGGGGCCGGATTCCGGCGCCCGCCGCACCCAGGAATGGGTGCACAAGCTCACCGGCAGCACCGAGCCCCAGGGCTGGGACAACCAGATCGGCCAGGATGCCGTCGGCGGCCTGGAGGCCTATCACGCCCGCCGTTTCTTCCGCACGCCGGCGGGAGAGGGGCTGCAGAACGAAGTGAGCTGGGGCGCGGGCGTCACCGCCTCGAACTTCATCACCAACGCCCAGACCGGCCTGGTCTGGCGCCTGGGCGAGAACCTGCCCCAGGACTTCGTGCCCCTGACGTCCGGCGCCTCGTCCACCCTGGCGTTGCCCGGCTCCACCGATGCGCCGGGTATGGGCTGGTCCGTGTTCGCCGGTGTCGGTGGCCAGTGGGTGCCTTACTCCTATATGGATCACCATGCCGATCCCTACACCTACGACCAGAACCCGTTCATCTGGCAGGCGGGCGTCGGCGCCGGCTGGCACTGGAACGGCTTCCAGGCCACGTTGATCCTCAGGGGGACCAGCAGCCCCGACAAGACCAACAAGGACGAACTCACCTTCGGTACCCTGGCGGCCACCTGGTCCTGGTAAGGAGGTGCTGACTATCAGTGTGAGCGTCGTTGTTAAGGTTTAAGACGATCCGGCACCGCCCTTCGAGTGTCGACGTTGTTGCCCACCGTCCACCCGGAGAACCCAACCCTCCCGGACGGTGGGCTTTTTTCTACTTTCTCCCCTCCGACACCTTCAGAAAGACGCGCTCAATGTAGCCGAAGCTTCAGCTTCGGAGCTGCCCGCCGGGCTGCCGGCCGATTGCCAGGGGCACCGCAGCGGGTGATGGGCCTTGTCGACGGAAGACCGCAACAGACACCACACCTTGAGTTTTCCCCCAGTCCCGGCATGATCTCCCCATGCTACCCATCGACGCCCTGATCCCCGACCTCCAGACCACCCTGGCCCAGACAACCACCGTGCTGCTGCAGGCGCCGCCCGGCGCCGGCAAGACCACCCGCGTGCCCCTGGCCCTGCTCGACGCCGACTGGCGCGGCGACGGCCGCATCCTCATGCTGGAGCCGCGCCGCATCGCCGCCCGGGCCGCCGCCCGCTTCATGGCGCAGCAACTGGGGGAGAAGCCCGGCGAGACCGTCGGCTACCGCACCCGGCTGGACACCAGAGTCTCCGCCCGCACCCGTATTGAAGTGGTCACCGAAGGCATCCTCACCCGCCTGATCCAGCAGGACCCGGCGCTGGAGGACTACGCCGCCGTGCTGTTCGACGAATTCCACGAGCGCTCCCTGCAGGCGGACCTCGGGCTGGCCCTGGTGCGGGAGTCCCAGCAGGCGCTGCGCGACGACCTGCGGGTGCTGGTCATGTCCGCCACCCTCGACACCGCGCCCCTGGCGGCGCTGCTGGACGACGCCCCGGTGCTCACCAGCGAGGGGCGGGCGTATCCGGTGGAGGTGCACTACCGGCCCCTGCCCAGCCGGGGCGGCCAGCCGGCACGCCTGCCCGACCATGTGGTGGCGGTGATCCGCGAGGCGCTGGACGCGCAAACGGGCTCAATCCTCACTTTTCTCCCCGGCGCGGGGGAAATCCGGCTGGTGGAGCGCCTGATCCGCCCGCATCTGCCACCGGGCACCCACCTGACCCCACTTTACGGCAACCTCAAGGGCGAGGAGCAGGACCGCGCCATCCAGCCCGCCCCGGCCGGTGAGCGCAAGATCGTGCTGGCCACCGCCATCGCCGAGACCAGCCTGACCATCGAAGGCGTGCGTGTGGTGATCGACGCCGGCCAGGCGCGCCGGGCCCGTTTCGATCCCAACAGCGGCATGACCCGCCTGATCACCGGCCGCGTGTCCCAGGCCGCCGCCGAGCAGCGTAAGGGCCGCGCCGGACGGGTGGAGCCGGGCGTGTGCTATCGCCTGTGGGGCGAGTCCGAACAGCAGGGCCTGCCCGCCTTCACCCCGCCGGAGATCCTCGAAGCCGACCTGGCACCCCTGGCGCTGGAACTGGCCCAGTGGGGCGCGCGCGACCCGGCCGACCTGGAATGGCTGGACGCGCCGCCGCCCGCCCACTGGGCCCAGGCCGTCGAGCTGCTGCAATGGCTCGACCTGCTCGATCGCGACGGCGCCATCACCGACCACGGCCGCCGCGCCCGGGCGCTGGGCATCCACCCCCGGCTGGCGCATATGGTCCTCAAAGGCCGCGAACGGGGTTATCCACAGACCGCCGCCCGCCTCGCCGCGCTGCTGGGCGACCGCGACCTGCTCGGCCCCCAGGCCGGCGCCGACCTGTTGCACCGGGTGCAGGTGCTGACCGGGGACTACCGCGCCCCCAACCTGGACCGCCACCGCCTCGATGCCCTCAGGCGCGCCGTGGACCGCCTGCTGCCGCAGAAAGACGCGCGCGACCGGGATGACGCCCAGCCGGTCGGGCGCCTGCTGGCACTCGCCTACCCGGACCGCATCGCCCGCCGCCGCCCCGGCGACGCCAACCGCTACCAGCTCAGCAACGGCCGCGGCGCCCGCCTGGGGGACGAAGACGCCCTGGGCCGGGAAGACTGGCTGGTGGCCGCCGACCTGGACGGCCAGGCCCGCGAGTCCCGCATCTTCCTGGCCGCCGCCACCGACCGCGCCACCCTGGAAAGCGACCTGGCCGAGCACATCGACACCGTCGACGACGCCCGCTGGGACGACGCCCGGGGCACCGTCATCGCCCGCCGCGTACGCCGCCTGGGCCGGCTGATCCTCGACGAAAAGGCCCTGCCCGACCCCGGCCCCGAACAGATCCAGCTCGGCCTGCTCAACGCCGTGCGGGAAAAGGGCCTCGACAGCCTGCCCTGGACCGACGCCGCGAGGCAGTGGCGCGCCCGCGTCCAGCACATGCGGGCGCTGGAACCGGACGCCTGGCCGGACACCTCGGAAGCGGCCCTGCTGGACAGCCTCGACCAGTGGCTGGCGCCCTTCCTGGCCGGCGTCCGCAACTGGAAAGGCCTGCAACAGGTCGCCCTGATCGACGCCCTGCAAAGCCGGCTCGACTACGCCCAGCAGCAGACCCTCAAACGCGAGCTGCCCACCGCGCTCGAGATCCCCACGGGCCAGTCCATCCGCCTCGACTACAGCGCCGACAATGGCCCCGTCCTGGCCGCCAAACTCCAGGCCCTGTTCGGCTGGACCGAAACGCCGAGACTCGCCAACGGCCGCCTGCCGGTGGTCATCCACCTCCTGTCCCCCGCCCAACGCCCCCTGGCCGTCACCGCCGACCTGGCCAACTTCTGGCGGGAGGTGTATCCCCAGGTGAGAAAGGAACAGCGCGGGCGCTACCCCAAACACCCCTGGCCGGAAGATCCGATGACGGCCGAGGCAAAGATGGGGACCAAGAAGTCGGGGCGATAGGTGGATCGTGACACCCTGTCGTAATAGGCTACGGTGTTATTGAAATGACAAAAGGCGGCGGTCACGCGAATGCGCGGCGAGGCAGACGAATTTGACCTATCTTTTTGTTTTTAAATGAAAAGAAGTGTCATGGAGTGTGGGTAAAACGTGTTGTTATCGAGAACGCGCGTATATTCAATATCGCGGAACGCGGTCTAATTACTGTTACAAGGCCAACTGAAAGGGAGTTCAAGTGGTTACCTGCTACCTTAAGTAGGTCATAGATCCCTACAAAGCCGCCGAGTTCGAGCGCTACGCGAAAATGTGGATTCCCCTGGTTCAGAAATTCGGCGGTCAGCATCATGGTTATTTCTTGCCCTCCGAGGGAGCTAACAATATCGCCATCGCGCTATTCACATTCGAGTCTCTGGCAGCCTATGAAAAATACCGTGAGGCCTCGTTTCGAGACTCAGGTTGCCAGGCCGCCTTCAAATACGCCGAAGAAACTCGCTGTGTACTGAGCTGCGAGCGCAGTTTTATGAGGCCAGTTTTTGAGTGAGCTTGTAACAAGTGCATTAAGTCTGTTCCGGCCCGATGGGCCTCCACCGGACGCCCTAGTCGGGCGCCGCTTATGCAAGCGTTATATCGCAAAGAAGAGGATGCATGAAAATTCAGCTCGCTAAAATCGCCTCGTTCATTGTCTTGCTCGGTGCTCCAGTCATTCTGGGAACTTTGGGTAAGCCTGCTGAAGCAGGTGTGTGTGTCGTCGCGGGTGCGCTGGGTTTGGCATTTGCAAATCTTGACCGCCTTAAGCGCTTCAAAGGGGGTGGGTTTGAAGCTGAGATGAAGGATCAGCTTGAGGCTATGGTTGCAAAAGAAGCGGAGCCCGATAATGAGCAGGGATTCAGTGGGTTTCAGGTTCATTCTTACGGGTTCGATGAAACTACGAGGCGGGTCATTACAGCTCTCAACAGTTCCAATTATACGTGGCGCTCGATCGGAGGTATCTGCCAAGAAACCGGGTTGTCCAAGCCGGCTGTAGTTTCCAAACTAAACTGGCTACGTGAAAACGATCTGGTAGTGCAGGTAGGTGTCAGTCGGCGCACAAATTGGGGCCTATCTAACGAAGGCCGGGATGTTGCCAGCAGCCTATCAAAAGATATAACCAAGGCGGGCAAGGGACGCTCCTAACGTCGCGCCCCTGCCACCCAGCGTTAGCACTATCTAGGGGAGAGCTTTGGACTGGAATCTCAAGGAACTCAAAGAGAATGTGCTTAGAAAGCATGGTAAGCCCGCCTACGCGAGTCTCACACCTTGTTTAAACTCGATTGTGGAACGCCAGGAATTTGCTCGTTACCACTATCATGAGGCCAAGGAACTTATGCAGTCCTACATGGACGATAGCTACCCGGAAATGGAACTGTTTCGGCTGGTGTTTACTGGTAGTGGACCTCAAAGAGAGGAACTAGAAGACAATAAATTTCGTGCTAGAGCTCACATAGTCGGATGCGTCCAAAGCCTTCACAGTGTCTCAGATATTCTCGCGCACGTAATTTATTATGCCTTTGATTTGAGCCACGCAAAAAAAGATCGTGATATTAGTCTGGGAAAAATTCGAAAATGGCTCGGCGCCAATCAGAATTTTAAGGAAATAAAGGAAGGTCTTGATCAGCTAGTTGATCATGATGACTATAACTATTTGTGTGCTCTGGCTAATTACTCAAAACACAGGAGCATTGTGAGCCTTAGTTTCAATTTCAACTTGAGGCGCTCAGGTGCGGAAATGAAGGAGCTTGTCTTTCCTTCTTTCACTTATGACGCGCAATGCTTTCGTGCTAGGAGCGTAAACGATTTCTTGGAATCTGAGTTTAATCGAGAGACTCGGCTAGTATTCGAGATAGGTAACACCATCAATAAATTGCTTAGATGATTCTGCTAACAATCGGCTGCACTGCGACCGATTTTCCGCCGCTTCGCGGCTCCAAACCGGCGCGTGAGCCGGGCGTTAGGTGAACACAAGGAATCCACTATGTCAGAAGATAGAAAATATTACGGATACGCCGGCGCAAAACAGAATCCAAATGGTACGTGGGTTTGCGGCAGCGCTTACGCAGGGGCAAAGCAAAACCCCGATGGCTCGTGGGTATGCGGTGGAGCGTATGCCGGTGCCAAGCAGAATCCTAATGGTACTTGGGTATGCGGTGGCGGTTACGCAGGTGCGAAACAAAATCCAAATGGCACATGGGTTTGTGGAGGAAATTACGCGGGTGCCAAACAAAATCCTAATGGCACTTGGGTTTGTGGCGGAGCATATGCAGGCGCTAAGCAAAATCCAGATGGCACGTGGGTTTGTGGCTAAATCACCTAACAAGGTAAGGCAGCGCGACGTAAAAACCTCCGCTTCGCTCCAGTTTTTCCGCGCCTGCTCACGGCGTTAAATGCCTAAGAGAGCTATGAAGGAAGTCCATGAAGTTCTTGAGGAAGTAAAAGACGAAGAGTCATTTCTTGCTTTCGTCAAAGTCCTTATTGCAGACAGAGTTCCGCATGAAGGAAAGCCAACAGATGAAGCGTGCTTTACTGAAGGCTGGGCCAACAACACTATCGCGGATTTTTTAGAGTCTGCTGTTGCTTGGGCTGAAGTCTCTGATTTTGGTTTGAGGCAACGTGGAGAGCTAGCCGACAACAAATGGAAGCAGTTCGCAGTGTTTTTATACTGCGGGAAAATCTATGAATAGCCAACATTTAACAAGGCGAAGCAGCATCACTCCTTCGGGGCTGGACCTTGCTACGCTCGGCCGCTGTTGGCGGCGTTATTTTTCAAGGGGCACGGCATGAAATACGATGATGCCAGTTGGCATTACGGGGGAGATTTTCCGGCCGACTCACCGGAAGAATACGGCGGAGTACATATCGCTCTCTTTATGAAGTGGTGCTTTGCTCAAGGGTGGGTGGGAGAGCTTCATGTTGAAGAAGAGCCAGAGGATGTCGCAAAAGTCGTTTCCGGCGAGCTATCGGCTACAGAATTCTTCTTTAAGTATTGTGACGGCAAGCTGACCGACGAAGACTTTAACGAAGAAGGAAATCAATATGCGTCAGAGTACTATGGAGATGATGGTCTCTATCTGAATGACTACGCCAAATACTTTGGGAGTTTGATGTATGTAGCGAACGAAGAGGCGCATGATTTTGCTGCTTTCTCCAAGATGATTGAGGCGCGGCGCAAGAGCGGCATACTCACGGAGGCCCAACTAAAGAACACAAAGCCGTGGTGGAAGTTTTGGTGAAACATAACCAATCAATCAAGCCCGTTCCGGGCTTCGGCCTCCACCGGACGCACCTTTCGGGCCGCCGCTTATTTCAGCGCTAGGCAGCAGGGACACCATGTCGTTTGTAGCAACTCAAGTCGCAGAATTTCAGAAGCTCGTCGGCCTTCGTGTTGTTGACTGGCATGGCGTTGAAATGGCGCTTCGAGAATGGGGGCCAGATGGCCTCCCAAGCTTCATGGAACCTTCAGTTCCGTTTTTGCAACTTTTAGTACTGCATGCACGGCTGGAGTTAGATGAACAGCTTGAGATCTCCACTTATCAAAATAACGATAACTGGGGCCTGATGTTGACCCGCCTGCCCAGTAGCTCAGGTTTTCGAGCCGACCATGAGGGAATTTTTCGAACACGATCGCTCGCGGAATTACCAAGTGGCTCAATTGATTCTGTGCAAGTGTTTAGAGATTTCGCGGGCGATATTGAACGCATCAATCTAGTTGTGGCGGGTTCGTTCTTGTCTTTGATAGCCGGCGAAGTTTACGAAAACCCAGATGGGTCGCTCCAAGTTCAGGTTGGTGGCGATGAGAGCGTATTGGTTCAAATAGGAGCCGGTGCCTAACCAGGCGCGCCCAGCCGACGTGTACTGCTGCGCAACATACGCAGCTGCACTTAATGGTAGGTCTATATGCGCAAGAAACCGGGACAGATTTATTTTCTGCAGTAAAACAGGCGATCCTTACCGCGAATCATAGCGACCAATGGACAATCGGGCGGAGTTGCCTTGCGAGTTCATTGAAAGCGCTAGGTACTTATAAATGGAGTGAATATCTTGAATCAAAGCTTTAAAAAAGGACTTTTATGGGGGGCTGGCTCTTTAGTTTCTTTTTTCTTTCTGGCATGTGCGCTGGGTAATGTGATTTGGGCTTTCGATGGAGAAGAAGCATGGGAGCGAGACTGGCAGCTTACTGATCAGAAGAACCTTGAGGTCAAATCCTATGCGACACGCATTATCGACCACCCGTCTTCGCAAAGTGAGCTATTGATATCCGGTGAGCTTGAAGGTGATCTCAACCCTCCCGTTACCGATGCTGAGAACGAGTTGGCTATGGCTGCAATTGCCCGAGATCGAAACAGTGTGGTGTTATCGGACTGCCAGGATTATTTTAGCTACTCGAAGTATGAGCTTAGTGAAACAAAAAGCTTCGTGCTGTCATGTCCACCACCGGAAAAAGTGGAGGATATTGGTGGGGTCGAGTTTGTCATAAAGCATGCGTGGCGATAGAGAGAAACCCGAATCCATTTATTTTTCCGCCAGGATGCCCACCAGCGGCGAAACCGGGACGGATTTATTTTACTTAATAGATCTCCACCGAACGTGCCTTTACCGGAAATAATGTCGCCAACTAACAAGGGTTCTAAACATAGGAGGCAGATTGAGGATCATTGCTTGGAACTTAAATCACCGTACCCGGGAGAAAAGGATTCCGGCTGAGGTTGGTCATTTCCTAGAATCGTATTCGCCCGATGTCGTTACGCTGAACGAGTATGTCGATGGGCCGTCGCGAGAAAGCTTTTACAGAGAACTTCGTGATCTTGGCTATTCTCACATCGAGTTGTCGGAACCTACCGCAGGAAACAATCAGATTCTCGCGTGCTCAAAGAAACCCATGGTGCGTGGTTCACTACCATCTCCTAAATACGATTCGGCAGCTTTTTCAAACTTCCTTCATGTTTCGCTTCCCGAGAGTGAGCTTGATATCGTCGGAATTCGTGCTCCGGCATATAACTCACGGATAAAGAAAGAGGCTTACTGGAGAGAGATCGCCGAAATAGCGGCGGAGTCAAAGGCAAAGCGAATGATCTTGCTTGGGGATTTGAACTACGATCCTTTCGTGGGCATCGCGCGCTCAGTCCCCAAAGTTGGGTTTTCATTTCACTCCGATTACTACATTCCTAACCCAGTCGGAGACTGGAGTTTTATATCTACAAATGGTCAGCGGTCATCAAGGATTGATCATGCGATTGCGTCGGAATCGTTGGAGATTGCCGAAGCTGAGTATATCGCAGAGTGGAACAGTATAGTGCTCGCTGGCCCTAGTGACAAAGCGCCAGTGACCGATCACGCGGTGCTGTCAATTAGGCTTGAGCGAATGGGCACAAACCTGGATAGACGTACTTTACTTCAAAATATCTAGCATTATTTTGATTAGTGAACCGCTGGGAGATTTTTCGTCGCAAGATATAATCCGCACAGGTTTTAAAAGTGGCATCACACGAATCTTTCATGGCTCTTGCCCTTTCAGAATCCCGCAAGGCGTTGCCACAATGCCTCCCGAATCCCCCAGTCGGGTGCGTCTTAGTTCGCGATGAGGTCGTGATCTCGACGGGGTACACCAAATCGCCTGGTGAATGCCATGCCGAAGCTGATGCTCTGTCCAAGTGCACAGGGGCTTTATCGGACGTTACCGCCTACGTGACGCTTGAGCCCTGTTCCTTCCACGGGCGAACGCCCTCATGTGCTGAGGCGTTCATCGATCGCGGTATTCGCCGTGTGGTTGTTGCGCTGGTCGATCCCGACCCGAGGAACAACGGCCAAGGGTTGGCGAAGTTGCGCCACGCTGGAATAGACATCATTCAGGGCGTTTGTTCACAAGAGGCGGGCGAGTTTTTGGGGCCTTTTCTGAGTGACCGCTAGCCATGCAAACTCCGCCCAGATTACCCCTACATAACCCGAATAAACCCAAGTCTTTCAGACACCAGAGTCTGATAACGCCCCTTCATCTCGTCCGGCAGGTAGCTCGACCGGATCAGGTCCGGCGCCCGTTTTTCGGTCTGTAGAGCCAGTCGTTCAATGCGGCTTTTGGCGGCTTTTTCGGCCAGGCCCGCGCTCTTGGCCAGCTCGACAAAATCGGAGCCCGAGTAGTGGCCGTTGCCCATTTCGGCGAAGTAGGCCGGCTCCCGGTCCGGAAAGAATCGGAGCGCCATCACCTGGCCGCCCTGGTTGTAGAGGCTGGAAGCCAGCGTATCGTAGGCGGGCGCCAGGGTGACCGGGCGTTCCAGGATAAAGCTGATGTTCTTGAGGTGATGATCGTCGTTGCCGACCAGGTATGAGAAGACCAGGCGATCCAGCAGCCTGGCCGCAACCGCGCTTCCGCAGCGCGCCTTGGTGAGAGCCAGTACGTCGGCGTAACTCGCCGAGTCGTATTTGGAGCCGGATGTCGCATTGTGGATGCCGAGGGCCTGCATCGCATCCTCCTGATGGCGCTTGCCGCCGGATGTCCGGTCGTAGCGACGGATCACAAAGACCCGGTGGCCGTCCTGCAGGGTGATCAGGCCACACGGCGGCACGTCAAACCCCACCTGGCGCATGAGCGTCATGGTCAGGTGCTCGTTTTCGGCGACGTATTCGAAAGCCTCCGGACTGGGCTTGAGGATCAGTTCACCGTCGTGATCCACCAGCGCCAGTCTCCCGTCACAGACTTTCAGTTGGGCTTTGATCTGAACGCCGCTGATGGAAAAGCCCTGGGTTTTCCGGGGCATCTCACGGACAAGGTCGCCCCGCGTCTCGGCCAGATCCGTCGAGACTTTCGGGTGTCCAAAAAGCGCCCTCAGGCAGGCTGGGTGGTACGGGCTATGGCCCGCATCCTTAAGGCAAATCTGACAGTTCAATGGTCACCGCTCCCGGAAGGTCCTGGCCGTTGTGGACCAGCAGTGCAAACTGGTCGTCTGGATCGATGTGCTGCTGTTGCGATTGCACGCGCTTGAGCCAACCTTCGCTCACCAGGCCGCTGAAATAGCCGGGAAGCCCGCTGGAGACAAAAGGGGCCTCCTGCAACGGCAGGCTCATGCTCAGCGGCGGTCGAGCCATGGCGAGGTAATCCGGGTTGTACTGGAAAATCACTTCACCCGCCGGCGTCCGTTCCAGCGTACCGGCCAGCTCGCCGTACAGGTAGACGTTCGCTCTCATACCATCTCGATCCAGAGCCTGAAATTGAGAACCTGACCGACGCTCTCCAGCGTTTCCAGCCGTGGGTTGCCATCGGCGCGTTCCAGGGTGCGGTAGGTATTCGGCGACAGGCCGGCCAGTTCTGCGGTCTCCACGGGACTCAGCTTGAGTTGTTCCCGCCGCTCCCTGAGCAGTTCCGGTAAATGCCCGATCTGGCGGAGGTCGGGTGTGGTCGAGTGCTCCAGATCATCCACCAGCTTCTGCATGGATGCTATTTGGTCTTTAAGCGCCGTAATGACAGTGGATTTCGTACGCACCTCGTCAGTCATGTCAGGGTACCTCATTCAATATAATGACTGAGTTAGAATTAAATCATCTACTGGGTCAGTATACTGCGCCTTAAATCGGTTTTGGTCAATTTACTGAGTAATTATTAAATAAACTGACTTCGAAGTCATTAAAGTGAGCTCTGGTGGTGCTCTCTGGCACGGCATCCGGTTTTCTCACGGACCCAGCCGGCTCGTGGCCATAGCCGGGCTGGACAGATTCCGCTAGAGTCCTGGCCGATAGACTGTACGCTCCGCCTCAGCCGCACCCAACAAAAGGTACCGCTTTGCAGTTCGAACTGGACCCGTTCAACGGCGTTATCATCCAAACGGACGCCATCCCGGAGGACGCCAGCGCTTTTCATCAATCGCTTCAGGACATCGTCACGTTCGCCCGCCGCGAGGCCAAGAACATCGTCTGGCTGACCCTGTCGATTCGCCAGTCGCACCTCGTGGCGATGGCTACGGATCTGGGCTTTGTGTTCCACAACTGCCAGGAAGACGAGCTGACGCTGATCCTGAAGGCGCCCACGACCGAGTTCGTGCCCTTCATCCCCACCCACACCATCGGCGCCGGCGCGATCGTGACAAACGGAGCGGGTCAGATCCTGGTGATCCGGGAGCAGGGCATGGCCGGCTTCAAGCTGCCGGGCGGTCACGTGGAGCTGGGGGAGCGCATCGAGGAAGCGGTGGTGCGGGAAGTCTGGGAAGAAACCGGTGTGGAGGCCGACTTCCAGTCCATCGTCGGCTTCACCACGCGCCATCCCTTCCGCTTCGGCAAGTCGAATCTCTATTTCGTGTGCCGGCTGGCGCCGACGTCTGAAACAATCGATATTCAGGACACGGACGAGATCGCCGAGGCCCGCTGGGTCGACTGGCACACCTACATCGCCGACCCCACCCATTCCCCCTTCAACCGCCAGATGGTGGCGCAACTGAGCCAGGCGGACGGGCTCAAGCCGTTCGAGCCGAGCCACAATACCGGGCCGTTCCGCAAGCACGAGACGTTCTTTGCCGATGGCGAGTGAGTGTTGGTGTTGGGGGGAGGCTTCCTGTCTACCCAAAATGGGTAAGATTTTGCCCATTTTGGGTATCAGGTTTGATCGTGTTGCGTTAGCTCAATCACGGCCAGTCGGATCTCTTCGGCAACGGCCAACAGGCTGGCCACGGTTGCCTCGTCAACATCGATGATACCTTCGTACTCCGCAAGGTTGCGCTTCCGATGGGCCTGGTCGACGACGCGCCACTTGGTAGCCGCGAGATTGAGTGTGTGCTGCAGACATTGAAATACGAGGTATCGATTATCCGACCGATAACCCAAATGGCGCAACGCCGCCAGGGATAAGGCGTGGGCCGCGTTGTATGACAGGTCAAAGCGGCTTTCCAGGCTTAGAGATGACAGGTTGGCGTCTTTCAGCCGGGTGCTGCCAGACTGGATCAATCCTTGGACCTCGCCTGAATCGGCCGCTTCATGGTGAAGCTTGCCGGTTCTGACAAGGTTATCCAGTGCTTCTGTATTCATCGATGCTTCCTTTCAACAGTATATAGGGTCCATCCAGGACCTTCGTCAGAAACGGATTGTTGCTCGTCCTGCGCTTATCAAACTCTTCGTGCTTGTAGAGCGTGGGATTGATGGGACGGCCAAGGGCGGATTCAACCGGCTCCACAGCTGCGAAAACGTCTTCCAGGGTCAGCGAGTCCGAGACGAGCATGAGGTCGATGTCGCTGTCGGCGTGGTCTGTCTTGCGCGCCACCGAGCCATAGATCAGCGCGAGGCTGATTTGGTCGGCAATCGATTGGAGAGCGTCTGCAATGTGCTGTTCTGGCCCCAGTATCTTGCCAACCAGTGACGATAATTCCGAATAGATGGGTGAGTTCACGTTGGCCTGGTAGCGTTTCTGACGCCCCAGCGTTCTGGCCCTGACGAGCCCGCTATCGACGAGGCGCTCCAATTCCCGTTGGACCGCACCGGACCCGGCATTCGCCTGGTCGATCAGCTCGGCAATGGAGAAGTCCTTTCCCTGGCTGGCAAAAAAAAGGCGCAGCATTTTTTGGCGGGTTTTCGAAAACAAGGCATCCGCCAGGCTCGTTCTCGAAGACCGGGTGTCATGTGTTGGCATCGTCATAAACCTGTTATACCCAATATGGGTAATTTTATACCCATATTGGGTATCCATCAAAACACCACCGTTTCTTTCGCCATTCCTGTCATGAGTTAGCCAATGCCGTGTCTATAATGACCCCAGCCCAACGCTCTCTGCTTTACATCGCATAACCGGAATCGATCCATGACGCTCGCTTTCATTGCCGTAATCGCCGGATTGGCCCTGCTGGTCTGGAGTGCCGACCGCTTTGTCGACGGGGCTGCCGCCAGTGCCCGCCATTTCGGGATGCCGCCCTTGCTGATCGGCATGGTGGTGGTGGGCTTTGGCACCTCGGCGCCGGAGATGGTGGTGTCGGTGCTGGCGGCCAGTCAGGGCAATCCGGGCATCGCCCTGGGCAACGCTTACGGCTCCAACATCACCAACATCGCCCTGATCCTGGGCCTGACGGCGGTCATCGCGCCGATTGCGGTGCATTCGCAGATCCTGCGCAAGGAGCTGCCGCTACTGGCGCTTGTCACCGCCCTCGCCGCCTGGCAGCTCTGGGACGGCCGCGTGACGCGGTTTGAAGCCATCGTCCTGCTGGTGGTGTTCGCCGGCCTGATGGGCTGGACGATCGTTCAGGGTATGCGTCAGAAGGCCGATCCGCTGGGCGGCGAGATGGCGCAGGAACTGGATGCCCGTCCCATGCCGCTCAACCGCTCGCTGACCTGGCTGGTGGTGGGCCTGGTGCTGCTGATCGTCAGCTCCCGCATCCTGGTGTGGGGCGCGGTGGAGATCGCCAGCGGCTTCGGCGTCAGTGACCTGATCATCGGTTTGACGATTGTCGCCGTGGGCACGTCGCTGCCCGAGCTGGCCTCGTCCGTGATCGCCACCCGCAAGGGCGAGCACGACCTGGCGCTGGGCAACGTGCTGGGCTCGAACCTGTTCAATACGCTGGCGGTGGTGGGGCTGGCCGGCGTGATCCAGCCTATGAGCGTCGGGCCGGAGGTGTTCTGGCGCGACATCATGGTGATGTCCGCCCTTACCCTGTCGCTGTTCGTGATCGGCTACGGGTTCCGCGGCCCGGGGCGGATCAACCGGTTCGAAGGGGCGGTGCTGATGGTCGCCTACGGCGCCTACACCGCCTACCTGATTACTACGGCGTTCTAGCGGACACACACTGAAGCGTGGCTGGCTTCGTCCGCTCGCCGGCGTCCGCCTACCGGGCCGGGTGCACCTGCTGCGAGTCTTCCGGCGCCTGGGCGCGGTCGTGCATGCCGTAGTCCCGGATCACCCCGGCCACCCGCAGCCGATAATCGGCGAAGTAGCTTTGGCGACCCTTGTGCTGCGCGCCTCGGTGCACATCGAGTTGCCGCCACTGCCGTATGGCGGCTTCGTCCCGCCAGAAGGAGAGCGACAGCAGCTTGCCCGGCTGGGTCAGGCTTTCGAAGCGCTCGATCGACAGGAATCCGTCGATGGTTTCCAGGTGGGCGCGCAGGGCGGCGGCGGTGTCGAGGTAGGCCTGCCGGTGCCCGGCGTGGGGTTCCACTTCAAAGATTACGGCAATCATGGGGCGTCTCCTTGCGGGTGGGCCGCCACGCCCAGGGTGCTGTCGACCGTCTCCACAAACGTACGTTCCTCCTTCAGGATGAAACGCTGTTCCTGGGCGAGGGTGAAGTTGGCGCGGCCTGCCTCGTCCGTTTTCAGGCGTCGCCGGTAGGTTTCGTAGTCGGCCAGACTGGCAAAGGCGATCAGGCCCCAGGCGACGTTGTTGGTGCCTTCGTGCGGCAGGAAGTAGCCCACCAGGTGGCCACCGCAGCGGGGAATGATCTGTCCCCAGTTTGCGGCATATTGCCGGAAGGCGTCGCTCTGGAACGGATCGATTTCATAGCGGATGATACAAGTGATACTCATGGACCGTTTCCCTGTGAGGTATTGGACAATGACGACGCTAGCACCCGACCACCGCCTGACGATTCGACCCGGATCGAACCATGGCTGAGGGACCGAACATCGTCCGTGTCGCGGCACTGATCGGTGACAACGCCCGGGCCGCGGCGCTTTCCACGTTGATGTCAGGCTGTGCGCTGACCGCCACCGAACTGGCCGACAGCGCCGGCGTGACCCGCCAGACCATGAGCTCGCATCTGGCCAAGCTGCTTGGGGCCGGCCTGCTCCGGGTCGTCCGCCAGGGACGGCATCGCTACTATCGGCTGGCGGGTGCGGATGTGGCGCAGTTGCTGGAATCCCTGATGGGCATGACGGCCATCGCCGAGGACCAGCGTCCGCGGACCGGCCCGCGGGATCACGCCCTGCGCAAGGCGCGCATCTGTTACGACCATCTGGCCGGCGAGATGGGCGTCTATGCCTTCCACGGCATGCTGGAGAATGGTGTGCTGCGGGAGGGACGTGGCGGGCTTCGTCTGACCGATCACGGCCAGTTGTGGTTCCGGCAACTGGGGATCGACACCGACGCGCTGGCCCGCACAAAACGCACCTTCTGTCGCGCCTGTCTGGACTGGAGCGCGCGTCGGGATCATCTGGCCGGTGCGCTGGGCGCGGCCTTCCTCGACCGGATCGAAGCCCTGGGCTGGGCGCGCCGCCTGGAAAACTCCCGGGTGATTGTCTTCAGCGATTCCGGGGAGCGTTCGCTGCGGAACCTGATGGGCGGGGAAGATCGCGAACCCGAGCCGCCCATCCGCTGTGTGCGCTGAGTCGGATACCGGTTTCGCCATCGCCGCTTCGGAGCTATAACCGTTATAGGGTGCCCGGAAGTGCAGACCGCGCCGTGTCGCTGATCCGCACGCGGTCCCGGGCGATGCGGTGATGCAAAGGAGGCCATCATGCCCCTGCTCAAGCGACTGCCCCGTCCCGTTGGGCTGCTGGCCGTCCTGGTGTTGGCGCTCGTGCTGGTGATCGGCTGCGCGGCCCTGCCGTCGCTGGAAAACCGCGAGCCGTCCTGGGCGCTGCCGCAGGACCAGGCGCGGGAGACGCGCATCGGTCGCAGCGCGAGCGAGCCGCTGGCGGCGCATCCGGGGCTGGCGGGCATCCATCCTCTGCCCAACGCCCGGGAGGCGTTTGCCACTCGCGTGCTGATGGCGCAAATGGCGGATCGGACGCTGGACGTGCAGTACTACATCTGGCGGGCGGACACCACCGGGCTGCTCCTGCTGGATGCCCTGATCCAGGCGGCGGATCGCGGAGTGCGCGTGCGGCTGCTGCTGGACGACATGAATACGGCGGGTCTGGACCCGCTGCTGCGCGCCGCTGATGCCCACCCCAATCTGGATCTGCGCCTGTTCAATCCGTTCGTGGTGCGCTCGGCCCGCTGGATGGGGTTCGTGTCCGACTTCTCGCGGCTGAACCGGCGCATGCACAACAAGTCCTTTACCGCCGATAACCTGATCTCGGTGGTCGGCGGGCGCAACGTGGGCGACGAGTACTTCGGCGCCACCGAGGACGTGCTGTTCAGCGACCTGGACGTGATGGTCGCGGGGGAGGTGGTGTCGGAAGTGTCCTCGGATTTCGACCGTTACTGGGGCAGTGCCTCGTCTTACCCGGCCGAACTGATCCTCGGCGCAGCGTCGCAAGTGGACCGCGACCATCTGGATGACGCTATACGAGAGGTGCGCCAGACTGAGCGGGCCCGGGACTATCTGCGCGCCGTCGAACGTTCCGATTTCGTGCGTGAGGTCCGGGAGAGTGATCTTCAACTGGAATGGGCCCGGACGCGCGTCTTCAGCGATGCGCCGGGCAAAGGGTTGGGCTACGTGGAAGAGGACGGCCTGCTGTCGAGCCAGTTGTCGGAGACGATCGGGCCCGTAAATCGGCAGTTCAACCTGGTATCGCCCTATTTCATACCGACCGAGACCGGTGTTGCCGCGCTGCGCCGCATGACCGAACGCGGTATCCGGGTGCGGGTGCTGACCAACTCTCTCAGCGCGACCGACGTCGCCATTGTCCACTCGGGCTATGCCCGCTACCGGGAGGATCTGCTGGAAGCGGGCATCGAACTGTACGAGATGAAACCGTTACCCGAGCACGCCGAGATGGCCAGGACCATCGACTCCGTGGGCGCTTCGGCCACGAGCCTGCATGCCAAGACCTTCGAAGTGGACGGCAACTGGGTATTCGTGGGCTCCTACAACTTCGACCCGCGCTCCAACGACCTGAATACCGAGCTGGGCTTTTTGATCGAAAGCCCCAACCTGGCCCGCCAGCTGGTCGCGACGTTCGATGAAACCGTGCCCAAGCTGGCCTACCGCGTCCGCCTGGACGACGACGGCGACCTCTACTGGACCAGCGAAACCGACGATGGCACCGAACGCTGGGACACCGAGCCCGGCACCGGCTGGTTCAAGCGGTTCAGCGTGGGGTTTTTCTCATTGTTGCCGATTGAGGGGTTGTTGTAGGCGGGGAGGCGAAGACGCTGCTCCCGATCATGCGGCGTTGAACTCGCCTTGTTCGCGAATCCAGGCAGGATGTCCATCGATCGCTGATACACTCCGTTCTTTCATCCGACTCCTGCCTCCCTGCTGCCCGCGGCGATGCTGAAAGCTGTCGGCTAATGCGCCCGCTTGATGAAATCGGTTATCGTTATCATCTTGCTGCTTGATATTGATATGTTATAACATCCATCGCCTGTTTTCTGTCGGATGGAGCCTCTCACATCGATGTCTGGACGATTTGCTACGGATAGGCCGTTTTGGCGCTGCCTGTTGGGGATGATCGGCCTCTGCCTGCTGGCCGGCTGTTCCCCCAACCAGGACCCGGACCAGCTCACGCTGGGCGGGCCCTTCGAATTCACCAGCCAGGATCCGTCCCGGGATGGCTACGTCTACACCCGCATGCAGGTGGCGGAAACCCTGCTCGATGTGGACGACCAGGGCAACTTCCTGCCGGGCCTCGCCACGGACTGGCACGCCAGTGACGACGGCCTGACCTGGACCCTCACACTGCGCGATGGGGTGCGCTTCCATGACGGTACGCCGATGGACGCCGCCGCCGTGGTCAACGCCCTGCGCATGGCGCGTCTCAAGCCCGGCGTGATCGCCAAGGCGCCCATCGAGGGAATCGAGGAAGCGGGCCCGCGCACGGTGACCGTCACGCTCGCCCGCCCCTACGCGCTGCTTCCGGCCGTGCTGGCGCATTTCTCCGCCGCGATCCTGTCTCCGGCGTCCTTCCACGGTGAGGGTCAGGTGGACTGGATGTACGGCACCGGGCCCTACCAGATCCGATCCTTCGAGCCGCCCCACAGCCTGGTGGTCGAGCGCTTCGACGACTACTGGGGCGAGCCGGCCCACATCGAGAGCGCCGCCTACCTCACCGGCCACCGCGCCGAGAGCCGGGCGCTGCAGGTGATGGCGGGTCAGACCGACATCATCTACACCCTGGACCCGGCCAGCCTCGACCTGCTCACCCGGCATGAGGACGTGGCGGTTCACTCCGACACCATTCCGCGCACCATCCAGATCAAGCTCAACGCCAGCCACCCGTTCATGGCCGAACGCGACGCCCGGCAGGCGATGAGCCTGGCACTGGACCGCGCCAGCCTGGTGCGCCAGGTGATGCGCGTGCCCGACTCCCAGGCCAACCAGCTGGCGCCCCCGGCGATGGCCGACTGGCACCGGGACGACCTGCCCGAGCTGGCGCACGATCCGGAACAGGCGCGGCAACTGCTGACGCGGCTGGGATGGACGCCCGGCGACGACGGCATCCTGCAGCGCGACGGCGAGCGCTTCGAGCTGGAGATGATCACCTACGCCGACCGGCCGGAGCTGATGGTGATTGCCACGGTGGTGCAGGCCCAGTGGCGGGACGTGGGCATCGATCTGTCGGTCCAGGTGGTCAATGCCAGTGCGATTCCGCGCAAGCATCTGGACGGCACCCTGGAGACGGCGGTGGTGGCCCGTAACTACGGCAACATGGCCGATCCCCTCGGTGTATTCCTCGCCGACTACGGCGACGGCGGCAGCGGCGAATGGGGTGCCATGGGCTGGCACAACGATGACGTGCCGGCGTTGCTGAAGGCCATGCAGGCCACCACCGATCCGGCGGTCTATCGCCGGGACGCCCAGCAGGTGTCCGCCATTCTCGCCGCCGAGATGCCGGTGATTCCCCTGGCCTACTACACCCAGCAAACCGCGGTGTCCGACCGGGTGCTCGACTTCAGTTTCGATCCCTACGAGCGCAATTACCGTCTGTCCGAGATGAGGTTCCAGGAACAATGATCGCGATTCTGCTCAAACGGCTCGGGCAGGCGGCCTTCGTGGCCTGGGCCGTGGGGACTGTCAGCTTTCTGATGATGCGGATGATGTCCAGCGACATGGCCTTCCGCATCGCCGCCGGCCGCTACGGCTACGACAACGTGGACTCAGCCGCCGCCCGGGCGGTCAGCGAGGAACTGGGGCTGGACCGCCCGGCCTGGGAGCTCTACCTGGAGTGGCTGCGGGATCTGCTGCACTTCAACCTGGGGGATTCCCTGGTCAGCGGCCTGCCGGTGGCGCACGAGGTGGGCCATTTCCTGGGCCACAGCCTGTTCCTGGCGTTCGTCGCCCTGGTGCTGGCGGCCCTGCTGGCGCTGCCGGTGGGCATTTACTCGGCGGTCCGCGCCCACGGCTGGTTCGACCGGCTGGCGCTGTTCGCCTCCACCATCCTGCGGGCGCAGCCGGTGTTCGTCATCGGCCTGATCCTGCTGCTGGTGTTCGCCCTGGAGCTGAAGCTGCTGCCGGTGGCAGGCTTCTACGACCTGCGCTTCGTGGTATTGCCGGCGGTGGCGCTGGCACTCGCCCTGGCGGCGGTGTCCAACCGCGTGGTGCGTCACAGCGCCTTCGACGTGATCCATTCCGCGTTTTTCCGCTTCGCGCGGGTCAAGGGCCTGAGCTATGGCCAGACCTTTGCCCGCCATGGCCTGCGCAACATGGCGGTGCCGGTGATCGCGTTCATGGGCATCCAGCTGGTCAGCCTGATCGAGGGCATCGTGATGATCGAGTCCCTGTTCTCCTGGCCCGGCATCGGCCACGGCCTGGCCCACGCCATCTTTTCCCGGGATGTCCCCATGATCCAGGGCGCCGCGCTGGCCATGGGGCTCATTTTCGTGGGGCTGAATCTGGTGATCGACATCGCCTGCTACGTTATTGATCCGCGCGGGAGGGCACAGGCATGAATGGAGCGCAAGACGCCGTGAGCGAGACGGGTTCAACCATAAGCGGGGCCCGCCTGGCCTCGAATGGCAGCCGGACGTCCGTGCGCCGTGTGTGGGCCCAACTGGCCACCGGCCAGAAAACCGGCGCCCTCATGATTGGCGCGCTGATCCTGTTCGCCTTGCTGGAAGCGCTGCTGCACCCGGCTGACCCGGCGTTGCAGAACCTGGACAACACCTTCGCCGCGCCCAGTTGGGGCGAACCGCTGGGCACCGACCAGTTCGGCCGCAGCATGCTGGCGCGCATGGGCGAGGCGGTGCGGATCTCCATGTTCCTGGGGCTGCTGTGTACCCTGTCCTCCGCGCTGGTGGGCGTGGGCCTCGGCGTGCTGGCGGGCTGGCGCCAGGGCGCGGCGGATCGCCTGGTGTCCTTCTTCGTCAACATCCTGCTGGCGCTGCCGGGGCTGGTGCTGATCCTGCTGATGGCGGCGCTGGCGCCGGGATCGCTGACCATGCTCTACGTGGCCATCTCGCTGGTGCTCTGGGTGGAGTATTTCCGGGTGGTGCGGGCGGTGACCCGCACGGCGGTGGCCTCGCCCCAGATGCAGGCGTCGCGCATGCTCGGCTTTGGCACGCTGTATTGCTTCAAGCGCCACGTGTGGCCGGCCATCGTCACGCCGGTGCTGACCCTGGCGGCGTTCGGCGCGGCCAACTCGATCCTGGCGCTGGCGGCGGTGGGCTTCGTCTACGTCGGCCTGCAACCACCGACGGCGGAACTGGGCCTGATGATGGTGGAGCTGTTCCCCTACTACAGTGACGCGCCCTGGGTATTGGCCCAGCCGGTGCTGGCCGTCTTCCTGATGATCTTCGCCTTCAACCTGCTGGCCGGGAGGGCCCGTCGATGACCGCGCTGTTCGAGCTAGAGAACCTGACCGTGCGCGCCGCCGACGCGGTGCTGGTGGACGACCTGTCCCTGCAGCTGCATCCCGGCGAGCGCCTGACCATTCTGGGCGAGACCGGCGCCGGCAAGAGCGTGCTGGCCCAGGCCATTATGGGGCTGCTGCCGTCCGCCTTGCGCCAGAGCGGGCGGGTCACGGTGGACGGCCAGGACCTGTCCGGCCTGAGCGCCAGGGCTCTGCACCGACTCTGGGGCCGCACCCTGACCATGCTGCCCCAGGAACCCTGGCATTCGCTGGACCCGCTGATGCGTGGCCGCCAGCAAGTGGCGGAGGTGCACGAATGCGTTGCCGGCGAGGCCGAGGAAGCCGCCGCAGCGCTGGCGGACAAGGATCTGGACGGTGTGGGCCTGGCCGACGATGGCGCCAAGTACCCGTTCGAACTGTCCGGCGGCATGGCCCAGCGGGTCGCCTTCTGCGCCGCCACCGCCGGCGGGGCCCGGCTGCTGCTGGCGGACGAGCCCACCAAGGGATTGGACGCCACCCAGCGCGACAACCTGGCGGCCCTGCTCAACGAGCACGCCGACAGTGGTGGTGCGGTGCTGACCATCACCCACGACATCGACGTGGCCCGGCAACTGGGCGGGCGGATGATCGTCATGCGTCAGGGGCAGGTGGTGGAGACCGGTGACGCGGACGCGGTGTTGCGTGCGCCGCAATCGGACTATGCCCGTGAGCTGATGGCGGCATCGCCTCGACACTGGCCGGAGACGGTCCAGCAGGCGGGCGATCGGGCCGCCGGCGAACCGGTTATCCGCGCCCGGGGGCTGTCCAGGCAGCGTGGCGGCCGGCAGCTGTTCGAGGGGCTGGACCTGGACGTGCGCGCCGGTGACGTCGTGGGCGTTGTCGGCGACAGCGGCTGCGGCAAGAGCACCCTGGGCGACACCCTGCTGGGCCTGCTCCCGCCGGATGCCGGTCAGGTGTCGCGGGTGCCGGGCATCGCCGCCCACCGCTACCAGAAGCTGTTCCAGGACCCGCCCGCCGCGTTCGCACCCGGCGTGCCCCTGGGCGTGCTGTTCGACGACCTGATCGCCCTGCACCGGCTCGATGCCAGCCGCCTGCCGCCGCTGATGGAACGCCTGCGCCTGCGACCGGAACTGCTGCAGCGCCCCGCGTCCGAAGTGTCCGGCGGTGAGTTGCAGCGCCTGGCCATCGCCCGCGCCATGCTGCTGGACCCGGTGTTCCTGTTCGCCGACGAGCCGGTATCCCGCCTCGACCCGATCACCTCGAAGGAGATCATCGAGCTGCTGTGTGAACTGGCCCGCGAGCGCGACTGCGCGGTGCTGCTGGTCAGTCACGATGCCGATGTGGTGGACAGGGTCTGCCATCGCGTGTTGCGCTTTTAGCCGGATCGTTCAGAATCGGACGTTTCCGGGCCTGCAGCCCGGCCAACGACAGGGGAGCGTCATGAGCGATCTGAAAGCGGTCGAGATCAAGGCTTTCGTCCCGGCCCGGGACTTCGAGCTGTCCAAGCGCTTCTACACGGATTTCGGGTTCACCATGGCGTCGGATACCGGCGGCGTCGCCTACTTCCATGTGGGCGAGTGCAGCTTCCTGCTCCAGGACTTCTACGATCGGGCGCTGGCGGAAAACCTGATGATGCACCTGCTGGTGGAAGACGTGCAGGCCTGGCGCCAGCAGGTCGGAAACAGTGATCTCGCCGGCCGCTATGGCGTCACGGTGGGCGATGTGACCGAACAGCCCTGGGGCATGCTCGATTTCGTTGTGTCCGACCCCAGCGGCGTGCTCTGGCGGGTTGCCCAGAACCTCTGATCCATCGGCTGTACAGGGACGCGCCATGCACTATCGACCCATGACCCTCGACGACTACGACGGTGCCCTCCGGCTCTGGCAGGAAATGGCCGGCGTGCGGCTGCGCGATGCGGACTCGCGTGACGGCATCGGCCGTTACCTCCGGCGCAATCCCGGGCTCAGCATCGTGGCGCTGGACGGGGACCGCATCGTCGGCACCGTCATGGCCGGCCACGATGGCAAGCGCGGGTACATCCAGCATCTGGCGGTGTCGGAAGCGTATCGCCGTCAGGGCATCGCCACCCGGCTGGTGGCGGATTGCCTGGCCGCACTGAAACGCGAGGGCATCCTCAAGTCCCATGTCATGATCCTGCAGGACAACGAGCGCGGCCAGGCTTTCTGGAGCCGTCTGGGCTGGCAGCGGCGTGATGATGTGGCACTGTATTCGTTTATCAACGGTGGCAGCGACAACTCGTGAGCCATGTGGGCGGCGGCCAGGAAGGGCCCACGCCGGGATTCGGCGCGGGCCGGAGCAGCGGTTAGATCTGATTCGAGTCAAACAGATAGCGCTTCCGCGCGTACGCGGTGTCCACATCCTCGGGAAAGTCGTGCTGTGATGTCACCACGACCGTTACGTCGGGTTCCAGACGGGTTTCCCGGCTGGCCGGGCCGGCGGCGGTGTCGCCCATTGTGTCGTGGATGACTTCGATCTCGGCCGGCGCTGTGTAGGCGTGCGGCTCGGTGCGGGTTTCGTTACCCGGGTCGGCTTTGTCCTCCGCCAGGGCCAGGCCCGCCGTGAACATCAGCAGGCCGGAGCCCAGCAGTGACCGGGTTGCGTATCGCTTCATGACTGGATCCTCCATCGTTGCCAGGGGTGTCGCTCCCGACGGGAATGCGCTTCCGGAGCGATGAGTATTGGACAGCGGGCAACGGCGGGGATTGCGCGGCAGATATTAAAGGTTGATCATGATTTGATCACAAAAGCATCACTTGGATGGCCGCGATCAAATGACGGAGGCTCCGTTCGGTACATCGCTTGGCTCATGTCGACGATTGCGGTTGTTCATGACATTTCGCTATGGTTTCGCGTTCGAAACTGACGCAATCAGGACATGGCCGCCGGCCGCAGAGAGGGACATCCGATGATCGCACGATTCTGGAGAGGCTGGACCAGCCATGCCAACGCCGACCGCTACGAGAGGCTGTTCCGGGATACGGTGCTGCCCCGGGTGACTGACGGCGTGACCGGCCTGAAAGGCACCAATCTGCTGCGCCAGGATGCCGGCCGCGAAGTGGAATTCACCACCATCTTCTGGTTCGACTCGCTGGCCGACGTGAAGACGTTCGCCGGCGACCACTTTCTTGAAGCCGTGGTGCCGGGCGAGGTCCAGGCGCTGATGTGCCGTTTCGAGCACTGGGTGCAACACCACAACGTGGTGCTGTAGGAAACCTCTGATCGAGCCCCTGGATCGCCGCGGTGCGTTCTTGAGTCGCCCTAGCCCAGCAATCGTGGCAGCAGCACGTCTTGCCACAGGGCATCGCGGTAACGCTCGCGGAACCAGCCCAGGTGACCGATGCGTTGTTCGCCGACAGCCTGCGGCGCGATGTGTTGCAGGTCGACGGCGGTGCCGCGAAAGAACCCGTGTAAGGATTCCACGTTGCGCCGGGACATCATCTCGTCGTCGGTAAACGCCACACCCGTGATGGGCACACGGACGCCCGCGAATTGATCCGCCATGGTCGCCCCTTCGGCCCCCACCGCGTAATCCGGATTCAGGCACCAGCGGCGCCACTGGCGCATCACGTTGGGCGGCAGATCCCCCACCATGTTCAGACGGGTACCCGGGAAATACCCCAACGTTGCGACCAGCGCCGGCCCCAGGCCGTACCAGAGCAGCCAGGCCACCCGCTTCGTCGGCGGTGAGTTCTCACGCCAGTAGCCGCTGCCGCAGGCGACCGTCACGGCCCGTTCCAGCTGGTTGATGTTGGGTGTCATGCCCAGTAGCTGGCCGCCGACACTGTGCCCGACCCAGCGCAGGTCGGCGTCCGGATAGCGCGCCCGGGCGAACTCGATCAGGGCGTGAGCGTCGAATCGGCCCCAGTCGATGATGTCCGTGGGACAGTCCCGCAGGTGCCCATCCAGCGAGGCGCCGGTGCCGAAATAGTCAAAGGTGATCGCGGTCGCGCCGTTGGCCTGCAGGAAGCGGGCGAACTTCTCGTAGCAGTGCTGGCCCACGCCCATGGCGCCGGCGACGATGACCACGGCGCGCGGGTGCGGCGCCTCGAACAGGCGCAGCGTGATGTGCCGGTTGTCGCCGGTCTCGAGTCGCATCTCCAGGCGTTCGCCCGGTTGTGGCATCTGGGTGTGGGCGCTCATCGGGTGTCCCTCGTTGTTCGTGTGGTTGTGGGTTGTTTCAGCCCGCTCAGAACTCGTTCACCAGTCGATTCAGGAAGCGCAGGATGACCTGCATTTCCGCGTCGCTGAAACCGTCGCTCAGGGCGTCGTTGAACTGGCGGACCAGCGGCCGGGCGGCGTCGATCCGGCTGCGGCCGAGTTCCGTCAGGTACAGCCGGGTGGCGCGTTTGTCCTGCTCGCAGGGGCGCCGCTCGATCAGGCCGTTTTGCGCCATGCGGCCGGTCAGCCCGGTCAGGGCCGAGTTGTTCAGGTGCAGGCCGCGGGCAACCTCCTTGAGCAGGCAGCCTTCGTTTTCCCCGATCAGGAACAGCGCGCCCAGTTGGGTGACGGAAATGCCCAGGGCCGACTCGGTCCGCTGGTCGGCGACGTTGTAGACCCGCTGGCGGGCCATGTTGAGCAGGTAGAACAGGCGTTGATCCATGGGCAATCTCAATTTATTCCGTATGTGAAATAAAATAATCCACATGTGGACTAAATGGCAAGCCCATGATTACGGGCAAGGTGAGGAACAGGGAATGGATAGGGGCGGGAATGACGACGATCCTAAAACCACCGTAAACAAAGAAAGACCCGGAATCGCCATCCCGGACTACGCTGGAAAGCAGGACGGTTACGCAAACAGGAGAGCGAAACGATGGCCCTGACCCGTGGTTACCGGCAACTGGTGGACGATGCCCAGGCGCGCATCCGCACCCTGACGCTTGCGGAGGCCGCCGACCGGCTGGCGGATGCGGACACCGTGTTCGTCGACATCCGCGACGTGCGCGAGCTGCAGCGGGAAGGCAGCATCCCCGACGCCCTCCACGCCCCGCGCGGCATGCTGGAGTTCTGGGTGGACCCGGACAGCCCCTATTTCAAACCCGTGTTCGGCTCGGGCAAGACGTTCGTGCTGTTCTGTCAGTCCGGTTGGCGCTCCAGCCTGGCCACCGCCACGCTGCAGGACATGGGGCTGGCGCCGGTGTGTCACATCGAGGGCGGCTTCGCGGCATGGAAGGCCGCCGGGTTGCCGGTGGCGGCGTATTCGCGATCATCCCGGGCGTAGCGGCGATGTCGCGGACGAATGGCTTGGTGGGCGCGCGCCGAGAGTCACTTCACGCTGTCGAGGATCTCCCCCAGGAACGGCTTGTGGGCATCGATCTCGTCCCGACTCAGTCCGTTCATCTCGTAGGGAAATACCAGCCAGTCTTCGGACTGGTGCAGGCAGAAATCGGGTTCCCGGCCGATGCGTCCGGCGCTGGGGCGCTGGTACAGGGTGGCGATGCGGGTGTCGGTGGGCATGTTGCGCTTGAGCTGCCCTTCCAGGCGCTGCAGCACGGCGGCGATGCTGTAGCCGGTGCTGAAGACGTCGTCGACGATCAGCAGGCGGTCGTCGCGGTTGAGGTTGTCCAGCAGATAGTGGGTGCCGTGGACGCGGATGTTCTCTTCCGGCGCGGACACCATGGCGTCGTAATCGTGCATGCCGCGGTAGGACGTGCGCAGGGCAATGTGATCGGTCTCCACCCCAAGTGTCTGCAGGCACTCCTGCACGTAGATGCCGATGGCGCTGCCGCCGCGCCACAGGCCGACGATGAAGTTGGGCCGGAAGCCGCTCTCGAACACCTTGACCCCGAGCCGGAAGGCGTCCTCGATCAGCGCCGACTCCTGCAGGAAACGGCGGGGGCGTTCAGGGTGGTTCGAGGCGGTGCTGGTCTCAGTCATGGTATCGGGTTATCCACAGGCGTGTCGGGTTTGCCGGAGCGATCCGTTTGATGGGATCATGGCGATCTTCACTAAACAGTAACGGTGCCATGGCAGACAAACAATACATCAGCGCGCAGGGCTTGCTGGAGGATTCCTTTCGGCTGGGGGCTCAGATCCTCAATTCCGGCTTCCGCCCGACGTTCATGATTGCGGTCTGGCGCGGCGGCGCGCCGATTGGCATCGCGGTGCAGGAGTTCCTCGATTTCCACGGTGTGGAAACCGACCACATCGCCATTCGCACCTCGTCCTACCACGGCATCGACCAGCAGAGTAAGACGGTGCGCGTGCACGGCCTGAACTACCTGGTCAAGCACGTCACCCACGAAGACTCGCTGCTGATTGTCGACGACGTGTTCGACACCGGCCGCTCGGTGGAGGCGATCATCGCCGAGTTGCGCCAGCGCGCGCGCCTCAACACGCCCCACGATATCCGCGTCGCGGTGCCCTACTACAAGCCCGATCGAAACGAGGTGGGCTGGGCGCCGCAGTATGTCGTCCATGAGACCGACGCCTGGCTGAAGTACCCGCACTCGCTGGAAGGCCTGTCGGCGGACGAGATCGCCCGCAACCGGCCCGAACTGTACGAGATCCTGGCACCGCACTTGCCGGCTGCGGAGTAGGCGCGCGCTCTCAGGCGCAGAGCGTCATGCGCCCGCGGTTTCGGCGTCCCGGCTCTTGGCGAGTTTGTGCTCGTCTTCACTGACGCCAATTTTCCAGTAGCTGGAGACGTACAGGCTCCGGCGCCCCACCTCTTTTTCCTGTTTGAAGTGCTTGCGCAGGTTGCGCATGCTGGTGAACTCGCAGGCGGCCCAGACCGACGGCTCGCCGTCCAGCCACGCCAGTTGGCGCACGCGGTTCAGCAGCGTCTGGCCATCGGCATCCGGCGTGGGATTGACCACCCAGTGCAGCTCGACGTTTTCGGGATGGTCCAGTTCCTGGATGTCGGCCTCGTCCACCACTTCGATCACCGCGTAGCCACGGGCATCGGCGGGCATCAGCTCCAGGTTGACGCTCATCGCCGGCAGCGCGGTCATGTCGCCGGCCAGCAGGAACCAGTCCGCTTCCGGATCGACCAGCTTGCGGGCGCCCGGGCCGCCGATCAGGATGCGGTCGCCGGGTTGGGCGGCTTGCGCCCAGCTTGACGCGGGGCCTTCGGTGTCGTGGACCATGAAGTCCACGTCGATTTCGTCAGCGCGCTGATGGCGGATGGTGTAGGTGCGCATCATGGGGCGTTGACCTTCCCCTCGGGGAAACACCAGCTTGATGTAGGCGCTGGCCTGGTCGGTGGGGAACTGGGCCATGTTGTCGCCGCCCAGTGTGACCCGCAGCATGTGCGGGGTGACGGGCGTGGTGCGGATGACTTCAAGTTCGCGCGGTGCCGGTTTAGGCATGAATCGGGTCTCCTTTTACGGATTCGGGGCCGGTGTCGCTGTCATCGTCTCTCTCATCATTAGGGTCACCGTCACTCGCGCCTGCACCGATCGTGGCCAGGTTGTCTGCCATGGTGTTGGCGAGGTGAACGAAGGCGTCGATGTCGGCCGGGTCCAGATCGCGGGTCATCTTTTCGGTCGTCTGGATTTCCAGGGCGTGGAGCCGGGCAATGATGGCTTCGCCGCGAGTGGTCGGGCGCAGCAGCTGGCTGCGGCCGTCTTCCGGGTGAGCGTCCTTGCGGATCAGCTCCTCGGCCAGCAGCTCCTTCAGGACGCGGGTGATCTGGGCCTTGTCGCGGAGCATACGCTGGGCGATGACCTGGGCGGTACAGTCCGGGTTTTTCCAGATCACTTTGAGCACCCGGATGTGAGTCATCGGCAACGGCAGGTCCGCGTCCTGGACGGCGCGGCGCATTTCCGACTTGAACCCGTGCATCAGGCGATGCATGGGCTCGCTGATCGAGGTCAGGGACATCGGCGTCTCCATGTGGTTGATACTGTCAACGATAATGATGATGGTTGACAGTGTCAATCAGTGACACCGTAAGGAATTGCCCGAATCAAAAGCCCCGCCAGGCGGTGGTCGGCGGGGCGTGTGGCGTCAGACGTGCAGGGTGCCGGGATCCTCGTCCTCGTCTTCGTCGATGGATTCGATGCTCAGTTCCATCGGGCCGGCGCTACGGGCTTGCGGCTTGGTCTCGGCCGGCGCCGCCACGCTCTCGCCGCTGGCCAGCTTGATGCGCAGGCGCAGGTTGTTGGGGGAGTCGGCGTTGGCGATGGCGTCGTCCAGGCTGATGCGGTTGTCCATGTAGAGCTTGAACAGCGCGGCGTCGAAGGTCTGCATGCCCAGGTTTTCCGACTTCTCCATGATCTCCTTGATCTCGGGCAGGCGGTTCTTGAGGATCAGCTCCTGGATGGTCTTGGTGCCCAGCAGGACTTCCACGGCCGCGCAGCGCTTGCCGTCCACGGTGGGGATCAGGCGCTGCGAGACAAAGCCTCGGATGTTCTGGGCCAGACTCATCAACAGCGCCGGGCGTTTCTCGTCCGGGAACAGGTTGATGATCCGCTCCAGCGCCTGGTTGGCGTTGTTGGCGTGCAGGGTGGAGATGGCCAGGTGGCCGGTTTCGGCGAATTCCAGGGCGTGTTCCATGGTCTCACGGTCGCGGATCTCGCCGATCAGAATCACATCCGGCGCCTGGCGCAGGGTGTTCTTCAGGGCGTTGCGGAAGCTGCGGGTGTCCACCCCCACCTCGCGCTGGTTGACGATGGATTTCTTGTGCTTGTGCACGTACTCCACCGGGTCTTCGATGGTAATGATGTGGCCGCCGACAGACGAATTGCGCAGGTCGATCAGCGACGCCAGCGACGTGGACTTGCCCGAGCCGGTGCCGCCCACGAACAGGATCAGCCCGCGCTTCTCCATTACCAGGTCTTTCAGCACTTCCGGCAGGCCCAGGTTGTCGAACTGCGGGATTTCGGTGTTGATGTTCCGGGCGACGATGGCGACTTCGTTGCGCTGCTTGAAGATGTTGACCCGGAACCGGCCCACGCCGGGAATGGAGACGGCCAGGTTCATTTCCAGCTCGCTGGAGAAGGTTTCTTTCTGCTCGGAGTCCATCAGCTCCATGGCGATGGCTTCCACCTGGCCGGCGCTCAGGGACTGCTGTGAGAGCGGCTTGAGCTTGCCCTGGAACTTGGCGCTGGGCGGCGCGCCGGTGCTCAGGTAGAGGTCGGAACCGTCATGCTTGGCGAGAACGTTGAGGTACTTGTCGATGGGCGTGGCCACGGCGAATGTCCTTTCTGTGAGCGCGCGCCGGAGCGGTTGTCGTCGGCGGCGCAGAAATCGATTTTTCCAGGACTTTCGAGTATTGGCAGGAGGCTGTCGCGGTACAAGACACCCTTTGTAACGGTCGGTGCCGTCACGTATCCCGGCGGCGCACCGGGATACGTGACCGTATGGCGGGTTATTGGCGGTATACGGCCTGAATGGCGCTGAACTGGATGGGTACCACCATGTTGCCGCCGTACATCCGCCGCTGCAGCTTCAGGCGCTGGCCTTCGACGCCCTGAATCCGGCCTTCGACCGTTTCGCCGCTGGTCAGGGTGATGCGCACGGACTGGTTCCTGTGGTCATCGAGCGCGTTCAGCGGCAGCGGTTTGGGCGTGTTATCCGCCGCCGGCTGCCGGGTCGCCGTCGTGGCCTCGGTGACGGCCGGCTCGCTCGTTTGCGGGGCGGCCTGCGCGGTGGCGCTGTCGTCTTTGTCCGGTAGCGCCGCCTTGGTGATCTGGAAGGGCTTCAGGTGGCCGTCCACACCGACCTTGGGGTTGAGGCGGCCGCTGAGGTAGTCCGGATCCTGGCTGAGATTCCGGTCCGCCGACGTCAGGGGCGGGTAAGGCTCAATGGAAAGCGTCAGCGTGCTGCCCGGGTTTTCGAAGTAGGTCTTGTAGGTCTGTCTGAGGGAATCGCTGGGCGCCATGCCATACTCGGCCCACACCGTCTCCCAGGCTTGCAGGTGATGCGTGCGGAAGGCGGCCAGGTCCATATCGGTTCTTTCGGCACAGACTTCCTGGCTGCGCATGTTGAATCCGTTATCGTCTACAGTGACCTTGGCGGACTTGAGCGCCGCCCCCATGGCTGCGGCGCCCAATGCTGTACTGCCCTCAAGGCTACTCCCCGGGTCGATCGCAAGATTCAGTTGAAGGTTAGTCTGGTCGCGGAAGTCGGCACCCAGAGTGAAGGCCAGACTGTCCCGGGAATCGTTGAGCTGATAGGCGAGTGTCAGGTCGATGACGTCCTGCTGATACCCCATATCCAGCTGTTCGGAAGCACTGAACGTCTGTTCGGATCCGCAACCGGCCAGGCTCAGGCGGGACGGGAAGCTTTGCTCGCCCTTTTGCGCCAGCATCTGGCGATACAGGGGGCCATCCAGATCGATCGTAATGCCTTCCAACCGCAGCGCCAGGTGGTCCGGCACCTCGCCGTCACGAAGCTTCTGTTTCAGGTTATAGAGCACCCAGGGGTTGCCGGTTTCCAGTGCAACCCGGTCGATATGGACCTGGTCGGAAATCGCATGGGGATAGAAATCGATCTGGTTGACGGCCACGCTGCCGTCCGGCGAGACGGACACGCCTTCGTAAGTCAGACGACCGTAGAGGCTGGCCATCTGCACGGCCTTGTCCATCTGGTCTTCGACCCGGCTGGTGATCTGATGATGGGCGAAAAAGGCGCCGCCGGCTACGACGACAATGAGGGCGAGCAGAATCCGTTTCATGAAAGTCCCTGGGTGTTATGTCCATGGCACAACGCTGACTCAACGTCGATGGCGAACCGCCGTCCGGGGGGAGAACCGGGCACGTTGATGCGAGTATGGACAAACATTAACGGTTATCCATGTAACGTTAAATATTGCAAATGTAAGGGAATTCACTTTCGGCTGAATGGGCTCCCGGCGGGGGCTGTCGACCGCTGGTCTTCGGGTTTATGATTTATGACGCCTCCGTCAACAACGGGTTGTGGGGCGGGCGGCGTCCGGCTATGCTGTGAAAGTTGCATTTGCGTCATACTTGCACGGAGTCCTGCCTCGGATGGCGCCATAACAATACGCTTTCAGCGGCCAAGTAAGGTCTAGCCCCGTGCCTCCCGATACCCTCGGTTGCCGTTGTCTATTCTGTTTTCTGTTGCTGGCCCTGATGCTGGCGGTCCGTCCGGTCTGGGCGGATGTTCCCCGTATCGATGTCTCGGCGGACAGCCGGACCTCGGTCACGCATCGTTTTGCCTATCTCATCGAATCTGAAGGCCCGCTTACCGTCGGTCAGGTTGTGAAGCAGGTGGATCAGCGTCCGGAAAAGCTGTTGCGACCGGACCGGTCGATACTGGTCCAGGGAATTGGTTCGCCGCCGGTCTGGCTGGTGGCCGATGTGGAACAGCCCCATCCCGATCCGGTACTGCGCCGCATTGTGCTGGGCATCGGTTGGCTGGATCGGGTCGATATGTACCTGTTGCGCGGTGACTCGCTGATCGCGGTGGCGACGACGGGGGATCGGTTGCCGGTCCAGCAGCGTTCCGGACAGAACCGGTTTGGCCAGTTCGATCACTGGTATGAGACGGGCGTGACGCGCGTCCTGCTCCGGGTTGAAACCGCCGATCCCATGGTCGTGCCGGTGTCGTTTTCCAGCGTCGAGACCTCTCACGCGCAAGGGCTGCACGACGCGATCTTCTACAGCTTCATCTACGGCGTCGTCACGGCGCTTCTGCTCTACAATTTCCTGCTGTTCGTCGGTATACGCCAGCGCCGCTATCTCTTTTACACGCTCTATATGGGGGCGTTCCTGGCCATGAATCTGTCCTACACCGGACTGGGCATGGTGGCGTTCTGGCCCGGAGCCGTGCTCTGGCAGCAGTGGGCGCCGCCGCTGTTCATGTTCTGTTTCATGTTCAGCGGCCTGGCGTTTGCCACGAATTTCCTGCGCATCGCCCGTTTCCGGCCGGGTCTGTACCGGGCCATCCGGACCCTGTGTCTGGCGTACCTGATTGTTTTCCTGGTGATGCTGGTCGCCAACCAGCAGAGTGCGGCGCTGCTGCTGGCGTTCTCGCTGGTGCCGCTGTTCAGTGTGCTGATGCTGTACATGGGAGTGTCCAGCTGGCGGGCCGGTAACCGGGCGGCGCGTTATTTCCTGCTGGGGACACTGGCGTCGACGGTGGGAGCGTCGGTCACTGGCTTCTCGGTCTGGGGCGTGTTGCCGTTTACCTGGGTTGGCTTCCGGGCGGTGGACATCGGCATGGCGATCGATGCGGTCCTGCTGGTGCTGGCGCTGGCCGATCTGGTACGCCAGTACCAGGAGGCCCGGCAGAAGGCGGAACACCAGGCCCAGGTCGATCCGTTGACCGGGCTCAATAACCGCCGCGGGTTCCTGCCCATTGCCCGGTCGTTCTGGAGCCTGGCCGAGCGCCAGGAGGGTGATATCTGCATCGCGATCCTGGACCTGGATCACTTCAAGGAGATCAACGACCAGTACGGACACAATACCGGTGACGCGGTATTGCGTCGGATCGCCGCCATCCTCAACGAATCCAAACGCAACGGCGACATCCTCGGGCGCTGGGGTGGCGAGGAGTTCATCGTGGCGTTGCCGGATACCACGCTGGATGAGGCGCACCGGGTGACCGAGCGCTTCCGGCGCCGCGTGGAGACCTGGGTGATGCGGGAGCGCGGCGCGGAGATCCGGGTCACGGTCAGTATCGGCGTGGCCAGTCGCCTGACCTGGCATCAGTCGCTCAACGACTTGATCGTGGTGGCCGACCGGCAGCTCTACCGGGCCAAATCCACCGGCCGTAACCGGGTCTGTGCCGGCGGTGAGCGTCATGGGCTGTCGCCCGGTTCACTGCCGTCATGACCGGTCTTCGTGACGATGTCTCCATGATGGCTTGTCGGCGTTGACGGCACCGCGTCGGCTGGCTAGAACATAGACATAGGCCTCGCAGCCCGCAGGAGGTGCCCCATGAAATGGCTTATCGTGCTGATTGTCGCCGTGGTGATCGGCGTCTGGCTGTACCGCGGACGACGCCGTAATGCGGTGGAGGATCCCGAGGTCAAGCGCGTCGAGGAGCAGGACTATTACCTGACGCCGGACGAGAACCTCTCCGAAAACCGCTCCGAAGAGGACCGGCGCCCGCACTGAGCGGCGTCGGGCCTTGTGCCGCCCCTGTTGTAGCCCGCCGTCCCTCAGTCTCTCTCCGGATGCCGTCCGGGCATCGCACTCGATCTGAAAGTTGCCTTGCGTAGTTATTGTCAATGGCAAATTGTTCGTCACTCATGAATTGAATCGTCACAGAAAGTGGAGCGCTGCGCCGGGTGTGGTAGAATTCCGCGCGCCGAGGTTGTGATTGGATTCGTTTTTGCCGTTTTTCGGCGTGTTGTGGCGTGCGTGAAAAGACTGCGGTCGGCTCTTATTAACAGGAAGACAGGATTCAGGTACGAATTTGTACGTACTAACCGGTTGTTAAGTCGCCGGTTTTTCGTTAAGTGTCGCCAAAGGCGATATTGACTCGATACCCCCTCTAGCGGGGAGAATCGCCCGCGTCAAATTTGTCTGCATGACCTGTGTCAAGTTGTTGCTGGAATCCGGTCGTGACCTGCTCCACTATTGGCGCCGATTTCTGCATGGAGTCAGGCTTAACCTGAAGCAGTCGAGCCTGACCGGCCCGCACTGTCCGCCATACGATTCCTTAAACTTCCGCAATCCAATTTAGTTAGCTAAATGTGAGCTTGTTACGTGGGCTTTGCCTTGCCTTGCTCTAATGAGGTTGAAAAATGAGAGAGAAGAGCTTGTTACGCGTCTTGGGCGCTGTACTACTAGCCGCTTTGCCATTGCTGCTGTCGGGCTGTAGCTCGGCGCTGATGGATCCCAAAGGCCAGGTTGGTGAGGAACAGCGCGTTCTGATCATCACGGCATTCGCCCTGATGCTGATTGTCGTTATCCCCGTTATCGTGATGACCTTGCTCTTCGCCTATCGCTATCGTGAAGGCAACAAGGACGCCACCTACAAGCCGAACTGGGCCCACTCCAACGCCATTGAGATCGTGGTCTGGCTGATCCCCTGCGTGATCATCGTGGTGCTGGCGATCCTCACCTGGATCACCTCTCACAGCCTCAACCCGATGAAGCCCATCGAAGCGGACAACAACAAGGAAGCCATCGAAATCCAGGCGGTCTCTCTCGACTGGAAATGGCTGTTCATCTACCCGGACCAGAAGATCGCCACGGTTAACGAACTGGCCTTCCCGGTGGATACCCCGATTCACTTCCGCATCAGCTCCGGCTCCGTCATGAACTCTTTCTGGGTTCCGGAACTGGGCACCCAGATCTATGCCATGGCCGGCATGGACAGCAGTCTGAACCTGATTGCTGACGACACAGGGAACTGGATGGGCCGCTCCACCAACTACAGTGGTGCCGGCTTCTCCGGAATGACTTTCGAGGCCTTGTCCCTGTCTGACGGCGATTTCAATGCCTGGGTCAAAGAGGTTCAGGACTCGTCCAGAACCCTGTCCTTCGAGGACGAATATCAGGAACTGGCCAAGCCAAGTGAGTCTGAGCCGGTCCATCACTACTCGAACGTTTCACCGGATCTCTACAACAAGATCCTCGACAGCTTCCGCGGCGGCATGGAACACCATGGCCACGGTGGACCCGCTGGTCACGGTCACGGTGAACACAGTGAACAAGAGCATGGCGAGCGCATGAGCGCAGAGGCAGCGGAGTAAGCATATGTTCGGTAAATTAACCCTGGATTCGATCCCCCTACACGAGCCGATCATCGTGACCACGGTGGCAGTCATTGCCATCGTCGGCGCGGCCCTGGTTGGCTGGATTACTGTCAACAAGAAGTGGATGTACCTGTGGAACGAGTGGATCACCTCCATCGACCACAAGAAACTGGGCATCATGTACTTCCTGGTGGCCCTGGTCATGCTGATCCGCGGCTTTGCCGACGCGATCATGATGCGTACCCAGCAGGCGATTGCCGCGGGCGGTGCCGAAGGCTATCTGCCGCCGCACCACTATGACCAGATCTTCTCCGCCCACGGCGTGATCATGATCTTCTTCGTCGCCATGCCGATGATCATCGGCCTGATGAACCTGCTGGTTCCGCTGCAGATCGGTGCGCGCGACGTGGCCTTCCCGTTCATGAACAACCTGAGCTTCTGGCTGTTCGCAGCCGGTGTGGTTCTGGTGAACATCTCCCTGTTCGTGGGCGAATTCGCCCAGACCGGCTGGCTGGCCTACGCGCCCCTATCGGAGACGACGTACAGTCCCGGGGTCGGGGTGGATTACTGGATATGGGCGCTGCAGATATCCGGTATCGGTACCACGCTGACCGGCATCAACTTCTTCGTCACCATCATGAAGATGCGTACCAAGGGCATGACCCTGTTCCGCATGCCGATCTTCACCTGGACCTCGCTGGTGGCGAACGTCCTGATCATCGCGTCGTTCCCGATCCTGACCGCGACCATCGCTCTGCTGACGCTGGACCGTTACCTCGGCTTCCACTTCTTCACGAACGACATGGGCGGCAACATGATGATGTACGTGAACCTCATCTGGGCCTGGGGCCATCCTGAGGTGTACATCCTGATCCTGCCGGCGTTCGGTGTGTTCTCCGAAGTCATCGCGACCTTCGCCAAGAAGCGTCTGTTCGGCTACAACACCATGGTCTGGGCGACCCTGGCGATTGGTGTGCTGTCGTTCATCGTCTGGCTGCACCACTTCTTCACCATGGGTGCGGGGGCCAACGTCAACGCGTTCTTCGGCATCATGACGATGATCATCGCGATACCCACGGGCGTGAAGATCTTCAACTGGCTGTTCACCATGTACCGCGGCCGTCTGGAGTTCACTTCTCCGGTGCTGTGGACCCTGGGCTTCATCATCACCTTCACCATTGGTGGTATGACCGGCGTCATGCTGTCCGTACCGGCGGCCAACTTCGTGCTGCACAACAGCCTGTTCGTCATCGCCCACTTCCACAACGTCATCATCGGCGGCGTGGTGTTCGGCATGATGGCCGGCCTGACCTTCTACTTCCCGAAAGCGTTCGGCTTCAAGCTGAACGAGAAGTGGGGCAAGCGCTCCTTCTGGTGCTGGTTCATTGGCTTCTACATGGCCTTCATGCCGTTGTACATCCTCGCCTTCTTCGGCGCCGTACGTCGCATGCAGTCTTACGAAAACGCCGAATGGCAGCCGCTGATGATCGTCGCCTGGGTGGGCGCCGTCATCATCCTGCTGGGCATTCTGTGCACCGCGATCCAGATGATCGTCAGTATCCGCGACCGCAAGCAGAACCAGGACGTCTCCGGCGATCCCTGGAACGGCCGTACGCTCGAGTGGCAGATTCCGTCTCCGCCGCGCTTCTACAACTTCGCCAAACTGCCTGAGATCCACTCAATCGATAACTATTGGGAGGAGAAGCAGAAGACGGGCGGCAAGCAGCATCTGGAGAACCCGGAGGAAACCACCTACCAGGATATCCACATGCCGCGTAACACCGCTGCCGGTCCGATTATGGGCGCGATCAGCATCGTCCTTGGCTTCGCCCTGATCTGGCACATCTGGTGGCTGGCCGGTCTGAGTGCCATCGGCATCTTCGCGGCCTTCATGGCGCGGGTGTTCAACGATGACATCGACTACTACGTGCCCGCCGACGAAGTGAAGCGGATCGAGACTGAGCACTACAAACGTGTGGAGATGCAGGCGTAATCATGGCAACTGACACTATGACTCACGACAATGTGGCCGCTCACGGCGGCCACGATGACCACGAGCACCACGATACCGCTGGTATGAAGATGTATGCGTTCTGGATCTATCTGATGTCAGATCTCATCATCTTCGGCTCGCTGTTCGCGACCTACGGCGTGCTGCACGACGGCACCGCCGGCGGTCCCACCGCCAAGGACATCTTCGAACTGGACTTTGTCCTGGTCGAGACGGTCCTGCTGCTGTTCAGTAGTTTCACCTACGGCATGGCTGTACTGGCCATGAACAAGGACAAGATCGGCCAGCTCAAGGGCTGGCTGGCTGTGACCTTCCTGCTGGGCGCCGGCTTCGTCGGTATGGAAATCTACGAATTCCATCACCTGATCGTGGAAGGTTATGGTCCCGACCGCAGTGGCTTCCTGTCCGCCTTCTTTGGCCTGGTCGGAACCCACGGTCTGCACGTCAGCTTCGGCCTGCTGTGGTTGCTGGTCATGCTGATTCAGCTGTCGACCAAGGGACTCAATGATATGACGCGTCCGCGCATCATGTGCCTGAGCCTGTTCTGGCACTTCCTGGATATCGTGTGGATTTGCGTGTTCACCTTTGTCTACCTGATGGGAGCCCTGTAATGAGTACGTCTACCTCTCATGACAGCGAAAGCCATAGCCATGGCAGCGTTAAGTCCTACGTCATCGGGCTGATTCTCTCCCTTGTCCTGACGGCTATTCCGTTTGGCATGGTGATGAAAGGCGGTTTCAGCGAGGCCGTTACTGTTGTCACGATCACCATCATGGCGATCCTGCAGGTAATGATTCAGCTGATCCTGTTCATGCATATGAACCTGAAGTCACAGGAAGGCCGTGAATCCGGCTCTTTCGTGTTCTTCACCGCCGTGATCCTGGTCCTCGTCATTGGTGGCTCACTGTGGATTTTGTATCACCTGCACATCAATCTGATGTGATGTCGGGCGCGTCTGTTAAGGACGTGCTCCGGCAATTCATCGCCCTCACCAAGCCGGGAATCATTTTCGGCAACTCGATCTCCGTCATGGGTGGCTTTTTCCTGGCCACCCAGGGCGGGTTCAATCCGGCGCTGTTCGTTGTCACCCTGTTGGGTCTGGCGCTGGTGATTGCCTCCGGGTGTGCCTTCAACAACGTCATCGATCGCGACATCGATGCGGTGATGGAGCGCACCCAGGACCGGCCCCTGGTGCAGGGGACGATTACACCGGCCACGACCCTGGGTTTTGCCACGCTGTTGGGTCTGGCGGGGTTCACCATGCTGATGCAGACCAACCTGCTGACCGCGGGTCTGGCGCTGTTCGGCTTCGCGATCTACGTCGGCGCCTACAGTCTGTATTCGAAGCGCCATTCGGTGTACGGCACGCTGATCGGCAGTCTGTCCGGTGCCATGCCGCCGGTGGTGGGCTACTGTGCGGTGACCGGGCAGTTCGACGGCGCCGCGCTGATCCTGCTGGTGACCTTCTGCCTGTGGCAGATGCCGCATTCCTACGCGATTGCCATCTTCCGCTTCAGTGACTACAAGGCGGCCCGCATTCCGGTGCTGCCGGTGGTCAACGGCATCGACAGCGCCAAGCACCACATGGTGGCGTATACCGTCGCCTTCCTGGTGGCGGCCCTGTCGCTGACTGTGGCGGGCTATACGGGCATCGCGTACTTCGTGGTGATCCTGCTGATGGGCCTCTACTGGCTGCGTCTGGGGCTCAAGGGCTATCGGGCCGAGGACGATGTGAAGTGGGCCAAGGGCCACTTCGGATTCTCGATCCTGACGGTCATGGTGCTGAGCTTCATGATGGCCATCAACGGGCTGCTGCCGGCTGCCCTGGCCTGATCCTCCGATGCAGATTGCCGTCTGAACGGGCGGCGGTCTGCATCACCTTCCCTTTCCTGCTGTTCCCCCTCCAGGCCGAGCCCGATTTCGCGATCCCTGTGTTGATCTGGCGAAAGAATCACTGCATCCGGGTGTGCGCATTGGGCAAACATCGACTATATGTTGAGATAACAAACGTTCTGGATGTTGAAAGTCATCAACGCCGTGAGAGGGGGTGTTTGTATGCTGACGCACGTCTGGGGCCTATTGACCCATCCGAAGTCCGAGTGGGGGCACATTGAGGACGAGCACGAAACGGTGAGGCACCTGTACGCTCACCACGTGCTCCTGCTCGCCGCGATCCCCGTGATCTGTGCCTTTATCGGGACCACTCTGGTGGGTTGGGGCTTTGGGGGCGACCATGCCTTCATAAAGCTTGATCTGCTCAGCGCGTTCCTGGCGGGCGTTGCCTTCTACGTCGCCATTCTGGGCGCCGTGTTCCTGGTCGGCAGCGTGATCCACTGGATGGCCAAGCGCTTTCGCAAGCCGCCCAGCCGCCGCCGCTGCGTGATCTTCGCCGGCTACATCGCCACCCCCATGTTCCTCAGCGGGCTCGTGGCGGTCTATCCGCTGGTCTGGTTGTGCCTGCTGGCCGGAATTGTGGGTCTGTGTGTGTCCGCTTACCTGCTCTACCTCGGCATCCCGTACTTCCTGGGCATCAGCTCGGAAGAAGGCTTCATCGTCTCCAGCACCACCCTGGCCTTCGGCGTGCTGATCCTTGAGGGCATGCTGGCCATCACGGTGATGCTGTGGGGCTACGGCGAGGTGCTGCTGCCCTGGCTGTTCCGGTTCTAGCGCGCCTTTAAAGGGGCCGGCCGTCGGCCCCGCCCACCATTCTGCTGATGCCGCCGGCCATGGGCCGGTGGCGTCCTGTTCCGGTGATCCTGTCTGCGTCGAGTCGATTCCGCGGCTGTGCTGTCTGGCGGGGGGATCACTCGGACCGGACGGTCGGATCGGGTGGGGAACGCCGTGACGGCAACACGAAGGCCTTCCCGGGAGAAAACCTATGTGTCCGCCCTTTTCCGACCCGAACAAGCGGCTGGAGGTCCGTCAGGCGCGGCGTTCGGATATTCCCGCCATCATCACCCTCAGCCGTCGGGTCTACGCCGGCACCGGCATGTACGGCTACAGTGAGGGCCCACTGACCGGTCAGATGAATAATTTCCCGGAAGGCCAGTTCGTGGCCGTGGTGGGCGAGCAGGTGGTGGGGTATTGCGCCACTTTCCGCATTGACGGCGAGGTGGCCCTGAAACCCCACGACTGGACTTCCGTTACCGGCAACGGTTATGCGTCCCGCCACGATCCCCAGGGGGACTGGCTCTACGGCATGGAAGTCTGCGTGGACCCGGACTATCGCGGCTACCGTATCGGCCAGCGTCTGTACAACGAGCGCAAGTCGCTGTGTCAGGCGCTGGAGCTGCAGGGCGTGGTATTCGCCGGGCGTCTGCCATCCCTGCGCCGAAAGATCCGTCGTTACGACTCCGTCGAGGCCTACGTGGAGGCGATCCGTTCGAAGAAGGAGCGCGACGATGTGCTCTCCTTCCAGCTCCACAACGAGTTCGAAATCCACGGCGTCCTGCCCCATTACCTGGACGCCGACCACGATTCCATGGGCTACGGTATTCACCTGATCTGGCGCAACCCGGCGGTCACGCCCAACGGTGAACGCGGGCGCCAGAAGCTCTACGGCAAGCGCATGCCGGACACGGTGCGCGTCGGCACGGTGCAGTATCAGCAGCGGCCGGTGGCTTCTTTCGAGGCGTTCAGCGACATCGTGACGTACTTCGTCGACGTCGTGGCGACCTACAAGGGCGACTTCGTGGTGTTTCCCGAGCTGTTCACCCTGCAACTGCTGTCCATCGAGCGGCGCCGGGAAAGCGCGGCCGCGGCGATCGAGGCCATGACCGACTACGCCGGGGCCTATCGCGAGCTGATGCGCGACCTGGCGCTGCGCTACAACATCAACATCGTGGGCGGCTCGACGCCGGTGAAAGCCGCCGACGACACGATACGCAATATGGCCTACGTGTTCCTGCGCGACGGCCAGGTGTTCGAGCAACCCAAGATCCACCCCACCCCCAATGAGGCCTACTGGTGGAACATCACCGGCGGTCGGCGGGTCAGCGCCATCGAGACCGACTGCGGCCCCATCGGTGTGCTGGTCTGTTACGACGCCGAGTTTCCGGAACTGGCCCGCCACCTGGTGGACCAGGGCATCCAGATCCTGTTCGTGCCGTTCTGTACCGACGAGCGCCAGAGCTATCTGCGGGTGCGCTATTGCGGCCAGGCGCGGGCGGTGGAGAATCAGCTCTATGTGGTGCTGTCCGGCAATGTGGGGAACCTGCCCAATGTGCCGAACATGGAGCTGCAGTACGGCCAGAGCTGCATCCTCACGCCCTGCGATTTCCCCTTCGACCGCGACGGCATCGCGGCCGATACCACCCCCAACGTGGAAACCGTCGCCTTCGCAGACCTGCGGCCCAAGGTGCTACTGACCGCGCGCAACAGCGGGACCGTCAAGAACCTGCACGACCGTCGGCACGAGCTGTACAGCGTCAACTGGCGGGGGGATTAGGGCGTCGGAATGGTAACCTGACAGCCACGGATTTTGCCGATAGAGTGTTCGGAAAGTGGCTGGAAACCCGTTAAAAGTCATTGAAAAGTGACCGGGTAGCACCCGTTGTTCACAGGAAATACCCATGATTCGCCCCAACCTTCTGAAAAATAGATTCTTTACCGGTTCTCACCGGTTGGGGCTCATGGCGCTGCTGCTGATCGGGTTGGTCGGTTGTGCCGGTACGCCGCCCGCGGATCCGCCGCCGCGATTCTCCACCGTCGATGCAGCACCGGCTTCGACCACCACGCATCGCCTGCAGGCGGTGTTCGAGCGCTACGAAGGCACGCCCTACCGTTACGGCGGCACCGACAGTGATGGTTTCGATTGCTCGGGCTTCATCATGACCGCCTATCGCGAGGGCCTGGGCCGTCTGCTGCCACGTACGACAGACCAGATGCTGGCCATGGGCGATGTGGTGCCCATCGACCGGATACAGCCGGGAGACCTGGTGTTCTTCCGCATCGAGGGCAAAGACCAGCATGCCGGCATCTACATGGGCGGCAACCGCTTCATCCACGCCTCCAGCTCAGTGGGCGTCACCGAATCCGCGTTGGACGGTTACTACTGGCGCGACCGCTACAGCCAGGCGCGCCGCTTCGAGCACTGAAATCCGTCAGGCGCCTCCGAACATGCCCAGCAGCTGCCACCACAGATAATCCAGGGGAATCAGCACCAGCCACATGATCACGGCCAGTGGCAAGGTGATCTTAAGCAGGCTGCGCACCGGTTCGTGGGCCAGTTGCATCCCCACCAGCAGCGGGCCGGACTGGTACGGAAGCAGGATCGTCGAAAAGCCCACCACCTGTGTCATGATCACCGTCTCCAGGCTCAGGCCGGTCAACTGGGACAGATCCTGGGCCATGGGCGTGAGCACCGCCGGCACCCCCGGCAGTGTCGTCAGCAGGCCCGTACTGAAGGCCATCCCCACCAGCGAGAAGAAGTTGCCGGCGTCGGACCCCGGCGACAGCGGCAGCCAGCGTTCCATGTGCGTGGCCAGGATCTGCCCCAGCCCCGAACCGTTCACCACCGCGCCCAGGCCCAGCACGCCGGCGACGAACAGCAGCACGGTGATGTTCAGTTGCGGACCCACGCGGCTGTTGTCCACCAGGCCCACTTTCGGCAGCAGCAGAAAGATGGCCACGCCCAGCCCCACCCAGGCCGGGCCCACACCATGCCAGCTGTCGGTAAGCCACAGGCCCAGCGCGACCAGCAGGATGACCGAGAGATAACGCTGTTGCCCCGACAGGGCGCCGGATGATGGCACTTGGGACGTCGACGCCGGAGTGGTCGCGGTCGTCGCCGGGAAAAAACGCAGGATCAGCCAACCGATGACGAAAGCCTTAAGGGCACCGAGAATCGGGAAATGCAGCAGCAGGTAATCGGTGTAACGGAACTGCAGCCCGTAGATCGTGTCGGCGGCGCCAACCATCACCATGTTGGGAATGTTGGCCGGCAGGATGGTGAACGTTGTCACGTGACAGCCCATCGTCACCGCCAGTGCCACGCCGGTACGCCCCGGGCTCCCGGCCTCGAAGCCGCAACGCTCCGCCAGGGCCATGCCCACCGGAATCATCATCAGGATACGCCCCATGGACGAGGGCATGACAAAACCCAACAGGGTGCAGACCACCACCAACCCCACGATCAGGCCTGCGTAGCTGTGGGCCAGGCGTTTACCCAATACGGCGGCAAGCCGGTCGCCCAGGCCGGTGTTGCGGATCGCCAGGCCGATGATCATGCCGGCGAAGATCAGCCACCAGGCGGAAGACGCGAAGCCGGAGAAGATCTGTGCCGGCGTCGCCACTTCCAGCAGCAGGGCGGCCAGGAAGAACAGCAACGCGCTCAGGTATTCCGGCAGCACCCCGGTCGCCCAGAGCACCAGGGTGACCAGCACGATGCCCAGGGTCCGGGTCTGGTTGGCATCCAGCACCGCCGGTGGATGGACCTGGATCAGCACCGCCAGGAAGGCGACCAGGACCACCAGCGCGGGCGCCAGGTGACGTCGGTTAAACACGGCGAGACTCCTCAGTTTGCGAGCGCTTATCTTGGGTGTATTCTCGTCAGGTTAAAAGCCGACAGGTTGACAATGGGTATCGCCAACACGCCACAACACGAGCCCCAAGGCAAAGGCTTCATCGAGGATCCGCGGCGGCCGGTGCTGTGCCACGCGGCCGCCTACCACCGCGACCGGACCGTGCGCAGCCATGCCCATCCCCGCGGACAGCTGGCCTGGGCCGAGCAGGGTGTGTTGCGGATCATCACCGACGGCGGCGCCTGGGTGGTGCCGCCCACCCACGCCGTCTGGATTGCGCCCTGGATCCGTCACCAGGTAACCACCCAGACGCGTGCCTCGATCCGCTACCTCTACGTCGACGCCAGCGCCTGCCACGACCTGCCCGAGCAGTGCCAGGTGATGGAGATGACCGGGTTGCTGCGGGCGCTGATCGGACGTGTGATGGCCCTGGACCCGACGCATCCGCCCCATGGTGGTGATGCGCGTCTGGTGCAGGTGGTGCTGGATGAAATCGCCCGCCTGGAACCCTCGCCGCTGTACCTGCCCGCCGCACGGGACCGGCGCCTGCAGGCCGTGATGCAGCAGCTGTCCGCCGACCCGGCCGACCGCCGCCATCTGGCGGAGCTGGCCCGGGACTGCGGCGCCAGCCCGCGCACCGTGGAGCGGCTGTTCAAGGCCGAAACAGGCATGAGTTTTCAGCAATGGCGGACGCGCCTGCGCCTGCTGGAAGCGGTGAATCGGTTGAGCCAGGGCGAGCGTAGCGCGACGGTGGCCCACACCCTGGGCTACCGCAGCAGCAGCGCGTTCGTGGCGACCTTCCGGCGCCATTTTGGCAAGCCGCCGCAGAGTTTTATCCGGGAATTGTCGTAAACGGAATGATGAGGGAAGCAGGGCCATGATCGATACCACGCCGCTGTTCGTCGGACTGGTTTTCAGTTCGTTGGGGTTGGGTTACTTCATTTACGGACGTCGACAGCAACGCAAGCCGTACTTTTACAGCGGGCTGGCGCTGATGCTGTATCCGTATCTGGTGACAGGCACCTGGCCGATGGTCGGTGTGGGCGTACTGTTGCTGGCTTTGCCGCGGTTCGCGCCGTGACCGGTGCGGGGGATGGATCGGCCTGGCTTGGTGGATAGCGCTACGGTCGATGGGAGATCAGGCATCCGGCCGGCAGGCGCTGAGCGCGCTGCGGCCGGATGGTCTGGGCGATCAAGAGCCGCTGGCTTCGCCGATGCTTTGGGGGGCCAGTGTGATCGGCGCGGCGACCGCTTCGTCAGAGGCGCGGTCGGCCTGGCTGGCGTGAGCAACGCCGGCGAATGCGAGTGCGGCAACGAGCAGTGTGTTCAGGATAGTGGTACGCATGGTGTTTCCTCCAAATAAGTAACGCTGGTTGTGGGAGCGGTTCGGACGAGTCCTTGCCGCGTCCCGATGAAATAATTATCGAGGAACACACCGGCATAGAATAATTCTATGTATGTATTCTAAATATCATCCTGCATGATGTACGTGCGACTACCTACCCCGTTAAAGAGAGTTAATAGTATGAAATCATAAAAATATATGATGCATTGAATTCCAAATTTTGATTAGTTTTGGCAATAATTAAGCGTAAAACTATTGGGCCTCGACGGAATCGCACCGCAGGCGGTGCGATCGCTGCAGGAGGACCCAATGAGAAACAGACGGCTAGCCGGGTTGCTCGCAACAGTACTCTTCCATCCCGTGCTGTCGGCGGCCCCGCAGACGGACCCATCATCACTCGCGGTGGCGTCCGCATCCCCCACTGAGCATGGCAGCCCACAGGCCTGGGCCATCTCTTTCGACAACGACCTGTTGGCCCCGCGCCACACCGACCGCGATTACACCGCCGGTTTCGCGCTGACCTACGCCGGCAGGCAGGGCGTCGATCACTGGCGCCCACTGGACAATACCCTGGGCTGGGTGGACCGTTCGCTGGGCCTGGATCGCGCCCTGCCGGACATAGACGCCCACACGCCGGCCATCGAGTTCGGTGTCTACGGTTTCACGCCCGAAGACATCGACCAGGCCAATGTCGTCCACGGCGATCGCCCATACGCCAGCCTGGTGTACCTGAGCAACAGTCGCTCCTACGTGAACCCGAAGACCGGTGATGGCTGGACCTCGTCGCTGACGCTGGGGATGCTGGGGCTGGATGTCTTCAAGGGCGGCCAGAACGCGGTGCACCAGGTGCTGTCCAGCGAGAAAGCCCGGGGCTGGGACCACCAGGTGTCCGATGGCGGCGAGCCCACGCTGCGCTATTCCCTGGCCTATCACGACTACCTGGACATCAGCACGCCGTCGTCCAAGTTCAAGGCCACCTACTACGCGTCGGCCGGTTACCTGACCGAGGCGGGGGTGGCGCTGACCTTCCGGGACGGGCTGATTTCATCCCCGGACAACCGCTTCAACCCGGAGCTGACCGCCTACGGCGAGCGGGTCAACGAAACCAGCGCCGGTCAGGCGCGGGAGAGCTATTTCTGGGGCGGTGTGGCCCTCAAGGCGCGGGCCTACAACGCGTTTCTGGAAGGCCAGTTCCGCCACAGCGACTACACCATTGATCGCAGTGATGTGCGTCCGCTGCTGGCGGAGGCATGGCTGGGCTATACCCACTCCCTGGGGCAGGGTTACAAGCTCAGTTACGTGGCCCGGGTGCAAAGTTCGGAAGTGGACGGTGGCGACGCCGACCGCACCCTGGCCTGGGGCGGGCTGATTTTCAGCAAGACCTTGAACTAGTGCCAAGGGACACGAGTGCCGGGGGACCGAGTTGCCCCGCCCGCCTCAGCCGGAGCTGGCTGTTTGTCCGGCCTCCGCCATGGCATCGTTCAGATCGGCCCAGCGCGCCTTGGTCACCCGTTCCACCAGGTCCCGCATCCAGATAATGCTTGGATCCCGGTCGTGTCGGGTGTGCCAGATCAGGTAGAGACTGGTGCGATCCACGTCCAGTGGCGGCGCTGTCATCCAGATGCCGTCCTTGAAATCCTCGTCGTAGGTGGCGATGTCCGGAATCGTCGCGATCAGGTCCGAGGTGCGCAGCAGTTTGGGCACCGCCGGGAAATGATTGACCGTTACCGCCACCCGCCGTTTCAGACCCTGGCGGCTCAGGGCGGAATCCACGATATTGCGCGCCGTGCCGGCCATGGACACCATCAGGTGCTTGGCCGCGATGAAGTCGTCCAGGCTCAGCGGCTGGCCCGCCAGAGGATGGTCGCTGCGCATGGCCAGGGTCTGGTGGCTGTCGAACAGCCAACGGCTGCGCAGGCTGTGGTCGTGCTCGGTCAGCATGCCGATGGCCATGTCCACGTGGGCCTGGCGCAGCTGGTTGAAGGCCGTCTCGGTGGCGTAGGGCACCGCGTGGAGGTCGATGCCCGGCGCGCATTTCTCCAGCTCGCACACCAGCGACTGCCAGATCAGCTCCAGCGTGGCGTCGGGAATGGCGATGCGGAATTCCCGCTTGGATTCGCCGGGATCGAAGTGGCTGTCGCGCACGGCGTTGGACAGCTCGTACATGGGGCTGCGCACCTGGTTCCAGAGGCTGAGCGCATACGACGTCGGCTCGATGTTGCGGCCCTTCTTGATGAACAGCGGGTCGTTCCAGATCTGACGCATGCGCGCCACCGAATTGGAGACCGCCGGCTGGGTCATCGACAGCCGCTCCGCCGCCCGGGTAATCGACCCTTCCGTCATAATGGCGTTGAATACATACAGCAGGGTCAGTTCCTGATTTTTCATTCCGGGTCTCCTGGGAACAAGCGCTTGAGCGGGGTGCCAATACGCCACGGCGATCACCGCATCACCAGCCGTGATGTCCACTATACGGCGTCGCAATTAGTCCGAGCCAGTGACCTGCGGCATCATGCCCTACATCAGCCAAGTCACAGCAGTGGAGCCGGGGTGTGAAAAACCTTGTCCGCGAGGTGTCCGATCGCGAATTTGCCGGGGCCATCAGCCACCGCAAGAAAACCGTGGTGGTCGAATTCTGGGCCCCCTGGTGCGGTCCGTGCCACACACTCAAGCCCACCCTGGCCGGCTTGGCCCATGAATTTGCCGACACCGTGGATGTGGTGTCGGTGAATGTGGACCTTAACCCGGAAACGGCCAGCGCCCTTGGCGTCAGCAACCTGCCCGCCCTCATCGTCTTTCGAGAGGGGCTGGCGGTCGCCCGCCGCACTGGAGTTGCCTCCCTGGGTGAACTCAGGTCCTTTTTAGCCGAAGCACTGTAATCCCCCTGTTGGAGCAGCCCCGTCGCTGCTCCTTTTTTTGTGCCCCTGTTCATTCGCTTCTGTTCTGTAGGCTGTGGTCCGGGTGCGACTGCGCCGGCTTTGTCCTCCTCCCTCAGCCTGTTGTCTCGATATCCCTTGCCTTGATGCCCAGGCTCGCCAGATCGTCGGTGTCCGGCGCCACCACGTTATCGTCCCGCATCAGAATCAGTTGATCCCGCGTCAATGGCGGCGACGGCAGCAGTGACAGCAGAGTGGCGCCCGCGAACCAGAGGGCAAACGGCACCGGTAGCAGCGGCCTTCGGCGTCCGGTGTGGCGCAGGGCCAGGCACACCAACTGGCGATAGGTCAGGATTCGGGCACCGCCCAGCTCGTAGATCCGTCCCCGGCAGGTGGGCTCGGCGAGGGTGTTCACCACGGCCTGGGCCACGTCTTCGACGTGCACCGGTTGCAATCGGGTCTGGCCGCGGCCAAACAGGGGAATCACGGGCAGACGGGTCAGCTGTTCCAGGGTGCTCATCAACCCCCGGTGATTGCCGAAGAGGGCGCTGGGCCGCAGCACGATGGCGTCCGGGAAGACGGCGCGCACGGCCTGCTCGCCGCGCCCGCGGGCGCTGACGTAGCGAGACGGAGAGTCCGGGTCGGGATTGAGGCCGGACAGATGAACCAGCGTGGGAATGCCGCGCTGCCGACAGGCCTCGGCCAATTGACGGGCGCCGGTCACGTGGACACGTTCGAACGTCAGCGTGGGCGGTTTTTCCACATACAGACTGACGGCATTGACCACGGCGTCGGCGTCCACCAGCGCCTGCGGGAGCGACGCCGGATCGTTCAGGTCCGCCGCCTGATAGCTGGCTGATCCGGAGGCGACCGGCAAGGTTGCCGGCTGGCGGGCCACGATCCGGACCCGGAACCCTGCCCGCAGGCACCGCAGGACAACGTGGGTTCCCAGATAGCCGGTGCCGCCGAATACGACGATTAACGGTGCAGTCATGGAATTCAAGATAGTCCCGGGGAGCGCCGTCTGGCCAGGGCTGTGACGGCGCCGTTCGGCTTAGCCCGGGGAATCCTGCAGTGACGGCTCGGCGGCGCGCGCCGGGGTCACGGTCCGGTCGCCGCCGGCACGTTTGGCGTGGTAGAGCATGTCGTCCGCCCGGTGGATACACTCCTCGGCGCTTTCCCCGGGGGCCGCCGTAACGAGCCCGAAACTCAGGGTAACCGACACCGACTGCTCCTGGCGGCGTACACGCTGGCGCTGCAGGGCCGTGCGAAAGCGCTCCAGCGCGGCAAGGGCGGTGTCCTCGGATGTTTCCGGGAAGGCAATCATGAACTCATCGCCACCCCAGCGACACAGGCAGTCCGAACGGCGAAAGGTGCCCAGCAGGGTCATGGCGATGGTTTCCAGAACCTCGTCGCCGATCTCGTGTCCGTGGCGGTCGTTGACGTCGCGGAATCGGTCGATATCGCCCAGGGCGATGCAGAAAGCCCGGTCCTGGCGGTCGTGTCCGGCGAAGGTCTGGCCCAGAAACTCGTTGGCAAAGCGCCGGTTGTACAGACCGGTGAGCGGATCCCGCGTGGCCATTTCCATGAGCTGGTATTCCTGGGCTTCCTTGGTGGTGCGCACCATGACCATCGCCAGTACCAGCGGGAAGGCCGCCGTCATCACGTTGATGAAGTACAGCAGCGGGACATAGTCGGCAAAGGCATAGCGGTATGGAACGCCGCCGTAACGCAGCTGCAGGTAGGCGAACAGGGCGATACAGGTGTAACCGATCACCGCGGCCTGCCGCGGCAGCAGGCGTGGGTTCATGATGGCCAGGCAGGCTACCGGCCAGAGATAGAAATGGAAGCCGCTGTCCGCGCCCAGGATCGACACCGCGAGAAAGGCATGCCCCGCGGTTTCCAGGCACATCACATAGATTGCCTGGCCATGCCGGCCGCGCCGGTTGAGCCACCAGGCCAGCAGCCAGGCCGCCACGCTGGCGACATTGAACAGTGCCAGGACGGTGCTGCCGATCAGGCCGAACAGGAAGATCAGTCCGGCGTGCAGTACGGTGGCGACCAGCGCCGTGTTATGCAGCACCGCGTACTTGCGGTAGTTTTCAATACGGACGCTGGCGGGCTTCGGGCGCAGGCGATAGGCTTGTGATACAGGCATTGACAGCGTTAGCTCATGGGTCTTGTTTTGGAGTCAGTATAGCGTTGGCAGAACGCGTTCACAGTAGACCGCGGCCGAAGCGTTGGCCATGGTAAACGCTTCGTCGGGATGCTGCGAACGCCAGTCCGCCCAAGCAGGGTAAGAACGCCCCCAAGCCCTGGAGTTCCGCCCACAGGAGGTGACAGATGCTGAAGGTAAAACTGGAGCGGGAAGCGGGTATCGCCGTGCTGGAACCGGAGGGGGCATTGACCCCGGAGGATTTCCAGTACGCGGCCCAGGTCATCGATCCCTACATCGAAGAGAACGGCCCCCTGCCGGGGTTGCTGGTGCATGTCCGGTCTTTCCCCGGCTGGGCATCGCTGGCCTCGATGCTGTCGCACCTGCGTTTCGTCCGCGACCATCACCGTCAGGTCCGGCGCGTGGCGCTGGTCACCGACTCCGGGGTGCTCAATGCGGCGGAAACCCTGGGCAGCCATTTCCTGGCCGCCGAAATCCGCACCTTCGGGTACGATGAAATGGAACAGGCGCGGGCCTGGCTGCTGGCCGCTGACCGCGCGGCCTGAACGTACAACGGAGCCGCCTGATGCAACGTCTCGCCGACGACCTGTGGATCGTTGACGGCGATACCGTCACCTTCCACGGTTTCCCCTACAGCACGCGCATGACCGTGGTGCGCCTGGACAACGGCCAGCTCTGGCTGCATAGCCCGATCCGCCTGACCACATCGCTGCAAGCGCAGCTGAATGCCCTGGGACCGGTGGCGCACCTGGTTGCACCCAATCATCTGCACCACCTGTTCCTGGCGGACTGGGCCGAGGCCTGTCCCGACGCCCGGGTATACGGCACCCGGCAGGTGATCGACAAGCGCCCGGACGTCCACTTCGACGAGACCCTGGGCGAGCATCCGCCCCAGGCCTGGGCGCGGCAGATTGACCAGGTCCTGTTCGACGGTTCGCGGCTGATGAGCGAAGCGGTTTTCTTCCACCGTGCCAGCCGCACGCTGATCGTCGCCGACCTGATCGAGAATTTCCCGGAAGGCCACTTCAACTGGTGGCAGCGGCCCGTGGCCCGGTTGGCCGGCATCCTCGCGCCCCATGGCAAGACGCCGCTGGACTGGCGCCTGAGCTTCAACAAGCACAAGGCGCAGGCCGCACTGGCCCATATCAAAGCGTGGGCGCCGACACGCATCGTCATGGCCCACGGCGAGGTGGTGGCGGAAAAGGACAACCAGTTCCTCAACGAGTCGTTCGACTGGTTGCAGTGATCCGGCTCCGGAGTTTCCGTATGAACCGCCATGAACGCCTGATCGTCTACTACGACGGAGCCTGCCCGCGCTGCCGGGCGGACCGGCGTCGCTACGAGCGCTGGGCCGGCGCCCAGTCCGTCACCTGGTACGACATCACCGGTCAGGATGCGGAGCTGCGCGCTCTGGGCATCGACCCGCGCCAGGCCCTGCACGAACTCCACGTGCAGGACAGCGCCGGCCACATCCATCGCGAGCTGGACGCCTATCGCCTGCTGATGGCGCGGGTTCCGCGTCTGCGCCCGTTGGCCTGGCTGTTGGGGCTGCCGCTGGTGCGTCCGCTGCTGTCCCGGCTCTATCGCGACTGGGTGCGACGCCGCCTGCGTCGGCAGGGACGGGCCTGAGTCGACGGGCGTTGTCAGCGGGGGCGGCGATTGCCGATAATGCGGGCAACGACAGGCAGAGAGGTGAACGATGGCGAAATCCCTGCAGGAACAGTTGATGCAGGCCGGACTGGCGGACGAGAAAAAGGCCCGCCAGGTGCGCCAGGAAAAGCGCAAGGCCCGCAAGCAAAAGCAGCCGACGGACGCCGAGGCGGCGGCCCGCAAGGCCGCGGCGGACAAGGCGCGTGCGGAAAAAGTCGAGCGGGATCGCGAGATCAACCGTCAGCGTCAGGAACAGCAGGCGCAACAGGCCCGCCAGGCGCAGATCCGGCAGATGGTCGATCAGCACGGCGTCGCCCGGGACAAGGGTGAGACGGCTTACCAGTTCGTGGTGGGCACGAAAATCCAGAAGATCTACGTCAGCGCCGAGCAGGCGGACAAGCTGGCCCGTGGCCGTCTGGCCATTGCCGTGCTGGGGGAGGATTTTCACCTGATCCCGGCGGACACCGCCCGCAAGATCCTGGAGCGGGACGCCGAGATGCCGGTGATCCTGCACGATCCCAAGGCGGATCAGCCGGATGAGGACGATCCCTACAAGGACTACCAGATCCCCGACGACCTGATGTGGTAACGGCGTAGAGCCGGCGTCGGCCGGTCGTTCCACTTTCCGCAACATCATGTCTCGCCCCGCCGTCCCTGACGGGCCGGGGTTTTGTGTATCTTGGCGGAATCGATGTTTATGAGATCGGTTCTCAACAAATACACCAAGGAGACATTCATGAAGGTAAGACAAACCCTGGCCGCCGCGGCGCTGGCTCTCGGCGCCAGCCTGGGCCCGGCGGCGGTCGCCGCCCACGACCTGCCACGCGTGGTGAGTTTCGACTTCGGCAGCCTCGACACCCTGGATGCCCTGGGGCTGGGCGATCAGGTGGTCGCCGTCCCCAAGGGCGGCCTGCCGGATTACCTGTCCCAATACAGCGGCGATGCCTACCCGGACGCCGGTAACCTCAAGAGCCCTGACGTGGAAGCAGTGCGCGGAGCGGCGCCGGACCTGATCCTAGTCACCGGCCGTCAGGGCGACGCCGTGGAAACGCTGGACGAGATCGCCGAGACGGTCAATGTGGGTCTGGAAGACGGCGCATACCTGGAGGCGGTTTCCGCCAACGTGCTGAAGCTGGCCGAGCGTTTCCACGCCCGGGATCAGGCGGAGACGGCGCTGGCGGAGCTTCGGGCGGTTGTGGAGAAGCAGCGCGATCGCATCGACGAAACGCAGGACGTGCTGGTGGTTACTCACAACGACGGTCACTTCGGCCTGCGTCACGAGCCCGTGGTCTACGACCTGCTGGGCCTGGCCGAGCCGGTGGTCCCGGACGATGTGGAGTCGGTTACCCGCGGTACCCGCACCTTCACGCCGCTGACGCCGGACGTCATCGCGCGGATGGCACCGGATCACCTGATGATCGTCGACCGCAGCGCCGCCATCGGGGCCGGTCAGGTCGATCTCGATGCGTTGAAGCAGCAGTTGGGTGGCGCGGTGCCGGCTGTCACCGTGCTCAACCCGGGCCTGTGGTACCTGTCCGGCAATGGCCTGGAAAGCGTTCGCCTGCAGGTGGAAGAAGTGGTGCAGGCCCTCTAAATCGAACGGCGTCTTTCTTGATTGGCCGTGCCCGGCGTTATTCGACGCTCGGGTGCGGCGTTTTTGCCGCCCCTCTCGTTCGATTCTCCTTCCCCACCCGCCGCACGTTCACCAGCATCGGGCTGCCGCAGGCCGGGTCCGGCACTACTTGGCAGTTCACCCCGTAGAGTTCCCGCACCAGGTCTTCCGTCAGTACGTCCGAGGGCGCGCCCTGGGCGATGATGGCGCCTTCGCGCATGGCCACCAGCTCGTCGGCGTAGCGACAGGCGCTGACCAGGTCGTGCACCACCATCACCACCGTCTTGCCCTGCTCCGACAGCTCGCGGATCAGCTCGAACACTTCGATCTGGTGGCCCAGGTCCAGGGCGGAGGTGGGCTCGTCCAGCAGCAGCAGGGGCGTCGACTGGGCGATGGCCATGGCGATCCAGGCGCGCTGGCGCTGGCCGCCGGACAGGGTGTCCAGGGAACGGTGACGCAGGCTCTCCAGGTCGGCCGCGGCCAGCGCCCGCTCCACCGCGTCGCGGTCGTCGCCGGACCACTGGCGCAGCCAGCCCTGGTGGGGCTGGCGGCCGAAGCGGATCAGGTCGGACACGGTCAGGCCTTCCGGCGCGGCGTTGTCCTGGGGCAGCAGGGCGATCTCCTGGGCCACTTCCCGCGACGGGCGCCGGTGGATGTCCTTGCCGTCCAGCAGGACCACGCCGTTGGACGGGGCGTGGACCCGGGCCAGGCCGTTGAGCAGGGTCGACTTGCCGCAACCGTTGGGCCCGACGATGGCCGTGACCGCCCCGGGTTTGAGGGTCAGGTCGAGATCGTCGATGATCGTGTGCGGGCCGTGCGCCAGGCCCAGTGCGCTGGCCTGCAGATCGATCTGCCGGAACGGGGTGGCCAGGAAATGGCTCATAGATGACTCCTCGGGGAACGGCGCAGCAGAATCCACAAGAGGTAAGGACTGCCGACGATGGCGGTGACGATACCGACCGGAATTTCGATGGGGGCGAGCATGATCCGCCCCGTCAGGTCCGCCAGCACCATGACGATGGCGCCGGCCAGGGCCGAGGCCAGCAGCGGCACGCCCCGGTAGCGACACAGCGCGCGTGCGGCCTCCGGGCCCAGCAGCGCCACCATGCCCACCGGGCCCGCCACGGCCACCGCCAGGCCGGTCAGCACCACCGACAGGAACAACCCGGCGAAGCGGACCTGGCGCAGGCGGATGCCGAGACCCACGGCCACCTGGTCGGAGAACTGCAGGATGCGCAGGTAGCGCCCCAGGTAGATCGCACCCATGAGACCCAGAGCGAGCCCTGCGCCCAGAATGGCCGTGGACAGCGGCTCGCGGGCGTTGAGGCTGCCCACGGTCCAGGGATAGGCCGCGTTGGCGGTGTCGATCGCCACCCGGCTCAGCATCACCTGGGTCACCGCCCCGGCGACGGCACCAATGCCCAGGCCGGCGACGATGAAACGATACCCCCGGGTGCCGCTGCCGCCGGCCAGGCCGAACGCCAGGGCGGTGGCCGTGGCGGCCCCGGCCAGAGACATGGCCGAAGGGGCGATGGCGATGCCGGCGCTGACCACCGAAGCGACAGCAAAGGCCGTGGCGGCGTTGTCGATGCCGATGATGCCGGGCGTGGCCAGCCGGTTGCGCGCCAGGGTCTGCATCAGGCAGCCGCTCAGAGCCAGGGCCGCGCCGGTGGCGATGCCGGCCAATACCCGCTGCAGGCGCAGTTCCTGCACCACGAACTGGCTCATGGTGGCCCCCTGGCCCATCAGCGCGTGCAGGGTTTCCAGCGGCGACAGTTTGACCGTGCCCAGCGACAGGGAGGCCAGCGCCGCAACGATCAGCACGATCAGCAACACTCCGTTGACGGCGACCGAGCGCTTGTCCAGCAGCAGGTTCCAGCCTCGGGCGGTGGTCGAAAGGCGCAGGCGCCAGTAGCCATCGGGGGCGGGCGGCCTGTCGGTGGGCCGGGGCATGACGGGGTGGGACAGATCCATAGACTGTTCAGTGACCGGTTAGAGCGAAGGGAGACGACGGGCGCGGACAATGGCCAGCAGCACCGGGGCGCCGATCAGGGCCGTCAGCACGCCCAGCGGCAGTTCCGTGGGCGCGGCGATCAGGCGCGACAGCACGTCCGCGCCGATGACCACGATCGGACCGATGGGCAGACACAACCACAGGGTGCGGCGGATATCCGGACCGGCCAGGGCGCGGGCGGCAAACGGCACCACCAGACCCACGAACACGATCGGCCCGGCCATGGCGGTGGCACCGCCCACCAGCAGCGCCACGGCGATCACCACCAGCAGGCGGATACGCCCCGGGCGGTGCCCCAGGCCCACCGCCACCCGCTCGCCCAGCGCCAGAGAAGCCAGCGGGCGGGCGATCAACAGGGTGATCAGCGCCGCCACACTGAACGACGGTATGACCCGCATCAGTGAATCAAGGTTGCGGCCGGCGACGCTGCCGGTGACCCAGAAGCGGATCTCGTCGGCGGCGCGTTCATCGAACAACAGCAACAGGGATGTGAGCGCGATCAGCAGGCTCGACAGCGCGGCGCCGGCCAGCACCAGGCGGATCGGGTCGTTGCCGACACCCTGCAGGCGCGCCGCGCCCAAGGCGAACAGGCAGCCGCACAGGGCGCCGAACTGGGCCACGGCGACGGTCAGGGTAGCGGCGCTGGCGCCCAGCACCAGGGCCACGGCGACGGCAAAGGCGCTGCCGGCACTGATGCCCAATAACCCGGGCTCGGCCAGGGGGTTGCGCGCCACCGATTGCATCAGCGCGCCGGCGATGCCCAGGGCGATACCCACCGCCAGCCCCACCAGGGTGCGCGGCAGGCGTAATTCGGTGACGATGAAATGGGCCTCGTCGCTGCCCTGCCCGGCCAGTACCTGGATGGCGTCGGCGGGCGATACGGAGCCCGCCCCCAGCAGCAGGCTGGCGAGGCAGACCCCCAACAGCAAAAATCCCGTCGCCAGCAGCAACGGGATCAACGGTTGGCGCAGACGGTATCTGCGCCTTGAGGCGAATAGCCTGGACCGCATTACGAATTACCGGGCATCGGGCAACTGGCTCTCAATGGTGTCGAGGATGGATTGCGCCGCCAGCGGGCCCGTGGCGCTGGTCCAGATCTGCCCGTCCACCGGAATCACGTGGCCTTTCTCGACCACCGACAGGCGGTTGTAGGCCGGCGATTTCTCGGCGGCGGCGAGGGCGTCGCGGCCTTCGGTGTTGAGGGTGGCCAGGAACAGCCAGTCGCCGTCCATCAGGTTCAGGTTCTCCTGGCTCAGCGGCGAGCTGTGCGGGCGGTTGGCCTTGACCGCACCGGCGTCGCCGACGGTGAAGCCGGTGGCTTCCAGCAGGCCGGTGGAGAACAGGGTCGAAGCCATGATCAGCGGGCCCTGGGGCATCCAGCGGGCGAGTACTGCGTCGCGTTCGTCGGCCGGAATGCGCGCCTCGACGGTCTGGGCTACCTCGGCGATATGGGCGTCCACGTCCGTCAGGGCCTGCTGCATCTCGTCTTCCTTGTCCAGCGCCTTGGCGAAGAACTCGGCTTCCGCGCGCCAGTTGTCCGGTTTGAAACCGCTGGTGGTCGGAACCAGGGTCGGGGCGACTTTCGACAGCAGGTCGTATTGCTCTTTGGGCAGTCGGGAGGACGCCAGGATGATGTCCGGCTGCAGGGCGACCACGGCTTCCAGATTGGTTTCGCGGGCGGTGCCGACGATGTTGATGCCGTCGGCGCGATCCTGCAGATAGGTGGCGACACCGTCGCCACCGCGGGTCATGATCGCGCCCACCGGCTCGACGCCAACCGCGTAGGCGCTGTCCAGGGCGCCTTCGTAAAGGGTAACCACACGTTCCGCATCGCCGTCGACCGTGACCGGGCCGTAGGCGGTGTCCAGGGTGCGGGCTTCCGCAAAGGCGTGCCCGGCGCCAAAGGCCATGGCGAGGCTGAAAACAAGGCTGAGCCCGCGGCGGGCCGGATGATTCGATGTCATAGTGCTGATGTTTCCCATTCGCGTTTGGAAAGCCTGCGAGCCTATCCTACCAGAAGCGGCCGGATAGCGCGCCGCAGGCGCCGATCTTTACAGAGTCCTTACGTCGGTTAGAAACCGACGTTCAGGGCCAGCCAGTAGCGGCGGCCGTCCTCGGTGTAGCCGTACTCGTCGTAGTTCACGTCCTCGTCGAACAGGTTGTAGACGCCAGCCTTGATGGTGGCCTGCTCGGTGACGGCGAAGGTCAGGCCGCTGTCGACGAAGGTGTAGGACGGCGCGATGGTGGAGCTTTGTGATGGTCCGGTGGTCGGGTTGCTTTCCTCGCCACGGTAAGTCACGCGCAGCCACGGTTTGACGCGATTGGAGGCCTCCCAGTCCAGGCCCAGGGTGGCCAGATGCTTGGGCAGTTGGGTCAGCGGCTCGCCTTCATACTCGCCGGACTTCTGTTCGGAATCGGTATAGGTGTAGCTGACGTTCGCCTCCAGGGTGTCGGTCAGCGGCGCGCCGAGGCTGACTTCCACGCCCTGGGTCACGGCCTCGTCCACGTTGATGCGGTAGGTGGGATCGGAACCGAACTGGTTGGGGCCGGCGTCGCAGATCGTCTGCGGGCAGGCGACGCGGGTGATCTTGTCGTCGAAGTCGTTGTGGAACACGGTCACCGAGCCGTTCAGGCCGGTCGCGAAATCGTTGTAGTGCAGTCCGATTTCCTTGTTGAGCGAGGTCTCCGGTTCCAGATCCGGGTTGCCGTAGACGTTGCCGCCGCGGCTGGTCTGGCCCCAGTCCGGCGTGATTTCCCGCAGGCTGGGTGCGCGGTAGCCGGTGGAAACGCCGCCCTTCAGGGTCCAGGCTTCGGCGAAGCGCCAGACGCCGTAGAGACGTGGGCTGATGTTGCTGCCGTAGTTCTCGTCGTCGTCCATGCGCACGCCGCCGGTCAGGGCGAAGCTGTCGGTCATCTGCCATTCATCCTCGGCGAAGACGGCCCAGCGCTCGTTGTCGATCTCGGTGCGGTCGGAAATCTGGTTGGATGTCTGGTCTTCCAGTTCCTCTTTCTCGAAATCGGCACCGACGGTGGCGGTGTGGTTGGCGAGGGGCACCACCAGGCTGGTTTTGGCGACGGTGTTGGTGATGGTGATTTCGCGCGACTGGTTTTCGGTTTCTTCGCGCTGAACGTAGCTGTCACTGGTGCCGATGGCCCAGCGCCCCGTGTGGCTCAGGGAATAGTAGCGACGGATGTGCTTGTTGTCGGAGTCGGTACAACCGCCGCGGCAGCCGTCGGCCTGGCCGGACACACCCACGTTGGAGCGGCGGCGCTGGTCGGTGACGCCGGCTTCCAGCACGAAGTCCTGGTCCTGGGTCGGGGTAAAGGACAGGCGGGCCGTGGCGCTCTGCAGGTCCTTCTCTTCATAGCCGTTGATGATCTCGTCTTCTTCCCGGCTGTACTGGCGACCGTACACCTGCAGGCCCACCAGGTCCTCGACCAGGGCCCCGCCGATGTTGAAATTGGCCTGCTGGACGTTCCCGGAGTCCTGATCCTCCTGGTAGATGGTGCTGATCTCCACGTTACCGGTCCACTCGCGCGGCACCTTGCGGGTGATCACGTTGATGACACCGCCGATGGCGTCGGAGCCATACAGCGTCGACATAGGCCCGCGCACCACCTCGATCCGCTCGATGGACGCCAGCGGTGGCAGCCAGTCCTGCTCGAAGCCGGCGGAGCCGTTGGGTCGGCTTTCCCGGCTACCCTGGCGTTTGCCGTCCACCAGCAGCAGGGTATAGCTGGCGCCCATGCCGCGCATGGAAATGTCAGCGCCGTTGTCGCCGGCACCGCCGCCGGTCACGATCACGCCCGGCACGTCGCGCAGGGCGTCGGTGATGTCTTCATAGGAACCGCTGTTCAGCTTCTCGCTGTCGATTACGGTGATCGACGCGGGCGCGTCGGTGACGTCCTGCTCAAAGCCGGCGGCGGTCACGACCAGCGGGGCCAGGGTGGTGGAATCGTCGTCCGACTCCTGGGACCAGGCCTGACCGGGGATCATGGCCAGACTGGCCAGCGTGGCGGCACTGACGGCTGCGGCGAGGTTTTTTTGGTGTAAAGGCATAGCGTCTCCAGCACAGGAATTGCAAAAACAGGGATTGCAAAGAATCTGTAAATTTTTATAAATGATAATAATTCGCGTTCATGGTGGGCAGGTGATAAAGTCGAACGCTTTGTTGCAGATTCCGGAACGGGGGTGGAAAACCAATGTTTGATCTGAAGGAGCTGGAAGCGTTTGTGGCGGTCATCGGCTCCGGCAACCTGTCGGCCAGCGCCCGCGATCTGGATCTGCCCAAGTCGACCCTGAGCCGGCGCATCCGTCAGCTCGAAGCCAATATCGGCCAAAGCCTGCTGCGACGGGAATCGAATCGCCTGAGCCCCACCGAGGCCGGCCAGGTGTTCTACCGCTACTGTCACGAGATCCTGGAGCTGGCCGGAAGGGGGCAGGATGCCCTGGAAGAGCTGCGCGGCGAGGTGCGGGGTGAGCTGGTCCTGCGTTCCCACAGCGCTTTTACCCGGGGCTGGTTTACGCGCCAGGTGGAAAGCTTCATGGAGCGGCATCCGGAGGTGAAGGTGGTCCTGCGCACCCAGACCGAACCGCCCCGGGGCGATCCGGGCGATGATGTCTGCCTGTGGCTGGGGCCCCTGCACGACTGTCCGATGCGACAGATCCAGTTGGGCAGCCTGAGCCAGGGCATCTATGCCAGCCCCGAACTGCTGGAACGCCACGGCGAGCCGCGCCATCCCCGTGAGCTGGCGCGTTATGACTGGGTGGACATGATGGGCGTGGCCTCCGACGGGGTCATCCTGCATCACCCGCGTGAGGGCATCTATCCCCTGAAGCCGTCGCAACCGTCCTTCCGCGTCGACCAGTTCACCCTGCAGGGCGATGCCATCGTGCGCGGTCGCGGGTTGGGCCTGATGCCGCACTGGCTGGTAGCCCTGCGCAACCGGCATCACCCCGGCGCCATGCAACTGTGCCTGCCGGAATGGCAGGGGCCGGCCCTTCCCGTCTGGCTGGTGCATTCGCACGGCCAACTGCCGCGCCGCACCCGCGCCCTGATCGAGCACCTCAAGGCCGGGGTGCCGGAAGCCTGGAATACCCGGCGCGTCCTCGAACCCGTTTATTAACGGCCCTCATCCCCACGATATCGGGTAAGCAGATCTACGTATTATTGGTAGCTGGCTAACTAAAATTATAAATTGTTAGAATGGTGGTTTATATTAGCTTGCTACACTAATGATTTGTAAGCGACCAGATGCGTCGCCAGCCCAGGAGGACACCTCATGTCCGAAGCCAACACGGACACCCGTCTTCCCGGTCACGACGATCTGACCCTGTCCATCCATACCGACCTGAAACCCTCGCTGGGCGGTGCCCTGGGGCGCCTGCACCGACTGTGGCGGCGTGCGATCACCGAATCCGTCGCCGATCTGGGGATGACGGAGAGCCGTTGGGCGGTGATGGTGCACCTGGTGAAGATCGGCGAAGGCTGCAGCCAGCAGCAGCTTGCCCGGGAGCTTGAAATCGAAATGCCGTCGCTGACCCGCACCCTCAACCAGCTGGAAGAACTCGACCTGCTCGAACGCCGGCCCGACCCCCACGACCGCCGCGCTCACCGCCTGTGGCTGACCGAGACCGGCCGCGACCGGGTGGCGTTGATGGAACGTCGGATCCTGGATGTCCGCGCCGCGATCTGCGAGGGCGTGACCCAGCAACAGGCCGATGTCTTTGCCGACCTGCTCACCCTGATGGAAGCCAACGTGCGCCGCCACCTGGAGCAGGACCAGAAGGAGAATCCCGAACCATGACGCCGGATCAGAAGTTTGCCCGGTGGGTCCACCTGTCGTTGGTGGCCTTTGCGCTTGTCTTTGCCTATTTCCTCATGGCCGATCTGTGGATGCCGCTGACGCCGCAGTCCCGGGTCATGCACCCGGTTGTCCAGGTGGCGCCCCAGGTGAGCGGCCAGGTGGCCAGCGTTCACGTACGCAACAACCAGCATGTGGCGGTGGGCGATCGGCTCTTCACGCTCGACCGGCGACCGTTCGAGCTGGCGGTGGAACAGGCCAGGCTGGCGCTGGAGTCCGCCAGCGTGCAGAACGATGAATACGACGCCGCCATCGCCGCCGCCGAGGCTGACCTGGCCGCCGCCCAGGCCGAGTCCGAGCAGGCCGAACGCGATCACCGGCGCATGCAGCGTCTGATCAAACAGGGCGGTGTGTCCCGGCAACAGGCCGACCAGGCCCGTTCCGCCTACGACGCCGCCCGCGCCCAGGTGGCGGCAGCTCGCGCCAAGGTCCGGCAGTTGGAAGTGCAGCGCGGCGTCACCGACGACCAGAACCTGCTGCTGCGCCAGGCTCGCAACGACCTGGCCCAGGCCCAGCTCAACCTGAGCTACACCGAGATTCGGGCGGAAGAGCCGGGGGTGGTGTCCAATCTCCAGGTTCAGCCCGGCACCTACGCCAAGGCCGGTACGGCGCTGGCGGCTTTGGTGGGTGATCGTGCCGACATCGTGGCGGATTTTCGGGAAAAATCTCTGACCAAGGTGCATCCCGGCGACACCGCCTCGGTGGTCTTCGACGGGCGCCCCGGTGACGTGTACCCGGCCCGGGTCGAGGCCATCGACGCCGGCACCGGTCAGGGCCAGATCCTGCCCGACGGCACCCTGGCCACGCCCCAGTCCACCGACCGCTGGGTGCGCGACGCCCAGCGCCAGCGCTTGCATCTGCAACTGACCCGCGATCCGCAACGGCTGGAGCAGATGCCCTCCGGCGCCCGGGCGACGGTGCAGCTGTTCCCAGTCGACGGACCGGCGAGCTGGCTGGGGAGCGTACAGATCCACCTGGTCAGCCTGCTGCACTACATCTACTAGGGGGCCTGCCGATGTCGCGCTTCAAGCCGGTCCTGATGGTCCAGAAGGCATCGATGAACGCCAACGATCTGCGACAGTGCCTGCGCATTGCCTTCGGCGGTATCATCGGCTTTCTGATCTGCAAGCTCAGCAACAGCAGCTACGGCGCGTTCTATACCGTTTACCCGATGCTGCTGTTGGGCATGGTGCCGATCATCAACGCCCACATCGTGCGCCAGTTCGCCGCCGCGGCCGGTCTGGTCACGGTGGTGGTGCTGGTGGTGCATGGCCTGTTCGGCGACAAGCCGGTGCCCATGGTCCTGATCGTGCTGGGCCTGTTCACCCTGTGCTTTCGCGCCATGTCGCGGGGACCCAACCTGCTGTTCGGGGCCCAGTGCATCGTCAGTCTCTCGATGCAGTTCAACTTTGCCAGCTACCCGTCGACGGACGTGATCGACCTGGCCCTGTCCAACGCTGGGGCCACGGCGACGACCATCTTCATCGCCTTCCTGATGCACACGCTGTTCCCGGATGTGGAGCCACGCCAGCCCCGGCAGATGGCGCAGAAACCGCTGAGTAACCAGCGTCACGAGGTGATCCTGGCCACCACCGTGTGCACCCTGTCGTTCGTGGTGTTCCAGGTCATGGACCTGCGCGGTTCCCTGTCGGCCCAGGTGGCGACCATCCTGATCCTGTTCCCGATGACCTGGAAAGGCGCCGGACCGGCCGGCTGGAACCGGGCCATTGGCACCCTGGTGGGCTGTAATTTCGGCCTCATCGTCCAACTGGTGCTGATGAACCATTACACCACCCTGCCGCTGACCGCCTTCGGTCTCTGGCTCAGCCTGTTCCTGTTCGCCCGCCTGCACACCCTGGAAGGCGGCCTGTCGGCGTCCGGATTCAGCGCCCTGACCACCATGGCAATCCTGTTCGGCCAGTATCTGACGCCCGCGCACGACCTGATCTACAGCGACCTCTACCGCTTCAGCTCCATGGCCGTGGCGGTGCTGGTGACCCTGTGCCTGGTCTACCTGATGCACCACCTGCTCGACCGTTTCCCCGCCACCCGCCTGCAGCCGCTGGGGTAGTGTTCCGCCCGGGCGGATCGGCGGGATCGGGCGGTGCCTGACAGTCCGGTCACTTGACGTGTCGCCGATACCGGGCAACATGGAAGGCTGAATTTCATCGGATCCGGGAGTGGGGGCCTGGTGCGTGGCGCGACAATCGGTTTGGAAGCGGACCCTCCGCTGGCTGTTCTTCCTCGTGCTGGGGCTGTTACTGCTCCTGCTCGGTCTGATCGCGCTGCTGCGCTTCGTCGATCCGCCCACCACGGCCTTCATGCTGGCGGACCGCTTCCAGCATCCGGAACGCCGCCAGGTGCAGAACTGGGTGGCGCTGGAGGAGATCTCGCCCTGGATGCCGCTGGCCGTTATCGCCAGTGAGGATCAGCGCTTCCTGCAACACTGGGGGCTGGACCTGGATGCGATCCGTACGGCGGTGGCGGATTATCGCGACGGCGACAATCTGCGCGGCGCCAGCACCATCTCCCAGCAGACCGCCAAGAACCTGTTCCTATGGAACGGCCGTCAACTGGTGCGTAAGGGGCTGGAAGCGGGGATCACCCTGGGCCTGGAAGCGCTCTGGTCGAAGCGGCGCATCATGGAGGTCTACCTCAACGTCGCGGAGTTCGGCGATGGCGTCTATGGTGTGGAAGCGGCCAGTCTGCGCTATTTCGGCATCCACGCCCGCCAGCTCAGTGCCAGTCAGGCGGCGCGACTGGCGGCGGTGTTGCCCAACCCCAAGGCGTTGAACGCGGCGCGTCCCTCCGCCTACGTCTGGCAGCGGGTGGACTGGATCACCGGGCAGATGAGTCAGCTGGGTGGGCCGGCCCTGGTACGGCCGATGATTGGTACCCGCTGAGGCCCGCCCCGGCGAGACCCCGACGGCTGGTTTATAGTGTGAGGGAGCCAGCCCATCGCTCAACGCCAACGAACAGGAGACAGTGTGCTGCGGATTTCCCGCAATGTCGTGATCAGTGACGACGAAATCGAGTGGACCGCCATCCGAGCCCAGGGCGCCGGCGGCCAGAACGTCAACAAGACGTCCAGCGCGATCCACCTGCGTTTTGATATCCGCGCTTCGTCGCTGCCGGAGGTCTACAAGGAACGCCTGTTGGCCATGGCCGACCAGCGCATCAATAAGGACGGGACCCTGGTCATCAAGGCGCAGCAGTACCGTACCCGGGAACAGAACCGGGAGGATGCGCTGGCCCGGCTGCAGGCACTGTTGCAGGCGGCCGGCGAGACTCCCAAGGCACGCCGGGCCACGCGCCCGTCGCGCTCTGCCAAACGCAAACGCATGGACCGCAAGACCCAGCGCGGCCGCACCAAGGCCCTGCGTGGCAAGGTACAGGTCTGAACGTGAGATGCAGATCTGAGAGGCACAGGTTGGCCGCTGCTGTCACGGGGCGGTCATCGATCCGTGAATAAATGGACCAGCAGGAGACAACAGGATGAATCGCGGCGCTAAGCGTATGTTCAAACGGATGAGCCAGTGGACGGGCATCAGCCTGGTACTGGGAGCCTTGGTGCTGGCCAGCGGCTGCGCCTGGTTGCAGGGGACCTCCGACATGACATTAATCGACGGCACGGTCACGTACCGGGAGCGCATGATGCTGCCACCCGGTGCCGACGTGACCGTCACCCTGGAAGACGTGTCCCTGGCCGACGCGCCGGCGCACGTGATCGCCGAAACCCGCTTCAAGGCCGACAGTGCCCCGCCCTGGAACTTCCAGCTGGCCTACGATCCGGACGACCTGCTGCCCAACCGTCGCTACAGCCTGCGCGCCAAGGTGACCGTTGAGGACCGGCTGATGTTCATCTCCACCCAGGCCAACCCGGTGGATCCCATGGCCCAGACCGAACCGGTCGACATTGTGGTGTCCCGCACCGGCGGAACCATCGCTGACAAGGCGCGTGCCGACACGCGCGCCCACAGCCTGGAGGGCACTTTCTGGGAACTGACTCACATCGGCGATGACGCTATCGACCGGGAGAGCGACAAGCGCAAGCTCAACATCGTTCTGGATGGCGAGGACGACCGCGTTTCCGGCTTCTCCGGCTGCAACCAGTTCTCCGGCGGCTACACCCTGACCGGCGACCAGCTCCAGTTAGGCCCGCTGGCCTCCACCATGATGGCCTGCTTCAAGGGCATGGAGCGCGAGCAGGCATTCCAGAACGCACTGCAGAAGACGGCCCGTTACGAGCAACAGGGCGTACGACTGACGCTGTTCGATGCCAGTGGCGCCGTGCTGCTGAAATTTGTCTCCGGCGATCAGCTCTGATCATGACCGCCGCCGTCCTCAACATCACCAACGGCGATCGGGCCCTGGAGACGTTGCAGGACGCCGGGGTCACCGGTGAATGGCTGCCCTGGCGCGACATCCTGCACGAAGGGCCGGTCCCGGCCGGCCTCAGTCTGACCGAACTGTCCGCCTGCCGCGCCCGGTTCATCGCGGAGCGGCATTGGTCAACGCCTGAGCAGGTGCAGGCGGATTTCGCCGAGCGTGATGCCCTGTTGGCGGGGTGTGGACGATTCGACGCCGTGCGGCTCTGGTTCGAGCATGACCTGTACGACCAGCTTCAGTTGCTGCAGGTGCTCGACGCCCTCGCTGAGCGGCTGCCGGCGAACACCGCGCTGACGCTGTTGTGCGCGGACGAATACCTGGGCGAGGGCCGGGACGGGATGCGGCCGCGTTTCGAGGCGTTGGAAGCGCCGGTCAGCCGGGCACAGATCCAGTTGGCCCAACGCGCCTGGCGGGCGTTCCGTGAGCCTGACCCCGAGGCCTGGGTGCATCTGCTGGATGAAGACACCACCGCCCTGCCGTATCTCGACGGCACGGTACGGCGGGTGCTGGAGGAATACCCCCAGCCCGGTACCGGGCTGTCGCGCACCGCCTACCATGCCCTCAGCCTGATCGCCCAGGGCGAGAACCGTTTCAGCCCACTGTTTGCCGAATACCAGAAAACCGAGGATCGCCGTTTCCTCGGGGACCTGGGGTTTCACTGGCTGCTGGACACCCTGGCACAGGGTGACGCCGCCTTGCTGGCCACCGCGGGGCCGCAGCCGCCGGTGATCGATCCGCGCCAGACCTACGAACTCACCGATCACGGTCGGGCGGTCATGGCGGGCCGCGCCTCGGCTTATCCGCTGCTCGTCGATGGGCGCTGGATCGGTGGCGTCGAGCTGCGCCCGGAGCGCTTCTGGGAATGGGATCCGGCCGCCGGGTTACTGATCCCCCGCAGTGTCACGACGGCGACCGGTTGATCGTGGTTCAGGGCCAGGGATAGTCGGCGACGGGCCGCCCTTCCGCCTTGAGCTGGCGGGCGACTTCGCGGCGCAATTGCACCACGTCCTGCACGTCCGTCTGCCGCAGGTAATGGACTTCGGCATCGGTAAACGGTGTGAAGCCCCGCCCCAGCGATTCCCCGCCCCACTCCTTCATCACGTAATTGAGCACGTCGGCAATCTGCTGGTCGTTCAGGCTGGAGCCCACCACACCCGGCACGTGCAACAGGTATTCCCGGCCACGCGGCAGATAGCTGAACGACGCCACCGAATCCCGGAAATCCGGAATCCGACCCCGCTCGCTGCCGGCGCCGTGCGGCCCGTGGCAGCCGATGCAACGCAGGGTGTAGTTCTGTTTGGGCGTCCAGGCGCCGCCTGTGCCGGCCTCCCCGGCGAGTGCCGGAGAGGCCAGTGCCATCAGCAGTGCCAGGAGGGCGGGCCTAGGCGCCACCGGCCATACCCACCACGACCGCCACCGTGCAGTGGTAGCCCTGGGAGCTGTTGGCCATGCACCAGTTGATGTCGTTGTGCAGGCCCATGCGGTAGCCCGGCCGCTCGCGCTCGCTGGTCAGGCACTCGTTACCGGTGCAGGCGGCCTTGCCGCAGCAGTCGTTGTACGACACCAGGTAGTCCTTGCCGTCGTTGGGGTTGCTGCAGGTGCCGACCCAGGACACTTTGGACGCCTCGGCTCCCGGTGGGCAGCTGGTAATCGTGCCGCCACAGTCGTTACAGAGGTTGCCGTCCAGGGCGCAGTAGCGCCAGTACTCGCAGTTGGTGGGGTCGTTGTGGTCCTCGCCCCCGGCTTCTTCGGCGTGGGCCACGCCGAAGTTCTTGTCGAACGGCAGGATCGGCAGCATGGCGCTGCCGGCCACGGCCATGCCCATCTTGCCCAGGAAGCTGCGTCGGCCGCTGTGGTGGGCCACCCGGCGGGCGATTCTCTCCGAACCCGCGTCCATGCGTGACATCAGTGCATCAATCAGTCTGTTCATGCTCGTTATCCTTGTGCTGATGAGGATTGGGAAGCGTCCAGGTAACCCTGGATGGAGCCGATGCCCATGTCGTGGGCATTGAACAGGCTTTCCAGCTGTTCGCGGCTGTTGACCAGCCCCTTGCCGCGGATGCGGCCGTTGCGGTCGATCAGCACCGCGTAGGGCAGTCGCGCCACCCGGTAGCCCAGCCCCAGTTCGGTGGAGACCACGTAGGGGAAGTCGTGCAGTTTGGCATGGTTGATGAAGCGCTGGTGTTTGGCCTCGTCGCCGTCGCTGGCCAGCACGATGCGCATCCAGTCGCCCTCGCTGTCACGCACCGAACGGAGGATGGGCAGCAGCTTCTTGCACACCGGACAGGTGGGTGACAGGAAGAACACCAGGGTGGCGCGGTCGGTGGGCGTGCCGACGTGGACCGGCTCGCCGGTGAGGTTGGCCAGGGCGAAGCGGGGCGATTGCTCCCCCACCTTGGGACCGGACTCGTTGACCAGCGCGCCCATGGGCGCGATGCGTTCGTAGAGAATGCCGATCTGGCGGGCGAGCACGAAGAAGGCCACGCCCAGGCCGATCACGGCGAGGAACAGGAAAGCCAGGATGAAGTAGATGGTTGTCATGGGAATCCTCAGTGTTGTCGGGCTTTCATCGCCACCAGATTGGCGTTGGCCTGTTCGAACAGGGTGTAGAGCACCCACAGGCACAGGCCGGCGGCGATGGCGGCGATCACGCCGGGCGTGCTGGTTTCGAGCGGCGGCGCCGTCAGGGGCACCAGCGCCAGCAGGCCCAGCACGCCGTTGCGTACCAGCAGCGAACGGCTCAGCCATTGCGGGGCCCCGCCGCAGCCGCATTCGATGCGCCGGTTGCCGCGCCGCAGGTTGATGCCGATGGCGGTGGCGTAGAGCGCCAGCAGGGCGATGGCCAGGAACAGGCCGATCGGGCGGCTGGCGGCGAAGACCAGCGCCAGCACCGTGACACCCTCGAGCGCCACCAGTGCCATACCCGCCGGGCGCACCAGCGACTCGGGCAGCAGCTCGTAATCCGCCAGGAAGCCCTGGAATTCATCGAAGTCGAACAGCTTGTGGGTGAACGCGCGCAGGAACAGCAACAGCGTGAACACCAGGAAAGTCAGGCTGAACAGACCGGCGACGCCGCTCATGGGGCCACCTGCAGGGATGTGGCCCAGCCCACCTTGTCGTCCGAGGCGGCTTTGACCAACTGGAAGTCGCCGTCGTCGGCCAACACGTACTCGTCGACGCTTTCGTCTTCCTCATTGGTGCCGAACAACCGTGGTGAGTCGTCCTGGGTGACGTCGATGGCGGTCATGTAAGGGGCCTGGGAGCGGCTGACCAGCTCCTCGTCCGCCATGCTGTAGGCCCAGACCTCCTCCGAGGCGTCCTTGTGGCTGCCGTCGTAGGCGTCGGAATGCACGATCATGAACAGCATGTCGTTGGGCTTGTTGTAGGCGGTGATGGCGTAGCCGCCGGGGGCCCAGTCGCCGTCCACGCCTTCGGTGACCGGCAGGGTTTTCTTGAGGGTGACCGTCTCACCGCTGTCGTCCATCAGATAGAGATTGCCGTTGAACGAGGTGAAGATCAGCTCGTCGTCGGCGCGGCGCTCGGCGTGCAGGTAAAGTGGATCGTCATCGGCGCTGAACAGCGTATCGGAGGTGGCGACCGTGTAGTCCTTGCCGTCCAGGGTGTAAGTGTTGAACTGGCCGGTGCCGCACAGGCTGGAGAACCGGTGGCCGCTGGCGGCGGGGATGATGCCGTAGCAGCCGGGGGTGGGCACCTCGGCGACGACGCTCATGGATTCGGTATCCACCACCGTGACGGAGGTGGCGGGCGTGGCGTTCTGCACGTAGACCAGTTCGCCGTCGGCGCTGTCTTCCAGCAGCTGCGTCATGCCGATGGCCTGGGCCGCGCTGTTGGGTACGATTGCTTCACCCTTGGGCGAGAGCGTCTTGACGTCGAACGCCTGCACCACGCTCTCGATGGGGCCGTAGGTGTAGCGCTTCATGTAGTCGGAAATGGTGTAGACGGTGGCACCGTCATCGGACAGGAGCAGCTGCGACGTCAGACCCATGGACACCAGTCCCTTGTAGGTCAGGCCGTCCTGGCCGTAAACGTGGACCCGGCTGGCGCCGTCCCAGCTCGCCTGATTGACGAACACATTGGGGCCGTCGCTGATGGCCGGTTCCACACTCATCACTTCCGGTTTGAAGGGCTCGGCGGCCTGGAGGCCGGAGGCACCGCCCAGGGTGATCAGGGCAGTGGTCACGCCGAGAAATCGCGATAAAGGACGTCTATTCTTCATGTTCGCGGCTCTTTGTCGTTGCTCATTTCCGGGACGAGGCCCGGCCCGATGGTCACGAGGAGAGTGGCAAGCGGCATGCCAAAGCATAGGAAGCTATGAAGTGAGTCCGTAACTTGCTGAAATATTGGGAGTCGTTGGTCAGGATTTGGCGTTTTGTGTCGCCAACGGTGAGGCGTATTTTGTAAGTGTCTGATAAAGCGCACCCTTTCCGGGACCGAATGCCCCAAAACGGGCGCTGCCCTGGTGTCGGCCCTGACGGGTAGGCCGCCAATAGACCATCGGATCTTGCCCATGGGTCCCGAAGTGGGAGGCGTTGGCGTCTATGATGTGCTCTGGCGGGCGTTGTATGCTCTGCTGATCACCCCATTTTTTCCAGTACCGTTCAGAAGGTGACCAGGGAATGACCGAGAGAACCAATGTAATCCTGATTGGCATGCCGGGCTCAGGGAAGAGTACCGTCGGCGTGCTGCTGGCCAAGCGGGCCGCGTTGAGCTTCGTCGATACCGATCTGCTGATCCAGTCCGCCGAGGGTCGCACCCTGCAGGACATTGTCGACACCGAGGGTTACGCCGCCCTGCGCCGTATCGAAGAGCGGGTGCTGGCCGGCGTCCATGAATCCGGGGCGGTGATCTCCACCGGCGGCAGTGCGGTCTACAGCCAGCGCGCCATGGAGCATCTGAAAACGTCGGGCCGGGTGGTGTTCCTCAACGTCTCCCTGGAGACGGTGCAGGCGCGGATCGGCGACTACAGCCTGCGTGGCATCTCCAAGCGCCCGGACCAGACTCTGGACGAGCTGTTCGAGGAGCGTTACGCCCTTTACAGCCATTACGCCGATATCACCGTCAACTGCGACGGCCTCGACCAGGATGCCGTCTGCGATGCGATCATCCGCCGCGTGCCGGCGCTGGCCATGGATTCGGGCGTGGAGTCCTCGGGATGGTGAAGCGTCTGTCGGCGGTGCTGGTCATCGCCTTCTTGCTGACGGCGTGCCAGTCAACGCCGCCCAGCGAGTCGCAGCGGATCGGCGAGATGGTGCTGGCGGTGGATGCGGCGATGGACCGGCCCGGTGACCCGGAAGCGCTGGAGACCATCGCCCGTTACGGCACGGACACCCGCTACTACATCATGATCCGCGGCTGGCTGGTGCAGGAACTGGCCGGCGTGGAAAGCCAGCTCGATGCGACCCGCGACCCTGAGCGCAGGGCCGCCTTCCAGGCCGAGGCGGATTTCCTGCGCCAGGCGATCCGGCGCATCGACCTGGAGTAGCCTCGCCGGATACTAGTCAGGAACAACCACTTCGCCGGCCTCAAACACGATCCGGTCGGCTTCTTCCGGCGTGTCGGCAATCGGCGGCACGTTGGCGTGGGTAATGGCTGGAGCACCCGCGCCCCGCGGAGTCGTCCGCACCACCTGACTCGGCGGCAGGGCCTCGTCGGTGCTCAGGTGGGCGTACATCCGGTCCAGCGCTTCCACGTAATAGCGGTGCAGCGGCACGTAGCGCTCGTCAAAGCCCGGGAAGGCGTTGAACGCGTCCAGGTGATGGGCGTTGAGCACTTCGTAGTAATGCAGTTGGCTGCGAGCCCCCTCGACTGTTCGATTAAGCCCGAAATACGGTCGCGACGTGTGGTTGATCGGCAGGATGGCGTCGGAACGTCCGGTGACGAATACCGCTGGTGTGCCCCGCAGGTTGCCGCTGGCACGGATCGCCCGAATGCCGTCGGCGATGCGCTCGGCCTGGGCCGCCTGGTCGTCCGGCAGCGGTGCCCCGGTAACCGCATCGCGGCCCAGCGCCAGGCTGCGCAGGCACAGCAGGGCGTCGAGGCCGTAGTCCGGCAACCCGCTTGAGGGGGATGTGCTGAGTGCCAGGTTGGTGGGGCCTCCGCTGGCGTCGTCGAACACCTGGTGAATGCCCGCCGAGGGTGGAACCCCGTTGCTGGTGGCGAACAGGGTCGCCTCAGTGGTGTCTGCAAGCGGCTCGACCGCGCCGGTGCTGGCGTTGGTGGCGGCATAGCCCAGGCCGCACAGGCGATCCTCGACCCCGAAGCGCCCGTAGGCGTTGGCGTAGGTCATGCTGATGCTCTGGGCCACGGCGGCGCCGAAGTGGCTGGGGGCGACCAGATTCTGCTCCGGCTGGACGCCGTAGGTCTCATTCAGGATGCGTTGCGCGTCCATGGCCCGGGTATCGGTGTCCGCCCCGCTGACCAGACCCTTGGCGGCCAGGGCACTGCAGATGTTGTCATCCACTGCGGCGTCATTGAGCACGGCGTTGAATGGCGCGTTGTCCCGGACGTCCGGGGCGAGGTTGGCGCAACCCTGATAGACCGCCAGGGCGGTGGTGTAATCCAGCAGGCTGCGGCTGTGGTCGCTGACAGGCGCCGCGTTGCCCTGGCGGATGCTGAAGCCGTTCTCCACGGTCGGGTTTACGTTGGGTTCGGAGACGGCGACCCCATCGATCAGGCCGCGGCGATCTTCCTCCGCCGCCCGTACCGAGGCGCCGCCACCGTTCGACACCGACGATGCAATCACCAGGGTATTGGCCGGTTTCACGGTCACCCGGATCTTGCCGTTGGGCAACTCGTCCCCATAAACCTCGTTCAGCACGTAAAACCCGAACTCGATCGATTTGAGCACGTACTGCCCCCAGTCGGCCTCCGGATTGGTTTGCGAATGGGCGTGCTTGAGCGCGAAGCGATCCGGCCAGTCGGCGTTGAACGCGGCCTGGTCCGACGCCGACAGATCCGGCTGAAACTGACGTTGGGCCGTGGCATCGGTTGTCGTCTGGCCCAGAAGTGTCTGGCCGGCACCCGTCATCAGGTTGAAGGCGCCGGTCCCGGTGCCCTTGTCGGTGTAGATCACCGCACAGCCTTTCTTCAGCCCCCATTCCCCGGCGGTGCCGATGGCGCCGTAGATTCCGCGCGAGCCGGACGATGGGGCGGTGACCATGCAGGCGTTGTCTGGGTCGAAGCGGTCGGGAATCTGCAGCATGACTGTGGCTGGCACGTCGCGGTCATCGAGCGTGATCAGGGCCAGGTATTCATCGCCCTGGATCCGGCCTTCGCTGTCTTCGGCATCCACCTGTGGCCCGTACAGGGTGCCGTAACCGCCGCCGGCCGTGGTGTCCACCAGCGCCCGGTAGTTGTTGTAGATGGCCAGGGTGCGCAGTTCGGCGGCGGTGGGGTTGAGGGGATCGGCCGGTGCCGGTGCGGTCGCGCTGGCCAGGCCGCTGGCTCCCAGGCCGCCGGTCAGCAGGTCGTTGTCGGCGTTGTCGTAGCGTTGCTGAACGATGTCGCTGGTCAGGAAATCGGGCTTCTGGTTGATGCCCGCGATTGGCAGGTCGTCGGTTTTGCAGGCAGCCAGCACCAGCGTGCAGGTGCCCAGCAGGGCCAGGTGCGTCAGACGTTGCATGATCATGTCCTCTGGTTTTTATCGATTGTTGTCAGGGATGAGCCCTTCCCACCCGGCACCAGGCCGGGTGGGAGAACGCTGTCACGGGCACTGGCCCGCCTGGAAAACTCCGGCCGCTGTGCTGTGGACCCAGGCGTAGGTGCCCGACACGGCGCCCAGCGCGTCGTCGCCGCCGATGGTGAAATAGCCCATCTGGTAGTAGGCCCGGCCGGCAGAGTCGTGCTGCAGATTGGTGGCGTACCAGTCCTGGCAGTCGCCGTCGCCGCCGGTATCGCCGCCACCTGTTCGACAGGCTTCCGGCTGCGCGGCGTACCAGGTGCCCGGCTCACCCTGGAACAGCGTGACGCTCGACCAGGTGTCGAAAGACGCCCCGATGTCCTGTTGGTCGGTCAGCGAGAAGGCGCGCAGGTCCGAGGTGCCGCCGGCGGTGGCTCGTCCGGCCGTGATATGGCCGCTGGGTGAAGCGTTGGCGGTATCGCAGGTGACGTCCGGTGCGCTGGGATCGATGACCGACACGGTGCGGCTGCGGGTGACGCTGTTGCCGTCGTTGTCGGTGGCAGAGTAGGTGCAGGTGTAGTCGCCCTCGGTGCTGGTATCGACGGCGCTGCAGTCGGCGTTGACGCTGAGGCTGCCGTCCTCCGGATCCGTGGCGGTGGCGCCGGGATCGGTGAACGTGCTGTCCAGATCCACGGTCATGGGGTTGTCGCCGTTCAGGGTCAGTGAGGGATCGCCATTGCTTCCGCCTGAACCGTCCCGGCTGTGGCGGGCAAAGAAGTCCCAGATGATGTCCGGGTAGCTGGGACCGGCGCGCACTGCCCAGGCCCCTTCGCTGCCATCTTCGCCGCCGACCCAGTAATGGCCGTGGTCAGTGTCCGTGGTATTGGCTGTCGCCGTGGGCCCGTCGAAGAACACCGTCTCCATCACCGAGCGGCCGTCGCCGTTACCGTAGCGGGTGTGCAGGCAGTCGTAGTCGTCCTGGTGGAACGGCGCGCAGGTGGCCTGACTCTGTTGGGCGGTGGCGGGTGTATTGTGGCTGGCGTCGCCGAACACCTGCAGGTGGGCATCGCGGATGTTGCGTCCCGCCGGCTGGATGACCGTGCAGTCGTTGTTGTTCTGCAGGACCATCAGCGGAATCGGGTAGGTGTCGTTCCGTTCCGCGTTCATGTCGCTGACCAACTGACTGACGCTGTGGAAGGTGGCGTAGCCGGGACACTGCCCGGACAGGGAGACCGAGGCGGCGTCCTCACCGTAGGGCAGCCCCGAGGCCGGAGCCGCGGCGGCCCAGTATTCGTTGTGGATGACGGCGGCGACCACTGCCATGGCACCGCCCGACGACAGGCCGGTGATGTAGCGGCGGTTGGGGTCGATGCTGTAGGTCGCCTCCACCGCCTGACCGATGCGCAGCAGATCCTGGGGCTCGCCGGAGCCTTCGTGCTGGTGCTGGTCGAACCAGAAGCCCCAGCAGTTCTGGTTGCGCAGGCCGTCGTAGCTGGTGATGAACGGTGTGACCAGGATAAACCCGTAGCGGTCGGCGGCCGACTGCAGCCCCCACTCGTTGAGGGCGTTGGACTGGGTCTGGCTGCAACCGTGCAGGGCCATGACCATGGGCGCCGGGGTGATCAGCGTGTCGGGTACATAGACCTGGTACTGGCGGTCCCGGGAGGCGGCGTAGCTGCCGGCGGGAAGGGTGTTGGAGGTGACGCTGCCGGCACTGGCGAGCGCCGGCAACAGCACGATCATGACGACCGCCATGAGCAATCGGGTAGGCATGGTGCGCTCCTTGCTGTCTTGTTGTTGTGATGAAGGGGATTCAGACGGGCCACTGGGCCCGGCAACCGGGTGTTATGCGGTTGCCATGCCAATCCAGGAAAAGCTTTTAAAACAGCAGGTTGGCAATCTGCGCCTGGCAGGGGCCGAGAGGAGTATCCGGATTCCCGGACAGGTGTGGGGCTGCGTCGGGCGGCAAAGCCCCAGCGGACGGGACGGAGGCGGTGTCCGCGGCGATGGACAGTGTCCGCGGGATTGGACAGATCGGCCGGCCTGACGTGAGAGGCCGGCCGATGATCAGGCCGTCAGGCGGTCGTGGTGCGCGGGCGCAAAAGGCTCACCGCAACGCTGATCCCGGCGGACGCAAGCAGTGACCCGAGGAACGGCGCCAGGGTCGGTACGCCGCCGGGGAAGCTGGCCGCGTGCAGGCCCCGCATCGCGCTGCCGGTGTCGATCCAGCCCGGGAGGATGGCGCCGATGAGGCCGGCCACGGCGCCCCACACCGCCGCCTCGATGGTCATGCGCGACCACAGGCCCAGCAGCACGGGCACCACCACGGTGGCGCACAGCAGGTCGGCGATCAGGAACAGGCGCAGCACCGAGTAGCCCTGCAGCGCCACGATCACCACCGGCACCATCAGGCCCACCGTCAGCCAGCGCGCACCGCTCAGCGATAGGCCGCGTTTTTCGGTCACCGCCAGCGACGCCAGCCCGTTCTGCAGGGTGTCCACCGACGAGGCGACCAGGGTCAGCGCCAGCACCAGCGCCGCCAGGCTTAGCCAGCCCGGCGCCTGGCCGAGCATCGCGAAGAAGGGAATGGGCGGGCTGCCCAGGTCGGCGCCGCTGGCAGCCGCGGCAATGCCCAGACCGCCCACCAGGGCGACGACCAGCACCGTGGTTATGCCACCGAGCACCGCGCCCCGGCCCAGTGCCCGGTCGCTGCTGGCGGCCCACAGGCGTTGCCAGTAGCCCTGGTGGAACAGGTTGGCGGCGGTGACCGCGATCACCAGGGTCAGGGCCACGGCGAGGGCATCACCCAGTGGCGCCGAGGCCATGGCGGTCGCGGGGCGATCCGGCAGTTGCGGCAGGGCCACCGCTGCGACCAGTGCGATCAGGGCGATCAGCAGCAGCGCCTGCCAGCGGTCGGTGGCAAGGCTGGCGCGCAGCCCGCCCCAGGCGGTGTAGGTCAGGGTTGCCAGGGCGACACCCAGCACCGCGATATTGCCGTCGAGATCGGTCAGCAGCGCGGTGATGGCGCCCACCGCGGTCAGCTCGGCGGTCAGGAAGCACAGCATATAAAACACCGAGATCAGCGCCACCCAGCGGCGCATGCGGGGTCCGTAACAGGCGTCGGCAAACTCGCCGATGCTGCGGCCTTCCGGCAGGTGACGGCGGATGGCCGGGCCGCAGGCGGCGAACACCAGGAACGGCAGCGCCGCGCCGATGGCGTAACCGGCCAGGGCCACCGGCCCCACCAGGGCGCCCACTTCGGGCGGTGCGAACAGGATCCAGCCGCCCATGCCGGAAGCCAGGAAGGACAGCCCCAGGGCGCGGGAGCCCTGGGAATTGCGGGCGGTGACGTAGTCGTCCAGTCCGCCGTCCGTCGCCCGGGCGCGCAGGCCCAGCCAGGTGAATACAAGCAGTGCGGCCGCTATGGCCACCGAGGTCAGAATCACGTCGCGCTTCCTCCGCCGGTACGAACCGGATCAGGTTCCAGGGTTTGGGACGGGAAGGCCCGTCGTGTTCTCAGTCCACCGCGTCGCGGCGGACTCCCCTGGCGACAAAATGTGTGTAGTCGGTAAGTAATGGTCCATACTGACACAGTTCGAAAGTTCAGGCGATTGGCGTTTAATCGGCTTTACTTTGAACGACGTAGCCTCTTTTCGACGACGCATGGACACCGACCAGAAGGAGACTCCGCATGCCCCTTATCCGATCCGGACTCGCGGCCCTGGCGCTGCTGGTTCTGGCCAATCCCCTCGCCCACGCGGCCGACACCGTCCGGGTGACCCCACTGGGCGGCCAGGACGGCGAGTTCTGCGTGCTCGACCGGGCCCTGGTGTTCGAAGACCCCAACGGCACCCGCATTCTCTACGACGCCGGCCGCACCGTGGCCGGGGCCGACGACCCGCGCCTGGGTGATATCGACGTGGTGCTGGTCAGCCACGTTCACGGCGATCACCTGGGCGACCGTCACATCCCCGAGCCCAATGCCGGCAGTTGCGGTAGCCCGGCGGCCTCGGAGGACGACGCACCCCTGTCCAACAGCGTGAAGATCGCCGTGGCCAAGGACGCGCGCATCGTCACCGGCAGCGAAATGGCGAGCTTCTTCGCCGGGCGTCTGCAGGCCGCTGGCGGCAACCCGGACAACTCGGTGCTGGTCCGCTTCGGCGCCCACGTGGATGAAGGCGGCGTCGGCATCACCACCGTGCCGGCGGTGCACAGCAACGGCCTGTCGCCGAAGTTCATCGACGGTGAGATGGGCAAGATCTACCAGGCCGCCGGGCTGACCGCCTACGTGGGCCCGCCCACCGGCTATGTGCTCACCTTCAGCAACGGCCTGGTGGTCTACCTGTCCGGGGACACCGGCATCACTGCCGATCAGGAAGCGGTTGTCCAGGACTACTACGGTGCCAAGCTGGCGGTGATCAACATCGGCGACACCTACACCACCGGCCCCACCGAGGCGGCCTACGTGGTCAACGAGCTGGTGGAGCCGGCCAGCGTGATTCCCTCCCACGCCAACGAACCGGCGACGAAGGATGGCAAGGTTCAGGCGGGGACCCGCACGGCGGCGTTCATCGAGGCGGTGGATGTGCCGGCGCACGTGCCGCTCAGTGGCCGGACCATGGCGTTCGATGCCAGCGGACGCTGTGCGGAAGGCTGTTAGCGAGGATGGCCGGACGCGGGTATGCTGCTCCCTGAGTCGTTAACAGGATGCCCGCGATGTCCGATGCTGTTGCAATCGATCAGGTTTCCCTGCTGGTCGTCAGTGCGCTCAATATCGGCGTGACGGCGCTGGTGGTGCTGGTGCACTTCCAGAGCCTGTACCTGTTGAGCCGCTTTATTCCCCATTTGGGCCTGCCCCACCATTTCCGCATCGTCGTGGGTGTCGGCGGTGCGCTGTTGGCGCACCTGGCGGAGATCTGGCTGTTCGGGCTGGTCTATTACTGGATGAACGAGCGCCCGGACTGGGGCAGCCTGGTGGGCAATTTCAACGGCGAGCTGCTGGACTGCGTCTACTTTTCCATGACCACCTACACCACCGTCGGCTACGGCGACATCGAGCCGTTCGGCCCCATCCGCTACGTTTCCGGCATCGAGGCCCTGACCGGGCTGGTGATGATTACCTGGAGCGCGTCGTTCCTGTTCCTGGAGATGCAGCGCACCTGGAAGCTGGGCCGCTGACGCCGCTCAGGCGTTCTCCACCGACACCTGGGCCGCGGCACCTTCCAGCTCCCGGATCAACGCGCGCAGGCGCTGGCTCATGTTGGCGCTGTCCACCAGTTGGCTGACCATGGCCTGGGTGGTTTCACGGATGCTCTGCATGTCCGTCTGTACCGCGTCGGTACCGGCGGTCTGTTGGGCGGAGACGTCGGCGATCTCCTGATTACTGTCATCGATGCGCAGCACCATGGCGCTGATTTCCTGCAGCGCGGCGGCGCCGGCGTCGGCCTCGTCCACGCAGCGGCTGGCGTCCACCGAACTGGTGTTCATCTGCTGGACGGCGTCGCCCATGGTGCCCAGTAACCGGTCGATGGTGCCCTGGATCTGTTCGGTGGAGTCCTGCACCCGTTGCGCCAACTGGCGTACCTCGTCGGCCACCACCGCAAAGCCGCGGCCCTGGTCGCCGGCGCGGGCGGCCTCGATGGCGGCGTTGAGCGCCAGCAGGTTGGTCTGTTCGGCGATGCCCTGGATCTCGGTGACGGCGCTGCCGATCTCGCGGCTGTTCTCCGCCAGGGCCTCGACGCTGCCGGCGGAGGTCTGGATCTTCTCGGCCAGTTGCTGGATCGAGCGGGACGTCCGGGACACCCGCTCGCTACCGTTGAGTGCGGCGGCCCGGGCTTCGTGGGACAGTTCCTTGGCGGCATCCGCCTGCTGCGCGATGCCCTGGAAGCCGTTGAGCATGGCCTCGATGGCGTCCGCGGAGCGATCGGTGCCGGCTTGCTGGCGCTGGAGTTCGTCGCGGCTGCGCTCGGCCGCCTCGGTCAGCGCCTGGACTTCCTGCTCCAGTCGGCTGATGGCGGCCTTCATGCTCTGCACCACCTGACCGGTGCGGCTCTGCATGGCGTTGAAAGCGTCGCTCATGGCGCCGATCTCGTCACTGGAATCGACGTTGGCGCGCAGGCTCAGGTTGCCGCTGGACTGGACCTCGACCATGGTGTCCTTGAGCCGGTGCACGTGGCGCTCGATGAAGCTGATCAACAGCTGTGAGCAGGCCATTTCCACCAGCATCAGCACCGCCACGACGCCGGCAAAGGCGGCGGCGTGTTTGCCGATGGCCTGGGACAGGGTCTGGCCGCTGGCGTCGGCGATGCGATCCAGGGCGAAAACCACCAGCAGCATCATCACCGCGAACACGACGATGTTGAGCAACCAGAACTTGTACTTGAGACGCGCGTTTTTCAGCAGGCCGGGCATAGGGCGAAAGTTCTCCAATGACAGCATGAGAACTCCCAAACATAGCATCCTACTGCAAATCTGTGTTGCGCCAGATCAAGACAATGCCGTTCAGGCCTGCTGTGCCGATACCCGCTCGCCGGCGTCGACCCGGTCGAAATGCAGGGCCGGATCGTTGACCTTGCCGAAGCGCAGGTGCAGCAGATCCAGCAGGTAGTTCTGGTAGAGCCGCCAGGGTTTGCGATCGCCCTGCTTGGGCAGCTGTTCCAGGGCGCGCCGGACGTAGCCGGCGTCAAGGTCGAGGAAGGGTTCCTCGGCGACGTCGCCGTCCACTACCGGCGTGCAGGCGTCGTAGCCGTGCCGGTCCATGTGCTGCAGCAGCCGGCAGACGTATTCGGCGGTCAGGTCGGCCTTGAGGGTCCAGGAGGCGTTGGTGTAGCCCACCACCATGGCCAGGTTGGGTACGTTGCTCAGCATCATACCCTTGAAGCCCATGGTTTCGTTGGGCGTCAGCGTGCGGCCGTCCACGGACAGCTCGGCGCCGCCCAGCGCTACCAGGTTGAGGCCCGTGGCGGACACCACGATGTCCGCCTCCAGGGTCTGTCCCGATTGCAGGCGGACGCCGGTCTCGGTGAACGTCTCGATGTGGTCGGTGACCACGTGGGCATCGCCCCGGCGCAGCGCCCGGAACAGGTCGCCGTTGGGCACCAGGCACAGGCGCTGGTCCCAGGGGTTGTAGCTGGGATTGAAATGGGTATCGACGTCGAAATCCCGGCCCAGCTGGGTTTTCAGGTGCTGGCGCAGAATACGGCGCATCAGCTTCGGATAACGCCGGCACGCCTGGTAGAACAGGGTCTGCAGCGAGACGTTCTTCCAGCGGGTCAGCTGGTAGGCCGCCTTCGCCGGCAGCAGACGCTTGAGCCACTGGGCGATGGCGTCCACGTCCGGCAGGGAGACGATGTAGGTGGGGGAACGCTGCAGCATGGTCACATCCGCGGCGGTCCCGGCCATGGCGGGCACCAGGGTGACGGCGGTGGCGCCGCTGCCGATCACCACCACGCGTTTGCCGGCGTAGTCCAGGTCCTCGGGCCAGTGCTGGGGATGGATCACCTGGCCAGCGAAGCGGTCGATGCCGGGAAAGTCGGGCATGTAGCCGGCGTCGTAGCGGTAATAGCCGGAGCAGTTGAGCACGAAGCTGGCGGTCAGCCGCACGGTCTTCCCGGTCTTGCCGTTCTTCGCCGTGACCGTCCAGGTGGCGTCTGCGCTGGACCAGTCGTAGCGGGTTACCCAATGCTGGAAGCGGATGTGCCGGTCGATGCCGCCTTCGGCGGCGGTGTTGCGGACGTAGTCGAGGATCGACGGCCCGTCGGCGATGGCCTTGCCGTCGCGCCAGGGGCGAAAGCTGTAGCCGAGGGTGTACATGTCCGAGTCGGAGCGGATGCCGGGGTAGCGGAACAGGTCCCAGGTGCCGCCGATGGCGTCGCGGCCTTCCAGGATGGTGTAGGACTTGTCCGGGCAGCCCTGCTGCAGGTGGTGGGCCGCGCCAATGCCGGACAGTCCGGCGCCGACGATGATGACATCAAAATGCGTGCTGGCCATGCTATAAACCTCGCTTGGGCATCGGTTCCCGGCTTGTGCGACCGGTTTTTGTTCGGGTAAAGCACGTGCTTTATTGTTGATCCGGTATCCGGGCAGCGCAAGGGCAAGGCATTATCGGACAGCAGCTTGGCCCGGGATAACCAGAGCCGGTTTCCGGCCATTACCGTTGGGTAAGCCGCTTGATATCCCCTGGCCCGGCCCCAAACGAGAGGGTACGACACAACTGGAGAAACACCCGATGAGCGACATCCTGCACGTGCCCTGTGCGCACTGCCTGCGCACCAACCGCCTGCCTCCCGAGCGGCTGGGTGACCGCCCCAACTGCGGCGCCTGCCGCCAGAAGCTGGTGGATGGCCGCGTCGCTGAGTTGGATGACAGCAGCCTGGCCCGGGTGACCGGCGCTTCGGACCTGCCGGTGCTGGTGGATTTCTGGGCCAGTTGGTGCGGGCCCTGCAAGGCCATGGCGCCGGCTTATCAGGAAGCCGCGCGGCAATGGCAGGGCAAGGCGTTGTTCGCCAAACTCAACACCGAGCAGGCGCCCCGGGTGTCGGCGCAATTCGGCATTCGCAGCATTCCCACCCTGATCCTGTTCCGGGGTGGCCGTGAAATCGCCCGACACAGCGGCGCCCTGCCGACCGCCCAGATCGGCACCTGGCTGGCGCAGCAGTTGCAGGGAACGCCATAAAACACAGGGAGACGCAATGAACGTCCGGGGCGACCTGAATGATCTGGAACAACTGATCGACCGCATCGACGGAGTGGCGGCGGGCCTGGAAACGGTGACCATGGACCACCTGATCGAGGCGGTGGGCTATCGTTCCTTCGGTCCGGTGGTGCTGGTGGCGGGGCTGATCACCCTGGCGCCGCTGATCGGCGATATTCCCGGCGTCCCCACGCTGCTGGCACTGCTGGTGATCCTGACCGCCGGCCAGCTGCTGTTCCGGCGCGAGCACATCTGGCTGCCGCGCTGGATCATGTGCCGCCGGCTGCCCCGGGACAAACTGCGCAAGGGCCTGGCATGGTCGCGCAAGCCGGCGCGCCGTATCGACCGCTGGACCAGACCCCGCCTGACCCTGTTCGTGGAAGGCCCGGGCCTGATGGTGCTGACCCTGGCCTGTGTGGCGGTCGCCCTGGCCATGCCGGCGATGGAGATCGTGCCGTTCAGCGCCAACGGCGGCGGCGCGGCTCTCACCGCCTTCGGACTGGCGATGATTTCCCGTGACGGCGCGGTGGCGCTGTTCGCCCTGATCGTCACGGCGGCGACCCTGGGCGTCGTGGGCTACAACCTGTTCTGAGGTCCGCCTGGGCTAGCGACCGACGTCCAGCGCTTCGCCGCCGGACGGCGTGGACTCGGCGGTCTGCTTGCGGCGCTCGCGGAACCAGCGCAGGGCCGGCTGTTCCACGCCCTTGTGAATCAGCCAGGCGAGGCACAGCGCGGTGGCTACGGCCAGGGCCACGCCCACCCCGCCGGGTAATCCGGCGTCGTAGCTCAGGCCAATGATCCCGTAGCCGATGTTCTGGTGTACCAGGTAGAGGCTGTAGGACAGGCTGCCCAGCGTCAGCAGGAAGCGGTTGGCCAGCAGGTTCAGGTAGCCGGTGATCGCCAGGATAAACACGCCGTAGCAGCCCAGCACGAAGACGTTGAACGGCGCCTTGTAGGCCAGCAGGCAGTGGCCGATGGACAGCACCAGCAGCACCCGGTCCCACAGCGGCGGCGTGCCGTGGCGGTGCCAGCGGTAGAGCAGCATGCCGCTGATGAACAGCGGGGCGTACTTCATGAACAGCAGGTCCTTGACCAGGAAATCCAGGCCGTCCGGAATCGACTTCCAGTAGCGCACCGCCACATAGCTGCCGATCACCCAGGCCCAGAACACCGGCCGCAGGCGCTGGGCGCCCAGCCCGTAGAACAGCAGCGCCATCCACACATAGAACGTGGCTTCCACCACCAGGCTCCAGTAGGCACCGTCCACCGGACCCATCCCCAGGTATTCGTGCAGCAGGCTGAAGTTCCACAGGGTTTCTGTCAGCGTGGTGGCGCGGTCGGCCGGTCCCAGGAAGTGCACCGACAGGCTGGTCAGGAGAATGCCGACCCAGAGTGCCGGCAGCAGGCGAAAGGCGCGGGCCAGCCCGAACCAGCGCGCTGTCGACGTGCGCTCCAGGGTCATGAAAATGACGAAGCCACTGAGGATGTAGAAAAGATGCACGCCGTAGCGTCCGAACGCCAGCGGGCTCCAGGGCTCGAAATCGTGGCCGTAGAGCTCGTCGTAATAGGGAATGTAGTGAAACAGCATGACCCCGACGGCGGCGATGCCGCGCAGGGCGTCGAGGGCCTGCAATCGCTGGCTGGCTCCGGCCATGGTCGCGTTCCTTCAGCAAAAATCACAGTTTAGAGGGCGCGCGGCGCGGAAGGGAGCGGTTTTGGTTACCGTCCGCTTGCCGGAGGCTTACGGGGTTGTCGTAAACGTGGGCGAGTAGGCCGTTAAGATCAGACGGTGAGCTCGGGCAGGAAGCGAATGGGTGCCCTCGCTTACGCTGCTGTTAGTGGCCGTCCCTGGCCATAATAGCGACCAGGACGCCCGTGTCCCTGCTTCGGCGAGGGCACCCACTCGCTTCAGTCATTCGACGGCGTGGTCGCAGCAGCTATGGGCAGTCTCCGACCTGGCTTGATTCACCCACCAGAACCCCGCGCCGCCTCCGCTGTGGCCGCCGCTGGCGCAGGCTGATCAGCAGCAGCGGCAGGACGATCATGCTGGCGCCGAGGATAAACCACAGGTCCGGCGCCTCGCCGAACAGGGTCCAGCCCAGCAGGATGGCCCAGATCAGGCCGGTGTATTCGGCGCTGGTGACCTGGCTGGCGTCCACGTGGCGATAGGCCAGCAGCACCGTCATGTTGTAGCCCAGGATGAACAGCGCCGAGCCGGCGGCGGTGAGCAGCAGCGATGGGTCGAAGGCCGCCCCCTCCCACAGCATCAAGAGCGCGCTGGCGGGCAGCACCAGCAGGTAGTTGAGGAACAGCTTGTGCACCGTGGACTGGCCGTCCGGCAGTTTGCGCACCAGCAGCGCGTTGACCGCCAGGCTGGCTGCCACCGCCAGGGCGCTCAGGGCCATCCAGTTGATCGCCACCGGCCGCAGGATCACCAGAATGCCGATGAACCCGCTTATCACGGCCAACACGCTGCGGCTGTCCAGGCGTTCGCGGAAGAACAGCACCGAGAACACCATCACCAGCACCGGCGCGGCGTAGAACACGGCGTTGGCGGTGGCCAGTGGCAGGGCCCCCAGCGCGAACACCATGCAGACGATGCCCACCAGGTGAATGTGGGCACGCAGGGTGTGAACGCCCAGGCCCGCGAACAGCCGGCCGCGATCCAGTTGACCCAGGAACGGCAGCAGCAGCGCCAGGGTGATCAGGCAGCGCAGGAACACGAACTGGAACACCGGCGAGCCCGGTTCCAGCAGCTTGATGAAGACGTCGGAAACCAGGGCCATGGCATTGCCGATAACCAGCAACAGGATGGCGCTGTTGACGGTGCGTCCGGACATGGCTCCCTCCCCGCGATCGGTCAGTGAATCAGTGAGAGCGCCAGTCTAATCGGGCTTCCATGGCCTGTTTAATGATATTTGCTGGTGTATTATTAGTTATTTGGATAGTGAAAGAGGGAGGGATCGGGCCATGAAACTGCCGCCACTGCGCGCGCTGCCGGTGTTCGAGGCGGTGGCGCGGCTCAACAGTTTTTCCCGCGCGGCGGACGAGTTGAGCGTCAGCCAGAGCGCCGTGAGTCACCAGATCAAGGCGCTGGAAGACTACCTGGGCGAGACCCTGTTCCGGCGCAATGGCCGCTATCTGGAGCTGACTGAGGAAGGTCGCAGCTACCAGGACAGCGTCACCTCCGCCCTGCTGCAGATCGAACGGGCCAGCGAGCACTTGCTGGGAGCGTCCACCTCGCGTCTGCGACTGGCGGTGTTCAGCTCGTTCTGCGTGCGCTGGCTGATCCCGCGCCTGCCCAGCCTGCAGCGGGCCCATTCCCAGATCGACCTGGCGCTGGAGATGACCGGCGAATCGCCGGTGCTGTCCGATCGGGTCGCCGACTGCTTCATCACCATCCGCACCGCCAGTCCCGCGTTTACCTACGACCTGCTCTACCGCGAGCGGCTGTTCCCGATCTGCAGTCGGGCCTACTGGCGACGCATCTGCGACGCGCTGGACCTGCCCCCGGACACCGATCCCAAGGGTGCCGCCCCGCTCACGCCGGAACAGGTGGCGCGCTTTCCCCTGCTGTCCACCTTCAGCATCTACGACCGGGAATCCGGCGACTGGGACGCCTGGTTCCGGGTGGCGGACGAGCGTCTGCCGGCCGGGGCGCGTATCCAGCATTTCAGTCATATGCTGATGGCCCTGGAGGCCGCCCGCTACGACCAGGGCATCGCCCTGACCAACGACTACATGCTCAGCGACGAGGCCGACGACAACCTGGTGCGTCTGCCCTGTCATACCCTGATGACCGGCGATCGTTTCTATTTCGCCCACAAGACCAGCCGGCGCAACGAACCGGCGATTCGCCTGGTGCGGCGCTGGCTGATCGAGCAGGCCATTGCCAGTGGGCTGCGTTCTCGTCATGCGACGGATGAGAGCTAGACTGAAGACTCCGGGTTAAACAGTGGCATCGTAACTTTTATTTTGCCGGGGCGACGTGTAGCTTTTGGGCAAATGTAAAATAGAGTCAAAGGAGAAGTTGCTTGGCTACGACTCGAATCATTGGATTGATTGCGCTGGTGGTGGGGGTGTTGCTGCTGTATTTCGGTTGGCAGTCGACGCAAAGTGTGGGGGAACAGATCTCCGAAAGCCTGACCGGGCGTTTCAGTGACGAGACCATGTGGTATCTGGTCATTGGCGCCGCCGCGACCGTGGGCGGTGCGTTCATGCTGTTCTTCAGGCGCTAGTCGTGCTGGTGGCAGGATAGGGAAGCGCCCGGCGGAGCAATCCGCCGGGCGTTTTACGTTCAGGCGGTGGCCATTTCCGCCTTGCCGTCCTTGGCGAACGCATAGGCGACGCCGATGACCAGCGACCCCGCGGCAATGGCGAACAGGTAGGGCAGCACGGCGCTCACCGCATTGGGGATGAGCAGCACAAACAGCCCGCCGTGGGGCGCCATGATGGCGACGTTAAAGTACATCGACAGGGCGCCGGTGATGGCCCCGCCCACCATGCAGATGGGAATCACCCGCAGCGGATCCTTGGCCATGAACGGGATCGCCCCCTCGGAAATGAAGCACAGACCCAGCACGAACGACGCCTTGCCCGCCTGGCGTTCGTTGTCGCCGAACTTGCTGCTGGCCAGCAGACTGGCGATGCCCATGCCGATCGCCGGCACCATGCCGCCGGCCATGATCGCCGCCATCGGTGCCGAGGCGCCGGAACCTTCCGACAGCAGCCCCACCCCGAAGGTGTAGGCGGCCTTGTTCACCGGTCCACCCAGGTCGAAGCACATCATCCCGCCAAGCAGCGCCCCCAACAGCACCGCGTTACCGGTGTTCATGTTGGTCAGGAAGTCGGTGAGGGCCGTCATGATGGCGGCGATGGGCTCGCCCACCACGTAGATCATGGTCAGCCCGGTGAACAGGCTGGCCAGCAGCGGGATCAGCAGGATTGGCTTGAGCGACACGATGCTCTCCGGCAACGGCAGCTTGCGGCTGATGAACCTCGCCGCGTAGCCGGCGATAAAGCCGGCAACGATGCCACCCAGGAAACCGGCCCCCAGTTCCCCGGCCAGGAAACCGCCGATCATGCCGGGCGCGATGCCCGGCCGGTCGGCGATGGAGTAGGCGATGTAGCCGGCCAGCAGCGGGATCATCAGCTTGAACGCGGTGCCGCCGCCGATCTGCATCAGCGCCGCGGCCAGCGAGCCTTCCTCCTCGGCGGCGTTGATGCCGAACACGAAGGACAGGGCGATCATCAGGCCGCCCGCCACCACCATCGGCAGCATGAACGACACACCGGTCAGCAGGTGCTTGTAGGGGCCCTTGCGCTCACCACCGCCGGCTTTCTCGGCGGAACCGGAGGCCTTGGCGCTGCCGCTTTCCACTTCCGCCTTGTCGAGTGCGTCGCGCACGGTGTCGGCGGGCTTCTTCAGCGCCGTGCCGGTGGAGGTGCGCCAGACCCGCTTGCCGGCAAACCGGGCCGGGTCGATCTCGATGTCGCAGGCCAGGATCACCGCATCGGCGGCGGCGATTTCGTCGTCGGTCAGGGCATCCTGGGCGCCCACCGAGCCCTGGGTTTCCACCCGGATCGCATGACCGGCCGCGCGGGCGGCTTCCGTCAGGGCCTCGGCGGCCATGAACGTGTGCGCCACGCCGGTGGGACAGGCGGTGACGGCCACCAGGCGAATGCCTCCGGCCACGGCCGGCGCGTCGGCCTGCTGCGGTTCGGCGTCCGCCTGGAACGGTTGCGCCTGGCTCTGCGCATCGTCGAGGAACGCGTCCGGATCCGCCAGCGGTGCGGTCACCGGCGCCCGGAACAGCGGCTTACCCTCGAACCGGGACAGGTCCAGCGGCGCGCTGGCAGCGATGACGATCAGGTCGGCGGCGGCGATGGCTTCGGCGGAGACCGCCTCGACCGGTGCGGCCTGGCTGTGGACTTCCTGGGTGACGTCCCAGCCGCGGCTCCGGGCCGCCCGGGACAGGGCACGAGCGGCCAGGAAGGAGGTGGCCAGCCCCTGGGGACAGGCGGTAACGAGTATCAGCTTCATGATGAGGCCTCCCCGGACAGTTCGGTTTCCGGCCAGGGGGTGACCCTGGTCTGTTGTTGGAGTTGTTCGATGTCGTCGGCGTCGGGATGGCCCACGCCGAAGTGGCGGACGCATTCGGCGGACAGGGCGGTGGCCTGTTGCAGGCACGTGTGGTCGTCCAATCCGCTCAGCTCGCCGTGGATCAGCCCGGCCAGCAGGGTGTCGCCGGCGCACACGGTGCTGGTCACCGGCACCTGCGGGGCCCGGGCCAGCAGGTCGCGGCGCGGGTTGAGCCAGAGCACGCCGTCACCGCCGCGGGAAATCACCACGTGGGCGATGCCGGACTGCTGCAACTGGCGCCCGGCGTCGGCCTGGGCAGTCAGGTTAGGCAGTGGACGACCGGCCCATTCCGCCAGTTCCTCGTGATTCGGCTTCACCCCGAACGGGCGCGCTTCGATGCCGGCCGTGAGGGCATCGCCGCTGGCGTCGAGCCACACCGGCGCCCCGCCGCGTTGGCAGAAGCGGATCAGCTCGGCCAGCTGCGCCGGTGCCCAGCCCCGGGGCAGGCTGCCGGCGATGACGATGGCGTTGCAGTCGTCAATCAACCCGGCCAGCCGGAACTGCAGGCGCGAGGCGGCATCGGCGGGCGTGTCGAAACTGACGCCATTGAGGTCGGTGACCCGGCCGCCCTGCTCGGCGAGTTTGATGTTGGTGCGACTGTCGCCGGGCACCCGCACGAAGCGGTCCTCCAGGCCCTCGTCGGCGAACAGGCGCTCGAACGGCCCGGCGTTGTCGGCGCCCAGCAGGCCGGACAGTACCACCTCGTGACCCAGCCGCATCAGCACCCGGCCCAGGTTGATGCCCTTGCCCGCCGGTTCGATGTGCGTGCGGCCGGTGCGGTTGACCCGGCCCAGCGCCAGGTCGGGCGTTTCCACCGACAGGTCCAGCGCCGGATTCAGGGTGATGGTCAGGATCCTTGCCATACGGCGCCCTCCAGTGCGTCACGGACGTCGGCGGCGGTCGCCTGCTGCAAGGCGCGTTGCGCCAGGGCACGGGCGTCCGACTGGTTGAGGTTGCGGATGCAGGCCTTGACCAGCGGCACCCGGCGGCTGGTGACGGACAGCTCGTCCACGCCCAGGCCCAGCAGCACCGGGATCGCCTGGGGATCGGAGCCCAGCTCGCCGCACACGCCGACCCAGCGGCCATGCTCGTGGGCGGCTTCGACGGTCATCCGGATCAGGTGCAGCACCGCCGGATGCAGGCCGTCGGAATCGGCGGACAGCTCGGGATGGCCGCGATCGATGGCCAGGGTGTACTGGGTCAGGTCGTTGGTGCCGATGGAGAAGAAGTCCACCTCGGGCGCCAGCGTGGGGGCCAGCAGCGCGCTGGAGGGAATTTCGATCATCATGCCCACCTGCACGTCCGGGGCGTGGATTTCCTCGCGCAGCCTGTCCAACAGGGCCTTGGCGGCGCGGAATTCGGCGCGGTCCTTGACCATCGGGAACATGATGCGCAGTGGTCGCTCGCCGGCGGCGCTCAAAAGGGCTCGCAGCTGCGTTTCCAGGATCTCCGGCCGGGTCAGTGACAGGCGGATGCCGCGCAGGCCCAGGAACGGGTTGTCCTCGGCCGGCAGTGGCCAGTAATCGAGCGGTTTGTCGCCGCCCACGTCCAGGGTGCGGGCTACCAGCGGCAGGCCGTCGAGGGCGTCGAAGGCCTCGCCGTATTCCTTTTCCTGGGTGGCCTGATCGGGCGCCTCGGAATGCGCCATGAAGATGAACTCGGTGCGCAGCAGGCCGATGCCGTCGGCACCGCGCTCCACCGCTTCCGGCGTGTGGGCGGTGTTGCCCAGGTTGGCGCACACCGCCACGCGATGGCCGTCGCGGGTGCTGGCGGGGTCATGGCGGGCGTCGTGGGCCTGCGCCTGCAACTGCCGCAGCTGGTGCAGGCGCTGCTCCAACCGCTGCCGGCGTTCTGTGCCGGGCGCGGGCACGATGCAGCCGCGTTCGCCGTCGACCACCACGTCGATACCGGTCTCCAGGGTCAGCAGGCGCTCACCCACGCCGACCACCGCCGGCAGGCCCAGGGCCCGGGCCAGGATCGCGCTGTGGGCGGTGGCGCCGCCGCGCGCGGTGACCAGGCCGCGCACCCGCTGGGTGTCCAGGCGCGCCACGTCGGACGGGCCCAGATCGTCGGCAACGAGGATGTAGGGTTCGTCCGGCGGTGTTGGCAGGCTCACGCCGCACAGGTTGGCCAGCACCCGGCGGCCCACATCGCGCAGGTCGGCGGCGCGCTCGGCCAGCAGCCGGTCGGCCAGGGCTTCCTGGGCGGCGGCGGCGGTGTCGATGGCCTGCCACCAGCCGGCTTCGGCGGAGGCGCCTTCGCCAATCAGGTCGAACGCGGCCTGGTGCAGGTCGTCGTCGCGCAGCATCTCGGCGTGCACCGCCAGGATGGGGCCGGCCTCGCCGCCTTCGGCGCGGCGAATCAGCGCCTGCAGCTGTTCGAAAGCGGCATCCACCGCCTGGTTGAGGCGCTGTTTCTCGCCGTCCGCGTGGGTGGCGGTGGCGGCGTACTCGAACTTGGGCAGGCGCATGACGAACGCCGGCGCCACGGCCAGCCCCGGGGAGGCGGCGACGGCTTTGATCGGCTCGTCCGGCGTCAGCGGTTCGGGATCGGCTGTCTCGACCGGCTGAACGGTCTCGCGCCGGGCGCTGTTGAGCGGTGTGACCGTCTCGCCCAGGCCGCCTTCGATGGCCTCGGCCAGGGCCGCGACGCTGGCGTCCGCGCCCTCACCGCTGGCGGCAATCACCAGGGTCTGGCCGCGCCGGGCACCCAGGCTGATGACCCGGGTCAGGCTGGTGGCGGACACGCTCTGGGCGTCGCCTTCCAGCAGCCGCAGCTTGAGCGGCGCCGGTTGTTGGCGCGCCACCTGGACCAGCTGCTTGGCGGGCCGGGCGTGCAGGCCGTGGGCGTTGAGCAACGCCACCTGGCGGGTGACGGCGTTGGCGGACTCGCCGGACAGACGCGCCAGCAGCTCGTCGGCGGACAGGTTCGCCAGGGGTTCCGGCTGGGACAGCAGGTGGTCGATCTGCTCCAGCAGCGGCTGGGTGTCGGCGCCCCGGGCGGCCAGGCAGAGCACGCCGTTCAGGTCGTCGCCGGGCTGGGCCGGCGTGGCGATGGCCAGGGCCGGTTGCTGGACGTCGTTGCCCGCCTGCACCAGCCACAGCCCTTGGCCAAGCGGCTGCGGTGTCTGCGCCGACAGGCCGGCGATGAAGCCGGGTTCCACGCAGTCCAGGCTCAGCAGGCGGCCAGCGGCCAGCAACGCCAGCTCTCGGGCGTCGCCGGCGGGGACCTTGAGCAGCAGCGTGTCGCGGTCGCAGCGCGGCGTCACCGGCGGTTTGGACAGGCTCGCCAGCAGGGTGTCGGCGTCCGTGGCCGTGGCGAGCTGTTCCGCCAGGCCCGGCTTGTCGAGCACGCGGGTCAGGTGGCGCAGGATGTCCAGGTGCTCGTCGGACTGGGCGGCGATGGTCACCAGCACGTGCACCCGGGCACCGTCGTGCCAGGTGACGCCGTCGGGGAACTGCAGCACGCGGATGCCGGTGCTAATGACGTGCTCCCGGCTCTGCGGGGTGCCGTGGGGAATGGCGATGCCGTTGCCCAGCACGGTGGAGGATTGAGCTTCCCGGTCCAGCAGGCCCTGGCGGTAGTCGGGCGTGGTGCGCCCGGCGGCTTCCAGTTCCCGGCTGGCCAGGGTCAGGGCGTCGCGCCAGTCGGCGGCACGGCAACCCAGACGGATATCGTTGGCAGTGAGTGCAAGCATGGGGAGTGCCCCTTGAAGCGGTTGTTGTTGTCGTATTTAAGCATTTGCTGAATCGTGTCAGCAACGAATAGAATGGATAGTGGCTCAGGTTTGATCGAATTTCAAGCAATTCGGGCCGCCACTCATTATTCGTCACCGGATGCCCTATGATGGCAGCCGTTGAACGGATCGACTGCAGGAGAAAGGCGTCATGACGCTGGCGGAACTGGCGAAACTGGCGGGGGTGTCCCGCACCACGGCGAGCTATGTGCTCAACGGCCGGGCGGAGGCCAACCGCATCAAGCCGGACACCGTGGCCCGGGTGCTGGCGGCGGCGGAGCAGCATGGATTTCGCATCGACGCCCAGGCCGCGGCCCTGCGCGGCGGCCAGTCCCGCACGCTGGGGTTCATCCTGCCGGATCTGGAAAACGCCAGTTACGCCCGGCTGGCCAAGTTGCTGGAAATCGGTTCCCGCGCCCAGGGCTACCAGCTGCTGATCGCCGGCTCCGACGACGATCCCGAGACGGAACGGTCGCTGGCACGATCCTTCCAGGCGCGGCGCTGCGACGCCCTGATCGTGGCCAGTTGCCTGCCGCCGGAGAGTGCGTTCTACCGCGAGCTGCAGGACAGCGGCCTGCCGGTGATTGCCGTGGACCGGGCCCAGGATCCGGCGCACCTGGCCTGCGTGGTCAGCGACAACCAGGCCGGCGCCGCCGCCCTGACCCGTTCGGTGATCGACCCGGATGTGAATTCGGTGGTGTGGATGGACGCCCTGCCGTCGCTGACCATGACCCGGGAGCGACGGGAAGGCTTCGAGCAGGCGGTGGCCGGCACCGGGGTGAGCGCCGCGCTGCTCAGCGGCGAGCGCTTTGACCGGACCAGCGGCGCGAGCCTGACCCGGCAGATGCTGGCGCAGGGTGGGCTGCCCGATGCGCTGGTAACGGCGTCTTTCTCGCTGCTGCAGGGGGTGCTCGATGTGCTGCTGGAGCGGCCGGACGGCCTGCCCCGGAACCTGCGCATGGCCACCTTCGGTGACGACCGGCTGCTCGATTTCCTGCCGGTGCCGGTCAACGCCCTGCCTCAGCAGCACGAGGCCATTGCCGACGCCACCTTGAGGGCGGCGCTGGCGGCAATCCGTGGCGAAGGCTCAGCCGGTTGTCAGGTCGTCGAACGCCGTCTGCACCGGCGCGCGATGTGACGATAGCACCTCAACCGGATCCCCGACCCGGATGCCTCCCCCCTGGATGACCCGCGTGGTGATCCCGCCGTGGCCGCGCAGGGCGTTGTAGCCGCCGGCGCCGAAGATCGTCTCCATCTTCGAGCAGGGATGGCACAGGCCGGTCATCTCCAGCACCACCTCGCCCACGCGGAACCGTTTGTCCTTGAGGGCCAGCAGGTTGAGGCCGCTGACCACCAGGTTGCGCCGCAGCAGCGCCGGGTCGATGGAGGCCCGGTGCAGCAGCGAGGCCACCGCCGGCAGATGTTCCGCCTGGATCAGCGTTACCTGGCGTTTGCTGTCCGGCCGGCCGCGGAAGCGGTCACCGGCCAGGCCGCTGCCGATCTCGATGGTGGCCGTGTTCGCCTCGATCATCGCCTCGCCCCGACCGGGACGCAGGCCGATCCAGTCCAGGCGGCCCTGTTGCGGCAGGATGGCCATCAGGTCTTTGAGCGTTGCGGGCATCGTGGCTCCTATCGGTTGTGGTTTCAGGCGTTGGCCAGTGCTGCGCGAATGCGCTCCAGCTGGGCGTCCGCGGGCTGATCCGCCGGCAGGTCGATGCGGCTGACGCCGGTGGCCAGCGCCTCGTCCCGGATGTTGTCGGCGATGACCGGCGGCTCACCCTCAATGTGGACCACGCCGTCCACCGCGTGGCGTCTGATCAGCGCCGCCAGGTCGCTCGGGTAGCGCACCGTGGTGCCCAGCAGTTGGGTGCGGTTGGTCCAGGGTTCGTCGTCGATGAAGGCGACGATGTCGAACTGCCGGCTGTCGATCAGCGCCTGGCCCAGGCTGAAGCTGGGGTAGCCGATGCCGATCACGATCAGTTTGCGCCGGGGGCCGGAACGGCCGATCCAGTGTTGCAGGCGGTCGCGCCATCGCATGGGAGTACGTTGTCCTTGGGTTTCCGGTTTTGGGGAAGCATACCGTTTTCCGTCGCCAACCCCACAACCGATCCTGACCCGGATCAGGCTGGTTGAAGCGGTCGTTGCACTATACACTCACTGCCAGACTCATGGAGGCAGGGAAAATGGCCGGGGCATGACACGACGTCTGATGTTGCTGATGGTCCTGCTGCCGCTGCTGGCACAGGCGGAGATCTATCGCTACACCGATGAGAACGGTGTGGTGCATTTTGGCGATCGCAAGCTGCCGGACCAGCGGCAGGAGACGGTGGAGGTGCGCCCCAGCGCGTCCGACTGGCAGCGTTTCGAGATCGCCATCGAAACCCGTGGCGACGTGACCCTGAGCGAGGCCGAGCGGGCCCGCATCGAGGCCAACGTCAATCTCGTCTACGCCTTCTTCGATGACGTTCTCTACTTCGATATCCACAGCACAGTGCCGGTGAACATCCTGGTGCTGCCGGACCGGGCCACCTACGACCGTTACGTGGCTGACAACGTCCCCGGCCCTTCGCCGCCGTCCCTGGGGATTTTCCTGGGTTGGCGCAACCAGATCGCGGTCTACATGCAGGAGGACCGGGCCGCCACCCTGCGCACCATCAGCCACGAAACCGCCCACGCCATCGTCGCCACCCTGACGCCCTACGTGCCTGCCTGGCTCAATGAGGGGCTGGCGGAACAGGCGGAGATGCTGCTGCGCGACGACGGCCGGCTGGTGATTCAGGCCCACCCGGAAAACACCGCCGTGGTGGACTATTTACGTCGCCAGGGTCAGCTCCCGGAGGTGGATCGTTTCCTGGCGATGCAAAGCCGGGACTGGCGCAGCCAATACACAGACAAGGGGTTCTCGCTGCAGTCCCAGACCGGCGAGTTCGTCTATTTCCTGCTGGCGTCCCCCACCGGCCGCAGCTTCCTGGTGCGGCTGATCCACCAGTATCATCGCGGCGACCGGACGCTGGCGGCTTACCTGGTGGACGATAACTACGTCGGCGGCATGCCGGTGCTGCAGGACAACTGGGGACTCTGGCTGCGGGGCGCCCGCCGCGACGCCATCAATTTCTAGTTCACTGACGAGGACCGATGACATGGTGGAATGGTTCACCTGGATCAACGACCCACAGGCCTGGATCGCCCTGGCCACCCTGGCCCTGCTGGAGATCGTGCTGGGTATCGACAACATCATCTTCATATCCATCCTGGTGGGGCGCTTGCCGGAACACCAGCGCAACCGGGCGCGGCTGATCGGCCTGTCCCTGGCGATGATTACCCGCATCCTGTTGCTGTTGTCCCTGGCCTGGGTGATGACGCTGACCACGCCGCTGTTCACGGTGCTGGAACAGGCGATTTCCGGGCGTGACCTGATCCTGATCGTCGGTGGGTTGTTCCTGCTCGGCAAGAGCGTGCACGAGATCCACAACAGTCTGGAAGGCGCCGAGGAGAGCGCGGCTTCCGCCGCCACCGCGAGCCTGGCGGCAATCCTGGCGCAGATCGCGGTGATCGACATCGTGTTCAGCCTGGATTCGGTGATCACCGCCGTGGGCATGGCCGACGATGTGGCGGTGATGGTGATCGCGGTGGTGCTGGCGGTGGGCGTGATGATGTTCGCCGCCAGACCGATCGGCGAGTTCGTGGACGATCACCCCACCATCAAGATGCTGGCCCTGAGTTTCCTGATCCTGGTGGGCGTGGCGCTGCTGGGCGAAGGCTTCGACCTGCACATTCCCAAGGGTTACATCTACTTCGCCATGGCGTTCTCGTTCGGCGTGGAAATCCTCAACCTGCGCATGCGCAAGAAGCGGGCGGCGAAGGTGCGGTTGCATCACCCGCTGGTGGAAGACGATGCGGATCGGGCGGATTCCGATTCGGCCTGACTTTCGGGGACGGGGCACTAGGGGCCGCCCTCCGGGCGGCTCGGAAGCTGAAGCGTCCGCTACATCGAATGCGGTAAATCGCTGCTTTCGGCGGTTCGGAAGACCCGCCAGGGTCCTGGCGTCTTTGTAGTGGGTCTAAGCTCCCCGGAACGGCTCGGGTGGCATCCGCAACTCCAGCTTCAGCGCCACCGGCACCATCAACGCCGCGTAAACCACCATCACGATCAGCGCCACCACCGGCGCCCCCGAGAAATCCGCCACCACGCCACCCAGCATGGGTACCGCAAACGACAGCGTATAGCCGATGGTGAAGTTGCCCGCCGCCAGGCGCCCGGTGTCGTCGCGGTGGCTGAGCAGCGGCGGCAGCGCCACCACGAGGATCAGCAGGATGCCGGCGGTAAAGCTCATGACGAAGGCAAAGGCGATGCTCAGCGGCCCGCGGGTTAGCAGGAACAGCGCCAGGCTGACGATGGCGGTCACCAGCATCAGCACGATCAGCGAGCGCCGGCCCACCCAGCGCCGGGACGTCCGCAGCATCACCAGCGACGCGGCCACCTGGGCCAGATTGAACCAGAACAGGGTCTGCTCCAGCGCGCCCGCCTCGCCTCGCGCGTCAAGCAGGCTGGCCAGGTAGGCGTTGGTCCCAAAGAACATCGAGCCGGAGGCCCCCAGCAGCAGGCCGAGCTTCCAGGTCAGCGGGTTGTGCCAGTCCGGTACCCAGGCGGGCCGGGCAACCGGTCGGCTGGCCGGGGCCCTGGGCAGGAACAGCGCTGCGGCCACCAGGAACGCAGGCAGCGACCAGGCGGCCAGCGTCACGCGCCAGCTGTCACCCAGCATGGGCATCAGCACCGGCAGGGTGATGCCCGCGCCGATGAACTCCCCCATCAGCATGCCGTTCATGTAGACCGCGGTCCCCAGTGCCAGGTGCGCCGGCTGGAACCAGACGTTCAGCAAGGCGGGCAGCGCCGGCTGCATGATGGCGATGCCCAGCCCCATGATCGCGCTGGCGGCCAGCAGGGTGCCGACTTCCGGCGCCACGCTGCGCAGGCTGGAGCCGATGGCCATGACCACGATGGCCAGCGCCAGGGTGGCGCGCGGACCCATGCGGGCAATCCCCAGGGAGCCGGGCAAGGCGCCAACGGCCAGCATCAGGACGGGCAGTGTGGTCAGGGCACCGGTCAGGGCCTGGGACAGCGCCAGGTCGGCGGCGATATGGGGGGCCAGGGGCGGCGCAACCAGAATGGGAATGCGCAGGTAGAGGCCGGCGAACCAGAGCAGGCTCAGCAACGGCAGCGTCTGGCGCAGGGTGACGGGTTGTTGTTGGGGCATCGTAATCGAGGCTCGGCAAGACCGGTCCGTGTCGAAGAAGCGGACCAGTCTGCCTCAATCGGAACGCCGGGGAAACCAGCGCTCCCCGGGACTGACGATGGGACGGCTTACCAGCGGTAGCTGACGCTGCCGATCACGCTGCGCTGCTCGCCGTAGTAGCACCAATAGTCGCAGCTGGCGACGTACTCGCGGTCAAACACGTTGTTGGCGTTGACCTGCACGCGCCAGTGCTGGGCAAAATCGTACTGGGCCATCAGGTCGAACACGGTGTAGGACGGCACGTCGTAACCGTAGGTCTTGTCCTTGGTTTCGCCGACATAGCGGGCGCCGCCGCCGACCTTCAGACCGGGCACCGTATCGGCGAAGGCGTAATCCAGCCAGGCGGAGGCCATGTGGCGCGGAATCAGGGCGGCCTGAACCTCGCCTTCATCGGTGGCGGTGTTTTCGGTGTTGGAGTCGCTGTAGGTGTAGGCGGCGGTCAGCTGCAGGTTGTCGGTCAGGTAGGCCACGCCTTCCAGCTCGAAACCGTCGGTGTTGCGCTCGCCTTCCTGGGCCTGCACCTGTCCGGCGGTGACCAGGGAGTTCTTCTCTTCAATGCGATAGACCGACGCGGTGACGTAACCGTCCAGGAAGTCCGGGGCGTATTTCACGCCGGCTTCCAGTTGCTTGCCTTCGAGCGGGTCGTACAGGTCGCCGTTGCTGTCCGTGCCCACCAGCGGCTGGAAGGATTCGGCGTAGCTGATGTAGGGCGACAGGCCGTTGTCGGCGAGGTACATGACGCCGCCGGAGAAGGACACCTGGTCGTCGTCGGCGCTTTCTGTGGTGCCGGCGGAGCGGTTGGTGTTGTCGGTCTCGGCCGAGTCGTAGCGCAGACCGGCGAGGAAGATCCAGCGATCGTCCAGGCGCAGTTGGTCCTGGATGTAAAGGCCGGTCTGCTCCTTGGTGATCTTGCGGCTGGTCAGGTCGGCGTCGGCCACCGGCGTGAAGTTGCCGTAGACGGGATCAAACAGGTCGATGGTGCCGAACGGGAAAGGATCGGCTTCCTGGCCGCTGTTCTTGAGGTCCTGGTAGTCCACACCCAGCAGCAGGGTATTCTCGGTGCGATCGGTGAACCACTTGCCCACCATGCGGTTGTCCATGGTCCAGGATTCGATGCTGCCGTCCCGGTAGGTCAGGCCACGGGTGCCTTCGCGGGGGCCGCTCTGGAAGAAGATGTAGGTGCTGCGCAGCAGCAGGTCCAGATGGCTGTAACGCAGGTCCTGCTCGAAGGTCCAGGTGTCGTTGAAACGATGCGACAGCTGGTAGCCGATGGAGGACTGCTCGCGCTCGTTGGTGTCGTAATCCGGCTCGCCGTAGTTCACCGACGGATCGACCTTGCCGAACGGCGTGTCGTCCAGCGTGCCGTAGGCCAGCTTGAAGCCGTTGTAGGGAATGGCGTTGTCCTTCTGGAAGCTGGCCAGGACCGTCAGTTGCGTGTCGTCGGTGATGTCCCACTCGACACTGGGCGCGATGTAGAAGCGCTCGTTGTTGGTGTAGTCGATGTCGCCATCGGCGTTTCGGTAAAGACCCACGAGTCGGTAACGCACGTCATCGCGGCCGGAGACCGGTCCGGAGGTGTCGAATGAGTATTGCTGGTGGTTGTTGGTACCGCCCTGCACCATCACCTCACCCTGGGTTTCCTCGGTCGGGCGTTTGCTGATGGCGTTGATGACGCCGCCCGGGGGCGCCTCACCGTAGAGAATGGAGGCCGGACCCTTGAGCAGCTCGACACGCTCCAGACCATAGGTTTCCGGCAGCCACTGGTAGAACCCCTCGCGATAGATGCGCAGGCCATCCTGATAGGTGGACTGGTCGTAGCCGCGGACCTTGAACCAGTCGGTGTCGTTGTCGGCCCCGTACATGCCGGAAACGACCCCCGCCCGATACCGGAACGTCTCGTCCAGCGACTGTACGTTGCGCTCATCCAGCTCTTCCCGCTCCACCACGGAGGCCGGCCGTGGCGTTTCCACCAGCGGCGCCTCCACTTTCAGGGCGGTGTCGGTGACCACCAGCTCGCCCAGGGACAGACTCTCGCTGTCGTCGTTGGACTGGGCCAGCGCCAATGGGGAGGTGAGGATCAGGGTCAGGGGCAGGAAACAACGGATCGCGTGTGCCAGGCGCGATGTGGGGGCCTTTGCCGGGAGCATGGATTGCCTCGCATCTTTATGTGTTGGTCTGGGCGAAAAATTGCCTGACGTTAACTTTTTGCAAATAATATTGATTAATATTTACAAATGCAAAGACATGAAAGCACATGCAGGAGTAGCAAGCGGTCTATTCGGGGCTCTGAGCGTGGGACGGCAAAGCCAGCGGCGGGGAAGCCGGGTTGAGCGGAGAAAGGGAGAAATGCCCCTGCCGGGCGGCAGGGGCCGTGTCCGGTTCGGACCTGGACCGGCTTACGCGTCGTCCGGCAGGTTGTAGGAACCGTCTTCGTCGTGGGTCTCGCGACCGCTGACCGGCGGGTTGAAAGTGCAGATCAGACGCATGTCTTCAGTGCCGCCACGCAGGATGTGCTTGTCGTGCTTGTCCAGGGCGTAGAGGACGCCATCGCGGATCTGGTGAACTTCGCCTGTGGCCAGATCTTCGATGCTGCCGTTACCGGAAACGCAGTAGACCGCTTCCAGGTGGTTCTTGTACCAGAAGGTGAACTCGCTGTTCGCCGGGATGATGGTTTCGTGCATGGAGAAACCCATGCCGTCTTTCTTCAGCAGCAGGCGGCGGCTGTTCCACGGCTTTTCGCCCGGGCCGAAGACGTCGGCTTCACTTCCGATGATGTTTTGCAGATCTACGATTTTCATAGAGGCTATCCTCGTTTAGTGGCTCGGATAAGCTGATCAGTATAAACACGCTCTATTCCGCCAGTTCAAATGCATTCCTGACGCAAGAGATTGGTGTGCCGCGCTTTTCAGGCGTCGTCCCGGGTCTGGCGCCACTCACTGAAGGCGTCCATGGCCCGGTTGATGACGCCGACCCAGTGGGCCTGTCGCCGGCCATCCGTCGTGCCCTTGCTCAGACGCTGTAGCAGCCCCTGCAACTGGCGCTGGTCGTCTTTAGACAACCCCGCCAGCCAGTGGCTGCCGGCCTGTTCCAGCTGCAGGGGGCCGCGGCCGGCGTGGTTGCGATGGCTCACCTGGAACCAGTGGTTGAGTGCGCGCCCCAGGATGACGTAGCCGAACTGCAGGTCCGTCACCGGACCGTAGCGCAACTCACGCTGGCCCTGTTGCAGCGGCCCCAATGACCATTTCGCCAGCCGTCCGGCGTAGAAGTAGCTGCCGGCCGCGCCCAGCACACCGCCCACCAGGGCGCCTGCCCCCAGGGACGTGCCGAACGTCAGCGCATCAATACCCACACCGCCCAGAGCGCCGGCGCCGAAGCCGGCCGTCGCCAGTTGCTTGCGGCTGACGCCCCAGAGCAGACGGCTGTGCTCGCTGAACAGGTCCTCGTTCTCCCAATATAGTTCGTTCTCGTGACGCTGCACCCGGTGATGCAGGTACAGCCGTTCGATGGACTGACGCAACTGCCGTTCGCGGCGGCGCTGGGCGTCCAGCCATTTCTGCTGCAGCCGCTGGCGGGCCTGTTCGCCGGTGCTGTCGGTGCCCGGACTGCCGCTGACCCGCAGCTGCATCATGTCGCTCAGGGCCCGGCTGACCAGCTCGGCGCTCTGGAGCTGGCGCTGCTCACGCTGTTGCTGCAGATGGTCGGCGGCGCTGTTGAGGCGGGTTTCCCAGCGGGACTCCAGCTGGCCGAATCCGCGCAGCAGGCCCAGGTGCTGCGCAAACGGGGCCGTCACCGCATTGAAACGACGCACGATGCGAAAGTACTGCCCCAGGGCGTTTTCCCAGGCCGCGCTGTGATCGTCCGCGCCGATGGCGTTGATCAGCGCCAGGCTGGGCCGGCCGGTCCACTGGAGGATGGTCATTTCCGCTTCGTTGGCGGGGCTGTAGGGCACCGAACCGTCCACCACGTAGATGATGCCGGCATTGTCTTCCAGGATCGGGCGCAGCAGCTCGCACTCGTCGTGGAAGTGGGGATCGTCCCGGTGCTGCAGGTAGAAGGCTCGCACCGTGTCGGGTCGGTCCGAGGCGGAGGCGCTGTGGGCCTCCAGCCAGGCCAGCACTTTGCGCGGGCGCTGGAAACCGGGGGTGTCGATGAGGGTGTAGAGCACCTCATCGTCCACTTTCAGCGGGTAGGCGTGGCTGTCGCGGGTGGTGCCCGGTTCCATGGCGATGGCGATGCTGTCGTTCTGGGACAGGGTGGCGACCACGCTCGACTTGCCCCGGTTGGGGTGGCCGACCACGGCAAAGGTGGGGGCATCAGCCATGCTGGCGTACCTCCCCGAACCCTTCCGGCAGACGGCAGACCCACAGGTTGCTGTCCCCCTGGCGTTCGGCGAAACGCTGCCACTGGCCCAACTGGCGGGCGCTGGCCGGCTGCAGCGGCGCCTCGCCCCCAACCGGCAGCAGGGCGATCAGGCGCTCGGCGGACCCGTGCCGCCGGGCTTCCTCGAGGAAGTCGGCCAGCTCGCCGGTGGGTGGTTCCCAGGCGCGGGTCAGCACGATAACCGGTGTCTGCGTGGCGGCGAGGCGCTCAATGACTCGCCGGTCGTCTTCCAGGGACGCGGTGCCGCCGGCGTGCAGGCGATCGGCATCGACCTGCCCCAGGCTGCTCAGCAGGTCGGTGACCTGTGCGCCGGCTCCGGCCCAGCCGATGACCGCGCCACTATCGGGCAGACTGTGCAAGGTGTCGGCGGATGTCGACGGGTCCGACGGTTGGGCGTCGCGGCGATCGCCAACGCTTTCCACCGTGGGTGTGGCGAACCGGTGCAGCAGCGACTGGCGTCCGGGGTGCAGACGCAGCAGCCGGCGGGCGCGCAGGCGCAGGTGCAGGCGCGCCACGATCGCCAGCAACAGACGCGGCAGCACCGCATAGGTCAGCCACAGCATGCTGACGAACGGCCACCAGTCGCCGAAGCGGGCGGGCTCGGCCACCGTCGTATCGCCCAGCCGGTAGAACTGGGTCTGCTCGACCAGCTCCAGCGACGGCACCGCCGCCGGCCACAGTACCTGCCAGGGGCGCGCCAGGCCCTGGACGAGGCCCGCGTAGGCGTCCGCCGAGGTGCGCAACGTGGTGCTCCAGCCAAACGCCAGGTCCTGCACCACCACCAGGCCCAGCAGGGTCAGCCAGCCGAACAGGGCGAACACCAGCGCGGTCTGGTGGGCGGTGCAGGCGGCGAGTTGCGGCTTCAGCCCGTCGAGGGCGGAATCGCCACCGTCGCCCCGGGGTGTCAACAGGCGGCCCCAGGGGCGCCAGCCCAGCAGGGCCTGGGCGGTGGTGAGCAGCGCCAGCAGCCCCTGCAGGGCGACGAAGCCGATGATGACGGTGACGTTGATCTGCTGACGCCCGTCGTAGAACAGCAGTCCCAGCATGGTCAGGCAGCCCAGCAGTGCGCCCACCGGCAGCAGCAGGTGCGACAGGCGACGCCAGGCCCGCAGCCGGTCGTCGGCGGGCGTCGGGGCTGAGCGGTACGGATGGATATGCTCAAGCCAGCCGGTCAGCGATGGGCGCCGGCGGGCCTGCTGGCAGTCGAGCGCGTAGCGGCGGTCACGGCGATGCAGGAAAGCGGCCGACTGGGCCTGGTCACGCCGGACCTGCTCATCGAAAGCCAGCAGCAGCGTGACGGGGGTATAGCGCATCCGGTCCGGGTCCTTATCTAGTGACTGAGGAGCCAAGTGACTGAAGAGCCAGGTGACTCAGAAGCCTGTTGGCTGCGAAGCCCGTGTCCTGACAACAGGCTGATCGGCGAGTTTAGCGCGGCGCCGGTCCTGCCGGCCACCGAGACCCGGGCCTCGTGGCCGGGGCGTTAGCCATCCCGCCAGAGCCGGTCCCAGCCGTCATGACCCAGTTGCCGCAGGCGTTCGATGTTGGCGCGGTAGATGGCGTCGGGATCCTGCATGGCGTCCACGGCTTCGCCGACGCTGCTTTCCCTGAGTATATGCAGGACCGGGAAAGGCGCGCGATTGGTGTAGTTGTCGATGGCGTCGGGGGCGCTGTCGGCAAAGCGGTAGTCGGGGTGGAAACTGGCGATCTGGAAGGTGCCGTCCAGGGCCAGGGTCTCCAGCAGGCCATCGGCCAGGGCCAGGAAATCGTTGAAGTCGTCGAAATCCGCCAGACCGCGGGTCAGGATCAGCAGGGTGGTTTCGCGCTGCGCTTCAGAGAGGGCTTCGAGCTGGCGGATCTCGGCCAGCAGGGCCTCGGCAATGGTCTCGTCGGTATCGGCGTCGCTGACGGCGAAGTGGACCTGGTCGCGCTGATAGGGCGCCCGCGCGAAGGGGCAGAGGTTGAGGCCGATAACGGCGCGTTCCAGCCACTCGCGGGTGGCGGCCAGGGCATGGGTGGCGGTGTCGGTCATGGGTTACTCCTGAGTCTGGCCCCATGATACTGCGTTGCGCGCACCGAGTCTGCCGGCGTCGGACCGGTTACAATGGTGGCAAAGCCACACCGACGGACGAGCCCGCATGCCCCATTTCCTGATGAACCTGCGCCATGTGCCCGACGACGAAGCGGAGGAGATCCGCGAGCTGTTCCAGGCCCACGACGTGGATTACTACGAAACCCCTCCCAGCCGCTGGGGCATCAGCATGGGCGGCTTCTGGACCCGCGATGCCGACGAGGCGGATCGGGCGCGGGCGCTGCTGGAGACCTATCAGGCGGACCGGGCGCGTGATCAGCGCGCCGATTTCCAGCGCCGCCTGGAAGCCGGTCAGGTCCCGTCACTGGGCCAGCGCCTGATGCAGAAACCGGTGACCGTGCTGGCCAGCCTGCTGGCGATCGCGCTGATACTGGCGCTGACGCTGGCCCCTTTCCTGCGTTGGTGAAAGAACGGTCGCCGGGAGGTTTAAGCCGGGATACGCCTGTGCGTAGAATAGAGGCTCTTTCGCGACCGGTGACCCTCGATGCTGCTGCTCATCACTTTTGCCGCCATCTCAATCGGTTTTTCCTTTCTGTGTTCGATTCTCGAAGCCGCCCTGCTGTCGGTGACGCCCAGCTACATCGCGTCGCTGAAACAGGACCGGCCCGAGCTGTTCGCGCGTCTGCGCAAGCTCAAGGACAACATCGATGACCCGTTGGCGGCGATTCTCACGCTCAATACGGTGGCCCACACCGTCGGGGCCACCGGCGTCGGGGCCCAGGTCACCGTGGTGTTCGGCGACGCCTGGGTGGGGGTGGCGTCCGGGGTAATGACCCTGGCCATCCTGATCCTGTCGGAGATCATTCCCAAGACCATCGGCGCCAAATTCTGGCGCAGCCTGGCGCCCTGGCTGCCGTCGGTGCTGCGTTGCATCATGGTGCCACTGGCGCCCTTCATCTGGCTGTCCAACCAGATCACCCGCCGCATCGGTGCCAACGAGCCCGACGTCGACCTGCGCGGGGAGATCAGCGCCCTCACCGAGATTGGTCGCGACCAGAATGCGCTGGATGAAGACGAGCGCCGGGTGATCCAGAACATCCTGCAACTGCACGAAATCACCATCGGCTCGATCATGACCCCGCGCACGGTGTGCCAGACTGTTCGGCCCGATGCCAGCGTCGACGAGTTTCGCGAGCGATTCCAGGAGTTGCCGTTCACCCGGTATCCGCTGATCGACGAGGACGGCCGCAGCCACGGCTACGTGCACAAGCCGGATCTGCTCAACGCCGAGGGCGACGCGCGGCTGGATTCGGTGGCGCGGGAAATGACCATCGTGCGGGCCGGCGGCAACATCGAGCACCTGTTCGCGCTGATGCTGCGCGAGCGCCAGCACATGGCGGTGGTCTATGACGAAATGGACACCTGGGTGGGTGTGGTGACGATGGAAGACATCCTGGAAACCATCCTGGGCCTGGAGATCATGGACGAGACGGACAACGTGGCCAATCTGCGCCGCTACGCCAAGGAACGCTGGAGCCGGCGTTTGCGCAAGCTGTCCGCGCAGCATCTATAGAGGGGCGCTGTTTCAGGGGCCGGCCGCGCCACGGTCAAACCTCGTGTCAGGCGGGGCCTGCGGGCTCGACGTGCTGTCGGATTGCGGCTAACTTGCTGTTATGGCGAACCGAAAGCGTTGCCTGGGCAGTGCGCTCGGGGCGCCCCGAAACCGGTCTGCGGCTAACTCTGCGGCCGTAACCGCTGTCTTATCGGTTCAGGATCCAGCGACCCATGCGAGCATCCGGGAAAGTGGCTTCGCCCATGCGGCGGGCATTGTTGATCTGTGTCGCCTACGGGCTGGTCAGTGCCCTCTGGATCGCGATCAGCGACCGGGTGCTGGCGTACCTGGTGGCCGATCCTGCCGTCCTCACCCGCCTGCAGACCCTCAAAGGCTGGGGCTTTGTGGCGCTGACCTCTTTCCTGCTGTTCCTGATGATCCTGCACCAGTTCCGCCGCTACGCCGACATGCTGGCGGTCAACCAGCGCCAGGCGGCGGCCATCCACGATTTGAGCCAGTTCCGCGAGAGCGTCATCGACAACGCCAGCGTCTGGATCAATGTGCTCGACCCCGACGGGCGGGTGCTGGTCTGGAACAAGGCGGCCGAGCGCATCAGCGGCTACAAGCGGGATGAGGTGCTGCACACCGATTCCATGTGGACGCTGTTGTACCCGGACGACGACTACCGCGCGCACGTGCTGGAACTGGCGGAGTCCATCATCCGCGATGGTCTGGACCTGAGCGGTTTCGAGAGCCGCATCCAGACCAAGCAGGGGCTGCTGCGCGAGATGAGCTGGAACTCGCGGCGCTTTTTCACCCCCGACGGTCGGGTCGCCGGCGCCATCACCATCGGCCAGGACCTGACCCAGCAGCATCACCTGGAGCACCTCGCCCACGACAGTGAACGTCAGTTGCAGACCTTGATGGATAACCTGCCGGGTATGGCTTACCGCTGCCTGCTGGATGAGCGCTGGACCATGAAATTCGTCTCCGATGGCTGTCGTGCCCTGACCGGCTACGGTCCGGACGAACTGCTGGAGAACCGCGTGGTGTCGTTGACCGACCTGCTCGATCCGGGCGTCAACGAGGACATGATCCGAGCGGTGGAGCGGGCCATTGCTAATGCTGAGCCCTACGCCGCCGAATACCCGATGACCCGCCGTGACGGCACCCGGATCTGGGTCTGGGACAAGGGCCGCAGTGTCGAAGTGGGCGGCCAGCTGATGCTTGAGGGCATCATGCTGGACATCAGCGACCGCAAGGCCCTGGAGCAGGAGTTGGCGCGCCTGGCCACCCACGATGCGCTCACCGGCCTGTACAACCGGCGTGAGCTGGAGCGGCGGCTGGACGAGGAGATGATCCGGGCGCATCGCTATGGCCGTCCCGTAGCGGTGCTCTGGGTCGACCTGGATCACTTCAAGGCGATCAACGACCGGTTCGGTCATGCCCAGGGCGATGAGGTGCTGCGCCGGGTGAGCCAGCTACTGCAGCGGTCGATCCGGGCCATGGACATTGCCGGCCGTTACGGCGGTGAGGAGTTCGTGCTGGTGCTGCCCGAGCACGAACTGGGCGAGGCCGAGGAGACCGCTGAGCGGCTGCGTAAACTGGTCAGCGAAGAAACCATCACCATCGGGGGGCAGGGCGACGTGCGCCTGTCGGTCAGTATCGGTGTGGCGGTCTATCCCACCCATGGCCATTCGGTGGGTGCCGTCTGTGAGGCCGCGGATGCCGCCATGTACGCGGCCAAGCGTGCCGGACGCAATCAGGTGCGGGCGGCCCAGTCCGCCGGGGACAGCTGATAGAAATCCGCCAGGCAGCGGTAGAGGTCCGGCTCCGATTCGCGCAGGGCTTCGGGCGTGCAGAAAAACGCTTCGGTGGCGACCGCGAAAAACTCCGCCGGATCGGTGGCGCCGTAGGGATCGAGCACGGTGTCGCGCCACTCGGCGTCGCGTTTGAGACGGTTCCAGGCGTCACTGAAAACCGCCTGCCAATCCTGCGACTGGCGCCGCGAGCGCAGCGGTGGGGCGCCGTCCGAGGCCCCATCGAGCTGATCCAGCTGGTGGGCGAATTCGTGCAGGGTGACGTTGTTGCGGGCGTGGGGATCGGCGGCGTCCTCGGCCACGCTGGGCCAGACCAGGATCACCCGGCCCTCGCCCCAGGATTCCCCCAGCCGACTGTCCTCACCTTCGGTCACCACCATATCCTCATGATGTTCGATGGGTGCGCGATAGACGTCGGGATAGAGCAGGACGGCGCGCAGGCTGTCGTAATAGCCCGGCGACAGGCCGCTGACCAGCAGCGCGCCATGAGCGGCGATCAGGACCCGCATGGGCTCGGTCACCTCAAGGCCGTTGCAGCCGTAGAAGTCCAGTTCGTCGAGCAGGATCAGGGTGCCGGATTCCACCCGCTGGCGCACCGGCTCGGGCAGGCGCCCGTAGAGCGCCATCTCCGCCTGCAGCAGCTGGCGCCATTGATCGGGAAAATCCCGGGCGGCGACCTGCGCCCGACGATGGCCGCGGTAGAAGAACAGCCGGTAGGCGGCCAGCGCAATCAGGGCCACTACGCCCAGGAAATACAGCATATGGAAGGTCGCTCCCTGTCGTATCGTCCGCGGCGGGCACCGCGTGGAATGGCCCGCATTGCCCGTATCGGGGCATCGCCGCCGGTGGATGGGGCAATGTATCATCTTTGGGTCGGGTCCTGTCGCCCGCCCCGGCCGGGCGGCGGACACCAGACTCAACAACCACACTACAATAAACCGGAAACCGCGGATGCCGCTGTTGTCGTAGAGGATATCTGCCCATGAACCGTCTGACCCGCCGTGCCCTCAACACCATCGCCGTTCCGACCGACCTGGCCAGCGTGACCGATATCGATACGTCCCGCGAAGAGGCGCCGGAGGATCTGGGTCTGGACCCGGCGGCGGTGGCCTCGGTCTGGCGGGCGGCGGAAAATCTCTATCGCACCGGTGTGCATCCCGGCCTCCAGCTGTGTCTGCGCTACCGTGGCCGGATCCTGCTCAACCGGGCCCTGGGGCACGCCTCCGGCAACGGCCCGCATGACGCGCCGGACGCCCCCCGGGTGGCGATGTCCACGGACACGCCGGTGTGCTACTTCTCCGCCTCCAAGGCGGTGACGGCGCTGTTGATCCACATGCTGGCGGAGCAGGGACGGATCAACCTGCGTCATCCGGTGGCGTTCTACTGCCCCGAGTTCGCCCAGAACGGCAAACAGACCATCACCATCCACCAGATCCTGTCGCACCGGGGCGGCATTCCGGCGATTCCCAAGGACACGCCGCTGGATACCCTGTGGGACCGGGACGCCATCTGGCGCATCCTGTGCGGGGCGGTGCCGGTGGAAGTGGATGGCTCCAAGCTGGCCTATCACGCCATTACCGGCGGTTTCGTGCTGCAGCGGGTGCTGGAGACGGTCACCGGCGCGCCCATCGAAGCCTTCCTCGACAGCCACCTGCGCCAGCCCCTGGGGATGCGCTGGTTTACCTACGGCGTAACACCTGACCATCTGCCCGACCTAGCCCGCAACTACGCCACCGGTCCGGCGCCGCGTTTCCCGGTGTCCTGGGTGTTGCGGCGAGCCCTGGGCGGTGACATCGGCACCATCGAGTCGACGGTCAACGATCCCCGCTTCCAGGAGGCCGTGGTGCCGGCCGGCAACCTGTGCGGGACCGCCGAGGAAATGTCGCGTTTCTTCCAGATGATGCTCGATGGCGGACTCTGGCAGGAGCAGACGATTTGCCGACCATCCACCATCCGCCGGGCCATCGAGCAGTCCGGCCCGATCCAGCTCGATCGCACCATGATGGTGCCCATGCGCTTCAGTCCCGGTTTCATGCTGGGTGGCAATCCCTTCGGTTTCTGGGGGCCCCAGAGCCGGGAGGCCTTCGGCCACCTGGGGCTGATCAACAAGTTGTGCTGGGCGGATGCGGCCCGGGACATCTCGGTGAGCCTGGTCAACACCGGCCTGCCGATCCTGGCGCATCACATCCCGGCGCTGATTCGCTTTGTCACCACCGTGTGCCGGGCGTTTCCGGTAACGCCCGCCGACGGTCAGCACCGGGTCGCCTGAGACGCGCCTCAAACGCCGTCGAGCTGCGCCTCCAGGATCGCCAGCACCGACGACTGCACTTCCTTGAAATCGGTCAGGGTCTGGGTACGCTGGATCACGTCCTCCTGCTGTTCTTCCAGTCGCTGCAGCTTGGGAATCACCCGCCGTACGCCTTCGGTGATCACTTCGTAGGGATAATGGTGGTCCTGGGTGCTAAGCTTGTTGAGCTCGGCCACTTCCTGGTGGAAGATGCTGATGATGTCGTACAGCATGTCCTTGTGGCGGATCGTGCCGGCCTCCCAGTAGGCGTCGTCCAGCAGTTCCAGTAACGACAGGAATTCCCGCAGGGTATCGGCGACGGACGGTTGGGTCATGGACGGCTCCAGGCAGTGGGTGATGCCAAAAGGATAGCAGGCACGCCGACGGACGGGGTGCGCCCGGAACGGGTTCCGCAACACTAAAATGAACCATTGTTCACACTTTGTTGCGGTTTTGCCGGGGCTTGTGCACAATATTAAAAGCGCGTGAATCGGTATATGCTGATGCCCGATCGCGTACAGGGAAACGCGGGTTTGTTGGAGGCGGAACCTCCGGCCGTATCGTTGATCCAACGATACCCGTCAGCGACACTCAAGGATGAGAGATCGACACCATGTTCAGAGAACCACCCGACCTGCCCGACCAGGGATACGGCGACCAGCCGGACCAGCCCAATCTCAACCAGCACGATAGCGTGCGCCAGCACCTGCAGGAACGTCTCGTGCGCGAAGTGGCGGACCTGGAAGAACGCATCGAAGCCCTGCGCCGGAATCGCGCACCGCATACCGCGATCATCATCGCCACCTACGAGAGGATGATCGATCGAAAGAAGGGCTTCATGTCGACCTGGGGTCTGGGCGCCCAGGTCGGCAGAACACACAACAGTCCACGCTGAACCGGCACGTCGTTACTGGCGCCCGCTGACCGCCTGTGTCGCGTAGCGGGTGCCTGTACCTTCCTCCTGATTTCCGCAATAGTCTTCACTCTCCACATACGCGCTGCGACTGGCGTAGCTGCCGCTGACGCTGGCATAGGCTGAGGTGAACACCTCCGCGGTGGCGGCCCGGTAATCCACCAGTACCCGCGCGCAATCCACGTCGGTCCGATCGGCGAAGTCGAAGGTGTTGTCACTGCTGCGTAGCCACTGGTCCCGATCCAGATCGATCAGTGTCTGCTCCAGGCTCAGTCGCTCCTGGTTGCTGCCGGCGGTGAACGATGCCTGCACCAGTTCAGGCACGTTGAAGCCGGACGCCGAGAAGCTGGCGTCGTCGAACTGGCTGGCCACCACGGCGCCGTTGAGGTCTTCCCCGGAACGACCCTGGAAGCGGATCACCCGGATTACCTTTCCCGACGCGTCCGGCGCGTAGACCCAGCGCAGGTTGGGGTAGTTGTACTGGTCGGTGGTGGTGCTGTCCTGCACTTCGTTGAAGGTGACGAGCGCGCCCTTCTCGCTGGTGTCGTACTGGGCGGCGTTGCCGGCGTCGATGCAGCTGCTGATGTAGCGCCGGCCGGTGTTGAAGTTGTCGATGGTGTCCTCGCCGATGATCAGGTCGATGAAGTCCATCGGGTTGCGCACCGCCGTGTAGGCGCTGGCGCCGCTTGCCGGGGAGCCCCCGTTGAAGCGTGCGGTCTGGGCCAGTACGTCGTCTGCCACCGACTCACCGTAAGCGTCGGCGCCGGCGGGTTGCACCCCGGCCAGGACGTCCCGGAACAGGTGGCGTTGCAGACGCCCGGGGGCGGTGATATCGAAGCTGGCGTAGCCGGCCTGGACCCGGGTGGCCGGGTTGAACTGGCTGCCGCAGCTGGCTGGATCACTGTCGCCGTCGCTGCTGCCACCGCAGCCGGCCAGCAGGAGGGTACCGGCCAAAGAGGCCAGAATCCGGTGAAGGTTCGCCATTGTGGTTGTCCTTGTCGCGAACGGTGGGTTGACGGGTGCGCAAGGCCGGATTACGCGCTAAAGTGGAAGGCGATGGGCACACACCGCAAGGAGCCCCGGCAGCTCTCCCAATAACCATAAAGCCCTGCCAGTCGTTCCGGCACGTTAACGGAAATGAACGGCACCTGCCCGCTCGGAGATCACATTTTGCGGCATCAGAGTTCGTGTCCGGCATGGAGGCTTGCGCTTCTGCTCCGGGCTGTTATTTTCGGCGCCTGCCTGCTGGTCCCGGCCCTGTCCCAGGCAGCACAAAGCGCCTGTCACCAGGCGCCCATCCGGGTGTCGCCGGGCACCGAGCACATCGACCTGGCCTCCTGTCTCTGGTACCTGGAGGACCCCGGGGCGCAGATGACTCTGTCCCAGGCGCGGCAGGCTGATCTGGACGGGGCGTTCCGCAGCCATGACGGCGGTATCCTCAACTTCGGTTACACCGAGTCCGCCTACTGGGCGCGGCTGGACCTGCAGGTGGACGGTGCCCGCCCCCTGCCGCGCATTCTCGAACTCAGCCTGCCGCTGGTGGATCATATTGCCCTGCACGTCTATCGCGACGGCCGGCTGGCCGAACAGCGCGAGCTGGGCTACACCGCCGACTGGAGCGACCGGGAGCTGTTGTTGCCCAACCCGGTGTTCAAGCTGGATCTGTATCCCGGTCAGTCCGTGCGTCTGTACCTGCGGGTCAAGACCGCCAACACCTTCCGCCTGCCGCTGGCGCTGTGGTCGCCGGACGCCTACATCGAGAAGGTCGCGGTGGACGAAACCATCCAGGGCATCTTCCTCGGCAGCATCCTGGCGATCCTGGCGTACAACCTGTTCGTCGCGGTGTCGGTGCGCGAGCGCAGCAACGTCTACTACGTGCTCTACCTGGTGTTCGCCGCCCTGTTCATCGCTACCGAGCAGGTGCACGGCCTGCAGCTGTTCGACCAGCGGCCCTGGTTCCTGGACAAGGCCTACCTGCACTACCAGATCCTGCTGACCTGGTTCTTCGGGATTCAGATGGCGCGTGGATTGCTGGAATTGCCCCAGCGCTCGCCGGACCTGGACAAGACCATGCGCGTCTGCCTGACCGGTGTGGTGGTCACCTTCGTGCTGAGCCTGTTCATGCCCTACCACGTGGCCATGGAATGGACCGTGATCGGCTCCATCACCCTGTCGATCGTGATGATCCTGACCAGTTACTGGGCCTGGAAGCACTTCAACCCGGCGGCACGCACCTACTTCTTTGCCTGGACCTGCACCCTGGCCGGCGTGGGCCTGTATGCGCTGACCGTCATGGGCTTCTTTCCGCTCAACTACCTGACCGGCCACGCCCCGCAGATCGGGCTGACCGCCCAGGTGATCCTGTTCTCGTTTGCCCTGGCCGACCGCATCAAACTGATTCAGGCCGACGCCCTGGACTGGAACCGGCGGGCGCTGTCCAACCTGACCCGCTACCAGTCCCTGTTCAACAACGCGGTGGAAGGGATTTTCCAGATGTCCCTGGAGCGCCGTTTCCTGACGGCCAACCCCGCCATGGCGGAGCTGCTGGGCTACGACGACCCGGAGCGCATGATCCGCCAGGTGCCGGACGTGCTGTCCGCCTGCTTTGCCGATCCCGGCCAGCGCCAGCAAGTAATCAGTCAACTGCAGGAACGCGGCGGCACCAAAGGCGTCGAGACCCGCTGTTTCACCCGCCTGGGCGACGAACGCTGGCTCAACGTATCGCTCAACACCGTGTATGACGCCCACGGCGAGCCGGCGCACCTGGAAGGCACCTGCATCGACATCACCGAGCGCAAGCAGCGCGAGTCGATGGAGAAGGAACGCGAGAACGAGCGCCTGGAGAAGGAACTGGCCCGCAACGCCGCCGAGGCCAAGAGCCAGTTCCTGGCCAACATGAGCCATGAGATCCGCACGCCCCTGGCGGCGATTATCGGCTACGGCGAGAACCTGCTGGATCCGCAGCTGGGGCCGGACGACAAACGCAACAGCGCCGAGACCGTGGTGCGCAGCGGCCGCCACCTGCTCGACCTGGTCAACGACATCCTCGACCATTCCAAGCTGGACGCCAACAAGCTCAACGTGGAGATCCTCACGGTCAACCTGCCGGAGCTGCTGGATGAGGTGCGCGCCTTCTTCGAACCCCGGGCCCGGGAGAAAGGCCTCGGCTTCTCGATCCAGTGCGCGTTCCCGTTGCCGGAGCAGATCCGCACCGACCCCACGCGCCTGCGCCAGATCATCATCAACCTGTGCGGTAACGCCCTCAAGTTCACCGAAAGCGGCCACATCGTGCTGTCGGTGCGTTGCGAGCGCGAGCGGGAACAGCTGACGGTGCGGGTGGTGGATACCGGCATCGGCATGAAGCCGGAACAGGTCGAGCGGCTGTTCGATCCGTTTGCCCAGGGCAGTGCGGCGATCGCCCGCCAGTACGGCGGCACCGGCCTGGGGCTGAGCATCTCCCGGCGCCTCGCGCAGTTGCTGGGCGGTGAGATCGGGGTCAGCAGCGTCTACGGCGAGGGCAGCGAATTCGAGGTGACCATCGCCACCGGATCGCTCGATGGCGTGCACCTGTTGCGGGACGCCTCCGAGCTGTCCCAGCGCCGGCGCATGCTGCCGATGATCACCGCGCCGCGCTTGCGTGGCCGCATCCTCTACGCCGAGGATAACGAGGTCAACCGCAAGCTGGTGGACCTGATGATCCGCCGCACCGGCGCCGAGCTGGTGCATGTGGGCAATGGCGCCGAGGCCCTGGAAGCCGCCACCCACGACCGTTTCGACCTGATCCTGATGGACATCCAGATGCCGGTGATGAACGGCCGCGACGCCACCGCCGCCCTGCGTGAGGCTGGGGTCAACACGCCGATCATCGCCCTGACCGCCAACGTCATGGCCGAGGACATCGAGGATTATCGGCGCGCCGGCTGCACCGGTCACCTGGCCAAGCCCATCGACAAGCGGCGGTTCTACGACCTGCTGGCGCGCTACCTGACCCTGGACGAGTGGCCGTCGCCGGCGGAAGTGCAGCACTACAGTGGCACCGTGCTGGTGGCGGAGGACAACGCCGATAACCGTCATCTGGTGGAGCGCCTGCTGGGTCGCTTCGGGGTGGATGTCCTGGCCGTCACCAACGGGCGCGACGCGGTGCAGACCGCGCTGTCCCAGGCCGTCCACCTGGTGCTGATGGATCGTCACATGCCCGATCTGGATGGTCCTGCGGCGACGCGCATGCTGCGCCAGACCGGTTTCCGAAGGCCCATCATCGCCTTCACCGCCGGCGATCAGGTGGAAGTGGACGAGCTGGTCGAGGCCGGCTGTGATGGCGTGTTGACCAAACCCATCGACAGCGCCCACCTGGCGGCCTTGCTGGCGCGCTACCTGGCACCCCGGGACAACGCTGCGGCGGCGGAGGCCGAGGGTATCCAGGCGTTGGTGTCGCAGTTCCTCCAGGGGTTGCCGGAGCGCCTGGACATCATGGCCAGCGCCATCGCCGACGGCGACTGGACGAGTTGCCGCCACCAGGCGCACCAGATCAAGGGGACGGCCGGGGCGATGGGTTACCCGCAGATGACCGATCAGGCCGGCGCCCTGGAGGCGGCCATCCGCTCCGGTGAAACCGACCGTGTGCCGGCGCTGTTTGATACACTCAGTGGTCTGATGCGGCAGGCTGTCGCGGCCCAGGCCAGTACGTCGGAATAGGCCCGGTACCTGGAACGGCCCGGTGCCGAGAAACAGACCCGGTAATTTGAAACCGGCATTGAGGCCGGCCACACCGGCTACCGCAGCAGACATAAGAGGAAGATGAGTCGTGGATCACAAGTCGCATAACGAGACACCCTCGCTGAACACTCTGTTCGGGACCTACGCCGACGTGCTGTTCGTCCTGTTTCCCTTCCTGGTGATTGTGATGCAGCGGATGTGGGATGGCGCCATCGCCGAGGTCCTGTTGCGCCCGGACCTGAGCATCGCCGCCGCTATCCTGGCGGGCCTGGCGATCGGCAAGTTTGTGCTGGGGCTGGTGATGAACCGGGACCTGGGGCGTCACAAGGAGCGCATCGTCTTCTTCATTGCCCTGACCCTGTTCCTGGTGATGGGCCCGGCGATTATCCTGATCCTCAGCATCGTCGGCGGTGGCAAGGTACCCGGTTTCGTGGCGTTCCTGCAGCCGGTGTTACTGATCGTGGCCATCTCGCTCTACACCACCGCCATTTCCATCAGTAACCTGCTGGCGGGCGCCGAGGCGCCATCAAACCGAGCGGATGCGGTGCCGCCCGACGACGAGCGCGCCGCGCAACCCACCCCATTGGTGATTCCCCGGCGAACCTCCAACGAGTAGAGCGGAACGCCGTGTTTCTGGAGAGGATGTGAGAATGGAAAACCTGCGAGTGCTGGTCGTCGAGGATGAGCCGACCATGCGAGCATTACTCAAGGACATGTTGCACCAGGCCGGGGCGACCATGGTGGTGGAGTGCGAAGACGCCGCCTGCGCCGAGCGCCGGTTCCGGGAGGAGTCGTTCCACATTGTCATGCTCGACCTGGGGCTGCCCGACCGTGACGGCCACGAGCTGATGCGCGAATTCAAGGAAGCCATCGAGGATCAGCACATCGTGCTGGTGACGGCGGACGACTCCATCGACAGCATCCAGCGCGCCATCAGTGCCGGCGCCAACGGTTATGTGGTCAAACCCTACTCGGTCGAGAAAATCCAGGATGTGGTCAATAACTACGTGATGGTTCACGGCGGGGAAGGAGACGCCCTGCGCGGGCTCAGCCGCCCTCACTGACGGCTGAGTACCCGTGGGCGCGCCGGGCTAGGCGACCTGACGCGCGATCCAGGAATTGTGTCTGGTGGCCAGGGCGCGCACGTAGCGGGCCTCGGCGTTGCCCATCGTGGCAATGACGCCGTTAAAGATCCAGCCGCGCTCGTACAGGCCCAGCACACTCTGCTCGCTGTCGAGGTTGACGCGCTGGTTGAGCTTCTTGCAGATGGCGTCGAGCAGCGGCAGCTTGTCCGGGCGGCGCAGCGGGCCGCTGTGGGGCGCCTTGTGTTGGGGGCCGGGGCGGTTGTGATGTCTTTTCATGGTGCTCTCCTTTTTGCTCTGTCCGCGTGCAAAAAATAAACCCCGATCAGGGTGACCGGGGTTTATAGAGAGACTCTCTGCCCGGTCGCCCAACGGCTTCCGGGTTTGGGGGAAGCCGTTAATCGATACGCATAACGAGGGAACGCAGGTGCGCCGGGCGCGAGTGCGCAACCGGACCTGCGGTCTTTCGGTTAATCTGTCGTACGGTGGCCGTCAAAACGGACTCCCATCCTCGTTTCAATGCGTCGGCAATGCTGTGTATCGCCGTGTGTGAGCCTGGCCTGCTGCGCTCCGTCCATAAAAAAACCCGGAACCTGTGACGCTTCCGGGTTTTCTGGCCGCCGGAAGATTCGCACCGCGAATCGCCCGACCGGGAATTCAGCGGTTATGCAGACTGGGCTCGTTTGTGGGCGATCACGTCAGCGTTGCTCTCGTCTGTGCGTTTGTTCGTCTGTCGATGCCGGCCCGATGCGTCGCCGTTGCGATGCGGGTCAGGGCCGATTCACTCCGGCTGTTTATCCAACTGCTTATCGGAATGTCCGTCGGGCTATCCACCCATCGGACTGTCTGCCGGAATGCCTTTCACTGTCAGTCTATCCGTTGCCGAAAACTTTGCAACAGGCGCGTTGCCGGTGAACAGCCGAAGACCCGGGAACCGGGCTCTGGCGTGGTTTGCGGCAATCCCCTACAGATCAAGGAACGTACAGGCGTCATAATTTCGGTGTCACGTGTTTACGTTGTGCATTTCATCTGCCCGCATAACCTACGATGGGTTGGCACGATGAATCTCTCCTTTTTTGCAAGCGCAGCCTGCGGGCTGTGCTTTTTTTTGCCCGTCTTTTACCGGCGCCAGCCGCCAGCTTCGGCTAGTGCGTACAGGGATTTTCGTACAGCCCCGTTGCCCGTTCTTCGAGATAATTAGTTGCCTACTAAAATCGGTCACGTCCCGTGGCTGATTCATCCAACGACATCCGAATTGCGAGGTGAAACCGAAATCATCATGTCCGACGACACAACCACACGCTTGAACCTGAAAGCGCACATCGTCGTTGAAGCCATCCTGGTCCTGGCCCTGGCGGCCTATTTTATCCTGGCGGAAAGCCGCATCGTCGGCGCCGATATGGCCTTTACCGCCGTGGGTGCCGGGCTGATGGCTCTGGTGACCTTCTGGACGCTGAACACAGCGGGGGATGTGATCGAGTGGCTGGCCGCGCGGAGTGGATCCCGCCGGGCCTGATGGTCGTGCCTCAGGAGCGGGCTGCGCGGTAGACGTGTTCGCCGGTGACATTGCCGCCCACGACCCGGTGCCAGGTTTCCTGCAGGATCAGGGCGTCGTTGGCGGCGCGATGCACCGGCAGGCCCAGGGTCGCGATGACCTGCTGGCGTTCTTCCGACCAGCGCTGTACCTGTTGGGCGTCGAGGATCGAAGAGATGGATTCCAGCAGGAAGGTGGGCTGGATGCCGGCGGCACGGAACAGGCGGTGCAGCCAGAAGCTGTCGAACGTCCAGGCGTCGCAATAGACGACGTCGTCGAGCAGGGCGTTGAGCTCCTGTGCCACGTCCCGCACGTTGTAGCCTTCCTGGCACAGGGTGTCGCGGCTGATGCCGTGGATGGCCTCGGCGCTTTGCGACCAGTCCTGCCAGAGCACGTGGGGCGCGATCAGCCAGCTGTGCAGGGTTCCGTCCGGCAGACTCACGCCCACCTCGATCGGATAGCTCGCGATCAGGTCCAGGCTGGACGCTTCGAAGTCGATGAATGCCGGTATCTGGGGAACGTTCATACTGCCAGTATCTGTTTTGCTGTTGTCACCGGGCAACGCTGCGCATCCACAGCGATACGGCCCGGGCCCGTTCGTTCAATGAGTTTAACCGCCCCGCTCTCAGGACGCGAACCCATCCTGTATTGTCCCTGTTACAATTCGTCCATTCCCGCAGTTTGTTGAATGAGGATTTACCGCTATGTCCGAAAAAGTCGTGGTCATTTATTCCGGAGGCATGGACTCTTTTACCCTGCTGCATCGTGCCCGGGCGGCGGGCCATGAGGTCCACGCGCTCTCCTTCGACTACGGCCAGCGCCACGTGAAGGAACTCGACTGCGCCGCCGCGGTGTGCCGCGAGCTGGGTATACCCCACAAGATAGTCGATATGGCGCCGATGGCGGGACTTTTGTCGGGATCGTCCCTGACCGATGACGTGGCGGTGCCCGAAGGGCATTACGAGGAAGCCTCCATGAAATCCACCGTAGTGCCCAACCGCAACATGATCCTGCTGTCCCTGGCCACTGGCTACGCGGTGTCGGTCGGCGCCCAGGCGGTCTGGTATGGCGCCCACGGCGGCGACCACGCGATCTACCCCGACTGCCGTCCCGAGTTCGTGGAGAAGATGGACGCGGTGTGCCGCGTGGCCAACTACGAACCGGTGCGTATCGAGGCGCCCTACATGGCGCTGGACAAGGGCGAGATCCTGGCTGAGGGCCTGGCGATGGACCTGGACTACGGCCAGACCTGGACCTGCTACAACGGCCGTGAGGCCGCCTGCGGCAAGTGCGGCTCCTGCACCGAGCGTCTGGAAGCCTTCGCCGCCCACGGTTTGACCGATCCACTGAGCTACGAGGCGCAGGGCTGATGTACCGGGTCAAGGAAGCCTTCTACACGCTCCAGGGGGAAGGCGCACAGGCGGGCCGCGCAGCGGTGTTCTGCCGGTTCAGCAAGTGCAACCTGTGGACCGGCCGCGAGAAGGACCGGGCCACGGCCGTCTGCAATTTCTGCGATACCGATTTCGTCGGCACCGACGGCCAGAACGGCGGCCAGTTTGCCGACGCCGACGCGCTGGCCGACCACATCGCCGCCCTCTGGCCCCACGACAGCGGCCGGCCCTACGTGGTCTGTACCGGCGGCGAACCGCTGCTGCAACTGGATGAGCCGCTGATCGCCGCGTTCCATGCGCGGGGCTTCGAGGTGGGCGTGGAGACCAACGGCACCCTGCCGGCGCCGGCGGGTATCGACTGGCTGTGCATGAGTCCCAAGGCCGACGCCAGGGTGGTGCTGGAACGCTGCAACGAACTCAAGCTGGTTTATCCACAGCCTTTGGCCTTGCCCGAGCGCTTCGAACACATCCAGGCGGACCACTTCTTCCTGTCGCCGATGGCCTCTCCCACTCTCCCGGAAGACGGCCCCGACCCGGTCAAGCAGAGCAATACCCGGCGTGCCACCGAGTACTGCCTGGCCCATCCGAAGTGGCGCCTGACGTTGCAGATGCACAAGATTGTGGGGATTGATTGAAGGCGTTGGGCTCGGCAGGCCTCTGGCCTGCACCGAAGCTGAAGCGTCGGCTACAGGGGCGGGAAGCGCCGGAAACGTAGCGGACACTGTCGTTTCCGAGGCGTCCCCAGGGCGCCTGGGACGGCAGGTGGCGGCTAATCTCCCAGCAGATGGTCCAGCGGCTGGCTGTAGCTGGGCGCAAACACCTCCAGGAAATACTGCACTTCCGGCAGGTTGTCCGCCTGTAGCCGCTCCAGGATCTGCACCGCCGCCGGCTCGAATTCCTTGTTGCCGGCGTTGATCTCGGCCCGGCACTTGAGCCAGGCGGACAGACGGTCCGCCGCCTTGACCAGCGTCTTCACATCCGCGTCCCAGCGGGATTCCTTGATGTAGGTGGCGAAGTCGGCCCGCAGGCTCTCCGGCAGCAGGTCGAGCAGTTCGTCCTCGGCCTTGTGCTCGATCTCGCTGAAGGCTTCGCGCATGACCGGGGAGTGGTATTTCACCGGGGTGGGCATATCGCCGGTGATCACCTCGGTGGCGTCGTGATAGAGCGCTGCGGCGGCCACGTGGTCGGCGTCGACATGGCCGTCGAAATGGCGGTTGCGGATCAGCGCCAGGGCGTGGGCCACGGTGGCCACCTCCCAGGAGTGGGTGGCTACGTTTTCCTCGATGGCGTTGCGCATCAGCCCCCAGCGCTTGATCCAGCGCAGGCGGGCAATGTAGGCGAAGAAATGGCTCAGGCGTTGCGGCATGGTGAACTCCCCGGCGTTACCGGGCCTCCATGGAGAAGGGCACGATCACCCGGATGGCGTCCTCGCCCATGTCGGTTTGGGCGTCCTGGGACGGCGCCTGCAGGAACAGCTGGTCGTTGGGAATGCCGTACTCCTGGGACAGGCGCTGTTGCAGCAGGGTGCCGCGGGCCTTGGCCAGTCGCTCGAGGGCTTCCGGCGGCAGTTCGACGCTCTGGGTCAGCTCGCGGGTGAGGATGGCGACCCATTCCGGGCTGTTGTGGCGATCCTCGCCGGTCTCGCCGTGTTCCTGCTGCAGGGCGGTGAGCGCCGACTGGCCGTTATCGCTGGCGTACTCCGCCTCCAGCGCCTTGACCCGCTGCTCGCGCGGGGTGTCGGTGGTCAGGTTGAGGCGCCGGTTCATGCGCTCACTCTTGAGCGCCACGCCGTCCAGATCCGGGTCCACCGCGCCGCGCACGTTGAGCAGCAGCTCCGGTCGCTCGCTGAGGGCGTTGGCCAGCACTTCCAGCTTCTTGTCCTCGTCGGCGCCCAGGGTGGCTTCACCCGGAACGAACGCCACCTGCCCCAACTCGTCGCCGGACAGGCCGGCCAGTTCCGCCATCGAACCCAGCATGCTGAACGGTGACGTCGCGGCCTTGGCCAGCAGGTTGACGAAGGCGCGCATCACCACCTGACCGACACGGAATTCCGGATCCTCCAGGTTGCCCTCGATGGGCAGGTTGATGTCGATGATGCCGTCGGTGTCGGTGAGCAGGGTCAGCCCCAGTTTGACCGGCGCCTGCACCGCGTCCTCGCTGTCGACCGACTGGCCCAGCACCAGCTGGTCCATGACGATGCGGTTTTCGGCCTCAATGCGCGGACCGGTGATGTCGTAGTTCAGGTCCATGCGCAGCTTGCCACTATCCACCGCGTAGCCCACAAAACGGCCGAAATAGGGGGACAGCTCGGCCATGGCCATGTTGTCCAGCTTGAGCTCCAGGTGGCTGGTGTCTTCCTGGCCCAGGGTGCCGATGGAGCCGCTGACGTCGACCTGGCCGCGTTCCCCCAACTGGCCGCCGAGTTTGACGCTGCCCTGTTGCGGAGAAATGTTGCTCAGGCCCTCGATCAGCCCGTTCATCTCGCGCATGCGGGTGGTGAATACCGGCTCGACGGTGCGGTCAGCCAGGTCGAACTGGCCGTTTTCCAGCTGGATGCTGCCGACGCGGAAGATAAAGCCCTGCTCGTCGTCGCCCGAAGCGTCCGACTCGCTGCGCTCGGCCTGGGCGTCGTCGCCTTTCATCAGGCCGTCCAGGTTGGTGCTGCCGTCCGCCTTGCGAATGATGTTGGCGTCCGGCCCGGTCAGGGTGATGGTGCCGATCTCCAGCCGCGCCGGCTCCAGGTTGTATTCGATGGGGTTGAGCAGCAGCGACGACCAGCTCAGCAGCGGGTCGCCGTCACCGGCACGGGTGAGTACCAGGTCCTGAACCTGGCCGTTGCCGCTGAACGTGCCGGTCAGCGGCGGGTCCTGGGCGTCCAGGTCGAGGTTGCCTTCGGCTCGCAGGGTGCCGCCGGCGAAGGCCACGTCGGCGGATTCCTGCACATAGGGCTGGAACGGCGCCAGGGCGATCTGGTCCAGCGACAACACCGTCTCCAGGGTGAACGGCACCGGTGTGGTCTGGCCCCGTGCCTCGACGCTTCCGCCGTCGTTGAGGGTCATCGCGGCCTCATAGGGCACGGGCTCCTCCAGCGCCTGGGTCAGCGGGCCCATCTGGATGTCGATGTTGCCGGCTTGCAGGTTGGCGGGCGTGGCCAGGGCGTTGTCCTGCCACTGGATGTTGCTGTTCTTCAGGTGCACCTGCTCGATGCGCCAACGGAAAGGCGTTGTGTCCGTGTCGCCCGACGCTGTTGCGCTTTCTGCTTCGGCTGCGGACGTCGATTCGTCCGCGCCGGCGAACGGCTTGAGCAGGTTGATGGCGCCGTCGGCGTCGCGCTGGATGTCGCCCTGGAGACCGTCCAGGTCCACGGCGCCGACCGTCAGTGAACGGTCGGCCAGGTTGAAGCCGATATCGCTGAGCTTGAGGGTCTTGAGGGTGGCAAAGGGCGCCTCGGCGCCGGGCAGGCTGGTGCTGATGTCGCGGATCTGCAGCTCGCCGTTGCTGGTGACCAGGGCAAATTCGCCGGCGCTGGAAACGGCGTAGTCCGTGCTCAGCGACAGCTCGCCTTCGTTGACAAGATACGGGGCGTACGGCGAAGCAAAGTGCCAGAGGGTGGAATGGGCGATGTTGTTCAGCTCGAGGCGGCCGTTGGAGTGAAACGGCATCACGCCGATATTGCCGTTCCATTGGATCTGCTGGTCGTTGATGGCGGCGGTCAGGTTGTAGTCGCTGGCATCGCCCTCGCTGTTGTAGGTCGCAAGATCGTTCAGGCTCAGGTCGAGCGGGGTGATGTCGAAGGTTTCCTCGCGGCCCTGACTGTAGTCGCGGAAGCGGATGTGGCCGTCCACCAGCTGGATTTCACCGAAATAGAGTCGGGGCGGCTCGCCGGCGTCGTCGGCCGGCGCTTCTTCGGCGGCGGTGTCGGTGTGGTGCTCGCTCCAGTCCCGCGCCAGGTTGACGCCGTAGTCCTTGAGCAGATCGACCCGCACGAACGGGGATTCGAGCCGGATGGACTCGAACGCCAGGGTGCCGGTCACCAGCTGCCAGGCTGTCAGATTGACGTGGATGCGCTGGGCGGCCACGACTTTCTCGCCTTCGCCGTCCTCGGCATCCAGGCCCTCCACGTCCAGCGTCATGGTCAGCGGGTTGAAGTCCACGTCGCTGACCTGGCCCTGCCAGCCGAGCTGCGAGGCCAGTTGCTCGGGAATGGTCTTTTGCAGCCACCAGGGCAGGCCTATGAATCCGGCCAGCAGATACAGCAGCACCACGAGGGCCAGCCAGAAGGACACCCATTTATAAACCGGCTTGCGCGCCTGGGATTCGGCCACAGTCAGACTCCTTGTCGGTCAACCAGCAGGAACAGCGAAATTCGTGAAATCAAAGGCAGTATAGAAGGATAATGCCTTGGCCTGATGGCTGTCATGGCCGGCGGCTTGTCGGAGGGCAATTGTCGGGGCGTCAAACGGGCAATGAAAAACGGCCGGGGCACGACGCGTGCCCCGGCGTGGGCCTTACTCGGCCGCGGCGCGGGCTTCTTCCAGCCAGCCGTTGTAGATGTCCTGGTGGCTTTTAATCCAGGCTTTGGTGTGGGCCATGATGTCGTCCTGGCTGTCTTCGCCGTCACGGATCTTCATGTTCTCCGCGCTGACGTCGTTGACCGAGACTTTCATGATCTCAAACAGCTTGGCGGCCGCCGGGTTTTCCGCAGCCCAGTCCTTGTTGGCCACGATCCGCTCGCTGTTGATCTCGAAGCCGTAGTTCTTGCCGTTGGGCAGCTCCGTGTCGGTGCCGTTCGGGTTGGAGGAGTATGGGACTTCCAGCCAGACCACGTCCTTGCCCGGCACCAGCACGCCGGAAACCCAGTACGGGGTCCAGGTGTAGTAGAAGATCGGGTCGCCGTTCTCGTAACGGGTGATGGTGTCGGAGATGATCGCCGCGTACTGGCCCTGCTTGTGGGTCACGGTGTCGCGCAGCTCGAAGGCATCCAGCTGGTGCTCAATCACGCCTTCACAGCCCCAGCCCGCCTGGCAGCCGGTCAGGTCCGCCTTGCCATCGCCGTCGGTGTCGAAGATCTTGGCGATTTCCGGGTCCTTGAAGGCTTCCAGGTTGTCGATGCCGTATTCCTCGGCGGTTTTCTTGTCGATCAGGTAGCCCTGGGCGGCGCCGCTGATGTAGTGGCCTTCGCGGTAGAACGCATCGTCACCACCGGCGTTCTTGTACATGGTGTTGTGCAGGGGATACCAGTTCACTGCCATGTAGGTGGCGTCGCCGTTGGCGATGGAGGTGTAACCGGCGCTGTAGTCCACTTCCTGGATCGGCTGAACGTCGTAGCCCAGGTCACGCAGGGCTTCGTTGACCAGCATGGTCTGGAAGGTTTCCTCGGCGATCGGGCTTTGCAGTGCCTGGACGGTGACGCCCTCGCCGGGCATCTCCTGGGCCTGCGCCGCCATTACCACGCCGCCTGCCAGCAGCGCGCCTGTCAGCGTTTGCTTGATAGTCATGTCGTGCTTCCTCCTGCTCTCTGCTTTCTTCTCGTGTTATGGATGAAATCAGGCTTCTTTCTTGCTCTTGACCAGTCCATGGACCAGTCCCACGGGACCGGATTCGTACCAGTGGCGGGTCCCCCTTTCCCGGGAGTCGCGCCCCAGTGCCTGGGTCATGCGATCGAGGATGATGGCCAGGATCACGATGCCGATGCCGCCGACTGTGGCCAGACCAATGTCGAGGCGACCGATGCCGCGCAGCACCATCAGGCCCAGGCCGGGCACGGCGATCATGGAGGCGATAACGACCATCGACAGGGCCAGCATCAGCGTCTGGTTCACGCCCGCCATGATGGTGGGCATGGCCAGCGGCAACTGGACCTTGAACAGCAGCTGGCGTGGGCTGGCGCCGAACGAGCGCGAGGCTTCCACCAGATCGGACGGCACCTGGCGGATGCCCAGGTTGGTCAGGCGAATGACCGGCGCCACGGCGAAGATGATGGTGACGATGACGCCCGGCACGTTGCCGATGCCGAACAGCATGACGATCGGCACCAGGTAGACGAAGGCCGGCGTGGTCTGCATGGCGTCCAGCACCGGGCGCACGACGCTGGTGATCCGATCGCTCTTGGCCATCCAGATGCCGGTGGGAATGCCGATGATCATGCAGAACAGCACGGAGGTGATTACCAGCGACAGGGTGGTCATCGCCTCGTTCCAGGCGCCGATGGCGCCCATGGCGGTCATCCCGATAATCGCGGCGATGCCCAGGCGGATGCCCGCCAGTTGCCAGGCCAGCAGGCCGAACAGGATGATCATGATCACCGGCGGCACGCTGAGCAGGGTGGCGTCGAAGAAGCTCAGGGCGAAATCCACCGGCTGCTTGACCAGCTGGAAGAAGATCCGGAAGTTGTCGACGATCCAGTCGATGCCGTGTTCCACGCCGCTCTGGATGTCGAACCACTCGGTTTTGAAGGGATCGCTCAAGGTGTTGTGGACGGCGTCCACCTGGTCCGCGCCGCTGAGCCAGTCGCCGCCGTTGGTGGCGCCTTCGCCCTCGCCGCCGGCGCTGCCCCAGGGGTTGCCGGCACCGCCGCCCGCGCCCTGTTGTTCCGAGGCGTCGGCCCAGGGGTTGTTATCGCCGGAGGCGTCGTAGGGGACCTGGTCCCCATTCTGTGTGTTGTTTTCTTCTGCCATGTCTATTCCCCCTCCCGATCCAGAGCCTGCAGCAGTACGGACCTGGAAATCACACCCAGGTAGCGTCCGTCACCATTGACCACCGGCAGCCCGCAGGGCGCTTCCGCTACGGAGCCGATGATGTCGTGCAGGGATGCGTCGGCGGCAATGGGTTCCACGCCGGACAGCAGGGCGTCGCTGACGCGGCCGCCGTTACTGTCGGCGGTTTTCAGGGAGTCGATGGAGACCACACCGTGGAAAGTCTGGTCCGGGGTGACCACGTAGCCGTAGTCGCGCTCGTTCTGGCGCAGGCGTTCCAGCGCCGCCCGGGGGCCGGCGCCTTCGCGTTCGATCACGGTGATCTGTTTCTTGGTGGCGATGTCGCGGGCCGACAGCACGGTGGAGACGTCCACTCCACGGAAGAAGGAACGAACGTAATCGTCCGCCGGGTTCTTGAGGATCTCGTCCGGGGTGCCCACCTGGACCACGCGGCCGCCCTCCATGATGGCGATGCGATCGCCGATGCGCATGGCTTCGTCCAGGTCATGGGAGATGAAGATGACGGTGCGCTTGGAGTCGCGCTGCAGCTTGACCAGCTCATCCTGCATCTCGGTGCGGATCAGTGGATCCAGGGCCGAGAAGGCCTCGTCCATCAGCATGATTTCCGGATCGTTGGTCAGGGCGCGGGCCAGGCCGACCCGTTGCTGCATGCCACCGGACAGCTCGTCCGGGTAGCTGCGGGCGTTGGCTTCCAGACCGACCTGGGCCAGCGCGGCGCGTGCCCTTTTATGGCGCTCCTCCCGCGGTACGCCGGACAATTCCAGGCCGAATGCCGCATTATCGATCACGTTCATGTGAGGCATGAGCGCGAACGACTGGAACACCATGCTCATTTTCTTGCGGCGCAGCTCGTTGAGTTCGCTCTCGGACAGGGCGGCGATGTTCTGATCGCCGACCCAGACCTCGCCCTCGGTGGGCTCGATCAGGCGGTTGAGCAGCCGCACGAGGGTGGATTTGCCGGAACCGGACAGGCCCATGACGACGAAAATCTCGCCTTCGTGGATCTCGAAGGAAGCGTCCATGACGCCGATGGTCTTGCCGGTCTGTTTGAAGATATCCGCCTTGCCAATGCCCTGGCGAACCAGGTTCATGGCCTCTTCCGGGTTGTCCCCGAAGACTTTGAAGAGGTTCTTGACGATGACTTTTGGCTTCATTCCAGGTTTTTCCTGTAGGGCCCCGAGGCCCGGTACGGCGTTATTTATTAAGTATAGTAAAAAATTGAATTTAAACTCATTTTGTTCGCCGCTCCCTGGCTGGATCTGTATTGCACGCTAGCAGAGCCTTTATACGAAGGCTAGCGAGGTCCGTCTCTAAACTTGACGGAACAGATGGCGGAAACGTCGGGGCGTTGCTCGCCATGACAAAGACGCAAAATGTTTTGGCGTCTAAATAAATGAGTCGGTCATGCCGGACGGTGCCGGATACCTCTGGATGAATCGGACAGCCGCGGCCGGGCATACCAAGGCGCCGTTGGAGTCCGTATGATGAAAGCCTGCCGGAGACAGGTCGTTGCTGGAGTACATACGCAACCTGTATGCCAGCCCCCGGGATTGGCGTGTCGGGAATGAACTTCCAGCGCGGCGACAGCGTACTTCAGCGCAGTGACCGTACATCTAATGCAATGACCGTACTTCTACTGCAGTGGCCGTACTTCTAATGCAGTGAAAGGGGGCGACAGGACGAGATCATGGATATCAGTGACATGCGTCGGGACTTCGAATCCGAAGGCCTGGATGAGGACCACCTGGACCCGGAGCCGGTGCGCCAGTTCGAACGCTGGTTCCAGGATGCACGGGATGCGGGCGTGCTTGAGCCCAATGCACTGTCGCTGGGCACGGTGGGTGATGGTGGTCAACCGAGCCTGCGCACGGTTCTGCTGAAGTATTTCGGCGACGAGGGATTCGTCTTCTACACCAACTATGGCAGCCGCAAGGCACAGGAACTGGAACGCAACCCGCGCGCGGCCATGCTGTTTCCCTGGATTGCCCTCAACCGGCAGGTCAGTATCGAAGGCCGGGTGGAGAAGGTGAGCAAGGCGGAATCCCTGCGCTACTTCGCCTCGCGCCCGCGCGGCAGCCAGATCGGTGCCTGGGTGTCGGAACAGAGCCGGGTGATTTCCTCGCGCGGTCTGCTTGAGCAGAAGGTGGCTGAAATGAAGCAGCGCTTCCAGCAGGGCGAGGTGCCGCTGCCGTCGTTCTGGGGCGGCTACCGCCTGGTGCCGGAGCGCTTCGAATTCTGGCAGGGGCGTCCCAGTCGCCTTCACGACCGGTTTGAATACTGCCGCGAGGCGGACGGGTGGCGAGTCAATCGCCTGCAGCCCTGATTGGACCGTCGCGGCATCACACAAGCACACAGGCCAGGCAGGGAGAACAGGCATGAGCGACACCCCGGATACCCGCGTTGCCGAGCGCTGCGGCTGGTGCGGCAGCGACCCGCAGTACGTTGAGTATCACGACCGGATCTGGGGACGGCCGGTGTCCGACGACCGCGAGCTGTTCGAGAAATTGTGCCTGGACGGTCAGCAGGCGGGACTGAGCTGGATCACCATCCTGCGCAAGCAGGCCAACTACGAAGCCGCGTTCGACGGTTTCGATCCGGAGCGCATCGCCCGCTACGATGCCGACAAAGTGGCATCGCTGCTGAAGAATCCCGGAATCATCCGCAATCGGCTCAAGGTGGAGTCGATTATCCGCAACGCGCGTGCGTACCTGGCCTTCCAGGAGACAGGCCGCTCCTTCTCCGGGTTCCTCTGGTCGTTCGTCGAGCATCGTCCGATCCAGGGTGCCTGGCGCTCGCTCGATCAGGTGCCGACCACCACGCCCGAGGCCGAGGCGATGTCCCGCGCGCTCAAGAAGCAGGGGTTCAATTTCGTCGGGCCCACCATCGTCTATGCCTTCATGCAGGCGGTGGGGCTGGTTAACGATCACCTCTGGCACTGTCCGCAGCACGCCGTCTGCGCTGAGCTGGCGGGCGAGAGACCGTTCCCGCGCTGAGCGCAGCACCCGGCCTGATCCTTTCACGCATCCTGAGCGTACGTCTTCCCACAACCATACCCACACCCATGGCCGGGAGGACGGGTCTTGCGAATCACCCTCGAAGAGCTGCGACAGCGGGACGATCTCCGGATCGACCTGCTGGAATTGCTGTCCCTGGAAGGGCAGTTCTACATGGCGCGTTTGCACCTGGCGGACGGTCTCTACGTGTTGTCCGACGACCGGGGCCGGTCGCGGTTGCTGAAAAGCGCCTGGCAGGCCCAGGATCTGCTGGGGTCGTTCGACGTGCAGCGCACCGAGGTGGTCCATGCTTCTGCCTACGACGAGATGATCGGCCTCGACGACGGCAAGTCGGAGCCCCTGCGCATCCGCGTGCAGGAAGATCGCCGATGATTTCGGTGGCGCGACTGGCAACGGCCATCGGCCTGGCCGGGCTGGCACCCTTCCTGATCGGGGTGTTGGCGATTATCTTCTGGCCCGGCGCCGAGGCACTGTGCATCAAGCTGTTCTACATCTACAGCGCCGGTATTCTCGCGTTCATGGCGGGCGTCTACTGGCCCATCGCGTTGCAACTGGAGCAGCGTTGCTTCCCCCTCTCCCCCATCTCCACGCTGGTGGTCAGCCAGGTGTTTTTCCTGACCGCCGGGCTGGCGCTGCTGCTGCCATTGTCGGCCCAGACACTGGTCTATCCCCTGGCCTATCTGGCGCTCTACGTGGTGGACGTGAAGTGGATGCGGCTGTACTGGCCCGGCTGGTACCGGCGCCTGCGCGCGGTGCTGACGCTGGTGGCCTGTGCCTGTCAGGCGGTCGCGGCGGGCTGGTTGCTCACTCATCCTCTGTGACGGCTGAGATGCCGGCCGACGCTGGCCCGGCGTCTCAGTTCCCCGCCATGTGAGCCAGATCGGCGTACTGCTCGCGCAGTTTTGCCAATGCTCCTTTCTCGATCTGACGCACCCGCTCACGGCTCAGGCCCAGGGCTTCGGAGATCACCTGCAGGGTTTCCGGCTCGGCCCGGTCCAGGCCAAAGCGGCGTGACAGGATATCCTGCTCCCGGGGATCCAGACGGGCGAGGATGTCCCCCAGCAGGCGTTTCTGGTCGCGCGGCTCCAGGCTGGTTTCCGGCTGGTCGCGTGACGGCTCGGCGGCCAGAGCGTCCCCCAGCTTGAGGTCCTCGCTGTCGCTCAGCGGTGTGTCGGTGGACACTTCCGGCAGCGCGTAGCGCTGCAGTTCCTTGATGCGCCGGATCGAGGTGCCCAGTCGTCGCGCCAGCGCCGAGGCGTCGGGAGCATTGCCGCTTTCGCCGCGCAGTTGCTGGCTGGCGGATTGCAATGCGCGGATCTCATCCACCACGTGCTCGGGGGTGCGCACCACCCGGCGCCCGCGCTTGAGGCTGCGTTTGATTTCCTCGCTGATCCACCAATAGGCGTAGGTGGAAAAGCGGAAGCCCTTACCGGGGTCGAAGCGCTCCACCGCCTTGATCAGCCCCACGTTGCCATCCTGGATCAGGTCGATCAGCGGGATGCCGCGATTGGCGTGGCGCCGCGCCAGATGCACCGCCAGCCGCAAGTTGCTCTGGATCAGCGTGCTGCGGCAGGCCGATGCCAGGCGCAGGGCGCGGCGGGCATGGGCCGAGGTCAGGTCGCCGGGCAGCAGCTCTTCGGTGACGTCGCGCAGGGTCAGCGCCGTGCCTTCGGGCAGGCCGCGGTGTTCGGCCAGCCGCGCCAGGGCGTGATGCAGGCGCCGGCTGAGCCGCCGCTCAGCGCGCTCCCCCAGCATCGAATAGCGTGCGGCGTCGCGGAAATAGTGCGACACCAGCGACAGGCTATCGGCGCTGTCGGCGTCAGCCATGGTCTGCAGGGTGTCGTCGCGGCCCGGAGGCGTCCCGTTCGCCCGATTGAGGGCGGCCAGTTCGATGTCGTCGGCCGATTCTTCCGGCCAGAATCTGTGTCGCATAGTGCCGGTACGGTCCAGTTTTCGAAGTTTGCAAAAAGTTTGGAGATTGTACGTCGACGGGCGAGAGTCAGATTGACGGTCGGGAGGGGTGAGTGTGGACGGTCGTGAAGGTCGCGGGATGACGCGGAAAGGTGATCGGGTACCGCCCGGCATTCGCAGTCCGGGCGGCCCGATCGGGAGGCAAGACGTCCTCCATTACCGGCACCAGGGCGACCGAACCCGGCGCCGGCAATTCGTGCGGCCCCGGCCGGTGGCCGGGGCATTGCCGCGATTACGCCGCGACGATGGCGTACTCGTGGTTGTGCGGCTCGATCAGGGTGGCGTGCAGCTTGGCGATGGCCTTCTCGTAATGCTCTTCATCGATGATGAACTGCATGTCCACCTGACGCATGCACTGGTGCAGCGCGATGATGCTGATTTCCTCTTCCGCCAGGGCGGTGACGGTCTTGGCGAGGATGCCCGGCACCTGCATGTCGCTGCCGATGGCGGAGACCAGCGCCAGCTTGCGGGTGGCGATTTCCGCGTTGGGAAACTCCTCCTGCAGGGCGCGCACCACGCGCTTGACGTGCTTGAGCGTGCTGTCCACGTAGTGGGTGATGGTGTTGGCGTTGGTGTCCTTGGTCACGCAGCGCACCTTGTAGCGGCTCAGCACGTCGAGGATGCGACGGTCGGAGCCCGGATCGCCCTGCATGTCCTGGTCGAACACTTCGATCGCGAACACGCCCTTGCGGCCGGCGATGATTTCCACCTGCGGCTTCTCGCTGATGTAGTCACGGGTGATCAGCGTACCGGTGTGCTCCGGCTCGAAGGTGTTTTTCACACGCAGCGGGATGTCGTTCTGACGCAGGCCCTTGCCGGCACGCGGGTGGATGGCTTCCATACCCAGGTTGGCCAGTTGGTCGGCCACGTCATAGTTGGTGCGGCCCATGGGCACCACCTTGTCCTCGCCAACGATCTTGGGATCGGCGGAGCTGAGGTGGTATTCCTTGTGGATCACCGCTTCGCGCGCCTGGGTGATGACCGCAACCCGGCTGAAGGTCATCTCGCTATAGCCCCGGTCGAAGGTGCGCATCAGCCCTTCGGTGCACTGGGCGTAGCCGGTGCAGATGGGCAGCTCGCGGGTCAGGTCGACGTTGTCGAACGCCTGCTGCAGCTTTTCGTCCAGCGGCAGCAGCTCGTTGTCGCGCCAGCCGGTGAGGTCGACGAAACGGGCGTTGATGCCTTCGGCCTGGAGCTTCAGCGCGGTGTTGAAGGCGCTGTGGGCCTCACCGATGCCGGCCAGCATCTCGCGTACGGTCAGCAGGTGCTCTTCCAGCTGGAACTGGCCGTAGGAACACAGGCGCTGCAGGTCGATCAGGCAGCCGCGTACGCCTTCGATGCGGTCGACGATGAACTGGTCCGCCTGCTGCTTGAGCATGGGGTCGTCGAACAGCTCGCCGTTGAAGTCGGTGAGGAACTGGGTCAGTTTGGTGAGATCGTCACCCCAGGCCCAGTCGGACTCGGCGTCGGCAAACAGGGCGTAGACGCCGGGCTCGCCGGTTTTCTTGTGTTCCAGCAATTCGTCGGTGACGCCGCCGTAGGCGGAGACCACGAAAATGCGTTGGTAGAGTTCGTCGGCGCTGCGTTCGCCGACCACGATGTTGTCACGCACGGCCTGGTAGTCGCTCATGGACGTACCGCCGATTTTTTCTACTGTGTGCTGTTGGCTAGTCATGATTCTGATCTTCGGTCGCTTCTGAATGGGCGCCGGGAACGTTTGAGCGGGAGGGCCGCCCTCACCTGGAGGCGTCCCGGCCGGCTGGCGGCCCTCCCCATCCTGTCAAACGGCGATCAGGATGCCTGGCTCAGGTCGTCCTTCATGACCTCTTCCACGCTTTCCTTCAGCAGGTCCAGACCCTTCTGCAGGTCTTCCTCGCTGATGGTCAGCGGCATGAGGCACTTGACCACTTCATCGTCCGGACCGGCCGTTTCGATGATCAGGCCCTTGTCGAAGGCTTTCTCTGAAATCTTGCCTGCGATGTCACCGTCACGGCAAGCAATACCCTGCATCATACCGCGGCCCTTGAGCTTGAACTGGCCCTTGAACTCGTCGGCGATGGCTTTCAGGCCGGCGTTCAGGATGCCCGCTTTCTTCTTCACCTCGTCGGCGAAGGCGTTGTCTTTCCAGTAGGTCTCCAGCGCCGCCGTGGCGGTGGCGAAGGCCATGTTGTTACCGCGGAAGGTGCCGTTGTGCTCGCCGGAGGACCAGATGTCCAGTTCGCGCTTGAACAGTACCAGGGCCATCGGCAGGCCGTAGGCGCTCAGGGACTTGGACACGGTCACGATGTCCGGCTTGATGCCGGCGAATTCGAAGCTGAAGAACTCACCGGTGCGGCCGTTGCCCGCCTGGATGTCGTCGACGATCAGCAGGATGTCGTGCTTGCGGCACAGCTTTTCGAGCTTCTGCAGCCACTCGGCGCGGGCGGCGTTCAGGCCACCTTCGCCCTGTACCGCTTCGACAATCACCGCGGCCGGCAGTTCGATACCGGAAGAGCCGTCGTTGAGCATCTTGTCGATCATGGCAATGGTGTCGACTTCGTCGCCCAGGTAGCCGTCGTACGGCATGAAGTTAACGCCGCCCAGCGGTACGCCGGCGCCGCCGCGATGGTGCTTGTTACCGGTGGCCGCAACCGCGCCCAGGGAGACACCGTGGAAACCGTTGGTGAAGGAGATGATGGTGTCGCGTCCTTTCACCTTGCGCGCCAGCTTGAGCGCCGCTTCCACGCAGTTGGTACCGGTCGGGCCGGTGAACTGCATTTTGTAGTCCAGGCCACGCGGCTCAAGGATGTATTTCTTGTACGCATCGATGAAGTCATGCTTGGCGGTGGTGAACATGTCCAGACCCTGGCTGACGCCATCGTTCTCGATGTACTCGAGCAGCGCCTTCTTCAGGATGTCGTTGTTGTGACCGTAGTTGAGCGAGCCGGCGCCGGCCAGGAAGTCCAGGTACGGCTTGCCGTCTTCGGTGTACAGGTGCGCGTTCTTGGCCCGGTTGAAAATCACGGGGAATGAACGGGAATAAACGCGTACTTCGGATTCGGTCGTCTTGAAAATTTCCATTGTCTTGCCTCTTAGCATGTCAGGTTCGAGGTGAATGCAGCCGCGCTGTCACGGTTCGGTCGCATCAGCGCCTGGCTGCGGGAAAATTCGGCGGCGGCGTCTGGACACCGCTCGCCGGTCAGCCAGCCTTAACCGTTTACGGGCTTGGTGAAGGGGCCGATACGGAGCAGGAATTCTGAGTCGTGGTGGCCGCCGAAGTGGGCCTCCTTCTCAAAATGCTCGGTATAGGTGAGCTCAGCGCCGAGATCGCGGGCAAACGAGCGGAACAGCGCCCAGGATGCCTCGTTGTCGGCGGTGATCGTCGTTTCCAGGTGCGTGACGTTGGCGCAGGCGTCGCGGCCGACGATGGCCTTGAGCATGCGCTTGGCCAGACCCTGGCCGCGTCCCTTTTCGTGGACCGCGACCTGCCAGACGAAAACCGTCTCGGGTTGCTGAGGGGGGATGTAGCCGGAGATAAAGCCCACCAGGTCGCCGTCTTTCTCGGCAGCGACGCCGGTTTCGGCGAAGTGGCTGCACTGCAGCAGATTGCAGTAAATCGAATTGGGATCCAGCGGCGGACACTCCGCGACGAGCTGGTGGAGCCGGAAGCCATCATCCTTGCGCGGGGTGCGCAGGCTGATGGCGGTGATATTCGAACCTTCAGTGGTCATAACAGTGTTGGGCACTCAGTCATTTAGAGTTGAATTCATTTGAAAGGCGCCTGAAACCGGTTTGCCGTGATTCGAGGCCTTTCAATTCGCCGTAACCTTTTGAAAAAACAGTCTTAACCGGCGAGATCCACTAATCTTTAGAGTTGTAATTATATAGACCACGAAAGAAAAATCAAATTGCCACGGGTTGCCATGAACGACAGTTGCAACCTGAAAAGCCCCGGAATGTCCGGCCCGACAGAGGCTTACAGCCGGATTCCGGGAGCCTCGATGTCCGTTCCGTTGATGATGCGCGTGCGATATGACAAAGCCGCGTCAGACGCTGCCGGCCACCATTGATCGAACAGCGTCAGCCAGTGTTCGAGGGGAAACGATACGGGCACCAGGTTCACCTCGAGGTTGCCGTGTCGGGCGGTTGCAACGGACGCCATCGGCGCGCTCGCATCCGGCCTGGCAATGCGGGTGACCAGCCCCCGGTGATCGCCGCGCAGGTTACCCATGCCGGCCGAACCGTTGTTGACGACGGTCTGTGGATGGCCGGCGCCGCTCGTTCCCTGCCACAGGGCGGGCAGGCAGGTGTGGGTGCAGGCGATCAGGTCGGCGCCGGTGCGCTGGAACCAGTCCGCAACCCGGGGTTGGTGGCCGGGTTGTTGCAACGCTTCCCGCGCCAGACCCCAGCCGGCCAGGGATTCCGGGTCGCCGTGCAGCACCAGGATCCGGTTGCCGTCCAGCGTGTAGCAGCGCCAGCGTGGCGCGTCCCGCAGCCGTGCCTGGATCCCGGGAAACGCCGTGGCCGTCGATTGCAGGCGCGCCATGATGCGGTTGGAGCGCTGCACCACGGCGTCGTCCACGGCATCGGGGTAGGCGCAGCCACAGCCGGCGTCCGCGCTGGGTTGGGCCAGTTCGTATTCCACGTTGCCCTGGCTGATGTCGTGGCGGCACACCCGCTCGTTCAGGGTCTGGAAGGTCTCGGGGTCGGTGTTGAACCAGTTGAAGTCGCCGTTGAACACCAGCCGCACCCGGCGCCCCAACCGCCGTTCCTCGTGCGCCATGGCCTCGATGGCGGCCAGCGCCAGCGGGTTACCGTAGAGCCCGCCGATCACGTAGAGCACGTCGGCCTCCGCCGGCTGGGTTTGCCGGCACAGGTCGGCGGGATCATAACGGTAGTGCAGCGGGCAGCTGCGTCCCGGCTGACCGGACATCGCTCAGGCCTCCGAGGACAGCGGACGGCGCCCGAACAGGCGCTGGCCGACCAGCGGCAGGAAGAATCCCGCCGTGCAGATCAGGACGCCCCAGGCGTTCACGCCCAGCAGGGCGGCGTACTTGCCCTCGCCAATGGCCCAGCTGTCGGGAATCAGACCCAGCGCCAGCAGAACGCCCAGCGCGATGCCGCTCCAGAAGCTCAGGTGGAAGCTCCAGGGCGACCAGCGGGTGAAGCCGTAAAACAGGAAGACCGGCGCCAGTCCCATCACCATGGTGCCGGAAATGGTGGTGGCCTTGAGGATGTCGGTGCCGGCGAACATGGGCAGGTTGCCGAGGATGGCGAACACCACCATCACCACCGCACCCACGCGCATGCTGGGCATCCGGTCAGCGGTGCGCCGCACCAGCTGGGGCAGGTCCACGGCGATGGACTTGGACAGGGAGGTGAAAGTGGAATCCAGCGTCGAACCGGCGGAGGTCATCATCACCACGCTCATGAAGAACAGCGCGGTCAGGCCCATGGCCGCGCCCACAGCGGCTGGCGCGTTACCGTTGGCGCTGATGCCGTTGAGCTGGGCGTGCACACCCACCAGGCTGAAGATGAAGACCGCGACGAAGCCCAGCAGGCCGGCCACCACGAAGCTCTTCAGCATGGTTTTTTCCTTGTTCACGAAGCCGCGATCGGTGAGCACCGGGTCGTGGAACGGGTAGGAGAAGATCTGCAGGGCCGCCACCAGCAGCAGGTCGGCGCCGGCATCCAGGCGGAATTCGCCGGTGGTCAGTAGGGTGCCGGTGTCGTTGGCCGGGAGGATCAGGAACAGCACGGCCGCAACGAAGAACACGAACACCACCGCCTGGATCACATCGGTAAAAATCGAGCTGCGCAGCCCGCCCTTCAGGCTGTACGCCAGGGTAAAGGCCGTGAACAGCATGGCCGCGCCGTAGTACTGCCAGTCACCGGGCAGGCCGAAGTAGCCGCCCACCACGGCGGTGTTGCTCCACACCTCGTTGTACAGGCGGATCAGGATCGCGGCGGCGAAGCTCACCGCGGCAAGCCGGCCAAAGCGGGACGTCAGGAACTCCTGCAGGCTGCGGGCACCGGTCTGGGTGCGGATCAGGTAGATGATGTAACCGGCCACGGGGATCGACAGCCAGTAGGTAGCGTACGCCAGACCGCCCACCACGCCGTAGGCTTCGCCCAGGTTGGCAGCGTTGGTGACGGATTTGGCGAAGATCCAGCTGATGAAGATGCTGGCGGTCAGTGACCACTGGCTCACCGGGTTGCCGCTGTCGTCCGCCCCCCGGTAGAACGACGCGGCGTTGCGGCTGCGGGGCGACAGGGCGTACATGATGACGCCGTAGACCAGGAGAAAGCCCCAGAAGAGACCGGCTTCAGCAAATGACATGGGCGATGTCCTTTTCGGTGTTCTGTTGTTGTGACGGCCGCGGGGCCGGGACGTCCGTAGGCCTATTCCGGTGCGCTGCAGCTGGCGCCGAAGCGGTAGCAGGCGAAGCAGCGGTGGTGGCGCAGCATGATGCGCGTGTCCAGGCTCTCTTTCAGCGTGCCGCCCAGGTCGTAATCGGGGTCGTCATCCACCAGCGTGCAGGCATAGACCCGCACGCGATCGTCTTTTTTCACCAGCATGCGGGTGTTGCTGCACATGAAGTGGGCCTGACTCTCCCGCGTTGGGTACTTTTCCATGCAGGTTTCGGTGATCTCCGGGCTGCCGTCCTCCGAGCCGGGGGTGCCGAAATCCGGGAAAGCGGTGAACGCCAGGTCCTCGGGAATGCCGTGCTCGCGGAAAATAGACCGGAAGGCGGCCTCCACCTGTTCCGGGTCCTCGTCGGCCTCGCTCTGGCGGGCGATGGAGACCGCGAAACCGTGCTTATGCAGCCAGCGGATGCCCTCCAGCGCCTTGGCGAAACTGCCCTCGCCCCGGTCCACGTCATGGCGCGCGGCGTCCGGGAAATCCAGGCTCACCCGGAAGCGGACGGGATGCGGGTTGTCCTTCAGGGGCAGCAGCTGGTGGGTGCGTTTGAGCAGCGGGTCGGTGGCGTTGGTCAGCACGAAGCAGGGCCGGTGGTGGCTGGCGTAGTCGAGGATGTGGATGAAGTCGCGGATCACGAACGGCTCGCCGCCGGTAAAGGAGAACTGCTCCACGCCCAGCTCCAGCGCTTCGTGCAGAAACGGTTTGACGTCGTCCAGCTTCATGCCGGGAATGCGCCCGTCACCGGGATGCGAGCCTTCCAGGCAGAAGGAGCAGGCCAGGTTGCAGGCGGTGCCGGTGTGGATCCAGAGCTCCCGCAGCCCGTCGGCGTCGATGTAGCCGCGTGGCTCGCCAGCCCGGGTGTGGGTCCAGCTGTCGATGTGCCTTGGTGCGACCAGCTCGGTGGCCGGGATGCGCTGTGCCGTGTTGGCGGAAAAAGGCATGAGTACTCCAGTGCATTCAGCAGTCTGTTTGGCGAAGCGTATGTCACCCCACCCCTTGAATATGGACGAAACCTCGCGGGGAGGTGTCACAGCTTTATAACGATTCCGTTTCGAATCCGGAAAACGAGCGATAGACATCTCGGCCGTGACGCCGTTCCATCGAACCGCCGGTTCGTCAGACGGGCTCCGCCATTCTATACGTGGACCGGGCGGCGGGTGATCAATGGTGTGTGGTTGGTCCGGGTCAGGGCGCTCGGTCCAAAGTGGCGCAGGGATTGCCGGGGCGCCAAAAGGAAGCACTCGGACAAGCACCTGTATCGGCGGAAAAAACACAGTTTTACAATCTTGTGCTCCCCAACTCGGTGCATTTTCGAATTTTCTCCTATCCTGTAAGCAGACCGCTCGCGCGCCGGTGGGAAATTGCCGTGCACTAGTGTAGGGCGAAATGGAGTGGCCCGAACGGTCCTAAACCGTGGTTATGCGCAATAGCGTTCATTAACGACAACAAAATCAAGCACCTGCAAATTCTGGCTTAGGCCTTGCTGTTGCGGGTTTGCTATGCACACAACCGATATTCGGAGACGACTGATAATGAAAAAACTGATCACACTCGCTGCAGGAACGGCTACGCTGCTGGGCTCGCTGATGGCCACCAACGCCATGGCGGCCACGACCCTGGAGAGCGTCAAGGAAAAAGGTCACCTCCAATGTGGTGTCACCACTGGCCTGCCGGGCTTCTCCCAGCCGGACGACAAGGGCAACTGGACCGGCATTGACGTGGACACCTGCCGTGCGGTTGCAGCCGCCATCTTCGGCGACCCCAAGGCTGTGGAGTTCACCCCGCTGACCGCCAAGGAGCGTTTCACCGCGCTGCAGTCCGGTGAAATCGACATGCTGTCCCGGAACACCACCTGGACCCTGACCCGCGACGCGTCCCTGGGTCTGAATTTCACCGGCACCAACTATTATGACGGCCAGGGCTTCCTGGTCAGCAAGGATCTGGGTGTGAGCGACGCCATGGAACTGAACGGCGCCACCATCTGTATTCAGGCGGGTACCACCACCGAGCTGAATCTGGCGGACTACTTCCGCGCCAACGACATGGAGTTCAACCCGCTGGTATTCGACACCTCCGAGCAGACGGTGCAGGGTTTCGCCTCCGGCCGCTGTGACGTGCTGACCTCCGACCGCTCCCAGCTGGCGGCGCTGCGCTCCAAGCTGGCGGACCCGTCCAGTGCGGTGATCCTGCCCAACACCATTTCCAAGGAGCCGCTGGGCCCGGTGGTGCGCCAGGGTGACGACCAGTGGTTCAACATCGTGAAGTGGGTGCTGTTCGCGCAGATCAACGCCGAAGAGCTGGGTGTGACCTCCGAGAACGTCGAGGATATGAAGAAATCCGACAACCCGAACATCCAGCGCCTGCTGGGCACCGACGGCGACATGGGCGACAAGCTCGGCCTGCCGGCGGACTTCGGCTACGACGTCATCAAGGGTGTGGGTAACTACGGTGAAATGTACAACCGTAACGTCGGCCCGGGCACGCCGCTGGATCTGGACCGCGGCCTGAACGCCCTGTGGACCGAAGGCGGCATCATGTACGCGCCGCCGATGCGCTAAGTCCCGAGAACCACCGGACACCGGCGGGTGATCCTCGCCGGTGTTTGTCATAGACACCGTTTAGGGGGTGTTGCAAAAGCGTCGCGGGCGAAGGTCAGGCAAGGCGAAAATTAAGGATAGAGCGCCATTTATTGGTAATAAATGAGCATCTTGACGCAATTTTCAACGCGGCCTGACCGAGTGCAGTAGCTTTTGCAGCACCCTCGCTACCCCAAGGGTGCTGTCCGGGATTTGCATGAACGAACAAACACTTCCCCTGAAACCGTCCCGCTCCAAGCCGTGGAACGATCCACGGGTGCGAGCCCTGTTTTTCCAACTGATCGCCATAGCCGCCGTGTTCTGGGGTGGCTGGGCGCTGATCGACAACACGCTGGCCAATATGGAAAGCCGCGGTATCAGTACCGGCTTCGGCTTCCTCGACCAGTCCGCCGGCTTCGGCATCATCATGAGCCTGATCCCCTACGATGCGACCTATTCCTACGGTCGTACCTTCTGGGTGGGGCTGCTCAACACATTGCTGGTCTCCGGCATGGGCATCGTGGCCGCCACGATCCTGGGCTTCCTGATCGGCGTGGCGCGACTGTCGAGCAACTGGCTGATCGCCAAGCTGGCGCTGGCGTATGTCGAGATCCTGCGCAACATTCCGTTGCTGTTGCAGATTTTCTTCTGGTACTTCGCGGTCCTGCGCAACCTGCCATCGCCCCGGCAGAGCGTGGACATCGGCGGCCTGTTCTTCCTCAACAATCGCGGCTTCTACATGCCCGAGCCCCTCGCCCAGCCGGGCTTCGGCGTGGTGACGGCGGCCATTGTGGTGGCCATCGTGGCGGTGGTGATCATCAAGCGCTGGGCCAAGAAACGCCAGTTGGCCACTGGCCAGGTGTTCCCCACGGTGAAGGTGGGCCTCGCGGTGCTGATCGGGGTGCCGGTATTGGCCTACCTGGCCGCTGGCGGCCCGTTGCAGTGGGAGATCCCCGAGCTCAAGGGCTTCAACTTCGGTGGCGGGATCACGCTGATCCCCGAGCTGGCGGCCCTGTGGGTGGCCCTGTCCCTCTACACGGCCTCGTTCATCGCCGAGATCGTGCGCTCCGGGATCATGGCGGTCAGCAAGGGCCAGACCGAAGCCGCCCAGGCCCTGGGCCTTCGTTCCGGCCTGACCCTGCGTCTGGTGGTGATTCCCCAGGCCATGCGCGTGATCATCCCGCCGCTGACCAGTCAGTACCTGAACCTGGTGAAGAATTCGTCGCTGGCGACGGCCATCGGCTATCCCGATCTGGTCGCCGTGTTCATGGGCACGACCCTCAACCAGACCGGTCAGGCGGTGGAAGTGGTCGCCATGACCATGGGCGTCTACCTCACCATCAGTCTGCTGATTTCCCTGTTCATGAACATCTACAACCGCGCCGTCGCGCTTAAGGAGAGATGATGAGCGAAGCAGCAATCGCGCCTCCCAAGCGCCCGTTCGCGCCGGTGCAGTGGGTGCGCCAGAACCTCTTCAACACCTGGTACAACACCGTGTTGACGCTGGTGGTCGGCTATCTGGTGGTCACCAGCGCCGGCCCGTTGCTCAACTGGGTGCTGTTCGGCGCCACGTTCACCGGCGAGTCGCCCAGCGACTGCGTCGGCGACGGGGCCTGCTGGCTGTTCATCAACCAGCGGCTGAACTTTTTCATCTACGGGTTCTACCCGGACGAGCTGCAGTGGCGCGTGGACATCATGTTCGCCCTGCTGGCGATGGTGTTCATCCCGCAGTTCATCGAGCGCTTTCCGGCGCGGCGTTGGCTCGGGTTGTTCGGGCTGATCGGTTTGCCGATCGCCGGTTACATCCTGATCCCCGGCGGCCTGTTCGGGCTGGAGGCAGTACCCACCAACAAGTGGGGCGGGCTGATGCTGACCCTGATCCTGGCCTACGTGGGGATCCTGGCGTCGCTGCCAATCGGCATCCTGCTGGCCCTGGGCCGACGCTCGGAGATGCCGATCATCCGCGGACTCTGCGTGGTGTTCATCGAAGTCTGGCGGGCGGTGCCGCTGATCACCGTGCTGTTCATGGCCTCGGTGATGCTGCCGCTGTTCCTGCCCGAAGGCATGAACTTCGAGAAGCTGCTGCGGGCGCTGATCGGCATCACCCTGTGGCAGTCGGCCTACATGGCGGAAGTGGTGCGGGGCGGCCTGCAGGCCATTCCCCGCGGCCAGTACGAGGCGGCCAGTGCCCTGGGCCTGGGCTACTGGAAGAAAATGGGGCTGATCGTGCTGCCCCAGGCGCTCAAGCTGGTGATTCCCGGCATCGTCAACACCTTCATCGCGCTGTTCAAGGACACCACCCTGGTGCTGATCATCGGCCTGTTCGACGTGCTGGGCACGGTGCAGTCGACGATCACCGACCCGGCCTGGCAGAACGTGGCCATCGAAGGCTATGTCTTCGTCGCCTTCTGTTTCTGGATCTTCTGCTTCGGCATGTCCCGTTACAGCCAGAACCTTGAACGCAAGCTTGATACCGGTCACAGGACCTGATGGATATGAACATGAGTGAACAGATCGAAACCGCGCCGGACCAGTCGGTGGTGGGTTCCGCCAAGAGCGAACAGACCATTATCCGCGTGGAAGGCATGCACAAGTGGTACGGCAGCTTCCACGTGCTCAAGGACCTCAACCTGGAAGTGGCCCAGGGCGAACGCATCGTCATCTGCGGCCCGTCGGGGTCGGGCAAGTCCACCTTTATCCGCTGCATCAACCGGCTGGAGGAACACCAGCAGGGCAAAATCGTGGTGGACGGCGTGGAGCTGACCGACGACATCCGCCAGATCGACAACGTGCGCCGGGAAGTGGGCATGGTGTTCCAGCACTTCAACCTGTTCCCGCACATGACCGTGCTGGAGAACTGCTGCGTGGCGCCCATCTGGGTGCGCAAGACGCCGCGCAAGGAGGCCGAGGAAACGGCCATGGAATACCTGCGCCGCGTCAAGATCCCGGACCAGGCCCACAAGTACCCGGGGCAGCTCTCCGGCGGTCAGCAGCAGCGGGTGGCCATCGCCCGGGCGCTGTGTATGAAGCCCAAGATCATGCTGTTCGACGAACCCACGTCGGCGCTGGACCCGGAGATGATCAAGGAGGTGCTCGACACCATGATCGAACTGGCCAGCAGCGGCATGACCATGCTCTGCGTCACCCACGAGATGGGCTTTGCCAAGACCGTGGCGGACCGGGTGATCTTCATGGACGGCGGCGAGATCGTCGAATCCGCGCCGCCGCAGTCGTTCTTCAACAACCCGCAGGAAGCGCGGACCCAGCAGTTCCTGAAGCAGATCCTGCATCACTGATCAGGGGGCGCCTGAATTCGGCAAGGTGCCGGGCAAAAATTAAGGGGCACGCTTTTCGGCGTGCCCCTTTTGTCGTCCGCGTTTTGTGGTCTGCGTTGCCGTTTTCCGGATCAGCGCAGATCCGGGTTCAGGGTGTAGGTGCCGGTCACCCGGGCACTGGCCAGCACGTGGCCTTTCATGGCTTCGCGCACGGCGTCGCCCTCGAACTCGCCGTCCAGGCCCAGCGACTCGACGTCCAGCGCGTGGACTTCGTAGTGGTAGCGGTGCACGATCTCGTCGTTCCACGGCGGGCAGGGGCCGTCGTAACCGGCGTAGGTGCCGGCCATGTCCGGGTTGCCGGCCAGGAAGTGGGTGTAGGTGTTCACACCGCGGACGCCGATGGGGCCGGGGCCGCCTTTCTTGCCCTTGGGGATCACGCCGTCGCTGTCGGCGCCTTCCGGGATCAGGGAGGTGTCGGCCGGCACATCCACCAGCAGCCAGTGGAAGAAGTCGACGCGGGGGATGTCACTGGAAACGGTCCGGCCTTCCTGATTGACGTCATCGGCGACGCTGGGCACGTCCGGATCAAACATCATGATGACGAAGCTCTTGGTACCTTCCGGTGCGTCGGACCACGCCATTTCGGGGTTGCGGTTGGGGCCGAAGCTCATATGATCGGCCTCGCTGTAGACACCGAATGCAAAGGTCTCGGGAACCGGCTGACCCTCGCTGATACCTTTCACTTGAAGTTTCACGGTTAGCTCCTTCTGGGGGATGTTGGCAACGGTGGCGCCCGTGTCCAGCGACAGCCATCGTGCCCTCTCGGGTGTCTTCTACGTTGTAACAGGCTGTTTTTCCCTGTGTCCAGTCCCGCTGGCGGCGGCATGAATGCCGATGCAGATCAGCAACGGGCCTTGGTGCATGCGTCGCAGTGCCGTATCATCACACCCGGAAGTCGCATTGAGCCGTACGCCCTCCCACCGCTACGATGACGACCCGCCTGGGAGTGAAGACAGCCAAGGGCTTTGCGGAGCTTTTGGCTGTCTTTTCTTATCGGGAAATCAGCATGGAAAAACTGCACCACATCGTGGTGGTCGGCGGTGGCGCCGGCGGCCTCGAACTTGCCACCCGTCTTGGCGACAAACTCGGCAAGCGCCAGAAAGCCCGCATTACCCTGGTGGACGCCGGGCTGACCCACGTCTGGAAACCGCTGCTGCACGAGGTTGCGTCCGGCTCCCTCGACGCCAGTACCAACGAGATCAACTATCGGGCCCACGCCCGCAAGCACCATTACGAATTCCAACTCGGGGAAATGGGCGGCCTGGATCGCGACAAGCGGCAGATTGTCATCAACCCGTTCCACGATGAGGACGGCGAGGAAGTCGTCCCCGAACGCCACATCCCCTACGACACCCTGGTGATCGCCGTGGGCAGCACCGCCAACGATTTCGGCACCCCTGGCGCCCAGGAGAACTGCATGTTCCTGGACAGCCTGCATCAGGCGCGGCGCTTCCATAACCTGATGCTCAACGCCTTCCTGCGCAAGAACCACGAGGGTGAGCTGGGCCGGGATCATGCCTTGCCGATCACCATCATCGGCGCCGGCGCCACCGGCGTGGAGCTGGCCGCCGAGCTGCGTCTGGCGTCGAGGGAGCTGCCGGTCTACGGCATGAACCATCTGCGTCCGGAGGACGTCAGCATCTCACTGGTGGAAGCGGCCGATCGTATCCTGCCGGCCCTGCCGCCGCGCCTGTCGGTGGCGGCCACCAAGGAGCTCGAACGCCAGAAGGTGGATGTGCTCACCGGCCAGCCGGTCAGCGAAGTACGTGCCCAGAGCATCGTCATGAAGGACGGCACCGAACTGCCTTCGGACATGACCATCTGGGCGGCGGGGATCAAGGCGCCGGCGTTCCTGGCGGAGCTGGGCCTGGAAACCACCCGTGGCAACCAGCTGGTTACCGAGCAGACCCTGCAGACGACGCAGGACGCGAACATCTTCGCCCTGGGCGACTGCGCCGCCTGCCCGCAGCCCAACTCCGAGCGGTCAGTGCCGCCCCGCGCCCAGGCTGCGCACCAGATGGCCGATACCCTGTTCAAGACCCTGGTGAATCGCCTCAAGGGCGACGAGGCGGTGCCGTTCGTCTACAACGATCATGGTTCGCTGATCAACTTCAGCCGCTACACCACCGTCGGCAACCTGATGGGCAACCTGTCCGGACGCAGCATGTACATTGAGGGCAAGGTGGCGCGCCTGTTCTACGTGTCCCTCTACCGCATGCACCAGATGGCCCTGCACGGCCCGCTGCGCACCGGCGTGATCTGGCTGATGGACAAGATCAGCCGTGCCATGCATCCGCGCCTTAAGCTGCATTGACGTGATCGGCCAGTGAAAACGTCGGGATCGGTCACCGGTCCCGACGCCCTCCGGTGACATACTGGGTCCAGTACAATGATAAGCTGGAGCGCGTATGTCCCCGACCCCCCTGACCGACCTGCTGGGCTTCGACCCGCACCTGGTGACCCTGGCCCTGGCGCCGGCCTTCTTCCTGGCCATGGCGGGCGAGTGGCGGCATCTGCGTCAGCATCGAACGGAGTACCCCAGCGCGGGCTACACCTGGGCGGATACGCTCAGCAACATGACCTTGGCCGGTCTCTACCAGGCCAGCGACGTGATCGCCGCCCTGGCCACCATCGTCGTGTACAACGCCCTGTTCGACGTGCGCCTGTTCGAGATTCCGTTTACCGCCTGGTCGGTGGCGCTGCTGTTCCTGGTGCAGGATTTCGTCTACTACTGGTTCCATCGCGCCCACCACCGCGTCCGCTGGTTCTGGTGTTCCCACGTGGTGCATCACTCGTCGGAAAAACTGAACCTCTCCACCGCCTTCCGCCAGAGCGTGACCTACCCCATCACCGGCATGTGGCTGTTCTGGCTGCCCATCGTCTTCATCGGCTTTCCGCCGGAGACGGTGATCTTCGCCGTAGCCATCAGCCTCGCCTACCAGTTCTTTATCCACACCCAGACCGTGGGCAAACTGGGCCCGCTGGAATGGATCCTGAACACCCCCTCCCACCACCGCGCCCATCACGGCCGCAACCCGAAGTACATCGACCGCAATTACGGCGGCATCCTGATTATCTGGGACCGCCTGTTCGGCACCTTCGTGGAAGAGGACGACGCGGACCGACCGGACTACGGCATCCCGCGCCAGATCCACAGCCACAACCCGGTGACGCTCAACTTCCACGAATGGCGGGACATGTTCCGGGATCTGGTGGCGCCGGGGCTGACGCTGAAGGAACGCGGGCGGGTGCTGTTTGGGCCGCCGGAGTATGCCGGAGACCGCTTGCTGCGGAGAGAGACGGAACAGCCGCCTGAAACCCGGCCAACGGCACGGCCTACCAGCACGTAGTGGTTTGGGTGTTAAGCACGAAATCTGGCCCGATTTCCAGCAGTGGACGTTCCGTTGCCCGGAAGCTCTGCGTTATTTCAGCAAGAATAGACAGGGCGATTTCATTTGGCGTTTGTGCCCCGATATCCAGGCCAACGGGGCCATGCAGACGCCGCCCGGCGTTGATCCATCCCAAATCATGAAGGGCTGACAGCCGCTGGGCATGGGTACTGCGACTTCCCAGCGCGCCCAGATAAAAACAGGGACTGTTGAGAAGGGTATTGAGGATGGGCAGCTCCCATTCATGGTCATGAAAAAGGGTGACGGCGGCAGTCCAGGCATCGAGCATCGGCGCGCAGAAGAGATTGGCCGTGGGCAAGCGGGTCGTTTGGGCCCCTGCTTCACCGGCGCTCAGCAGCGTGGCCTGATCCGGTGAGATCATGTCGACGGCGTAGCCACTGGCGATAGCAATACAGCTCAGGGCTATGGCAATGTTGCCTTTGCCGATCACCACAAGACGCAATGGGGGATAGAGCCAGCGTCGGAAAGAGCGTGACGCGAGTGGTTTGTCTGAAAGGCATGCTGTGCAGTGCTGGATTCCCTTGTCCCGATCGGTTTCCAGCGCAGCGGGATGACGTGCTTCGTGAGCCTTGACTAGCTCAGCCAATACGTCAGCGTCGATCTGTGTGTCGATATGCAGGTCGATGCCCGCGCCACAGGGCAGGCGAATGTCGATGTAGGAAGATCCTTCACCCAGGCGCAGGATCCGGTTTTCTCCGGCAGTCAGAGCGGCCTGCGCCTCATGGATGATCAGTTGCTCCGCGCAACCGGTGCCGGTGAGACTGCCTACACATTCTCCCGCCGCCGATACTGCCATCTGGCTGCCCAGCGGGCGGGGCGATGAACCCTGGCGATTGATCAGGGTTACCAGGGCCACGCCACCATCCCGCCGGTGGAACGCCAGGGCAGCCTGCAGAACCGACGCATCGTCCATGGCTCAGCTTGCGAGGTCCATCGGCTCGACGACCACGGGGCTATCGACGTCAAAGCGGATGCCTTCGCGCAGCGAGAACACCGGGCGAATCGCCTCCGTTGCCGCCACGGTCACGCCGCTGTTGTCCGACAGTGTGAAACGTCCGGTTTCCCGCTCCAACACCGCAACATCCGCAACCTTGCCGACGGTGAGGCTGCCGACTTCGTCGTCGATCCCCAGCATTCCGGCGGCATTGCTGGTGGCTGTGGCGATCACGTCCGTCAGCGGCATGCCCAGGGCCAGCAGCTCCGTCATGGCATGGGTCAGGCAGAACCGGGTCTTGCCGAAGAACGGGTTGGACTCCCGGTTGGTCGCCTTTACCTGACCGGCGTCGGTGTTATACCCGTGCATGTCGGCGCCCAGCGTATTGGGCAGAATGCCGGCTTCGATCACCTTCTGCGCCATCTCGAAACTGAAATGGGAGCCATGGCCGACGTCGACCCGCAAGCCACGGTCAAGCCCCTCGCGGATGATGGGATGCAGTTCGCCGGTCTTGCAGGAGATGAACCCTCCCGGATGACGGGTAAAGGGATGGGCAAGGATATCGCCTTCCTGCATGATCGGAACCAGTTCTTCGATCACCGTATCGGGGTCGTCGATCCCCTTGCCCGCCTCCGGCCAAAGCTGGCCCAGGTGGATATAGAGCGGCACGCCAATACCCCGGGCGATGTCCCGGGCCTGCTTGATCACCTCCATGCCCCAGCGGGACTTGCCGCCGACCTCCGCATGCGCCTTGATGCCCTTGACCAGGTCGCGATTGGCGAGACCGATCTCGATGGTGCGCTTAACGTCGACGTCCTCGGGACTATAGAGTTGCGGGTAGTGGTGCCCTTCAAGGCCGCCCACCAGATAGGCGGACAGGAAGCACAGCACGCGACTGGCGGAAGGCTCTGCCACATAGTGGCGGAATGCAGGCAGGGTCATCAGGCTGGGACCGCCCTGATCGACCAGCGTGGAAACGCCGGCACGGACGCCACAGCTGTCGGGATTGAGCCCGAAACGACCGGTGACGTGCTCGAAGATATGGGCATGGGTATCGATCAGGCCAGGGGTGACCAGCTTACCGTCAGCGTCGATGACCTCGTTGGCCAGCTCCGGTGCCAGGCCGGTCTCAAGCGCTGCAATCCGCCCGTCCTTGATGGCGACGTCCAGAGTGCGGTCGAGGCGTTGCGCAGGATCGACGACGCGACCCCCTTTCAACAGCAGATCGTAGGGTCTGCCTTGCATAAGCATTCTCCTCTTTCTCCGACGGCAGGCATGGATCGTGCCTTGTACCGTCCCAGGTGCCGATAGGCTCAAAAAAATATGCAGTACACTGATTAATGTTATACAGTGATTTCATAAAAATACACAGTGTACTGATTAATTTGCTGGATTGATTTTTACTATTTACAGCAAGTTGCCGTTTTAGAAGACGAAATTTTTTGATTGCGGAAGCCATTTTCCGGAGGGATGGAAGGTGCAAGACGAGCAAGCTGACAGAATCCCGGTAACCCGCGGTGTCGGGGCCAGGAAGGTGCGAAAGGAAGACGACCGCTATATGAGAGGGCGGGGCGAGTATGTGGGCGACATGGCCATGCCCGGCATGCTTGAACTGGCATTCCTGCGTAGCCCGGTGGCACACGGAAAACTGAAGTCGTTGTCCAAGCCACCCGGCGCCGACGATCGGGTCTTCGCGGCGGGCGACCTGGCGGGTGTTAAGGGTATTCTCGCGGACTCTGCCCTGCCCGGCTTCAAGTCATCGGAGCAACCGATCCTTGCCGGAGACAAGGTGCGTTATGTCGGTGAGCTGATCGCAGCCTGCGTCGCCCCGAACCGGGCCGCAGCCGAAGATCTGGCGGATGCCATCGATCTCGATATCGAAACCCTGTCCGCGGTATCCGACATGCTCGACGCCCTCAAGCCGGAGGCGCCGCTGGTGCATAACCACTGGGGCGACAATGTATTCCAGCACACGCTGGTGGAGGGTGATATCGAGTCGGTCCGGCGGGAGGCTGCCATCAAGATCGAGCGCGAGTACCGTACGGCACGTCAATGCATGTCGCCGATGGAGGGGCGCGGCGTGGTGGCGTTTTGGGACAGTCGTCTGGAGCAGCTGCAGGTCTACACCTCGACCCAGATGCCTCATATCGTCCGCACTGGCCTGTGCGATTGCCTGGGATTGAGTCACGAGCAGATTCGCGTGGTGGCCCCGGATGTCGGCGGCGGTTTCGGCTACAAAGGTATTCTGTTGCCGGAGGAAGTCTGCGCCGCCTGGCTGGCAATGCATCTGCGCCGTCCGATCCGCTGGCTTGAGGATCGCCGCGAACAGCTGACGGCCAACGCCAATTGCCGCGAGCACCATTATCACGTCACGGCCTACGGTGACGAACAGGGACGCCTGTTGGCCCTGGACACGACAGCCGTGGTGGACGCCGGTGCGTATTCCGCCTACCCGTTTTCTGCCTGTCTGGAAGGTGCCCAGGTCGCCAGCATCCTGCCTGGGCCCTACGATTTCAAGGCTTACCGTTGCAGTACCACATCCACGGCGACCAACAAACCGCCGATCCTGCCATACCGCGGTGTGGCCCGAACCGGGGTCTGTTTTGCCATGGAACTGACCATGGATGCGCTGGCAAGGGCGGCGGGACGTGAGCCTTCAGATGTGCGTATGGAATGCCTGATCCGGCCGGAATCCATGCCGTTCGACAATATTACCGGTAAGCATTTCGACAGTGGCGACTACCCCGAATGCCTGCGTCGTGCGGTGGCGGCCGTCGACCTCAAGGCGGTGCGCGAGCGCCAGAAGACGCCCGAGGAAGACGGTCGGCTGATCGGTGTCGGCATGGCCATCTTCTGCGAACAATCCGCCCACGGTACGTCGGTCTATGCCGGATGGGGCATTCCCATGGTGCCCGGCCATGAGCAGGCTGTCGTGCGCCTGACCCCTGATGGCGCCCTTGAGGTGCGGGTGGGTATCCATTCCCACGGCCAGGGCCTGGAAACCACATTGGCCCAGGTGGCCGAGGAAATCCTCGGCATCGACACGGACCGTGTCCGGGTCATTCACGGTGACACGGCTTTGACACCGTATTCCACCGGCACCTGGGGGTCCCGTTGCATGGTTATGGCGGGCGGTGCGGTGGCCAGGGCCTGCCGAACGCTGGCGGAGCGGGTGGCCAATATCGGAGCCCGCCTGCTGGATGTGCCGGTCGACTCAGTCACGGTCGCTGACGGCGTGGTATCGACCACCCAGGGTCACGGGACCGTCAGCCTGCATGATGTGGCGCGTACCTGGTATCTCAAACCGCAGCACCTGCCCGACAACGTCGATTCGGGTGGACTGGAAGTCACCCTGGGTTACAAGACCGGCCGGGACAGCGGCACCTTCAGCTACGCATGCCATGCGGTCGTGGTCGCCGTGGATCCGGAGCTTGGCAGCACCGAGATTCTTGATTATGTGGTGGTCGAGGATGGCGGGGTGCTGGTCAACCCGATGATCGTGGATGGCCAGGTCTACGGCGGCATCGCCCAGGGCATCGGCACCGCCCTGTATGAGGAAATGCCGTTTGATCGGAATGGCCAGCCTCTCGCCTCGACGCTGGCGGATTACCTGTTGCCGGGGGCGACCGAAGTACCGGCTGTGGCGATCGATCATATGGAGACCCCGTCGCCCTATACCGAGTTCGGTCAGAAAGGCATTGGTGAAAGCGGTGCGATTGGCCCACCCGCAGCCATCGTCAACGCGGTCAACGACGCCCTTCGTCCGCTGGGTGCGGAAGTCTGTGAGGTGCCGGTGACACCGCAGCGTCTGCTGCGGGCGATTGCCCGGGCCTCTGTTACGCCCCAGGAAGAGGCCAGCCCCGTGGAGGCCGCATCATGAAACCCCAGGCGTTTGACTATCACCGGGCAGATGACCTTGCCGATGCCTGCCAGAAGATGACTGCCGGGGAGGTGCGACCCATCGCGGGTGGTCAGTCCCTCGGTCCCATGCTCAATCTACGCCTGGCGCGGCCGGACGCCTTGCTGGACGTTGCCATCCTGCGGGAATTGCGTGGCTGCCAACGAATAACCGGAGGCGTCCTGATCGGCGCGGCAGTGACCCACGCCGAGATTGAAGACGGACTCGTGCCGGATAACACCGGCGGTATCCTGCCGCGGATTGCGCGGGGCATTGCCTATCGAGCCGTGCGCAGTCGCGGCACCATTGGTGGCAGCCTCGCCCATGCCGACCCGGCTGCGGACTGGATCACCACGCTGACGGCCCTGGGCGCACAGGTCATCCTCCAGCGACCCTCATCGCGGGGAAGTGCCCGGCGGCGCATGTACCTCGATGATTTCGTGACCGGCGCCATGCAGACGGCGTTATCACCCGACGAGTTGCTGATCGCGGTGTTTGTTCCGGATGTGGCCGCCGATACCCGCTTTGGTTACTTCAAGCTGTGCCGCAAGACCGGCGAGTTGGCCCACGCCATGGCGGCGGTGTTTCGTGCCGCGACCGGGGATGGGCAACGCGTCGTTTTCGGTGCACTGCCGGGAGCGCCCTTGCTGCTGGCGGGCGGCGATGCGCTCGATCAGGCGTCGTGGCGCGGCGCCTTGGCCGAACGGTACCCCGATATGGAGGAGGCGGATATCACGGTTCGCCTGCATGTGATGAACAAGGCGCTGAAGCGGAGTCAGACCCATGAACAGTAAAGTCGTGACCATCAACGACCGGGCGGTGCCCCTGGATGTCGAGCCGCGGCGTAACCTCGCCGATTTCGTGCGGGAGGATCTGTTGTTGACCGGCACCCACGTTGGCTGTGAGCAGGGCATCTGTGGGGCCTGTACGGTGGTCAGGGATGGGCGTCCGGTACGCTCTTGCCTGGCGTGGGCCGTAGGTTGCGAGGGCAGCAACATCCGCACGATCGAGGCCTACGACGACGATTCGGTGATGATTCGTCTGCGTGAGGCTTTTTCGGCCGAGCATGCGTTGCAATGCGGTTTTTGCACCCCGGGCATGTTGATTACCGCCCAGGATATCGTCCGCCGGTTTGCCGGACAGACGATCGACGACGAGCGAATCCGCTATGAATTGAGCGGCAATCTATGTCGGTGTACCGGCTACGTCGGTATCGTACGGGCGATCCAGCGCGTGCTTGCCGGTTATCAGGACGAGAAACCCGAAGTCGCCCCGGTGGCGGCGCTGGAAACGCTGGACCTCGGTGATCTCGATGCCATACCGGTCGAGGAAGGCGCGTCTGCCGCTGGCCGGGCCGCAACCCGTAGTCAGGTGGACGGTAATGGGCGTCGCATCGAGTCGACGTTCGAGTTGCCGCATCCGCCGGCATCCGTCTGGACCGTCCTGCGTGACGAGCTGCCCTCCGTCGTCGCCTGTTTGCCCGGCGCGGAGCTGACCCGTCTGGACGACGACGGTACGTTGGCCGGTTTCTTCAACGTCAAGCTGGGCCCCGTGGCTGCACGTATTGCGGGTGAAGGGACCGCGACGTTCGACGATGACACCTGGCAAGGCCGGGTGGACGGCCAGGGTTCGGACAGCCGTTCCAACTCCAGGGCCAAGGGCAGTCTGTCGTTTCAGCTGGAGGCAGCGGGTGAGGCCCAATGCCAGATGACGGTCGCCATCAGTTTCGAGATGAGTGGGGCCCTGGCCCAGTTCAGTCGGGGCGGCCTGGTGGAAGAAATCGTTAGTGTGCTGATTGAACAGTTCCAGGCTAACTTTGACCGTCACATGGCCGGTGAGGCGCCTCTGGAGACCCGCTCCCTGGGCCTTTTCCAGCTGGCCTGGATGGCCTTAAGGCGATGGCTGAGACGCCTGCTATAACGTCGATATCCACTTACTAATTGGCACTGGCGGGCCGGTATAGGTAACAATGACCGCCCGTTAGATCCGGCCCGACAAGGAAATAGAGGTCCCGCCCATGCCAAAGACAGCCAAGGCCAGTGCATCGCAGATGGCGCCGGAGGATCGCCTCGGTATTCTCGCGGAGCGTCCCGGCTTCCTGATCCGCCGCCTTCACCAGATTCACGTGGCGTTGTTCCACGATGAGTGCGAAGCCTATGGGCTAACGCCCGTCCAGTACAGTGTGCTGACGGCTTTGCAGGGGGACGAACTGGATCAGAAACGGCTGGGTCAGCGGGTCGGTATCGATCGTGCCACGACCACGGAAGTGTTGCGCAGGCTCGACAAGGCCGGCTGGATCGAGCGGCGCAAATGTACGGAAGACGCCCGCCGTCAACTGGCCCGCCTGACGCCTGCCGGAGAGTCGCTGCTCGCCGAGGTTGGGGATAGCGCCCGCCGCGCCCACGAACGCACGATCGAGCCGTTGACCAAAGCGGAGCGCGAACGTTTTATCCGCTATATGAGCAAGATCGTCAGCGCCAATAACGATCATGGACGGGCGTCACTGAAGTTGCCTTGAGGGCAAGGTAATAAGGGCCCGCGTGGCGGGCCGTTCGTGTCAGGCGCTGGCCGCTTCCCCTCCGAGGTAGATCCGCCGGATATCCGGGTTGGCCAGCATCTCTTCAGCGGTCCCACTGAGCATGACTTCGCCGGTACTGAGCAGGTACGACCGGTCACACAGCTCCAGGGCGGCGTAGGCATTCTGCTCGACCATCAGGACCGTGGTCCCGCCCTCGCAGATTTCCGAAACCAGTTTGAAGACCTGCTCGACGAAGTTCGGCGCCAGACCCAGGGACGGCTCGTCGAACATCACCAGGCGGGGCCGCGACATCAAGGCCCGGGCGATAGCCAGCATTTGCTGTTCGCCGCCGGAGAGCGTCCCCGCGGACTGGCGGATGCGTTCGGCCAGGCGCGGGAACATGCCCAGCATGCGGTCGATGTCGGTTTTGATGCCCTGGCGGTCGAAGCGCCGGAAGGCGCCCATCTCCAGGTTTTCCCGAACCGTCAGTTGGGGAAAGACCCGCCGGCCTTCCGGGCAATGGGCGATGCCCAGGCGGATAATGTCCTGCGGGGCGGCGTTCTGGATCGGTTCCCCCTCGAACAGGATGCGGCCGCTGCGCACGGGCTCAAGGCCACTGATCGCCCGGAGCGTGGTGGACTTGCCGGCGCCATTGGCGCCGATCAGGGTCACGAACTCCCCTTCATTCACGTCCATGGATACGTTGTCCACCGCCACGGTGGCGCCGTAGCAGACCGTTACGTTTTCAAGCTTGAGCATGTTTCACCCCCGAGCCCAGATAGGCTTCGATGACATCCGGGTTGGTCTGGATCGCCTGCGGATCCCCTTCGGCAATGACCCTGCCCTGATTGAGTACGACGATATGGTCCGAAATCGACATCACCATGTGCATGTCGTGCTCCACCAGAAGCACCGTCACGCCGGAATCGCCGATACGTCGGATCATGGCCTTGAAGGCATCGGTTTCGGACGGATTCAGTCCCGCCGCCGGCTCGTCCAGCAGCAGGATCTTTGGACTGGCGGCGAGGGCGATGCCAACCCCGAGGATGCGCTGCTCGCCGTAGGACAGTGACCCTGCCCGTTCATCGGCGCGATGGCGCAGGTCGAGGAAATCCAGCATGCCCTCCACCTTGGTGCGCAGTTCGGCTTCTTCCTTGCGGAAGGCCGTTAGCCTGAGCAGCGATTGCAGCAGTGAGGTCCGGCCCTGCAGGTGGTAGGCGGTCAGCAGGTTGTCGAACACCGTTTGATCGTCAAACACGCTGGTTCGCTGGAAGCTGCGCACCAGTCCGCGGGAGGCAATGCTATGGGGCGAGTGGCCGGTGATATCGGCATCGAACAGATGCACGCTGCCGGCCGTGGGCGGCATGTACCCGGAAATGACATTGAAAGCGGTGGTCTTGCCGGCGCCGTTGGGGCCGATCAGGCTGACGATCTGGCCCGCCGGAATGCTGAACGTGACGTTGTCCAGTGCCACCAGACCGGCGATCTTCATGGTAATACCGTCCAGTGACAGCACGGTGCGGCCCGGCTGGACGGCTTCGGTCGTGCTGTTCATGAGTTCGCTCCCTGGACCAGTGATGATTTGGACTTGCGTGGCTGTTCCGCGCCCGGTTTGCGCAGCCAGGCGATGAAGTCATAAAAGGCAGGCACCAGGCCTCTCGGCAGGAAGAGCAGGATCGCGATCATCGTGACGCCATAGATCACCCACTGGACTTCCGGCCCGACGACACCCCGCAGCAGTTCGGGCATCAGGCCAAAGATCAGGCCGCCGATCACCGGGCCGCCCAGGGTGCCTTTACCGCCGGCAATCACCATGATCACCATGGTGACCGTGTAGATGAACAGGAAGACGTCGGGATCGATGATACGGACCGTGTGCGAGTAGAGGCCACCAGCGGCACCGGCAATTGCCGCGGAGATAATGGTGGCCAGGGCCAGGAAATAGGTCACGGGAATGCCGACCGAGGTGGCCAGGGTCTCGTTCTCACGTAGGGCAATCATGGCGCGACCCTGGCGGGAATTGACCAGCATCGCGACCAGCAGGTAAGCCAGGATACCGATGGCCAGTACCAGCCAGTAGATGGCCGCCTTGGAGGTGAGCGATATGACGCCTTCCCCAGGCACCCAGAGTGTCAGTGCCGGAATCGAGATCAGGCCCATGGGACCTTCGGTCAGGTCGGTCCAGTTCAGCGAAATCATCCGCATGACCTGGGCGAAACTGATGGTGATGACCACGAAATAGGCACCGCGAACCTTGAACGCCAGCTTGCCCACCAGCCAGCCGAAAAAGCCGGTGACGACAATTGCCGTGAGGAAGGCGATCCAGACAGGTTTGGCGTCCACCTGCCAGGTCAGGCCGAAGCCCAGGTCGACGCTGAAACCGAGCGACATCAATGCGCTGGTGTAGGCGCCGATACCGAAGAAGGCCGCGTGGCCCAGCGATAGCTGCCCGGTGTAACCCAGCAGCAGGTTGAGGCTGATGGCCGCGATGATCATGATCCCCGCCGAGCCCATGACCGACAGCACGTAAGGGTCGGGCCAGACCACGGGCAGCAGACCGAGCACAACCACAAAGACGAAAAACAGGGTCCAGTTCATATCAGCCCACCCTTTCCTTGACCGAGAACAGCCCCTGGGGGCGGAACAGCATGACGATAATGATGACCAGGAAGCCGAACGCGTCACGGTAGGCGCTGGAAATGTAGCTGGCCCCGAACTCCTCGATAAACGCCAGCAGGAAGCCGCCCAGCGCTGCACCGCCGAGATTGCCCAGTCCACCGAGGATGACGATGGCAAACGCCTTCAGGCTCGCCAGGTCGCCCATCATCGGGGTGGCGACGAACATGGGCGCCAGCAGCGCGCCGGCTACGGCGGCCATGGCGGAGCCAAGGGCAAAGGTCAGGGTGTAGATCCGCTTGACGTTCACGCCGACGATGCGCGCCGCATCCTGGTCCTGGAATGTCGCACGGATGGCCAGGCCGAAGCGGGTTCGTTCGATGCCCAGGTAGAAAATAAACAGGAGGACTGCAGCCACCCCGAAGACGAAAAGGCGTGTGGGCGCAATCGAGATCGAACCGAACGAAATCGGATCCTGTGAGAAGGGCGTGGGAATGATCTTGGCGACGCCTCCCCAGGCCAGCAGTTCCAGGTTCTGCATGACAATCATGATGCCGATCATGATGAGCATCACTTCATCGATGTTCTTGAGGTCCTTGCGTCTCAGGAAAACGAACTCGATGAGTGCGCCTACCAGCATCCCGACGGCGGCGGCGACCAGGATGGAGGAAAAGAAGTCCAGTTTAAGGAGGGCCACCATGCCGTACGCGACATAGGCCCCCAGGGTGTACAGCTCACCATGGGCGAAATTCACCACGCGCATGATGCCGAAGATAATCGTCAGGCCAATGCCCAGCAGCGCATAGGTCGAGCCCAGCACCATGGCATTGACGATATGTTGAAAGATTTCGTCCACTTGCCCGCTCCCGGAGATGGTTCTGGCGGTCACACACGGGCCCGCTGAACGGACCCGCGTGCATGGTTTTTACGGCTTACTGAGCGGAAACTTCGCCGTCCTTGAGCTGGACGACGTAGACGTTGGGCTCGTTCTGGCCACTTTCCTTGCCTTCCGGGCCGTCCTTGAAGAAGCTGATGTCGCCATTGACGCCCTTCACATCGACGCCCCAGAGCGCATCACGGATCGCCTCCGGTTCGGCGGTGCCGGCATCCTCGATGGCGGCGGCAATCGTCATGATGCCGTCATAGCCACGGAACCCCTCGCTCAGCCCCGGGAATGAATAGCCGGCGTCATTCCAGGCTTTGACGAAGCCTTCTGCCACCTCGGGATAGACCGCGCTTTCCGCTGTCCAGGGGGAGAAGAACAGAAGATGGGTGCTGGTGTAGCCGTCCGGACCCGGCGATTCAAGCAGGGGTTCAGGGAATGACCCGCCCGTGGTGACGATACGCTGCGGCAGTTGCTGTTCCGCCGCCTGACGGATACCGAGGGTGAGTTGCTCGACACCGGAGGTCACGATCAGCGTGTCACTGCCGGTATCCTTCAAAGCCGAGAGTTGAGCAGACAGGTCGACAGCAGAGGGAGCGACCGTCTCCTTGCGGCCGATTTCGATGCCGTGCTCCTTGAACATCTTCTCAAACTCCTGGGACGCGCCGAGTCCCCAGTCGTTGTTCACGGACAGGAAATCCACCTTCCTGATCGGCGGATCGAACGTCGCCAGCTTCTTGGCGAAAGCCTGGGCCTCCATCTCGGATGTGGGAGCGATCCGGAACACCCAGGGGTTACCCGCTTTGGTGATCTTGCTCGATGAGGAGGTCTCGACCACCATCGGCACGCCGTACTCTTCCAGTTTGGGCATGGTGGCGAGGGTGAACGTGGAACTCCAGGCACCCATGATGACGGGCACTTTATCCCGCAGGATCAGCTTCTCGGCGGCGTTGACCGCCTCTCGCGGGTTGGACTTATTGTCCTCGATGATCAGTTCCACCTCGCGACCCAGCAGACCGCCGTCTTCGTTGATTTTGGCCGCCGCAATCTTCGCGCCGTTCGTTACGTAGTTGCCCGATGCAGCCACAGAACCGGTCAATGGCTGTGAGACCCCTATCTTGATGGGATCGGCCGCAAATGCTGAGGTGGATGCCAGGGTACCGACCAGCAGCGAGGCCAGTAAGCGCTTTGTACTTAACATGGGTCGTTCCTCTCGTGTTTTACGATGCGTTGGTTGGCGCTTTCTCAAACGTGGTTGTTGTTGGTTTTCCCCGGCCAGCCTGAGACCGGGAAACATTCGATCACCAAGCCGCCCGGAACTTTCCTCGGAAGTAAGCTCGCAGAACGGGAAAAATCGGGGGCGCTCCAGGGTTTCGGTGACGTTGAAAGGCATGGATCGTCATTGGGCCATCCTTTCCGTCAACTGCTGGAAGAGGGTCAGTGGCGGCTGGTAAAAGCCTTTACCGAGTATGCCGCCTTCCTGATCAGCTCCGACCAGGGCGAGGTTGATGATGGGCGGTGTTTGGTGGCGAACCACCTCTGCGGGGCTGACAATTCCGGTGTCTGCATCAAGCACGGTAGCGTGACGGCTTTCCCAGTCATCAGGGAGCAGGTCCCGCCATTCGCTCACCAGAGAGGGCGCGCAGTTGAGGGCCTGGCCACCGAGGCCGCATAGGTCGATGACAGCGCTGTCGCCGATTGCCCCAAGGGCAGTCTTGCCAACCTGAGCGGGGAACCTTGGGCCCGTTGGCGGTTCGGCGACTGTCGTGAGCCAATGGCGTTGGCTTTTCAGGCGCAGTCCGAACTCCCGGCCATTGCCGCCACCCGCGGCGATAGCGCTCTTGCCGTAACGCAAAAGCCAGCCGCAGGCGCCCATCAGCACCGGTAGAACGAAGCCCGGGCTCTTTTCCAGCAGCGTGCGATAACTTTGGGACAGACCGCTCAGGTGGCTCAGCAACGCATGGTTGGCCTGGTCAGTCAGGGTATGGCAGTCGTTGCCGTTGGCCAGGGCGTATTCAATGACGCTTGCGAGTGGAACGGGATGTTTGGCCAGCGAATCATTCAGCTCCATGGCAGCGAAACGCGCATGCAGTCGAAGGTTACCCACGCACTGTGAGTCAGGCGAGCCGAAACGTAGGGCTGGAGGTGCACCCTCAACGAGGGGGGCGTAGACGTGACGGTCGCCATCGCCAATAACGAATACGGGCATCGACGCCGAAACCACCTGGGCCAGCGGTGTGGTGACACCGAAGTCCTGGGCGGGACTCAGCCTGAAATTCCCTCGTTCGAGCATGGCCGCGGCGTCTTTTGCATTGTCTGCAAGACGCTCGAAAAGAACGGCGTTGATGGCCGCGTTGTGGACCGGTGCGGGTAAAGGGCCTTCCGCATAGGGCGGTCCAGCATGTAACAGCGAGCGGGCATGGACGTCGGGAACTACCTCGCCCAACGGGACTACCCCTTCGAGTCGAAGAGTATCAAACCGACGGTACCTGTTTTCAGGGATATGCGTCATGGCGTCTTTACGCTTGCATTTGTGTGTTTAGACACTTTGCATACACAAGCTGTGCCAGTCGCTTAAATTTGAATTCTTTTTTATTTATATCTTTGATTTTTATAATTAAAAATGCAGGTTATCTATAACGCTATGAATGGGAGATGTGTCTGTTCGATGTCTCAAATAAGATCAGTGTACTGATTAATGCACCAAATGAAGGCTGGCCCGGACAGGCCTTTTTTGGGTCTCAGGAGGCGGAAGCGCAAACGATTTGAGAGCCATCGAGCCGAATAGTCAGGAGCAGCAATTTGCATGCAATCCTGTCAGGCCGGGGTGGCCAAGTGTCGTGGCAGTAAGCATGATGCGGGATAAGCTGGAGCGGGTGAAGGGAATCGAACCCTCGTCGTAGGCTTGGGAAGCCTCTGCTCTACCATTGAGCTACACCCGCGCGTCCGGTGCCAATATAGATTGTCAATTCCTGTCAGGCAAGGCTTCGGCACAGCGGCGCTGTGCTACTATGCAAATGATGTTCTGACCACCCGGGAATAGGCATTGACCACAGGTTCGCGTCCAGCTTTTCGTCGCGCGATGGTCCAGGGATGGCCGGTCCTGTTCGTTTTCATCATCGGGACGGCGCTTACGATATTTGTGGCCCAGCGCACGGCGGATGCCGAGCGTGAGGTCGTGCATTCCCGTTTCGAGCAGGAAGCGCGCTCGCGCATCCTGCTGGTCGAGGAGCTGATTCAGGGGCAGATGCTGGAACTGGACGCCCTGCGCCGCTTCATTTCCCTGGAGTCCGAGCTCACCCGCAGCGAATTCAGCTCGCTGGCCCGCCTGTCCGACCGTATTCCCATGACCGTGGCCTGGATCGAGAGCGTTTCTGCCGATCGGCTCGACGCCTACCTCGAACGCATGGACTACTACTATCACTTCCGCTACCACCTGCGCCGTCCGGCCGCGCTGCTGGCCAGCCAGGTCGCCAAGCCGCCCCGGCACTTTCCGGTCAGCTACCAGGAGAGTAGCGTCCCCGAGGCCAACCTGGTCGGGGTGGACACCGCTTACCTCGAGGACCGGGTGCGTGCCTACGAGCGGGCCATGGTCGGCGGTGTGCCGGTGCTGATCAGCGGCATTCGCAACCTGGACGACCCAGGCGATGCCTCCGGCGTGCTGGTTGTCGCGCCGGTCTTCCATGAGGACGCCGGGCGCGGCGTCACCGACCGTCATTTCGGCACCCTGCGCGGTTTCGTCACCATGGGGTTCCGGCTAAGCGACTTGGTTCAGTGGCTGTCCACGGTGCATCAGGATCGCCCCGGCATGATCCTGAGCTTCCGCGGCGATGCGGATCCGGCTTCTGGAAGCGCCGGACCGATGATCGCCGGGCTGTCCTACACCGACACTCTGGCGCTGGCGGACGGCGCCATGGCAGTGACCGCGGTGCCGGAGCGCATCGATGCCTGGCAGCCGCGACCCACGGCGATCGTGGTGTTGCTGACCGGGATCACCGGGACCGTACTGGTCGCTGCCCTGCTGGGCACCGCGTTGTATCGCCGACGTCAGGCGGAGGCCAGCGTGGAGCGTCGTACCGTGGAGTTGCGCGGTGCGCTGGATGCGCTTTCCGAGCTGGAGGCGCGCTGGCAGTTCGCGCTGGAAGGCTCGGGGGACGGGGTGTGGGACTATGACATCGCCAAGCGCGAAGTGTTCTTCTCCGACGGCTGGAAATCCATGTTGGGGTACACCCGTGACGAGATTGGCTCGGGGCCCGATGAGTGGGTGGAACTGATTCATCCGGACGACGTGGCCGCCTGCCGACACGACCTGATGGAACACATCGAGGGTAAGGTGCCCTATTACGAAAACGTGCACCGGCTGCGCTGCAAGGATGGCAGCTACAAATGGATTCTGGATCGCGGCAAGGTCATCGAATGGGCCGCACCGGGCCAGCCCGCGCGGATCATCGGCACCCACTCGGACATCAGCCACGTCAAGCAGACCGAACTGGAGCTGCGCGAAACCAACGCTTTCCTGTCGGGCCTGCTGGCGTCAGCGGAGAGTGTGGCCATCATCACCGCCAGCCAGGAGGGCACGGTCACCCTGTTCAACCGCGGCGCCGAGGCACTGCTGGGCTACCGCGCCGAGGACGTGGTGGACAAGGTCTGCCCCACGCTGTTTTACGATCACGACGAACTGGAGGCCTGGGGGCACTGGCTGTCGGCCCAGGCCGGGCGGACGGTGCACGGGTTCGAGGTGCTCAAGGCGGGCATCGAACAGGGGCATTTCGCCTCGGAGCGCTGGACGTTCGTGTGCAAGAACGGCGAGCGCCGCAAGGTGCAGTTGACCCTGTCCAAGATCCGCGACGGCGAGGGCGAAGCCCGGGGCTACCTGGCGATCGCCACCGACATGACCGACTACCTGCGGGCGGTGGATGCCCTGGAACAGAACGATCGCCTGCTGCAGGACCTGACCGCCAACGTGCCCGGTGTGATCTACCAGTTCCTGGTGCGGCCGGACGACACCAGCTGCTTCCCCTACATCAGCGACGGCGTGCGGCGGGTTTTCGAGATCTCGCCGGAAGAAGCCAACCGGGATGCCCGCAAGGCGCTGGCCCGCATCCACCCGGCGGATATCGAGGAGGTCGACGCCTCGATCCGCAAATCCGCCAAACAGCTGGTGCCCTGGGTCTCGGAGTTCCGTGTCAGGCTGCCGTCCTACGGCGAGCGCTGGCTGCGGGGCGAATCCACGCCCCGGCGAACGCCGGACGGCGGCACCGTCTGGCATGGCTACATCTCCGACATCTCCGAGATCAAGAAGCTGGAGTTCCAGCTGCGCGAACAGGCGACCATCGATCCGCTGACCGGCGCGTTCAACCGGCGCCATCTGGAGAGCTACTGGAAGCGCGAGATGGCGCGCTATCGGCGCCAGGAGGAGGCCTTCTCGATGATCCTGCTGGATATCGACCACTTCAAGACCGTCAACGATGCCCATGGGCACGATGTCGGCGACGAGGTGCTGGTGTCCCTGGGGCGCCTGCTGCGCAGCGAGGTGCGTTCCACCGATGTGGTGTACCGGCTGGGCGGCGAGGAGTTCCTGGTGCTGTGCGAAAACACCGAGCTGGACGGTGCGCGGCGCCTGGCGGAGTTGCTGCGGGACCAGCTACGCCAGCGTGCCATGCCCTTCCCGGGACGTGTGACCGCCAGTTTCGGGGTGGTGGAGGTCGAACTCGATGAGCCCATGGCGCAGGCCTTCAAGCGTCTCGACGAGCTGCTCTATCTGGCCAAGGCCAACGGTCGCGACCAGGTGATGTCATCCCCCTACGAGTCCGCGCTCTAGGTACTGCGACGATCCTCCGTTCATTCTGAGAAGCCGGACCTGATATGATGCCGGGGATTGGATGGAGATAGCATGGACCCGACCCTCACCCTGATTGGCGCCCTGATGCTGGTGATCAGCATCCTTCTGAGCCCCCTGTCCAGCCGGCTGGGCATGCCCGTTCTTCTCATCTTCCTCGGCGTCGGGATGTTGATGGGGGAAGACGGGCCCGGGGGGATCCGCTTCGACGATTTCGAGCTGACCTTCGTGGTTGGCAACCTGGCCCTGGCGGTGATCCTGCTGGACGGCGGGATGCGCACCCGGGCCGAAACCTTCCGCGTGGGCCTCAAGCCCGCCCTGCTGCTGGCCTCGGTTGGCGTCTTGCTGACCGCCGGTATCGCCGCGGTGGCGGCGCACTGGCTGTTCGGCTTGCCCTGGCTGGCGGCGCTGCTGATGGGCGCCATCATCTCCTCCACCGACGCCGCCGCGGTGTTTTCGCTGCTGCAGGGGCGCGGTCTGCACCTGAACGAGCGGGTGGGCGCGACCCTGGAAATCGAGTCGGGTAGCAACGATCCCATGGCGATCTTCCTCACCCTGGCCCTGCTGGCGCTACTGACCCGGGAGGAGTCCGGGCTGATGGGCAGCTTCTGGCTGTTGATCGAACAGTTCGGTATTGGCGCGGTCATGGGGCTGGTCGGCGGCCGCCTGATGGTCTGGCTGGTCAACTGGGTGCGCCTGATGCCGGCGCTCTATCCGCTCCTTGTGGTAGCCGCAGGGATCGTCTTGTTCTCGGTGACGAACCTGCTCTCGGGCAGCGGTTTCCTGGCCATCTACCTGGCCGGTGTGGTGCTGGGCAATCGCTCGGTGCGGATGATGCCGATGATCCTGCAGGTGCACGACGGCCTGGCCTGGCTGGCGCAGATGAGCCTGTTCCTGATCCTCGGGCTGCTGGTGAATCCCAGCCAGCTCATGCCGCTGGCCGGTGGCGCCCTGGTGCTGTCGCTGGTCCTGATCCTGCTGGCGCGGCCGCTGGCGGTGTTCGCCACTCTCTGGCCGTTCAGCTTCAATCGCCGTGAGCTGACCTTCATCAGTTGGGTCGGGTTGCGCGGCGCGGTGCCCATCGTGCTGGCGTTGTTCCCGATGATGGCGGGCCTGCCCGAGGCGCCCCTGATCTTCAACATCGCCTTCTTCGTGGTGCTGGTGTCCCTGTTGGTCCAGGGCAGCTCCCTGGCCCGTGCGGCGCGCTGGCTGCGGCTGGAGGTCCCGGCGCCGGAGGAACCCTACCGGCGCCTGCCGCTGGACGTACCGGCGGCCGGTGATCACGAGCTGATGCTGTTCCCCTTGCGCGGCGACCGCTGGGCCGATCCGCGCCCGCTGCGCCGGCTCCAGTTGCCTGAACGCGCCGCGGTGGCCGGCATCTTCCGTGAGCGCCAGTGCCTGTCGCCGGCGCCCGATACCGAAGTGCGCCAGGGTGACGTGCTGGCGGTGTTCGCCCTGTCCGACAGCCTCACCCAGTTGGGCCAGACCCTCAGCGGGCGGGAGCCGCCGCGTTACCTGATGGAGCGGGCCTTCTTCGGCGACTTCGTGCTCAACGGCGACGCGCTGCTCGGGGATGTGGAGCAGGTCTACGGCATCGAGTTCGACGAGCTGCCACCGGACCTGTCCCTGGCGGACTGCTTCGCACGTCGCACCAAGGGCCATCCGGTGGTGGGCGACCAGGTCAGACTGGGCCCGGTCACGCTGGTGGCGCGGGCCACCGAGGCCGATCGCGTTACCCAGGTGGGCCTGAAGGTCGACGACGGCCACAAAACCACACCGGGTTTCTGATCCCCGCGCCGGTGTGGCGTCGTTCCGCCCACGGGCATCGTGATAATATGGTTACGTTATAACGTATTTAGGTTGTGCCATGGCGATTCCCACCCACCTGATCCTCGGTTTTCTCGGCGCCGGTAAGACCACCGCTATCCGCCATCTGCTGACGCAGAAGCCGGCGGACGAGCGCTGGGCCGTTCTGGTCAACGAATTTGGCGAAGTCGGCATCGACGGCGCCCTGCTGCGCGACAGCGGGGCGTTCGTGCGCGAGGTACCGGGCGGTTGCATGTGTTGTGCCGCCGGCCTGCCCATGCAGATGGGGCTGAACATGCTGATCCGGGAAGCGCGCCCCGACCGCCTGTTGATCGAACCCACCGGGCTGGGGCATCCGGCGCGGGTGCTGTCGACCCTGCGTGGCGAGTTCTATCGGGACGTGCTGGATCTCCGCGCTTCGGTGACGCTGGTGGATCCGCGCCGCCTTGAGGAAGCGCGAGTGTGTGACAACATCAATTTCCGCGACCAGGTGGCGGCCGCCGACGTGCTGGTGGCCAGCAAGGCCGACCTGTGCAGCGACGACCAGCTGGCCGGTTTCTGGGCCTGGTCGCAAGCGCAGCAGCCGGCCAAGCAGCGACTCGGGACGATCAGGCAGGGTCAGTTGCCGCTGGGCTGGCTCGACGGGCCAGGCGGGACGGCGACGTTTGCCGATCCCCATGCCCACGACGCCATGATCAAGGAGGCGTTACCGACCTTCGACGACCTGGCGTTCTCGGTCGCCTCGGGGCAGTGGGTGCGCCGGGAAAACCGGGGCCAGGGCTATGCCAGTCTGGGCTGGGCGCTGCCGGCTGCCACGTTGTTCCAGACCGACAGGCTCTACCGCGCGCTGGGGAACGCCGATCTGCGACGGGTCAAGGCCGTGGTACGCACCCCGTCCGGCTGGCAGGCAGTCAACGGCCAGGAAGGCGACCTGGCGACCTATCCGATCCGCGAGCAGACCATGGCCCGGATCGAGCTGATTGCGGACCGGCCGCTGGACGCGACCTGTTGGGAGCGCCGCCTGCGTGATAGCGTTGTGTCTGCTTCCGGGGAATAGACGGGCGACGGCGGGAATGTGTCGGCGATAGCGACAACGGGTCGCAGATTGAAACCTGCACACATCGCAGCGTAACGATTGGAAGTCGAATGGCCCCGGAGGCTGTGCTATATAAGGGGCATTAACTTTCAGCAATCTACTGGTTTTCTATGCTTTTCCGACGTTTGGCGTTTGCTGCGCTGTGGAGTTTATTGTGCCTGCCGACGGTGTCTGCCGCCGCCGGTAATCTGGCGATGGCGCCGGCGGCCTATCCTGAAACCATGCCCGGTCAGCAGCAGGCCCTGCGTGTGGATCGGGTTGTGGTGCACAAGGCCAAGCGTCGCCTGGATCTGATGGCCGACGGCCAGCCCGTCCACTCCTACCGCATTTCCCTGGGCGACAATCCGGAAGGGCACAAGCTGTTCGAGGGCGACGAGCGCACCCCCGAAGGCGAGTACACCCTGGACTGGCGCAACCCCGGCAGCCAGTACTACAAGTCCATCCACATCTCCTACCCCAACGACCGTGACCGCGAGCTGGCTTCGGCCTGGGGCCTCGACCCCGGCGGCCAGATCATGATCCACGGCCTGCCCAACGATGTCGGCGACATGGCGTTTGCCTACGCCGGCCTCGACTGGACCGACGGCTGCATCGCGGTCAGCAACGAGGCCATGGACCAGATCTGGAAGCTGGTCCCGGACGGCACACCAATCCGTATCCTCCCCTGACGCGTCACTTTAACGTACGTGTTACGAACCGGTAATTGGCTAACGTAAGATCCTGATCTATAGTTCTCTATTCGTAAGGCGGTGTTCTACACTGCTAATGGCGAACTGGACGTCGGTTTGTCCATCACTGCGGAACAGACAGGGAGTTCGTTCCATAGACTTCTGCAGTCATAGGAAGCAATAACCACCAATAAGGGGTAATGAGAATGCGTAAGTTGATGATCGCAGGTTTTGCACTGGCCACCGCTCTGACTGCTGGCTGTGCCAGCAACCAGCAAGCAATTGATGACGCCGCAGCAACTGCCAACTCTGCAGAGCAGACTGCCAGCAACGCACTGAGCACCGCGAACTCCGCTCAGAGCCGCGCTAACGCTGCCTACGAGAAAGCAGAAGAAGCCATGGCCGCCGCCATGGAAGCGCAAGAGTCTGCTGAAGAAGCAAACGAGCGCGCCAAGCGTATGCTGCAGAAGTCGAGCATGAAGTAAGACGCTCCGACGATGCACAAAAGGGCCGGCACTGCCGGCCTTTTTTGTGTCTGCCGGAAAGGTGTGGCTCAGTTGGGCGTGTCGTCGTTCGACGGTTTGCCGCGCTTGCCAAAGCTTTCCATGATGTCCATCGGTAGTGGGAACACGATGGTGGAGCTGTTGTTGGTGCTCATGTCGGACAGGGTCTGCAGATAGCGCAACTGCAGCGCCGCGGAATTGCGTGACATGACGTTGGCCGCCTCGACCAGTTTCTCCGAAGCCTGCAGCTCGCCCTCGGCGTGGATCACCTTGGCCCGGCGTTCCCGCTCGGCTTCCGCCTGACGCGCAATGGCGCGAATCATCGACTCGTCCAGATCCACGTGCTTGATCTCCACGTTGGCGACCTTGATGCCCCATTCCTCGGTCTGGGTATCGATGATCTCCTGGATGTCCGCGTTGATCTTATCCCGCTCGGTCAGCATCTCATCGAGATCGTGCTTGCCCATCACCGACCGCAGCGTGGTCTGCGCCAGCTGGCTGGTGGCGGTACCGTAGTTTTCCACCCGGATGATGGCTTTCTCCGGATCCACCACCCGGAAATACAGCACCGCGTTAACCTTGACCGTGACGTTGTCCTTGGAGATGACGTCCTGGCTGGGCACGTCCAGCGTGATCACCCGCAGATCCACCCGGATCAGTTGCTGGATGCCGGGAATCACGATGATCAGCCCCGGTCCCTTGACGCCTTGAAAGCGCCCCAGGAAGAACACCACGCCGCGCTCGTACTCCGGAATGATGCGGATGGCGGCGCCCAGGATCAGTAGAATCAGAACGGTTGGCGCGATATACGGTATCAGACTACCCAGCATAACCTTCCTCCCCGTCTTGAACGGTGTTCATCTCGCGTGTCAGTGGTTTGAATCGTCCGGTTCATCGCCGCGTTCGACCCGGGCGGTGAGGCCGTCGATCCGGGTCACGCGGACCGGCTCGTCCTTGTGGATCTCGGAGGGGCTGGTGGCGTTCCAGCGCTCCCCGTTGAGGCGCACATGGCCTCTGTAAAGATCGTCGTCCCGGGCGAAACTGTCCAGCGCCACACCCTGTTCACCTTCCATCTGTTCCACGCCGCTGACCACTTGGCGCCGGCGCAGCCCGACGAAACGGGTCACCACCCACAGCAGGAAACCACCGGCCACCGCGGCGGTGCCGCCAATCACCGGTAACGAGATCGCCTGGTTGGTGCCGTCCATCAGGATCACCGACCCCACCACAAAGGCGATCAGCCCGCCCAGCCCCAATATGCCGAAGCTGGGCATGAAGGCCTCGGCGACGATGAACGCCAGCCCCAGAAGAATCAGCGCCAGTCCCGCGTAATTCACCGACAGCACCTGGAAGGCAAACAGCGCCAGCAGCAGACAGATGGCGCCGATCACGCCCGGCACCAGACTGCCCGGATTAGCCAGCTCGAAGATGATGCCGTAGAAGCCGATTATCATCAGGAAATAGGCCACGTTGGGATCGGTGAGCACCGACAGCAGCCGCGTGCGCCAGTCCGGATCGATGCGCTCCAGGGTCAGGTTGGCGGTGTTGAGGGTGCGTTCGCCGCCGCTCATCACCACGCTGCGGCCATTCATCTGGTTCAGCAGGTCGGGCACGTCCTCGGCGACGATATCGATCACGTTCTGCGCCAGGGCGTCCTCGGCGTTGAGGTTGATCGCCTCGCGCACCGCCCGCTCGGCCCAGTCGGCGTTGCGCCCGTGGCGGTCGGCGAGGCCGCGGATGTAGGCCACGGCGTCCTCCAGCACCTTGCGCTCCATGGCGCTGCCGTCGCCGGACGGCGCCGATTCCTGCTCGGTCTGGTCGGTGTCCTCGCCGGATGGGCTGGATGGCGCGTCCTGCTCCTCGGATTGTCCGGGGACGCCGCCAAGCTGCACCGGCGTGGCCGAACCCAGGTGAGTGGCCGGCGCCATGGCGGCGACGTGGCTGCCGTAGAGAATGTAGGTGCCGGCACTGGCGGCGCGGGCGCCCGGCGGAGAAACGTAGGTGGCCACCGGGATCGGCGAGGCCAGAATCGACTTGATCAGGCTGCGCATGGACGACATCAGCCCGCCGGGGGTGTCCATGGTAATAACCACCAGGCGAGCGTTGCTGTCGCGGGCGTGATCCAGGCCGCGCTCCACATAGTCAAGGGTGGCCGGGCCGATGGCGCCGTCGATGGTCAGCACCACGGCGGTGCCGCCGGCGTCGGCGGATTCGTCAGCGGCGTCGGCCAGGGCGATGGTCATGCCCAGGATGATCAGCAACAGGCTGATGCCGGGCACCAGCTTGCGGGGTCTGTGTTGGCGGATCCACGTCATGGGCCACACTCCTGTCACGCAGACGGGTGGTCAATCGGCTTGTCCCGAATGCATACGGACGTCGCGCAGGTTTCTATCACCGGAAGAAGCACCCGGAAGGAACATCCGGATGAATCGCAGCACGTCCGCTAACCCTTTCATCATGAACCCGAATCGCGTTCAGGGCCAGTCCAGGGGCGTGGTTGCGTGAGGCATGGCGGGCACCGGCCGGTGCCCCGGGGAACGCCGTGCCGAAGGCGGCAGGCGCTGGCGTGATCGGCGCTCAGGGGCGAGCGCCGGCAGGGATCAGAGCGACTCGGCGGCGTCTTCGCCTTCGGCGTGGGCCTTGGCCATCTGGTGCACCTGTTCGCCCACCAGGCGGGGAATGCCGTCCGCCTGGTCGATGGCCAGCTCCACCGCCTGGCGCTGGAACTCAATGCCCGGATGCTGCTCCATGAGGGCGTCCATCCGGGCCATCACCTGTTTCCACAGCTGGTCGCGGGTGGCGTCATCCATCTCTTCCTTGGGCCGATGGATTTCCAGCCAGACTTCGTTGCCGCTCATGCCCACCTTGACCGGCTGCTTGACGAAGCGCACCGGCGTGCCCTTGGGCACCTGGTACACCAGGTCGGAGATGTCCTGGTTGTACATGCGCACGCAGCCGTGGCTGACCTGCATGCCGATGCCGAACTTCTTGTTGGTGCCGTGGATCAGGTAGCCCTTGGCGCTCAACTTGAGAGCGTAAGGGCCCAGCGGATTCTCCGGGCCGGGCGGGATCATGCGCGGCAGTTCCTCACCATCGGCGGCGTATTCGGCGCGCACGCTTTCCGGCGGATACCAGGCGGGCGATTCCAGGCGCATGGTGACGGACGCCTCGGTCAGCGGCGACGGGTTCTGTTCGGTGCCCACGCCCACCGGGTAGCTGCGAACGCCGCCGTCGGTGTAGTAATAGAGCCGGAATTCCGCCAGGTTGATGACAATGCCTTCGCGTGGCGCATCCGGCAGGACGTGCTGCTCGGGCAGGGTGATGTGCGTGCCGTCACCGGGCAGCCAGGGGTCAACGCCGGGGTTGGCATGGACCAGCTCCAGGTAGCCGATGCTGGTGCGGGTGCCGATGTCGGCGAAGGTGTCCTCATAGCGGGTGGTCATGGTTTCCAGCTGACCGATGAGGTCGCCCTTGATCGGCATGATCGGCTGATCCGCCAGGGCGACGGAGCTCATCAGCAGGATCGAAGCCGCGATCAGGCCCTGTCTGAGAAAATGCATCACTGAATATCCTTGGGACGGACGTCCGTGTTATTAAACCATCGGGCAGGCCCGGGGGCCAACACAGTCCCTGTCGGGGCGCCGGCCTGCACTGCCTTCGGATAAACCGGTTGCGGGTCATCGGTCGAGTCGACCGGAAGGCCCCGCGACGGCCACAAAGAGGCCATTATTCCACAGTCACGCGTCGCTTTCTCCGTCACGAGTGTTGCAAACGTGTGTTTCCGGATGACGGTTCAGTAATTCAGCAGGGCCCCGGCGCTGCCGTTGAGGGCGGTCCACAGGGTGATGATCCCCAGCAGGATGAACAGGCCGCAGGCCACCAGGCGCGCGGTGGCCAGTGGCAGGCGGTCCATCAGCCACTTGCCGGCGACGATGACCGGCACGTTGGCCAGCAGCATGCCGACGGTCGTGCCGAGGATAACCAGCGAGGTGGCGTCGTAGCGGGCGGCCAGCACCACGGTGGCGATCTGGGTCTTGTCGCCAATCTCGGCGATAAAGAACATCAGCGTGGTGGCGGTGAAGGCGCCGAAACGCAGCAGGCCGGCGTCCTCGCTGTCGTCCTTGTCCGGGATCAATAGCCACAGGGCGATGGCAATGAAGCTGGCGGCCAGGATCCAGGGAAGCCAGTCGGCCGGTATGACCTTCGCCAGCCAGGCACCGAGCAGCGCCGACAGGGCATGGTTCAACAGGGTGGCCACTACGATGCCCATGATAATCGGCAGACGTTTGCTGTAGCGGCAGATCAGGAACAGCGACAGCAGTTGGGTCTTGTCACCGATTTCGGCGATGGCCACGGCCAGTGTCGAGGCGAGGAAAGCGTCCATGAATACTCCGTAGGGGCGGATTTTCCGAGAACACAGGGATAACTCGACCTTCCGCCCCAACGGAGGTCACGTTATCCCAGGTCTCGTCAATCCCTTTGGGCGGGACGCAGCGGCCATGAGGATGTGCCTCAAGTTTGTTGACCGCCACCCGGAAGGCCTTGCCTTCGCGGAGACTACTCCCCTGGAGATGCGCGCATTCTAGATGAGCCGCTGAGGCAAGGCAACTGCGGCGGCCACGGGCGATTGCGCTGCCAAATGATATCAATTTGCATTTGCGTTGTGTTTTGCGGCTGGGTAAACTCCTGATTATCCTGATCGCACTCCGGCCGAAGCCGGTAGCGGCTCCACTCCGCAAGGGGTTCACGGTTCATGTCACTGGCGCACCGCACGACACCACTGGATCATTTCTACGCCCTCACGGCCCGCGTCTATCCGGCCCTGGCCGGGGGTACGGTGATATCCGACGAGCAGTGCATCTGTGCCGAGCAGGACAACAGCGCCGTCATCCAGCGCCTGTACGACACCCTGCAGAACGCTCACCCGGAAGCCGGCATGCCCTATTGGTCGGTCCGGACCTGGAGTCTTCTGGTCTGGCAGCCGGTGTTCCTGACGGTGCTCGGAGTGCACGGTGCCGGCGTGGTGCCGCCCCTGCTGCAGATGCGCCAGAAGCTGGGCCACGGCTTCGTGGCCGGCTATGACCTGCCCGAGGACGCCTGGTACGCCGGCGCCGAGGATCACCTGGTCGAGGTTGGCGCCCGCACCCTGCGTGAGCTGTGCGACACCCTGCTGGCCGAGTTGCGCGAGATCACCCTGCTCAAGCCGCTGAGCGCCATGCGCCTGGTGGCCGACAGCGTGCTGGCCGCGATCAGCCGCCTGCACGAGATCCGTCCCGATATTGACCAGCAGCGGCAACTGAAACTGGCCTGGATCTGGCTGCGCGCAATGGATCTGGAAGGCCAGAGTGCCCTGATGCCGCTGCCGTTACCGGACGGTCGCACGCCGCTGGCGCTGGACCGCAAGGGCTGCTGCATGCATTACCGCCGGCACGATGGCGACCTGTGCGCCACCTGCCCCAAGCAGAAGGACGACGTCCGTTTCGCCCGCATGAAAGAAGAGCTGAGCCACAATGCTTGACCTAGCCGGGATCCGGGTTAACCGCGATGGTCGCGACATCCTGTCCCTGCCGGAGCTGTCCGTTTCCGGTCACGAATTCACCGTCATCCTCGGCCACAACGGTTCCGGTAAATCCACGCTGATGAACCTGCTGGCCCGGCAGATGACCCCGGACGCCGGTCATATCCGCCTCAATGGCCAGCCCATGGATCAGTTCTCCCAGCGTGCCCTGGCCCGGGAGATTGCCTTCCTGCCCCAGCGCCTGCCGGAAGTGGCGGGATTGAACGTGCGCGAGCTGGTGGCTCTGGGACGCTTTCCCTGGCGCGGCCTGTTCGGTCGCTGGCGCGCGGAAGACGCCCGCGCTATCGACGACGCCATGACCCAGACCGACGTAACCCGTTACGCCGACCAGCTCACCGACCAGCTGTCCGGCGGCGAACGCCAGCGGGCCTGGATCGCCATGCTGCTGGCCCAGCAATCGCCGCTGCTGCTGCTGGACGAACCCACCTCGGCGCTGGACCTCTCGCACCAGTACGAATCCATGGGGCTGCTGCGCCAGCTCAACCAGGACACCGGCCGCGGCGTGGTGGCGATCCTGCACGACGTCAACCTGGCCGCCCGCTACGCCGATCGCATCCTGGCCCTCAAGGGCGGCGAGCTGGTGTTCGACGGCACGCCGGACGAGATGCTGACCCGCGACCGGCTCAGCCATCTCTACGGCATCGACATCCAACTGATCCCGCAGCCGGGCAAGTCCCGCCCGGTTGCGGTTGTCGCCTGATTTCCGGAGTCATTGAATGATCTTGCGAGGCGCCTATCGCCATCTGGTCCCCTGGTTTTCCCTGTGCTGTCTGCTGCTCTCGGGTGCTGCCCGGGCCGAAGTGACCGTTACCGACGCCCATGGCGAACACACCTTCGAGCAGATTCCCGAGCGCGTCGTGACCATCAGCTGGGCGATGACCGAAAACGTCATCGAGCTGGGTGTGACGCCGGTCGGTGTGGCGGACATCGAGGGCTACAACGAATGGGTGGTGCGACCGGCGGTGCCCGATGGCGTGGACGACATCGGCAAGCGCGGTGAGCCCAGCATCGAGGAGCTGGCGGCGCTCAAGCCCGACGTGATTATTATCTCCAACGGCCAGGAAGGCCTGATCGACAAGCTGGAGCAGGTGGCACCGGTGCTCTATTTCAACGCCTTCGGCGCCGAGCAGGACAACGCCAGGGCGGCGCGCCGGATCTTCCGGGAAACCGCCAAGCTGTTCGGTCAGGAGGAACGGGCCCAGCGCAAGCTGGACGCCATGGACGCCCGCTTTGATGAACTCCGCCAGCAACTGCACGATCATTTCGGCGAGGCACTGCCGCCGGTGACCGGGGTGCGCTTCAACAACCAGTCGGTGGTCTTCATCTACGGCGCCAACGCGCTGTCCCAGTACGCGTTGAACCACCTGGGCATCGAGCCGGCCATGGACATCCCGCCCAGTCAGTGGGGCATCGCCCAGAAGAAGCTGACCAGCCTGAGCCAGATGTCGAAGGATTCGGTCCTGCTCTACTTCAAGCCGGCGCCGGGGGTTGAGCGTCTGTTCGAGTCGCCCCTGTGGCAGGCGATGCCGGTGGCGCGGGCCGGGCACGTCGCCGGGGTCGAATCCACATGGTCCTACGGTGGCGCCATGTCGATACGCTATCTGGCCGAGGCGATGACGGATGCGCTGCTGACGATCGAACCCTGATGACCAGCGCCGGAACCCTCACCCGCCCCGGGCTGGTGCTGGGCCAGTCAATGGCCTTGCGTTATGCCCTCGCCCTCGCCGCCCTCGTGGCGGCGTTGCTGTTTCACCTGTCCCTGAATTCGCCCTTGTCCCTGGCGGACCAGTGGGGCCTGCTTTGGGGGCGCCCCCCCGAATCCTTCGAGGATTTCCAGTTCGTCTACGCCGCCCTGCCTCGGGTGATCCTGGCGGTGCTGGTGGGGGCCGTGATGGCCCTGGTTGGCAGCCTGCTGCAGCAGGTGACGCAGAACCCGCTGCTCTCGCCGATGACCCTGGGGGCGGCGTCCGGCGCCTGGCTGGCACTGGTATGCCTGAGCGTCTGGGCGCCGGCCCTGACCAGCGACTGGGGCGCCTGGTTTGCCCTGGGTGGCTCCATCGTCTCGGTGGTGCTGGTGCTGCTGATCGCCGGGCGCGGTGGTCTCAGTGGCCTGCCCGTGATCCTGGCCGGCATGGCCACGCACATCCTGATGGGGGCCATCGCCACCGCCATCATCCTGCTCAACCAGTACGCCACCAACAATCTGTTCATCTGGGGCGCCGGCGACCTCACCCAGACCGACTGGCAATGGGTGACCTGGCTGCTGCCCAAGCTGAGCGTGGCGGTGATCGTACTGCTGCTGGCACCGCGACCGCTGACCCTGCTGCGCCTGGGCGACGCCGGCGCCGGCGCGCGCGGGCTGAGCACCGGGCCGGTGCTGGTGGTGCTGTTGCTGCTGTCCCTGTGGCTGGTGGCCAGCGCCATCACCGCGGTGGGCGTGATCAGCTTCATCGGCCTGATCACGCCCAACATCGCTCGTAACCTGGGCGCCCGCCGGGCCGGTGATGAACTGGTCTTCAGCCTGCTGCTCGGGGCCGTCTTCCTGTTGCTGACCGACTGCATCGCCGTGGCTGCCAGCGGCTGGTTCCCGGATATGGTGCCCAGCGGCACGGCGGCGGCCCTGATTGGCGCGCCGGCACTGATCTGGTTCGCCCGCAAGCGGCTGTCGGCGCGCGACCAGACCGCGCTGGAGTTGCCCGAGGGTGTGCCCCGGGTGAGTCGGCGAACCTGGTTGCTGGCGCCGGTGGTGTTGCTGGCGCTGGTGCTCCTGAGTCTGTGCTTCAAGCCGGACGCCTTCTCCTTCCTGCATCCGCTGCAAAGCCTGCGCTGGCCGTCGGACCTGGTGCTGTCCCTGCGCTGGCCGCGCATCGTGACGGCCGCCTGTGCCGGTGTGGGCATGGCGCTGGCCGGGCTGATTCTGCAGCGACTGATCCGCAACCCGCTGGCGAGCCCGGACATCCTCGGCATGTCCGCCGGCGCGACGCTGGCGCTGGTGCTGTTCACGGTGTTCGTGGGCGGCTCCATCCATGAGGCCGGCCCCTTCGTGGCGTTCGCTGGCAGCGCCGGTGTGCTGGGCCTGCTGCTGGTGTTGGGGCGGCGTACCCAGTATTCGCCGGGCATCATGATCCTGGTGGGCATTTCCCTGGCGGCGATGATCGAAGCGATGGTGCAGTTTGTCCTGGCCAAAGCCACCGAAGACGCCTACACCATCATCGGCTGGCTGTCCGGCTCCACCTATCGGGTGTCGGACGCCAAGGCATTATGGTTGGGCGGCGGCACGGTCATCCTGTTCGGCCTGGCGCTGGCCACCTCGCGCTGGCTGACGCTGATCTCCGCCGGCGACGCCATCGCCGAGGCCCGCGGCCTGAACACCAGCCGCGCGCGCCTGCTGTTGCTGGTCCTGGTGTGTGCCTGCTGCGCGCTGGTGACGGCCATCATGGGGCCGATTGCGTTCGTCGGCCTGCTGGCACCCCACGTGGCCACCCTGATGGGCGCGCGCAAGGTCTGGCCGCAGCTGTGGCTGGCGCCGTTGGTGGGGATGGTGCTGATGCTGTTCTCCGACTGGCTGGGCTGGTCGCTGCTGTATCCCAAACAGATGCCCGCCGGCACCATTGCGGCGATCCTCGGCGGTAGCTACTTCATCTTCCTGCTGGCGCGGCGGCGGTTGCGGTAAGGGCCTCCGACAGGACACCGGCGACATGGCGGTGAAGCCGATTGTCAGGGGAGTCGGTGTAGCGGACGCGTCAGCTTCCGAGCCGTCCGCAGGACGGCCTGAGCCTCTTTCTAATCGCACCCCGAAACGGATGCTTTTCCAGTCCCGCGATCCACGAAAAAGGGCGCACCGGAGAAACCGGCACGCCCTCGTTCGTTCTCGCTTTACTTGACCGTCAGTCCTGGGACGCCGTCGCCTTCTCCGGCCGCTTGGCATAGGCCGCGATCGGGTTCTTCAGGGTGCCGGCGAACTGCAGGTTGGCGGCTGGGTCCGTCAGGTTGATCATCTGCTGGTTGTTGGCCAGCTGCAGGCGGTTGAGACACGACAGGGTGAACTCCGGCGCGAACAGGTCATGCTGGGCGAATTTCTCCGCCATGTGCGGATGCGCCGCCTGATAGTCGTGCACGCACTCGGCCACCAGCTCCCAGAAACGGGCTTCGCCGATGTCCCCCTGTTCCTCCAGGATGCCGCCGATAAAGCGGAAGATGCAGTCGAACACGTCGGTGAAGATCGACAGGATCTTCAGGTGCTCGGGCACCGACACCGCCAGACGCTGGACCTTGTCGGCCAGCACCACCTCCTCGTTCATGATCGCCACTTCCTCGGCGATGTCTTTCATGATCATGCGCACCGGCACCTGGTCGTCCAGTACCAGGATCAGGTTCTCGCCGTGGGGCATGAACACGAGATCGTGGGCGTAGAAGCAGTGCAGCAGCGGGCTCAGGTAGGCTTTCAGGTAGCGCCGCAGCCAGTCTTCCGGCGCCAGGCCCGAGGCGCGCATCAGCGCCGGCAGCACCGCCTGGCCGTCGGCGTCCAGGTGCAGCAGCGAGGCCATGGTCATCAGGCGCTGGCCCGGCTTGAGGGTGGGAATCGGGCTTTCCCGCCACAGGGCCGACAGCATCTTGCGGTAGGGGCTGTGCTTGTCGAGGGTGGTTTCGAAGTCCGGGTGCATGTAGCCCACACCCGCCACTTCCCGCAGGATGCTGAAGCCGGTGCCGGACAGGTACGGATCCTGGCTGATCAGGTTGTGGATAAAGTCGTTGATCGCCGGCGTGGTGCTCATGTAGTAGGGCGACAGGCCACGCATGAAGCCCATGTTGAGGATCGACAGCGCCGTTTTCACGTAGCGCTTTTCCGGCTGATCCTGGTTGAAGAAGGTGCGGATCGACTGCTGCGCCCGGTACTGGTCCTCGCCGTAGCCCAGACACACCAGTGTGCCCTCGGCGAGGGACTTGGCGAACAGGTAGGCCAGTTTGTTGTACCACTGCCACGGGTGCACCGGGATCAGGTGGAAAGCCGCCGGGTCGTGGCCGTCCTTGCGCAACTGGTCCTCGAAGCGGCGCAGCTGGCCCTCGCCCAGTTCGTCCTCCAGCAGGCTGCGGTAGTCCAGGGTGTCGGTGCTGGCGAACACGGTATCGTCCCGGTTCGCGGCCAGCCACAGCAGCTGCACCGGCTGCCCGGCCTCCGGTGCGTACGCCGGGTAGTCCAGGGTGTCGAAGCCGATGCGGCCGTTGTTGGCGATGAAGCAGGGGTGGCCTTCGGTCATGCCCGCTTCCACGGTCTGGAAGTCGGCACGGGTCAGTTCCTCGGCGCTGGGACCGCGGCGGTGCAGCTTGAAGGCACTGCCGTACAGGGTGCTGGCGATTTCCTCCAGGTAGGTGGGCAGCATGGCTTCGCCGATGCCCAACTGCTGCTGGAATTCCAGGATGAAGCGGCTGGCGTCGATCGGCTGCGACTGGTCGCCGTCCCATTTCTCAATGCTGTCGGCGTCCACCAGCCAGTGGTCGAGGGTGATGCAGCGGGCACTGAAGCGGTACTCCAGCTTGCCGTCGTCCGCGAACAGCCGGTAGCGGTCCGTTTCCCCCTCGATGGGGTCCGGCGCCAGCACCCGCTCGTGGGACAGTTCGCTGATCGCCTTGCGCACCAACAGCCGGTTGACGTGACGCCACAGATCTTTCGACAGATGATCGCTCACCTCGCGCGGATCGGTGCGGCGCCGGGGCTCCGGGGCGCGGTGGCTGTTCGGGTTCGCGGCCTCGAACTGGGCGCGGGTGCAGAAGGCCAGCTCGGCGGTTTTCTCGGACAGCTCGATGGTGCGCTCGTAGACGAAGCCGGCACTGCGGTTGAGCCGATGGATGGCGTCGTTGCGGGTGTCCGGTTCCACCACGATGCGCCGGGCGCCCAGGTGGTTGAACATAAAGGTCATGATGCTGCGGAACACCGCCCGGGTGAAGCCCTTGAGCGGTGTGCTGCCGGGTGCCACGAGGATGTGCATGCCCAGGTCGCCCGGCTGCACGGCGTAGTGTTCGCCCACCGGGTCCCGGGCTGGATCGTAGCACTCCATCAGGAACGCGGGGTGGCCGTGATGGTAGCCGATGAAGGCATCGCCCTTGCCGGAATCCGGCAGGTCCCGATAGAACTCGGCCAGCGCGGCTTCGTCCATGGCCTGCATGCCCCAGTAGCGGGCGCGGTCTTCCCGGAGCCAGCTGCGCACCAGGGGGATGTCGTCGGGGACGTGCAGGGGCCGGATCTCGAAGGCACCCAGAACCGGGTCAAGATGGGTAAACGGCTGCTTTGCCGGTGATTCGTTCATGCTTCGCTCCTTGATAGGCGGGAACGTTGGGGAGAGGCAACACGCGACGGGCGTTGCGGGCGAAATAACAGGGTGTAGAAGAGCACGGCGCTGATCACCAGACCGACGGCGGCCAGGTAGAAGGGCGTGTCCAGCGAGGTGCCGGCCACCACGGCGCCGGCGGCCCAGGAAGCCACCAGCACGCCCAGATTCTGGCTGAAACTGACCTTGCTGAAGTCGGTGGCGTAGTAGGCCGGCTGGCTCAGGGCGAACAGCAACTGGTCCAGCCGCACGGTGGCGCGGAACAGCCCCCAGCCGAACAGGACGCGACCCGCCAACACCGCCAGCGAGGACGGCACCGCCTGCAGCAACAGGCCGGCGACCACGAACAGCATGGCCGGCAGGATCCGCCAGTGGGCCTGGGGATCGGCGGGACGGCGGTAGCTCAGCCAGAGGGCGAGCAGGGCGACGGCGCCGGGGATAGCGAACACGACGCCCGAGAGAAACGCATCGTGCAGGCCGGACAGGTCTTCCCAGTAGCGTACGAAAAAGGGCCGGATCAGGAAGGCGCTGAAGTAGAACACCGCCATCACGCTGCACAGGCGCAGCACCAGCCCGAGATGGGCCGGCGTGTCCGGGGTGGCGGGATCGTCGTTCCCGGTCTCCGGCGTCGAGGCCTGGCGCCTTTTCAGCAGCACGCAGATACCGGTCTGCAGGAAGTCGCCCACAGCCATCAGCAGGAACACCTGGCGCGGCTCGAACCATTGCAGCACGGCTCCGCCCAGCAGGGCGCCGCCGATACCGCCGAAGTGGACAATCACCGACAGCAGGCCGATGGTACGGCCGTGGCTGTCGGCCTGTTCCAGCCGCATGATCTGCGGGTAGATCAGCAGGTAGCTGGCCTTGAACACCAGCATCGCCAGCGAGACGACCCAGAACTGGGTCACGGTGGCGGTCCAGTAACACAGGACGCTCAGACCACCGGCCACCAGCTGCGTGTTGATCAGCAGTGGCAACAGGGCGGCGCGCCGCGCGACCCGCGCCCACACCGGAAACGCCAGCATCACCGTCAGGCAGCAGGCGGCGATGTACAGGCCCACGGTGTGGGCGCTGGTCACGCCGAAGGCGCTCTCGAAGAAATGCGGGTAAAACGGGATCAGCATCGAATCGCTGACCACCGCAATGGCGGTCAGGCCGATGAGCCAGTACTTCATGGAAACCGACATGTCAGACCGTCGCATCCTGTGGCAGGGGGGTGTCTGCCATGTCCGGCACGCCGAACTGCTGGAAGGCGATGCGTTCCTCGACCGGATACGGCTCGCCACCGGTCAGCGCCCGCAGGATGCAGCTGTTGCGGTAGCAGGCCATGCCCAGGTCAGGGGTGACGAAGCCGTGGGTGTGCAGCTCGGCGTTCTGCACGAAGATGCGGCTGGCGCCGTGGTCGATGCTGTAATTGCGGTGCACGTCGAAGCGGCCCTGGTCGTCCCAGCGGATGTGTCCGGCGATGCCGTCGAGGAAGGCCGGCGGCTGATACTGGTAGCCAGTGGCCAGGATCAGCGCGTCGGTGCGGTGGGCGAAGCGACGCTCCTGTTCCACCTGTTCGAAGGTCAGGTCGAACTGCTGTTGCGGTTCCAGGTAGCGGGCGTCGCGCAGGGCGGCGTTGGTGTGCAGGCCCACCGGCACCTCGCCGGCCAGCCGCTTGGTGTAAAGCAGGTCGTGAATGGCGTCGATCAGGTCCGTGTTGATGCCCTTGTACAGGTGCTTCTGGTGAGTCACCAGGTGCTCGCGCTTGTCCCGGGGCAGGTCGTAGAAATAGTCCACGTACTCCGGCGACGTCATCTCCAGGGTCAGCTTGCTGTATTCCAGCGGGAAGAAACGCGGTGAACGGGTCAGCCAGTTGAGGGTGTAGTGGCGGCTGTCGATGTCCTGCAGCAGGTCATGGAAGATTTCCGCCGCGCTCTGGCCGCTGCCCAACACGGTGATGGCGCGTTTGCCCTGAACCTCGTCCTTGCGGTTGAGGTAGTCCGAAGCGTGCAGCACCGGCCCTTCCAGGTTTTCGCAGCAGGGCGGTACGAACGGCCGTGGCCCGGTGCCCAGCACCAGCTTGTGGGCGTAGTAGTCCCGCGCCTGGCCGGTGCGGGTGCACAGGGTCAACAGGCGGTAGCAGTCGCGCCCGGCGTCGTAGTCGATCTGCTCGACGAAGGTGTTGAAACGCACATTGCCCAGGCGCTGGCTGGCCCACTGGCAGTACTGGTTGTATTCGCGCCGCTGGAGAAAGAAATTCTCGCGGATGTAGAAACTGTAGATCCGCCCCTGTTGCTTGATGTAGTTGAGGAAACTATAGGGGCTGGTGGGGTCGGCCAGCGTGACCAGGTCCGACATGAACGGCGTCTGCAGGTGCACGCCTTCCATCATCAGGCCGGGGTGCCAGTCAAAGCCCGGGTTCTCGTCCAGGAACACGCCGTCCAGCCCGTCCAGCGGCTCGGCCAGGCAGGCCAGGCTCAGGTTGAAGGGCCCCAGGCCAATGCCGATGAAGTCGTGAATCCGTTCAGCCATGGGCCACCTCCTGGTCGGTCATGAACGCGGTGGTGGAGTCCGCCGCCGCTTCGCTACGGTCGGCGAAAAAGTCCTCGCCGTGCTGTTTGATCAGGCGCAGTACCGCCTGGATGTCCTGGATGCGCGTGGCCGGGTTGAGCAGGGTGAACTTGAGGTACTGGCGCCCGCCCACCTTGGTGGCGGCGACCATGGCCTCGCCGGAACGCATGATGGCTTTGCGGATGGCCACGTTGGCGGCGTCCAGCTCGGCGTCGGGAGTCTCCGGCCCGGGGCGGAAGCGGAATACCAGGGTGCTGATCTCCGGCTGGTGCAACACCTCGATGCGCTCGTCTGACAGCAGCAACAGATAGGTCTTGCGGGCCAGAGCCATGACCTGCTCGAAGGCGTCGCCCAGGGCGTCCGGCCCCATGGTTCGCAGGGTCAGCCAGAGCTTGAGGGCGTCGAAGCGGCGCGTGGTCTGCAGGCTCTTGTCCACCAGGTTGGGCGTGCCTTCCTGGCGCTGGCTCAGGGGGTTGAGATAGTCGGCGTGCCAGGTGACGCAGCCCATCCGTGCCCGGTCACGCACCAGCAGGGCGCTGCAGCTGACCGGCTGGAAGAAGGATTTGTGGTAGTCGACGGTCACCGAGTCGGCCTGTTCGATGCCGCCCAGGCGCTGGCGGTGGTGACGCGACAGCAGCAGGCCGCAGCCGTAGGCGGCGTCCACGTGGAACCAGGCGCCGCTGTTGCGGGTGATCTCCGACAGGCGCGGCAGCGGATCGATGCTGCCGAAATCTGTGGTGCCGGCGGTGGCCACCACCGCCAGAGGCAGCTTGCCGTCCCGGGCGCAGGTATCCAGGGCGGCGTGCAGGGCGTGCGGGTCCATGCGGAAGTGATCGTCGCAGGCCACGGGGACCACCGCGTCGTAGCCCAGGCCCAGCAGGGCCGCCGCTTTCTGGATGCTGAAGTGGCTGACTTCGGAGCAGAAGATGCGGAAGCGGGCGGCTTCCGGTGGCAGGCCGCGTTCGCGCACGCTGTGGCCCCAGAGGCGTTCGCAGGCGTTGTCCCGCGCCACCAGCATGGCCATCAGGTTGGACTGGGTGCCGCCGCTGGTGAACACGCCGTCGGCCTGGTCGCCGAGCCCGATCCGGCCGGTGGTCCAGTCGATCAGACTCTGCTCGATGAGCGTAGCGCCCGCGCTCTGGTCCCAGGTGTCCACCGATGTATTGACGCTGCTGAGGATCAGCTCCGCCAGGATCGCCGGCACCACGATCGGACAGTTCAGGTGCGCCACATAGCGCGGGTGGTGGAAGTAGACGGCGTCCTGCAGGTACAGGGATTCCAGCTCGCCCAGCACGTCGTTTAGCTGCTCCAGCGGCTGATCCAGGTCCAGGCCGCGGAAACGCTCGGCCAGTTCCCCCGGCAGGATGCCGGTGAAGGGGCGTTCGGTCAGCGCCAGCCGACGCTGGATTAACTGGATGCCCTGTTCCAGGGCTGTGCGGTAATGCTCCGGGTGATCGGCGTTGAACAGGTACTGCAGGGGATCGGGGCGGTGGTAAGCGGTCTCGGACTGAGCCGCTTGCAGAGGCGTTGAATGATCCATCATGGCTGGCCTTATCGGTTGTTGGACGAACGGGCGGCGGGGTCCCGGCATCCTTAACCGGAATCATCCGCATATTTTAATGCGAATCATTCTCGATAAAGTGGCGAGCCGTCGTCAACCTTGAATCGGTTTCAGGTTGATTAATTCTTCGTTAACTGGATGGAAGCGAGGTTTGTGTCTGGCTCAGCCGCGGATGCGTCGGACCGGCCACAGGGCCAGCAGGACGAATCCGGTAACCAGCCACCAGGCGTTGTGGAAGGCGTCGATGGAGGTCAGTCCCATTCCTTGCTGGCCGTACTCGATGGTCAGCGCCACGGCGTTGACCCCGAACGCGCCGCCGAGCTGGCGGGAAAAATTGATGATGCTGGAGCCGTAGCCCAGTTCGGTCGGGTCCAGCGGATTGAGGGCACCGGTGGACAGGGCGGGCATGATCAGCCCCAGCCCGATGCGCCCGATGACGGCCCAGGCGGCCAGCCAGAAAAAACCGAGTGCCAGATCGGAAAGCGCGAAAAGGGCGGTTGATGCCGCGAACGTGACGATACCTGTCACGATCATCGGTCTGGGTGGTTTGCGGTCGGCCAGGCGGCCGGCCAGTGGGAAGGTGACGCCCAGGGCAATGCCGGCGGGCAGCATCAGCAGGCCGGCTTCGGTGGCGGAAAATTGCAGCGCCGATTGCACGAACAGCGGGATCAGGTAGGTCGAACCGAACAGCGCCAGACCCAGAGCGATGGCCACCAGGCTGGCGTCGCGGAAGGCCGGCCGCCGCAACAGGGTCAGGTTCAGCAGCGGGTGCGGCGTGTGCCGTTCCCGCAGGATGAAAAGGATCAGGCTGACCAGCGCCACGCTGGCGCCGATGGTAATGCGGGTTCCGGCGCCCTCGGCGTGCTGCAGGGCGTTGAGGGTGTCCAGGCCGCTGACGATGAACAGCGCCAGCCAGATCAGCCCCGGAAAATCGAAGCGGTACGGCTCGGGCCGGGACACCGGCCAGGGCAGGTAGCGGTACACCATGAACACCCCCAGCAGCGTCACCGGTGCCGGGGCGAACATCACATAGCGCCAGTCGAGCTGGTCGACGATGAACCCGCCCACCACGGGCCCCAGGGCGGGTGCCAGGATCACGCCCATGCCGTAGATACCCATGGCCTGGCCGCGTTTTTCCTTGGGGAAGGCCCGGAACACCAGGTACATGGCCATCGGTTGCATCAGCCCCGCCACGGCACCCATGCCGATGCGGGACAGGATCAGCCATTCCGGCGATGTGGCGAAGCCACCCGCGATGGCCAGCAGGGTGAACGCCAACATGGCGCTGCCCAGCGCCCGACGCAGGCCGAAGTGATCCAGGATCCAGCCGGTGGTGAGCATGGTGGTGGTCATGGCGGCGATGAAGCCGGTTACCAGCCAGTGCGCCACGCCCTGGCCGACCTGGAAGTGCGCCATGATTTCCGGCAGCGCGACGTTGACGATGGTCGCGCTGAGCACCGTCGCCATGGTTCCCAGCATCACGGTGGCGACGGCCAGCCAGCGCCAGCGCGTTCCGTGACGGTCGAGCAGGGCTTCGAGGCTGAAGTCCTTCAGGGGAACCTCCGATCGGATACCGGGAGCGGGTGTACAGTCGGCGCCGTCAGTGTTTCTGCAGACGCTCGGCGTTGGCCATAATGCGGTCGAAGATGCGGATGGTGTGTTCCAGGTCTTCGTCGGTGAGACCTTCCAGCATGTCCTCGCGCAGCTGCTCGGCGCGGTTGTTGAGGTCTTCCATGAAGTCTTCACCGGCCGGGGTCAGGTGCAGGCGGCGGGCGCGGCGGTCTTTCTGGCAGGGACGACGCTCGATCAGGCCCTGGCTTTCCAGGCTGTCCAGCAGGCGCACCAGCGTGGGATTCTCGATCGCCATCAGGTTGGCCAGCTCGCGCTGGGTGAGGCCTTCGCCGCCTTTCTGCAGGTAGACCATGGTGGTCCAGCGGGCCTGGGTGACGCCCAGGTCTTTCAGTCGTTCGTCCATCAGCTTGCGCCAGCGACGGGTGACACGGGCAAAAGCGAAGGGAAATTGGTCTCTCATAGGAAGTCTCCGACCGTTGGAAAAGTAAGCCATCCGGCACCGGTCAGTACGGAAATGGCGGGTTACTCATATAGTTTGCTAAATATTGTAATGAAAACAGATATGAGAACAAAATTAGTATGCGGGAAAACCGAAAACCAGTTTGCCTGGGCGATGTCCGGTGCTTCCGGACAAGACCCGCACCGGCGGCGGTGAGCAACGGGACACGAGTGCATGCAACGACACGTGACGGCATTTTACCGTGATGATGAGGGGGATTGGGTGGCGCGACTTGACTGCGGCCATGGGCAGCACATGCGCCACCGGCCGCCGTTTATTAATCGCCCCTGGGTAACCAGCGAAGCGGGCCGCCGCGCACACCTGGGCGACCGGCTGGATTGCCTGAAATGCGACCGCGCTGAGCCGGTGCCTGAGTGACCGGGCGACGGCTCAGCGCGGCTCGGTCGCTTCCTCCTCCTCGATAGGCACCGCCGGCCGGCTTTCCGGCGCCGCCGGCTCCGGCATCAGGGGCTCTTCGGTGGCGTGGAACTCCTCGTTGCGCGGGTCCATCTCGGCCAGTACCGGCATGGCTTCGGGCATGGTGGTGACGAAGGTCTCCTGCTCGGCCACCGGGATGTCTTCAGTGGTCCAGATGTAGTAGCCCACGATCAGTGCCAGCAACGCCAGGAAACCGGCGCAGCCCAGGAACAGCCCGCCCGGCCCGGTCAGGCCGATCAGCTCCGAGATCAGCAGCGGGCCCATGACACTCCCCAGACCGTAGCTCAGCAGTAGCGTGGCGCTGGCGGCCACAATGCGGTGTTCGTCCATGCGGTCGTTGGTAATGGCCACGGCAATCGGATAGAGCGCCGCCGACAGCCCGGTGAACAGGCCCACGGCGCCGATCAGCAGGATCGGGTGATGGATGCCGGTGAAGGCCGCCACACAGGCCGCTACGCCGGCAATGAGCGCCAGCGTGAACATCACCCGGCGCCGGTCGAAGCGATCGCAGATCATGCCCATGGGCCAGGCCAGGATCATGGCGGCAATGATGGCCGTGGCCATGAACGCCGAGGTTCGCGCCAGATCCAGCCCGATCAGCGTGGCGTAGACCGGCCCCAGGGCGTAGAAAGAGCCGATCAGCAGGCCGCAGGTGAGTGAGCCGGCGACCCCGGTGGTGGACTCTCGCAGCAGTTGGAAGATTGAGATCCGCTCCGCGGCGACCACCACCGGCGCGTCCATGCGCGTCAGCGACAGTGGTATCAGCGCCAGGGTCAGCAGGATCGCCGACAGGGTGTAGAGCGGGAAATCTGCCGGATCCCCCAGGTTCACCAGCAACTGGCCGCTGGCCACGGAGATGAAGAACACGATCTGGTACACCGCGAACAGGGCGCCGCGGTTGCTGCTGGTGGCGCGGCTGCTGAACCAGCTCTCGATCACCACCAGCAGGCCCGCCATGGCGAAACCCGACAGCACCCGCAACCCCGCCCATAGGGCCATCGACAGGGCCAGCGGATACAGCAGCGCGGCCACCGCCGTGATGGCGGCGAACACCGCGAAGGCACGGATGTGGCCGACCCGCCCGATCACCCGGTGCACCGACAGGGTGCCCAGTACGAACCCCACCGAATAGCAGGCCAGCACCCGGCCGATGGTGCCCGGGTCGACCGCTTCCAGGCCCAGGCGGATGCCCAGCAGCGTCATCAGGAAGGCGTTGCCGGCGACCAGCAGCAGGGTACTCAGGATCAGGGCAAACAGCGATGCAACCATGCGGGTCATGAGGGTTCCTCATTCCTTGAGAGGGTGGCGCAACCCTCTTGCTCGTGACAGTGGTACAGGCTGGATCGTAACGGTGATACAGGATCCTGTGTCCCACAATAGCAGCGTCTGTAGCGGCTGCGTACTGGTAACAATACAAGCCGCATCGCGCCCATCATGGCGCGGATGTTACCTGACTGTAAGTGGTGGATTTCGCAGGAAAGCGACACACTGGAAGGGTATTGTTTGACGATATTTTACATTAATGTGCCGTAACACGCGGCGTGTCGGGAAGCTGATAGCATATCGACTCCGGTTACGGATTGATCGGAATTCAATCAGTTTGAGAAAGAGCGCCACATGATGAAGAAAACGGATTGGCCCATTCGCTGGGATCTCCTCCTACGTTATCGCCTGATTGAAATCATCGCGTTGTGGGAAGGCCGACTGACGACCAACCACATCTGCCATGCCTTCGGCATCGGCCGTCAGCAGGCCTCCAAGGACATCAACACCTACCTGCGTGAAGTCGCGCCGGGCAACCTCGAGTACGATCGCCACCTCAAGGGCTATGTACCCGCGGACCAGTTCCGCCCGACGGTGACCCAGGGGCGCTCCGACGAATACCTGGAAGTGCTGGGCCGCGATCACGCCCTGAGCGAGACCTTCGAGTCGCTCGACCTGGGGCTGCCCAACACCGAGATCCTGCACGTGCCACGTCGTCTGGCCGAGCCGGAAGTGGTGCGGCCGATCGTGCTGGCCACGCGCCAGGGACGCCGTCTGGAGGCGGAGTATTTCTCGCTTACCAAGCCGGAAGGCGAGAAGCGCATCCTCGAGCCTCATACCCTGATCTACAGCGGTCAGCGCTGGCACGTGCGCGCCTGGTGCGATGCAAACGGCGAATACCGGGATTTCATGCTCAGCCGTTTCCGCGGCACGCCCCAGGTGCTGCCCGAGCGCAGCCGCCACAAGGCGCGCAACGACGAGGCCTGGAACACCCGCGTGAACATCGTGCTGCGCCCGGACCAGCGGCTTACGCCCGAGCAGCAGGCGATCATCGCCAACGACTACGCCATGGTGGATGGCGAGCTGAGCATCGACACCCGCGCGGCGCTGGTGTGCTACATGCTGGCCCTCGCCGGACTGAGTGGTGACACGCCACACAGCGATCCGCTGATCCAGCAGCTTGAGCTGGCCAACCGCGACGCCCTGGGCGCCTGGCTCTGAGCCTCCGCCTGCGGCCGGTCCCGGGCCGCCCTACCGTTCTCCCGCATGGGAGGCTTGCCACTCCCGGATCTCACGCGCCCATTTTTCCGCCCGGTCACGCCGGTTGAGTGTGGCCAGGCCGATCGCCTGGTGATCCGGATCGTCCAGCTCGATCTGCACCTTGTGCTGTTGCCGGCCGGCGTCCCGTTCCTGGCTGATGATGTCGATGCGCCGGATCTGGTGGGCCCGGAACACCCGGTAATGGCCGGGCCAGACCACCGCGAAGCGATCGGTCCCCTGTTCGGTCACCACCGCCAGATTCGAACGCCAGCTTTGCGCCGGCTGAAAACCCTCGCGCCGGAGCTGTGCCATGGAGCGGTTGCGGCGCCGCGCCTGGACGACCATCAGCGTGCCGATGGCGGCGAAAGCGATCACGATCCATCCGACGGTCATGCTCATCCATCTCTCCGTTGTGGCAATAGGCGCATTGCCCCTCTCCGCGTTGCACGACGTGGCCGAGTCGGGGAAACTCCAGCTCGTGAAACCCTATGAAAAATAACGCACTCGCCGCGTTTCCAGCGGGTTTCGCGAGCTGGATTTTCCCCACTATACAGCGGACCAAGGACGCAGAGGACCCATGACCCGGAATGCCTGTCGCCTGTTTGCCCTCATGGCCGGCCTTATGCCGGCGATTGCCAGCGCCCAGTGCGGCACCGGCTTTACCCCGATTTCGAGCATTCAGGGAAGCGACGACGAATCGCCCCTGGCCGGTCGCACCGTGACGGTCGAGGGCATTATCACGCTCGACGGGCGTGGTGAGGATGGCCTGGGCGGCATCTACCTCGAGTCCGCCGCCGCCGATCGCGACCATGACGCGCGTACCTCTGAGGGCCTGTACATCTATACCCGTTCCCGGGCCGGTGCCGTGGGCGAACGGGTCCGTGTCCGCGGGCGCATCAAGGAGTATTACGGTCTCACCGAAATGGCGGCCAACGGGGACCTGGACGTGTGTGGCCGTGGCGAACTGCCGGCAGCGATTTCCCTGGCGTTCCCGCTGCCGGCGTCGCTTGAGTCCCGCGAGTCGATGCGGGTGCGCTTCGATGATCCGCTGGTGGTGATCGACAACCACGACCTGGCGCGCTATGGCATCGTCTCCCTGGCGCCGCAGGACGCGTTCTTCCCGGACCCCGGCGCCCGCTCCGAACGCAATACACTGCTGCTGGATGATCGGCGCCTGGCCCAGAATCCCGCCATCCTGCCGTTGCCGGTTCCCGGCCTGAGTGCCGGGCGTTCGCTGCGGGCCGGCAGCCGCCTGGCGCCGGTGCAGGGCGTCCTTGATTTCCGCTACGACCAGTGGCGGATCCAGCCGGATCGCTGGCCGGCGGTGGTGGGCGGCCACGAGCGACCGCCAACCCCGCCAGCGCGGGCGGATGGCGCGATCCGGGTGGCCAGCTTCAACGTGCTGAATTTCTTCAACGGCGACGGCCGCGGTGGCGGCTTTCCCACCGCTCGTGGCGCCGACACCCTGGACGAGATGGAGCGCCAGCGGGCCAAACTGGTCAGCGCCATCCTCGGGCTGCACGTGGACGTCGTGGGCCTGATGGAGATCGAGAACGACGGTCACGGACGCGACAGCGCCCTGGCGGACCTGACTCGCGCCCTGGGCGACGGTTGGGACTACGTGCGGGCGCCCGACGCCGGTGGCGACGCCATTCGCGTGGCACTGGTCTATCGCACTGACCGGGTCGAGCCGGCGGGTTCGCCCGCCAGCCTGACCGACGGGGTGTTCGGGCGCTACAGCCGCGCGCCGCTGCTCCAGGACTTTCGGCGAATCGGGCAGGACCGCCGCATCCGGGTGGTGGTGAACCATTTCAAGTCACGCTCCTGCCGCAACGCCAGCGGGGCGAACCAGGCGCAGGGAAGCGAAGGCTGTTACGCGCCGGTTCGCGAGGCCTCGGCCACGACCCTGCTCGACTGGCTGGCGCGGCGGCCTCAGCCGTCGTCCCTGGCGGGCACGCTGGTGTTGGGGGACTTGAACACCTACGCCGGTGAAAGGCCCTTGCAACGGCTGGCCTCAGGCGGTTTGCAGCGCCCCGCGCCCCTGGCCGGCGATCAACGCTACAGCTATCGCTATTTCGGAGCCCGGGGCCTGCTGGATTACATCCTGGCGGACGCGTCGGCCCGGGATCGGGTCAGCGGTGGCGGCATCTGGCACATCAACGCCGACGAGCCGCCGGCGCTTGACTACAACCTCGAATATCATCCGCCCGGTCGCGCCGAACGGCTCTACAGCGAGGGCCCCTGGCGGGCGTCCGACCACGACCCCGTGTACCTCGACCTGACGCTGTGACGACCACTTGCCCGGTTGCCCGTCGATGCATGACCGGGCAGCCATTGGGTCGTCGCGTTTTGCGGTTAGACTCTGAGTCACGAAGTCACCGACAGGATGCCTGCCATGTCCGCCGACGTTTCCGGATTGTCCGCATTGCCCTACCGCCTGCCCAACCCCTGGCCGCTGGCGCGCACCGGCCACCGCTGGCTGCAGCGTGCCCGGCGCCGCTCGACGACGGTGGACGGGCACCGCGTGGTCTGGCTGGAACGCGGCCGACGCCGTCCGGACCGGCCGTCCATCGTGCTGTTGCACGGCCTGGCGGCGATGAAGGAGAACTGGAGCGCCTGGCTGCCGATGTTCCCGGGCGACAGCCACGTGCTGGCGCTGGACATTCCGGGTTTCGGTGAGAGTGAGTACAAAGTGGGCGCCGCGTACGGCTATCGGGAACAGGCTCGCCGCCTGCGGCAATGGCTGGGCGCTGCCGGCCTGGGGCAGGTTCATCTGGTGGGCAGCTCCATGGGGGCGGCCATCGCCACCGTGATGGCGGAGCAGGCCGGCGAGCGCGTGGCCAGCCTGACGGTCATGAACAGCGCCGGGATTCCCCACCGCGCCGACGTGGACCTGACGCGCCCGCCCACGTTCGATTCAACCCTGCTGCTGCCGGAGGACTGGTCCGGCCTCTACCGGATGTTCAACGGCGTCAGCCACGGCGCGCCCAGCGTGGCTGGGGTGGCCATGCTCGGCCTGCTTGGTGTGGACCTGCTGCGCCGCAGCGGCCAGAACCGTCACGTGTTCGCCGACATGGTGGACGATCCCTTTGCACCGGTCACCGGCCTGGGGCCGCAGACGCCGCCGCTGCTGGTGATCTGGGGTGACCGCGACCGCATCACCCTGCCGGGCTGCGTCGAATGGTATCGCGATCGTGTGCCCCACGCCGAAGTGCACGTGCTGCCGGGCGTCGGCCACCTGCCGATGCTGGAACGGCCGCGCCGATCCTACCGCATCCTGGCGGATTTCCTGGCCCGGCAAGCCGATTGAGACGTCGCGTTTCACAGCGATTGGCCTCTTCATCCCGTTGACGCGTCATTGAAGTCATGGGTTGGCGGCCAAACAGGCGTCATACTCGATTGCACTATTACAATAATGCAACTTGTCGAGGAATCGCTTCATGCCCGCCGTCGCTTCCCAGGTTCAGGATCCAGGACTGCCCGCCATCTACCTGCACACCATCGCCGAGCTGTTGCGCCGGCGGGGTGTCGACGATCGGGCCCTGCTGGCCCAGGTGGGGCTGGACCCGGCATGCCTGGCCAGCGATGACGTGCGCGTGTCCCTGTCCCAGGCCAGTGAATTCGTGACCCGGGCGATCGTGGAGAGCGGCGAGCCGGGGCTGGGGGTGATGCTGGCGGCGGAACTGCGGCTGCCATTGCACGGCCCGCTGGGTGTGGCGGCGATGAACAGCCGCACCTTGGGGGAGGCCATGGACCTGATGGTGCGTTTCCTGTCCCTGCGTGCGCCGCATCTGCGCATCTTCTGCCGCAGCGATGGCGGCACCACCACGTTGCGGGTGGTGGGCGGCATCGATCTGGGGCCGCTGCAGAATTTCATCATGGACGCCATGGTGTTCGGCTGCGTGATGATGGGGCTGCAGCTGTTGGGCGATCCGATACGCGGTGCCTGCGTGCACCGGCGCGGCCGTGAGCCGGGCTACATGCAGCGCTTCCGGCGCCAGATCCCGTTGCCGGTGCATTACGACTGCGACGACGACGCCATCCTGATCCCGTCCGCGGCCCTGGACACGCCGATCCGCTTCAGCGACGAGCAGGTGGCCGAGGCCTCCCGCCGCCAGTGCGAACGGGCGCTGGAACAGCTCCGGGAGGACGTCGGTTTCGACGCCCGGGTCAGGCGGGTGATCGAGACCAGCCAGCCGTTTCCCCCCAAACTGGGCCGCGTGGCCGGCACGCTGTTCGTGTCCGAACGCACCCTCAAGCGTCGTTTGCAGGAAGAGTCGGTGAGCTTCCAGCAGTTGGTGGACCAGGTGCGCCTGGAGCGCGCCCGCGAGCTGTTGCAGAACACCCGCATGAGCCTGAGCCAGATTGCCGATGCCCTGGGCTACGCCGACGCCGCCAACTTCACCCGCGCCTTCAAACGCTGGACCGGCATGAGCCCCAGCGCCTACCGCAGCGGCCGTGCGGCGCTCAAGGTGGTCTCCGCGCCCGGGTGAGCGGTCACGCCTTGCCGGCCGATTACCTTTCCGTCAGGACCGTGGCCCGGCGCCGGTGGCTCTGGCATTATCCAGAGCCATTGATCACGGACCGGCGTCGACGCCGGCCCCATGGAACGTCGTAACCAAGGAGCCTGCATGAAAACTGGATTGAGTCTGATTCTGGCGGCCCTGTTGTCGGCCTTCACTCCGCTGGCCTCAGCGGACGACGACACGGATTATGAAACCCTCGGCTTTGTCGAGTGGGTGGTGCTGCAGGACAGCGGCGTCCGCCTCAAGGCGCGGCTGGATACCGGGGCCAAGACGTCGTCCCTGCACGCGGTGAACGTCGAGCCGTTCGAGCGCGACGGCGAGGACTGGGTCAGCTTCGAACTGCCCCTGGACGACCACAAGGACAGCGACGACGCCGAAGACACCCACGTGGTGTTGCAGTTCGAGCGCCCGGTGGAACGCACCGTGCTGATCAAGCGCAAGGGCGCCGAATCCCAGCGCCGCTACGTGGTCAACATGGATTTCTGCATCGCCGGCAAGACCCACGAAACGCAGTTTTCGCTGACCGATCGCGGTCGTTTCCATTACGGCGTATTGCTCGGTCGCCGATTCATGGCGCCCGACAACGTGCTGGTGAGTTCCTCCGACAGCTTCGAGGCCGGTGAGGAATGCAGCTACCAGACACTGGAAGAGCTGGCGCAAGAACGCGACGGCGACTGATCCGTCGACTGCGCGGGCCGGTCTTAGACGGCCTGCGCCTGCTCACAGATCCCGATCACATCCCGGCTGAAGCGTGCCGGGTCCCGTCGCATGGCCGCCAGTGAGAACCACCCCACCGCATCGGCGTCGTCCCCCGCCACCGGGTCTCCGGCCTGATAGCGACACACCACCGGGCAGAGGATGAAATGGTGCTCCGGCGCCGTGCCGCTGAGGCAGTCCAGCGGCGCCAGCCGTCCGGCCACTTCGGCCCTGATGCCGGTTTCCTCGCGCAGTTCCCGCAGCGCCGCCGCGTCCAGATCCTCGCCCCATTCCACCTTGCCGCCGGCGTGGCCCCACAGCCCGGCGTCCGGTTCGTTGCGCCGGCGTACCAGCAGGAAACGGTCGTCGTGTTGCAGGATGGCGATCACGGCAGGGATGGGATGATGCATGGCGGCTCCTCCGGTTGGCGACCGCCAGTCTAGCACTCCGGGTGCGTCGGAACAGGGTGGCCGGGGTGCCCGGGCATGGTGTCCTTTCCTGCCATTGGCGCTGGTTTTCCCGCTGATACAGTGCGGGTTAAAGAAGGTGCTTTACTTCAAGAGCCGTGGTCCGAAATCGTTCGGTAAACCGGTTCCCACCTGTGAGGATCAGCCATGAAAGAACTGCGCAATAAAGTCGCCGTGGTCACCGGCGCCGGATCCGGCATCGGCCGGGCCCTGGCCACCAAGCTTGCCGCCAAGGGGTGCCGGTTGGCGCTGTCGGACGTGAACGAGAGCGGCTTGCGGGAGACCGCCGAAGCCTGCGACTCGGTGGAGGTGAAGACCTACCGGCTGGACGTGTCGGACCGGGACGCGATCTACGCCCACGCCGAGGCGGTGGCCCGGGACTTCGGCCAGGTCAACCTGGTGATCAACAACGCCGGCGTGGCGCTGTCGGCGTCGGTGCGGGAGATGACCGACGACGATTTCAAATGGGTGATGGACATCGATTTCTGGGGGGTGGCCCACGGCACCCGCGCCTTCCTGCCGCACCTGATTGCCTCCGGTGACGGCCATGTGGTCAATGTCTCCAGCGTGTTCGGCCTGATCGGCGTGCCCAAGCAGAGCGCCTACAACGCCGCCAAGTTCGCGGTGCGCGGCTTTACCGAGGCGCTACGCCAGGAGATGGCGCTGGAGGAGCAGCCGGTGCAGGTGAGCTGTGTGCATCCTGGTGGCATCAAGACCAACATCGCCCGTGCCGCGCGGATGGGCAAGTCGGAGAACGCCGACGCCCAGCGCAAGGGCTTCGACAAGCTGGCGATGACCACGCCGGAAAAAGCGGCGGACATCATCGTGCGCGGCATCGAGAAGGACGAGTCGCGCATTCTCGTCGGCCCGGACGCGTGGGGCATCGAGGCCCTCAACCGGCTGCTGGGCGCGGCCTATCAGCCGCTGGTGTCGCGCTTCTCCCGCAAGAACCTGTACGTGTGACCGCGTCGGGGCCGGCCCTGCCGGCCCCGAATAGCGCTACAGCGTGATTTTCGCGCCCATCACCTCCATGAATTTCGCAATCCAGGCGGGATGCGCCGGCCAGGCCGGTGCCGTCACCAGCTTGCCGTCCACGTGGGCTTCGTTCACTTCGATGGACTGGAATTGCCCGCCGGCGGCCGTGACTTCCGGCGCGCAGGCCGGGTAGGCCGAGCACCGCTTGCCGTCGAGCACCCCGGCGGCGGCCAGCAACTGGGCGCCGTGGCAGATGGCGGCAATGGGTTTGTCGGCGTCGGCAAAGTGCTTCACCGCCTTGAGCACGGCGTCGTTCAGGCGCAGGTATTCCGGCGCCCGGCCGCCGGGCACCACCAGGCCGTCGTAGTCGTCCAGGTTGATGGCGGCGAAGGTGGCGTTGAGGGCGAAGTTGTGGCCCGGTTTTTCCGAGTAGGTCTGGTCGCCCTCGAAGTCGTGGATGGCGGTGCGCACCGACTCGCCGGATTTCTTGTCCGGGCACACGGCGTGCACTTCATAGCCCACGGCCATCAGCGCCTGGAAGGGCACCATCACTTCGTAATCCTCGACGTAATCGCCGACCAGCATGAGCAGTCGTTTCATGTTCGATTCCCTCCTTTGCCGGATTCGGAATGGTTCCGGATGCCCCTCTAAACCTTCACCCAAAGCGGGGTTCTGTCAAATGAAGGATTGGAGAAAGAGGACGTCCACAAATCCCGGGCGTCGACTGACGACAAATCGGGGGCGAACCAGGGCGATGTCATCCCGGTCTGAAGGCGCGTCTTTGAGTGGGGGGCGTGAGTCGAAGGGGTACCAGCGCTGGAGCAGGGACAGGGACGTTCCGGTTCATCCCAGTTGGTCAGGGACGAGCATCTGGGATGACGGAAGCGCTGGTACCTCTTCGACTCGATCCGGCCGCATGAGTGAATCAACAAAAAAAGCCCGCCGGAGCGGGCTCGGGGCCAGACGTGAAGGGATTACTGCAGGGTACGGCGGTTGCCGTTGCGGTACTGCGGGGCAACGTGTTCGGCGATCTCGCTCTTGAACTCGGCGATCAGCTCGCTGTTGTCGTGCTGCCAGGGGTGGAAGCCGGGCTTGAAGTACTCCAGCCAGGTCGGCGCCAGGCTGGAGAACACGCCCCCGACGCCCCACATGCGCCACAGGCCCTTGCCCACATCGGTCAGCGAGATGTTGCGCTTGTCGTTCCACATCATGCGGGCGGTGAAGTAGGTGGTCATCACGCCCAGCAACGCGGTGCTGAGGATCTGGTAGAAAGCGCGCTCCAGATAGGTGCCGCCCACCTGCTGGAAAACGTCGTAGGTCACCGCCTTGTGCTCGGTTTCCTCGATGGCGTGCCAGACCCACAGCGGGCGCATGGTCTCGTGCATGTCCTCGCGCACGTCGTCCCGCTCCAGCAGCATGTCCGCCATCATTGCGGTCATGTGCTCCAGGGCGCAGGTGATGGCCAACTGGTGACGCTTGGGCAGACGTTTGCCGAAGCCGGTCAGCAGCACTTTCAGATGGCGCTCCATGTCCTCGACCGGCATGTCCTGGTCGCGCACGTGCTGGTTCATGGCGATGTGTTCCAGCGAGTGCATCGCTTCCTGGCCGATGAAGCCCTGCACTTCCTTCTTCAGGGCCGGATCGTTGATCTGATCCCGGTAATAGCGGACGGCATCCACGAAATACTGCTCACCCTGGGGGAACAGCACCGACAGTGCGTTCATCATGTGGCTCAGGAACGGGCTGTTGTCGAGCCAGTAGCGGGGCACCTTGTCGTTGAACTCAAAGCCCATGCGCTGGGGCTTGATGTCCACGTGCTCGGGTTTGCGGGTGATGTCTTTCTTTGTGTTGGCTGTTCTCAACATGGATCCTCCTGTGCGCCATACCTCGGGGCGCTTGTCGCGGGGACGCACGCCGTTGTTGATGATGGTTGGCGCACGCCTCGTTGTGATGGATCCAGTGTGGTTGGGGCAAGCGTTCCAGGCCATGCGTAAACGGGACGCCGGTCGTGGATGATGGGACAGGGCCGTCGTTTTGCGGCCCTCGATTGACCGCAACGACAGGATTGGCGGGCGCTACGCCAAATAATGGGGGCCGTGGGCTTCTGGTAGCATGCCTTTAGACAGGACGCTTCATACTGAGGTGGCCGGTGAATCGCGAAGGTAAAGCGGATGGTCAAGGGAAGTGCGGATAAAGAACGCCAGATGCTGGGCCTGTTCCTGCTGCCCGGCGTTTACCTGCGGGTGCTGGGCGATACCGTCCGGCGGCTCGGCTTCGACGACCGCCCGCTGTACGAGGGCCTGAGCTTCGCCCGCGCCGATCTGCAGGCCGCGGACAGCCGGGTGTTCGTCACCGACGCCGTCATCATGGCGGACCGGGCGGTGGCGCTGGCCGGCGACAAGGGGCTGAGCTTCGCCCTGGCGCGGGAGCTGCGGGTCACCATCCACGGCACCCTGGGTTTCGCCGCGCTGACCAGTCCCACGGTGGGCGGCGCGCTGGACTCGGTGCGGCGCTACCTGCAGCTGCGGGCGCCGTTCCTCAGCCTGGTGATGCGGGACACCGGCGAGCACGTCCTGGTCCAGCTCAAGGCCGAGTTCGAGGTGCCGTCCCTGTACCACTTCCTGGCGGAAACGGTGATGGCGACGCTGGTGCTGCTGGCGGAGCAACTGGTGGATCACGCCAGTGGCGAAGAGCTGGGGTTCGAGCTGCGCAACGGCAAGCTGCCCGGCGTGTCCGCCCGCCTGTCCTGTGCCGAGCCGGCCTATTACCGCGCATTTGCCCAGCAGCTGCCGATCCGCTTCGACTACAGCGCGGACGCGGAGATGCTGATCTTCCCCAAGGATTTCCTCGATATCCGCATGCGCCTGGCCGACGCCGACGCCTCGGATATGGCCCGCAGCCAGTGCGAGTTCGAGCTGCAGAAGGCCTTGCGGGAGCAGGGCGACATCGTCATCGCCATCCGCAACATGCTGCACGTGATGCCCGGCCCGCTGCCGTCGCTGGAGGCCATGGCCGAGCGTTTCTGCGTGTCGTCACGGACCCTCAAGCGGCGACTGGCGGATCGTGACACCACCTACCGGGAAATCGTCGAAGCGGTGCTCAAGGACCGCGCCATCCAGCTACTGCGCTACACGAATCAGTCGATTAGCGAAATCGCCTATGAACTGGGTTATGCTGATCTCTCCAACTTCAGCCGCGCCTTTCGTAAGTGGACGGGCAAGTCCGCCAGTGAATTCCGCGAGGACGGTCCCGACCCGGCCCCGGAACTCGGGCCCTGAACGACGGTCTCGGAGGGTTGGATAACATGGCTGGCCTCCTGTCCGGAATCGTGTTTGGATAGCGCGGCCACTTAACCCGGTCTGGAGACGATTGCATGGCGCAAACGGATACGCACAGCAAAACCATCGGATACCTGCTCTGGTTGTTCGGCTTTCTGGGCTCCCACCGTTTCTACTACGGCAAGCCGGTCACCGGGACCATCTGGTTCTTCACCCTGGGGCTGTTCTTCATCGGCTGGATCATCGACCTGTTCCTGATTCCCGCGATGGATCGGGAAGCGGATTTCCGTTTCCGCGGCGGCGACACCAGCTACAACATCGCCTGGATCCTGCTCACCTTCCTGGGTGTGTTCGGAGTGCACCGCATGTACATGGGCAAGTGGATCACCGGCGTCATCTACCTCCTGACCGGCGGTCTGTTCCTGATCGGCGTGCTCTACGATTTCTGGACGCTGAACGACCAGGTGTCGGTCAAGAACGCCTCCATCTTCGACTGATTCATTCTTCCGGGAACGGCGTCCGCCGTTCCCATCGTTGCTGTCTGTTGCTTGCATAGTCTAACTTTTCTGTAGGCCCGCGCGGCTTGCTGCCACGCTTGTCGGAAGCGCCGGTAGTCCGGCCCGCGCTGCCTGGCGTATGGGCCTGAGAGGCTGGACCGAATCCCACCGGCCATCGATTGCCAGGGAGAGACCGTGCAACTCAAGAGCAGGATGACCCTCGCGCTGGCGACACTGCTGCTGCTCGCCAGCTCGGCCGCGCGCGCCCAGGAACCGCCCGGCGTGGGGCTGGCGGCCGTTGAAAACGCGCCCATCATCGACGAAGTGCGTCTGAACGGCACCGTCAGTGCCCTGAGCCGCTCCAGCCTGTCCACCTCGGTGGCGGGCCTGGTGCAGACGGTGCACGTGGACGTGGGCGACCGGGTGGCGCAGGGTGACCGGCTGATCCAGCTCGACGACGAGCTGGAGCGCCATACCCTGGAAAGCGCCCGGGCCGAAACCCAGGCGGCCCGGGCCCGGCTGCAGGAAGCCCGGCGCCGCTTCAGCGAAGCCCGCTCGGTGGGGGCCGGGCGCAACATCGCCCAGACCGAGGTGAGCGCCCGGGAGAGCGAAGTGGCCACGGCCGAGGCGGAGCTGGCGCGGCTCACCGCCGGGCAGGCGCGCCAGGCGGCGCTGGTGGATCGCCATCGGCTGGCCGCCCCCTACGCCGGCGTGATCAGTGCCCGGAGCAGCGACCTGGGCGAGTGGGTCAGTCCCGGCGATGACCTGCTGACGCTGGTGGACATCGATCACCTGCGTCTGGATTTCCAGGTGCCCCAGGAGTACTACCCCAAACTCGACGACCGCGCCGAGCTGCTTGTCAACGGCGTGCCCGGCGCTCCGGTCGTCGCTCCGATTGCCACGGTGGTGCCGGTCAGCGATCCCCAGGTGCGCACCTTCCTGCTGCGCGCGCGCGTGCCGGATGACCTGTCGCTGTTGCCGGGCATGTCGGTCAGCGCGCTGCTGCGGGTGGACGCCGGCGAACAGGGATTCACCGTGCCGCGGGACGCCATCAACCGCTATCCGGAAGGCCGTACCACGGTCTGGATCGCCGAGCCCGACGGCGACGGTGCCTTCCGCGTACGCGAGCAGCGGGTCGCCATCGGCACCGGCTTTGCCGACCGGGTGGTGATCCGCGACGGACTGGCCGGCGACGAGCGCGTCGTGGCGCGCGGTAACGAAGGCCTCAGCGACGGCATGCGCGTTACCCCGGCGGAGGCCGACTGATGTTCGCCGGCGTGATTCGCCACGGCACCCTGGTGGCGGTGGTGGCGCTGATCGTCGCCATCCTCGGCATTGCCGCCGCCATCCAGATCCCGGTACAGATGATCCCGGACCTGGAGGTGCGCACCGTCACCGTGGAAACGCGCTGGCCCGGTGCCACGCCCCAGGACGTGGAAAAGGAAATCCTGATCGAGCAGGAGCGCTACCTGCGCAACGTGCCCAACCTGAGCCGCATGGAGTCCACCGCCGCCAGCGGGTCGGCGGAAATCGAGCTGGAATTCCCCTTCGGCATCAACATCACCGAGACCCTGATCCAGGTGAACAACGCTCTGAGTCAGGTGCCGGACTACCCCCAGAACGTGGACGAACCGCGCATCGTCGCCACCTCCTTCTCGTCCAACGCCTTCATGTACTTCCGCGTCTCCACCCTGCCGGATAACCCGCGCCAGCTGGACATGGACCTGATGCGGGATTTCATCGAGGACCGGGTGCGCCCGCGCATGGAAAGCGTGGCCGGGGTGTCGGAAGTGACCGTCGGCGGTGGCGCCGACCGCCAGATGCAGGTGATCGTCGACGAACAGCGCCTCAACCAGCGTGGCCTGAGTCTGGTGGACCTGCGCGACGCCATCACCGCCCGCAACCGGGACATCTCCGGCGGCGAGCTGGAAGCCGGCAAGCGCCGCTACCTGCTGCGCACGGTGGGGCGTTTCGAGGACATCGACGGCCTGCGCCAGTTGGTGGTGTCGCGTCAGGGCGACAGCGTGGTGCGCCTGGGGGAAGTGGCGCAGGTGGTGCAGGACCACTCCCGCATCCGCGAGCGCTCGTTCGTCGACGGGCGTAAGGTGATCGGCCTGCAGGTGCGGCGCGAAAGCGGCTCCAACGTCATCGACATCAAGCACGCCATGATGGCGGAGGTGGCCTCGATCAACGACGAGGTGCTGCGCCCGGCGGGCATGGTGTTGGAATTGACCGCCGATGACGCCCGCTACGTCGAGGCTTCTGTGGCCAACGTCTGGACCAACCTGGGCATCGGCGCGGTGTTCGCCACCCTGGTGATGTACCTGTTCCTGCGCTCCGGCCGGGCCACGCTGGTGGGGGTGATCGGCGTGCCGCTGTGCGCCATCGCCGCCTTCATCGGCCTGCTGCTGGCCGGGCGCACCATCAACGTGATCTCCCTGGCCGGCATCGCTTTTGCCATCGGCATGACGGTGGACAACAGCATCGTGGTGCTGGAGAACATCGAACGCCACCGGCGCCGCGGGCTGGACCGCTTCGAGTCGGCGCTCAAGGGCGTCATGGAAGTCTGGCCGGCGGTGTTGGCGTCCACCATGACCACCATCCTGGTGTTCCTGCCCATCGTGTTCATCGAGGAAGAGGCCGGGCAGCTGTACTCGGACGTGGCCATCGCCATCGCCTCGGCCATCATCGCCTCCATGCTGGTGGCGGTGACCCTGATTCCCACCCTGTGCGCGCGGCTGGATTTCGCGTCCCGCCAGGGGGACGACGACGGTACGCCCCGGGCGCGCTGGATGCGCGGTGTGCTGGCACTGGTGGGCGGGCTGATCGGTGGCCCGGCGCGGCGGCTGGCGACGATCGGGCTCACGGTCGTCGCCAGCGCGCTGATCATCCTGATGCTGACGCCACCGGCGGAGTATCTGCCGGAAGGGGAGGAACCCAAGACCTTCGCCGCCATGAACGCGCCGCCGGGCTACAACCTGTCGGAAATGACCCGCATCGCCGAGCAGGTGGAAGCCTACTTCCTGCCCCACGTGAACGCCAACGGCGAGGCCTATGCGAAGGGCGAGACGCCGGTGCCGCCCATGGCGTATCTCAACATGCAGGTCACGCCCACCCGCCTCCGCATCATCACCGAGTCCATCGATCCCAACCAGATCGACGCGCTGATGACCGCCATCACCGATTACTACGAGCGTTTCCCGGGCATGCGCGCCTTCGCCGCCAAGGGCTCGATCATTTCCAGCAACGACGGCGGCACCCGCAGCATCAACCTGGACATTTCCGGCCCCGAGCTGGTGCCGGTCTACCAGGCCGCCAACCGCGCCTACGACCGCGCCCGGACGATCTTCGACAATCCGCGCATCCAGAGTCAGCCGTCCACCCTGAGCCTGGCCCAGCCGCTGATCCAGGTGCGCCCGGACTGGGACCGCATCGCCGAGCTGGGGCTGGACACCCAGGCGGTGGGCTTCACCGTGGCCTCGCTCACCGAGGGCGCTTACGTGGATGATTTCTTCCTCGACGACGACAAGATCGACATCTATCTCTACGGCAGTGGCAGCGCCGAGCCGTCCCTGGCCGCCCTGCCCACCACCCTGGTGCACACGCCGGAAGGCGCCACCCTGCCGCTGAGCAGCCTGGCGCGGATTGAGGAAACGGTGGACACCAGCATCGTGCGGCGGGTGGACGGGCGTCGCACGGTGACTCTCAACGTGATCCCGCCCGAGAATGTGCCGCTGGAACGCGGAGTGGAACGGGTGCGTACGGAACTGCTGGGCCACCTGCGCGACACCGGCCAGTTGCCGGCTTCCGTGAGCGTCGGGATTTCCGGCGCCAGCGACCAGCTCAACGCCACCCGCGAGGCGCTGACCGGCAACTTCGTCATTGCCGTGGCCATCGTCTACCTGCTGCTGGTGGCCATTTTCGCCCACTGGGGCTACCCGCTGCTGATCATGACCACCATTCCGCTGGGCATCGCCGGCGGCATCGTCGGCCTGGCGCTGATGAACCTGGTGGGCGGTCTGCTGCCACTGATCGGGTTGCGGCCGCTGAGCCAGTCGTTCGACATGATCACCATGCTGGGCTTCCTGATCCTGATGGGTACGGTGGTGAACAACCCCATCCTGGTGGTGGACCAGGCGCGCCAGAATCTGCGTCAGAAAGACGTGGACGTGGTCGAGGCGGTGCGTCAGGCGGTCGCCGTGCGGCTGCGGCCGATCGCCATGACCACCCTCACCACGCTGTGCGGCCTGTCGCCGCTGGTGTTCATCCCGGGTGAGGGCACCGAGCTCTACCGGGGCATGGGCGCCATCGTGCTGTTCGGTCTGATGGGCGCGGCGGTGGTCACGCTGACCTTCCTGCCGGCGTTGCTGGTGTTTGTGCTGGGCTGGCAACGAAAAAAACCGGAGCGGGCCTGATGCCCGTTCCGGGGAAGGGGAACACGATTGCCGGTGGGCAGCCTGGAAAGGGCCAACCGCCTCAGGCGGCGCAGCCTTCCCTGGCGGTGACCGGTACGGCCAGTTCCAGGGCGTCGCCGTTCAGCCGCACGCCGTAGGTGGGCACGGACACCGATTCCTCCTCCTGGCACCGGCCGCTGGTCAGGCTGTAATGCTGCTTGTACAGCGGCGACGCCACCACCAGCTCACCCTTGAGATCGCCGACGATGCCCCGGGCCAGCACGTTGGCCTGGCCCAGCGGGCAGTAGTGGCCGATGGCGTAGAGTTCCGGTTCTGCACCCGGCAGGTAGAACACGGCCACCGGGCCGTCCGGGGTCCACACGGCGATGCCGGATTCGGGGATCAGGTCCCCGCGCTCGCCGACGTGCATCCATTGTGTCTCAGACATGATGGTTTTCCTCGCATGCTTGATGGGGTAGGGGGCCGATAGGCATTAGACCATCTCTACCTTGATTTCGTTGGCCGGACGGCGCTGGTCGCGCTCGGTGGTCCAGTGCTGCACCGGGTCTTTCTTGTCCGGGGCGTTGACGAACTCGCGGAAGCGCTTGCGCTTCTCGGGGTCCTCCACGGCGCTCTTCCACTCGCACTGGTAGGTGCCGATGATGTCCTGCATGTGGGCTTCGAGTTCTTCGCCCAGCCCCAGGCTGTCTTCCAGGATGACCTCCTTGAGGTAGTCCAGGCCGCCTTCCAGGTTTTCCAGCCAGACGCTGGTGCGCTGCAGGCGATCCGCTGTGCGCACGTAGAACATCAGGACCCGGTCGATGGTGCTGATCAGCTCTTCGTCGGACAGGTCGGTGGCGAACAGGTCGGCGTGGCGCGGGCGCATGCCGCCGTTGCCGCAGACGTAGAGGTTCCAGCCGTTCTCGGTGGCGATCACGCCGATGTCCTTGCTCTGGGCCTCGGCGCACTCCCGGGTGCAGCCGGACACGGCGAACTTGAGCTTGTGCGGCGAGCGCAGGCCCTTGTAGCGCTCCTCCAGTTGGATCGCCATGCCCACGCTGTCCTGCACGCCGTAGCGGCACCAGGTGCTGCCGACGCAGGATTTCACCGTGCGCACCGACTTGCCGTAGGCGTGGCCGGTCTCGAAGCCGGCGGCGATCAGCTTTTCCCAGATCTCCGGCAGCTCGCTCAACGTGGCACCGAACAGGTCGACCCGCTGGCCGCCGGTGATCTTGGTGTAGAGGTCATACTCCTTGGCCACTTCCCCCAGCACGATCAGCTTCTCCGGGGTGATCTCGCCGCCGGGGATGCGCGGCACGATGGAGTAGGTGCCGTTCTTCTGCATGTTGGCCATGAAGGTGTCGTTGGTGTCCTGCAGCGGCACGTGCTCGGACGCCATGATGTGCTCGTTCCAGCAGGTGGCCAGGATCGACGCCACCGCCGGCTTGCAGATGTCGCAGCCGTGGCCTTTGCCATGCTGCTCGATCAGCGTGCGGAAGGTGCGGATGCCGTTGACCTTGACCAGGTGGAACAGCTCCTGGCGGCTGTAGGGGAAGTGCTCGCAGATGTCCTTGCTGACCTCCACGCCGCGTTTTTCCAGCTCGCTGTCCACCACCGACTTGAGCAGCGCCGCGCAGCCACCGCAGCCGGTGCTGGCCTTGGTCTCGCCCTTGACCGCGCCCAGGTCGGTGCAGCCGGCGTCGATGGCGCCGCAGATATCGCCCTTGCTGACGTTGTGGCAGGAGCAGATGGACGCGGTTTCCGGCAGGGCGTCGGGGCCCAGGGCCGGCGCGCAGCCCTCGGATTCCGGCAGGATCAGGCTCTCCGGATTTTTGGGCAGGTCGATGCCGTTCAGGGCGTACTGCAGCAGGGTGTCGTAGGGGCCGTTGTCGCCGACCAGAATCGCGCCCAGCAGTTTCTTGCCGTCCTCGCTGATCACCAGCCGGCCGTAGGTGCCGGCCTGCTCGTCGTTGAAGCGGATGTTGCGGGCGCCCGGGGTGGCGCCGTGGGCGTCGCCGATGGAACCGACGTCCACGCCCAGCAGCTTGAGCTTGGTGCTCATGTCAGCGCCGCTGAAACCGGCTTCCGCGTCCTGGTTGAGGCGCGCGGCCAGGGTGCGGGCCATGGTGTAACCCGGCGCCACCAGGCCGAAGATGCGGTTGTCCCACAGGGCGCACTCGCCGATGGCGAACACCTGCGGGTCGGAGGTGGTGCACTGGTCGTCGATGACGATGCCGCCGCGCTCACCGATCTCCAGGCCGCTGGAGCGGGCCAGGGTGTCCTGCGGGCGGATGCCGGCGGAGAACACGATCAGGTCCGTCTCCAGATGCGAGTCGTCGGAGAAGTTCATGCGCAGGCGCGCCTCCTCGCCCGGCACAATGGCGGTGGTGGCTTTCTCGGTGTGCACCTGCACGCCCAGTTCCTCGATCTTGCGCTTGAGCAGGGCGCCGCCGTCGGCGTCCAGCTGCACCGGCATCAGGCGCGGCGCGAATTCCACCACGTGGGCTTCCAGGCCCAGGCTCTTGAGGGCGTTGGCCGCTTCCAGGCCCAGCAGGCCGCCGCCGACCACCACGCCGGTCTTCCTGCCCTCGGCGCTGGCGCGGATGGCGTCCAGGTCGGCCAGGGTGCGGTAGACCAGACAGTGCGCCTGATCATGGCCGTCGATGGGCGGCACGAACGGGTAGGAGCCGGTGGCCAGTACCACGGCGTCGTATTCGTACTCCCCCTTGGGCGTGATCACCTTGCGGTTGTCCCGGTCGAGTTCGGTGACCTGTTCGTCCAGGTGCAGCGTCAGGCCCTTGGCGGCGTAGTCCTCGGCGGTGCCCAGGGCCAGGTCGGCGTGGCTGGAGCCGCCGAAGTATTCCGACAGGTGGACCCGGTCGTAGGCAATCAGCGGTTCCTCGCCGAACACGTGGACGTCGTAGTCCGCCGCCGCGGGGGTGTCCGCGAACTGCTCGAGAAAGTGATGGCCCACCATGCCATTCCCGATCACGATCAATGTCTGTTTAGCCATGGTCTGTCTCTCTCTATCGTTCTGTCCGCTCAGGCGTCGCAGTAGGCGGCGCCGAAGGCGAGTTGCTGCCGGTGCGCCGACAGGTCCCGCTGTTGCTGGAGTTGGTCGAAGAACCAGGGGCCGTCGCGGGTATCGCCGAACAGCACGGCGCCGGCGAGGCGGTTGTCCCTGAGCATGAGGTGGCAGTACTGCTCGGTGTCGTGGTCCTGCCAGATGACGGATTCGGTGTCCGGGCCGGGCTGGGCCTGGCCGCATGAGAAAATGGGGATGCCGCTGATTTTCAGGCGCGTGGCGACGGCGCCGGGCTCGAAGCGTTCGGCGTCGCTGCCGCAGAGTACGCCGGCCAGGACATCCGCCTGCTGGTAGCCGGGTTCCACCAGGCCGAAGGTGTGTTCGCCCAGTTGGCAGCATTCGCCCAGGGCGTAGACGTTATCGGTGCCGGTACGCAGGTAGTGATCCACCACGATGCCGCGCTCGCAGTCGATGCCGGCGTCCCGGGCGATTTCGGCGTTGGGACGAATGCCGGCGGCCAGCACCACCAGGTCGGTGCTGATCAGGGTCTCGTCCGCCAGTTGCACGGCGCGCACCCGGCGCTCGCCGATCAGCGCGCGGGGATTCTGGCCGGTGACGCTGTGGATACCGCGGCGTTCCAGGGCGTCCTGCAGCAACTGGCCGGCGGTGGGATCGAGCTGGCGGTTGAGCAGGTACGGGCTGCGATGCAGGACGGTCACCGCCATGCCCTGCTGGCTCAGGCCGTCGGCGGCTTCCAGTCCCAGGAAACCACCGCCGATGACTACGGCGCGACGATGCCGGCGACTGGCGGCCAGCAGTTTTTCGGTATCGCGGATGTCGCGGAAGGTGACCACGCCGTCCAGCTCCTCGCCCGGCAGTTTCAGGGAGGCCGGGCGCGCGCCGGTGGCCAGCACCAGATCGTCGTAGGCGAAGGTGTCGCCGTCGCGGCTGGTGACGGTCTGGCGGTCGGTGTCGATGGCGGTGACCGGGGTGTCCGCGTGCAGGTGGATGCTGTGGCGGGCGAACCAGTCCAGCGGCTGCAGGGTAATGCCGTCCAGATTGGCGTCGCCGGCCAGGACCGAGGACAGCAGCACCCGGTTGTAGGCCGGCACCGCTTCGGCGCTGAGCACGTCGATCTGCGTATACGGATGCGCGTCGCGGGCCATCAGTCGCTCCAGCAGCCGCTGGGCGACCATACCGTGTCCGATGATGACGAGTCTGCGATCGGTCATGCGTTCCTGTCCCCGGGCCGGCCAGCGGCCCAACAAAAAAAGCCGGAGCATCGTCCCCTTGCGAGGCGCGATGGTCCGGCGTCAGTGCCAACAACGATGTTTGATGGTCCGATCAATCCCTGATCGGGCAAGTCGTCCTGTTTTCTATCAAGCGATAAGCGTGCCAGGCTGGTATTGCTAACAAAAACAAATAATTAGAGGTTTTCGGAAAATATCCGCTCCGATGGTTTTGCCCAGCGCTGGTTCGTGAGGGGCCAAAACTGCACTAAAAGCGATCAGTTCGGCTCGGTGACGACGGCGGCTTTTTCCGGTGCGCGGGCGGTTTCCCCGCCCTTTGTCTCCGCCGTCTTATCTTCGGCGGGCTCTACAGCGTCTGCCGTCGGTGTTTCCGTCGCCCCACCCTTGCCCGGGAAGCGCTGCTTCTCGTAGAGGAAGCGCAGCACCGCCTGGCGGTAGTGCACGTATTGTGGATCGTCCGCCAGGGTGACCCGGTTGCGCGGGCGCGGCAGGTCGATGGCCAGCTCCTCGCCGATGGTCGCGGCGGGGCCGTTGGTCATCATGACGATGCGGTCCGACAGCAGCACCGCTTCGTCCACGTCGTGGGTGATCATGATCACTGTGCTGTTGAGGTCCTGCTGGATCTCCATCAGCGCGTCCTGCAGGTGCGCCCGGGTGAGGGCGTCGAGGGCGCCGAAGGGTTCGTCCATCAGCAGCACGCTGGGGCGCATGGACAGCGCCCGGGCGATGCCCACCCGCTGGGCCATGCCGCCGGAGATCTCGCCGGGGCGCTTGTCGGCCGCGTGGGCCATATTGACCAGTTGCAGGTTGTGGACGATCCAGTCGTGGCGTTCGGCCTTGTTCATGGTCTTGCGGAACACCTGTCGCACCGCCAGTTCCACGTTTTCGTACACCGTCAGCCAGGGCATCAGGGCGTGGTGCTGGAACACCACCGCGCGCTCGGGGCCTGGCGTGTTGACCTCGTGGCCGTCCAGCACGCAGCCGCCCTGGCTGGCTTGCAGCAGGCCGGCGACGATGTTGAGTACCGTCGACTTGCCGCAGCCGGAGTGGCCGATCAGCGAGACGAACTCGCCCTTGCGGATTTTCAGGTTGACGGTGTCCAGCGCCTGGAACGGCCCCTGCGGGGTATCGAAGCTCATGCTGACGCCGGTGAGTTCAAGATGTGCCTTGCTCATGATCTGTCTCCTCGCGCCTGTGCGCGTTTTTCGTACCGGGCGACGGTTCTGTTCATCCCCGGCGGCTTACTCGTCCCAGGCCACTTTGCGCTGGATCAACAGCATGATCCGGTCCAGGCCGTAGCCGATCACGCCGATGGCCAGGACCGCCACCATGATGCGGCTCAATGAATCGCTGCTGCCGTTCTGGAACTCGTCCCAGACGAACTTGCCGAGGCCCGGGTTCTGGGCCAGCATCTCGGCGGCGATCAGCACCATCCAGGCGATGCCCAGGGACACCCGCAGGCCGGTGAAGATCATCGGCACCGCCGCCGGCAGCACCACCTTGCGGGCGTGGGTCCAGAACGGCAGGCGCAGCACCCGCGACACGTTGACCAGGTCCGGGTTGACCTGCGCCACGCCGGTGGCGGTGTTGATCAGCGTGGGCCAGAGGCTGCACAGGGTGACGGTGATCATGGAGGTAATGAACGCCTTCTCGAACATCGGGTCGTCGCTGACGTAGGTGGCCGAGACCACCATGGTCACCAGCGGCAGCCAGGCCAGGGGAGAGACCGGCTTGAAGATCTGAATGATCGGGTTGGCCGCCGCCGCGAAGTAGCGGTTCAGCCCGATCAGTACCCCCAGTGGCACGGCGATCAGCGTGGCCAGGGCGAAGCCGGCCAGCACCGTCACCAGGCTGGTGCCGATCTGGTCGAAGAATGTGGGCGCGCCGGGATAGGGGCGGATTTTGGTTTCCGCGTCCGGATTGTCGGCCAGTATGCGGGCGTTGCGCTTCTCCTGCATCTCGATGAATTTGTCCGCCCGGTCCTGCTCGTTCTGGTGTTCCTGCCAGAGCTGCCCCGCCTGTTCCCAGACGTTGGCCGGGGTGGGGAAGTTACCCAGCGAGGTGTTGATCTGCGGGGCGACCAGCTGCCAGGCGATCAGGAACAGGGCAATGCCCAGCACCGGCAGGGTCACGGATTGCAGCAGGGCGCGGCCGGTCACGTTCGGGTAGCGGCGGCGGATCAGCTGCAGCAGTGGATTGGAGGTGGTGAGCGTGCTCATAGCGGTTCTCCAGGGACCCGGTTACAGGGTCTCGTTACCTTTCAGGCCGATCTCGAAGCTGTCGATGTAGGCGTTGGGCTTTTTCGGGTCGAAGGCCACGCCGTCGATCAGCTCGCCCTGGTCGGGGCGGGTGAAGTTTTCCGCGTCCATGTCGGGGAAAGCGCTGGCAGGAAGCGTGCCGTCGGCGATCAGCGACTGGGCGGCTTTCTCGTAGATATCCGCGCGGTAGACCTTTTTGGCGATGTCCATGTACCAGTCATCCGGCTTGGGCTCGGCGATCTGGCCCCAGCGGCGCATCTGCGACAGGTACCAGATGGCGTCGGACGGGTACGGGTAGGTGGCGTAGTAGCGGAAGAAGACGTTGAAGTCGGGCACGTCCCGCACGTCGCCTTTTTCATACTCGAAGGTGCCGGTCATGGAGTTGGCGATCACTTCCTCGTCGGCGCCCACGTAGTTGGGACGGGCCAGCATCTTCACCGCTTCCTCGCGGTTGGCGTTGTTGTTCTCGTCCAGCCAGTAGGCGGCGCGGATCAGGGCGCGCAGCAGGTGCAGGTGGGTGTTGGGGTTCTCTTCGGCCCACTGTTCGGTGACGCCGAACACTTTCTCCGGGTTGTTGGGCCAGATCTCGTAGTCCGTGATCACCGGCACACCGATGCCCTTGAACACGGCTTGCTGGTTCCAGGGTTCGCCCACGCAGTAGCCCTGGATGGTGCCCGCTTCCAGGGTGGAGGGCATCTGCGGCGGCGGGGTGACAGACAACTGCACGTCCGCCTGCAGGGTGCCGCTGGTGTCGCCTTTATGGGGCGCGTAGTAGCCCGGATTCAGGCCGCCGGCGGCCAGCCAGTAGCGCAGCTCGTAGTTGTGGGTGGAGACCGGGAACACCATGCCCATCTTGAACGGCTCACCGGTCTCATGCTGCGCTTCGACTACCGGTTTCAGGGCGCTGGCGCTGATCGGGTGCTGCGGCTGGCCGTTGCCGTTGTCCGGGATGTTGGCTTTCATCTTCTCCCAGACATCGTTGGAAACGGTGATGCCGTTGCCGTTCAGGTCCATGCTGAAGGCGGTGACGATGTTGGCCTGGGTGCCGTAGCCGATGGTCGCGCCCAGTGGCTGGCCGGCCAGCATGTGGGCACCGTCCAGCTCACCGGTGATGACCCGGTCCAGCAGGACTTTCCAGTTGGCCTGGGCCTCCAGCTCCACGAACAGGCCTTCGTCCATGAAGTAGCCGTTCTCCCACGCTACCGCCAGCGGCGCCATGTCGGTCAGCTTGATGAAGCCCAGCTTCAGGTCGGGTTTTTCCGGGGGGGCCAGCTCTTGGCCGTGGGCGGCCAGGCTGGAGCCCAGTCCCAGTGCCGCGGCAAAGGTTGCAGTCAGGATACGGCTCGCCATGCGTCTCTCCTATGTCGTCTTTTCTTTTGGGCAAAAAAAAGCGCCCGCCCCCGGTTGTCGGGGACAGGCGCCAATGCCTGCAGATCGTCTGTCATCTGTAGCAAAACTGTGAGGTACTGAGCCGAAATCAGTACGCGTAATCGTCACCAGAGATAAAGCATAGCCCGTGCCATTATTTTAAATGCTTATCTATCAGGTAGTTGGCTGTTTGTTGGGGGTTGGGGCGAGTGACGCGGCGGGCGTTTCTAGGTCAACTGCTCAGAAATTGCACCATGGCCGGGCGGATCAGGTGCGGGCGCCGGGACGCTCCAGGGCTTCCAGGGCGAGACGCCAGCGCGGGCTGCGGTTGGAAGCCAGGCCGTCGGCCCAGCGCGTGGTTTCCGGCAGGCGGTAGCGGGTCAGGCAGGCCATCACCATGTCGATGGACGTTTCCAGGGAAATGCGGTGGCCGGGGGAGACGAACAGGGGATTCACGCCCTGGCGGGTGCGCAGGACCGCGCCGATGGTGTCACCTTTGTCCACCAGCGGTACCCAGGCGCCGCGTGTGTCGGGTACCGGGTCGTGTGTGCCCAGCAGGCGGCTCTTGCCCACGCCAATGGCGGGGCGGTCCAGCAGCAGGCCCAGGTGACTGGCGATGCCCAGGCGTCGCGGATGGGCGATGCCCTGGCCATCGCACAGCAGCAGGTCCGGCCACTGCGACAGCTGTTCGAGCGCCTTGAGGATCACCGGACACTCACGGAACGACAGCAGCCCCGGCACATAGGGGAAACGGGTGGGCAGTCGCGCCAGGGCGTAGTCGAGCGGCGCCAGGGTGCATCGGTCCAGCACCACCACGGCGGCCCGGGCGGTGCGGCCCTGGTCCTCGAAACCCACATCGATGCCAGCGACCGTGCTGATCGGGCCCAGGCGATCTTCGGTCACCACGTCCACCGCCAGTTTCTTCTGTAGGGCAATGGCCTGTTGCGGTGTGAGTCCGGCCCAGTCGGCATCCAGATCCGGCAGCATGTCTATTCCTTAATCAGCGTCCATCGTGGTGCGGGTACGGCCATGACGCCGAACCTCGTTGTGACGACCGGTGTTTACGCCTATTCCGGCGATAGGTTCGGGCAAGCGTTCCCTTAGCATTCCTTAATGGCGGAGCGCCACCAAATCCGACACAGTATCAAATTGATCGTGTTCGGTTTATGTCCTGTCGCCATTCATGAGGTGGAGGAGAACAGTCCCCGTGCGTGCAAATCCTGTCCGAGCTTTTCGGCTTCGAACCATCCAGCCGCTGCTGGCGACCCTGCTGGTGACCGCGGTACTGGCGTCCAGTGCCCACGCGGAAGGCGACTGCGACCGATTGGTACGTGCCGGTGACAGTCTGCAGGCGGCCTTCGACGGTCTGCCCGACGACGGCTCCCAGCAGACCGTGTGCCTGACGGACGGCACCTTCCAGCTCACCGATATGGTGACCCTGACCCGGGATAACGTGACCCTGCGTGGTCGCGGCCTCAACGACTCGGTGCTGCAAATGGCCGAGGGGGTGTCCAGCCCGGTACTGGTTCTGGGAGACGCCTACCACCAGCAGCCGCAACAACCGATCCGCAACGTCACGGTGGAAGAACTGGGCATCGAAGGCGGTGGCCAGACGCCCAACGAATTCCGGCCGGACCTGCCCTATCTCAGCAACAGCGCGCTGGTGGTGCGCCAGGGCGAAGGCATCCTGCTGCGCAACCTGAACGTGCAGGACTGCCGCAGTGCCTGCCTGCTCACCGAGTACCACAGCCGTGACGTCACCATCGAGGGCAGCCACGTCAGCCGCGCCCAGTGGGATGGTATTTCCCTCAACCGCGCCGGGCCCACCCGGATTCACGGCAACACGATCGAGGACAACGTCGCCGCCGGTATCACCGTGGAATATCTGGAAGGCAGCGAAATCAGCAACAACGTGATCGCCAACAACGGCTCCCACGGCCTCTATCTGGCGGATGCTGAGAACAACCGGTTTGCCGGCAACCTGATCCGCGACAACCATCTGGCCGGGGTGTTCCTGACCTGCTCGGTGCGCGACCGCAACCCGGTGCTGTGCTGGGAGGACAGCTTCAGTCGCGGCAACGAGTTCGTCGACAACCGCTTCGAGCACAACCACTTCGGCTACCAGGTGGCGGTGGATTCGGCGGCCAACTGCAAGGATTTCGATAACCCGCCCAACGTCTCACGGGGGGACGCCTTCGTCGACAGCCCCAACGAGGAGCCCGACTGGGGCACCTATGGCCGCTGCCTGGCCTACGACGGCAGCCAGACCCTGGAACACATCAGCCGGCGCGACACACGCGGATCGGCGGCGGGTCAGTGATGCACCGCCTTGGGCAGCACCTTGGCCTGGGTGACCCAATCCTCCACCTGCGACAATGAGGGCACCTGGCGCACCAGCTGGCGCTCGTCGTTCACATCCTGCATGCGGGCCAGCAGGTTGTCCGGCTTACGTTGGCCCAGCTCGGGTACGCTGTCCACGCCGGCGACTTCCAGCAGGTCGGCGTACTGGGTGCTGATCCCCTTGATGCGCGCCAGGTCCGCGCGATTGACCCACTTGAGGATGAGCTTCTCGCTGATGCCGGTGCGCGCCGCCGCGTCCTGGCGGCTTTTGCGGTCGCCGCACTGCTTTAGCAGGCCTTGCTGGGAGTCGATGCCCACGGCGGTCAGTTTCTCGGCGTAGTGGGCGCCGATGCCTTCGATGTCGGCCAGTTTGGTCATGGCAGGTCTCCTGATGCCATTGGCAGACGTTACGCTGCCGATTACGGGAAACAACCGGGTTTGCGAAGCCGTGCGGAGCCGGCCTACCACCGCAAGAATAAATTTAGCGGACCGGTGGCAAACGGCCAGTCCACTGCCGGCATTAACCGGATGGTCACTGGTCGCGATCGGGCGGTGGTGCTAGTCTCCGACAGGCTATTCTCCAAGACCGCACCGCCAGGGAGTTGCGATGCCAGCCGTCAGTCAGCCGAGTCACGGCCGAAACCGGGCCCTGTGGGCGTGGGCCTTTTACGACTGGGCCAACAGTGCCTTCTTTACCATCATCCTCACCTTTGTCTTCGCCCGTTATTTCAGCCAGTCGGTGGTGCAGGACGACGTCGCCGGAACGGAAGCCTGGGGCCAGATCGTCGGTATCAGCGGGATAGCCATCGCCATCCTGGCGCCGATCCTGGGTGCCATTGCCGACCAGTCCGGACGCCTCAAGCCCTGGCTGATTACCTTCACCCTGGTGTGCGTGACGGCGACCGGGATGCTCTGGTTCATCACGCCGCAAACCGACCAGTTCTGGGAGGCGGCCTTCTGGGTGGGGCTGGGCATCCTGGGTGCGGAATTCGCCTTCATTTTCTATAACGCCATGTTGCCGGAGTTGGCCGAGCCCGATCACGTGGGGCGCTGGTCCGGCTGGGGTTGGGGCCTGGGCTACGCGGGCGGCGTGCTCAGTCTGGTGGTGGTGCTGTTCGCCTTTATCCAGTCGGAAGGTGCCTGGCTGGGCCTGGACACGGCCCAGGCGGAGCATGTGCGCGCCAGCTTCCTGCTGGTGGCGATGTGGTATCTGGTGTTTTCCCTGCCGATTTTCTTCCTGACGCCGGACCGCCCGCCCACCGGCCTGCCCGCGCGTCAGGCGGTGCGGGCCGGGCTGGCGCAGATCGCCGATTCCATCGCCCACGTGCGTCGCTACCGTCATATCCTGCGCTTTCTGATCGCGCGCATGCTCTACACAGACGGCCTGGCCACGGTGTTCACGTTTGGCGGTGTGTACGCCGCCGGCACCTTCGGCATGGACCAGACCCAGGTGCTGATGTTCGCCATTGCCCTGAACGTCACTGCCGGCCTGGGGGCGGTGGGCTTCGCCTGGGTGGACGACACCATCGGCGGGCGCAACACCGTGTTGCTGTCGCTGGTGGGGCTGGGGGCCAGTGCCCTGGCGATCCTGCTGGTGGAGAGCGTCACCGGCTTCTGGGTCTGGGGCATGATCCTGGGCATCTTCGTCGGCCCGCTGCAGTCGGCCAGCCGCTCCCACCTGGCCCGCGCCGCGCCGGAGCACCTGCAGACCCAGATGTTCGGTCTGTTCGCCTTCTCCGGCAAGGCGACCGCCTTCGCCGGCCCGCTGCTGGTGGGGCTGGTGACCGGTCTGACCGGCAGCCAGCGCTGGGGCATGGCCACCATCCTGGTGTTCCTGCTGGTGGGTTTCCTGCTGATGCTGACGGTGCCCTCCACGAAGGGCCAGGCCGAGGCGGCGGTCGATCCGGCCTGAGCGCCGTCGCCGGGCGAGCCCCGATTACTGCCGGCGCGCCATCTTCAGGAAGCGCCCGTGGATGCGCCGCACGCTCAGGAACACCGCCAGCAGCACCAGCGGAATCGCCGCGCCCAGCACCAGTGACTTGTCGAAGTGCAGGCCGTAGTCGTGGGCGGAGTCCAGGGCCAGCTTGAGCAGGCCCACCAGGTAATAGCTGATCGCCACCACCGACAGGCCTTCCACCGTGTGCTGCATCATCAGCTGGATTTTCGAGCGCCGGTCCATGGAACTGAGCAGCTCCTGGTTCTGGCTCTGGATCGCCAGCTCCACCCGGGTGCGCATCATGTCCGAGGCCCGGTCCACCCGTCTGGACAGGTCCTCCAGCCGCTCGCTGACCGATTCGCAGGTTTCCACCGCCGGCGTCAGGCGCCGGGTCATGAACTCGGTGAAGGTCAGGTGGCCACTCAGCTCGTCCTCCCGCAGGGCCTGTAGCCGGGCCAGCACCAGCTGGTGATAGGCGCGGGTGGCCGAGAAGCGGAAGGTGGACTGGGCGCGGAAGGATTCGATGCGCGCCGCCATGGTCGTCAGCCGCGCCAGGATGGCCGGTTCGTCGATGGCGTGGTTGTCCGCCAGGGAACGGGTGATGTCCACCAGTTCCTCGTCCATGTGCGCCAGCCGCGGCGCAATGTCCCGCGCCAGCGGCAAGGCCAGCTGCGCCATCAGCCGGTAGATCTCGATCTCCATGACCCGCTGGGTCAGGCGGCCCAGCTGACTGTCCGACAGGCTGCGGTTGAGGATCATGAAGCGGCCGAAGCCGTCGCTGTGCAGGCGGAAGCTGCCCCAGATCCGCGCCGCGCCTTCCTGCGGGCTGCTGCCCACCAGGCGCAGGTCCTCGAACCAGGGCCGCACGAACGGCAGGTCCTGGTCCGGGCCATGATCCACCGCCTGCACGTCCACATGGAAGGCCGCCACCACCTGCCCGGCCAGCTGCTCCAGCCAGCCTTCCGGCAACGGGCTGATGCCGGTGGCCTCGAACGGGTCGCTGGCGTCGTTCGCCAGGTTGACGAAGGTGTAGGTGGTGAACTCCATATGCACCTCGCGACGAATGCGCAGGGTGCCGAAGTCTTTCTCGTAACAGCTCACTTCCTTCACCGGCGCCTCGAAACCCATCAGGTGATGCAGGTGCTGGAGGTGGCGGAACTGGTCCCGGCGCTGGTTGGGGGTGGTCAGCACCGCAATCTGGGTGACCCGTGCCGGACAGGGCAGCACCTGGAACGGGCGCGAGTGCAGTTCGTTATAGAGATCCCCGCGCAGCGGGTGCAGGTCGAGTGTGGCCAGTGAGGGGTTCACGCCGGTGTCCTTGGGTCGGATGAAACAGGGTGGTGTCGGAACGATACGGTAACCGCTGGCGCCGGCCAAGGGGACCATCGACGTACGACCAGGGTGGCGTCTGGTCCCCGGTTTCGGCGGGCTCGGGCGGGGCTGTGACTGGCGTCACATTTTTATTTTAATTCAATGGGTTAGTGCGTCGATGAATTTTACATGCCGCGTTCACTTTCGCGCTGGTGGGGCAGTGACTGGGTGCGAACTGATTGAAACGGGCGGTTAATCCGGGGGCTGGAGCGCATCTTGCTCACAGGCGAACGCCTGCCAACAACGGAGGTGAATAACAAACTGTCGTAACCCCCGACAACAAGGAGCTTTTATGAAACAGGGAATTGCGATCCTTGCAGGATGCCTGATGGCGGCCAGTAGCCAGGCCGCGCTTTTCAATTTCACCGGCGATATCGAGTACCACAACGACGTGGTGCAGATTGGTTTCTCCCTGGAGGAGGACGCCACCGACGTACGTGTCTGGACCGACTCGTTCCTGTCCGGCGCCAACTTCGACCCCATCACCGCCCTGTGGACCGGCGATGGCATGTTGATCGACGAGAACGATGACAACGACGGCGTGAACCCGGGCACCCAGTCCCGTTTCGACTCCGGGTTTACCCTGAGCAGTCTGGCCGCCGGCGACTATATCTTCACCGTGGCCACCTACGACAACTTCGTCGTCGGGGACACCCTGGACGAGGGTTTTGCCTTCGACGGTCAGGTGCCGGTCACCCTGGCGGACTGGGACCAGCCCGCCAACGGTACCGGCAAGGGCTCCTACTGGAGCGTCTGGCTGGACGGCGTGGATGACGCCTCCAACCCGGATGACCCCACCGCATCGGTGCCCGAACCGGCTTCCGTGGCCCTGCTGGGGCTGGGGCTGCTGGGCCTGGGCGTGCGTCGCCTCCGTCGCGGCTGATGACGTCGGCGCTGGCACCGTCGGGGTGTCAGCGCCAACTGGCCAGACAGCCGTCTTTCATCCGGTAGCGCCCGGTTTCCTCGCCGCGGTGAGTGTAGATCCACCAGTGGCCGTCGCGACGGTCCGGGTCGCCGAGTATATAGCGCACCTGCTCGGTGCTCATGCCGGTCGACACCTGGCGGCGGGCACGCAGGGTGCGTAAACGGGTGGACTGGATATAACCCTGGTCGCAGCCGTCATCGCGGCCTGACCGCTGGCTGGCGGGTTCCGGTTGCCAGGTTTCCACGTCGGTGCCGGTATCGAGCCGGCCGCCGGTGGTGACCGGGTGCACCTCAATGGTTTGCGCGTTGTCGGCACAGGCGGCGTCGGAGAAGACCACCTGGCCGGCGTCGTTCTGGCAGCGGTAGATCTCCGCCGCCACTGGTGAACAGACGCCCGTGCCCAGCACGAGCGCGATCAGTGTGCGTCGCATCCTGCGTTCTCCTGCCCAGTCCGTGGGCGTTACAGCGAGTGGGAAGGCACAGGCTAGCAAAAAGCGACAGATCTTGCCGGGGCGGCGTGCTCCGGGCAAACTGGTCGTTTACCGTTCGTTCCATTTCCGCAGGATTGCCCCATGAGCGCCAACCTCTGGCTTGCCTTCTTCATCGCCTCCGTCCTGATCAGCGTGTCCCCCGGCGCCGGTGCCGTGAACACCATGAGCAATGGCGTGCGCTTCGGCGTGCGTCAGTCGCTGCCGGCTATCCTGGGGCTGCAACTGGGCTATGGCATCCAGATCCTGCTGGTGGGCGTGGGGCTGGGCGCCGTGCTGGCGTCCTCCACCTGGGCGTTCCTGGTCCTGAAATGGGTAGGCGTGGCCTACCTGGTGTGGCTGGGCATCCAGAAGTGGCGGGAGCCGGCGATTCCGGTCACCGCCGGTGACGACAACGTGCCGCCGGCCGGGCAGCGTTTCTGGCAGGCGACGCTGGTCAATATTACCAACCCCAAAGCCACGGTGTTCCTGATCGCCCTGTTCCCCCAGTTTGTCGTGCCGGGCGAGGCCCACGCGCTGCAGTTCCTGATCATGGGCGCGACCCTGATCGTGGTGGATATCGTGGTGATGGTGGGTTACGCCACCCTGGCCAGCCAACTGCTGCGCTTCATGCGCCGGCCGTCGCAGCAGAAGGTGATGAACCGTGTCTTCGGCGGCCTGTTCGTCGCGGCCGCCGCGTTCCTGGCCAGCTTCCGCCGCGGCGTCGCCTGATTCAGTCGCTGCGCGGCAGGATGACGTCGAACACCACGCCCGCCGGGCTGTCCACGTTGCGCGCCCGCACGCGGCCCCGGTGGTGCTCGGTGATCAGCCGCACGATCTGCAGGCCCTGACCCAGATGGCCGTCCTGGGGGCCGTCGCGCAGGGATACGAAGGGGCTGAAGATCTCGCTGGTCAGGTGCTCCGGCAGCGGCGGGCCGGCGTTGAACACCTCCAGGTGCCAGTCCGGGCCGTGCTCCTCCAGCCGCACTTCGATGAGTTCCCCGTCCGGCGTGAAATCCCGGGCGTTGTCCACCAGCTTGTCCAGCAACTGTACGATCAGCTCCGGTGACCCGGTCATGCGGCAACCGGACTGCGGTCCCTCGTAGCGGATGACGTGGTCCGGGTCCAGGCTCTGGTAGGCCGCCGTGGCCTGGTGGCAGACATCCGCCAGGTCGAACACTTCCGGCTCCACCTGCTCGAAACTCTTCTCCAGCCGCGCGGCTTCGCTCATGCCCTGCAGGATCTGGCTGAGCCGGTCGGTGGCCTGGCCGGCGCGGGCTATGTACGGAGAGTCGGCGGCGGCCGGCACGTCGTGGCGCAGGTTCTCCAGCGACGAGCGCACCACCGCCACCGGCGTCTTCAGTTCGTGGGACAGGCGCCGGGCGAAGCTTTCCAGGTAGTCGGTGTAGCCGTGCAGGTTGTCCACCAGCACACCGAACTGGCGTGACAGCTCGCCCAGTTCGTCGCCGGCGTGGTTGTCCGGCATGCGCCGCAGCAGACGGCCATCGGCGTCCACCGTGGCGGCCACCGCCCGCTGCAGCCGGGTGATGCGCCAGGACAGCCAGCTGGCGTAGCCCAGCAGGATCAGCACCAGCAGGCCGACGAACAGCACGCTGCGCACAATCACCCGGCCCAGGGCGTCGCCCGACAGCGCCAGGATGTCTTTCAGGGACTGCTCCAGCACCAGCGTCACCGGTCGACCCCGCGCCGTTTCCAGTGTCAGCGTCTGCACCAGCGCCGACTCGCTGTCGCCGTGGCGCACCAGACCGCTGTCCGGCCACTGCGCGGCCCGATAGCGGGGCGCGGCTTCCGGCAGCTGTACCGGGTCCGGCTGGAAGTGGCGCAGCAGGGCGCGCAGGCCGTTGAGGGCGATCTGTTCGACGATCTGCCAGGGGCCGAGGGCGTCGAAATCGGTCTCGTCTTCCGGCAGCGGCGCGGCGGTATCCGCCATGACCCAGCCGTGGTCGTCGAGCAGCAGGGCGCGCTGGCCGGTGGCCAGCAGCGGCTGGATGGCCTGTTGCAGCGGCGTGTCCGGATACAGCAGGCGCGGCAGTCGCTGATGGGCGTCGTGGCCCATGTCGCCGAGGACCCGGTAGCCGTCGGCCATGTCCGGATGCGGGTGCCAGATTTCGAAGCCAACCGCGGTTCCCAGGTCGGGACGGGGCATCTGCAACTCCACCTGGTAGCCCTGGGACGTCGCCTGCCAGACCCCGTTGACGCGTGCCTCGCGCGGCTCGCCGGGTCCGGCGGCGGCCACCACCGGGCCGGGCGCGGGGGTGCGGATCTCCCGGGTCAGCGCCTGGCCGTCGAGGGTCAGGAACAGGCGGATGTGGGCGTGGGGCCGGTCCGGCCGGCCCGGGTCGAAGTAGCGCCCGGGTGCCTGGCGCACGCGGATCAGCAGGTACAGGGACTGGGCGTTGGTGCCGGCGCGCCATTGCACCGGATCGGACGGGCTGACGGGATGATCGTAGGCGGAATCCGTGTCCTCGTCCCAGCTCGGCCAGTCGTCGCCGTAGCCGTCCAGGTAAAGCGGGCGGTCCAGCGCCTGGGCGTACAGCACGCGCTGGCCGGGCCCGGGCAGCGCCCGCAGCGCCGGTTGGGCGGGCAGCAACCGGCCCAGACGCTGGGCCTGGCGCGCCAACTGCTCGTGGGCCTGGTCGCGCAGCGCCTCGTCCAGTTCCAGCACAAACTGCAGGCCCGCCCAGGGAATCAGCAGGATCAGCAGACAGGCGAGCAGCAGCTGGCGCTTGAGGGTCAGGCGCGGCATCCGCGGGCTCCCGTCAACGGATCAGCTTTCATGGGCGTTCCAGCGGTAGCCGAAGCCATAGGCGGTCTGGATGGCGTCGAACTCGCGGTCCACCTGCTGGAACTTGCGGCGGATGCGCTTGATGTGGGAGGTGACGGTGTTGTCGTCCAGCACCGTGTTGGCGGCTTCCATCAACTGGGTGCGGTTGCGTACGTGGCCGGGGTGCTGGACCAGCGAATGCAGCATCCAGAATTCGGTGACGGTCAGCTCCACGGCGCCGTCGTTCCAGGCGGCGGTCATGCGGTCCACGTTCAGGCTCAGGCGTCCCCGTTGCAGGATCTCGTCGCTGTGACGGCTGGTCTGGGCCCAGGCATCGGCGCGGCGCAGCAGGGCGGCGATGCGCGCGAACAGGTGGTCCAGGCTCATGTCCTTGGTGACGTAGTCGTCGGCGCCCAGGCGCAGGCCGGCCACCGAGTCGGCGTCGCTGTCACGCGCCGTGAGGAAAATGATCGGCAGCACCGGCGAGCGCTGGCGCAGGGCCTGGCACAGGTCGAATCCGCCCTCGATTTCCTCGCCCAGGCCCACGTCGATGATGGCCAGATCCGGCAGCGGTCCCTGCAGGCCTTCCAGGGCACTGGGGCGATCCGCGAACACGGACACCCGATAGCCGCGACGCTCCAGGGCGTCCCGGTAATTCTCGCGGATGGCGGGCTCGTCCTCGACGAGTACGATGTGGCGCTTCATGGCTTGGCTCTTGGTTCCGTAATTTTGGCAGTCGCTGTCCTGGCAGCGGCCGTATCCGGCCGGCGTCGCGTCTGGGGCTATTTAAACATGCCCCGCCGGCCCCGCAAGGTTTTGCGGCGCCATTGCCACAATTGATCACGATTGGGTCCCATTCTGCACGGATTCATCCACCGGATTGCCTTTCCCCGGCGCTTCAATGGCACAAAACCATCGAGGAGGGAATCCGCTGTGCCAACCCTGTCCCCAACCCGGACCCGCATCACGGCCAGCCGTCGTGCCGGTCGACGTACCATCCGCTGCCTGGAAGGCATCAGCCTGTGGCTGGCGGTGGCGCTTTTCTTCGTGCTCCAGTCCGCCGCCGCCCGCGCCAGCGAAGCGCCCGGTACCGGCGAACTGCGTTTGATGACACCCAGTGGCCAGATCGAAACCGCCCTGAACCTGAACACCGACTACCGGGTGCGGGTCAGCGGCCTGTTGGCCGACACCCGCCTCAAGCAGTCGTTCCGCAACACCGGCGACGACTGGCGTGAGGGCACCTATGTGTTCCCGCTGCCGGAGCAGGCGACCGTGTACGCCATGCAGTTGCACATCGGCGAGCGCGTGATCGTGGGCGAGATCCAGACCCGCGAGGCCGCCCGCAAGACGTACGAGAAGGCCCGCCGCGAAGGCAAGCAGGCGGCCCAGGTGGAGCAGCAGCGTCCCAACCTGTTCACCACCCGGGTGGCCAACATCCCGCCCGGCGAGACGGTGACGGTGGAACTGCGCTACCAGCAGGCCGTCGCCTACCGGGACGGCGAGTTCGAGCTGCGCCTGCCCACCACCCTGACGCCCCGTTACATGCCCGGCGAGCCCACCGAAGCGGACGCGGAGGATCTGGACTGGCGCCGTGGCTGGGCGGTACCCACCCGCCAGGTGCCGGACGCCGGCGCCATCAGCCCCTACACTGTGAATCCCGGCGACGTGCCGGCGGGCAGCCATCATGCCCGGGTCACGCTGACCCTGAACGCGGGCCTGCCCATCGACCAGGTGCTCAGCCCGACCCACGCCCTGGACACGGTGCGCCGGGGCGAGCAGGTGGAGGTCAGTCCCCAGGGCGGCCGCGTGCTGATGGATCGCGACCTGGTCGTCCGCTGGCAGCCCACGCGGGGAGCGGCGCCGACGGCGGCGGTGTTCCGCGAGCAGTATGAAGGGGAAGACTATGTGCTGGCACTGATGGTGCCGGGCCTGGGCGGCGGCCCGTCGCTGTCCCGGGAGCTGGTGTTCGTGGTGGACACCTCCGGCTCGATGGCGGGGGAATCGATCCGCCAGGCGCGCAGCGCGCTGCTGGCCGGGCTGGACACACTCAAGTCCGGCGATCGTTTCAATATCATCCAGTTCAACAGCCAGACTTCGGCGCTGTTCGGCGACGCCCGGCCGGTAACGCCGTCGAACCTGCGCGCCGCCCGCCAGTACACCGCCAACCTGGCCGCGAACGGCGGTACCGAAATGGCGCCGGCGCTGGACCGGGCCCTGCGCATCGGCGGAGCTGACGTCCCGGACGAACGGCCGAAAGTGCGTCAGGTGCTGTTCATGACCGACGGCGCGGTGGGCAACGAGTCGGCCCTGTTCGGCCAGATCCGCGACCAACTGGGTGCCAGTCGCCTGTTCACCGTGGGCATCGGCACCGCGCCCAACATGCATTTCATGCGCGAAGCGGCCCGATTCGGTCGCGGCACCTACACGTCCATCGGCAACGCCGGCGAGGTGGCCAGCCAGCTCGATCGACTGCTGCAGCGCATGGCAGCAACAGTGCTCGGCCATATCAAGGCCGACTGGCCGGGCCAGGCGCAGGCCTTGCCGGAGCGCCCGGGCGACCTGTTCCAGGGGGAGCCGCTGGTACTGGTGGCGCGCGACGCCGAAGCGGAGGGCGAGCTGACCCTGAGTGGCGAGCTGCCGGACGGAACCCCCTGGGAGCGCAGCCTGCCGCTGGCCTCCGCCGCGCCGGGGCAGGGCCTGCATCGCTATTGGGCGCGGCAGAAAATCGATCAGCTGATGGACGCCCGCATCCACGGCGCCCATGAGGACGAGGTGCGGGAGCAGGTCACGCCGCTGGCCCTGCAGCACGGCCTGGTCACCCGCTACACCAGTTTCGTCGCCGTGGACCAGACGCCGGCCCGCACGCAGGCGGACCGCCTGGCCGCCGAAGACGTCCCGACCCTGCTGCCGGCGGGCAGCACGCCGGGCATGCTGCGTTATCCACAGACCGCCACCGCGTCGAACCTGCTGATCCTGATCGGCCTGGCGGGGCTGATGCCGGCCTTTGGCGTGCTGCTGGCGCGCCGGAGGGTGGGATCGTGATGCGCCTGCTGATGACCTTTACCCTGGCCTCGGCCGTGGTCCTGCTGATGGGGCTGTGGATTCCGCTCAAGGCCAAACTGGCGCAGGAACTGCTCAACCTGGCCTGGGCCCAGAGTCAGGCGGAGCAGCAGGTCACCCGGCCCTGGCCCTGGGCCGATACCTGGCCGGTGGGCCGCCTGCGCTTGCCGGGCGCCGGCGAGCCGCTGGTGATCCTGTCCGGTACCCACGGCGAGAGCCTGGCGTTCGGGCCCGGCCACGTGACCCGCTCGGCGCCGCCGGGAGATCGCGGTACGGTTATCCTGGCCGGGCACCGGGACACCCATTTCAGCGTGTTGCAGGAGATACGCACCGGCGACCCGGTAGAGGTGCAGGGCCTGGACGGGACCTGGCGCCGCTACGAAGTGGTGAGCGAACGGGTGGTGGACAGCCGCCACGCGCGCCTGGCCGTGGAGCCGGGGGCTGACGACCGCCTGATCCTGGTGACCTGCTACCCGTTCGATGCCCTCGATCCCCACGGGCCCATGCGTTACGTGATCGAAGCCCGGGGGCTGGATGAGGTCGGGAAAACCGCCACGGCCGGGACGCTGGCGGCCTTTCCCGGCTAGAGGCGGAGGGCGGTCCAAGCGCGGTGTATGACCGTACTTTAACCTTGTTTGACAATCGTCCGATTCGGGCTCAAATTTGATGGGTACATAAAAGGGAGAGTGTGTCATGTTCCTGCAGAAACGACAGGGAGAACGGGGGCCTCTGCCGCCCCGGTCGAGTCGGTTTTTTGCGGTGGGGCGACGTTGGTACTTCGCCACGCGTGAGAAGCGTTCCCTGGGGCCTTTCGAATCCTTCGAGCAGGCCCAGGTGGCGGCGTATTCCTATATCCAGGACAAGGACGCCCAGCGTCGGGGTGCGGATGTGAATTATACCTACGGTCTGGTGCTGCACGACTACGAGACCTGCACCGCGGCCCATTGCCAGCGCTGCCGCGAGATGGCCCGCATGCTGGCCTAGCCTCGTTGCGGCCCTGTCCCGGGCCCGGCAGGAGTTCCCTTCGACAGGCCGGATCGTTATCCTATGCGGCTTTTGGCGCACGGCTGTGCGTTTTTTAATCTGTATGGGAGCGACTCCTGATGCGTTTTATGCGCGCGCTGCTGGCCTGGCTGTCCGTGCCGTTTCTCTGTTTCCTGGGCTTTTTCCTGTGCCTGGCCCGCCCCTTCAACCCCGATAACACGCGTATCCTGGGCGCGATGGTGGCGCGTACCGGGCGGCGTGTGCTGGGGCTGGACCGTCCCCTGGACGGCTACGAGAACATGCCCCAGAACCGGCCCACGGTGATCATCGCCAATCATCAGCACAACGACGATCTGTTCCTGATGGGCGACCTGCTGCCCAAACGCACCGTGGCGGTGGGCAAGGCGTCGCTGCGCTGGATTCCCTTTTTCGGCCAGGTGTTCTGGCTGGGCGGCAACATCCTGATCGACCGGACCCGGTCCTCCCGCGCGGTAGCGGTGATCCGCACCACCGCCGAGGCCATGACCCGCGAACGCAAGAGCATCTGGATCTTTCCCGAAGGCACCCGCAGTCACGGCAGCGACCTGCAATCCTTCAAGAAGGGCGCCTTCCACGCCGCGGTGGCCGCCGGTGCGCCCATTACCATGGTCTGCGCCGGGGCCTACCGTTCCCAGTCGAGCGGTGTGCTCGGCCGCCGCAAGCCGGTGCCACTGCGCATCCTGCCGCCGGTGGAAACGCGCCATCTGACCGCCGACGATGTCCCCGAGCTTATGAAGCGTTGCCACGCCGAGATGAGCGAAGCGATCCGCGAACTGGCGGCTGCCCCGGCCGACTCTCGTTAAGGGGCATCAGTGCCCCGTCCGGGGTACTCGCTGACGCGAGCGCGGGAGAATCGGCGTGCGCCGAGTGCTTGACTTTACTGGAAAAATACTTCGGTATGAGAGATGGAACCGGTGCTTGCCGCGCCGGTCTGATCCGCTGGCTCAATGCCGCAATACGGATCCTTCTTTCCCGGATCTCGCAACCAAGGGGGTAATGCGATGAACCTGATTCTGTTTCTGATCATCGGTGGTGTGGCCGGCTGGCTGGCGGGCCTGATCATGAAAGGACGTGGATTCGGCGTGCTGGCCAACATCGGCGTCGGCATCGTCGGTTCGCTGATCGGTGGTTTCCTGTTCAGCCTGCTGGGGCTGTCGTCCCACGGCACCATCGGGTCGCTGGTGACGGCGACGGTGGGTGCGATCTTCCTGTTATGGATTGTCAGTCTGATCAAGAAAGCCTAGAGGAGCTGCTCCCAGCATGATTGTTCCCGTTACCGCCGTTTTCGCCGCATTCACCGCGATCCTGATGCTGTTCCTGGCCTGGCGTGTCACCACGTTCCGGCGTCGCTATCAGGTGGGGCTGGGCGATAACGGCGAGAAAGCGTTCCAGGTGGCCATCCGCGCCCACGCCAACCTGGTGGAGTACGCACCGATTACCCTGATCCTGATGGGGCTCGGTGAGCTGAACGGGGTCTATGTGCACTACGTCTATGCGGTCGGCATGCTGTTCATTGTCGGCCGTCTCCTGCACGCCTGGGGCTTTATCCGCAGCCAGGGCGGTTACGCCATCAGCCGCATGATCGGCACGCTGTTCACCTGGCTGTCGATCCTGGTGATGGCGCTACTCACCTTCGCCAACGTGGTCCGCGTCACCCTCTGACAGGCGCTTGCGCGTCAGGGTGTAGTTCAACGGGGAGTGGATGGCCTCGCCGTCCCTTCCCAGCATTTCCAGGTTGCCGTCCGGCAGCCGGCGAAAGCTCCGTAACGGCCGTTCATTGGCCCCCTCCAGCTGCACACGGCCCAGGTCCATCGGGTCTTGCGGCGGCAGCAAGGCCCAGCTTCCCTCATGCACCACCGGTGCGGGGTCGCGCTCCTGATAGGTCTCCTCCAGACGGTAGGTGTCCGGGTGCCGGTACAGGGTCAGGCGGGTGTCGATGCCCGGACAGTCGGCGCAGGGCAGCACGCTCTGCCACACGCCATAGGCGTGGCGCGGGGCCGGATCCTGGGTGGCGGCGCAGCCGGCGAAAAGGACGGTGGCGGTCAGGATGAGGGGGAGAAGCGCAGGGCGCATGGCCGTCTCCTTGGCAAAGGTTGCTGTGGAGGCCAAGAATCGCAATTTCCGGGAGGACGATCAATCCGGCGTGCCGGGCGACACACCGGATCGGGGTGCGGTGGGTTACTGGACGCGGGCCATCTGCTCGCTGTGGTACTCCAGTTCCAGGCGCCGGTTGGCGGCGCTGTCTTCCGGGTTGGTCAGCGGCTTGTGGCTGCCCCAGCCGACGATCTCAATGCGGTTGCCGTCGATACCGGCCTGCTTGAGGATCTTGGCGGCGCTGGTGGCGCGCAGCCGTGACAGGAAGGCGTTGTACTCGTCGGGGCCATGGCTGTCGGTGTGGCCGTTGATGCGCAGGGTCACTTCCGGATGCGCCTTGAGGTATTCGGCGTGCTCGCGCAGGACGGCCTGGTCGGCGTCGCTCAGGCGATGCTTGTCAAAGCCGAAATAGAACTTCATCTGGTGCGGTTTGCGCGGGCTGTCTTGCATCGGGGACACCTGTTTGCTGGCGGCTTGAACCTGGGCCGCACGGGCCATCAACTCGGGGTTATCCAGGACTAGAACTGTCATGTCGTTCTCCTCAGGTGTCGCCGCGACGTCGGTGTCCGGCTGGGGCTCACTATGACCGTCAGCCCGGGCGCTTGCACTTGGCGAATGGTCGATGTCGGATGCCTGTTCTTCGGGCTCAAGGGCCACCGTTGCGGGTGTCGCGTTGTCGGCGGTGACCCCGGCGGTTTCCGGTTCCGCCGTTCCACTGCTGGCGCAGCCGGTGATCAGGCCGGCCGCCAGCAAACCGGCCAGGACCGGCCGGGACGCACCCGATTGAATGCGCCTTAGGTTACCGTTGTGTGACAGTGTGTGCTTCATCTTTTTTCTCCTACTCCTGCTCAGTCGCGTTGGGACGGGGGCCTGGCATTGGCCGGCCACGCTCGCCTCGTCTGTCAGGGTCTATTTCAGCGCGGGAATCGGGCAGGGCGGTGGTGAAAAAACGCCGGAGATGGGATTAAATGTGATGAAAAATGGCAGCCGGCCCGATCAGGTCGGCCTGCGCAATGGAGAACGCCCCGCAATCATGGACGTCGAATGCTGATTCTTCCCCTCGAACGCTCGGTCGACTGGCGTCGGCCACCCTGGACGACGCTGGCCATCATGCTGGCCTGCCTGCTGGTTTTCCTGTTCTATCAGGGTAACGACGACCGTCTGGGGGCGCGGGCCACTCAGGCTTACCTGGCGGCGGACCTGGATCGCCTGGAAGCCCCGGCCTACGAGACCTATCTGCAGCGCCAGATCAACCTGGACGGCAACAGCGGCCGGCAGGACCGCCTGGACCTGCTGCGTCAGGCCATGGCCAATGATAATCGGCCGTTACAGGCCGCGCTGGCCATGGGCGACCCGGATTTCTACGCCTACCTGCAGGGCAACCGCGACGTGATCTGGAACAGCGAGCAGCGGGCCTACTGGCTGACGCATCGCCCGCCCATCGAGACCGAATACCTGGATCGCCTGTCGGGCCGTGCGGCGGGGGTGGTCCCGGCCGAGTTGTCCCTGGCGGATTTAATCACCTACCAGTTCCTGCACGGTGGCTGGGCCCACCTGATCGGCAACATGTTGATGTTGTTCGTGCTCGGGATCACCGTCGAAAAGGCGCTCGGAGGCCTCAAGTTCCTACTGGCCTACCTGGCCTGCGGCGCCGTGTCCGGTGTTGTCTGGGCCGGGTTCGAGTGGGGCCTGCACACGAGCCTGGTGGGCGCGTCCGGGTCCACCGCCGGCCTGATGGGCATGTACATGGCGTTGTTCGGACGCCAGCGCATCCGCTTCTTCTACTCGCTGGGATTCTATTTCGGGTACTTCCGGGCGCCGGCACTGGTGCTGCTGCCGGTGTGTATCGGCAAGGAAATCTACGACTACTTCTTCGCCGGCGCCACCGGCGTCGCCTACCTGGCCCACGCCGGCGGCCTGCTGGTGGGTGCGGGGCTGGTGTGGCTGCTGGGTCGCAGCTGGCTGCAGCCCAGGGAGACCTTCTTCGAGCCCGAAGACGAGGAGCAGGAAGCCCGCTTCCGCAGCGCCTACGCCCAGGCCATGACGCTGCTGGGCCGGTTCGAGTTCGATCAGGCGCGCTTGCAGTTCGAGGCCCTGTACACCCGCTATCCGGAGCGCCCGGTGCTGCTCGAACACCTCTACCACCTGGCCAAGCTGCGGCCGGATCAGGACACGTATCGGGCGCGGGCGCGTGAGCTGATGGCGTCGGCCCAGGCGCGGCATCAGCCGGAACAGATGCTGGAGATCTGGCAGGAGTACCAGAGCAAGGGGCAACCGCACCATCCCCTGTCGGCGCGGGATCACAACCGGGTGCTGTTCGCGGGCCTGCGCAGCGGCGACACCAAGACCGCCGAACGGGTGTTCGAGCGGCTGCGGGCCACCGGTGACCAGGACCTGACCCTGGAGGCGTGCCGCCTGCTGGCGGACGAGTTCGATAAGCGCAACATGGCGCCCAAGGCGCGCCATTACCGGCAGATGATGTCGGCTGCCGGCGGCGCCTGAACGACTAACGCGCCTTATTCACCCACATCGAACGAGGCGGCCGGTCCGCGCAGCGGCTGCTGGTTGCGGGCCTGTTCCAGGTAGGCGTCGATTTTCCCGTGCAGGGGGTGCTGGGCGCCGCGCTGCTTGATGAAGTTGAGGAAGGCGGTGGCCTTTTCCCACAGGCCCAGCTGGGCCAGGGACTGGGCCACGGTCAGGTAACCGGTGGCGATGTGCTCGCTGTCGGGAAAACGCTTGTGGAAATCCTGCATCAACTTCAGTACCTCGCGGTTTTCGCCCTGCGAGTGTAAGGCCCGGGCGCAATGCACGATCAGCTCGGGATCGTCCAGGCGGAACGCCGGATCGCGCCCGGTCAGGGTTTTCAGCAAGCCGGCGATCGCCGTGCCCTCGTGGCGGTCGCCCAGCCAGTGCAGCAGGATGCGGTGATGCCGCATCAGTTCCTCGGCGTTGTTCGTTGCCGTGAGCAGCCGATACAGCTGCTCCACCCGCTGCGGGTGGGGTGGGTTGGACTTCACCGCCGATTTCAGGACCGCCAGGGCGCGATCGTACTGCCCTTCCTTCACATGCATGTCGATGTCCGCTTCCAGACGCCGGGAGCGGTCCTGGGCCGGGGCGGGAGTCTCGTCCTGGAAGTCGCTGGCGAAGCCCAGTTCCTCCTGATACTGGAACAGCAGATAGCCCATCATGTGGAAGAATATCAGCGCGAAGGTGCCGGCAATAAAACCGGACAGCGGCAGGGCCAACATAGGCGCGAAGTTCTGAAAGGCAAACTCCTCGACCGCGACACTGGCGAGCACCATCATGATCAGGTGCAGGTAGAGCACGAAATAGGGCCAGCCGATGCGCGAGATCAGCGACACCAGATTGATCGGGTTAACGGCTGGGCCGACCTCCCGTTCCATCGCCAGGATCATCACGTTGGCCGGCAGCACCAGCATGACAAAGGCTGTGGCCGCCAGGGCCAGCAACGGACCGCCAACCATACCGGCCGAATAGGTTAGCCCGCCTGCCAGAATATTCACTAACCAGTGCTGTATAGCGATACTGAACCCCGAGCCGGTAAAAGCGGTGGCCAATGGCGGCGGGGTCATGTGACCTTCGGTGGTGTGGTTGATCACCGCGTAGGTGTACTTGAACAGCGCCAGCAGCAGCACTAGGAAAATGATCAGGCCGATCAGGTTGGCTGGCAACAGTAGCGGCACGAAGGTGCAGATGCCGATCACCAGCAAAGAGTCGGTGTGGAACGGGTAGCGGAAGAATTGGGGAATCCGGTTCCAGAACGGCTCCACTTCCTTGCCGGCGCCCAGGTAGCGCAGGGTCTGGCCGCAGTGCGGGCAGTGACCGTGACGCCGGTGGGTGTCGGCATCGGGCATGCAGGCCACGCAGTACTCGGTCTGGCAATGGGTACACAGCCACTTGGCGGCGGTGTTGGGGTGGTAATGGCAGTAGTGTTTCACGGGACCCTGTGATTGAACGCCTTCCGGGCCGGCTATGATGGCAGACCCGGTTTCGGGCGGCCAGTGCCGGGTGAGCCCCGCCTGTTGGAGTTTCGTAAATACCCAATCCGGGTGGGAGGCCGTTGTCGGGTAGAATAGGGGGCGGCGTTCCCGTTAACGGGCGCCGCGTGTGTTCCAGCCAGCTTCCTGGAGGTCGTTTGAATCCGGACAACCCAGCACTGAAACCGGTCGACGCGTCGGGCTACCGGCCGCCGCTGTACACCTGGCGCCAGATCGCGGCGTACGCGCTGGCGCATCGCTCGCGGCTGGTGCGCGCCAACTTCATCGCCCTGCTGGCCACTCTGGTGAGCGTGCCGCTGCCGCTGCTGCTGCCGGTGCTGGTGGACGAGGTGCTGCTCGACAAACCGGGGCCGGTATTGCCGGTGATGGATGCGATCCTGCCGGCGGGGTGGCACCAGCCGGTGGTCTACATCGGCGTGATGGTGCTGGTGGCGTTGCTGATGCGCGCCCTGGCTTTGGCCTTCAACGTGGCCCAGTCGCGGGAGTTCTCGATCATCTCCAAGGACGTGGTGTTCCGAATCCGCGAACGGTTGCTGGGGCGGCTTGGGCGCATCGCCATGGCCGAGTACGAGACCCTCGGCGCCGGCGCGGTGACCAGCCACTTCATTACTGACCTCGACACCATCGACCAGTTTCTGGGGACCACGATCAGCCGTTTCCTGGTGGCCAGCCTGACGGTCCTGGGCACCGCCGGTGTGCTGCTCTGGGTGCAGTGGGAGCTGGGCCTGCTGATCCTGCTGTTCAACCCGCTGGTGATTTTCTGCACCATGCTCATCGGCAAGCGGGTCAAGGAACTGAAGCGCCGGGAGAACCGCGCCTACGAATCGTTCCAGGGTGACCTGACCGAAACCCTCGATGCCATCCACCAGCTGCGCGCCGCCAACCGCGAGAAGCATTACCTGGCCCACCTGGTGGATCGTGCCCGCGGCGTGCGCGACCACGCCGCCCAGTTCGCCTGGCGCAGCGACGCCGCCTCCCGCGCCAGCTTCAGCCTGTTCCAGTTCGGCGTCGACGCCTTCCGCGCCGCGGCCATGGTGGCGGTGCTGTTCACCGACCTGAGCATTGGCATGATGTTCGCCGTGTTCGGCTACCTCTGGTTCATGCTCACGCCGGTGCAGGAGATGCTCAACATGCAGTACGCCTTCTACGCCGCCAACGCCGCACTGGCGCGGATCAACCGGCTGCTGCAGCTGCAGGAGGAGCCGAAGTATCCCGCCCTGGAGGATCCGTTCCGGGACCGCCATACGGTCAGCCTGACCCTGCGCGACGTCCACTTCCAGTACGGCGAGGAAGCGGTACTGCAGGGCATCAACCTGCACGTGGCGCCGGGCGAGAAGGTGGCCATCGTCGGCGCCAGCGGCGGCGGCAAGTCCACCCTGGTGCAGGTCCTGCTGGGCATGTACACGCCGACCCGGGGCGAGATCCTGATCGACGACGTGCCGGTGCAGCGCATCGGCCTGGACTGCCTGCGCGAGCATGTGGCCACGGTGTTGCAGCATCCCGCCCTGTTCAACGCCACGGTGCGGGAGAACCTGACCCTGGGCCGCGAGCATGGCGATGCCGAACTCTGGGAGGCCCTGCGCATCGCCCAGCTCGACGGCACCGTCCAGGCCATGGAATCCGGCCTGGAGACGCTGGTCGGGCGCCAGGGTATCCGCCTGTCCGGCGGCCAGCGCCAGCGTCTGGCGATCGCGCGCATGGTGCTGTCCGACCCGTCGGTGGTGATCCTCGATGAGGCCACCTCGGCGCTGGACGCGGAGACCGAGTACCAGCTGCACCAGGCCCTCGAAGCCTTTCTGGAACAGCGCACCACCCTGATCATCGCCCACCGCCTGAGCGCCGTGAAGCAGGCGGACCGGGCCTACGTGTTCGAAGACGGTCACATCATCGAGGAAGGCCATCACGACGATCTGATCGCCCGCCAGGGGCTCTACGCCCAGCTCTACGGGGATCGCCAGCACTGAGCCGGCGCTGCGTCACTCGGTCGCGGGCGGCAGCACCACGTCGGCTTGCAGGCCGCCCCGGGGGCTGCGGCGGAAGGTGACTGCGCCGTGATAGCGGTCGACCAGGTCGCGCAGGATCGCCAGCCCGAGTCCGTGCCCCGGCACCTGTTCGTCGAGGCGCAGACCGCGGGTGCCGAGGGTGGCCCGTTCGGTATCCGCCACGCCGGGACCGTCGTCGCTGACGCGCAGGGTCAGCGCGCCCTGGTCTGTGTGAATCGTCAGGTCGACCCGCCGCCGAGCCCACTTGCCGGCGTTGTCCAGCAGGTTGCCAAGGATCTCGCTGAGGTCCTGTTCGTCGATGGGCCAGCGAAAATCCTCCGCCAGCTCGGAATGCAGCTCAAAATCAATGGACCGGTAAAGGCGGCCCATCATCCACAGCAGTTCCCGCGCCTGGGCGATCGGATGGGCCTGCTGCCCGGCCTGGGGACCGGCGAACTGGCTGCGGCGCATTTCCGCCTCCAGTTGGCGGTCGATCTGTGACAACCGCTCCGCCAATTGGGCACGGTAGCGCGCGTCCAGCGGCCGCTCGGTGTCTTCCAGGGCCTGCTGGATGACCGCAATCGGCGTTTTGATGCTGTGGGACAGGTTGCCCAGCGCGTCCCGCGAGCGTTGCAGGCGGTTGTCGAGCGTGTCGAGCAGGTGGTTGATCTGATAGAGCAGGGGGTCGAATTCCGGCGGCGTCGCCAGGGTCAGCCGCTTGCGCCGCCCCTGCTGCAACTGCTCCAGGGATAGCCGCAGCTGGCGGATGGGCTTGAGCGCCAGGTGCACCGCCAGCAGCACCAGGCCGATCAGCACGGCCAGCAGGCCCAGGGCGACAAACGCCGTCCAGATGTGCAGCTCGCGCTGGCTCTGGCTCAGCTGGGCCAGGTCTTCGGCCACCACGGTCACTACGGCGTCACCGCCGATCTCGAACACCTGGCGCAGCACGATGTAGCGGCCGCCACCGTCGCCATCGGTGGCCGGAATCTCGATGTTGAGCAGCGCCGGTCGGGCGCTGTCGAGAGCCGGCCCCAATACCGACTGGAGTTCCGCCGGCGCCATCCAGCGATGGGCCGGCGTCCGGATACCGTAGGCGTGACGGAATACGTCTTCGAAGTAGGGGCTGGCGTTGAGCGCGGGATTCACGTCGGGGTAGTGCTGGCGGATTTGTTTCTCGAGGAATCGCGCCTCCTGGTGCAGCCGTTCATGCACCACATCTCGGGTCATGCGGTCCAGCAGCACGCCATGGATGAACCAGGCCACGAGCATGAAAGCCGCCATCAATGGCAGCAGCCACAGCAGCAGAATGGTGTGCAGCGAGCGCCGGTCAGCCAGGGACATGGAAGCTGTAACCCTGGCCGCGCTGGGTGACGATGGCCTCGCGGCCGAGGATCCGGCGCAGGCGTCGCACGTAGGCTTCGATGGTGTTGTGGGCGGCTTCGTCGTCGAGGCTGTAGAGCTGCTCCAGCAGGTCATCCTTGGACAGCAGACGGCCGGGCCGGCTCATCAGACAGCGCAGCAGCCGAAATTCGGTACCGGTCAGGGGGTGCCAGGCCCCGTCCGGGGTCTGCACGCGTTGCCGGTCCTCGTCGAGAATGTAGCCGCCCACTTTCAGGGTGGGATCGCCCCGCCCCTCCGAACGCCGCAGCAGAGCCTGCAGGCGGGCAATCAACTCTTCCGTGTGAAACGGTTTGGCGAGGTAGTCGTCGGCGCCGGCCTTGAGGCCGTTGACCTTGTCCTGCCAGTCGCTACGGGCGGTCAGGATCAACACCGGCATGCCACCATCGTTCTGGCGCCAGTGACGCAGCGCCTGCAGGCCATCACCATCCGGTAGCCCCATATCCAGCACGGCGATGCGGTAATCCTCCTGAACTCCGAGGGCTCGCGCCTGGGCCACGGTGCTGACGCGGTCAACGGCAAACCCGGCGCGAGCCAGGTGCGATTGCAGGTTGTCCACCAGCATGTCGTCGTCTTCGACCAGCAGCAGCCGCATTCGAGTTCCTCCCCATTTAAACCGGCCAGTGTGGGCGCTTCGCCTGAATCAACGCTGAAACGTCTTTCCGGGCGGGCATTCAGCAGGAATTCAGGTTGCCCCGGCATAGTGGGGGCATGCTCAACGCTCCAGGGCACAGGTTCTGCTGGAGCTCCCCTATCGAGGATACACGAATGACCGTTTTCAGACGCCTCTTGGCCGGCCTGTCGACCCTCGTGCTGCCAGCGTATGGCCTGGCGGCGGAGTACAACCTGACCGTCGACCGGGTCACCATCGACACCGGCGATTTCGTCAAGGAGGGTATCGGCTATAACGGCGCTTCGCCGGGCCCGGTCCTGCGCTTCAAGGAGGGCGAGAACGTCACCATCAATGTGACCAACAACCTGGACGAGATGACCTCCGTGCACTGGCACGGTCTGATCCTGCCGTTCACCCAGGACGGCGTGCCGGGCATCAGCTATCCGGGGATCCGCCCGGGAGAAACCTTCACCTACCAGTTCCCGATTGTCCAGAGCGGTACCTACTGGTTCCACAGCCATTCCGGTTTCCAGGAGCCGAACGGGGCTTACGGCGCCATCGTGATCGAGCCTCGCGATGCGGACCCCGTGGCCTTTGACCGGGAGTACGTGGTGCAGCTGACCGACAAGCATCCGCACGACGGCGATCGCATCATGCGCAACCTCAAGATGATGCCGGATTACTACAACCGCCAGCAGCTGACCGTGGGGGATTTCGTCTCTGAGGCCCGGGACAGGGGCTTCTGGGCAACGATGAAAGACCGGATGATGTGGGGCGACATGCGCATGATGAAGGCCGACGTCGAGGACGTGCAGGGCTTCACCGGCCTGATCAACGGTCACGGGCCAGCACAGAACTGGACCGGTCTGTTCAGGCCCGGCGAGCGGGTGCGGCTGCGCTTCATCAACTCGTCGGCGATGACCTATTTCGATGTCCGCATTCCCGGCCTGACCCTGACCGTGGTCGAGGCCGACGGCAACCGGGTTCGCCCGGTACCGGTGGACGAGTTCCGCATTGGTGTGGCGGAAACCTACGACGTGATTGTGGAACCGCGTGACGACCGCGCCTATACCATCTTTGCCGAGTCGATGGGCCGTTCCGGCTATGCCCGGGGGACCCTGGCAACGCGGGCCGGGCAAACCGCCCCGGTCCCCGACAGACGCCCGCCGTCCTACCTGACCATGGCGGATATGAGTGGCATGCCGGGAATGGATCATGGCGACATGGGCCACGGTGATATGAATCACGATGATATGGGCCATGGCGCTGCGGCTATGGATCACAGTGAGATGGCGCACGGCGAGATGAGTCACGGCAACATGGCCATGGATCATGCGGACCCGGCATCCGATGACGGGGCGATGGACCATGGCGCCATGGCGCATGGGGAGATGAACCACGGTGCCGCGAGCCACGAGGCCATGGGGCACGATCAGATGGCCCCGATGGCGACGGCTGACATGAGCGAACACGACGCTGTTCCGGCGGGGCACGCCGCGGGGCGGCATCGGGCCATGGCGGCCAGGACAGACGACGCGGCCATGTCTCACGCCGGCACGGCGCCGCAGGGCCGTGAGCATAACCCCTTCTATGTCAGGGGCAGCGGTCTGACGCCCGAGGCCGCCAACGGCGGACGCTTCCTGTCCTATGCCGATCTGCGTGCCGCCCAGCCGCTCTACCCCGAGCGTGCGCCGACCCGTGAGATCGAGTTGCGCCTGACCGGCAATATGGAGCGCTACAGCTGGAGCATCAACGGGGTGAAGTTTGAGGACGCCGATCCGATTCGCCTGCAATACGGCGAGCGTGTCCGCTTCAAGTTCGTCAACGAAACCATGATGACCCACCCCATGCACCTGCACGGGATGTGGTCGATCCTCGACGTGGGGGCGGGGCAGTGGAACCCGATCAAGCATGTGGTCAGCGTCCAGCCGGGCACCACTGTCTACATGGAAACCGAAGTGGACGCGCCTGGACAGTGGGCTTTCCATTGTCATCTGTCTTATCACGCGGCGTCCGGCATGTTCCGCAAGGTTGTTGTCGAAGGCGGTCCGGACACCGCCGTTGATACAGCCCCGGTTCAGGGAGGTGATGCATGAAGTGGTCAGCCGTGTTCGTCGGGAGCGTTTGGATGTCGCTGACGGGGGGGATGTCGCCGGTCGTGGCCGCGGAACCTGATCCACACACCGCGCGCTATTTCTGGGGCATTCAGTTCGAGGAGTTCGAGTACCGCTACAGCGACAGCGATGAAGAAGTGGCCAGTTGGGACGGTGATGCCTTCTACGGCACCGACGAACTCAAGCTGCGCTGGCTGGGCAAGGGCGAATACGGCATCGACGAAAGAGCCTACGAGACCCTGGAGAACCAGTTGGTTCTGCAAACCCCGATCTCGGACTTCTTCGACGCCAAGGCCGGGGTGCGTGTCGACACGCCGGAAGGGCCCGACCGGACCTACGGCGTGCTGGGGATTGCCGGCCTGGCGCCCTACTGGTTCGAGATTGACGCCAGCCTCTACTTCGGCGAGGGCGGCCAAGCCATGACCGAGCTGGACGTCGAGTACGAATGGCTGCTGACCAATCGCTGGATCGTCAACATGGGGCTGGATGCGACCTATGCTTTCAGTGAGGACCGGGCCATCGGCATCGGGCGCGGCCTGTCCAGCACCGAGCTGGGGTTGCGGCTGAGCTATGACCTGATCGACCGGACGCTGTCGCCCTACGTCGGTGTCGTTCACGAAAAGGCGTACGGTGATACCCGCGACCTGGCCCGGGAGGATGCGGAAAGCACGGAAGAGTGGTACGCGGTTGCGGGTGTTCGGTGGATGTTCTAGCGGTCCTGCTATCGCCGTCGGGGCCTTGAGGCCCGGACAACGTCACAACCAACAATGATCGAGGTGCATCATGCGTTTCCTGTATGGGGTTGTCGCCACGCTGCTCGTGATGGTCCTGAGCGGCCTCGCGTTTGTCTACAGCGGCGTCTACAACGTGACCGCCACCGAGGCCCATGGCCCGATCGGGCAGTGGGCACTGCACACCACCATGCGCCAGTCAGTGGCCAGCCGCGCCGTGGACATTGAGGTGCCCGCTGACCTGTCCGACGAGGCCATGATCCGTCAGGGCGCGCGGGCCTACGACCAACTCTGTGCCGCCTGCCACCTGAAACCGGGTCAAGACAGCTCGCTGATCCGGACCGGCCTCAATCCGACCCCGCCGGACCTGACGCAGGCGGGTGATTGGACACCGGAGGAGCAGTTCTGGATCATCAAGAACGGCATCCGCATGACCGGTATGCCGGCCTGGGGCGAGACCCACGACGACGCCGACCTGTGGGAGCTGACCGCGTTCGTCCGGCACTTGCCGAGCCTGTCCGAGCCGCAGTACGCGGCGCTGCTGCAAGTGTCCGGGGATGCCCCGGCCGATGACGGTCACGACCACGATCACGGCAACATGGGCGCCATGATGAGCGGCTCCGGCGACGACCATCATGCCGAAGCGTCCGGGGCCGATATGGGTACCCACCACGACAACGTCGAAGGCCACCACGATACTGATGCTCAGCAAGCGCCTTCCGGCGGCGACGTTCACGACAACAGCGATGGTCATCACGACGACGCCGCCCCGGCCGCCGGGGAGGATGACCATTATTCGGATGGCCACACCCATTGAGGCGGGCCGTCCGCCACGACGACCGGATCGCCTGCGAGGCCAGCCCAAGGGGAACGGCTGCGCTGAGCTCCGGGGTGTGGCCCCGGAGGGTCCGGGTCGCGGCAAGGCGCAACAGCCTCTAGACTGACTCGAACACCACCCTGACCTGAAACCAGCTCGAAACGGTATTCCGGGAGTCCCGATCCATGGGCATTCGTCTGAAGCTGATTGTCGGTATGGGCGCGGCGCTGCTGGTGAGCACCTGCGTCCTGATCGTTCTCAACATCGTCCAGATGCGCGGGCTGCTTGATCGCTACCTGCTGGACACGGCGCTGCCGGCCAGCGTCGAATCGATCGCCCGCTCGGTGGAGCGCGACCTGCAGTCGCCGCTGACGGCGTCGGAAATGATCGCCGACAACAGTTACCTGAAGGACTGGATGGCCAACGGCGAGCCGACCGGTGAGCTGGGGCCGGTCAGGCGCTTCCTGGAAAGCGTGCGGCAGCGCCAGAATGCGGTGTCGGCGCACTTCGTCTCGGTCGCCACCGAAAAATACTACACCCAGGATGGCGTCGCCCGGGTGATCCAGCCCGGCCAGGACGACTGGTTCTATGGTTTCCTGGACAGCGGCCGGGACCGGGCCCTGGCGCTGGATGTGGACAAGACCACCGGCCGGCCGATGCTGTTCATCAACGTGCGCATGGAAGACCGGGGCCGGGCGGTGGCAGTGACCGGGATAGGTCTGGGCCTCGATCAGATGGCCGATCGTATCCGTGACTTCCGGTTTGCCGAGACCGGCATCGTGTACCTGGTGTCCGCGGACGGACAGGTCAACATTCACCCCGACCTGGACAAGACCGGCCAGTCCCTGGCGTCCGTCACATCGCCGCAGGCGGCGCAGACCCTGCAGTCCGGACAGGGATACACCGTCAGCGAGTTCAGCCGTGACGGCACGGACTACCTGGCCGCGAGCCTGCCGCTGACTCTGACCGACTGGCGGGTCGTGGCCGCGGTGCCGACCGACGAGATCTACGCGGCGGCCAACCGCGCCAACACCGTGTCGCTGGTGGTGGGGCTGTTGGTGGCCGCGCTGTTCCTGGGGATCGTGGCGCTGGTGGCCACGCGCATGACCCGGCCGCTCAAACGCATCACCGGCGCACTGACCGAGATCGGCAAGGGCGGCGGCGACCTGACCCAGGAGTTGAGCGTCGACAGCAGGGACGAGCTGGGCGAGCTGGCCTCCGGGTTCAATGGCTTTGTCGGTTCCCAGCGGGAGATGATCCGCGGGCTGCTGGAAACGGCGCAGCGGCTGCAGCGGTTCGTCGAGCAGATTTCCGAGGTCATGGCGGCCAACACGTCCCGCGCCGGTGAGCAGAGCCACCTGACCGAATCCGTGGCGACGGCGGTGTACCAGATGGAAACCACCGTACAGGAGATCGCACAGAGCGCGACGGAAACCGCCAACCAGCTGGAGCAGGTGGGCCATCACGCCGGTAATATCCGCACCACCATGTCCGAATCGATCCGCCAGGTCAGTACCATGGCCGACGATATCCGCGAGTCGGCCGCTGCCATCCAGCAGTTGGCGAAAGAGGTTGAGGACATCGGCCGCGTGATTGACGTGATCAACGCCATTTCCGACCAGACCAACCTGCTGGCGCTGAACGCGGCTATTGAGGCTGCCCGCGCCGGCGAGCACGGTCGCGGTTTCTCGGTGGTGGCGGATGAGGTGCGCAGCCTGGCGCAGAAAACACAGTCCTCGACCGAGGAAATTCGCGCCATCATCGAGCGCCTGCAACAGGGATCCGCCCGTTCGGTGCAGGCGATGCAGGCGGGGGAACAGGCGACCGAGGCGACCGTGACCGCGACCCGCAGCATGGGCGAATCGCTGGATGAAATCGGCGAGAGCGTCGATCGCATCGTCGGCATGAGTCATCAGGTGGCGGCCGCCACGGAAGAGCAGAGTTCGGTGACCGAGGACATCAGCCGCAACGTCCAGAACATCTCCGAGCTGAGCGCCCGCTCCAGCGAGGATATGAGCGCGGCCAGCCGCGAAGTGGAGGAACTGCGCGCCATGGCCGACGATCTGGCGCGTCAGATGAAAGCCTTCAGGCTGGATCGGTGAGGGATCCTGACCATTCACCATGCTTATGCCCGACATTCATGAGGCGGCCGTTGAAGTTACCCAAATCAACGCAATAGTAGGTATACACTGTTCATACAGAGCGCTATGGCGCAACCTGATGATGCGCAATCGAGAGAGAACCAAAGCCACAAGCTCCTGATTTACGCCCTTTGACACTTCGATACCGATAAGGAAAGGAGGCGTTCCATGTCCAATGAAGGCATCAGCAACGACAGTCTGAATACCCTCGCCAGCCTCGATGCTGGCGGCCAGACCTACCACTACTACAGCCTGCCCAAGGCGGGCGAGAGCCTGGGCGACCTGTCCCGGCTGCCCTTCTCCCTGAAAGTCCTGTTGGAGAACCTGCTGCGCAACGAGGACGGGGACACCGTTACCGAAGACCACTTCAACGCCATGGCCGAATGGCTCAAGAACCGCCATTCCGATACCGAGATCCAGTACCGCCCGGCGCGGGTGCTGATGCAGGATTTCACCGGTGTGCCCGGCGTGGTCGACCTGGCCGCCATGCGCGACGCCATGAAGAACGCCGGCGAGGACCCGGCCCGGATCAAGCCGCTGTCCGCCGTGGACCTGGTCATCGACCACTCGGTGATGGTGGATCATTTCGGCGACGCCTCCGCCTTCAAGGACAACGTGGCCATCGAGATGGAGCGTAACCAGGAACGCTACGAGTTCCTGCGCTGGGGCCAGCAGGCTTTTGACAACTTCCGCGTGGTGCCGCCGGGTACCGGCATCTGCCACCAGGTCAACCTGGAGTACCTGGGCAAGACCGTCTGGACCAAAGAGCAGGACGGCAAGACCTACGCCTTCCCCGATACGCTGGTGGGCACCGATTCCCACACCACCATGATCAACGGCCTGGGCATCCTCGGCTGGGGTGTGGGCGGTATCGAAGCGGAGGCCGCCATGCTGGGGCAGCCGGTGTCGATGCTGATTCCCGAAGTGGTCGGCTTCAAGATCACCGGCAAGCTGCGTGAAGGCATCACCGCCACCGACCTGGTGCTGACGGTGACCCAGATGCTGCGCGAGCGCGGCGTCGTCGGCAAGTTTGTGGAGTTCTACGGCGACGGCCTGAAAGACATGCCGGTGGCCGACCGCGCCACCATTGCCAACATGTCGCCGGAATACGGCGCCACCTGCGGCTTCTTCCCGGTGGACGAGCAGACCCTGAACTACATGCGCCTGACCGGCCGTGAGGAAGAGCAGATCGAACTGGTGGAAGCCTACGCCAAGGCCCAGGGGCTGTGGCGCGAGCCCGGCCATGAGCCGGTCTACACCGACACCCTGGAACTGGACATGGGCGATGTGGAGGCCAGCCTGGCCGGCCCCAAACGCCCGCAGGACCGGGTGGCGCTGACCAACATGAAGTCCACCTTCGAACTGCTGATGAAGACGTCCGACACCACCAACGGCGCGGACACCGAGGAAGGCAAGCTGCAGTCCGAGGGCGGCCAGTCGGCGGTGGGCGTGGAGGCCAGTTACGAGCACGCCGACAGTCAGCATGCCGAGCACAACGGCCACAAGTTCCGGCTCGATCCGGGCGCGGTGGTGATCGCCGCGATCACCTCCTGCACCAACACCTCCAACCCCAGCGTGATGATGGCTGCCGGCCTGGTGGCGCGTAACGCGCTGGAGAAGGGGCTGACCACCAAACCCTGGGTCAAGACGTCGCTGGCGCCGGGGTCCAAGGTGGTGACCGAGTACCTCAAGGCTGGCGGATTCCAGGACGACCTGGACCAGCTCGGCTTCAACCTGGTGGGCTATGGCTGCACCACCTGCATCGGCAACTCCGGGCCGCTGCCCGAAGCCATCGAGGAGGCCATCGACAAGGGCGACCTGACGGTGGCCTCGGTGCTCTCCGGCAACCGTAACTTCGAGGGCCGGGTGCATCCGCTGGTCAAGACCAACTGGCTGGCCTCGCCGCCGCTGGTGGTGGCCTACGCCCTGGCCGGTAACGTCCGCGTCGACCTGACCAGGGACCCGCTGGGCACCGACAAGGACGGCAACCCGGTCTACATGAAGGACATCTGGCCGTCCCAGGAGGAAATCGCCCAGGCGGTGGAGAAGGTCAAGACCAACATGTTCCGCAAGGAATACGCCGAAGTGTTCGACGGCGACGCCACCTGGCAGGCGATCAAGGTGCCGGAAAGCAAGGTGTACGAGTGGTCCGACAAGTCCACCTACATCCAGCATCCGCCGTTCTTCGAAGGCATGGGCCGCGATCCGGAGCCGGTGGAAGACGTCAAGGGGGCGAGCATCCTGGCGCTGCTGGGGGATTCGGTAACCACCGACCACATCTCCCCGGCCGGCGCCATCAAGGCGGACAGCCCCGCCGGGCGCTACCTGCAGGAGCACGGCGTGGAGCCGAAGAACTTCAACTCCTACGGCTCGCGTCGGGGTAACCACGAGGTGATGATGCGCGGCACCTTCGCCAACGTGCGCATCCGCAACGAGATGCTCGACGGTGTGGAAGGCGGCTACACCCGCCACGTGCCTTCCGGCGAGCAGATGGCCATCTACGACGCGGCCATGAAGTACGCCGAGGACGACACGCCGCTGGTGGTCATTGCCGGCAAGGAATACGGCACCGGTTCCAGCCGGGACTGGGCCGCCAAGGGTACCCGCCTGCTGGGCGTGAAAGCCGTGGTGGCGGAATCCTTCGAGCGCATCCACCGCTCCAACCTGATCGGGATGGGCGTGATGCCGCTGCAGTTCCCGGAAGGCACGGACCGCAAGTCCCTCAAGCTGACCGGTGAGGAGACCATCAGCCTGGCTGGCCTGGCCGGCGACACCGTGGAGCCGGGACAGAAGGTCACCATGACCGTGACCTACCCGGACGGCAAAGAGGAAACGGTCGAGCTGAAATCCCGCATCGATACCGCCAACGAAGCCAAGTACTTCGTCAACGGCGGCATCCTGCACTACGTGCTGCGGGAAATGATCAAGGCCGCCTAGGCGGTTCCAGCCCCGGGCCTGCCCACGCCGGCGGGCCCGGGTTTTCCCCTCCCGGCTTCCTCCGTACCCGACGTCGACAGGGTCGACATCGGCGTCTCTATACAGCTTTCGGACAGTTTGTTTATGGATCGCACCCGTCTATAGTGACAGGACACCCCGCAGCCGACGTTGTGGGCATTTGGAGTCAGAATTGACTGTTTGGGTGACCGATTGAGTGCACATCATGTTCAGGGACGGCTTCTGGCACTGAAATCCCGCTTTACCGATCGTGTCAGCGGCGAGCTGGATGAGCTCCAGCGCCTGCTGGAACCACGCCAACTGGACGCCGCTGGCATCCAGCGCGCCCGCGAGGCCTATCAGATACTGCATCGCATCGCTGGCGGGGCCGGCAGCTTCGGCCTGCAGGGCCTGGGCGCCGAGGCGCGACGCCTCGAACTGGCGCTGGAGCCGGTGGCCAGCGACGGTGGATTCGGGCCGGAGCTGTCCCGTCACCTGGAAAGTATCCTTAACGACGATTTCTTCGCCCGCCTGCGCGAGCTGCATCACCTGTTGCATCAGGCCGAGCCGGAGCCCACCGCGGAAGGCGGCCGGCGCGAACCTTTCCTGCCTTCGGAAGAGCCGGCCGGCAACGACTCGGTCGCGCCTCTGGAGGACGATGCCGGACTGTCCGTTATCCCCCAGGTCAACCCCACCCGGGTGGTGCTGGTGGACCCGGACGTGGCTCGCGCCGGCGAACTGTCGGCGCAACTGGAGGCGTTGGGCTACCGGGTTCACTGGCTGCCCTCGGCGGAAGAAATCCGCGCCATCCTGGCCAATCTGGATGGGGAGGCACCGGTGGCCGTGGTGGCTGACGTCGCCATGCGCGAGGCGCTGCAGACGCAGGGTGTGGACCGCTCACCGGCGTTCCATCACACCATCTACCTGGGGAGCGAAGACAGCTTCGAGGTGCGCTACGCCCTGGCTTCAGCCCGGGCCGGCGGTTTCCTGCTGCGGCCGGTGGACGTGTCGCAGCTGGTGGAGCGGATCGAGGCGCAGATTGCCGAGTACCAGGCCTCTCGACGCGGGCGGGTGTTGATCGTCGACGACGACCGCCAGCGCGTGGTCCACACCCAGACGGTGTTGGCGTCCGCCGGTTTCGACGTGCGTCTGGTGGTCGAGCCGCGTGAGCTGCTGGCACAGCTGCCTGCTTTTCGCCCCGACCTGGTGTTGATGGAAACCCGACTGGGGGACTTTGACGGCGCCAGCCTGGCGCGGATGATCCGCCTGCAGGCCGAGTGGGAGAACCTGTCCATCCTGTTCCGAACGCCGGCGCCCCTGACCGACGAGGAAAGCCGCGAACTGGCCACCGAGGATGTGCTGGCCGGGCCGCTCACTGACCGTACCCTGATCGCGTGCGTGCGTTCCCGCTGCCACCGGGCTCGCCAGTTTGCGCGTCTGATCACCCGGGATAGCCTTAGCGGCGTGCTGGTGGCGTCGCGCATCCGTCAGGAAGTGCACCGCGAGCACGCCCAGGCCCGGCGTCACGGGCGTCATACGGTGATGGCGATCATTGATCTGGACGATTTCCGCCAGGTCAATCGTGACTTCGGTCACCCGGTGGGGGATACCGTACTGCGCACCCTGGCCAACCTGTTGCGCCAGCGCCTGCGCCGCACTGATCTGGTGGGGCGCTACGGCGGTGAAGAATTCATGGTGCTGCTGCCGGATTGCACCGGCGAACAGGCCGAACTGGTGTTACAGGACGTCTGTCGCCAATTCGCGGAACTGGCGTTTCACGCCGGAGCGCAGACCTTCCGTTGTTCGTTGAGCGTCGGATTGGCTGCGCTGGAAGGATTCCAGTCCGCCGATGCAGCGATCGCAGCCGCCGACCGGGCACTGGATCGTCGCAAACGACAGGGCAAAGATGGCGTCAGCCTGTTTTCCCCGGAGATGTGATGAACATCCTTGTGCTCGAAGACGATCCGCTGATGGCGGAACTGCTGGAAACGGTGGTGCTGGGGCTCTACCCCCAGGCGCGCGCGACTCTGGTCCATGATCTGCACGCCGCCGAGAAGGCCTGGGCGCCGGATCGCTTTGCCCTGTTGCTGTGTGACTGGAATCTGCCGGAAGGTTCCGGCCTGGATTTCGTGCGCTATGTGCGCGAGGCTGACGCCGAGGTGCCGGTGGTGATGATCAGCGGCCGCGCCGATCGCCAGTCGGTGCTGACCGCAGCGAAGTACCAGATCAACGGATTCATCACCAAGCCTTTCCAGGCGGATCTGGTGCACGAGCGCCTGAAAAAGCTGTTACCGGTCGAGGAGGGGGCGGCCCTCAACCTGGAAGGCCCGGAAGCGGCGCTCGAGGAAGCGCTGGGTGGGCAGGTCCTGCTGCCCACCAGCCTGGACCCGGGAGAGGTACTCGCCATGATCCAGCGCGAGGACCCGATCTCCGTGTCGCAACTGGCCGAGCGTTGGCGTGACGACAAGTCCCTGGTCACGCGCCTGCTGAACGTAGCCAACGGCAGTGCCTATCGGCGCAGCGGCGAGCCGGTGGCGTCGCTTCGGGACGCCATCCACATACTGGGCGTGAAAATGGCGCTCAATCTGGGGCTGAGCGTGGCGCTCAATCACGCCCACGACCTCCGCGATCCGAGGCTGCAGGCCCGGGCGCGCGATATAAACGCACTCAGCGATGCCCTGGCCCGTGAGGCCAGTCGCATGGCGCGCCTGCTGGATTACGACAGGGTGGCCTGCTATACCGCCGGTCTGCTGGGGCGCGTGGGCGAGCTGGCCGTCTTCAGCGTGCTCCAGCAGTATCTCGACCAGGGCGGCACCCTGGCCGACGAGGACATCGACGCGTTAAGCCGGCAGTGGGCGCAGTCGCTGGGTAACCGGCTCAAGGTGCAGTGGCGTCTGCCGCTGGAACTGCGTGAACTGGTGGGGGCCATCCACAGTCTGCCGCACGGCAGCTCGCACCAGAGTCGACTGCTGATGCGGGCCGCCTCCCTGCTGACCAGCGAGGGGCCCGAGACAAAGGAATACCTGAGCCTGATGCGACGTATCGGGCTGGAGCCGGTTCAGAAACAGGACGAACCCGACGAGACGGGTGGCGGACAGGGAAGACCTGGCGATGGAAGCACCTGAAAAACCGAGCAACGAACGTGAACGTCAACAGGCCGTGGACGCGACGCGTCTGGTCGGCAGTGCCCCGGAAGAGCGTTTCGACCGCCTGACGAGACTGGCCCGCGATCTGTTCGGCGTCGAGATCGCGCTGGTAACGCTGGTGGACCGTGATCGCCAATGGTTCAAATCGTGCCAGGGACTGGATGCCGACGAAACGCCCCGCTCGGTGTCGTTTTGCGGTCACGCCATCCTCGAAAGCCGCACGCTGGTGGTCGAGAACGCGCTTGAGGATCGACGCTTCGCCGATAACCCGCTGGTCGTGGGGGCCCCCAATATTCGCTTTTATGCTGGCGCGCCCCTGCATTCGCCGGATGGCTACCGGCTGGGCACCTTGTGCATCATCGACCCCAGGCCCCGGACGTTTTCGCCGGAGGACGGGCGCAAGCTGCGCGATCTGGCCGATTGCGTGGAACGGGAGATCGCCGCCAGCGAGCGCGACCGATACCACCAGGCCCTGGAAGCCCTGGCGCGTCTGCAGACGGATAGCGCAGGCACCCCCTGGCAGACCCTCAACGCCGGCCTGCGTCTGGGCGCCGACTACCTGCGCCTGCCGTTCGGGATCATCAGCCAGATCGAGCGGAACCTCTACCGGGTTGCCACGCAGGTGTCGCCACCGGAAACGCTGGAAGACGGCCAGACCTTCGACTTCCGCCACACGTACTGCGAGATCACCCTGGCCGCGGATGGCATTATGGTCATTGATCATATGGCCGAGTCCGAGTATGCCAGCCATCCCTGCTACCGGGACTTCCAACTGGAAAGCTACATCGGCATGCCGTTGACGGTGGCGGGCAAGCCCTACGGCACCCTCAATTTTTCCTCGCCCGAACCGCGCAAGCCCAACGGGTTCAGCCGCTGGGATCGGGATTTCCTGGTGCTGCTGACCGGCTGGGTGGAGCGTGTGCTGGACCGCTGGTACGCGGATCAGTCCCTCGATTGGCTGCGCCGGATGGAAATGGCCATGGCTCGGGCGCAAGGGGCCTACATCAGCGACCAGGATCGTGCCAGCGTGTTCGACGGCCTGCTGGCGGATTTGCTGGATCTCACCGGCTGCCCTCAGGGTTTTATTGGCGAGGTCCTGCGCGACGCAGCCGGTCAGCCTTGCATGAAGACGTACGCCAGCACGCAAACGGACCGGGCATCGCCGGGTTGCGCGCCGGCGTTGCACGCCAGCACGTACGGGTTTCCGGGCCTTGAGGCGCTGATCGACGACGTGATCAGAACGGAGGCCGCGGTCCTCGCGGGCGAAACGGCCAATGACGGTCAGCGGTCCGGGCAGGGAGGGGCGAACGGCTATCTGGGGCTGCCGATCCATCATGGGGATCGACTAATGGGTGTGGTGGGCCTGGCGAACAAGTCCAGCGGCTTCACCTGGGAAATCGCCGGGCAGCTCAAGCCGCTGCTGCGGACGATCGGTCAGTTGATTGAAGCCGAGCGCGGCGAGGCGGCGAAACGCGAGGCCGAGGACACCCTGCGCAACAGCGAATCCCGGCTGCGGGCGCTGTTCGAGCTGTCACCAGTGGGTATCGCCCTGATCGATTTCGACAGCGACCGCTTCCTCGACGTGAACGACGCCGTGCTGTCGTCATCGGGCCACTCGCGCAGCGAATTGCAGCGTACCGCCATGCGCGACATCACCCCGGACCGTTACACCGACCGGGACGCCGAAGAGTACCGGGCGCTGCTGTCGGAAGGTCATTTCGGCCCCTACGAAAAAGAACTGTTGCATCGCGACGGCCATGCTTACCCGGTGATGACCCACAGTGTGCTGGTCGAGGACCAGGGGGGCGGGCGCGTCATCTGGCGCATCGTCGAGGACATCACCGAGCGCAAACGGCTGGCGCGGCTGCAACGTGAATTCATCTCCACCGTCAGTCACGAGCTGCGCACGCCACTGACGGCGCTGTCGGGGTCCCTGAAACTGATCGACCAGGGCGTGGTCGGGGAGCTGCCGCGCAAGGGCGCGGAAATGATAGCGCTGGCGTATCGCAACAGCGAGCGTCTGGTGGCGTTGATCAACGACCTGCTGGACATGGAAAAGCTGGTGGCGGGCAAGATGACGTTCCGCATGGCGTCCGTGTCGGTGGACGAGCTGTTGCAGGCGGTGGTGCAGGAAAATCAGGCCTATGCCAACCGGTTCGATGTCCAGATCGTTCTGGACAATCGGGCGCCGGGCGTTACCCTGCTGACCGACGAGATGCGTTTCGGGCAGGTGATGGCGAACCTGCTGTCCAATGCCGCCAAGTTTTCGCCCGCCCGGGGGCGGGTCGAGGTCCGGGTGGATGCCCTCGGCGACAGGCTGCGCGTCGCCGTAAGCGATCAGGGGCCGGGGATACCCGATGAATTCCGCTCGCGGATTTTCAGCGCCTTCGCCCAGGCGGACTCGTCCGACACCCGCAGCAAGGGCGGCACCGGTCTGGGGCTGGCCATCTGTCGGGAACTGGTGGAGCGCATGGAGGGCCGGATCGACTTCGAGTCCGAACCGGGTCGGGGCGCGACTTTCCATTTTGAACTGCCGGGACTGGATGCCGGCGAAGGGGAACGATCCCATGGCTGATTTGCAACGTGTGCTCTATGTGGAAGACGAGCCGGACATCCGGGCGGTGGCTGAACTGGCCCTGGAAGCGGTGGGCGGCTTCACGGTAAAACTCTGCGCCTCCGGCGAACAGGCCTTGGCGGAAGCCGAAGACTTCTCGCCGCAACTGATCCTGCTCGACGTGATGATGCCCGGCATGGACGGCCCGGAAACCCTGCGCGCGTTGCGCCAGCGTCCGGCGCTTGAGGACGTGCCGGTGGTTTTCATGACCGCCAAGGTGCAACCGGCGGAGCTGGACGGCTACCTGGCGCTGGGCGCCGCGGGCACCATCCCCAAGCCGTTCGACCCCATGACCCTGGCCGACTCGGTGCGTACCATCTGGCAAAGCGCCTGATCGCCGGGCGGCGGGGCCGTCAATCCGCTTGTCGCCCCTGATAAATCGTGCCACGCTGACCAGACGTTTCCGGCCGGGGCGGGTTGCCCGCGCCTGCGGAAACGAACACAATTCCCCGCCGGTCGCGTCCGCCGTAGCCGGCCCCGGTAAAGGAGAACAGGATGAGGCAAACAATCGGACTTTGGCTGGCAGGCGCCCTGCTGGCATTGAGCACACTGGCGGCACACGCGGACGCGCCCCTGACCGACGAACGGCTGGACAACCTGCTCAGCGCGATGGAAGACCTGCAACCGGTGATGGAGCAGGTGGGCCAGCGTCTGGCGTCGCTGCCGCCGGAAGAGCGTCCGCCTCGCCTGGATCCGAAGGCCTCCGATTTCGATCCCGAGAAAATGGCCGGCGAGATGGCTGACGCCTTGGAGAAGGTCGACGCCGATTCCGACGTGCGACGGGTTGCCAAGCAACACGGTTTCGACTCGGTTGAAGAGCTGCTGGAAGTCCAGGCCCGGGTCATGATGGGCTTCCTGGCCTCGACCCAGGAAGCCATGATGAACAACCCCAACGTACCGGAAGAAGCGCGCCAGAAAATGCAGGCCCAGTTCGGCGACATCGCCGAGAAAGTGTCTGAGAATGACCGTGAGGTCCTCGAGCGCAACCAGCAGAAGATCATGGAATTTATGCAGGCGCAGCAGCAACAGCGTCAGCCGGCGCCGGCCAACTGAAGCACGACCACCGCACAGGAGACACGATGTCCGTCGACCCGTCCACCGATGACACCCGTGCCAGGCTCAACCTGGAGACCGCAACGATCCGCTGGCACGAGCTGCAAACCTACTTTGCCCGAGGCCAGGTGGTGTTTGTCAGCGAGCAACTGGACCTGCTGGCGGTGGGCGAAGCCCTGACGGCGGACGACAAGGCCCGTTTTGAGGGCTGGATGGCTGAGGGCCTGGTGGGCGAGGTGCCGGTGGAGCTGGCCCAGTCCTGGTACGACGCCGATGCCTCCGTCTGGGCCGTAGTCATCGCCCCCTGGGTGCTGGTCCAGGACCGCAACACGCGCAACTGAGCCGTGACGGGCCCCGGCGCCGAATTTTACGCCGGGCCCGATTCCCGCCCCGATTCCTGCTCTGGTAAGATCGCGCTTTCCGCGATACTGCTTCACTGGATGCCCCCGCGTCCCGTCCACCCCGTTTGACCAAGGATTTCCATGCTCGCCGGTGCCCTGCTGATTCTCGTACCGCTGTTTGTCGGTTTCGCCTTCCACATCAACAACCCGCGCCTGCTGGCGGGAATCAATCACGGCGTCGAGGGACTGGTCTACCTGATTCTCGGCCTGTTGGGCGTCAGTCTGGGCCAGCTCGAAGGGCTGGCCGGACATCTGGCCCGCATGGGCGGGCAGGTCTCGCTGCTGGTCGGGGCCCTGGCCGTCGCCAACCTGGCCGGGCTGTGGCTCTGGCAGCGTTGGCAGCCGATGGTGCTGGAGCCTGAAGAGAGCGGGGAAGGTCCGCTCAGCTATCGTCGCCTGTTCCTGGGGGCGCTGAAGCCACTGCTGTCGGTCGTGGCGGGCATGCTGTTGGGCTACGCGGTCCTGCCCGCGCTGGGCTGGATCGAGGATCTGGCCAGCGCCGCGCTGATGCTGTTGCTGTTGCTGATCGGCCTGCAGCTTCGTAACGCCGGCCTGTCCCTGCGGCGCCTACTGATGAACCGCCAGGGCGTCGGGATAGCCGTCACCCTGGCGATCACCTCGCTGCTGGCAGGGCTTGCGATAGCGCCATTCTACGATCTGCCGCTGCTCGATGTACTGGCGCTGACCTCGGGATTCGGCTGGTACTCGCTGTCCGGCATCGTGGTGGGCGACGCCCTCGGGCCGGCCTGGGGCGGGGTGGCGTTCCTCAATGACGTGTTCCGGGAAATCATTGCCCTGGTGCTGATTCCCCTGGTGATCGGCCGGCGTCCGGCGGTGGCCATCGGCTACGGCGGCGCCACCGCCATGGACTTCACGCTGCCCATCATCCGCCGCAGCGGTGGCCTGGCCTGCGTGCCGGTGGCCATTGCCTCCGGCTTTATCCTGTCGTTTGTCTCCCCGATCCTGATGGGATTGTTCCTGGCCGGCTGAGCCGGCCCGTCCCCGTTCTTCCCCTGCTTTTCTGCCGTTCCGATCCGGGCATTCCGGCGGGTCCGGTCGGGCTTGCCGTCCTTGCCACTGTGTCGCTGTCTACGTCTGACTCTGAGGCCGCTGGCGGCGTTCTTATCGCGCTTTTCATTAGACCTCTAATCGACTTATAGGGGCCTAAGTAGTTTCCCTATATCACTGATCTGGCTGATTTTAATCGGCGATCCGCGTCGTTGGCCAAGCGTGGCGGGGACTTGGTGCTCCAGACATCGGTTTGATATTTAGATGTCAAATGATTAACCTGTCCGTATTGAATGGTTGTTCAACACATTGAATGAGTGTTCAAAACCGACGAGCGAGGATGCAATGGCAAGGCTGGATGTGGAATCAATCCGGCGTCAGCAGTTGATTGACGCTACCCTGAAAGTCATCGAAGAAAACGGTTTCCAGGGCACGACCGTGGGCAAGATTGCCAAGGCGTCGGGCATGTCCGTGGGGATCGTGAGTCATTACTTCGGTGGCAAGCAGGGCCTGCTGGAAGCGGCCATGCGTCATCTGCTGGCGACCCTGGGAGACGACGTCCAGCGGCTGATGGCAGAGCGGCCGGATACGCCGCGTGAACGGTTGATGGCGATCGTCGATGCCAACTTCTCCAGTGTCCAGATCGATCCCCAGTCCTCCAAGACCTGGCTGGCGTTCTGGACCCAGGCCATGCACAGCGCCGAGCTGATGCGCCTGCAGCGAGTCAACGAACGTCGCCTGTTGTCCAACCTGATGTATTACCTGAAATCCCTGATGCCCGCCGGTCGGGCATTGGGTACGGCACAAACCATTGCCGCCCTGATCGACGGTTTCTGGCTGCGCGCGGCCATGAGTGAGGGCCGCATCGAGACCGACGAAGCGGTCGCGCTTTGCAAGACCTACATCGATCAGGCGATCCAGGCGAATAACGGAGCACAATCATGACACTTCCTGTTTACCAGTCATTTGTCGACGGCCAGTACCTGGCCAACCAGAACGGGGAGACCTTCGACGTGGTCAACCCGGCCACCGGCGAGATCATCTACCGCATGGAACAGGCCGACGAGTCGGTCATGGCGGCGGCGGTGGAAAGCGCCGAGCGCGGTTTCCGCGAGTGGGCCGCCCTGGGCGGCATGGAACGTGGCCGCATCCTGCATCGCGCCGCCATGCTGCTGCGTGAGCGCAACGACGCCCTGGCGGAAATCGAAGTGGCCGACACCGGCAAGCCCTGGCAGGAAGCCAGCGTGGTGGACGTGGTCACCGGCGCCGACGCGGTCGAGTACTTCGCCGGCCAGGCCTCAAGCATCGAAGGCATCAGCCAGCCGGTGGCGGGGGACTTCTTCTACACCCGCCGCGAGCCGCTGGGCGTGTGCGCTGGCATCGGCGCCTGGAACTACCCGCTGCAGATCGCCTGCTGGAAATCCGCCCCGGCCCTGGCCTGCGGCAACAGCATGATCTTCAAGCCGTCCGAGGAAACCCCGCTGGGCGCCCTCAAGCTGGCCGAGCTCTACATCGAAGCCGGCGTGCCGGCCGGCGTGTTCAACGTGGTGCAGGGCGACTACCGCGTCGGCCAGATGCTGACCGGTCATCCGGGCATCGCCAAGGTGTCTTTCACCGGCGAGGCGGCCACCGGCCGCACCGTGATGGGCGACGCGGCCAAGTCACTGAAGTCCGTGACCATGGAGCTGGGCGGCAAGTCGCCGCTGATGATCTTCGACGACGCCGACCTGGAACAGGCCATCTCCGCCGCCATGATCGGCAACTTCTACACCCAGGGTGAAGTGTGCACCAATGGCACGCGGGTGTTCGTCCAGCGCGGTATCTACGACGCGTTCCTCAAGGAACTGACGCGGCGCACCGAGAACAACATCGTGGCCGGCGATCCCACCGATCCGGACACCAATCTGGGCGCCCTGATCAGCGCCGATCACCGCGACAAGGTGATGCACTACATCGAGAGTGGCAAGCAGGAAGGCGCGCGCCTGGTCACCGGCGGCCGCGAGCTGAGCCCGTCCGGCGTCGAGAACGGCTATTTCGTGGCGCCGACCGTGTTCGCCGACTGCACCGACGACATGACCATCGTGCGTGAGGAAATCTTCGGCCCGGTCATGGCGGTGCTGCCGTTCGACGACGAGGATGAGGTGATCCGCCGCGCCAACAACACCGAGTACGGCCTGGCCGCCGGGGTCATGACCACCGATCTGGTGCGGGCGCACCGGGTGATTCACCAGATTGAGGCAGGCATCTGCTGGATCAACAGCTTCGGCGCATCGCCGGCGGAGATGCCGGTGGGCGGCTACAAGCTGTCCGGTCTGGGCCGCGAAAACGGGCGCGAGGCCATCGAGCACTACACCCAGACCAAGTCCGTCTACGTCGGCATGGTGCCGCTGGAAGCGCCGTTCTGATCGGCCTGGGTCCAGCAAGGGCGCGCCCAGGGCGGTCCGCGACGGTCACGCATCGTCGCCGTTGAGCGTTCGGCATCACCGAACGCTTCGGGAAAATCAGGGCAGGTCGTTGGCCTGCATCCTCGCTCCAGACCTCTCTTCCGTCAGGGAGAGAGGCCGGGGAGGTCAGCCTTGTCGGGACAGGTACAGCGCGTCCCGATGGGCCAGAATCAGGGGGAAGTTTTGAAGTTTGATCGCGAATTCGACTACGTGGTGGTGGGCACCGGTTCCGCCGGTTGTGTCCTGGCCAATCGCCTGACCGAGGACGGCCGGGATCAGGTGCTGGTGCTGGAAGCCGGACGCCGGGACGACACCTGGAAGATCCACATGCCGGCGGCCCTGATGTACAACCTGATGGACGACAAGTACAACTGGTACTACCACACCGAACCCCAGGAACACATGGACAACCGCCGCCTGTACTGGCCGCGCGGCAAGGTCTGGGGCGGTGGGTCCGCGCTCAACGCCATGGTCTATATCCGCGGTCACGCCTATGACTACGACCGCTGGCACGAGGAAGGCGCCGCCGGCTGGCGTTACCAGGACGTGCTGCCCTACTTCCGCAAGGCCGAGTCCCGCGAGAAGGGCGCCGACGACTATCGCGGCGGTAACGGCCCGCTCAACGTCCACACCGGCGATGAGCCCAACCCGCTGTTCGATGCCTTTATCGAGGCCGGTCAGCAGGCGGGCTATCCTTTTACCGAAGACATGAACGGTTACCAGCAGGAAGGCGTGGGCATGATGGACATGACCATCAAGCAGGGCAAACGCTGGAGCGCCGCCCAGGCTTATCTGCGCCCGGTGCTGTCGCGCGCCAACCTGACCACCGAGACCGGCGCCATGACCCACCGTATCCTGTTCGACGGCGACACCGCCGTGGGCGTGGAATACGTGCAGGATGGCAAGACCGTCCGGGTGGCGGCGCGCAAGGAAGTGATCGTCAGCAGTGGGGCCATCAATTCGCCGCAGTTGCTGATGCTGTCGGGCATCGGCCCGGAAGCGGAGCTGCAGAAGCACGGCATCAAGGTGAAGGCGGATCGCCCCGGGGTGGGTCAGAATTTGCAGGACCACCTGGAACTGTACGTCCAGCACGAGTGCAAGGAACCGGTGACGTTGTACAAGTACACCACCCAGCCGGGCAAGACCGTCGCCGGCGTGAAGTGGTTCCTCAACCACGACTGGGGCGCGTGCCGCACGGCGCATCTGGAAGCGGGCGGTTTCATTCGCACCGAGGCGGGCGTGCAGCATCCGGACATCCAGTTCCACTTCCTGCCGTCCCAGGTGCTGGATCACGGCCGCAAGGACGCCGAGTGTCACGGCTTCCAGGTTCACGTCGGCCCCATGCGGCCCTCCAGCCGCGGCTACCTGACCCTGAAATCCGACAAGCCGGGCGATCACCCGATCATCCAGCCCAACCTGCTCAGTACCGAGCGGGACCGCTGGGAAATGCGGGAGAGCGTCAAGCTGACCCGCGAGCTGTTCCAGCAGAAGGCGTTCGACCGGTTCCGCGGCAAGGAACTGCGTCCCGGCGCGGACATGACCTCCGACGCCGACATCGACGCCTTCGTGCGCCAGTACTCCGACAGCGCCTACCACCCGTCCTGCACCTGCAAGATGGGCAGCGCCGACGACCCCATGGCGGTGGTCGACGAGCAGGCGCGCGTCTACGGCGTCCAGAACCTGCGGGTGGTGGATGCCTCGATCATGCCCAGCGTGGTGAGCGGCAACCTGAACGCGCCGACCATCATGCTGGCGGAAAAATGCGCGGACCATATCCGCGGTCGGGACCCGCTGAACCCGATGCCGGTGGATGTCTGGGAACATCCGGACTGGCAGAACAAGCAGCGATAAGCGCTGGAAAGCGCCATAACGACAACGACGATGTGACGCAACATCCAAAGCACTTTCAAAACCAAGGGGCTGCCGGCAACCCGCCGGATGGCCCACGCTGGAGAAAGGAGATTATGATGAAGAAGTTCTTTTTGGCTCTTACCGGTTTGCTGGTTGGCAGCGCCGCCGTGGCCGCGCCCAACCAGGAATGCAAGACCGTGCGCTTTGCGGACGTGGGCTGGACCGACATCACCGCCACCACGGCGCTGACCTCCGAAGTCCTCGAAGGCATGGGCTACTCGCCGGAAGCCAAGGTCCTGTCCGTGCCGGTCACTTACCGTTCCATGAAGAACGAAGACATCGACGTCTTCCTGGGCAACTGGATGCCCACCATGGAAGCGGACATCCGCCCGTACCTGGAAAGCGGCGACGTGGAAACCCTGCGCGCCAACCTCACCGGTGCCAAGTACACCCTGGCCGTGCCCAAGTTCGTCTATGACGCCGGCGTCCACAGCTTCGCCGACATCGCTAAGCACGCCGATGAGTTCGACAACCGCATCTACGGCATCGAGCCGGGTAACGACGGCAACCGCCTGATCCAGGACATGATCGACCAGAACGCTTTCGGCCTGGAAGATTTCCGCGTGGTCGAATCCAGCGAAGCCGGCATGCTGTCCCAGGTGGGCCGCGCCGTGCGTCGCGACAACTGGATCGTGTTCCTGGCCTGGGAGCCGCATCCCATGAACGCCAACCACGACCTCAAGTACCTGGACGGCGGTGACGACTTCTTTGGTCCCAACTACGGCGGCGCCACCGTGCACACCAACGTCCGCGCCGGTTACACCACTGAGTGCCCGAACATGGGCAAGCTGCTGAACAACCTCGAGTTCTCCCTGACCATGGAGAACGAGGTCATGGGCCTGATCCTGAACGACGGTGAAGACCCGCGTGATGCCGCCCACCAGTGGCTGTCCCAGAACCCCGAGGTTCTCGACAAGTGGCTCGACGGCGTCACCACTCTCGACGGCCAGCCGGCCCTGCCGGCGGTCAAGGCGAGCCTCAAGTAAGCCTTTCGCCTCTCACGGCCGGTCCTGAGGGCCGGCTGTGGGAACGCCTTTGAATCTGAAAAGACACGACACCATGAGCTGGATAACCGAGCATCAATTGCCCTTCGGCGACTTCATGGAAGACGTTGTCGACTTCCTGATCGACAACGGCGCCGGTTTCTTCGACGCGGTTTCCGAGAACCTGGGCGGCCTGATCCACGGGCTGACCGACGCGCTGCTGTGGGTTCCGCCGGGCGTGCTGGTGGCCCTGTTCACCGTGGCCGCGCACCTGCGTCATCGCCGCTGGGGGCTGACCGCCTTCACCGTCATCAGTTTCCTGCTGATCTGGAACCTGGGTTACTGGGAAGACACCATGGCCACCCTGTCCCTGGTGCTGTACGCCACCATCCTGTGTGTGGTCATCGGGATACCGCTGGGGATCTACGCAGCGCATCACCAATGGCTGTACAAAGGCCTGCAGCCAATCCTCGACCTGATGCAGACCATTCCGCCCTTCGTCTACCTGATCCCCACGCTGACCCTGTTCGGCCTGGGCGTGGTGCCGGGCGTGATTTCCACCGTCATCTTCGCCATCGCCGCGCCGGTGCGGCTGACTTACCTGGGCATCTCCCAGGTGCCCACCGAGCTGGTGGAAGCCGGCAAGGCGTTCGGCTGCACCAACCGCCAGCTGTTGTTCAAGATCGAGCTGCCGGCCGCCATGAGCTCCATCGGCGCGGGCATCACCCAGTGCATCATGCTGTCCCTGTCGATGGTGGTGATCGCCGCACTGGTCGGCGCCGACGGCCTTGGCGTACCGGTGGTCCGCGCCCTGAACACCGTCGATATCGGCAAGGGCTTCGAGGCCGGCCTGGCCATCGTCCTGCTGGCGATCTGGATGGATCGCTTCTTCCGTCAGAAAAATCCCGGGGAGGCTGCCGCATGATTGAACTGGAAAACGTCAATGTGGTCTTCGGCAAGCAGCCGCAACGGGCGCTGCCGCTTTTGGAACAGGGCCTCGGGCGGGAAGAGATCCGCTCCAGGACCGATCTGGTGGTGGGCGTGCAGAACGCCAACCTGTCCATCAAGAAAGGCGAGATCTGCGTGCTGATGGGCCTGTCCGGCTCCGGCAAATCGAGCCTGCTGCGCTGCATCAACGGTCTCAACACCGTCACCAGCGGCGCCATCCGCATCCAGCACGACGGTCAGTCGGTGGACTTCACCCAGGCCAGCGAGGCGGTCCAGCGGGACATCCGCACCCGGCGCGTGTCCATGGTGTTCCAGAGCTTCGCCCTGATGCCCTGGCTGACCGTGGAAGAGAACGTCGGCTTCGGCCTGGAAATGCAGGGCCTGGGCAAGGCCGAGCGCCGCGAGAAAGTGAAGCGTCAGTTGGAACTGGTGGGGCTGGACGGCTGGGCCAACCGGCGCCCGGACGAGCTGTCCGGCGGCATGCGCCAGCGCGTCGGCTTGGCCCGCGCCCTGGCAACCGAATCCGAAGTGCTGCTGATGGACGAACCCTTCTCGGCGCTGGATCCGCTGATCCGCCACCAGTTGCAGGATGAGCTGCTGAGTCTGCAGGAAGAGCTGCAGAAGACCATCGTCTTCGTCAGTCACGACCTGGACGAGGCGCTCAAGCTGGGCTCCCACATCGCCATCATGAAGGACGGCCAGATCGTCCAGCACGGCAAGCCCGAGCAGATCGTACTGGAGCCGGCCAACGATTACGTCAAGAGCTTCGTGGCCAGCACCAACCCGCTCAACGTGCTGGCGGCCCAGTCGCTGATGCTGCCGATCGAGGAAGTGCCGGCGGACGCCGAGGGCAACCGCTGCCTCAACAAGCGCTACGACACCTGGCTGCATTCGCCGGAAAGCGCCATGGAGGCGGTGGTCACCAGTCAGGGGCAGACCTTCCAGACCCAGAGCTGGCAGGAGGGCCAGGCCATCGACAGCCTGGAGCAGAAACCCACCTGCATCGCCCCTGGCACGCCCCTGCGCGACGCCGTGGAAATCCGTTACTTCACTGGCCACAGCCTGCTGGTTGAAGACGGCGGTGCCATCATCGGCGCCATCGGCGACCGCGAGCTGTATCACGCCATGCTGGGCAAGCACCTGGACGACAGCTGAGGTTCAGGCCAGCACCCGCCGTATGTCGAGCTTGTAGGCCGCCGGGTCCACCGCCTGCACGATCCGGTCCTGGTTGCCGGGGGCGGCCAGATCCAGGGTCTCCAGGGTGACCGGCATGCGAAATTTGGTGTGATAGAACAGGCGGACGACCGGCAGGCGCTGGTCGTCCGCGTTGGTCTCCACCACCACGCCCAGGCGACCGCTTTCCAGCAGTACCGTTGACCCCACCGGATAGATCCCGATACAGCGGATGAACTGCCGCACCAGCTCCGGATCCAGGTGACTGCCGCTCCACTCCATGAGTTTCTTGAGCCCCTGTGTCGGCGTTAGGCCCTCGTGGTAGACGCGGTTGGCGGTGATGGCGTCGTAGACGTCGGCAATGGCGACCATTCGGCCGTAGATCGAGATCTCCTCCCCTTTGAGCCCTGCCGGATAACCGCCGCCGTCCACCCGCTCGTGGTGCTGCGCCGCGGTGAGCAGGGTCAGCTCGCCAATGCCTTCGATGCTGGCCAGCAGCGTGTGTGAATGCACCGCGTGCTGTTTCATGATCTCGAACTCGCCGGGATTGAGGCGGCCGGGTTTATGCAGGATGTTGTCGGGGATGAGGATCTTGCCGATGTCGTGCAGCAGGGCGCCCACCACGGTTTCGGTCATCACCTGCGGGGACAGTTGCATGGCTTTGCCGAAAATGGACATCAACACGCTCAGGTTGACCGAATGCTCCAGCAGGTAGTTGTCCTTCTCGCGGATGCGGCCCAGGCAGGCCATGGCATTGGGGTTGCGGAACACCGAGCCCTGCAGGGCTTCGGCCAGCTCCTGCACCGGCGCCAGGTCGATGGCCTTGCCCAGTTTGACGTCCTGCATCAGGTTGCCCACCAGACCTTCCGCCTCACTGTGGACGCGGCGGGCTGCTACCATCTCCTCCTCCAGGGCGGTCCGGGCCTGGGTGTAGGGGGCCAGTGCGCCCACCTCCTGCAACAGACGCTCATTGGCGCGATCCACGTTCTGGGCAGGTTCCGCGTCGGGGGCGTCCAGCCCCTTGTCGGTGTCGATATAGACGTAGTCCACACCCAGACCGGCAATTCGGGCGATCAGTTCCTCACGGCGAATCACGCCCCGGCGGCGGTTGTTGTTGTGGGGTATCCAGTCGTTGTTCAGGTCGGAGATGAACATGCCGACCCGCAGGGCTGAAACGGGTATCCGCTTGATCATGGCTTCGGCATACCGATGGTCGTCATCTGACTTTGGCGATGGAACGGTTACGTACCCCGAGTCTAGTCGAGTTGGCGAAGGGGACGACTAAAAATCCGTTCATGTGCCGGCGGCGAGCCGTTTGGCCCGCCGGGATGCGGGCCGGCCTCAGCCGGCGGGGAAGAAGGTGCGCAGGCTGTTGGCGTAGGTGGTTTCCAGCACCGTGTCCAGCGGCAGGTCTTTCACCTCGGCCACTTTTTCCGCCACGAACGGGATGTAGAAGGGGGCGTTCTCGCGGCCGCGGTAGGGCACCGGCGTCAGGAACGGCGAATCCGTTTCCAGCAGCAGCTGGCCGATGGGTGTCATGCGGATGATGTCGCGCACGTTCTCCGCCTTGTTGAAGGTGGAGATGCCGTTGAAGCCCAGGCACCAGCCCTGATCCAGGGCATACTGCGCCAGGCCGGGGCCGGACGTGAAGCTGTGGATCACACCACGACGCTTCAGGGTGCCCTCGAATTCTTTCAGGATCTCGATGGTGTCGTCGTCCGCCTCGCGGCTGTGGATGACCACCGGGCGATCGGTGTCACAGGCGATCTGCAGCTGGCGCCGGAACACCTCGCGCTGCACCTCCCGGTCGGCGTTGTCGTAGAAGTAGTCCAGGCCGATTTCGCCCACCGCGACCATCTTGTCGCCGCCCACGTGCTGGCGGATTTCCGCTTCCACGGCGTCGCTGTAGGTCTCCGCCTCGTGCGGATGGATGCCCTGGGTGCCGTAGACGAAATCCGCCTCGCCGGTCAGTTCACGCACGGTGGCCAGGTTATCCGGCGCCACAGCAATGGTGATCACGCGCTCGATGTTGACCCGGCGCGCCTCGGCCAGGGTCTCCGCCAGGGGGCGGTCCTTGAGGTAATCCAGGTGGCAGTGGGTTTCGATGATCGGCTGCTCGAAAACCGGAATCTCGCGACGTTTCTTCTTGCTCATGGCCAGACACTTGCCTGTCTTGATGCGGTGAATGGGAACTGTGAATCAGATGTGGGGCAGTCTACCATTTCCAGCAAAGGCGATCCCAATCCGCAAAGCCCGCAGCGGGAAGAGGAAGCACGGCGATGATGACCACCCCGTTCAACGAAACCTGGCGCTACGACCCCACGCGGCAGACCCTGGCCGACTACGCCGCGGACGTGGCCGACGAGACGGCGCTGCCCACGCTGGAAACCAGCCTGGAGAACATCGGCGAGTACCAGCGCCGGCTCTGGGCCAACCGCAAGCGCGCGGTGCTGCTGATCGTGCACGGCCTCGACGCCAGCGGCAAGGACAGCCTGATCCGCACCCTGGCCACCTACATGGATCCGGCGGGCTTCCACGCCTGGTCCTTCGGCCGCCCCCAGGGTGTGGAGGCGCGTCACGATTTCCTGTGGCGCGTGGTGCCCATGCTGCCGGCGTTTGGCGAGTTGACCGCCTTCAACCGCAGTCACCACGAAGGTGTGATCGCCGAGCGCCTGTGGCCGATCCACGCGGACGATCACTACAACTGGCAGGCCCGCTACGAAGCCATTCGCGGTTTCGAAAACAACCTGGTGCGCGAGGGCACGACGGTCATCAAGTGCTGGCTGCGCCTGACCGAAGACGAGCACCGCCGCCGCCTGGTTACCCGCCTGGACAAGCCCCGCAAGCGCTGGAAGTTCGACCCCTCCGACGTCGAGGCCTGGCAGCGGCGCGACGATTACCTGGCCCGTGCCGAGGAAGCCATCGCCGCCACCCACACCGCCGAGGCGCCGTGGTTCATCATTCCCGGCGACCGCAAGCCGGTGGCCCGGGCCGTCGTCGCGGCCATGCTGGACGAACAGCTCCAGGCCCTGGCACCGGACTACCCGGAGGCGGACGAGAAAACCCTCAAGGCCTACCGCAAGTTGCTGACCTGACGCCCTGTCTTAAAACCGCCACACGCCGGTCATCGTTTCCCAATCTGCCCGTCATCTGCGGCGGGCACAGTCGTTGATGCCCTGAAAAATTCGCAACAACAAGCACTGCAAAGCCATCACTGCAAAAGGACAGGCATCATGCGCTCAAGCAAACTCACGCTGGCGGCCGCCGTGGCGGGGCTGCTGGCGGGTCCGGCCCAGGCCGGCCTGGTCATCAGCGAGTACATCGAAGGCTCCGGCAACAACAAGGCGATCGAGTTGCTCAACACCGGCAGCGACCCGGTGGACCTGACCGCCTGGGAAATACAGGTCTTTTTCAACGGCAGCACCTCTGCCGGGGTGACCCTCGACCTGCAAGGCGAGGTGGCCGCCGGCGCCAACCACGTCTACGCCCACAGCGCCTCGGACGACGCGATCCTGGCGGTCGCCGACCAGACCACCGGCGCCGGCCTGTTCAACGGCGACGACGCGGTGGTGCTGCTCAACGGCGGCGCGATTGTCGACAGCATCGGCCAGGTGGGCGAGGACCCGGGCAGCTACTGGGGCAATGACGACGTCAGGACCCAGAACCAGACCCTGCGACGTCGCGACGGCACTGATCCGGATGCCGATCCCTACAACGCTTTCGACCCCGCCGCCCGCTACGACGCCTACGGCCAGGACAGCTTCGAGGATTTGGGCAGCGCCAACGGCGACAGCGGCGAGCCGACCGATCCGGGTGACGTGGACATGACCTGCGGCGCGTCCGCGACCCGGATCTCCGAGATCCAGGGCAGCGGCGCCACCAGCCCGCTAGTGGACACCGGTGTGGTGGTGGAAGCCACCGTGACCGCCTACGCCGCCGGCGACAACGGCCTGGGCGGTTTCTACATCCAGGAGGAAGCGGACGACCAGGACGGCAACCCGGCCACCTCCGAAGGGCTGTTCGTGTACGGGCCGGGCGCGGCCGTGAGCGTGGGCGACCGGGTACGCATCGCCGGCCAGGTGGTCGAGTACAGTGGCCTGACCGAGCTGAGTTCGGTCAGCGACCTGACCGTGTGCGGCGCCGGAGCCGCCATTGAGCCGGTGTCCATCCAGCTGCCCTGGGCCGACGCCGACGCGCCGGAAGCCTGGGAAAGCATGCGGGTCACCTTCGACCAGCCGCTGACGGTCAACGACACCTACGACCTGGGCCGCTACGGCAGCCTCACCCTCGGCAGCGGCCGTCATTTCATCCCCACCCAGGTGGTGGCTCCGGGCACCGATGCGCAACTGGTGGCGGAGATGAACGCCCTGGATAGCGTGATTCTGGACGATGCCTCCAACACCCAGAATCCGGAGGTCGTGCCCTATCCGGCGCCGCAGCTGAGCGCCGCCAATACCGTGCGCGATGGGGACCGGGTCAGCGGCCTGACCGGCGTGCTGGACTACCGCTTCGAAGCCTGGCGCGTGCAGCCGGTGCAGGCGCCGACCTTCGTGGCCGACAACCCGCGCCCGGGCGCTCCGGACCTGCAGGACCGCGGCAACCTGGTGGTGGCGTCGTTCAACGTACTCAACTTCTTCAACGGCGATGGCCTGGGCGGCGGCTTCCCGACCGCACGCGGCGCCAACGACGCGGAAGAGCTGCAGCGCCAGACCGACAAACTGGTCAGCGCCATCCGCGCCCTGGACGCCGATGTGGTGGGCCTGATGGAGATCGAGAACGACGGCTATGGCGAGAACAGCGCGGTGGCCGAACTGGCCGATGCGCTGGGTAGCCACTGGTCCTATGTGGATCCGGGCCTGGCGCAGTTGGGCGGCGACGCCATCGCCGTGGCGCTGGTGTATCGCAGTGACCGGGTCGAGACCGTGGGCGACGCGGCGACCCTGACCGGTGCCCCGTTCGTCGACCTCAACCGTCAGCCCCTGGCCCAGACGTTCCGAGGGCTCGATAGCGACGATGGCGTGACTGTGGTGGTCAACCACCTCAAGTCCAAGGGCTGCGGCGATGCCGAGGGCGCCAACGCCGCCCAGGGCGACGGCCAGGGCTGCTGGAACGCCTCGCGCACCGAGGCGGCCCGGGCGCTCTCCAACTGGCTGGCCAACGACGCCACCGGCAGCGGTGAGGACGACGTGCTGGTGATCGGCGACATGAACGCCTACGCCCTGGAAGACCCGATCACGACCCTGCGCAACAGCGGCTACACCAACCTGGTGGACCAGTTCGTCGGGCCCCAGGCGTACTCCTACGTCTACTACGGTGCGGCCGGCACCCTCGACCACGCCCTGGCCAACGAGGCGCTGGCGGACAAGGTCGTGGACGCTACCGTCTGGCCCATCAACGCCGACGAGCCCAAGGTGCTGGATTACAACCTGGAGTACCAGACCGCCGAGCAGCAGGCCAGCTTCTACGCGCCGGACGCCTACCGGGCCTCGGACCACGACCCGGTGGTGATCGCGCTGGCGATGGGCGAAGCGGCGCCGGTGGCGTCGGCGGACCTCAACGGAGATGGCCGCATCGACGGTCGCGATCTGACACGGCTGACCCTGGCGCTGCTGTTCGGCCGCGCCAGCGTCGACCGCCACGACATTGACGGCGACGGCCGGGTCAGCGTGCGCGACCTGTTCGCGTTGATCCAGGCCGGGCGTGAGGCGCGTCGTATCGCCTGACCCGGCGGAAGCACCACCGGAAATGAAAACGCCCGCGATTGCGGGCGTTTTTTATGGCGGATCAGTCGGTGGCGAGAATCGATTCAAACCGTTGCCGCGCCCGGTTGGGCAGGTCATCGGGCAATTCGCCGGCGCTGGCGTGGGCGTCACCCACCTCGATCAGCATCACCATGCCCATGGCGTAGTGGGGCGAGCATTTCACGCCGTAGACGCCGGGCTCGTCCAGGGTCACGGTGATTTCCTCGTCGATGCCGCCGATAAAGCGCTCGGCGCCGGCCGGCAACATGCTCTTGATGGCCGCGGCGTTGTGGCCGCGCTGGGTCGCCACGAAGTGCACGCTGTCTCCCGGCGCGATGGTCAGGTGGTCGGGTTGGTACACCATGGCCTCACTGCCGGCGCGGGTAAGCATGTTGACCGTGTGGGTTTCGGCCTGGGCCAGGGTGGGGATCAACAGGATCAGAAACAGGGTCAGTCGCATGGGTCTTCCGGAATCAGATGGCTTGTCGGAAACGCAGGATCGGACGGCCGTCCAGCGGATCGTCGATGACGTCTGCCCGGACGCCGAAGGTGCGCTGCAGGCGCTCGGCGCTCAGCACACCGGTGGGCGGGCCCAGGTCGACCAGGCGGCCGCGTTCCATGACGCCCAGCCGGTCGCAGTCCATGGCCTGGTTGAGGTCGTGTAGGGCGATCACCACGGTGATCGGCAAACGCCGCACCAGGTCCAGGATCGACAGCTGGTGGTGGATGTCCAGGTGGTTGGTGGGCTCGTCCAGCAGCAGGATGCGCGGTTGCTGGGCCAGGGCGCGGGCAATGTGCACCCGCTGGCGCTCGCCGCCGGACAGGGTGTGCCAGAGACGGTCGCCGAAATGACGCATTTCCACGTCGTCCAGGGCGCGGTTGACGATGCGTTCGTCGGCGTCCGACCAGGGCCGCAGCGGCGACAGGAACGGCGTGCGCCCCAGTTCCACCGCCTGGCGCACGCTGAGCCGCTCACCGGTATCCGCCTGCTGTTCCACCAGGGCGACGGACTGGGCGATGTCACGCTGGCGCAGCCGCGCCATGGGGCGACCGTCCAGCCGGACCATGCCGGCGCGGGGCTTGCGCAGGCCGGCCAGCAGGCGCAGCAGGGTGGTCTTGCCCGACCCGTTCGGCCCCACCAGACCGAAGGTTTCCCCCGGCTCGATGCTCAGGTTGACGTTATCCACCAGCTTGCGGCCGTGGACGGTCCAGTCGAGGTGTTCGGCACACAGCTTCATCGCGTTCCGCTCCCCCGGATCAGGATCAGGGCAAACGCCGGCGCGCCGATCAGCGAGGTGATGACGCCGATGGGCAGCACCTGACCGGGCACCAGGATGCGCGACAGGATGTCCGAGCCGATCAGGAACACCGCGCCGGCCAGGGCCGAGGCGGGTACCAGCCGGGCGTGACGGCTGCCGACGATGAAGCGCATGGCGTGGGGAATCACCAGCCCCACGAAGCCGATGGCGCCGACCATGGACACCATCACCGCCGTCACCAGCGCCGTGATGCCGATCAGCAGCCCGCGCACCCGGCGCACGGCGATGCCCAGTGAGGCGGCGCTGTCGGCGCCGAAGGTGAAGGCGTCCAGCGCGCGCATGTGCCACAGGCACACCAGCAGGCCGGCCAGGGCGGTGGGGACCGCCAGGGTGACGTCCTCCCAGCGCACGCCGGACAGGTTGCCCAGCAGCCAGAACATGATGCCCCGGGCCTGCTCGGCGTTGGCGGATTTGGCGATGATGAAAGCCGTCAGGGCGTTGAACAGCTGGGAGCCGGCAATGCCCGCCAGGATAATGGCGCCGGCGGTCTGGATGCCGCGTCCGCCGTTGCCTCCGCTGGCTGCCCGGGCCAGCATCACCACCAGCCCGAACGCCAGGGTGGCGCCGGCGAAGGCACCCGCCGATAGGGTGACAGCTCCGGCGCCAACGCCGATCACCGTGACCGCCACGGCGCCGGTGGAAGCGCCGGCGGAGATGCCCATCAGGAACGGGTCGGCGAGGGCGTTACGCAGCAGCGCCTGCAGCACCACCCCGGCCAGCGCCAGGCCGGAGCCACAGCAGGCGGCGACGATGGCGCGGCTGAGCCGGTAGCTCCAGATGATGCCGGCATCGATCCGGTCCACGGCGTAGCCCGCTCCCCACAGGTGGTTGGCGAGCACCTTGAGGATGGTCTCGATGGGAATCCGGGTCTCGCCGATGGCGGTACCGGCGACCAGCGCGGTCAGCAGTACCGTCGGCGCCAGCCAGAACCAGTGCAGGCGCGGTGCCGTCAGTGGCCAGATCGTCGCGAGGGCGCGGATCATCGGTTGAAGGTCATCTCCGCCAGGGATTCAGACAGCGCTTCCAGGCCAAAGATGGTGCGCAGGGTGGCGCTCATGGCGTGGGCATCCATCTGCACGATGCGGCCTTCCTTGACGGCGGTCATCTGGCTGGCGACGGGATCGGTGCGCAGGAACTCCAGTTTCTTTTCCACGTCGTCGGCGGGGAAGCGGCGACGGTCCATGCGGGCGACGACGATGATGTCCGGGTCGGCCTTGGCGATGGACTCCCAGCCCACGGTGGGCCATTCCTCATCGGACTCGATCACGTTGCGGATGCCCAGCTTGTCCATCATGTAGCCCGGTGCGCCCAGGCGGCCGGCGACGTAGGGATCGATTTCCAGGTCGGCGGAGGAGAACCAGAACACGGCGGACAGGTCGTCCGGCAGATCCAGGTCGCGGGCGCGCGCGACGGCCTTGCTCTCGCGGGCTTTGAGGTCGGCCACCAGCTCGTCGCCGGCGTTTTCCACGTCGTAGATGGTCGCCAGTTCGTGGATCCCCTTGTAGACGGAATCCGTTGAAAACGCGGCGACGCGGGTGCCGTCACCGCCGGTGGAGTTGTCCTTGGTGTCGCAGTCCGCCGGCAGGATGTAGGTGTTGATGCCCAGGTCGTGGAACTGGTCGCGGGTGGCGACGATGCCGGTGGGGCCAACGTGCCACTCGTACTGGACCGCCACCAGGTCCGGCTTGTGATTGACCACGGCTTCGAAGCTGGGGTCGTTGTCGGCGATGCGCTCTATCTGGTCGTTGAGGGCCCTGTATTCCGGCAGCACCGGGTTGAACCACACCGACGTGGCGGACACTTTGTTGCCCAGCCCCAGCGAGTAGAGCATCTCGGTGGCGGACTGGCCGATGGTGACGGTGCTCTGCGGGGCGGCGTCGAATTCGATGTCACGGCCGCAGTTGGTCAGGGTCAATGGGTAGTCGGTGGCCGCTGCAAGCGGCGTGTAGAGGGCCGCTATCGCCAGAAGTAAGCCGCGCAGCGGTCGAGTCGCGTCTGCGGCCCGTTGAAAACGGCTGTTTTGATGGCCTGCTGATTGAGGGGAAGTCATGTCAGTCCCGATCTCCGTTGTCGCTATATGGTTATGTTATAACATAACAGTTAGCTGAGGTTGCAATCGGGGGGATGGAAACGCGTCGGGTCGGCTGGCAGATCGCTGAGATGGGAATCGTCCTTCCTGAACCCCGGGGCACCCCGCCCGGATGGGTGAACGTCGTGTCGGCAGGTCTCCTGACTGACGGGTCGTGGCTGCGCCCGGCCTTCCCGGGGTTTCCCAGTGGCGCGGATGGGCGTGGCTCGCCGCCTACAGTTGCGGGGGCAGTTTCGTTTCGCGGCGGGGCCGCGGCGAATTCCCTGGTCGGGAGCGTCTTGCGATGCTCCGTGCTTCCCGAAGGAAACCGACGAGTGGAGCATAAACAGCTTGGCGGGCCGGAGCAAGTCGGGACGCTCTTGAATACGCGCTCCGGCCCGTCGTGGCGGCGAAAGGTGAGTGTAAAACCTTATAAAGTGGCCCTGCATCGGTCCGGAGGTTGGCCTAGACTGGAGGCCTGGCCGGAACCACCCGACGTTGCCCGGCCCCGGCACGGTAGAGTATCGATAGGCATGATTGGATTGATCCAGAAAGTCTTACTGGAACTGGTGGAAAGCGAAGGCGGACCGGAGGCCTTGGCAGAGGTCCGGGCCAAGGCGGAACTGGCCCCGGGCCAGGATTTCCGGATCGACACCGACTACGACGACGGGCAGTGCCTGCGTCTGATCCGGGCGGCCCAAAGCCATTTCCAGCTGGACGAAGAGACCCTCTGGGCGCTCTACGCCGACTATTTCATCAACATCTCCCGGCGCATGTTCCCCATTTTCTATCAGGTGTCCGGTTCGGCGCGGGATTTCCTCAAACGCCAACCGGCCGTGCACGCCACCCTCGCCGCCGGCCTGCGCGACGAAGACGAGCGCGACCGGGTGCGGGACAAGTTTTCGGTGCGGGAGCAGGGCGATCGCCTGCTGGTCACCTACGGTTCCCCGAATCGCCTGTGCGGGCTCTATGAAGCGCTGTTCCGGCGCTTGTTGCAGGAGTATGGCGAAACCGGCCAGTTCGTGGTGGAACGCTGCCGCAAGCGCGGCGACGCCGCGTGCCGTTTCTGCCTGCAGGTGGAGGCCGCCGGTGACTGACGCCGAAAAGCGCCTGCGCGACGAGATCAACGCCATTGCCGACCAGTTGTGCCAGGCGGTGGACGGCCGCTTCGACTTTCACGTCCACTCGGCTTCCGACGACCTGGATATCCAGAAACTGTCGGTGCTGTCCAACTTCGTGCTGGAGTCGGTGCGCCGCAACCTCGCCGAGCTGGAACGCGTGAAGTCGGATCTGGAGCAGCGCGTGGCGGAGCGCACGCGGCGCCTGAACCTGGTGATCGAAGGGGCCAACGACGGCGTCTGGGAGTGGAATCTTGAGGAAGAGCGCTTGCAGGTCTCGCAACGCTGGCTGGCGATGTGCGGTCGCACCGATCTGGGCACCTCGTTCGCGCCCTCCCACTGGCTCGACATGATCCATCCGGCGGACGTGTCCGGGGTGCGCCAGCAACTGCACGACCACATCAACGGCCTGATACCCCGATTTCGGGCCGAGTACCGCCTGGCCAACGGTCGCGGCGGTTACCGCTGGGTTGTCGCGCGGGGGATCTGCGACCACGATCCGGCCACCGGTACGGCGCGCATGATCTCCGGCACCCAGGCGGACATCACCCGGCAGAAGTTCATCAACCCCGGCACCGGCCTGGCCAACGTCCATTACCTGGAAACCACACTGGCCGACCGTCTGCGGCAGGCCGACGGCGCGGACATCGATATCCTGGCCATCGCCCTGCCCAACCATGCGCTGGTGCGGGAGACGCTGAGTCGCAGGGAGAACGAACTGTTGACGGCTGAGCTGCGCCGGCGCCTGGAGCAATGCGTCCGCGACGGCGAGCTGATCGCCACGCTGTCCGACAGCTCCACGGCGATCCTGCTGCGCGGACCGCGCCGGGAGTCCCTGGAAGAGCGTGCCCGCCAGATACTGGCGCGTTTCGACCGCATCTTCTCCATCGGTGAGCGCAGCGTCTGGCTGTCGGCGGTGGTCGGCACCATGGCGGTGCGCGAGACCCATCTGGACTCCGCCGCGGCCGTGCTGCAGGCCTTGCGGACCCTGATGCGCAAGGCCCGGCAGCAGGGCACCGGGCACTGCCTGCGCTACCAGGACGACATGAGTCGCGAGAACCTGGAGCGCCTGGAAACCGAACAACTGCTGCGCAACGCTCTGCGGCTGGGCTGGGTCGAGCCGTTTCTGCAGCCGCTGGTCAACCTGTACGACGGGCGGATCACCGGCTTCGAGGCCCTGGCCCGGATACGCCACCCGGAACGCGGTCTGATCGGGCCGGGGCAGTTCATTGGCGTGGCGGAAGAAACCGGCCTGATCCGCGAGCTGAGCGAGCAGCTGCAGGACAAACTCATCCCGCTGTTCACCGACCCGCGTCTGCTCCAGGCCTACGGCGAACACTTCAACCTCGGCATCAACCTGTCCGCCGTGCAGCTGCACGACCCGCACCTGGCCGACAACCTGCTCCGACGCCTGGCCGACGCCGGCGTCAGTCCCAGCCGGCTCAAGGTGGAAATCACCGAAACCGCCGTCATGGCCGACTCGCGGCTGGCGGTGCGGTTGATGGATCAATTGCGAGAGGGCGGTATCGCGGTGGCGCTGGACGATTTCGGTGCCGGCTATTCCTCGCTGGGCTACCTGCGCCAGCTGCCGCTGGACTACCTCAAGATCGACCGCTCCCTGGTGTCCGGCCTGGACCGCGACGCCGAGAAACGCGCCATCCTGGAGATGGTCATCGCCCTGTGCGAGCGGCTGCACCTGAAGGTGGTGGTGGAAGGCATCGAGACCGAGCGCATGCTCAGCTGCGTGATGGGGCTGGGTGCGACCATGGGCCAGGGATTCCTGTTCAGCCGGCCACTGCCGGTGGACGAGCTGATCCGCCAGGTGCCCGCCATGGGGCTGCTGCAGGTGGCGGAGGGTGGCCAGACCGCCTACGGCGCGGGACAATAGCGCTGTCGCTTCGTTTCTGATTGTTGGAGACCGCCATGTCGAGTCGTATCGAGATTCACTACTGTACGCAATGCCGCTGGCTGTTGCGTTCCGCCTGGATGGCCCAGGAGCTGCTGACCACTTTCGAGGACGAGATCGCCGAGCTGACCCTGAAACCCGGGACCGGCGGTGTGTTCGAAGTGCGCGCCGACGACCGGCTGATCTGGTCGCGTAAGGAAGCGGGGCGCTTTCCCGAGATCACCGAACTCAAGCAGGTCGTGCGCGATGCCATCGCCCCGGATCGCTCGCTGGGGCATGCCGACCGCAAGAAAGAGCCGTCGTGACCCCAGCCCCGGCTCCGGAGATCCCGCCGGCGAAAACGGATTGGCGCGAGCGTTGGCTGGCGATGGATCGCTGGCTTGCCGCCCAGCATGCGTTCTGGCTGCCGGTGCCGTTCGCTACGCCGGAGCCGGGTTGGACGCGCGAGCAGCCGGCCTTGGCGCGGTGGCTTGAGGCACTGGACGAGGCGTCGGTGGCCGTTTACGAGACGGACGGTGCCGCGCTGACGGAGGCCCTGGCACCACTGCTGCCGGCCCTGGCCGAGCGCCGGGCACTGCTGCACCTGCCCTTCCTGGGCGGTACGCCGGACCCGTTGCCGGAGACCCAGGCCGTCGACATGCCCGGTCGCAAACGCCTGCAATCCGGTGCCCTGGCCGGTGCCCTGAAACCGCTGGCGCATCCCGTGCTTGACTGGTGCTGCGGCAAAGGCCACCTGGCACGGACGCTGGCGCCGCACGTGGATGGGCCGGTCAGCGGGTTCGAATGGGACGCGGCGCTGGTGCGCGATGGCAACGACCTGGCGCGCCGCTACCATGATCATGTCACCCTGCAACATCAGGACGTCCTCGCCGACGATCTGCCCTGGCCCGATGCCCACCATGGTGTGGCCCTGCACGCCTGCGGCGACCTGCACCGGCGGTTGATCCGCGGCGCCACCACCCAGTGCTGGCCCCGGCTCAGCGTGTCCCCCTGCTGTTTCCACCTCACTGGCGAGGCGCGCTACACCCCGCTTTCCCGGCTGGCGGCGGATCACAGCCGGATGCCGGAGCTGTCCCGCGCCATGCTGCGCCTGGCGGTGCGCGAGACGGTCACCGCGCCGGCCCGGGTGCGGCGCCAGACCGTGCAGCAACAGGTCTGGCGGCTGGGGTTCGATGCGCTCCAGCGTCACCTGCGCGGGGTCGAGGAGTACCTGCCGGTGCCCTCGCATCCGACCCGGCTGAACCACGAGGGGTTTGCGGCCTTCTGTCGCTGGGCCGCCGACCGGCGCGGTGTGCCCCTCCCGCACGATGTCGACTGGGATCGCTGGCTGGTGGAAGGCGGGCGACGACAGCGTCAGGTCAGACGCCATGAACTGCTGCGTCACTTGTTCCGGCGACCGCTGGAGGTGTGGATGGTGTTGGACTACGCGGTGTTCCTGGAAGAACGGGGCTACCGGGTGCGGCTGGGGACCTTCTGCGAGCGGGCGCTGACGCCCCGCAATCTGTTACTGGATGCCGAGCGGGTGCCGGCTCAGGGTTTGCGGTAGACCACTTTGTCCACACAGCCGTCCTTGAAGTAAACGTACGTCAGCTCGTACAGGCGGCCGTAGTAGTCGGTCGTGTAGACCCAGGTTTCCTGGGGCGTGGGGTAGGTTTCCGAGGTGCGCCCGAACGCGTCGATCACGTTTTCGCGGGTCATGCCACGCACTACCTGTTCGCGAATGATGTAACGGCGCAGGTCGGTGGAGGGAATGAACCGGCAGGGTGAATCGTCGTGCCTTTCGGCGGAAGATGTGGCCTCGTCGGGCTCGGACGTTTGCGGCTGTGGCCGGGATTCCGGCAGGTTGCTGTCGAAGGCGCCGCCAATGCGGTTGTCCTGGATGGTGACGGTTTCGGCGTCGCCGCCGCAGGGCGTGTCGGAATAGCGTACGGTCCCGCCCTCGCTGCACCGGTAGATGTCCGCCTGGACGCCGGCTGGCGCCAGACCGAGGAGCAGTAAAACCAGAACCGTACGCATCGATACCTCTCAATTCGAACGCGGCGATACCGCCGACTCCCAGACGGAGTCGGCGGTATCGCGCCTAGCGCGCCATCTGCACCGACGCCTCGACGCGGCGATTCTCGCGCCGGCCCTGGGCGGTGCTGTTGTCGGCGATGGGCTCGGCTTCGCCATAGCCACGCGCGCTGACCCGGTCGGCATCGACGCCCAGTGTTTCCACCAGACGGTCGGCGACCGCTTCCGCGCGGCGCTGGGACAGGGTCTGGTTGTAACTGGCCGCACCGGTGTTGTCGGTATGACCGCCAACCTCGACCACCGTGTCCGGATGCTCTTCCAGGAAATCCGCCACCCGGCGCAGTTGATCGTCGTAACGGTCGTCGATGGTGGCACTGTTGGTGGGGAACATCACTTCCAGGGTGAAGGTTTCCACTTCCTCCATCACGCCTTGGCAGCCGGTTTCGTCCACGTCCGCGCCGGCCGTGGTGTTGGGGCACTGATCGCGACTGTCGACGACGCCGTCGTTGTCGCTGTCCAGTTCGCAGCCACGGCTGTTGACGCTGGCGCCGGCCGGGGTGTCCGGGCATTCATCGAGACGGTTGGGCACGCCGTCGTTGTCGCCGTCCGGCTCGCAGCCATTGGCATCGACACCGACGCCGGAGGGGGTGCCCGGGCACTGGTCGCGGTCGTCGGTGACGCCGTCGTTATCGGTGTCCACCGGCTCCGGTTCGGACGACCCGACACCGAAGGCGAAGCTCATGCCCACCGAAGCCAGGGTGTCGAAGGATTCCTCGTCGAGGCTGTAGAACTCGCGCACGTCGCCGCGCAGGGAGATCAGCTCGCTGATGTTGTAACGGATACCGCCACCCAGATTGAGGCGGGTTTCCCCGGCAATGCCGCTGCCCACGCTCTCGAATTCGGTGTGGCCGGCACCGGTCGCCAGATACGGATTCCAGGTTTCGTCCGGATCGCCGAAGTAGTACAGGCCATCCAGGCGGTAGTCGTCGAAATCGCTGCTGCCGGAGATGTACTTGCGGTCGGCGTCGCCGCGGGAGTAGACCGCCTCGATCGCCCAGCGCGGCAGGAAGCGATATTCGATACCGCCGCCGTAGGTGTCGGACTCGCTCAGATCCCGGTTGTCATCGAAGTATTGATAACCGATGAACGGGTTGAGGTAGATGTGCTGCTCGTCCGCCAGCGCCGGCGCAGCGACGCTGGCGGCCAGGACCGCGATGCCCAGCGGGCGCCAGCTGAGTGGTTGTGGAAATGTCATAGGAACCTCCTGTTCGTTTCATTCGAGTCATTTTTCTGGTGAATTATTATTGTTGGCCGAACGTCGCCTGCGGCCCTGTCCGGCGGACACAGGCCGCCGCGAATGCGCCACGTCCCTGTGCGTTTACGCACAATTTTAATAACGGGATGCCTGAAGGTCAGTCTTTTCGGGACTTTATTGCAGAATGGAAATCTTTTGCGGCCGTTCAGGAAAGGTTCGGTTCGCTGAAATCCGGTTCGCGAAAATACAGATGCGCGCTCTTCTTGCTGAAGGTCAGGGTGTCGCCGTTGTCGAAGCAGACGTCGAAGGCGCCTTCGGATTCGTCGGTGACCCGGCCGGCACCGAGAAGAGCGTGAACCAGACGCGGGCGGCACCAGATGGGGCCGGAACCGCTGTCGGTCTCGGCTGTATCGCCGCCCACCAGGGTGACGCCGGCGCGCTCGGCGTAGCGCTCGCTGATGGCGGTGAGCGGCTGGTCCAGCTCGATGGCCCCGTCGTTGCCGACGCCGTCGTCCAGCGCTGAGCCCAGGGCATCGCTGATCGGGAAGCAGAGTTCGTGCATGAAGCGGCTGGGGCCCTGATCGCCGTCCAGGTGCGGTGTGCCCTGGTCCGGCCGGGTGATCAGGTGGAGGGCATCGCGGGTCCGGGTCAGGGCCACGTACAGCAGGCGCCGTTCGCTTTCCAGCAGGCCCTTGAGGTCGTCGGTCTGGCGCGCGGTGTAGGGCAGGTACTTCTCCTGCAGGCCGGGGATGATCACCATCGGCCACTCCAGCCCCTTGGTGCGGTGCATGGTGGACAGTTGCACCCCGCCGCGTCCGGGCTGGCGGGCCTGATCGCGCAGCGTGTCCAGGTGGGCCAGGGCCTCGCCCACTCCGCAGTCTAGGCCGTACAGATAGGCCTGGAAGCCGCGCACGGTCTCGATGCGCTCGTCGGCGGCCTCGTGGGTCATGGCCAGGCTGCGGATGCCGTCGAACAGCTCGGTGTCCTCGGCGTAGCGTTTGACCAGGGTGTGGGCGCGGCCGCTGTAGCCGTCCAGCGTCTGCAGGCACTGGCCCAGTTTGCGCAGCTTGCGGGCAGGCATGGGGCCGAGGCTGTCGAAATCCAGGTCCAGCAGGCGGGCGCCCCATTGGCCTTCGAAGCGCGCCAGCATCTGCGCCAGGTTCTGCAGCTCCGCTTCCTTGAGCCCCACGTGGGGGAAACGCAGCAGGGCGCGCGCCACGTCCAGCCGGCTCTCTTCGGGCAGGATCGCCAACTGGCCGCCGCAGACCCGCAGCAGGTGCGTCACCGCCTCCACTTCGCGGGTGAACAGGGCGCCTTTGTTACTGTCGATGCGGTAGGGCACGCCGCGCGACAGCAGGCGCAGCTCGATCGGCACGCTCTGGCTCCACACCCGGAACAGGATGGCGATGGCTTCCAGCGGCTCTCCGGCGTCGCGTCGGGCTTCCACCAGACGCAGGATCACCGCGCTGTCGTCCTTGCTCTCGTGGCGCTCGATGGTGGTGGCCGGCGTAGCCTCGTGGGCGTGGCAGAGCACGTTCTTACGCCCGCTGTTGTGGCTGATCAGGTGGTTGGCCAACAGCGCGACCCGATGGCCGTAGCGGAAGGTGTAGCTCAGGGTCTGCTCGATGGGGCTCTCGAATTCCTCGCTGAAGCGGTTGAGGATGAACTCCGGCTGGGCGCCGCGGAACTCGTAGATGGTCTGGTCCGGATCGCCCACCACCGTCACCCGGGCGCGGTCGCCGGCGATGTAGCGCAGCAGCAGGTGCTGGATCTCGTTGGTGTCCTGGTACTCGTCCACCATCACCAGGTCCATCTTGTTGGCCACCAGGCGTTGTAGCGGCGGGTTCTGGTGGATCGCCATCACCGGCTCGTAGAGCATGTCGGCGTAGCTGATGCGGGCATTGCGCTTGCGCCATTGCTCGAAGCCGTGGAACAGGTCGATCAGGTAACGGTGCTTGGGGCTGTAATCGAGCTGCTCGAAGACGATCTCCACCGGCGACAGGGTGGTCTTGACCCGGTCGATGAAGCCGGCGGCGGTTTCCACGTAGTCTTTCTTGTTGCGCTTGATCTCGTCCTGCAGCGATTCCGGCGCCAGCTGGCGGGTCAGCAGCCAGACCTGGAACTGGATCTCCTGCTCGCTGAGGATGTTGTCGACGAAATCCGGCAGGTAGCCCTCGCGCACGAAACGCTTGTACAGGCGGAAGCCCATGGCGTGGTACGTGCGGATTTCCGGCAGCCCCAGGCCGGTGTCCGTAGCCACTGACTGCAGCTTCTTCTGGAAGTCGTCCCGCGCGCTGCGGTTGAACATCAGCACCAGCATGCGATTGGGATCGTGGCCCTGTTCCAGCAGGTAGCGGATGCGCCAGGCCAGGGTGGTGGTCTTGCCACTGCCGGCCACGGCCGTAATCAGGGCGTGCTCGTAGCCGGCGGTGATGATGGCGTGCTGTTCGTCGGTCAGGTGCGGGGGGAGGGCTGTTGGCATGGGCGCTATTCTGGCATGGTCCCGGGCGCTCATCCATAATGGATTCCCCCCGGATTCCGCAAAAACGCTCGGTCAGGAGGCACGATCATGGAGCAAGCACAAAACGACGCACGCAACGTACTGGGCGAACCCCTGGAGGCTTGCGGCTACGATCCCAAGACCGGTTTCTATCGCGATGGCTGCTGCAACGTCGGCCCGGACGATTTCGGGGTTCATGCCGTGTGCGCCGTGGTCACCGACGATTTTCTCGAGTTCTCCCGGGCGCGCGGCAACGACCTGTCCACACCGCGTCCGGAGTTCGGCTTCCCGGGCCTGCGCGCGGGCGATCCCTGGTGCCTGTGCGCCGGTCGCTGGCAGGAGGCGTTCAACGCCGGGCAGGCGCCCCGGGTGCGACTGCGTGCCACACACCAGGCCGCCCTGGCGCATTGCGACCTCGACGCCCTGAAGCGTCACGCGGTCGATCTGAGCTGAGCGAGTGGCCACGCCGTCTCTGCCCACCGGCTGGCCGCAGCCGGACGATATCCAGCGCTGGTGCGGCCTGCTGCGTCACGCCGGTGAGCGCCGGTTGCTGCTGATCGAATCCGATCCGGACACTGCTCGGGCCTACGCGCGTCATCTGTGCGATCACCCGCCGGCCAGCCGCCGTCTGTGGGTGGGTGATCCGGCCGCTGCCGCGGAAGATGCCTTGCCCGTGACCGGCGCCCACAAGGCTATCCGCTGGCTGGGCCGGGAGCTGGATCTGGTGATCTGGGATGGCTGGCACGGTAACCCGCCGGACAGCCTGGCGGCCCTGATGGGCACCCTCGGCGCCGGCGCCCTGTTCATCTGGCTGATGCCGCCCCGCAGCGACTGGCCACAGTTCCACGACCCCGATTACGCCCGCACCGGTCTGGATCGTCCCGGCGATCACCCGTTCCTGGCCCGCCTTGCGCAGGCGCTGGCAAACCATCCCGCCGTGGTCCGGCTCGACGCCGATGGTCAGTGGGGGTCGCTGTCGGTGCGTCCCCGGCGAGAGGCGTTTGCCCTGGCCGACAGCGCCGATCAGATCGCCGCCATCGATGCCATCGACCAGACCGGCCGCGGCCGCCGACGCCGCCCGCTGGTGGTGCGGGCCGATCGGGGCCGGGGCAAATCCACCGCGCTGGGGCGCGCCGCCGCCCGTCTGCTGCAGGACAAGTGGCAACGGGTGCTGGTGACCGCGCCCCAGGCCGAGGCGGTGGAGACGCTGATGACAGCGGCGGCCGAAAGCTGGCCGGAGGCCGAACGCAGCGGCCTGGCGCTGAGCGACGGCGAGCGCGAGCTGCGCTTCGTGCCGCCGGACGTGCTGCTGCGGGAACGGCCCGAAGCGGGCCTGGTGCTGGTGGACGAGGCGGCCGGGCTGCCCGCGCCGATGCTGGAAGCCATTCTCACCGGCTGGCCCCGGGTGGTGTTTGCCACCACCGTTCACGGCTATGAAGGCACCGGGCGCGGGTTTGACGTGCGCTTCCGGGCGGCGCTGGACCGGCACACGCCCCAGTGGCGTCCGTGCAGGCTGAACCAGCCGATCCGCTGGGCCGAAGGCGATCCGTTCGAAGCCCTGGTCAACGACCTGTTCCTGCTGGACGCCGACAGCGTCGCGGCAACGCCGGCGGATGCGGAGGTGGGCATCTATCCCTGGCAGCCGTCGGAGGCGGACGCCGTCACCCTGGCCCAGGCCTTCGGGTTGCTCACCGATGCCCACTACCGCACCACGCCGGCGGACCTGCGCCAGTGGCTGGACGATACCGGCGCGCGCAGCTGGCTGGCGCGCGAGGGCGGGGACGACGGACCGGTCGTCGGCGTGCTCTGGGCCAGTCGCGAGGGTGGGTTGCCGCCGGAACTGGCGCGCCGGGTCATGCGCGGCGAGCGCCGGATTCGCGGCCATCTGCTGGCGCAGTCCCTGGCCAGCCACGGTGGCATCGCGGCGGTGGCCAGCCTGCAGATCGACCGGGTGGTGCGGATTGCGGTGGTGCCGGAACTGCGCCGCCGGGGCATCGGGCGCCGGTTGCTGAGCGCCGCTACCCAGAACGCCCAGCGGGAAGGCTCCGATCTGCTGGGCACCAGCTTCGGCGTGACCGGTCCGCTGCTGGGCTTCTGGCGCCGGGCGGCCATGCACCCGTTGCGCCTGGGGCTGCACCGGTCCGCCAGCAGTGGCGAGCACACCCTGCAGATGAGTCTGGCGCTGACCCAGGAAGGGGCGGTGCTGCAACAGACGCTGCAACAGCGGTTCTCGGAGCACTGGCCGCTGCTGCTGGCGCGGGAGTTTACGGAACTGGAGGCGACGCTGGCGCTGTCATTGAGTGGCTCCTGGCTGCACACCGACGCCCTCGGGGCCATGGATCACGTGGAGTTGGCGGCGTTTGCCGACGGTTATCGGTTGTTCGAGCTGTCGCGCCTGCCGCTGCAGCGGCTGACCGGACAGCCGGGCGTGGTCCGCACGCTGCTGGATCACGACGACGGCGTGCTCTGGTGCCGCGCGATCCTGCAGGGTTGGGGCTGGGCCGATCTGCAGGGCGCCGGGTTGTGTCAGGGGCGGCGTGCCGGCGAACAGACGCTGCGGCGTCTGGCCCGCCAGCTGCTGGATCAGGTCGATACGCCGGCGGGATAGCTGGCGTTCAGTGCAGGTCCCCCAGGGGATCGTCCGCCGGCAGCCAGGGTGCGGTGAAGTGGCGCTCCACGTGCTCGACCGGCACCGCATCGACGCGGCCGAACTGCCACTGCGGGTTCTGGTCCTTGTCGATCACCCGCGCGCGGATGCCTTCGCGCAGGTCGCCTTCAGCGCAGCAGCGCACCGCCATCACCAGCTCCATGCGGAAGATTTCCTTCAGCGATAGCTGCCGGGCCCGGCGCAGTTGCTCCCACACCAGCCAGGCGGTGGTGGGGCAGCCCTTCTCCAGGTTGGCGATGGCCGTTTGCCACCAGTCGTCTTCGGCGGCTTCCCCAGTCAGCTTGTGCACCACTTCCGGCAGTGATTCGCCACGGCACAGCTGGGCGATGCGCTGTTCGTGGTCGGCCAGGTGGCTGTCCGGCAGAGTGGGGGCCTGCTCCACGGCGAACCGGTTGAGCAGGCGATACAGGCGGTTGTCGTCGGCGGCGCGGTCGCCGGTCCAGCGGGTGTCGACGATGCGCTGGATCAGGGCATCGGGTTTCTCATCCGCCACCGCCAGGTCGGCCAGGCCGATGCGCAGGGCGTCGCTCTGGTTCAGGCGCGCGCCGGTCAGGCCCAGGAACAGGCCGATGCCTTCCGGCAGGCGATTGAGGAAATAGCCGGCGCCCACGTCCGGGAACAGGCCGATGCTGATTTCCGGCATCGCCAGCTGCGCCGAGGGCGAGACCAGTCGGTAGCGGCTGCCGGCCAGCAGGCCCAGGCCGCCACCCAGGGTCAGGCCGTGGGCCCAGCACACCAGCGGTTTGGGATAGCGGTGCAGGGTGTAATCCAGCCGGTACTCGGCGGCGAAATACTGGATCGCGTGGCTGTCGCCCTGCCCGGCATCGATGGCCTGGTGCAGTTGGCGGATATCGCCGCCGGCGCAGAAGCCTTTGTCGCCTTCACCGGAGATAAGCACCAGGCACACGGAGGGATCCTGCGCCCACTGGTCCAGGGTGGCCTGCATCTGGCGGATCATGGGCTCCGACAGCGCGTTGAGGCTGCGCGGAGCGTCCAGGGTGATCAGGCCGATCTGGCCTTCGGTGCAGGGGCGGACTTCAGTGCGAATGGACATGAATAGACGGTACTCCTGAAACAGTGCGCCTGGGCGGTGTCATCCGGCCGGTTCGTTCCGGTGCGGCCAGCCCTACAGCATACCCGGTTGCGGGGCGGCGTACAGGGGGCCGGCTTGCCCTCACGATGTCACTCCGGCCCGGTGGCGATGAATGCGACCAAGGTCGAATTCGCTCTACGACCAAAAGCCCACATCAAGTGGCGGATTTATCGGGACTTCTGCCCTGTGGTATAAGCTTTGTGCCAACAACGACGATTCCAACAGAAGAATCACGGGGTCGCTGGATGCCGCAAATCGATTGCATGGGCACCAGGGATCACCCAGAGAGACCAGATTGAGGGCTTTTTATGAAGTGGATGTACACGTTACCGATGCTTGCCGTATCGGTGCTTCCGGTGGCCGCCCAGGCGGCGGGTGACGCCGAGGCGGGTAAACAGAAAGCAGCGGTGTGCGCCGCCTGTCACGGTCAGGACGGGCACGCCCAGATTCCCACCTATCCCAACCTGGCGGGCCAGAACGAGCAGTATCTGGTCACGGCCATGAAAGCGTACAAGGCCGGCCAGCGCCAGGGCGGCCAGGCGGCGGTGATGCAGGCCCAGGCGGCGGCCCTGAACGATCAGGACATCGCCAACCTGGCGGCTTACTACGCCAACCTGCCGGCGGCCAAGGAGTAAGCGCCGGTATCCAGGCATGTCTCCCGTCACGGGACGGGCAGACATGTTGGTGTTTTCGCCTGACAGGACGACCCGTTCCGGCGCGAAGCGAATGGACGGCCTCCATCCGCTTCCATTCGGCCTCCGGGCGGCCGCCGTAAAGCACTGGTTTGCCCGATTACGGATTCACAATCCGGTAGCTCGGCTTGTACGCCGCCCCCGGCAGCTTCATCCGGTTTTGCTGCACGAACGCCGTCAGCAGTTCTTCCAGCGGTTGCAGCAGCTCCGGGTCGCCGGCGATTTCGAACGGGCCGTGCTCTTCCACCTGACGCACCCCCTGTTCCTTGACGTTGCCGGCGACGATGCCGCTGAAGGCCTTGCGCAGGTTGGCGGCGATCAGGTGCGCCGGCTGGTTGCGGTGCAGTTCCAGTGATCGCATGCTCTCGTGGGTGGGCTCGAACGGCGCCTGGAACACCGGGTCGATCTTGAGCATCCAGTTGAAGTAGTACGCGTCCTGGTTGGTGCGTCGGAACGACTGCACTTCGTGCATACCCTGTTTCATGGCCTGGGCCACCTTTTCCGGATCGTCGATGATGATCTGGTAGCGCGCCGCGGCTTCCTCGCCCAGGGCGTTGCGGATGAAGCGGTCGATCATCTCGAAGTACTCCGCGTTCTCCGGCAGGCCGGTGAACACCAGCGGGAAGGGCAGGTCGCGGTTGTCCGGGTGCAGCAGGATGCCCAGCAGATAGAGGATCTCCTCGGCTGTGCCCACGCCGCCGGGGAACACGATGATGCCGTGTCCGACGCGGACGAAGGCTTCCAGGCGCTTCTCGATGTCCGGCATGATCACCAGTTCGTTGACGATCGGGTTGGGCGGTTCCGCGCCGATGATGCCCGGTTCGGTGATGCCGATGTAGCGCCCGGACTTGACCCGCTGTTTGGCGTGGCCAATGGTCGCGCCTTTCATCGGGCCCTTCATGGCGCCCGGCCCGCAGCCGGTGCAGATGCTCAGCCCGCGCAGGCCCAGTTCGTGGCCCACCTCCTTGCTGTAGACGTATTCCTCGCGCCCGATGGAGTGGCCGCCCCAGCACACCACCAGGTCCGGCTGGCGGCCGGCGTGCATCACTCGCGCATTGCGCAGCACGTGGAAGATCAGGTTGGTGACCGTGTCGGGGTCGTCGCGTTTGAGGCCGGGGTAGTTACTGACGATGGAGTGGGCGTAGATGATATCGCGTAACACCGAGAACAGGTGCTCGCGGATGCCGCGCAGCATTTCGCCGTCGACAAACGCCTGGGCCGGGGCGTTGATCAGCTCCAGTTTAAGGCCACGGGGTTGGGGCACCAGACGGATGTCGAAATCCGCGTGCTGCTCCATCAGGTTCTTGCAGTCGTCGGTGTCGGTGCCGATGTTCATGACGGCCAGCGCACACTGGCGAAACAGGCGATACAGCCCGCCCTCGCTTTTATCCTTGAGGCGGTTCACTTCGTGACTGGAAAGGATCTCCAGGCTGCCCTCGGGTGAGACCAGGGCATTGATGGTTTCCTGCGCCATGTAATGTCGTCCATTTGGTGACTGGGGAGCGACCGTCCGGCCGATGGGCCACCGGTCTTACCCTGAGTGTAACGGTTTTGCGGCCGGGTGATCAGTGTCCCTGCACGAGTCAGGCGGTGGCTTCGGCGGTTCCCTATTTTTCTTTGTCGGGGCAAATCGGTAAACTGCTGCTTTTTTCACCAAGCGACCGAACTTTTCAGCATGAATTTCCTGATTCGACCCAGTGCGGAAGTGGCCATCAAGAGCAAGCCCGTCCGCCGCCAGCAGATCCGCCAGCTCCGCCAGAACGTCAGCAAGATTCTTCGCCGCGCCGATGAGCGCATCAAAGTGGAAGGCAACTGGGATCGCCTCGATGTGCGGGTTCCCGACGATGCCGACAGTGCCCCTCTGGTGGACCTGCTGCGCTGTGTCCCGGGCATCAGCAACTTTCTCGAGGTGCGCGACTACCCGCTGACCACCCTGGACGAGGTGGCCGAACGCACGCTGGCGATCTGGGGCCAGGCCCTGGACGGCAAATCCTTTGCGGTGCGTGCGCGGCGCACGGGCGAGCATCCGTTTACCTCTTCCGACGTGGAGCGCAAGGTAGGCGCCGTGCTGTTGGCCGAGTCCGGCGCGGCGCGGGTCGATCTCAAGAACCCGGATGAACAGGTGCGCGTGGAAGTCATCCACGACCGCTTCCACATCGTCGAGCGTCGTTTCGAAGGCCTGGGCGGCTATCCGCTGGGCAGCGTGGAGACGGCCGTGAGCCTGCTGTCCGGCGGCTACGATTCCTCGGTGGCCACCTACCTCACCATGCGCCGCGGTCTGCGTACCCACTTCCTGTTCTTCAACCTGGGTGGGGATGCCCACGAGGTGGGCGTGAAGCAGGTGGCGCACTATCTGTGGTCGCGTTACGGCGCCTCCCACTCGGTGAAGTTCATTTCCGTGCCGTTCGAGGGCGTGGTTGGTGAAATCATGCGTTCCGTGGATCACCGCCACATGGGCGTCGTCCTAAAACGCATGATGCTGAAGGTGGCCTCGCGGATTTCCGCCACCGGTCTGGGCAAGGCGATCGTGACCGGCGATGCGGTGGCGCAGGTGTCCAGCCAGACGCTGGCCAACCTGAACGTGGTGGATCGGGCCAGCGAGGAAGTGGTGCTGCGGCCGCTGATCACCATGGACAAGGTGGACATCATCCGCCTGGCGGACGAAATCGGCACCGAGAGCTATGCCCGCAACATGCCGGAGTACTGTGGCGTGATTTCCCAGAAGCCGGTGACCCGCGCCAAGCTGCACCGGGTTGAGGCGGAAGAAGCCAAGATGGACATGGCGGTGATCGAGCAGGCCATCGAGGATCGGGTGGAAACGCCGATCCAGAAGATCCTGGATACGGTCAGCACCCCGGAAGACGTGGAGCTGGTGCAGACGCCGGCGGTCGGTGATGTGGTGATCGACGTGCGTCATCCCAACGAGGAAGAGCGCTCGCCGCTGCACCTGACCAACAACCAGATCCTGCACATTCCGTTCTACGAGCTGAACCAGCGAGTCGAGGAACTGGCTGACAACCAGCGTTACCTCCTCTACTGCGACAAGGGGACCATGAGCCGCATGCACGCGGGCCATCTCAAGGCCACCGGTCGCGACAACATCCTCGTCTACGCCCCGGCCTGATCCGGGGACGGCGGGGCGCCCCGGAGGCGTCCGCCGTCAGGCCCAGTCAGTCGTCCAGCCAGCCGTCGCGGATGGAATCTTCCAGTGCCTTGCGCTCGAAGTGCTGCTCGATCGCACGGCGCGCGGCCAGACGGCGCTTGGCGGCCGCTTTCTCGCGGTCGCGCTGCTCGTCGCGCTGCAGGTGATCGAAAATGGAGAGAATTTCGGCCTGAACGGATTCGACCGGCTGCTGGTTGGCGGTGTTTGCTGTTGAAGATCGCACGTGTCACATCCTCCCTAGGAAAATCCAACCCGATTGCGTCCCGGATCCCTCATCCGGTCAGCAAAAGCGTACTCCCACTCTGTGACAGGACAGTGACCGGATCTGGCCACCATCCGCCCCCTGATTGTGCTTTTTAGCGCGCTTCAGCCAGCCTGTTGCCGGATCCGAAGCCGTTTGTCGTCAGGTCACTCTCAGGTAGAGAAAAGTCAGCAAACACTGTGCCTGAATCCGTCGCCCGGGGCGTCAGGGTGAGCGTCCCTCCAGCCCGTGCAGGAACTGGCGCACGTTCTCCGCGAGGGTGCTGATGTCGTAGCCGCCTTCCTGAATCACCAGGGTCGGCAGGGCCGGCGCCGCGATCCGTTTGCCAAGCCGGGCGAAGCCTTCGGAGCTGACCGAGACCTTGGCCTGCGGGTCGTCCTTGTAGATGTCGAAGCCCAGGGTGAGGATCAGCGCGTCCGGCTGGAACAGGCGGATGGCGGTCATGGCTTCTTCCAGTTTCTCGAAGAAGTCGTCCTCGGAAGACCCATGGGGCATGGGCATATTGATGTTGTAGCCGTAACCTTTGCCTTCGCCGCGTTCGTCCTCGTAACCGGAGACCACCGGGTAGAAATTGGTGGGGTCGCCATGGATCGAGATGTAGAGCACGTCGTCCCGGTCGTAGAAGATTTCCTGAATCCCCTGACCGTGGTGCATGTCGGTGTCGAGGATGGCCACCCGGGGGAAGCGTTTCTTGAGGGCTTCGGCGGCGATGGCCGCGTTGTTGAGGTAACAGAAGCCGCCGGCGGCGTCGCGGCGGGCGTGGTGCCCGGGCGGGCGGCACACGGCGTAGGCGCTGCGGTCGCCGGCCTTGAGGGCGTCGGCGGCGCCCAGCGCGGTCTGGGCGGACCAGTAGGCCGCTTTCCAGGTGTCCGGGCCAATGGGACAGCTGCCGTCCGCCAGGTAGCGGGCGGCTTCGGCGAGGATACCGCGCATGGCGTTGGGGGAGCGAACAAAGATGTTGGACATCACCTCATCGCCCCAGTCGTCCGGAATCGCCTTCCAGCGCCGGTGGGCGGATTCGAGGAAACGGAGGTAACCCAGGTCGTGAACTTTGGAGATGGGGCCGGCACCCTGGTCGCAGGGCTCGAGCACCTCGAATTCGAGGCTGTGCAGGCCGGCGATCATCTCCGCCGTGCGCGCCGGAACCTCCTGTGGCTCGCGCATCTGGCCGCGCGTGAAATACGTCTTCGGAACATGCAAATCCTGCGCGGGATGAAAGTATGCACGCATGGCACTGCCTCCCTGGAACGGCCGGTTGGGCCGGGCGAATTCTGAACACGTGGGTCGAGTATAAGCATCGTTTAAAGTCCGGCTCAACCCATGATTTGACTCATTTTTGACCGGGGCCGGGCGCGCACTTGTCCAACGTGCCCGCTTCAGCCACTATGAAGCGATCAGTCCAATGTCACCGGTTAGCGCTGGATAACTCACTACGCCAATACGCCCAATCGCAAGGAGCCGACATGATTCAGTCACCGCTTTTGACGAACCTAGACGGGTACATCGGAGGACAGTGGATCAGCACGTCGACGGGCCAGACCATCGACGTCTACAACCCCGCCACCGGCGAGGTCATCGCCCAGGTGGCCTCCATGGCCGAAGCGGACGTGCAGCGCGCCATCGATGAAGCCAAGCAGGCGCTGCGGCTGACCGAGCCCTACGACCTGGATACCCGTCGGGGCTGGCTCGAAGGCATCCGCGATGCCCTGCTCAAGCACAAGGAGGAAGTGGGCCGCATCCTCTGCATGGAACACGGCAAGCCCCTGAAGGAAGCCCAGGGGGAAGTGGAGTACGCGGCCGGTTTCTTCGACTACTGCGCCCGGAACATCGACACCCTCGATGCGCACACCATCGACGAGCAGCCCAAGAACTGCACCTGGACCATCCATTACCGGCCCATCGGTGTGGCGGCGCTGATCACCCCCTGGAACTTTCCCATCGGCATGATCGCCAAGAAGCTGTCCGCGTCGCTGGCGGCCGGCTGTCCGTCGATCATCAAGCCGGCCAGCGAGACGCCGCTGACCATGATCGCGATGTTCAGCCTGATCCATCAGGAACTGGACCTGCCCAAGGGCATGCTGGGCCTGGTGATGGGCAAATCCAGCATGATCGGCAAGCTGTTCTGCGAGTCGCCGGACGTGCCCATGATCAGCTTCACCGGTTCCACCGAAGTGGGCCGTACGCTGATGGCCGACAGCACCGGCTGGGTCAAGAAACTGGCCCTGGAGCTGGGCGGTAACGCGCCGTTTATCGTGTTCGACGACGCCGACCTGGACGCGGCGGCGGACAATTTGATCGCCAACAAATTCCGCGGCGGCGGCCAGACCTGCGTCTGCGCCAACCGCATCTTCGTGCACGAGAAGGTGGCCGACGCCTTTGGTGAAAAACTGGCGGAGCGGGTCAACCGTATGACTGTCGGCGACGGCATGAAGGACGGTGTGGACATCGGCCCGCTGATCAACAAGGCCGGTTTCGACAAGGTGCGCCGTCACGTGTCCGACGCGCTCGAAAAGGGCGGCCAACTGGTGGCCGGACCCCAGCCGGACAGCCTCAGCGGCAACGACCTGTTCTACCCGCCCACGGTGGTCAGCGGCATCACGCGGGATATGGCCTGCTCCCAGGAAGAGACCTTCGGTCCCCTCGTACCCATGGCGCTGTTCAAGGGCGAGGACGAGGTGATTGAGGCCGGTAACGACACCGAGTTCGGCCTGGCCGCCTACGTCTTCACCAAAGACGAGGCCCGTGCCGCGCGCGTGATCGGCGGCCTGCGTTTCGGCCACGTCGGCTGGAACACCGGCACCGGCCCCACCCCGGAAGCGCCGTTCGGCGGCATGAAAGCCTCCGGCGTCGGCCGCGAGGGCGGCATCGAAGGCCTGTTCGAGTTTGTCGAGCCGCAGACGGTGCCGCGCGGAAACTGATCCCGGCGGCCCGCCTACCCGTTTTATGACACCGTAAGTGCCTGACCCGTCTGGGTCAGGCGCCTCCCTCCCCACGCCGGGCACTGTCCCGGCGTGATCCTGTGTGCCGGCTTGTTATAATCGGCGCTCTCATTTTCCTGAATCAGTGGTTCCCAATGGACGTCTCCCCGATTATCGATCCCCTCAACGATGCCCAGCGCGAGGCGGTCACCGCCCAGAACGACCATCTGCTGGTCCTGGCGGGCGCCGGCTCGGGCAAGACCCGGGTGCTGGTGCACCGCATGGCCTGGCTGATGCAGGTGGACCGGATTCCGGCGACGGGACTGCTGGCGGTGACCTTCACCAACAAGGCCGCGCGCGAGATGCGCAACCGGATTGGCGAGATGATGAACCTGCCGGGTTACGGCATGTGGTTCGGGACCTTCCACAGCATCGCCCATCGCCTGCTGCGGGCCCACTGGCAGGACGCGGGCTTGCCCGAGAACTTCCAGGTGCTCGACAGCGACGACCAGCTGCGCCTGATCAAGCGCGTCATGCGTGAGCAGCAGGTCGACGAGAGCCGCTGGCCGCCCAAACAGGTGCAGTGGTTCGTCAACGGCCAGAAGGACGAAGGGTTGCGCGCCGATCACATTCAGGAGAATCCGGGCGACCATTTCACCTCGGTGATGCTCAAGATCTACCGCCAGTACGAGAAGCAGTGCCAGCTCAGCGGCCTGGTGGATTTCGGCGAGCTGCTGCTGCGTTCCCACGAGCTGTGGCTGCACCGGCCGGAAGTGCTGGCCCACTACCAGCGCCGGTTCCAGCACATCCTGGTGGACGAGTTCCAGGACACCAACACCATTCAATACGCCTGGCTGCAGGTGCTGGCGGGCAACCGGGTGCCGCTGACCATCGTCGGCGACGACGACCAGTCCATTTACGGCTGGCGTGGTGCCAGGATCGAGAACATCCAGCGTTTCCAGCAGGACTGGCCCAACGCCCGCATGGTACGCCTGGAGCAGAACTACCGCTCCACCCAGAACATCCTCAAGGCCGCCAACGCGGTGATCGCCAACAACCAGGGGCGGCTGGGCAAGGAGCTCTGGACCGACGGCGTCGAGGGCGAGCCGATCAGTCTCTACTCCGCCTTCAACGAGCAGGACGAGGCCAACTACATCGCCGATTCCATCAGCGCCTGGGTGGACGAGGGCAACCTGCGCAGCGAGGCGGCGATCCTGTACCGTTCCAACGCCCAGTCGCGGGTGCTGGAGGAAGCGCTGCTGCGCCAGGGCATTCCCTACCGGGTCTACGGTGGCCTGCGCTTCTACGACCGCCAGGAGATCCGCAATGCCCTGGGCTACCTGCGTCTGGTCCACTACCGCCACGACGACGCCGCCTTCGAGCGGGTGGTCAACACGCCGGCCCGGGGCATCGGCGCCAAGAGCCTGGCGGAGCTGCGCGAACTGGCCACCGGCCAGGGCATTTCCCTGTGGCAGGCGGCGGAGCGCCTGCTCGAAGCCGGCGCCATGAAGGGCCGCGCCCGCACCGGCCTGCAGCAGTTCATCGCCATGATCGAGGCGCTGGCGGCGGACCAGGACGAACTGGACCTCAAGCAGCTCACCCAGCGCGCCATCCAGGACAGCGGCCTGCGCGATCACCACGCCAATGAGAAAGGCGAGAAAGCCCAGGCCCGGGTGGAAAACCTGGAAGAGCTGGTCAGCGCCATGGCCGACTTCGAGGTGGAAGACGGCATCGACCCGCTGTCGGAGTTCATCGCCCAGGCGGCGCTGGACGCGGGCGAGTCCCAGGCAGACGCCAACGAGGACAGCGTGCAACTGATGACCCTGCACTCGGCCAAGGGGCTGGAGTTCCCGCTGGTGTTCCTGGCCGGTGTCGAGGAGGGGCTGTTCCCCCACAGCATGTCCCTGGAAGAACCGGGGCGCATGGAGGAAGAGCGGCGTCTGGCCTACGTGGGCATCACCCGGGCCATGCAGCGGCTGGTCATGACCTACGCCGAATCCCGCCGCCTCTACGGCCAGGAGAAGTACCACGCGGTGTCGCGCTTCGTGCGGGAGATCCCGCCGGAGTTCATCCAGGAAGTGCGCCTGCGCAACACGGTGACGCGTCCGGCGCTGGTGCAGCGACCCAACGAGGGGCTGTTCGACGATTCCGCCGCGTCTCAGGCGGGGCTGCAGCTGGGCCAGCGGGTGCGGCATCCCAAGTTCGGCGAGGGCGTGGTGATGAACTGCGAAGGTTCCGGCCACCACACCCGCGTCCAGGTGAACTTCGACGACGGGGCGAAATGGCTGGTTCTGGCCTATGCTCCACTGGAGCGATTGTAGGAGCCCCGGTGTCGCGACACGGGATCAGCTGGTTCGAAAACTCATACTTTTGAATAAAGGCAGCCTGCGGGGTTATCTTACATCCTTACAGACTTGATATAACGACACATTGGGTCGTCCGTATCGGTTCAGCGCCGCCATTCCTGCGTGGCGGCGCGCAACAACAACGATAAAAGAAAGTAAGGAGAAAACATGAAGCGTCGCAATCTTTTGGCTGCTCTGGTCGCGGGTGTGCTGGGTATCGGGCTGGTGGGCTGTTCCCAGGAAGCGGAAAATGACTCCGCCGCGGCCAACGGCTCGTCCGACCAGGCGGCGGCCCCGGCCACCGAGAAGCAGACCTACAAGTGGAAGATGGTCACCACCTGGCCCAAGAATTTCCCGGGTCTGGGCACCGGTCCCGAACACTTTGCCGACCGGGTCCGCGCGATGACCGACGGTCAGATCGACATCACCGTCTACGGCGCGGGTGACCTGGTGCCGGCCCTCGAAGTCTTCTCCGCGGTTTCCCAGGGCACCGCCGAGTTGGGTCACGGCGCCGGTTACTACTGGAAAGGCAAGATTCCCGCCGGCCAGTTCTTCGCCACCGTTCCCTTTGGCCTGACCGCCCAGGAATACAACGGCTGGATGTTCCACGGCGGGGGCCTGGAGCTCTATCGCGAAGCCTACGAACCGTTCGGCGTGATTCCCTGGCCGGGCGGCAACACCGGCGTGCAGATGGGCGGCTGGTTCAACAAGGAAATCAACAGCGTCGAGGACCTGAACGGCCTCAAAATGCGGATTCCGGGCATTGGCGGCGACGTACTGGAAAAAGCCGGCGGCACGCCGGTGAACCTGCCGGGCGGCGAGATCTTCACCGCGCTGCAGACCGGCACCATCGACGCCACCGAGTGGGTCGGCCCCTACAACGACCTGGCGTTCGGCCTGCACCAGATCGCCGAGTACTACTACTATCCGGGCTGGCACGAGCCGGGTACCGCGCTGGAAACCATCGTCAACGCCGACGCCTACAACAAGCTGCCGGAGCACTTGCAGGCGATCATCGACGTGGCGGCGCGGGAAATGAACGCCGACATGCTGGCGGAATTCACCGCCCGCAACAACGAGGCCCTGCGGGAACTGGTGGAAGAGAAGGACGTGAAGCTGCGCCGCTTCCCGGACGACGTGCTCAACCGCCTGCGCAGCATTTCCGACGACGTGGTCAGGGATCTCGCCGAGCGGGACGAAATGGCCGGCAAGGCCTACGAGTCCTACAAGGCGTTCCGCGACAAGGTGGTGCCTTACACCGAGATCTCCGAACAGACCTATGTTGAGATCCGCGAACCGGACTCCGCCGACGAGGGCTGAAACCGGTCTCAATAAAAACCCCGGTCTGGAGACAGGCCGGGGTTTTTTGTTCTGTGGGCACGGGGCAGCCCGTTGACGCCGGGCCAGCAATGGCCGCCGGCGTGTCCCGGATCAGAACGGAAACTGGCCGGGTTCGGTGTCCACGGTGATCCAGCGCAGTTCGGTGAACTGGTCGATGCCGGCCTGGCCGCCGAAGCGCCCGTAGCCGGAGTCGCCGAGGCCGCCGAAGGGCATCTGGGCTTCGTCATGCACCGTTGGGCCGTTGACGTGACAGATGCCGGAGCGGATGCGCTTGGCGACTTTCAGACCGCGGGACAGATCCCGGGTGAAGACGGAGGCGCTCAGGCCGTAGCGGCTGTCGTTGGCAATGGCGACGGCGTCTTCTTCATCCCGGGCACGGATCATGGCCACCACGGGGCCGAAGCTTTCGTCCCGGTAAATGTTCATGTCGGCGGTGACGCCATCCAGCACCGTGGCGGGCATCAGCAGGGAGTCGGCCTTGCCGCCGGTCAGGGTCTGGGCGCCCTTGGCCTGAGCGTCGTCGATCAGGGCGTTGATCTTGTCCACGGTGTTGCGATCGATGACGGCGCCCAGCGGTGCGTTGCCCTCCCGGGGATCGCCGGTTTTCAGCCTGCGCACCTTGTCCGTGAATTTGGCGGCGAAGGCATCGGCCACCTCATCGACAACGATCAGGCGTTCGGTGGACATGCAGATCTGCCCCTGATTCATGAAGGCACCGAAGGCGGCGGCGTTGACCGCTTCATCCAGGTCAGCGTCAGCCAGCACCACGAAGGGCGCCTTGCCGCCCAGTTCCAGCAGGCAGGGTTTGAGATGCTCGGCGGCCCGTTTGGCGATGATGCGGCCGACCTCGGTGGAGCCGGTGAAGTTGATGCGCTTGACCGCCGGGTGGTCGATCAGCGCGCCCACCACGTCGGCGGCGTCTTCCGGCGCGTTGGTCACCAGCCCGACCGTGCCGTCGGGGAAACCCGCCTCGCCAAGCGCTTCGGTGATCAGGCTGTGGGTACGGGGACACTGTTCGGAGGCTTTGAGGACGACACCGTTGCCGCAGGCCAGGGCGGTGGCGATGGCGCGCACGCCCAGGATGATGGGCACGTTCCACGGCGCGATGCCGAGAATGACGCCAACCGGGTCGCGCTGGCTCATGGATAGGCAGCCGGGCTTGTCGGACGGAATCACCTCGCCGTTGATGCGGGTCGTCAGGGACGCCGCCTCGCGCAGCATGGAGGCCGCCAGGTTCAGGTTGAACAGCGCCCAGCCCTCGGTGGCGCCGGTCTCGTCCATCATCGCGCGGACAAAATCGTCGCGGCGGGATTCCAGCGCCGTGGCGGCACTCGACAGTACAGCCCGGCGGGCGTTGGGGCCGACCTGTGACCAGGCTTCGAAGCCGGACTGGGCCCGCTCGGCGATGGCGACAGCGTCGGCCGCTTTCATGGCGGCGGCTTCACTGGCCACCTCACCGGTCACCGGATTGACGCGTTGGAAAGTCATGGCGGTCTCGCTTTGTCTGTTCTCGGGTGACTGATCGGTCGATCAGCGTGTAAAGCCCCACCATGACAAAGGCCGCGACCGCAACGCCAGTGGGCCACTTGCTCAATGGCAAGCGCCCGGTGCACGAGCGCCGGACAGATCGGTTCAGTCCTGCTGCGGCACTTCCCGGATGCGGCCGTGTTCGTCGATGGCCACGAACACGATCAGCGACTCGGTCACCTTGCGCATGCGTTCCCGGTCACGGTCGCGGGTCCAGACTTCCACGTGGATCTTCATGGAGCTGCGGCCGATGTCCACCAGGTCGGTGTAGACCGCCACCTGGGAGCCCACCCGCAGCGGCGAGAGGAATTCCATGCGCTCGATGGCCACGGTGGCGTTGCGGCCCTTGGAGATGCGGCCGGCGGTCGTGGCGGCGGCCACGTCCATCTGTCTCACCAGCCAGCCGGCGTAGATGTCGCCGTTGGCGTTGGTGTCGGAAGGGTAGGGCACCACTTGCAGTGCAAGCTGGCCCCGGGGGTTCGGTTTGTCGTCATCCGTCAGGTTCATGAATCGTTTCGCCCGGTTTTCAGAGTTTTCATTATTCAGCGTGTCGTGTGCGAGGCGCGGGTCCGGCCCCTACGGCCAAAATCAGCCGTAGAGGTAATCGGGCAGGCCCGTGGCCAGTACCGGCCAGATCGACAGCAGGATCAGCATGATCAGCTGAATGATAATGAAAGGAATCACGCCACGATAGATCTGCGAGGTGGCAATTTCCGGCGGCGCCACGCCACGCAGGTAGAACAGCGAGAATCCGAAGGGCGGCGTCAGGAACGAGGTCTGCAGGTTCAGGGCGATCATGATGCCCAGCCAGACCGGATCCAGGCCCATGTTGAGCAGCACCGGCGCCACGATCGGCACCACCACGAAGGTGATCTCGATGAAGTCGAGGATGAAGCCGAGCAGGAAGATCACCAGCATGACCACGATCATCGCGCCTACCACGCCACCGGGCATGTCCGCAAAGATGCCGTGGATCAACTCGTCGCCGCCGTAGCCGCGGAACACCAGCGAGAAGATCGCCGCACCCACCAGGATCAGGAACACCATGCAGGTGACCCGAGTGGTCTGCTGGCAGACTTCGCGCAGCACGCCGATGCCCAACTGACGCCGCAGGCCGGCCAGCAGCGTGGCGCCCAGAGCCCCGACGCCGGCGGCCTCGGTGGGGGTGGCGACACCGGCGAGGATAGAGCCGAGCACAGCTACAATCAGGATCAGCGGCGGTGTGAGGTCATGCCACAGGTTCAACTTCCGGCCGTTTTCGCCGTTGATATCGTCATCATGGGGCGGCGCGGCGGACGGCTTGAAGTAGGCGACCAGCACGATATAGACGATATAGAGCAGCACCAGCACCAGGCCCGGGATCAGCGCACCGACGAACAGGTCGCCCACCGAGACGGTGTCCGGGCTGAAGATGCCCTGCATGCGCTGGGCCCGCTGGTAGGCGCTGGACATCACGTCCCCCAGCAGGACCAGGGCAATCGACGGCGGGATGATCTGGCCCAGGGTGCCGGTGGCGCAGATGGTGCCGGTTGCCAGGGACGGGCTGTAGCCGCGCTTGAGCATGGTGGGCAGTGAGATCAACCCCATGGTCACCACCGTGGCGCCGACGATGCCGGTGCTGGCGGCCAGCAGCATACCGACGATGGCCACCGAGATGCCCAGGCCGCCGCGCATGCGTTTGAACAGTTCGGCCATGCTTTCGAGCAGGTTCTCGGCGATCTTGGACTGCTGCAGCATGCAGCCCATGAACACGAACAGCGGCACCGCGATCAGGGTCTCGTTGGTCATCAGGCCGAACAGGCGGTTGGGCGTGGCGCCCAGGAAGCTCATGTCGAACACGCCGAACGCCGCACCGCCCAGGGCGAACGCCAGTGCGGTGCCGGCCAGGGAAAAGGCCACCGGGAAACCGGCCATCAGCACGATACAGACCGCCGCAAACATCACCAGCGGCAGGAATTCGATGAATACACTCACAGCGTGTCCTCCGCAGGGCCGTTCTCCTTGGAAATGGCCCCGGCGAGGACCGCAATGTTACGCAGGGATTCGGCGACGCCCTGGATGATCATCAGCACGCACATCGCCGGAATCAGGCTCTTGAGCAGGAATATCGCGGGGATGCCGCTGGTCTCCGGCGAGCGTTCCAGGATCGCCCAGGAGCGGGCCACATAGTCCCAGCTGCTGACCAGAATGAAGATCACCACCGGCATCAGCAGGAGCAGGGTCCCGAGCAGGTCGACTACCGCCTTGCCCTTGCCGGACAGGCGCTGGTAGAGGATGTCCACCCGCACGTGATCGTTGTGCTTGAGCGTGTAAGCGCTGGCCAGCAGGAATACGATGGCGTGCAGATACATCACGCTTTCCTGCATGAAGATGGAGGAGCTGTTGAACAGGTAACGCATGACAACCACGGTGAACGTCAGTAACACCATGCCGATGTTGAGCCAGGCGAGGGTACGGCCGGTCACCTCGGTGAAACCGTCGAGGTAGCCGGTAAGGCGGACGAGAAGCGCGTTCTGATTCATGATGTTTTTATTGGTTTGTCGAGTTATTCCTCCATGTTAAGGGCCTCGGCGGCGGGTGCAACAAAAACAGGGGGCATAACCGACGAAAGGCTAATAATTGAGGAGATCAATTTCTTTTCGGCCTCTGAAAACAGGGGAAAGGGGCCGGATTTCACGGGATGTTGCAAAAAACATTACATCGGCTACGTGTGTCATCTAAGTGTCATAAAGACCCCTTAGGCTTCACACATCGGCTGACCACTGCCGGTTTCGAAGACGGGTCCGAATGCCGTGTCCGACTTCCGGAGATCAGCGGAACCCGTGAATAAATCGCATTATGGAGGCTCAACGTGAATAAACTGAAAACAGCTGTCGCCAGCGTTGCAGTAGCCGGCGCCATGGCCACCATCTCAACCCCGACTCTGGCCCGTGACACCATCAACATCGTCGGTTCCTCGACCGTTTACCCGTTCGCTACCGTGGTCGCCGAGCGTTTCGGTCGTAACACGGATTTCCCGACACCGAAGCTGGAGTCAACCGGTTCCGGTGGTGGTCTGAAGCTGTTCTGCGCCGGCGTGGGTACCCAGCATCCTGATATCACCAACGCGTCCCGCCGCATGAAGTCGAGCGAATTCGAGCGTTGTCAGAGCAACGGCGTTAAAGAAATCACCGAAGTGAAGATCGGCAGCGACGGCATCGTTCTGGCCAGCGCCAAGGGCGCCCCGAACCTGGACATCAGCCTGGAGCAGCTGTACCTGGCCCTGGCCAAGCAGGTTCCCAACCCGAACGGCGACGGCCTGGTGGCCAACCCGTACAAAAACTGGAGCGACGTTGACTCCAGCCTGCCGAACGAAGCCATCCGCGTGATGGGTCCGCCGCCGACTTCCGGTACTCGCGACGCCTTCAACGAACTGGCCATGGAAGCCGGTTGTGAAGAGATCGACATGATTGCCGACATGGAAGAAAGCAAGCGCGAAGAAGTCTGCATGACCTTCCGTGAAGACGGCGCCTTCATCGAAGCGGGCGAGAACGATAACCTGATCGTCCAGAAGCTGACCGCCGACAAGAGCTCTTTCGGTATCTTCGGCTACAGCTTCCTGGAAGAGAACTCCGGCACCCTGCAGGCCGCCACCATCAACGGTGAAGAGCCGACTCAGGAAGCCATCTCCAGCGATGAATACCCGCTGGCCCGTTCACTGTGGTTCTACGTGAAGAAAGCCCACGTGGGTGTCATTCCGGGCATGAGCGAATACGTCAAGGAATTCACCAGCGAAGGCACCTGGGGCCCGAACGGCTACCTGGCTGACGTTGGCCTGATCCCGCTGGCGCGTGATGCTCGCATGGCTGCGGCCAAGAACGCCCAGAGCCTGACGCCGATGACGGGCGACGAGCTGTAAGCAGCACGCCAGGCGTGTGAAACTGTAAAGTGCGGGGCCGCAGGGCTCCGCACTTTTCGCGTATTCAAGGACGAAGAAAGCCATTAAATGCACTTGTGACGTTGTTCTGGCGAAGCGATACACTGTCGCGCCAGAAGGGAGCCGCTGAAACGGTACTGCCGTGGGCGGGCTGTTCCAGGGACTTCTTGCAACGCTGAAAGAGAGACATCAATGCAACCGGGCAACCTGTTTCCGCTGATTGTGGTGATGGTTGCGATTGCCTTCGGGCTGGGCTATGCCCGCTCGCGAGCGGTCGCGATGCCATTGGGCGGTATCCGTCACCTCAAATCCCTGCCTTTTTACTACGCCGCCCGCGCCGCCTTCTGGTGTGGCATTCCGGCGCTGTTGATCTTTGCCCTGTGGCTCGGCTTTGAACACAAGGTGATCCAGTTTCTGGTGGTCGGTTCGCTGCCGGCGGACCTGCAACCGGATTCCCCGGGGCGCGCCAGCCTGATCCTGTCGCAGATCAGTAACGTCGCGTCCGGCGCGCTGCCGGCGGATTTCGTGCCGGGCCCCATTGCTGAGGCGGCGGGCCGGCTGACCACCCTGCGTGAAGAAAGCAAACTGATGATGACCCTGCTGGTGGTGTGCGTCGCGGTGCTGGGCGCCTTCGTCGCCTGGCTGCGGATTGCGCCGCACATCAACGCCCGGGAAAAGGTCGAGTCCATCCTGCGCAAGATCTTCTTCTGCTGCGCGGGTCTGGCGATCCTGACCACGGTGGGCATCATCTTCTCGGTCATCATCGAGACGATCCACTTCTTCCAGCGGATCTCCTTCGTCGAGTTCTTCTTCGGCACGACTTGGAGCCCGCAAACGGCCATCCGCGCCGATCAGGTGGCGGCGGAAGGTGCCTTCGGGATGATCCCGCTGTTCGTGGGTACGCTGCTGATTTCCCTCATTGCCATGGTTGTGGCCGTGCCGGTGGGTTTGATGTCGGCGATCTACCTGTCCGAGTACGCCACCAAGCGGGTACGCGGCATCGTCAAACCGATGCTGGAAATGCTCGCCGGTGTGCCGACGGTGGTCTACGGCTTCTTCGCCGCTCTGACCGTGGCGCCCTTCATTGCCGACGCGGCGGCCTGGCTGGGGCTGGAAGCCTCGACCGAGAGCGCGCTGGCGGCCGGGCTGGTCATGGGCATCATGATCATCCCGTTCGTCTCCTCCCTGTCCGACGACGTGATCAACGCCGTGCCCCAGACCCTGCGTGACGGCTCGCTGGCCCTGGGGGCCACCCAGGCCGAGACCATGACCAAGGTGATCTTCCCGGCGGCCCTGCCGGGCATCATGGGCGGCATCCTGCTGGCGGTGTCCCGCGCCATCGGCGAGACCATGATCGTGGTCATGGCCGCGGGCCTGGCGGCGAACCTGACCGTCAACCCGCTGGACGCCGTGACCACCGTGACCGTGCAGATCGTCACCCTGCTGACCGGTGACCAGGAATTCGACAGTGCCAAGACGCTGTCCGCCTTTGCCCTGGGCATGATGCTGTTCATCGTCACGCTGCTGCTGAACGTCGTCGCCCTGAAAGTGGTTCGCAAATATCGGGAACAGTATGAATAAGCCAGAGAATCAGGCGGAACTCGTCCGTCAGTCGCTCAAGCGTCGCTATCGCAAGGAACGCCGTTTCCGGATGTACGGCATCACCGCGATTGCCATTGCGATCGCCGCCCTGGTGATCCTGTTTGCCGACATTATCGGCAAGGGCTACACCGGGTTCATCAAGACCACCATCACCCTGGAGGTTACCTACGATCCCCAGGCGATGTATCTGGAAGACGCCACCGATTCCGACGCCCTGGCCATGGCGGACTTCACCGCACCGCTGATCGAAGCGCTGCACGACGCGTTGCCGCAGACCGGGGAAGACGACAACCGCGCGCTCAAGGGGCTGCTCAACAGCTACGCCTCCAACAAGCTGCGCGACGCGATCAAGGCCGATCCGGACCTGCTGGGTACCACCCAGACCATGACGTTCCTGGTGAACGACGACGTCAGCGTCTACGTCAAGCACGCCGACGACGACCGCTATTCCATCAAGCTCAGCGAGGAGCAGCAGGGCTGGGTCGACGAGCTGGAACAGCGCGGCATCATCGAGAATGGCTTCAACGACGTCTTCTTTTCCAGCGGCGACAGCCGCGAGCCGGCCAACGCCGGTGTGCTGGGGGCCATGGTCGGCTCGCTGCTCACCATGGTGGTGACCCTGGCCCTGTCGTTCCCGATCGGGGTGGCGGCGGCCATCTACCTGGAGGAGTTCGCGCCCCAGAACAAGCTGACCGATTTCATTGAGGTCAACATCAACAACCTGGCGGCGGTACCGTCCATCATCTTCGGTCTGCTGGGTCTGGCGGTGTTCATCAACCTGTTCGGCCTGCCGCGCTCGGTGCCGCTGGTGGGCGGCCTGGTGCTGACCCTGATGACGCTGCCGACGATCATCATTTCCAGTCGCGCCGCCATCAAGAGCGTACCGCCGTCGATCCGCGAGGCGGCCGAGGGTATTGGCGCGTCCAAGATGCAGGTGGTGCTGCACCATGTGCTGCCGCTGGCCATGCCCGGCATGCTGACCGGTTCCATCATCGGCATGGCCCAGGCGCTGGGTGAAACCGCCCCGCTGCTGCTGATCGGCATGGTCGCCTTTATCGTCGACGTACCCGGCGGCTTTACCGATTCCGCCACCGTCCTGCCGGTCCAGATCTTCCTCTGGGCGGGCAGCCCCGAACTGGCATTTATTGAACGGGCGTCCGCTGCCATTATGGTCCTGCTGACCTTCCTCATTGGCATGAACGCCCTGGCCATCTGGCTGCGCCGTCGCCTCGAGCGCCGGTGGTAACAGGAGATTGAAAGTATGAATACGATGAATTCGACAATCGCCCAGGACCAGGACGTCCCGGTAGAGGAAGCGGTGGAGAAGAAAGAAACCACCGTCACCGACAGCGAGCTGGAAGGCAAGACGGTAGGCAAGCCCTTCGCCGATGAACCCAAGTTCTCCCTGCGCAACGTGGAAGTGTTCTATGGCAGCAACCGCGCCATCAAGGACATCAGCCTGGACATCGCCAAGAACGAGGTGATTTCCTTCATTGGGCCGTCCGGCTGCGGTAAATCCACGTTCCTGCGCTGCCTGAACCGGATGAACGACAGCATCGACATCTGCAGCGTGAAGGGGCAGCTGTCGCTGGACGGCAACGACATCTACGATCCCAAGCGGGACGTGGTGGAACTGCGCGCCCGGGTCGGGATGGTGTTCCAGAAGCCCAACCCGTTCCCCAAGTCGATCTACGACAACGTCGCCTACGGCCCGCGCATCCACGGCCTGGCCAACCGCAAGTCGGAGCTGGACGAGATCGTCGAGAACAGTCTGCGCGGTGCCGGTCTGTGGAACGAGGTCAAGGATCGCCTGGACACCCCGGGCACCGGCCTGTCCGGCGGTCAGCAGCAGCGTCTGTGCATCGCCCGCGCCATCGCCGTGAGCCCGGAGGTGGTGCTGATGGACGAGCCCTGTTCGGCGCTGGACCCGATCGCCACCGCGCGCATCGAGGAACTGATTTCCGAGCTGTCCGAGAGCTACACCATTGTCATCGTCACCCACTCCATGCAACAGGCGGCGCGGGTGTCCGACCGGACGGCCTACTTCCACCTGGGGCACCTGGTGGAAGTGAACGAAACCAACAAGGTGTTCACGGCGCCCGAGCATGAACTGACCGAGTCCTACATCACTGGTCGCTTCGGTTAATCCGACGGACTGCGGAGAACGAGATGAGTAACAAACAGGAAGACGTATACGGCGATCACATTTCCCACCAGTTCAATGAAGACCTGTCCGGTCTCAAGGAAGATTTCCTGCGCATGGGCGGCATGGTCGAGCAGCAGGTGGTGGACGCCATCGAATCGCTGATCGACGGCGACGGCCACCGTGCGGATGAGATCCGTACCCGCGACAAGCAGGTGGACAAGCTGGAGCTGGAGATCGACGAGGAAGCCACCCGCATCATCGCCCGGCGTCAGCCGGCGGCGCGGGACCTGCGCCTGGTGCTGTCGGTGATCAAGATGGTGGCGGACCTGGAGCGCATCGGCGACGAGGCCAAGAAAATCGCCAAGCTGGCCCTGCGCCTGTCGGAAGAAGGCCAGGCCCCGCGCGGCTACGTGGAAGTGCGCCACATCGGCAACCACGTCGGCCAGATGCTGCGGGACGCGCTGGACGCGTTTGCCCGGCTGGACTCCGAGCAGGCCCTGCGCATCATGAAGGAAGACAAGCGGGTGGACGAGGAATACCAGGCCGCGACCCGATCGCTGATCACCTTCATGATGGAAGACCCGCGCAATATTTCCCGCTGCATGTCGGTCATGTGGGTGTTCCGGGCGCTGGAGCGCATCGGCGACCACGCCTGCAACGTGGCCGAGCACGTGATCTTCATGGCCAAGGGCGAGGACGTGCGCCACACCCCGATGGAAGAAGCGGAAAAGGTGGTCGGCAACTGACGCCGACATCCGGCGAGGCGGGTGGAGGCCCGCTTCGCGCCGTTCCCTGCCCCTTTCTCTCCAAACCGTCATCTGGTGGGCCCGCCATTCCCTTGCCGGGCGGGCGGTGCCATGGCATAACGGGGCCCATCGAAACAGGAGAGAATCAAGTATGCGTGTATCCCCCCGAATTGACCTGTTCGCTCCGCTGTATCGGCTGACGGCGCTGCGGTCACTGACCCTGCTGGCGCTGGTGATGGCCGGCGGCCTGGCCGAGGCGGAAACCCGTGCGGAATCCGTGGTGCGGGTGTCGCCGCTGGGTGAAATCATCGAACAGTATCCGGCGATGATGAGCGAAGGCATCCGCGAGGGTCTCAAGCAGACCGGCCAGGTGGACCCGATGGTCGCCAACACAGTGGGCGGTATTGTCAGCAACGCCTTCAGCAGTGCGGCCATTCGCCGCCAGGTGGTGGAGGATCTCGACGCCGGCCTCAGCGACGGTCAGCTGCAGGCGGTGCAGGACTGGTACGAGACGCCGTTGGGCCAGCGCATGGCGCAGGCGGAAGTGTCCGCGTCCAGCCCGTCGGCCTGGAAAACGATCCAGGCGCAGGGCTCATCCCTGGTCGATCGCTACAAAGGCAGCCAGCGCGCGGACATGTTCTCCCGCTTTGACCGGGTCACCCGCGCCACCGAAAGCACGGTGGACACGGCGGTGGCGGTGCAGCTGGGTCTGGCCTCGGCCATGAGCGCCTTCAGTGGCGGGCAGGGGCCGACCTATGACCAGATGAAGCAGCAGATCGAGGATCAGCGTTTCATGCTCAAAGGCGCGGTGGAACAGCAGGTCTACGCGGCCTATCTGTACACCTACCAGGATTTCAGTGCCGACGAGATCGACACCTATCTGGACTTCATGGGCTCGGATGCCGGCAGCGCCTTCAACCGGGTGGTCACCGACAGCATCCAGAAGGCGATCCTTGAGCCGGTGGAAAACGTCGGCGGCCAGCTGGTGCGGCTGCTCAACCCGGGCCGCTCCGGCTCCTGATTCCGTCCATCCCGGTCCGGCCCGCTATCAAGGGGCCGGGCAATCAATCACCGGGCAATCCTTGCCCGTCTCGTCGTCCCCGACCTCCGCAGCGGCCGCCTCGAAACGTTCGGGGTTCAGTGTCGCTGCGCAGTGGCGTGCCTGCTGCGCCGCCTGCGGGCAATCCAGTTGCTCCAGAGCCTCGCCGTAATTGTTCCAGCCGGCACTGAGGCGCGGGAAATCCCGGGTCAGCGATGCATAGCGCCCGGCGGCCTGCGGCCAGTCTCCTTCGGCAAACGCGATATTGCCCAGTCCCAACTGCGCCGCCGGCTGGTCTGGCCAGGTGGCCAGCGCCGTGGCGTAGGCGGTTCGGGCCGCGTCAGTCTGGTGCGTGGTTTCCAGATCGTTGGCGGCGCGCAGGAAGGGCAGGGGCTCGGCGGTGGCCGGCAGCTGTGAAGGCGGCAGCATCACCCGGGCCCAGTTGTCGGTGCGATCCCAGGTGGCCATGAACGCCGCCAGGGGCTGATGGTAGTTGCGCTCGGTGCCGCTGTGCAGGATCAGCTCCTGGGCGGCCTCGTCGTAACCGATCACCACCGCGAAGTGCCATTGTGGCCACCAGCCGAAGCGCAGGTTCTGCATCACCAGCACGGGATTGCCGTGGTTCACTTCCCGGATAACAGCGTCCAGCGTTGGCGCCAGCGGATACACCAGCAGGCCGTACTGGCGGGCGGCGGCCACCATCTCCACCTGCAGTGAGCCGTGGCGTTCCGGCAGGTAGACCTTGTCCACCAGCGCATCCGGTGTCTCGCTCACGCCCTGACTGCCGAGCATCATGGCCAGGGCAGCGGGGCCACACTGGTACTGTTCCTGGGGATAGAAGGGAACGTGGGTCAGCAGCGTCCGGTCGGTGTTCGTTGGGGTGTCTGGCCAGGGTGGCGTGCTGGCGCAGCCGCCGAGGGCCAGCGCCAGCATGAGGGTCAGGGCCGACCGCAAGCGGCCGGCTCCGTATGGACGACGATCGCCCATGGATCAGCGGATGCAGTTCACGAACGGGAAGATGTCCGTCGCGCACAGCATGTCGGTGACAATGAAGATCACCAGGAACAGCACGATAATGCCCACCACGCCTTCGCCGGTCGGTGCATCGGCCAGTTGCTGCTTGAAAGAGGCCAGCTCGGAAGGCGTCAGGCTCTGGATGCGGTCGCGGACTTCATCCTGGCTCACACCCATGTCCACCAGCGTCTGTTTGACGTCATCCCGTTCCAGCATCTGCATGAGGGCCTGACGGTCGATGTCCGCCTGCTGCTGGTTGAGCAGCTCGCCGGTACCCACCACGCTGGCTGACGCCGGGGCGGCGAACAGTGTGAAACACAACATCATCAACGACATGAACCCCGCGATGGGGCGACTGCATTGCCGGATTATGTCCATCTGCAAACTCCTGATTGCACTTGTTGGGTTTGTTTGTTGCGTGACGCAGTGTTCAGAAGTGTAATGATTCTGCGTGCGGGTGCGAGGGGATCCGGTTAAAGGTCTGTAAGGTGCGTCGATGTATCGCCATAGCGAAGGCATTCTGTTGCCGTGTGTCGCTCCTGGCACCATGATCTGGCGCGCCGCACCGATACGGCGCACAGGAGGTGCCCGGAAGCGGCTCTGGCGCGGTCTGGTCGCTCGCTCCGGTCATGGCCCCGTTCTTGCTGAAGGCCCCGGGTTTGTTCTTTCGAAGGCCCGAGTCCATGTTGTATCTGCTTCGTAATCTGTCCATGCGCAGCAAGCTGTTGCTGCTGATCCTGCCCGCCCTGTTGGGGGTTCTGTATTTCGCCGTGACCACGATCGGTGACCGTTACGACAACCTGGCGGGCACGCGGCATTTGCTGGACCGGTTCCAGCAGGTCCGGCTGGCGGATCCGCTGGTGGAATCGCTGCAGAAAGAGCGCGGACTCAGCGCCTTGTTTATCGCCACCCAGGGCAGCGATGGCCGGGTGGTGGACCGGCTCGACGGCCAGCAGGCCCGCACCGATGAGCACCTGGTGACGTTCCGCGACGGGATCGGCGACGATGGCCTTGCCAAGCTCTCAGGGTCGTTGGACCAACTGGCCACCCTGCGCCAGCAGGTGCGCGGCGGGGAGATGACGGTGGATTCGGTCTTCCAGGCTTACACCGAAACCCTGAGCCGGCTGATCGACCGCCTGCCGGTGATCCTGCGGGATGCGAACGACGCTGTGCTGGCCCGGCAGATGGGCGCCTACCTGGCCCTGACCCGGGCCTCGGAATGGGCCGGGCGCGGTGTACTCGCCGGCGCGTCGATCATCCAGCAAGGCAACGCCGGGCTGGCGGCGGTGTCGACGGTCGCCGCCGATCACGCCCGTCAGCGTACGCTGATGGCCTTGGCCGGCGATTTCCTGGCCGATGCCGAGCGGCAGGCTCTGCTGGCCATCGATCAGACCGATGCGGTGCAGGCCTACGACGCCATGCGCGGCCAACTGATTGGCTCCGAATTCGGCTTTATCGGCATGACCAATTTCGACTGGTTCGAGACCGGCAGTCAGGCGGTGGGTCCGCTCTATGCCTTCAAACAGATGCTTGTCAGCGACATGATGGTGCAGGCCACGGCGTCGATGGAAGTGGCCGAGGCGCAACTCTATCGCGCGGCGGCGGTGGGCGGCCTGGTGATGCTGGGTGTGGCCTTGCTGGCGGTCCTGATCATTCGCGGTGTCAGTGGCCAGGTGTCGCGCCTGCTGGGGGACTTCCACCAGATCATGGAGCAGCGCAACCTGGGCCTCCGCACGAGCATCTGCACGCGGGATGAAATGGGGCGCATTGGTCAGGCGCTCAACGGCCTGATGGACACCTTCGCCGGCGCGCTGATACAGATCGACCGGGCCAGTGTGCAGTTGGCCGCCGCGTCCGAACAGACCCGCACCACCGCCGGCCAGAACACCGACCAGGTCAACAATCAGCAGGCCCTGGTGGAACAGGTGGCGACCGCGGCGGAGGAGATGTCGAGCACCGCTGAGGACATTTCCCGCAACACCCAGGATGTGGCCGGTGCCGCCCGGGACGCCAGTGCCAAGAACCAAGCCGGCCAGCAGGTGGTGCGCGACAGCGTGGCGCGCATCCGCGAGCTGGCGGCGTCGATCGAACAGGTCAGCGAACACATGCGCCAGCTGCAGGCCAACAGCGAATCCATCACCCGGGTGGTGGATGTGATCAAGGGCGTGGCTGACCAGACCAACCTGCTGGCGCTGAATGCCGCCATCGAAGCGGCCCGGGCCGGTCAACATGGGCGCGGTTTCGCCGTCGTGGCCGAAGAGGTGCGCACCCTGGCTCAGCAGACCCATAGCTCCACCGTCGAGATCGAAGGCATGATCGCCGGCTTCCGGGACGTGGCCAACGCCGTCGATGCGTCCGTGCAGGACAGTCACCAATTGGCCAACGCCAGCGCCGACCAGGCCGAGGCGCTGGAGGAAACCTTCGCCGATATTCGCGGTGACGTGGACCGGATTTCCGGCATGGCGACCCAGATCGCCGCTGCGGCCGAGCAGCAGGTATCGGTGACCCGGGATATCTCCAACAACCTGGCGTCGGTGCGGGAAACCTCGCGGTTGACCCTGACCGGTTCGCAGGAGATTTCCCAGGTGACGGCCGATCAGGCGGAACTGGCGCAGGAGCTCCAGACCCTCGCCCAGGGTTTCCGTCTGCAGGCCTGACGCCGGCGTCGAATTCGGGCGCAAGGAGCGGAGTGTTTGCGCCTCGTCCGGGGTGTAGTTTTGGCGTAGCATTGAGACAGCGAAGGAGACCTGCGCCATGACTGCCCCCAACACCCCCTCCATCTCGTCGGGCGATGCCCGGCCGCTGGCCGATGATCCGCGCTGGCAGGCTCTGCTGGCGAGGGATCCCGAGGCGGACGGTGCGTTCGTGTACGCCGTGCGCACCACCGGCGTCTATTGTCGGCCAACCTGCCCGTCGCGCCCGGCCCGGCGCGAGAACGTCAGCTTCCACAGCAACGCGGCCGCCGCCGAGGCCGCCGGCTTCCGGCCCTGCAAGCGCTGTCGCCCCGAGCAGGCCGCCCCCGACCGGGAACGGGCCGGTAAAGTGGCGGCGCTGTGCCGTTACATCGAAGGGGCCGATGGCGTGCCTACCCTGGACGAGCTGGCCCGCCACGTCGGCTGGAGCCCCTATCACCTGCAACGCACCTTCAAGGCCGCGACCGGCATCACGCCGCGCAACTACGCCGCCGCTCATCGCGCCGGGCGGTTGCAGGACGCGCTGGGCCAGGGCACCAACGTCACCGACGCCGTCTACGCCGCCGGCTACGGTTCCAGCGGCCGCTTCTACGCCGAGTCCGACGCCGTGCTGGGCATGACCCCGGGCCGCTTCCGCCGTGGTGGCGAGGGGGTCGAGATTCACTACGGTGTGGCGCCCTGTTCGCTGGGTCATGTGCTGGTGGCCCAGAGTGAACGTGGGGTCTGCGCCATCCTGCTGGGGGACGAGCCGGACGCGCTGGCGCAGGACCTGGCGCAGCGTTTTGACGCGGCGGAGCTGAGACCCGCCGAGGCCGGCTTTCAGGCCGTAATCGACCAGGTGGTCGCGTTCGTGGAGCAGCCGCAGACCGGCCTCGACCTGCCGCTGGACATTCGGGGTACCGCCTTCCAGCGCCGCGTCTGGGAGGTGCTGCGCCAGATCCCGGCGGGCCAGACCTTGAGCTACACCGACGTGGCCCGTCGCATCGGCGCGCCACGCTCGTTCCGTGCGGTGGCCCAGGCCTGTGCCGCCAACGCCATCGCCTGCGCCATTCCCTGTCACCGGGTGGTACGCAGCGACGGCGGGCTGTCCGGTTATCGCTGGGGGCTGGAGCGCAAACGCACGCTGCTGCAGCGGGAGGCCGCGGCCCAGGCTGGAGACAGCGATGCCGACTGACGTGCCCGCGTTGAGTGTCGACCTGCCCCTGCCCGCGGATTTCCGGGCGGAGGACATCCTGGCCTTTCATCGCCGCGACGCTGAAGAGGTGGCGGAACGGGTGGACGGGGCGCGTATCGCCAAGGGGCAGATCTGGGATGGCCAGCCGGCGCTGTTGGCTTTGGCGTTCGATGATGGGCGGATGCGGGCGGCATTGCACGTGGACGGCGCGCCCCGGCCCGATAGCCGCGACCGGTTGACCGCGCAGGTTCGGCGCATGATCGGCCTCGATCAGCCGGTGGCCGAGTTTGCCGCCGCGCTGGCTAATCACCCGGCGCTGGGGCCCCTGATTGCGCGCCAGCCCGGGCTGCGCGTGCCCCAGACCGCCACCCCGTTCGAGGCCCTGGCCTGGGCGGTGACCGGCCAGCAGATCAGCGTTCAGGCGGCGGTGTCCGTGCGCCGGCGCTTTATCCGCGCGCTCGGCCTACGCCACAGCAGCGGCCTGTGGTGCCCACCGGGCCCGGAGCAGGTGGCGGCCGCGGCGCCGGAAGCCCTGCAGGGCGCCGGGCTGTCGCGCACCAAGGCCCGCACCCTGCAGACGGTCAGCGAACAGATTCTGGGCGGCGAGCTGCCCCTGGACCAGTGGCTGTCCGACACGCAGGCGGACACCATCCAGGAACGGCTCAACGCGGTGCGTGGCATCGGGCCCTGGACCGTCAGCTACGCCCTGCTGCGCGGCTACGGCTGGCTGGACGGCTCCCTCGACGGCGACGTGGCCGTACGGCGCAACCTCCAGACCCTGCTGGGCCGGGAGGACAAACCCACGCAGCAGGAAACCCGCGACTGGCTGGCGGACTTTTCCCCCTGGCGCGCGCTGGTGGCGGCCCACCTCTGGGCCATGCAGTCGGCGGCCGGCTACTGACTGGCCGGCGTCCGCGCTGTGTCACAGAACTGTCACAGGATTGACCTAACCTCCGTAACATTCCGTTTTCCCGAATGATCTGGTTCCGTTCATGCCTCTATCGCCGCTTGTCTACCGTGTGCTGGTGGCGCTGGTCGTGCTCGCCGCCACCGGCCTGGCTCTGCTGTTGGGGCAGGTGCGCGTGGCGGATGCGAACCTGGGCCCCTACGACCACTACCGCTGTGACACCGGCGCCGAACAGGGCGGGCGGGATTTCCGCATCCTGACCACCACCAACTACCTGGCGCCGGCGCTGGCGGATCACCTGTGCCAGTCGGGCTGGCTGGCCGACCGCTTCGGCGGTGTGGACATTTCCTGGCAGCCCCGCGCCTTACTGGACACCCGCGACCTGGCGGACCAACGTTACGACCTGCTGTGGAATCGGCACCGGGTGCTGCGGGGGCTGCTGGCCAACGTCGACCAGTACTACGAGCGCCTGTTGCAGACGCCCACCTATTCCGTTTACTGGTTGAGCCGGACCGACAAGCCACAGCTCACGGCGGACTACTTCGCGGACAAGCGGGTGGGTCTGATTCAGGACAGCCAGAGTCAGTCGTCTTTCCAGCAGCCCGTGGGACAGTTGCGCCAGGCGGGTATCGAACTGGCGCCGGAGCAGCTGCATTTCTTCGCCGACCGGCGCAGTCTTTATCAGGCCTTCAACACCGGCGACGTGGATATCATCAGCGGCCTGAAATGGGTCGGTGAGCAGGCCGTGCCGCCGGAACGCCGCCTGGTGATTGCCGAGGGCCTGTCCACCGGCGCCTGGTTCGCCAGCCGCCGCGTCCTCGAGCCGGGCGCGCGCTGTGATCTGCTGGCGGCGCTGGCGGTGATGGCCCCGATCTATCGCCGTATCCATCCCGGTTTCCGCGTCCAGGACCCGGAGTGCGTCCTGTGAGTGCGCGTCCGTGGCGGACCGGTCTCGCCGCGCTGGTGTTGGCCGGGGGGCTGGCGCTGCTGATGGTGGTCGTGGCGCGGCAGTCGGCGCTGGCCAGCCTGGAGGGGCAACTGCAGGCGTCGCTGCCAGGCGCGGTGGATCAGGCTCTGGTCAACGGCGATGACCGTGACAGCCTCTACGGCGCCATCGCCGGCCAGTTGCAGGCGGACCTGGACAGGCTGGATGTCCAGGGCGGGTTGCGGCCGGCTATCCAGAGCTGCCGGACGACGGTGAGTGCCCTGGGCCCCGCTACGCGGGAGACTACGGCGGGGGCCGATATCGACATTCGCTGGCGGCATGAGGACACGACGCTGCATGCGGCCTTTACAGTGAACTGTCAGCCCGCGTGGTGGGCGGCCCTGGGGCAGGGCGGCGTGCTTGCGGTGCTGGCGCTTGCCCTGATCCGCGTATTGCCGACACCGCTGACCGGGTCTCAGCAGGCCTGGTATCAAACGCTGCGCGGCGAGGGCGTGTCGGCCTCCCGGGCGCGACGCTGGGTGGCGCCGCTTGCGAGCTGCGAGACTGATCCGTCGGCGTTGCTGGAACGGCTGCGCGAGCGCATTGGGCGGCCCTTCCCCGAGCAGTTGGCACTGGCCTTGATGCTGCATCGGGAGGGCTTGGACGAACGTCGCCAGGCCTGGTTCCTGTGGGCGTTGCCCCATCACGACGGGGATGCCGAAGCGGCCTTGGCCGTGGCCCGACGGGACGACCATCTTGCGTTTGATCTGGAACGGGCCGAAGTGCGGGTGCGCGGCATTGCCGTGGCGCTGCCGCGAACGCCTTTGTTCTATTACCTCTGGTACGCGCGTCAGCGCTGCGAGGGTGGCTCTGATGGCGACGGATGGTACGCCAACCCGCCGTCGAACCGGCCCGACCGGGCGGCCGGGCGCTGGCTGGCGGACTTCATGGCCGCCCACCACGGCCACGCCAAGGCGATCAACGACCTGCGCGAGAACGGCCTGCGCTCCAAGACCCTCGACCAGAACCGCAATCGCATCAAGGACGAGCTGACCCGGCAATTCGGCGAGTCGCTGGCGGCGCCCTACCTGTTCGAGAGTGAGCGTGTGTCCACCCGTGCCCAGTCCCGCTACCGGCTGGCCCTGCCGGCCTCAGCCATCCAGCCGGTGCTGCGGCACCAGGAAGAAATCGTCACCTGATCCTCTCACGGCACGTTCCGGAGATATCCAAAAGCGTTCTGGGATGTCTTTTTCACGGTTCGGACATGCGCCGGGCCGAAGCTGCTCCTGCTTTTCACCCAATGACAGGAGTAAACCCATGAAAACATCCCTCGCCCCGCTGGCCCTGGCCGGCACCCTGCTGTTCAGCGGGCAGGCGTCCGCCCTCAACATTCTGCTGACCAACGACGACGGTTGGGAGACCGATAACATCCAGACGATGTTCAGCGCCCTGCAGGCGGCCGGTCACAACGTGATCATGTCGGCGCCGTGCACCGGCCAGAGCGGAAAGGGTGGTGCCCTGAATTTCCTCAAACCGGTCTCCGTGGACGACAGCAAGGCCGGCCAGCAGGAATACTGCGTCGGCGACACCGATGAAACCGTCGCCTTTGAGGATTTCACCGAGGGCACCCCGGTGATGGCGGTGTTGCACGGGCTGGACGTGGTGGCGCCCGCGGTCTGGGGCGCGGCGCCGGATCTGGTGATTTCCGGTCCCAACGAGGGCAATAACCTGGGCTACATGAACAACAACTCCGGCACCCTCGGCGCGGCCATGATCAGCATCGCGCGGGGCATCCCGGCGATTGCGGTGAGCGCGGCCGACGGGGACGCCACCAAGGCGGCCACGGTGGCCCAGATCGTCATCGACATCGTCGATCAACTGGACGCCGGCCGCGCCGCCGGCGAAGCGCTGCTGCCGCCGTTCACCGGCCTCAACGTCAATACGCCGGACGACGTGGCCAATCACCTCGGCTACCGCTTCACCGACGTGGCCTGGAACGCCGGCGGCTACGACGCCATGTTCGTCGAGGATATGTCCGAGAATGACCTGATGATGAGCTATGTGGCAGCCAGCATCATGGCGGCCGACAGCTCCCTGACCGAAGCCGAGGCCCTGGCCCAGGCGCGGGCCGCCTATGCGGGCGCGTCCGGGATTTCGTTCACGGGCGGGCTGGTCGATGACGACAGCGCCAATGCCGAAGGCAAACGGGTGCAGGAAGGCTACGTCACCATCAGCACCATCGATGCCCACGTGCAGGCCAGTCGCGCCAAGGTGGCGCTGACCGCCCAGAAACTCAACGCACTGAGCGAGTGATGGGGGCCATGATGACGGACACCAAGCGATTCCCGTATCTGCGGGGCCTGACGATGCTCGGCGCGACACTGGCCCTGGCGGCTTGCGGCGGATCCGACAGTGACGACGACAGCGTGGCGCTGGACAGCGTGGTCGGCCAGTACAGCGGCGTCTATCAGGATGCGGACGGCCAGCCCAACCTGGCCACGGTGACGTTGATCGGCAACGACAACCTGACGTTTGTCGGGCTGGATGAGCAGGACCGGCGCACCGAGTACAGCGGCACGTTCGACTCCGGCAGCGGCGCGGTGAGCTTTGCCGGCGCGGACTGCGACACCGGCGGCGACCACCTGACCTGCGACATCGACGGCGTGTCGGTGCGGCTGGATGTGGTCAACGACGCCACCGCCCCGGCGGTATCCGACCTGGCGGGCGACTACCAGCTGCGCATCGACGGCGCGCTGTATCCGCTGACCCTGGCCAGCGACGGCCAGTTCAGCCTGGCGGCGAACGGCTGCGAAACCGCGGGCACCGTGAGTCCGGCCCTGCACGGCCAGGTGCTGGCTGTGGCGATCACCGGCGATGACTGTGGTGGCAGCCTGGCCCGGGGCTACCTGGAGGCCGAGCCGCTGTATACGGACGACGACGCCCTGGCGGTGTACCTGCCGGCGTCCGACCTGTCCGGTTACTGGATCCGCTGATCCCACGACCCGCGGCGGCTTCGGCCGCGGCGGGTCACTGCGTTGATCTTCCCGTTGCCGGGGTGGCCGTGGTCGTCAGGAGACCGCCTGCGGCTCCCCGCCCCAGTCCAGACCCACCACGTTGTCCCGCCCGTCACGTTTGGCCTGGTAGAGGGCCTGGTCGGCCTGTTTGAGCAGGCTGTCGATGTTGCTGTCCGGCGTCATGTGCGCGACGCCGATGCTGGAGGTGAAGCGGATCGTGCGCTTGCCGTTGAGCACCCGGATCCGGCCGATGCGCGTGCGCAGGCGCTCTGCGGTGACCAGGGAGTCGTCGGGATGTTCGCTGATCAGCAGACCGAACTCCTCGCCCCCCAACCGGCCGAATACGTCGGACTCCCGTATCTGCTCGACGATGGCGCGGGTAAACGCGCGCAGGGATTCGTCGCCCAGCGAGTGACCGTGGGTATCGTTGATGGTTTTGAAGTGATCGATGTCGAACATCAGCAGGCTGATCGGGCGTCCCTGGCGCCGGGCCCGTTCAATCGCCTGTTGGCAGTCGCACAGGAAACTGCGACGGTTGCGGGTGCCGGTCAGGGCATCGGTGCGGGCCTCACGCTCAGCGGTCTGGATGGCGTCTTCCAGTTCCCGGGTCCGCGCCTGCACCTGGGCCTCCAGGTCGGCCTTGGACTGTTCGAGTTGGCGCCGGTACTGGCGCCTCTCCTGGCGCAGTCGCCGCACCCGGAAGCCCATGGCGGCCATGATGGTCAGCATCTCGGTGAAGGACGCCACCGGCGGCCAGTAGTAGTTGAACAGGTTGTGTTCCACCAGCCCCAGGTCGCGGCAGGCCTGCACCACCAGACCAACCACTAGCAGCGACCAGGCGACAGCGAAGATGGCGGCTTCCAGCGAGCCCTGGCGCCAGCGAACCAGACCCACCAGGATCATGACCGGGTACAGCAACAGGGCCAGGGTGATGGTGGCCAGCGCGAGGACCTTGATCTGGAACAGCGCGGCGATCAGCAGCAGGCCCGCGTTGGCCATCATCAGCAGGAGCAGGCGGTCCAGGCGCGGGGTGTGTTCGCGGGTGGCAAGGAAAATCCGGGCGAACGAGAGACCGCACAGGATGGTGACGGCCCCGCTGATGGACATGTAGTGCCACTGGAAATCATCGCGAATCAGGTACTGGTGGGTGTAGCCCAGGATCGTCGCCCAGCAGGTGATCTTGGACAGGGAATAGACCGCGTAGGCGAAGAAAGTACGCTCGCCGGTGGCCACGCCGCCGCAGAAGGCGAACAGGCCCATCAGGAAGAACCCGCCGAACAGGAAGGCGATGGCGCTGGATTCGGTGGTATGGGCGGCCACGAGATTGTCCCGCGACCAGATGCGCAGGCTGGGGAAGACGAACCCCAGCTCGTCGGAGCTCAGGCGCAGCAGCAGTTCGCGGGTCTCGCCCGGCGCCAGGTCGACCGGCACCACGAACCGGTTGTGGACCACGGGCCGCTGGTCGAATGGCCGGTGCATCGACAGGTCGGCGATCGGGACGTAGGGCGTGTCGTCTCTGCGGGCGAAGGCGGTCAGCTCGATGAGCTGGTGATCCACGTATTCCAGGTTCAGCGTCAGGGGGCGATCGGTGGTGTTGCGCAGGCGGAAGTGGGACCAGAAAGCGCCGGGTTTCATGCCGGTGGAGCCGGCACTGTCCAAGGCCGTGAAGCGCTGCTGGCGCAGGGCGGTCAGCGCGTCGTCGAGGGTGGCCCGGGCGCCGGGGTCGTGCCAGATGGCCGCCTGGCCGGTGCGTTGACGGCCGTTCTCATGGTCGGTGACATCGATTACAGGCTGGGCCGTACTCCATCGCGGCAACAGGGCCAGCAGGCAAACCAGCAGATAAAGGGCGGCGTTGGCGAACCATACCGGGCCAGTACAAAGGCTGGATCGAGAAGGATTGCTGATCGACATGGAACGGCACCGACATCCGCTAACTGATAAGCTGGATCCATGGTTGCGTCGTCCGGTGCCGGATCACGATGGGCGCAGGGACGCCCAAGCAGATTACACGATTCTGGATGAAGTGGTGAATAATTTGTAATGTTATTCATTGCGGTGCCGGCGCGAGATCACCGACAGGAAGGGACGCGATGTTTGAATACAGCTTGCTGCACTGGTCCGCCTGGCGCTGAGCGAGCGCCACTGAGAGACCACAACCAACCTTTATCCATCGACCAGGGAGTGGATCATGGAATTATCAACGCTTTGGCTCTTCATCCCCGCGTGCTTCGCCCTGAATGCGTTTCCCGGCCCCAACAATCTGATGGCGATGACCCACGGTCAAAGGTACGGTCTGCGGTACGCTGTGCTGGCCGGGCTGGGGCGCTTGGTGGCGTTCGTCTTGATGATCGCACTGGCCGCCTACGGACTGGCGGTGATCCTGTATACCTCGGAACTGTTTTTCCTGGCGCTGAAGGTAGCCGGCGCGCTCTACCTGTTCTGGCTGGCCTACCAGATGTGGACTTCGGAGGTGGCCGCAATGCCGGATGCCGAACCGGCTCGCCCTGTGGGGCAGCTGGACGGTGCACGACGGGAATTTCTGATCGCTGCCGGCAACCCCAAGGCCATCCTGATTTTTACCGCTTTCTTTCCCCAGTTTGTCGATACCTCAGCCCCGGTGCCGGCTCAGTTCGCGGTACTTGGTGCGGTATTCCTGTTGATGGAGTGGCTGGTCATCGCCGGATACGGCGTCTGTGGAAAACTGCTGCAGAGCTGGTTCACCCAACCGCTCCGGCAGCGTCTTTTCAACCGCGGCTGCGCCGGAGCACTGGCCTGTGCGGGGGCGGGATTACTGGCGTCGCAGAATCGGTAGCGCCATAACATTCGAGAATCAGGGAGGATTCGAAGATGACGCTGGAGACATGGAGTGTCTATGTGGCCACGGTCCTGGTGCTGATGTGTACGCCTGGGCCGAGCCAGTTGCTGATGTTGTCGAACAGCATCGGTAACGGCTTCCGACGATCGCTGCTGACGGCAGCGGGCGATCTGTCCGCCAATCTGTTGCAGATGCTGGCGGCCGGGCTGGGTGTTGGTGCGCTGGTGCTGGCGTCAGGCTCTGTTTTTGCGGCCCTGCAATGGGCCGGGGTGGCCTATCTGTTGTGGTTGGGTGTGCGTACCTTTCGCCGGGCCGGAACCGGCGGCATAACGCCGGGGGCTTTCGCGAGCGGGCGCCAGCTGTGGTGGCAGGGGTTTGTAACGTCGGCCGCCAATCCCAAGGCGATCCTGTTCTTCGCCGCGCTGTTCCCGCAGTTCATCGACTCGGAGCTGGCGTTCTGGCCGCAATTCCTGCTGCTCAGCGTGACTTACCTGGCCATGGATGCCGCCTTTCTTGCTCTCTATGGCAGCAGTGCGGCTTTGCTGGCGCAGCGGTTGAGTGGGGTGGCCCGACGCCGGCTGGATCGGATCGCTGGTCTGTGTCTGATTGGGGCAGCGCTGTTGTTGGGGAGCAAAACGGCGTCGCGTCCAGTTTGATGCGGGCGGACCGAGGAAGGGGCAGCCCGCCCGCATCGTTGCCTAGGCTGGCGTTACCACCAGACTTCGGCCTGGGCGCCGAAGGTCAGGCCGTCGGTTTCGCTGTCCTCGATGGACTCGCTGGCGGCGTTGTAGTTGTCGCTCCAGTGGGCGTAGGTCGCGAACAGGCGCAGCTGCGGCCGGGCGAAGAAGGTCGCGTCCGGTTCCCACTGCTGGGATAGGGTGATCTTCTGCAGGTCGTAGTCGTCCTCTCCCGAGGCTTCCGGCGACACCTGGTCCAGCCCCACCTCCACGGCGGTACTCATCAACTGGCTCCAGTAATAGGTCGGGCGGACACCGGCTGACAGCCAGCGCGCGCCGGTGTCGTCGTCCAGGCTGACATCCTGATAGATGGCGGCGTAGAACATGTCCATCTTGCTGCCCAGCGGGATCACACCGTGATCAATAACCCGCAGCATGTCGCCCTCATTAACGGCGCTGCTGTTGGCCTTGCCCGGGCCGCCGATCATGGAGTCGGTGGCGTACTGCACGGTGAACTTGTTGAAACCACCCAGGAATTCGGTCTGGTGGTGTTCGGCGGTGACCAGGTAGCCGTTCTGGTCGTCCTCGACGCCGGCGTCTTCCTGTTCGTCAGTCAGGTTGGCGCTGCCGTAGTCGAAGCCGACTTCCAGGTTGCCGTTGGGGTTGACCGGAATGTCGGTCCAGCGCACGTCGATGATGTCGTTGGTGACCTCATCATCGTCGTCCACATTGGTGCCGGTCTCGTCGTTGGTGGAGCGGGTCCAGGCCACGTGCAGCTTACCGGTGCCCACATCGATGTCTTCCAGGCCGGCGCCAGGGCCGGATACGTCCCAGTAGTAGAAGTCGTTGATGTGGATGTCGTGGCGCTTGTAGTAACGCTTACCGATCCACAGGGTGGAGCCGGGCAGCGACTTGATGACGTTGGTGCCGCGCACGTTGAACTGGCGCACGCCGATATTGGCGTCGTCATCGGAGCTGAATTCGCCGTCGTTTTCCTGGTCGGTGACGTAGGCGATCATCGAGTCGACGTAGAAGCTGGTATCACCCTCGCTCCAGACTTCGTCGCCCAGTTGGACTTCGGCGTAGGTTTCGCACTCGTTACCGAGACGGTACTTGGCGCCGGCGCCCTGAGCCTGGAAGCAGGCCTGGTCGCCACCACCCACGGTGGAACCGATACCGGAACGGAAATAGCCATGGAAGTCGACGGCGGAAGCGGTGCTGGACACCAGCAGCGCGGCGACGGCTGCCGAAAGCGACTGACGGCGGAACAGAGGATTCTTGTTGTTGCGCATGATTGTCGTCCTGGTTTTGTTTTTGGAATTCACCCGGAGCGCGTCGGGATGCCCTGGAAACGGGCTTGTTTCTCCTTGAGCCTGTCCCGGCCGGCTCCTCATCCCTTAACCGGTTGCGCGGGGCGTATGCCCCCGGCGTAATGGCAGGGTGTTAGTAAAACTACATATAAATCGGTTGGTTTTAAAGCGCTATTGCCAACTAAATAGGATTTATTTCTAAATAATGTTGATCATTCTCATCGCTTAACGCGCATTTGCCCAGCCAGGCGAGGCAACCGGGTCCGATCCTGGGGCTCTCCCATGGAGAAGCGGCTATAGTTGGATCTGGCGGTGTCAGTTGAGTAACGGGAGGAGCCGGTCATGGAAGCGACAGAAATGATGGAAGGACAATGCCTGTGTGGCGCGGTCTCGATTCGCGCCGAGCGCCGCGACAAGCTGGAGGTCTGCCATTGCGGCATGTGCCGGCGCTGGGGCGGCAGTCCTCTATTGGCGGTGCACTGTGGCCAGGACATCCTGCTGACCGGGCAGGACTCGATTACGGTGTACGACTCGTCGGACTGGGCCGAGCGGGGCTTCTGCCGCCACTGCGGGACCCACCTGTTCTACAAGTTCAAGGGCAATAACGAGTATGCGGTGCCGGCGGGATTCTTCCAGTCCGGCGCGGATAATTTCGTGATGTGCGGTCAGATCTTCATCGACGCCAAGCCGGGCTACTACGACTTCGCCAACCAGACGCCGATGATGACTGAGGCCGAGGTGCTGGAACGCTACGGCCTACCGGAATGAAGGGAACGGAGCCGGTCCGGGTCGCCGGCTCTCGCGCAGGCTGGACGCGCTGGCTCAGACCTGTTTCATCTTGTCCGTATACGGCGGCCAGCCCAGCGGCTTGCCTGCCAGCAGGTGCAGGTGGATGTGGAACACCGATTGTCCCGCCTGCTCCCCGCAGTTCATGACCACCCGGTAGCCGCTCTCGTCGAAGCCCATTTCTTTGGCCAGGTCCCGGGCCACGGTGAACAGATGCCCGACCAGCTCTTTCTGGTCGTCCTGCAGATCGTTGATGGTGGCGATGGGCGTCTTGGGGATGATCAGCAGGTGCACCGGCGCCTGAGGGTTGATGTCCCTGAACGCGAGGCTGATGTCGTCCTCGTAGACGATGTCGGCGGGAATCTCCCGGTTGATGATCTTGTCGAAAATGGTTTCCGCCATGATGGCTCCTCTGGATTGGCTCGTCCGTTGATTCGGAATCCGGGTTAGCGTAACAGGGCCGGGCGCGGGACCCGGTCGATAAGCGGTTGCAGGGCCGCGGGCAGCCGGTCGTCGATGCCCATGGCGTAGCGGGCCACCTGGTGCCGGGCGAACGGCAGGCTATTGGCCAGCGCCAGGCCCAGGTTGCGGGCCAGGTGCAGCGGCGGCAGCCGGTTGCTGAAGGCGTGATAGAACAGGTCCATGGCCAGCATCATGCGCTGGTTGGCCGGCCGGCGCCGGGCTTCGTAGCGTTGCAGCAGCGCCGTATCGGAGAGCGGCAGGCCGGCCCGCCGTGCTTCCACGAGCAGCTGTTGCAGGGCTTCGGCGTCCTGGAAGCCGAGATTCACGCCCTGGCCGGCCAGCGGGTTGATCGTGTGGGCCGCATCGCCCACCAGTACCGTGCGGCCGCTGGCGTAGGTCTTGGCGTGTTGCCGGGCCAGCGGAAAGCTACCGCGACCGGCCAGCGCCTGCAGCGGCGGCAGGTCGGCGGGGAAGGCCCGGGCGACTTCGGCCAGGAACGCGTCATCGGGAAGTTGTCTGAGTTCGGCAATGCGCGCCGGACTGTCGTACCAGACCAGTGACGCCCAGCTGTGATCGCCGTCGGCGTGCAGCGGCAGGAACGCACGCGGCCCGCTGGGATGGAACGCCTGCCAGGTGATGTCCTGTGGGGCGCCGGCGTAGCGCACGCTGGCCACCAGGGCCTGTTGGCCGTACTGGTCGCGGGTGACGCCGATGCCGGCCATCTGGCGGATGGCGGACTGGGCGCCGTCGGCGCCCACCAGAAGCTGGCCCTGTAGTTGGGTCCCGTCGGCCAGGTGCAGGTGAACGCCTTCCCCGCTTTCGCTGACGGAGTCGATCTCGACCGGGGTCAGCCGGCTGATGGTATTTATGCTGCCAGCCTGATCCCAGAGGGCTGCCTGGGTTACGCGGTTCTCGACGATATGGCCCAGGTGATCCCGGCCCAGCGGCGCGGCGTCGAAGGTGGTGCGCAAACGGCCGGGCGGCAGCAGGCGGCTCAACGGGTGTTCGGTGGCGTCCCATACCGAGAGGCGCGCGTAGGGCGTCAGGCGCATGGCATGGATCCGCGACCAGGCGCCGAGCCGTTCCAGGTAGGCTTCGCTGCCGGCGCTGAGGGCCGAGACCCGCAGGTCCGGTGTCTCGTCGGCATGGAAGGCCGGAGGTGTCTGGCGGTCCAGCAGGGCCACCGTCAAACCGGCCCGGCCCAGACCATTGGCCAGGGCGGCGCCCACCATGCCGGCGCCGACGATGATCACGTCGAAAGTCTGCGTCATATCCGCTTCCTGAATCGAATGGCCCCATATTAGAGGCCGTTCGCAGGCACCGCAAACCGCTGTTGCGATCGCCCGACCGGCGCGGGTGTCGCCTCAGGAAACCTTGCGCAGCCAGGCCGGACGCGGCGAGTCCGGGCGCCGGAAACCCTCGTTGATGACCATGGGACTGACCAGCCGCAGGAAATCCTCAGTGGCCAGACGGATCGATTCGGAGTGACTGCCGGCGGCGAACACCAGGTTGGCCTGGCCGGTCAGCGCCTCGCTGCAATAGACCGACATCCCGTACAGGTTGCCGAAGGGCGGCATGGCGCCCACCTCGCAGTGGGCAAAGCGATCCTTGAACTCGTCCTCGTCGGCGAGCTGAACGAAATCCGTGTCCAGCACGTGGGACAGGCGGTCCCAACGCACCCGCCAGGTGGCGGGCATGACCAGCATGGCCATCTTGCCGTCGAGTTCGATAATGACTGTCTTGACCACGTCGTCACCGGACACATGCGCGTGGTGTGCCAGTTCCTGGGCCGAGAAAGCGGCGGGGTGGGTGAGGCAGTCATACGGCACCGCCTTCGCTTCGAGAAATTCCTTCAATTGCTGAACCGGCATGGGACGACCTCCAACCAGCAACGTCAGCACGAACGCCCTCACCGTTGACCGGCCAGGCGCCACCTGTTGTCACTGGCAAGCATAGTTCAGGGTGCGAAGAAGTTGAACCGGCGAGAGAGGAGACGGGAGGAAAAGCGATCCGGCCGGGGCGACCGGATCGACTGGTATCAGCCGGCTTTCACCTCGTGAAGGTGCACGTCGCGCTGCGGGAACGGAATGGTGACGCCTTCGGCGTCGAACGCTTTCTTGACCTTTTCCTGCATATCCCAGATCAGCGGCCAGACGTTGGGCGTGTCGGTCCAGACGCGGACATTGATGTCCACCGAACTGTCGCCCAGGCCACCCACGAAGATGGCCGGAGCCGGGTCCATGTAGGCGCGCTCGTCGGCTTCCACCAGGCGTTTGAGGATGGCCTTGGCCTTGTCGATGTCGTCGCCGTAGCCAATGCCGAACACCATGTCGGCACGACGGCGCTCGTAGGCGTTGACGTTGATCAGGCTGGAGTTGGACAGGTCGCCGTTGGGAATGATGATGCGGCGGTTATCGAAGGTGTTGATGATGGTGTAGAGGATCTGGATTTCCACCACGCTGCCGAAGAAGCCCTGGGCCTCGATCACGTCGCCCACTTTGAACGGCTTGAAAATCAGGATCAGAACACCGCCGGCGAAGTTGGCCAGGCTCCCCTGCAGGGCCAGACCGATGGCCAGGCCGGCGGCACCGACCACGGCGATGAACGAGGTGGTGGCGATGCCGATCATCGACGCGGCGGAGATGATCAGCATGATCTTGAGGATGGCACTGATCAGACCGCACAGGAACTTGTTGAGGGTCGGGTCCTTGGCGCCCAGCTTCTTGTCGAGGACGCCGACAAAGCGGTTGATCAGCCAGAGGCCGACAATCAGCGTCACAATCGCCAGCAGCACCTTGGGCGCATAGGCCATCACCATGCCATAGGCCATCTGGGCCAGTTCAGCGAGCTGTCCGTCGCCGGAGAAGAGGTTTTCCATGTGAACTCCTTGTTGCGTTCTTGAATCCAGGATGTCGACCGGGGCCGGTGCGGGGCGGCGCACTGATCGCCGCAACGACTGGGATTACCCGGGTTTTTATAGCAGAAATATGGCAAACCGCTAAGACGGCTGGCAAAAATCGTCCTGCCGACGACAGCCGACCAGAGGTACGTTCGTTAGCGGGATTGGATGCATATTGTCAGTCTATCAGGCTGCCGCCTGGCGATAGGTCCACTCCAGGAGGGTGTCCACGCACCCACGCACAGCGATACGGCCGGACTTGTGACTCAGCTGGTAATCGTACATGGGGTCGTAGTAGTCCCGCAGCAGCACCTGGATCCATTCGTCGTGACCGCTCGGATCACCGTGGGCCTGCTGTTGGTCCAGGGCGTCGATCATGATCTGGCGCAGGCGCTGGTGGCGTTCGCCCCCCAGGCGCTTGCGGATGCGGTCCAGGGCGCTGAGCAGGAAGTCGCGGAAGTTGAACCAGCCGGCGTCTTCGCCGTCCCGGGCGACGAAGCCGGCCAGCATGTCGGTGACGTAGTCCTGGCGGATGATCTCCGTGCGCTCGTTCAACGGGCGCTCCAGTACCAGCAACGGCGCCTCGGACATGCGCTCGCGCAGGTTGTGAGGCAGGGCGCAGCGGCCGATCAGGCGGCTTTCGTCTTCCAGGTAGATCGGTCCGCCCACCTTGTGGTGGGCTTTGAGCAGCGCGATGGCCACGCGGTTCTCGAAATCGATCTGGCCGGGCTGTGGCGTCAGGGTGCGGCCGAAGCTGGACCCCCGGTGTTCGGCCATGCCTTCCAGGTCCACCGGGTTGGGGGTTTCCAGCAGCACGCGTGTCTTGCCGGTGCCGGTGCGGCCGCTGATGATGTGCAGCGGCAGACCGCCTTCCAGGAGCTGCTCCTGGGTGTCGATCAGGAAACGGCGCAGTGCCTTGTAGCCGCCCTTGACCAGCGGGAAGTCGATGCCCGCCTCGTGAATCCAGCGCTGGGTGAGCTGCGAGCGCAGGCCGCCGCGGAAGCAGAACAGGTAGCCTTGCGGATGCTGTCGGGTGAAGCGGACCCAGTCTTCCACGCGTTGCTGCTTGATGTCGTCGCGCACCAACTGGTGGCCCAGCTCGATGGCCGCCTGCTGGCCCTGTTCCTTGTAGCGGATGCCCACCCGATGGCGCTCGTCGTCGTTCATCAGCGGCGCGTTGATGGCCTGGGGGAACGAGCCCTTGTGGAATTCCACGGGGGCGCGGACGTCCATCAGCGGGATGTCGTTGAGGAAGATGTCGAGGTAATCCTGGGTGTCGGGGCGGGCCATAGGGTTGTCGGTCTGCGGCGATTGCGAAGTGTGTCTGGAGTATAACGAAAGGCCGCGCCGGCTTCAGTCCCCGTTGTGGCCGGGCCGCTCGCGGCGGGCTAGAATGCGGCATGCTCAAAACCGACGCCCTGCTCAACCAGCGCATGCAGCGCACCTTGGCCCGCGGACGCGTGGCCCGGACCGCCCCGTCCGGCTGTCCGACACTGCCTCTATACCTGTTCGATCCGGCGGTGCTGGAAGGGCCGCTCAGTCACGACGAAGCCCAGGCGGTGGTGGCCGAGCCGGCCTACTGGTCCTTTTGCTGGGCCAGCGGTCAGGTGCTGGCCCAGTACCTCCTGGATCATCCGGACACGGTGGCCGGCCGGCGGGTGATCGATTTCGGTTCCGGTTCGGGGGTTGTGGCGATTGCCGCCGCCCGTGCGGGCGCGAGCGAGGTGGTCGCGTGCGACATCGATGCCGATGCCCTGGCGGCTGTGGCGGCCAACGCCCGCCTGAACGACGTGGCGGTAACCCTGTGCGACGACTGGAACGGCCGTGTCGGTGTATTCGATGTGGTGACGGCGGCCGATGTGCTCTACGACCCGGAAAACCGGCCGCTACTGGCCGAATTCCGGGCCGCCGCGCCCAGCGTGTTGCTGGCGGATTCCCGGGTGAAGGATCTGGGGGACGACCGCTACGTTCTGCAGACGGTCGGAGAGGGCCGGACCTGGCCCGACCTCCACGAGTTCGAGGAGTTCAACCGGGTGCGCATCTATCGGGCGGGGTCTGAGTGATCGATCATCGGCCGTGATCGTGACGGTATGTCCGGATGAGCGCCGGGCGCGCGAATAAAAACCGGGCACAAAAAAAGGGCAACTTGCGTTGCCCTTGGTCGGAACGGGTATCCGCGTCCCTGCGCGCGTCAAACCCTGTCGCGTTTTGAAGTCCCTTGCCAGCTCCGTGGCGCCAGCGTCCTAGCCGGCGATCCAGATAAAACGAGTCCCTAAAGCGGGAAATCCGTTTAATCCCTGCTTCCCCTCACGCTCCTGTGAGGAACTACTCCGTGTGTCTTCCTGTCCCTGTCATCCTGACAACTCCACTATAGCAATTTGCACATTGCCGATATGTGACGGCTTTCTTGCTTTCCCATGGCGGGAACATTGCCATCTTGAAATTTTCTTTTTAAACAAAGGTCTGGAAAATTCTCAGAGGCGTTCTCGTGGGCTTCGCACGGCACGAAATCGAATTTACCTACAGCGCTGTGAGAAATGTCTCACACGGAGAGGGGGCGATTTCTTAAGTGTTATCCGAGAGTCGGCGAACCGTCAGGAACCAGAGTGCCAGTCCGGCGGCGATGCCGACCCCATCCGCCACCAGGTCCAGCAGCGAGAAGCTGCGATAGGGCAGTGGGGCCTGACATAGCTCGATGAACAGGCCGTAGCCGAGCAGGACCGCAACGCTGGCGGCGACCCCGAGGCGCGGCCAGCCCAGGCGCAGCAGCAGGGTGAGCGCGACGAAAGCGGTGACGTGGTTGAGCTTGTCCCAGGAGGAGACCTGGATCGGCTGGTCCAGGTCGGAGGTCGCCAGCCACAGGATCGCCGTCATGGAAACCAGCAGGGCAACGCGCCACAATCGGGTCTGTTGAGTCAGCTTGCGAAGCAGGTCGGTCATTGTCGGTTCCCGGTCGGGCAGGCGTCATTTGCGATTATCGTCAGCAGGCGGCTCATGGTATGCTCTGCGCCCGATTTGCGCCAGTCGGCACGCCGGCTGCGGTCCCGTCGGGCCGCGTTGTGCCCCAGGCGGTACCACGCGCGTTGAAACGCGATTGGCGATCGTTGCGCCAGGAAACCGGAGGATGCGGACATGCTGAAGGGCAATTTCTTTCACGGCCTGGGCTACCTTGCGGAAGGTTTCCGGTTGATCCGCCAGCCGGGGCTGCGCCTGTTCGTCATCATTCCCCTGATCCTCAACATCCTGCTGTTCGGCCTGCTGTTCTATTTCCTCGCTGAAGGTTTCGGCGTGATGATCGCCGCCGCCATGAGCTGGCTGCCGGACTGGCAGTGGCTGCAGGCCCTGGACTGGCTGTTCTGGCTACTTTACGGCGTCGTCATTCTGCTGATGCTGGCCTATGGTTTCGTGATTCTCGCCAACCTGATCGGGTCGCCTTTCTACGGCTACCTGGCCGAGCTGACCGAAAAGCAGCTCACCGGCCAGGAAGTGACCACCGAGGGCGGCTGGGCGCAGATCATCAAGGATATCCCGCGCGCGCTGTGGCGGGAGGTCCAGAAAATCCTCTACTACCTGCCGCGTGCCGTCTTCCTGCTGTTGCTGGGCCTGATCCCGGTGGTGAACCTGGTGTCTGCCGTGCTCTGGTTCCTGTTCAACGGCTGGATGATGGCGCTGCAGTACGTGGATTACCCCGCGGACAATCACCGGGTCAGCTTCGGCGACCTGCGTCGGTCGCTTGGTGCCCGGCGCCTGTCTGCTTTCGGTTTCGGTCTGCCGGTCGCCCTCGCGGCGATGGTGCCGGTGCTGAATCTCTTCGTCGTGCCCGCCGCCGTGTGCGGTGCGACGGCATTCTGGGTCCGTGAGCGTTCCGCCAACGCCTGATCGGTCCGCGGACCCGGTCTCCCCCCGTTTCAAGTCCAAGTGTTTCAAGGTGAATCAAAGCATGGAATTTGTCATTGGTCAGCGCTGGGTCAGCCACAGCGACGCCAACCTGGGTCTGGGTATCGTGACGGACATCTCCGGCCGTCGCGTCACGCTGGGTTTCCCGGCGGTCGACGAAGAACGTACCTACGCCACCGACAGCGCGCCCCTGGCTCGGGTGCGTTACCAACTGGGCGATGAGATCGAGACCTTCGACGGCGAATCGCTCACCGTCCGCGCCGTGGAAGACCTCGACGGCGTGCTGATGTACCACGCTGAAGACGCCAACGGCGACATGCAGGAAGTCTCGGAGGTCAAACTCGGCAGCCACGTGCGCTTCACCGATCCCCGCCAGCGTCTGTTTGCCGGTCGCTTTGATCGCAACGGCGCCTTCCGTCTGCGCATGGCGACGGTGGAGCACGCCGAGCGCCTGCGTCAGTCGCCGGCGCGGGGCATGATCGGCGCCCGCACCAGCCACTTGCCGCACCAGCTCTACATTGCCGGCGAGGTGGCCCGCCGCTACGCGCCGCGGGTCCTGCTGGCCGATGAGGTGGGCCTGGGCAAAACCATCGAGGCGGGCCTGATCCTGCACTCGCAGTTGCAAAACGGTCTGGCCAAGCGCGTGCTGGTGGTGGTGCCGGATTCGCTGGTGCACCAGTGGCTGGTGGAGATGCTGCGGCGCTTCAACCTGCGCTTTTCGATTGTTGACGACTCGAACTATGAGCTGGACGACGCTGCCGACCAGATCCTGGCGATTCTGGGCGAGTCAGCGGACGACGAGGAAGAGAACGAGAACCCGTTCGAGCAGTCCCAACTGGTCCTGTGCAGCCAGGGTTTCCTCACCCGCAGCGACAAGGCCCGCCGCGACGCCATCCGCGTCGGCTGGGACCTGATGGTGGTCGACGAAGCCCATCATCTGGGCTGGACCCCGGAGGCGGCCAGCCCCGAGTACCAGGCCATCGAGGCCCTGGCACAGGAAACCCGGGGTCTGCTGTTGCTGACGGCGACCCCGGAGCAGATGGGCGTGGCCGGCCATTTCGCCCGCCTGCGTCTGCTGGATCCGGCCCGCTACCATGACCTGGCCGAGTTCCAGGCCGAGGAAGCGCGGTACGCCGAGGTCAACCAGTTGGTCCAGGCCCTGCAGAACCAGGGTGGCGAGCCCGACGCCGAGCAACGCCAGACGCTGGCGCAGTGGCTCGGCGATGACCTGGACGCCCTGCTGGCGAAAGGCGACGGCGGCCAGGCCCTGATCGAGACCCTGCTGGACCGTCACGGCACCGGACGTGTCCTGTTCCGCAACACCCGTGCGGCGATCCAGGGCTTCCCCGAGCGCCGCGTCCACGGCGAGCCGCTGCCCTGTCCCGAGGCCTACAGCGACGTCAGCACCGGCACTGATGGCCTGACCCCGGAAGCGGGTCTGGACGAAGAAGTCTGGCTGGCGGACGACCCGCGGGTGGTCTGGCTCGAGAAGAAACTGACCGAGCTGAAGAAAGAGAAAGTCGTGGTGATCTGCGCCCATGCGGCCACCGCCACGGCCCTGGAGCACTACCTGCAGCTGCGCGCCGGCATCCGCAGTACCGCGTTCCATGAGGGGCTGAGCCTGGTGGAGCGGGACCGCGCCGCCGCTTACTTCACCGAAACCGAGCAGGGCGCCCAGGCGCTGATCTGTTCGGAAATCGGCAGCGAGGGCCGCAACTTCCAGTTCGCCCACCACCTGGTGCTGTTCGACCTGCCCGCCAACCCGGACCTGCTGGAACAGCGCATCGGCCGGCTGGACCGCATCGGCCAGGGCGACGTGATCGATATCCACGTGCCGTATCTCGCCGGCACCGTGCAGGAAACCCTGTTCCGCTGGTACCACGAAGGCCTCAACGCGCTGGGGCAGAGCAGCGCCGTGGGCGTGGCGGTGAAAGAGGAAGTGGCCGATGACCTGGACGCCGCCCTCAACGACCCATCCGCGCCGATTGACGCGCTCATCGAGCGCACCCGGGAAGCCGCCGGCGCCCTGCGCCAGCGTCTGCAGGACGGTCGCGACGCCCTGATCGAGATGAACTCGTGCCGGCCGGACCAGGCCCAGGCACTGATCGACGCCATCGAGTCGGAAGAGCAGGGCGACGGCCTGACCGGGTACATGACCGAAGCCTTCGACATCTTCGGCGTCGAGACCGAGGACCACACCGAAACCTCGGACGTGCTCAAACCGTCGGATCACATGCTCACCGGCCAGTTCCCGGAGCTGCCCAAGGACGGCATCACCGTTACCTTCGACCGGCAGCAGGCGCTGGAGCGGGAAGACCTGGCGTTCCTGAGCTGGGAGCATCCGATGGTGCGCGGCGTGATGGAACTGATGACCGAGTCCGAGCTGGGTAACGCCGCCCTGGCCAGTCTGTCCGTGAAAGGCCTGCCGCCGGGCACGCTGTTGCTGGAAACCCTGTTCACCCTGCATTGCCCGGCCCCGGACAGCCTGCAGCTGGACCGCGTCCTGCCGCTGGCACCGCTGCGCCTGCTGGTGGACCTCAATGGCAAGGACCTGTCCGGCGCGCTACCGCACGATCGCCTCAACGAGCTGTGCTCCAACATTCGCCGGCGTACCGCTCAGGCCGTCGTACCGCAGATCCGCGCCGAGGTGGAAACCATGATCGACCACGCCGAAGGCATGGCGGCGGAGCGTCTGGGTGAGGCCCAGCAGTCGGCGGTCAGCCGTTTGCGCGAGTTGTTGCAGCCGGAGATTGATCGTCTGGAAGCCCTGCGCCAGGTCAACCCGGCGATCCGTGAGGATGAGGTGCGTTTCTTTGAGTCCCAGATGGCGGCCGGCGAAGCGGCCATCGACAAGGCGCGCATGGCCCTGAGTGGTCTGCGGGTGATCGTGTCGTCCTGACGGGGCGGCGGCCGCGCCTCATGCGCGGTTCGCCGAAAGGCGCATTGACAGACGGTGATCGGGTCACTGGCCGGGAGCCATGCATTGCGGTAGGTTAAGCGTATCGCTAAGTCGGGTTGCTGATGTAACCCACCTACTTCAATGACATGGAAGACTGAGAGTGCCTATGACGACTTTGATCCTGCTCCTGTTATCCATCGCCGGTCTGCTGGCGGTGCTGCGCAAAGAGGCGGGCGCCAAGCCGGCAATCGGGGTGATGGCCGGGTTCGGGTTGGTGTCGCTGATTTTCGCTTCCGGCTGGCTGGCACTGGTCCTGTTCGTCGGCGCGATCGCGACCGCCGCCTGCGGTCTGCCCGGGTTCCGCAGTTCCTGGCTGACGCCGCGCATCTTCTCGATGTTCAAGAAAGTGGCGCCGAAGGTGTCCGAGACCGAGAAGGTGGCCCTGGAAGCCGGCACTGTCGGCTGGGACGGTGAAATCTTCACCGGTCGCCCGGACTGGCAGAAGCTGCTGGTTGATCGCAACAATGGCCTGACCGACGAGGAACAGGCGTTCATCGACAACCAGTGCGTCAAGGCCATCAGCCTGTGTAACGCCTGGGATGTAGCGGTCGAGCGCGCCGACCTGCCGGAAGAGGTCTGGGATTTCCTGAAGAAGGAGAAGTTCTTCGGGATGATCATTCCCAAGTCCTACGGCGGCCTGGAATTTTCCGCCAAGGCCCAGTCCGCGGTGCTGCAGCGCCTGGCCACCAACGAATCCCTGATGGTGTCCGTCGGCGTGCCCAATTCCCTGGGGCCCGGCGAGCTGCTGCTCAAGTACGGTACCGATGAGCAGAAGAACCACTACCTGCCGCGCCTGGCTGATGGTCGTGACATTCCCTGCTTCGGCCTGACCGGCCCGCGTGCCGGCTCCGACGCCACCTCCCTGCCGGATACCGGCATCGTCTGCAAAGGCGAGTTCGAGGGCAAGGAAGTGTTGGGGCTGCGCCTGAACTTCGAGAAGCGCTGGATCACCCTGGCGCCGATTGCCACCGTGGTGGGCCTGGCCTTCCGCATGTTCGACCCGGATAACCTGCTGGGTGACGAGAAGGACCTGGGCATCACCTGCGCCCTGATCCCACGCGACACCAAGGGCATGGAAATCGGCCGTCGCCACTGCCCGATCGGCTCGCCGTTCATGAACGGCCCGATCAAGGGCAAGGATGTGTTCATCCCGCTGGACTACATCATCGGCGGCCCGGAAATGGCGGGCGAGGGCTGGCGCATGCTGGTCGAGTGCCTGTCCGTGGGCCGCTGCATCACCCTGCCATCGGGCGCGGCCGGTGCCGCCGCCGGCGCGCTGGGCGTAGCCGGCGGTTTCACCCGCATCCGTCGCCAGTTCAACACCCCGGTGGCGGACATGGAGGGCGTGCAGGAGCCGCTGGCCCGCATCGCCGCCATGACCTACATCACCCAGTCGTCGGTCTACCAGACCGCCAACATGGTGGACAAGGGCGAGAAACCGGCGGTGCCGTCGGCGATCCTCAAGTCCCAGCTGACCGAGATGCAGCGCCAGTGCCTGACCGATGCCATGGACGTGCACGGCGGCAAGACGGTGACCCTGGGGCCGCGCAACTATCTGGGTATCGGCTACAGCGGGGCGGCGGTCTCCATCACGGTGGAAGGCGCCAACATCATGACCCGCAGCCTGATGATCTTCGGTCAGGGCGCGATCCGCTGCCATCCCTATGTGCTTGAGGAACTGGCGGCCAAGGACAACGACGACCTCGATGCCTTTGACCGCGCCTTCTTCGGTCACGCCGGCCTGATCTTCGGCAACGCCGCCCGGGCCTTCACCCAGGCGCTGGGCGTGGGTCGTCCGGAGGTGCCGTTCGATGTGGTCACCCGTCGTCACGCCCAGGCGGTGGCGCGTTTCAGTGCCGCCTTCGGTCTGTGTGCGGACGCCGCCATGACCACGCTGGGCTCCGAGCTGAAGATGCGCGAGCTGATCTCGGCGAGGCTGGGGGACATGCTGTCCAACCTGTACCTGGCGTCCATGGTGCTGAAGAACTGGAACGAGACCCAGCCGGTGGAGGGCGAGAAGGAGCTGGTGCAGTACAGTCTCGATACGCTGTTGCACCGCACCGAAAAGGCCCTGCACGAAGTGCTGGAGAATCTGCCCAACCGGCCGGTGGCGTGGGCACTGCGGGCCATCACGCTGCCGCTGGGCCGGCGTTGGTCAATGCCGCACGACGACGTGACCCGCACCCTGGCGCGGGCCATCAGCACCGCCACGCCGCTGCGTGAGAAGCTGCTGCGCCCGGCCTGGACCACCCAGGTGGAAGGCGGCGTCAACAACCCGGTCGCCGAGTACAACGACCTGCTGGCGTCCTACGAGCGGGCGGATGGCATCTACCGCACGGTGAACAAGGCCTACGCCAAAGGCGAACTGCCCATGGAAGCCCTGCATCCGGAGCAGCGTTTCGACGCCGCCAGAGAGGCGGGCATCCTTTCGCAGGAAGACGCCGACTTCATGAGCGACTATGAGGCGCGCGTGCTGGAAATGCTCACGGTGGACGATTTCGCCTTCGACGCCTTTGCCCAGCAGAAGGACAGCGTGATCGAGCACAACGCCGCTTGATCCGCCCAAAGCCGGGCCCGCTCAGCGTCGGCGAGCTCTGGTAGACTCGAACCCGTTGCGTCCGGTCTCCCGGGCCAGCGGGTTTTTTATGGGCCGGTGCCTCGCCGCCGGCGCCGTCGTGTGAATGATCCAGAAGGAGTCCAGCCGGTGCCTGTTGCCATGTCCATCCTCGCCGTCAGCCTGGGGGCCGTTATCGGCGCCAACCTGCGCTGGTTGCTCAGCCTCTGGCTCAATACCAGCGGGCATGTCATTCCGGTGGGGACGCTGGTGGCCAATCTGTGCGGGGGCTGGCTGATTGGCTACCTGATCAGCTATTTCAGCCAGGCGCCGCATCTGGGGCCGGAATGGCGGCTGTTTGCGGTCACCGGACTGTGCGGGGCGCTGACCACTTTCTCAACGTTTTCGGTGGAAATGTACGGCGCGATCCAGGCCGGGAAGTGGCTGGCGGCTTTCGGTGGAGTCGCCCTGCATGTGGTCGGATCGCTGTCCATGACGGCGCTGGGAATATACTGTTTTCACGCGCTGAGAGGGTGATTGACGCGGACCATTTCGTAGTTGTACTTACCATGAAAAATTCTGTTGGCAAAGTCACCAATCGGGTATACAGTGGGTCCCGTAGGAAAGTTTCAGCAAAGCGTTTCATAAATAAGACGTATCCCTCTGTAGTTAAGTAGTGCATCGTCCTGTTTTTGATTACACGAGTTTGCTTTTCCGATGACCGCCTACGGGCAATTTTTGAATTTGAATTGAAGGACAGGAAAACCATGTCTACAGAGACCGGTACCGTTAAATTCTTTAACGAAACCAAAGGCTTCGGCTTCATTACTCGCGAAAGCGGCCCGGACGTTTTCGTTCACTACAGCGCCATCAACGGCAGCGGCTTCAAGACCCTGGCTGAAGGCCAGCAGGTTGAGTTCACCGTGACTCAGGGCCAGAAAGGTCCGCAGGCTGAGAACGTTACTCCGCTCTAAGCCGCCGCGATCAGTCCGGCGATGCACCTCATCGTCGGATGAATCCGGAAAAGGTAGCCCTCGGGCTGCCTTTTTTTGTGCTCGTTTTCCGGCCCGCCGCGCTGCAAGCAACTGATCTGTCGCGGCAAATACCCATCCCCACGGGTTGACCTTTTTCCTCCCAGCCACTGAGATAGAGACTGGTACCGGCGTCCTGCCACTCGGGACAGGGCGCCCACAACAGGGAGGCAGTGATGCACATCGTCGTTATCGGAGCCGGGGTGGTGGGCGTGACCACCGCATGGTCCCTCTGCAAGCGTGGCCATCAGGTGACCGTACTGGAACGTCTCGACCAGGCCGGCGAGGAAACCAGTAAGGGCAACGCCGCCCAGCGTTCCTATGGGGTGGTCTATCCGTGGGCGTCCTCGGCCATGGTGCGCAAGGCGCTGCCCTGGCTGCTGGACAAACAGGGCCCGCTGAAGATGCGCATGCCGCCGTCTCTCGACACCTTCCGCTTCCTGGTCTCCACCCTGCGCTACGCTTATGCCCCCGGCGTGTTCGGGCTTAACAAGCGCGCCATGTTGCGGCTCGGTATCCACAGCCGGGACTGTTTCCTGGCCCTGGAAAACGAGCTGGACCTGGCGTTCGACGGTGCCCACGCCGGCCTGATGCACCTGGCCAGTCGCCCGGATACCATGACCGAGTACCTGGATACCGCCGCCCTGCTGGACGAGCTGGGCATCGAGAACCAGCTGCTCAGCCCGGAGCAGGTGCGCGAATACGAGCCGGGCATGCGCGGTGACGGGCCGCTCTACGGCGGGTTGCGCTACGTTACCGATGGCACGGGGGATTGCAGCCTGTTTTCCAAGGCGCTGGCGGCGGCCTGCGAGGAGCGGGGTGTCACGTTTCGCTACAACGTCGAGGTACAGCGCCTGCTGGCGGATCATCGGCGGGTCGAAGCCGTGGAAGTACGCCAAACCGGCGGCGCGCTGGAGCAGCTCGATGCCGATGCGGTGGTGGTCTCCGCCGGCTGCGCGTCACCCGGGATCGTGAAGCCGCTGGGCGTGCACCTGCCGATCTATCCGGTGAAGGGGTACTCGTTGACCGCGCCGTTGATCGATCCGGAAGCGGCGCCGCGTTCAACGATCCACGACGACAACTACAAGGTGGTCTCCACGCGCCTGGGGGACCGTCTGCGCGCGACCGGCTTCGTCGAGCTGGCGGACTTCGACCGCCGTATTCACGAGACGCGCCTGGACACCATCAGGGCGTCCGTGGCCTCGCGCTTCCCCGGCGCGGCGGATATGGAGCGCGCCACGTCCTGGACCGGCTTCCGTCCCATGACGCCGGACGGCCCGGCGACCATCGGCCGTGGCACCCGCGACAACCTCTACCTCAATACCGGCCACGGCACCTTCGGCTGGACCCTGTCGGCCGGCAGCGCTGAGCTGATCGCCCAGGTGATTGACGGCGAAACCCCGTCGCTGGATCTGGACGCCTTCCGGCCGGGCCGCTTCGCCGAGTAGCGGTGCGGCCCGGCCGGTTGGGATCACAGCTTCATGCAGTTGGCGTAGAAGGTCGTGGTGGCCGGCCAGTCGGAGAAGATGGCCATCACGCCCACGTCCCGGGCCAGCACGTCGACGACGGTGAACATGTCGCCGTCGTTGTCGATGGCGTCGTTCACCGACTGGTAGTACCAGCCGCCCCCGGAAGCCAGCGGGCCGCTGCGCTCCAGGCTCCAGGCGATCATCTCGAGGCCGGCGGAACGGGCGTTGCGGGCGTATTCAGAGGGCACGATCTCACCGCGCGGGTCCAGGGTCAGCATCTTCCACAAGGGCGGGGCGACCACGTTCACGCCCTGACTCTTGAGGGATTGCAGGTACGCCAGTGACGTCACGTCGGGCTCGTTGGCGCGCTGGTCCAGGAACACCGCCTGCTGGCCGTAGGCCGGCGTGTGGTTGATCCAGTAGAGCACATCGTCCAACTGGAAGGATTGCGGCCACACGTCCGACGGATCGATACCGGCTTCGCGGTAATCCTCGATCAGCTGGCGGGCGTAATCTGCCTGGGTGTAATCCCCCTCGAACGGCATATCCACCACCGGTGTCTTGAGTTCCGGCGTGAACTGGACGCCCAGCTCGCGGAACAGTTCGATGCTCTCCTTGTGGGTCATCAGGGTGCCTTCCGTGGCGTAGAGGTCGGTGCGCCAGTTAGCGGTGCCCTGAACGTATTCTTCCGGGGTGGTGGCGTCCGGGTTGAAGCCGTCCATCTTGCCGGTCAGCTGCCTGAACTCCGCCAGGGTCAGGTCGCTGGTGCGGCATTCCGCCCGGGCCGGCGTGCCGCTGGCGGGATCGGCGGCCACGAACGGCTGGGTGCACTTGGCGTTCAGCTCGGGAATGGTGACGATGTCGGTGGTGGTGTGCAGGTCGTTCTGGGCGTGGCGACACACCAGTTCCCGGTCCCTGGTGAACGCCACGTCGCACTCGATTACCCCGGCGCCCATGCGGGCTGCCGCCACGTAGGACTCGCGGGTATGCTCGGGGAACTGCAGCGGCGCGCCGCGGTGGCCGATGGAGAAGTCGGAGCGTTTCATCGGTTGGTTCATGCAGGACTGTAATTTGCGCTTGAGCGGTCCCTCGTCCATATCGTTGACGAGGTAATAGGGGCGCGGCCCCAGCTGGACCGTGTGGGTGTTGTCGTGCCAGCTGCGATCATGGTGGCCGTGTCGGTCGCGGTCACGGTCGTCGTCCTTGCCATGGCCCCAGCCGGCCTGCAGATCGGCACTGCCCATGACGGTGAAGAGAACGGCCAGTGACAGCAACCACGGGCAATAACGTGCATTCGTCATAGTAAGATCCTTTTACGAATTATTAGTGAACTGACTTTGCGATAAGGCCACAATCAGGCTGCCGGTGATCCGTGACACGGCCATGAAGGTATGATGAAGTCGTGACCGTTTGTGGATGCCAAGGACAGATGTATTCCATGAAAGCCCTGAAAACAGTCTGGATTTTTTTCTGGGCCATTGCCCTGACTCTAGTGCTCTTCCTGCCGATTGTCCTGGCCGCACTGCTGGGCCGGCGTGGCGATATGGCGTTTCACGGCACCCAGGTTTATGCATGGGTGCTGTTCAAGATGGTGGGTGTACGCCTGCGTGTGACTGGGCTTGAGAACATCGAACCGGGCCAGCGCTACGTCATTCTCAGCAATCACGCCTCGTATCTGGACCCGCCGGCTCTGGTGTTGGCTCTGAGGATCCAGTATCGCTGGGTGATCAAGAAGGAGCTGCGCAAGGTGCCGCTATTCGGACTGGCGCTGGAGGCCTCCCGCAACCTGTTCATCGACCGTTCCAAAGGCAGTGACGCCATGCAGAGTATTCGCGAGGCGGTCGGGCAGTTACCGGACGGCACCGGCGTGCTGCTGTTTCCGGAAGGCACCCGCAGCTGGGATGGTCAGTTGCTGCCGTTCAAGAAGGGTGGCTTCGTGATCGCCAAGGACAGTCAACTGCCGATCCTGCCGATCACCATTCGCGGCTCCCACGACTGTCTGCCCAAGGGCACCGGCGCGTTTCGGCCCGGTACCATCGAGGTGGTGGTGCACCCGCCGATTCCCACCGACGACCTGGAACTGGACGAGCTGATGGACGAAACCCGGGAACGGATCGCCAGCCGCTTGCCGCTGCCCGAGCGGGCCCGGAAAGCGACTCATGTCCCGTCCGGTTGAGATCCGACCGCGACCGCGTCCTGCTCTCAAGGTGTTCCGGGGCTCCGTCGTTCGGTGGGTTACTAGCGTCCCTGCAACATGAAGGTCTCGTACTCGAGTCGGTCGAATTTGCGTGACAACAGGAACAGCCCGCCCAGAACCGCCAGCAGGGCGCCCCCGGCGAAGCCGTAGCCGTAAAACGACGCGCCCAGTTCCAGTGTCAGCAGGGTGAAGGCAATGTTGCCGAAGAAGAACAGGCTGCAAAGCGCGACGTTGACCCCGCGTGCATCGAGGTAGAACAGCACGTTCTGGATAGCGAGCAACAACAGCTGGATGCCTACCGCCACCAGGTCGATGCGGAACAGCGCCAGATAGAGCGGAGAGATGCCAATGGCCGAGAGGATGTCTTCGCTCCAGAGGAACAGGACCACGATGGTCAGGCCCTGCACCTTGAAAATTTCATAGATACCGTTGCGGGCGATGAGCACCATCTCGTCGCGGAACTGATTGATGCGCGCCAGGGTGTCGCCCTCGCGGACGGCCCGGTAGAAGCGGTCATAGGCTTCGGCGAAATCGGTTTCCATGCGTACGAGAAATACCGCCATCCCGGGGATGATCGACAGATAGGCCAGGAAAATCGGGAGATCGTAGATGACCGACGCCCGCAGTTCGCCGATGATCGGCTGCGAGGTGGGCGGGTAGAACCAGAAGATGAACTTGTCCGCCCACACCGCGGCGTTGAACAGCAACCCGGTGAGAATCAGCGACGGGAAGATCTGGCGGCGACGGATAAAGTCGAAGCGGATGAAGCTCTCGCCGGGGTACTGGCGGATGATGGAATAGAAGAAGCTGAAGAACAGCAGGCTGTGGCCCAGCAGGATGCCGGTCAACAGACCTTCCAGCCCCCAGTCGGCCAGGCGGGTGGAGGCCACGACCGCGGTGGCGTAGCCCAGCGCAAAGAGAATCACGATGCGGCGATAGGATTTCATGCTGGACAGGAAAATGGTGACCAGCCACAGGTTACACAGCACCACGAAGTTGCCGAACATCAGCAGCCGGTAGATCGTCGAGGTGCCGTCCAGCAGAAAGGCAACGGCCAGGCCACCGATGACGCCGGCCATCAGGGTGGTGACCCAGATCAGCCCCATCAGATTGGGCAGGATCAACTCGTTTTTCTTCTCGTACAGGCGGTCGGCGACCCAGCGGGTAAAAACGTGCTGGAACACCCCGGAAACCACCAGCGAGATCGCCATCAGGTAGGTCACCGAAACCAGAAACTGGATGATTTCGCGATCATCGACCGCCATCGACAGGCTGAGTATGCCGATGACCATCACCCCCAGGACGGACAGCACCCACGGGCCGGAGCTGATAATCCCCGCCAGCCCGTAGGCTTCAATCAGGTTGAGGAAGCTCTCGCGTCGCAGGATGCGGCGAATCTCGAAACCGATGCCGGCCATTATGCTGTCGTTCCTTTCCGGTAGATGTCGCGGTACGCCTCGAACATGCTGTCGAGCGTGTAGTAGCGTTCCACGCGTTCGAGTCCGGCCCGTTGGGCGGCGTACCAGGCCTGCTCGTCACCCAGCAGGCGCACCGCCTCCCGCGCCGTGGCTTCGGGATCGGCAATGGGCACCACCGCCCCGCTGGCGCCCAGGGCCCGGTCCTCGGGCTGGTTGCCTTCCAGCAGTTCCCGGCACGAGCCCACATCCGTCGCCAGGCACGGGAGCCCCGCCGCGTGGGCTTCGAGGATCACCAGTGGTAACGCCTCGGAGATGGACGTCAGCACCATCAGGCCCAGCTGCGGCAGGATGTCCTGGATATTCTGGAAACCGAGGAAGCGCACCCGCTTGTCCAGCCCCAGGCTCTGAACCAGCTCCTTGCATTCCCGCACGTAGGCCTCGTCCTCGTCTTCCGGGCCGACGATCCAGCCTTCGGCGTCGGGCCGCTGGTCGCACACGGTCCGCATGGCGCGAATGAAGGTCTTGATGTCCTTGATCGGCACCACCCGCCCGACCAGCCCCAATACCGGAGGCACGCGATCCGGTCGGGCTTTTCGCGCGCGTTCGAACTGTTGCGGGTTGATGCCGTTGGGGATGATCCGTGTGCGCTCCGTGGGGGCGCCGTCGACGTGCTGCCGGTCCTGGTTGCCCTGGTACAGCGACACGATGGGGTCGGCCTGCTGGTAGGTCATGCGCCCGATGGATTCGAAAAAACGAATCCACAGCTGGCGGATATAGCCCACCTGCTCGTTGAGCGTGCCGCTGACCTGATCGGCGGGATCGTGAATCCATTGCGCCTGGGACAGATCGATCTTACGTTCCTTGGTGTAGATGCCGTGTTCCGACAGCGCGAGCGGCAGTTGGCGCTGTTCGCTGACCATGGCGCCCAGAAGACCCGCGTAACCGGTGGAAATCGAGTGGAGCATCCGGACCTGCGGCATCTCCCGGGCGATGCGCGCCAGCTGGAACAGCGGGGCGTGCATGATCCGCACCGACCAGAAATAGTCGACGAAGGAGGGCTCGGTGCAGTAACGACGGTAGTAATCGTCGATGATCTCCCAACTGGCTTCGCTGTGCAGGAAGTCCGAGAAGCTGATGCCTTTCGACGAGCCCAGATCGGCGAACACCCGCTGCATGATCGCCCGGGAGGCCGGTTCGCCGGAACGGAAGGTCGCGTGCAGGTCGCGCTGGGCGTCGAACGCCCGGCGGTTGCCCTTGCGGGGGCGGGGCTTGGGCTCGCTGTGCCCGTCCATCAGGTAATGGCATTCCAGGTGACGCACGTTGGCCGGTAGCTCGTACTGCTGCTCACCGTAGTGACTGCGTTCGCCACCCATGAAAATCAGCGCGAAGGTGTACTCCGGCAGGCCCTGGATGATCTGGTGGACCCAGGACGAGACGCCGCCGCGGATGAACGGATAGGTGCCCTCCAGCAGGAGGGCGATGTCGGCTTTGACGGGAGGCGCTTGTTTCTCCATTCGCTTACAACCAGGCCTGTTTGAGAGATTCGATGCCCGCATCCCGCACGGTGGACGGGCAGGCGGACAGGTGGTGTCGGACGTTGGCGAAATCCCGCTGCAGGAAGGCGACTTCGGCCAGGTAGGGCTGGATTTTCGCGGGGGGCGCGTTCAGCGCCTGTGCCTGCTCGAAGGCGGCGCGAGCGTCGTCGAGTTGGCCGAGTTGCAGGTGGACTCGGCCGAGCAGGTGATAGTCGCCATGCCTCGGGCGCCGGTCGACCAGGCGGAGCAGCGTGGCCCGTGCGTTTTCCAGGTAGTGGCGCTGCAAGCCGCCCTGGGCGAGACCGAGGTAGGCCATTTCCCACCACAGCTGCGCCAGGCGCCGCTGGAGAATGAGGCCCTGCTCGTCGGATGCGGTCCGCAGTGCATCCTGCAGACGGATAATCTGGTGAGACAGCGTCTTTTCCTTCTGTTCGAGCATGGAGTAGGCCAGCAGACGGACATCGTCCGTCTTGTCCCGCAAGGCCTGGCGCAGAATAACGATGGCTTCCCGGCTGTCCATCTGGCGTGTGGCGATCAGGGCCTTGAGGCGCTTCTCGGGGTCGGCGGCGTCACGCAGGACCTGTTGCAGCCCGCCCTCGGAATAGAACATCTGCAATTCGGTATCGATGGGCCGGTACGGCAATTCGGGAATGTCGATTTCCTGCCAGGGCAGCTCGCGGGTGGAGCGTGGCAGGTAAAGCGCCAGCAATACCCCCAGCGCCACCCCCAGGCTGCCGATAAAAGGGATGGCGAACTGAATGGTGAACAGGAACGCGGCGGCCCGGCGGGGAGAGCCACGGTAGCGGGCCGGCAGCAGCCTCAGCAGCACCGGCGTCAGCAAGCCGCAGGCCAGGGCGTGAAGCGTCATATAGGTGACCAGCTGCGCCAGCCCGTCGTCCAGATAGAACAGACCGGCGAACGCAGCGGCTTCGGCCGCCAGGGCCTGGAGGATGAGTCCGCTACTCCCCATGGGCGAGATGGGCCTCCAGCCAGCTTTCGGCGGTTGCGCGGTCGCTTACCTGGTGACTGGCTGGGGCGCCCAGCCAGTCGGCGAGGTGAACCCCGAGGGTCTCGCGGACGCCGTCCTCCAGCCGTTGCAGGTAGCCGGACTGCCCCAGTTCATCCGTCAGCGGCATCAGGATCGCCAGGCGCAGCCCGTGGTTGTCCGAGGCTTCGTAGAGCACATCCAGCCCACGACGCACGCTTTTGATGTGGTCGACGATCTGGCGCGACGTCAGCGTCGTGTCGGCCCGGAAGCACAGCAGACAGGCTGGCAGGTCGAAGCGCTCGGCGTCGCGTCCGACTCGCGCCAACTGACGACGGAAGTGACGCCGTTCCTCCGTTTCTCCCGCAGGCGTGAGATCCTGCTCCTGCAACTGGTCGGCCAGATGGCCCGCCAGGATCGCCAGGAAGCGCAGCGTCTGCGGCTCGAACGAGAAAAACGGCATCGCCTCGACGGCGACCACGCCGAGGATCTCGCCATCGGACGTCAGCAGCGGAATCACCGCGAGAAAGCGGCTGTCGAGCTCGGCCTGGCGGCGGTGGTATTCCGTCTGTATCGACACCAGCTTGCGCTCCCGGAGGGCGTGCTCGATCAGGGGGTCGCTACCGGAAAGCGGCTTGAATTCGCCGATGGATGCCAGGGCCTGTGCCGTGAGACGTCCCTGGCGCACCGGGAAAACCCCGGCGGTCTGTATCTGACCGTAGTGGCCGAACAACGCGAGTGTCGCCTGGGCGCGGTCCCGAGTCAGGCCGGCGTGGCTGTCGGCGGCGAGTTCCGAATAAACGCGGCGCAAGGCTTCACGAAGGCTGCGGGAGCTGCCCGCCAGCCGCTGTTCGAGACGGTCGTGGGATACCTTGAGCAGGTAATAGCTGCGAGTGAACTCCTCCAGCCGCCCGTCGCGGTAGTCGTTTGCCGCCGCCAGCTCGGCCCGGCGTCGCTCCCAGTAGTCCCGGAATTCACCGGCCAGCAGAACCACCGCGAGCACCCCCGCGGCCCAGGTGAAGGGATACGGCTGTGGCACGTCCATCAGATAACGCAGGTACATCCCCAATCCGCCAATGAGCAGCAGCGAAGCCGCCAGGGCCATGAAAAAGCCGTAGCGCAGGGCCACCAGCAACGGACCGATGACCGGCCAGGGAAAATTACCGGTCAGGAAGAACGGATCGTCCGGGCGGCTCCAGGCCCCCAGCGCGAAGCAGGCCGACGTGATCAGCAGCGTTTCCAGCCATTTCAGCAGATCGCTCGCTTCTTGCGGGCGGAGGGCGCTCTGTAGCGAAGTATCCACCATGGGCGGTTCAGTCCCTGTTGGTTAACGGCATACGCTCGACCAATTCATCCAGTACCTTGTGACCAGCGACGCTCAGGCTTTCCCGGCCCCAGCCGGTGCGTGCCGAGGTGCCACTCCACACCAGGCGTTCGGTGTCAGCGTCGCGGATCTCCAGCGTCACACCCACGGCGGGTTCCCCGTCCAGACCGCTCTTGTAGCGCCACTCCTCGACGGTGCCTGTCACCAGGTAATCGGGCGCGCTGGCTTCGGCCGATTCCAGGGCCTCCTGGCGACGCTCGCTGTTGTCGTAGAGCAGAGGGTCGCGCTGCTGCGGCAGGAACAAGGTGGTGTTGTGACTGCCCTTGGCCCGCAGGAGCGCACTGAGGACGCTGGCGGCCTGTTCGCCGGCCTGCGGGGTTTGCGACAGGTTCATCAGGGGCACCACGGCCAGGCGGCTATCGGCCGGAATGGCCAGGCCGTCTTCGCTCTGCAGCACCGAGCAGCCACTCAGCACCAGCAGGCTGGCGAACAGCAGGGTGGGGAGGCGCGGGATACGTTGCAACATCGGATTCTCCTTAACGGTCCAGATACAGGGTATAGGTTAGATTCAGGTCGGCGCGACCGCTGCCGTCGATGCCTTCGGACGCCCAGCGGGCGGACAGGGCCAGTTCGTCGTCCCCGAACAGCCGCCAGCCCAGGCCCGCGCCCAGACCGATCTCGGGGGTATCCGTGGAGATCACATAGCCGCTGCCCACTTCCAGGAAGCCCCGGGGCGAGGCGGTACTTCGGAAAAGGCTGTGGGGCTCGCCGTGAAACCAGCGAACGCGCGCGCCGACGCGTTCGTATTCGTCGGTTAGCAGCGCCGAGGGCGGCAAGGGGCTGTCCAGTTCGTCGTTGACGCTCGCCGGCAGGGTCGGCTCCAGGTCCAGTTGCTGTCGCTGGTAGCCCAATGTCACGGTCATGGCGGGGTCTTCGCGGAACAGGGTGTAATCGGCGGTGAACTCGAGGCTGTGGCCCGAACCCAGCGAATCGTCATCGGCGGAATGGTAGGCCAGACGTTCCGCCCGCCCGGTCAGGGCCAGCCGTGAAAACGGGCTGTAGGTGGCGGCCAGGGACTGTCGGTCGCGGCCGAGCAGCCACCAGGCCTCGGCGGAGTCGGGCGCGCGGGCGTTGTGTTCCAGCCCCGCCTGCAGGCTCCAGCGGTCCGCCGGTTGCCAGTCCCCTTCCACGGAGAAGGCCGGCGAGGGCCCTTCGTTCCGTGCCAGACTGGCCGCCTCCACCTGGAGCCCCCAGCGCGAGCCCTGCCAGGCCAGACCCAGGCGTCCCTCGGCGCCGGCGTCGGGACGCTCGGCGAGACGCCCGGCGGATTCTGGCGCCACCCGGCTGGCAGCCCCGCTGACGCTGACCTCGTCCAGCGCGTAGCGGCCCTTGATACCGGTCTGGCGCACGGCGAAATTGCCCAGGTCGAGGCGTTCCACGCCCGTCTGAATTGAGCGCTGGGCTCCGCGGTGAAGGTCCACCGTTTCCCGCAGACGCGACCGTGACAGATCGGAGCCGCGGTCCGATTCCAACGTATCCAGGTTGGCCAGCAGGCGCTGTCGTTGTTGCGCCGGGGTCAGGTCGGCCGGATGCAGCAGCGCGTTGTCGTCCGGCTCGCGCGACTGCGCCAGCCAGGCTTCGGCCAGCAGGGCGTGGCCGGCATCCAGGGCTTGCTGTGCCATCTGCCGTTGATCGGTGTCGGTGGCGGCGCGACCGAGGACCGTCAGGGCCAGGCGGTCCAGTCCGCGGGCCCGGTAATAGGCGACCCGGGTGTTGGCGTCGGTGATCCGGCCGGGGTCGATGCTCGCCCGTAATGCTTCTGCCTGCCGTTCCCGGCCGGTGAGTTCCAGCACCCGGGCCGTGGACAGCAGCCATTCGGGTTCCGCCCGATGCCCGTCCAACCCGCGCAGGAACCATGCCCGGGCCTGTTCGGGATGGCCCAGAGCACTGTGGCCGTAGGCCAGCACCGGATAGGTTTCGGGGTCGCCCTGGGCCTCGAGGCGGGCGAGCATATGGGACAGTCGCTCGCCGAAACGTTCAGGTTCGCTGAGCATCAGCCAGCCCCAGCCGACCAGGGTTTCCAGGTCGTCGGGGGCAAGGCGGTAGGCCTCCCGGTAAGTCTGGTCGGCTTGATCGAGACGGCCGGTCTGGTGATAGGTCAGGGCGCGCAGCTGCCAGTAACGGTTGAGGTTGGCCGCGCTCGGGAAGGCGTCGACCCAGGCGTCGAGCGCGTCCGTAGCGGCGGACCAGTCGCCGGTGCCGGCCGCGTACTCCGCCTGGTTGGCGAGGTAGCGCGGCTCGTTCGTGCTGGCATAGCGCACGCGACTGATGTGGCGGGCGGCGGTGTAGTCTTCGAACAGGATCGCCAGGGACAACAGTTCCTCCTGAACCTGCGGCGGTTCGTCTTCCAGGCGGTCCAGCATGGCCTGGTAATCGTCCCGGATCCCCCGCAGTCGCCCGAGGTAATGCCCCAGCCGCAGACGCATGAACGTGACGTCGTTGCGGATGCCCGGGTCCGACGGCTGGAAATCCAGGTGGGCCAGGGCGGCTTCCGGCTGTCGGGTGCGCCAGTAAAGCTGTGCCAGTTGCAGGCGCTGCTTGTCGCTCAGGGTGTCGCGCTGTTCCAGGTAGGCGATGGCACCGTTGAAATCCCGGCTGTTGAGCAGCAGCGACAGCTTGCGCTCCTGCAGCGCCGGGGCTTTCGGATAACGGGTGATACCGCGGTCGAGCACCCGCAAGGCGGACTCGATATCGCCGTTCCGGATGTGGCTGTCGGCGAGCAGGAGGTAGCTGTCGGGATTGCTGTGACCGCGATTTTCCGCGAGCGACAGAAGCCTCTCCAGAGCGGCCCAGTCGAACAGGCTGCGGGCGGTCGAGGTCGCTCGTTCCAGTGCTTGCGGCTGGTTGTGCTCCACATACAGCTCGGACCAGTACGGCAAGGCCTCGGCCGGAAGGTTGTTCCAGTCCAGGACTTGCGCCATCCGGGTCCGGTCTGCGGGCGTCAGGTCCGGTGCCTGTGTCTGCAGGCGGCGGACCGTGGCCAGTGCCGAGGTGGTGTCACCCTGGGCCAGTTGCGCGGTCAGCAGTTCGCGCAGGAGAGGCACGTCATCGGGCTGCTGGTCCACCAGGCGTTGCAGCCAGCGCAGGCGGTCGTCGTCGGCGCCGGCGTAGCGGGCCAGCTCAATACCCTGCTCCAGCGTGGCGGTGTCCATCGGAGTCGTGGCGCGCTGCGACTTGAACAGGGACAGCGCTTGGCGAGGCTGCCCGGCGGCCAGCTGCAGTCGCAGAATGTCATCGATCATCGGCCCCGAGTCGGCCGCGCCGTCTTCCCGCAGGCTGTCGAGCAGGGTCCCGGCGGCGGCGCCGGGCTTGCCCTGGGCCTCCTGGAGTTCGGCCAGCCGGCGGGCGATCTTGCGGCGCTCGCCGGCTTCCGGTGCGAAACGGGCCATGTCGCGCCATAGGTGGCTGGCCTGGGCCAGACTCAGCGCGTCCTCGACGGGATCGATCAACGCCGTTTTATCGTCAAAGCTGTAGGGCTGATCCGGCACCCGCTCCAGCGTCTCGAACAGCCGGCGCCGCGCGGTTGCCCGGTCTTCCGGTCGGGTCGCCTCGTACACCCGTTGCTGGCGGAGCAGGAGGATATCGGACAGGGCGTTGTAGGGAATGGGATCGTTCTCGAGAAACGGATTCAGGACTCGCTCGGCTGCACGGCCCTGCCCGGTCTTGCGCAGCATGTGCCCCAGATTGATGCGCAGCGACGGGTTGTCGGGGTCGGCGCGCAGCAGCACGTGCAGGTAGGCAATGGAGAGGGCGTCCGGTTGCTCCAGAAAGTGGATGTCCTCGAACACGGTCTGACGCGGGTACAGGGCGAACAGCGCCAGCGTGAACAGCACCCCGATGGCGAGCAGCGACGGCAGCCGGAAAAACTGGATGCGTCTGCGAGCCCGCATCAACGGCACTCCAGGGTCGCCGAGTTCACGTTTTTACCCGGCGCGCCCAGTTGTACCGGGCGCCCCGTGCCCTTCACGGACAGGGACGCTCCGCGGATCACACGGCAATGCCCGGTGCCGGCCAGGGTGGCGCTCAGCGGGCCGATGCCGGAGAACCCCAGCTCGATACGCCAGCGGTCGTCGACCCGGCGCCGCGACCAGTGGGTCAGAACCGCATTGGCCTGTTGCAGATAGGGGCCTTCCGGAGGCGTGTCGCGCAGCGCGAGTGTTGGCTGGGAGCCGGTCAGGTGAACATAGCGGTTGCCGGCATCGTCATGGAACCCGGCGACGCCTTGACTGGCGGCCAGATCCGGGTACTGGCCGGCCGGGTCGATGCGCACGGTGTGCGGGGCGCCGATGCCGCGCCAGGTATAGCGTCCATGGCTGTCCCGCAGCATGGCCGAGCGGTAGTTGAACCGGGCGCGCCGGGCGTACTGGCTCAGGTACAGGGGGGTCACCGGCCGCGACAGGGCGTCGTCGTAGACCGCCTTCAGGGCATTGAGCGCGGCAGGCTTGGTTCCGGAATAGAAGTGGTAGTAGATGCTCAGCGGTTTGAGCCGTTGGTAGTTTTCCAGGATACGGAAGGTGTCTATCACGTCGCGGAAGCCATAGTACGGGCCGTGCCAGAGATTGGTGTAGACGTTTTCGTTCATGACCGGCGCGTAGATCTGCAGCTCGTCGCCGACCGGGCGCGCCATGGGCCAGACACCCGCCAGTTGGGAGGCGTAGGGCAGCGGGTGGGTGTCGCCGCCGTTGACGTTCAGGACGCCAGCGGAGCGAACCGCTTTGAGTGCGCGCTCGCCGGGCAGGGCGTCGCCGGTCCAGAGGAACAGGTTGGTCGGTTTGTCCGCCGGCGCCAGGCGCCGGTTGATGTAGTCGATCGAGCCGGGGATCTCGCGCTGCAGGACCGGCTTGTACCCGGGGACGCCCAGTGCGTAGCCGTAATCTGCAAACACCGGTAACGGGCGCGAACCGTCCTCGATGATCTGCCAGAAAAAGGGGTGGCTGTAGGAATGCGACGCCACTTCCACGTTATCCAGCCGGAACAGTTGGCGGGCGATGCGTTCGGCTTCGGCGCTGGTCGCTGGATAGATGCCGTCCGGCGAGGTTTCGGCTTCGATGACCGACACGGTATGCGGAACGCGGTAACGTTTGATGATCTGGTCCATGATGACCGTCGCACCCAGCGGGCTGCCTTCCAGCTCGGCCCGGGATACGAAACCGTCGCCGTCGATGTGAGCTGTCAGGATGCGTTGCCCACTTTCCGTCGTGGCGTCCGGTGTGGGATAGAGAGGCCCCCCGAGGGCCTCCGCCAGAAATGCCAACGGGTCGAACAGCCAGTAGCGTTCGTCTTCGGGGCCCGGCTCGAAAAGGTAGGGCTCCAGGGCCACGCCGAGATGCTCGGCCGTATAGACCGGCGTGAAGGTCGTGTCCTGGGCATCGGTGATCTCCAGCCACGACGAGACGCCTTCGGCGCGCGGCAGTGCCGAATCCGGCATCGCGGGCAAATGCGTGCCCTCGAAACGGCCGACCGATGCCTGGCGCGGCGTCGTCGTCACAGGGAGCGCGGGCAGGGTGACGGTGTCGGACCGGATAAGGGCCTCGCAGTTGCGGTCCGGTGGCAGCCGGCCCATGACCACCAGCGGCAGGTTGCCACGGTGCTGCGACAGCCATCGGCACACACGACGGCTCTTGGCGCCGCCCTCCCACCAGGCGACGATGCCGGCGAAGCGGTCATCGAGAGGCTCGCTGGGCAGGGGGGCGTGCATATCCCGGTAAACCGGGATGTAACCCAGCCGTTCCAGTAGCACACCGCCATACCGGTGGGCGGCGCTGTGCGCCATCAGGCCGTCCGGCGCATCGTGCAGGACCAGCACCTCGCGTTTGATCCGTTGCGGTTCGGTGGGCCCCAGGCGCTGCAGGTCCGGGTCGGTGACGTAGGGGACGAAGCCATCCTGGCGCAGTTGCCTGGCCAGGGCGGGCGCGTCGCTGGCGTCGCGCACGTAGTCGATGGCGATCAGGGGCTTGTCCGGGTGCCGGTCGCGCCAGTGATCGAGCTGGCCCCGGAGCCATTGGCGATCGGCGTCGGACACCGGACGATAGCGTTTGCGGCCGGCGTCATAGCCGCGCCGGTAGGATTCGAAGGCCAGTGCGTCTACCTGGGCGTGGACGCTCTCGGGGAGTTCGAAGCCCCGGTTGATGATGATCCGGGCGTCCGGGTGGCGCTCGCGGATGCGGCCGATCAGGGTCGCCAGGGCCTGCACGAACGCCGCCGGATCGTCCTGGCCGGCCTGGGTGAGCCGGTAGCTGTCGAGGGTGTCCAGGAAAACCCCGTGGTAGCCGGCCCGGAACGCCGGGTCGATCAGCCTGTCGAGCAGGAAGGCGCGTACCGCCGGCTGGCGGATATCGAGAATGGCACTGTCCCAGCCCGTGTTCCGGCCCAGGCGTGCGGTGGCGGGAAGTTGCGCAAACTGCTTGTGACTGCGGGCCATTTCGCCCACGCTGACATAGGCAATGGGCGCCACGCCGGCGTCGTTGAGGGTGTCGAGGCGTGACGTGCTGTTGCGATCGCGTTGCAGGACCAGCCAGTCGTACGCCATCAAGGCGCTGACCGGTGCCTCGTGGCCGTAATAGAAGCCGACATTCCGGGGTGCCTGAGCCAGGACGACCTGGCTGAAAAGCGCCAGGACGAGTACCGCTGGCAAAACAACGGGGTTTTTGGGCATGGGGTCCTTTTTGTTGCCGCAATGGGTCATCATGAAGTGACGGAACTATCCCTGTACGATCAGATTAGCAGTTTAGATGCTAATTCAACGGCTTGAATCATGACACTCATGTCATCGCCAGCAACCCCACGGAGAAATCTGAGATGAAACTGATTGGTTCCACCACGTCGCCCTACGTCCGTCGCATCCGCCTGTTGCTGGCCGAGAGCGACTACGAGTTCGTCAACCTGAACATCTACGGCGAGGGTCGGGACGAGCTACGCCGTAACAACCCGGCCCTGAAGATCCCGATGCTCATTGACGGCGAGCAGGAGGTGTACGACTCCCGGGTGATCTCACGCTACCTCGCCCAGAAAAACGGCGATGCGCCCCTGAGCTGGGATCAGGAGAACCAGCTGACGCTGATCGACGCGGTCAACGATTCGGCGGTGACCCTGTTGCTGTCGAAGAAGTCCGGCATCGACGTGGAACAGGACCTGATGTTCTACAACCTCCAGCGTGAGCGCATCATGCTGTCGTTGCGCACTCTGGCGGCCATGGTGGACGCGGGCGAATTCGCCCAGTGGCATTATCCGGCGATCTGCCTCTACTGCATGGTGGACTGGCTGGAGTTTCGTGAGTCGGTGGATTTCACCGGTGTGGAAAGTCTGCTGAGTTTCCGTGATGCCAACCGGGAGCGGCCCATGGTGGGCGGGACCGATCCGCGAGACGCTTGAAACGCGTGAACCAGAAGCCCTGTCCCGTGAGACAGGGCATGCGGTCGGCCGCTTAGCCGAACAGTCGCTTGTAGAAGGCCAGTGAGCCTTCCCAGGCGTCCCGGGCCGCATTGGCGTCATAACCCACCGGGAAGCCGAACTTCTGTCCCTTGGCGGTGGCGCCGGGGTTGGTGAAGCCGTGCTGGGCGCCGGGGTAGTTGATCAGGTCGAACCGCACGCCGGCTTCCTGCATTTCCTCTACGAACGCCGCCACCTGCTGCGGCGGGATCATCACATCCGCACCGCCGGTGTAGACCTGCAACTGGCCCTTGATGTCGCCCGGTTTGATCTGGATGTCGGTGCCCAGATTGCCGTGGAAGCTGACCACACCCTTAAGGTCCAATCCCAGCCGCGCCATGTTCAGCGACACCGCGCCACCGAAGCAGTAGCCCTGGGAAGCGATACGCTCCGGATCGACGCTGTCATGGGCCTTGAGCACCTCCAGCGCCCCCCGGTAACGCTTCTCCAGCTCGCCCGGGGTGTCCTTCACCGACAGCATCATGGCCTTGGCGTCGTCCGGGTTATCCGCCTGCGCGGCGTCGCCGTACATGTCGATGGCGAAGGCGGTGTAGCCCTGCTCCGCCAGCTTGTCCGCCTGCTCGCGCACGAAGTCGTTCAGACCCCACCACTCGTGAACCAGGATAATGCCCGGCCGGGGGCCGCTCCGGGTATCGTCGTAGGCAATGTGGCCGATGTAGTTGCGGCCGTCGATCGTATATTCCAGGGATTCACTCGTCATGTTCACCTCCGCTCATGGATGGGTAACCGTTGCTGGACAGGGCGGCCGCTCTCGGACGGGCAACCGCTGTCGGATCCGGATGGAGCAACGCTAGACCGGTCGTCGGATTCCGTCAAAGGGCGTCATGAGCAAGGTCAGTATGGGGTGCGTGCTGTGCAATTATTGACCGGCTTGCGGCAGGTTGATCTATGCTAAGCAAAGGGCCGTTTTCGCCTCACTCGAACAAGAAAGGAGAAGGCTTCTATGTTGCTCAAACACGCTTTCGGTCTGTTCACCCACCCGGATCACGAATGGGCGGAAATCCGTCGGGAGCATGAAACGCCGTGGCACGTCTATGTAGCGTACGTGCTGATACTGGCCGCCATCGGACCGGTTTGTGCCTATATCTCCACCACCTACTTCGGCTGGACGGTCGGCGGCGACCGCCTGATCCGGCTGTCCAACATCAGCGCCATCCAGCTCAGCGTGCTGACCTACGTCGCGATTCTGGTCGGTGTGTTCGCCCTGGGCTGGATGATCGACTGGATGGCCAGCACTTACGGTGCCAAGAGTGAGGCGGACAAATCCAACGGCATGGCCCTGGCCGCCTATGCCGCCACGCCGCTGTTCCTGGCGGGGTTTGCGATGCTCTATCCGGTGCCCTGGTTCAATGCCCTGGTGCTGCTGGCCGCCGCCGCCTACGCCGGCTACCTGGTCTATGACGGTCTGCCCATCGTCATGGGAATTCCCAAGGAGCGGGCGATTCTCTACTGCGGCGCGGTGCTGACGGTGGCGCTGGTGATCCTGGTCACCACCCGGGTCGGTTCGGTGCTGATCTGGAATTACGGTTTCGCGCCGCAGTTCATCGGCTGACCGGCTGAATCAGCGCTCGTCGCTGTCCTGCGGACGGCTGCCGACCGGCTGTTCGCGGGGCTGCCGTGCCAGTTCGATCTCCCGCGTTGTGTAATGCCCCACCATGCGCGCCAGGCCATCGGCCAGTTCGTCGAACCGGATCGGTGGGCTGGGGTCGGTCAGGTGGCGCACCACCGCGAAAATGCCGCCGTGGATCATGATGTAACTCATGGTGGGGATGCTGCGGATCTGCAGGGTTTCCGGATGGTGCATCAGGTACTGGGTCACCAGGTCTGACAGGGCCTTTTGCAGGGGCTCCAGGTACATCTCGAAATCCAGCGTCATGGCGTACTGGACGCAGTTGAGGTAGCGCCCGTCGTCCTGCTGCAGGAAATCGCGGAAGCGGTCGAGCAGCTCCCGCACCGCGTCGGCGATGGGTAAGCGCACCAGCTCCGGCACCAGCGGCTGGATCATCGCCACCGTGTCCGCCACGAAACGCTGCGACATCTCGCTGAAGATGGCTTCCTTGTTGTCGAAGTACTCGTACAGTGAACCCACGCCGACCCCCGCGATATCCGCAATCTGGCGCGTGGTGGTGGCCGCCGGGCCATGTTCGGCCATGGCGATGAAGCCGGCTTCGACGATGGCATTGACGGTGGCCTTGGCCCGCTGCTGTTGCGGTTTCCTGGTCATCTGGCGTTCCCGGCTGGCTGGCGGTTTGAGCCAGTCTAGGTGGACGCGCCGCGAAAGTCGTTTGCCCGGGAAACCGTCCCTCGGGTTTCTGGGGCGACCACGCCGGGCGTGGTGCTTCAGGCGGGTATGAGCGGCGCCGGCCGGCCCCAGTAGTAGCCCTGGCCGCACAGGCCGGGGTAGCGCTGCAGCCAGTCGGCGACCGCTGCCGATTCCACACCTTCCACCACGATGCGGAGATCCAGCGCTTCGCCCAGCTCCACCGCGGTGTGGAAGATGCGCTGGCGCACCGCGTCGATGTGGATGTCGGTCAGGAAACTGCGGTCGATCTTGAGTTCGTCCAGACTGAACGAGGCCAGGGCGCTGAGGGAGGAATAGCCGGTACCGAAGTCGTCCAGGGCGATGCGGAAGCCGGCGTGGCTGAGTTTCTCCAGCATCTGGCGGGCGCGGTCCACATCCCCCATGACGGCGGTTTCGGTGATTTCCAGCATCACCTGGTCGGGCGCTACCCGGTGGCGATCGAGGATTGCCAGCGCCTCGCTGTGAAAGTCCTGTCGCGCCAGATCGCGGGCGGAAATGTTGATGGCGATGGTTACCGCGTAACCGGTCTGCTGCTCCAGCATCGGCAGATCCTGCACCGCCCGTTCGATGGCCCAGAGCGTGACGCCGTGGATGGCGCCCACCTGTTCGGCGAAGGGAATCCACTGGTCCGGGCGGATGCGGCCGTGCTGCGGATGGTCCCAGCGGATCAGCGCCTCGTAGGCGATGACCCGGCTGTCGTGGACGAACACCTTGGGCTGGTAGTGCAGGTGGATGGCGCCGGTGCGCAGGGCCTGGTCCAGGTCCAGGATCAGGAAGTGCTGCAGGTTCTGTTTCTTCTCGGAATACGGATCGTAGACGTTGATGATGGCGTCGCTGGACAGGGCCGCGAAGCCGGCGCGGGAGATCAGTTCGCTGCCGGCGGTGCCGTGTTCCGGCGCGTAGGCCAGCCCCAGCCGGCCCACCCAACTGAACGCGTAGTGTTCTTCGTTGAAAGTCTGCTCCAGCCAGGCGCGGATGTCGTTCCAGGGAATGCTGCCCACGTCGGTGCGCAGGGCGAAGACGTGGTTGAAGGTGTCCACCGTGCCCACCGGGTGGCCCCGGAACAGGATCAGCTGGCCACTGAAATGGGTTTCCAGGTAGCGGCACAGGCGGGTCAGGTAGATGCGCAGCAGGTTTTCCGCCTCCTGGTAGCCCAGCGCGCGCTCGATCTCGCCGTAGCGTTCCAGGCGCAACAGGCCCACCACGAAGGGCTGGTCCAGCGGCGACAGCTGGGCCAGGGTCTGCTCGATGATCGCGCGGTTGGGGCGGCGGGTGATGCGGTTGGAGGCGGCCAGTTGGTCGTAGTCCTGCTCCAGTCGCGTGCGCAGGCGGCGCTCTTCCAGGGCGCGCTGGGTGGCGCTGAGGCGACGCCGACGTTCCTCGACCAGACGATAGCCGACCACCAGCGTCAGGAAAATGGACGCCGCGGCCGTGCCCAGATAGAAACCGGAATTGGTGATGGCGTTGACCGGCACCCAGCCAATGGTGCGCAGCATGGCCGTCGCCGCCCCCAGGATCAGCAGCACCAGGGCCACCGAGAGATAACGCGCCGAGGCCTGCTCACGGGAGCGGGCGAGGGCAACGGCCAGCACCAGCAGCAAGCTGATGCTCCCGCCCACGAGAATGGTGTCCTGCCCCACCAGCCCGGGGAGCACGGGCTCCAGCAGGGCCAGCGCCAGCATGCTCAGGGCGGCAAGGCGCAGGGGGTAGAGCCAGGGGCCGGCGAGCCCCAGGAAGTGCCGGCAGAAGCGGATCAGCGCCACGGCGCTGAGTGCGATCATGGGGGACAGCAGGCTGCCCAGGGCCGGCATGTTGGGCCAGATCAGCCAGAGCCCGAAGCCGTCCACGCACAGCTGGGTAAACAGCACGCTGGTCAGCAGGCAGGTGAGCCAGGCGGCGGCCATGCTGCGCAGTGTGAGCAGCAGGGCGATGTCGAACACCAGGGCAAACAGCAGGACGCCGTAGAGCGCCGCTTTCCAGGCAATCCGGCTGCCCACTTCGCTGAGCAGGTGCTCCGGGCGCGTGACGCTGAAGGGAAACAGCGTCGGTCCGGCGTTATTGACCTCAAAAAGCAGGGTGGTGTAACTGTGTCCGCCCAGCACGATGGGCCAGATCAGCTCCGGCAGTTTGACGATGCGCTCGGCGAAAGGGGCCTGGTCGCCGAGCGTCGGCAGTCGCTCGGGCTGGCCGTCCTCGGGAATGGCGACGGCGCGGACCCGGTCCAGGGAGGGCGCCTCGATTTGCAGCAGCAACGAGAGCGGTTCGGGATCCGGGTTCTGCAGCGTGATGCGGAAGGTGGCGGGCGATTGCAGGTAGCCCAGGCCCTCACGAAAATCGGGCAGGGTTTGCCAGCCGCTGCCCGAGAGCCAGTCGTCGTGTGCCAGGACCTGGTCCAGGTTGGCCTTGCGGAAGGCAATGTGGGGCTGGAAGATATCGTCGCCGGTTTCGGGCAACAGCGACGATGGCTGCAGCGGAAGGGCGTGAGCGCCCAGGGCCGGCGACAGATTCAGCAGGAACCCGTAGACACCGAGCCCGAGAAAAAGCACGAACGGTAGCCAGATCCACTTTCGGACCCTGGGGCTGTGGGGCTCAGGCATGGTAGCCTCGCCGCTGCTGGAGGTGCGTCCTTTGCGCCATCGCGTCGTCCCGGGCCCAATGGCCCAACCTATCGTGGACGGTTACACTTCACTACATGCTGAAATGAATTGTAACACACTGAATTCTCGGGCATTTTACTGTATTTGTAGTTTGTTTGCATATTGTCCTTTCCTTCCGGACATGCCCTGGCGGATGCGGCAAGCCCGACGCTAAAGTTGAGGGCCGTATCCGCCGGCGGCAGGCGACGGGCAGCGGTGGTAACCTGAAGACAACAAACGGAGTGGAACCCTGTGACCAAACCCATCGCCGAACACTGCCTGCGCAACCAGCAGCCCATCGCCGAGGCACTGTCACCCTATCTGGCCGGCGGCGGACGCTGGCTGGAGTTGGGCAGCGGCACCGGCCAGCATGGCGTCTACATCGCCTCCCGCCACGCGGGAGTGGTCTGGCAGCTGAGCGACCTGGAAGATGCCCAGCCGGGCCTGCTGGCCTGGCAGTCCGAGGCCGCCCTGGACAACCTGCCGCCCCCGCGGATCCTGGACGTGACCCGCGACAGCGTCCCGTCCGGGGATTTCGACGGCGTATTCAGTGCCAACACCGTGCACTTTGTAGGCTGGCCGATCGTCCGGGCGCTGTTCGACCGCATCGCGGAGGCCCTGCGCCCGGGCGGTTACGCGGCGCTTTATGGCCCCTTCAACCGCGAGCAACGTTTCACCAGCGAAGGCAATGCGGCCCTGGACGAGTGGCTGCGCAGCCGCGATCCGGACAGTGGGATCAAGGACGAGGCCGACGTGATCGAATGCGCCGCAGAGCGAGGGCTGCGGTTCCACGACGTGCAGGACATGCCAGCCAATAATCGCCTGCTGGTCCTGCGGCAATGTTCCTGACGGGACCGAACCCGACCGGCCGCGGCCGGACTGACATCGGCATAAAAACAGACAGACCGGGAGAGACGATATGAGCGAAGACAAGCGTCGCCGTTACTCGAGCCCTGTGGTTGATGGCCTGGGCAAATCCGCCAGTCGCGCCATGCTGCGCGCGGTTGGCTTTACCGACGAGGACTTCAAGCGGCCGCAGGTGGGCATTGCGTCCACCTGGAGCAACCTGACCCCGTGCAACATGCACATCAACCGGCTGGCGGAAGAGGCCGGCCACGGCGCCGACGACGCCGGTGGCAAGAGCCTGATCTTCAACACCATCACCGTGTCCGACGGCATCGCCAACGGCACCGAAGGCATGAAGTACTCGCTGGTGTCGCGGGAGGTGATTGCCGATTCCATCGAGACCGCCGCCGGCTGCGAGGGGTTTGACGGCCTGGTGGCCATCGGCGGCTGCGACAAGAACATGCCCGGGTGCATGATCGGTCTGGCGCGGCTCAACCGGCCGTCGGTGTTCGTTTACGGCGGTACCATCCAGCCGGGCGAGAACCACACCGACATCATCTCCGTGTTCGAGGCGGTGGGCGCCCACGCCAAGGGCGACATGGATCTGATCGAGGTGAAACAGATCGAGGAAACCGCGATTCCCGGCCCGGGTTCCTGCGGCGGCATGTACACCGCCAACACCATGGCCTCGGCCATCGAGGCGATGGGCATGAGCCTGCCCGGCAGTTCGGCCCAGAACGCTGTGTCCGAAACCAAGGAAGCCGATTGCCGGGCCGCTGGCGCGGCGGTCCTGAACCTGCTCGACAAGGATATCAAGCCGCGCGACATCATGACCCGCGAGGCCTTCGAGAATGCCATCACCGTGGTGATCGCGCTGGGCGGCTCCACCAACGCCGTGTTGCACCTGCTGGCCATGGCGAGCACCGCCGAAGTGGAGCTGTCCATTGACGATTTCACCCGTATCGGCCGCAAGGTGCCGGTGCTGGCGGACCTGCGTCCCAGCGGCCACTACATGATGTCGGAGCTGGTGGCCATCGGCGGCATCCAGCCGTTGATGAAGACCCTGCTGGACGCCGGCATGCTGCACGGGGATTGCCTCACCGTGACCGGCCGTACCCTGGCGGAAAACCTGGCCGAGGTGGCCCCTTATCCGGCCAACCAGGACATCATTCACGCGCTCGACAACCCCATCAAGAAAGACAGTCACCTGCGCATCCTGCGCGGCAACCTGTCACCCACCGGTGCCGTGGCCAAGATCACCGGCAAGGAAGGGACCCACTTCACCGGCCGCGCCCGGGTGTTCCACTCCGAGGAAGAGGCCCAGGCCCGCATCATGGACGGCACGGTGGTGGCCGGCGATGTGCTGGTGATCCGCTACGAAGGGCCCAAGGGCGGCCCCGGCATGCGCGAGATGCTCACCCCCACGTCCGCCATCATGGGCAAGGGGCTGGGCAGCGACGTGGCGCTGATCACCGACGGCCGTTTCTCCGGTGGCAGCCACGGTTTCGTGGTGGGACACGTCACGCCGGAAGCCGCCGACGGCGGGCCCATTGCGCTGGTGGAAGACGGCGACACCATCACCATCGATGCCGACGCCAATACCATCGAGCTGGACGTGTCCGATGAGGAGCTGGAGCGCCGCCGCCAGGCCTGGCAGCCGCCGGCGCCGAAGTACCGGCGCGGTGTGCTGGCCAAGTACGCCAGAACCGTCAATTCCGCCTCCGAGGGAGCGGTGACCGATGCCTTCTGACCGGGCCGTCGGGCCGGCGTGGTGCCGGTCCGACCAGCATACCGGGCGGTGGCTTGCGCGTTCTCCTTGGGGATGGCCCGGAATCGGTAGTATCCGAAATCTGTTCAGTTTGACGCCAACTAGACGACTGGTCTAATATCGAGCTATGACTTCAGTAACCGCAAAACCCCAGGCCAAACCGGGCAACGAAACCCGGGCTGAACTGATCCGGGTGGGCAGCGACATCATCGCCCGCCGCGGCTTCAACAGCACCGGCATCAACGTGGTCCTCAAGGAAGCCGGGGTGCCCAAGGGGTCGTTCTACTATTACTTCGCCAGCAAGGAGGATTTCGGGCTGGCGGTGATCGACGATTTCGCCGCGGATTACGAAGACCGCCTCAATCGTACCCTGGGCAACGCGGAACTGGCGCCGCTGGAGCGAATTCGCCAGTTCCTGGAGGAAGGCATGACCGATATGACCGACTGCGACTGTTGTCGCGGTTGTCTGGCGGGCAACCTGGGGCAGGAACTGGCGGGACAGAACGAGGCCTTCCGTCAGCGCCTGGATGGCCTTTTCAACGACTGGCAGGCACGTTTTGCCCGCTGTCTCGACGAGGCGCGCGAGCGTGGTGATATCGACGCGTCCGCCGACACCTCGGCGTTGGCGCAGCTGCTGCAGATGGGCTGGCAGGGCGCCACCCTGCGTGCCAAGGTGAGCCGATCGGTGACGCCGATGCAGGGCTTTGCCGATATGTTCTTCCGGCAAGTGCTGGGCGCGCGCGCCCGACATTAGTCCCGGGAAAGCCATCGGTGGCTGAGACCGCCGGGGCAGACGTCATCAGGCGACGGATCGTCCGGGCGCCTGATTTTTTGGATCGGGTTTGTAGTAGACCGGTCTACAAATTCGATCTATGAATAGAAGGTCGCGTTCTGTCGAGTGGCGGTTAACCCGTCAATACCCTGGTCGTCTGAGCAGGCAAACTGGGCAGGCTCGACACCACATCGTGTCCCAGGCCGGGGCATGTGAAAGAACGCAGATCCTGTGCATCCCGCAGATTGTCTGCAGATCCGTGGCTGCAGATCCATGTGTGCAAACCAAGAGTGAAACCACGAGTGAAACCAAGAGGAGGATAGACCATGAGCCATGAACCCGTTGCTGTGACCGCAGAGACTTTCGAGCAGGAAGTGCTGAACGCCGAAGGGCCCGTCCTGGTGGACTTCTGGGCGGAGTGGTGCGCGCCGTGCAAATCCATCGCCCCGTTGCTGGAAGACATCGCCGACGAACAGGGCGAGCGCCTGAAAGTCGCCAAGCTGGATGTGGACGCCTATGGCGATGTGGCCGCCCGCTACCGCGTGCGCTCGATCCCGACGCTGATGATGTTCCGCGACGGTGAGCCGGTCGGCACCCAGATCGGCGCCGTGGGCGCGCGTGAACTGAACGGTTTTATCGACAGCCACGCCTGATCCTGTGCGGGCAGGGAGGCCCGTGCCATGTTGCCTGATCGGAGGCCCTGCTATAGTGCCCGCCGTAACCGCTTCAGGAGACAGGCATTATGGGATTTTTGATTGCGCTTCATACGCTGGCCGCCGTGATCTGGGTCGGTGGTATGTTCTTCGCTTACGTGGCGCTGCGCCCGGCGGCGGTGCAGGTATTGGAGCCGGCCCAACGGGCGGCCCTGTGGGGCGCCACGCTGGCCCGCTTTTTCCTGTGGGTCTGGATCGCTGTGGTGGTCCTGCTGCTGTCGGGTTTCGCCACCCTGGGGCTGTATTTCGATGGCCTGGCGTCGGCCGGCTGGCACGTGCATGCGATGGTCACCCTGGGCGCGGTGATGATGCTGCTGTTCCTGCACGTATGGTTTGCACCCTATCGCCGTCTTAAACAGGCGCTGGCGAATCAGGACATTCCCGAGGCGGGCCGTCGCATCGGTCAGATCCGGAAGTTTGTACTCGCTAACCTGGTGCTCGGTATCGTTGTGGTGCTGATCGCTTCCGGTGGGCGTTATATTTTTCTGGGCTGAGGCCGTGTTCCGGGTCTGAAGACCGGCAGGCCGTGGCTCAGAGTGCGCCTTCGGCCTGCAACTGCCCGTAGACGGCTTCGGCCAGGCGCCGGTAACCGTCGGCGTTGAAATGCACGGCGTCGGATTTGACCTCCGGGTTGCGCAGCAGGTCGGCCACAGCGTCGTCCTCGAACGGCAGGTCGTAGCGTTGCGCCAGGTCGCCATAGAGCGGCGCCGTGTCGGAGAACAGTTTTTTCTCGGGCACGCCCACCAGTAAGACCTCGATACCCCGCTCGCGGGCCATCTCAATCATGCGCTCCAGATTAGCTTCGGTAACCGCGGGGTCGTGGTTGCGCAGGATATCGTTACCCCCTTCCAGCAGGATCATCAGGTTGGGCCGCGTCCGGTCCAGCACCTGCGGCAGGCGCTGCAGGCCCTCTGTGGTGGTCTCTCCGGCGATGCCGGCATTGATGACGGTGCGCCCGCTGAGCCGCTCCAGCGCTGCCGGGTAACTCTGTTCCGCGTCCACACCCACGCCTTCGGTCAGGCTGTCGCCGAATGCCAGAATGACATCGTCGTCGAACAGCGGCTCCAGCCTGGGATCGCTGCAAGCGGCCAGCAGCAGGGCCAGGCCGATCAGGGTGAGGGTACTGCGGAGGTTGCGCATAGGTCTTTCCTGAGGGTCCATTCCATGGTCTGTCGCTGGATTCGGGGCTGAATTCCGGCGCTCATCCGTGTATAACGCTCATTCCATAAGCGTTCGATTTCCAGAGGTAGGGCCAGTATGCACCGTGGGTGGCGACTCCCGCTGTTTCTTTTCGTTATTCTGCCGATCCTGGCGTGCAGCCGTGCCTGGGCAGCGCCCGATCCGGCCGGTCTGGAGCTGGCCTCGGTCAATGCCGCAGTGGCCTATGTGGACGGCGGCGAGCCCATCTTCAGCAAGCACCCGGACCGGTCGGTGCCCATTGCCTCGGTGACCAAATTGATGACGGCGGTGGTGGTCATGGACGCCGGCCAGCCGATGGACCAGTGGCTGGAAGTCTACAAACGCCATCGGCCGGCACCGAACAACGCCTACTCCCGCATCCGCATCGGTTCCACCCTCAAGCGCGGCGACATGCTGCGCATCGCCCTGATGTCGTCGGAGAACCTGGCGGCCTACACCCTGGCGCGGCATTACCCCGGCGGCTTCGACGCCTTCGTACGGGCGATGAACGAGAAAGCCGCGGAGCTGGGGATGAGCCACAGCCATTTCGTGGAACCGACCGGCCTGTCGCCGGAGAACCACGCCTCGGCCGGCGATCTGGTCAAGCTGGTGCGGGCCGCTTTCGCCCACCCGGAGCTGCGTCGCTACACCACCACCGGCTACTTCACCGCGCATTTCCGCCAGCCGCGCTACGATCTGCGTTTCGGCAACACCAATCCGCTGGTACACCGCCAGAGCTGGGATGTGGAGCTGAGCAAGACCGGCTACCTCTCCGAGGCCGGGCGCTGCCTGATCATGGTCACCCGCATCGACGGGCGCGAGGTGGTGGCGGTGCTGCTGGATTCCTTCGGCACCCGCACGCCGCTGGGGGATGCCGGGCGGGTGCGCCGCTGGCTGACCAGCGGCCAGGGAGGCAGCATTGCCAAGGCCGCCCGGGCATACGAGAATCGACGTAATGCCGAATACGCCAGTCGCCAGACGGCAAAGGCCGAAACGGCCACACCCTGAGGCTGGCGCAACCACCGGAGGGCGAGTCATGACGGACAACGGATTGCTGGTACTGACCACCGGCGGCACGATCGACAAGATCTACTTCGACGCCAAGAGCGAATTCAGTATCGGCGACAGCGAGTTTGCGGACATCGCCGCGCTGGCCCAGGTGTCGATGCCCTACCGGGTGGAATCGGTAATGCGCAAGGACAGCCTGGACATGACCGACGCCGACCGCCAGGCGATCCGCGCGGCGGTGGAGGCGGCACCGGAACGCCGCATACTGATCACCCACGGCACCGACACCATGGTGGACACCGCGCGGGTGCTGGCGGACCTGCCGGATCGCATCATCGTCCTGACCGGCGCCATGCAGCCCTCACGCATGCGTGTGACGGACGCCCCATTCAACGTCGGCTTCGCCCTCGGTGCGCTGCAGTCCCTGGCCAGCGGCGTCTACATCGCCATGAGCGGCCAGATCCTCAATCCCCATCACGCCCGCAAGAACCGCGCGGCGGGGCGCTTCGAGGCGGAGTAGCCCCCAGCTTTCCTATCGGAAGCTGTCGATTTCCGCCTCGGTCAGCGATCGGTATTCTCCGGGACCCAGCTCCGGGTCCAGCGTAACCGCCCCAATCGCTTCCCGGTGTAATCCGGTCACGTGATTGCCCACGGCCGCCAGCATGCGCTTGACCTGATGGTAGCGCCCCTCGCTGAGGGTCAGTCGCAGCTGCTTCTCCGATAACGGCTCGACACCGGCCGGCGCGGTCGGCCGGTTATCGCTTTTCAGCGTCACGCCCTGCTCCAGGGCGCTCACCATGTCCGATGTCCAGGGTTCCGCCAGTTCCACCCGATAGCGTTTGCTGCACTTTGCCCTGGGGGACGTGACCCGGTGTGACCACTGGCCGTCCGTGGTCAGCAGCACCAGACCGGTGGTGTCCAGATCGAGCCGGCCGGCCACGTGCAGGTTGCGGCGCAGTTCCGGCGGCAGCAGATCGGTCACGGTCGTGTGTTCGCCGTCCCGGGTGACGCTGACCACATCGGCCGGTTTGTTCAGCATCAGGTAGCGTTCACCGGGAAGTGTCAGCGGCTGGCCGTCGAGTTCGACGACGTCGCCGTCCGCCAGGTGTGTGGCCGCTTTGCGGCACAGCTCGTTGTTGATGGTGACGCGACGGCCGAGGATGCAGCGGCGGGCTTCCTTGCGAGTCATGTCGGCGGCGTTGGCGAGGAAAAAGTCGAGGCGCATGGTCGGGAGTCCACGGGTTGCTGGGCGGCCGCAATGGCGCGGTGCCGGCAGGTTACCGGGAAAGGCGCAGAGCGTCGATGGCCGGCGCCGGAGCAGCGCCCGTTTACCGGGTGTGACAGGCGTCGAACGGCCTGCCGGCAAAGCTGATAATTCGTCGGGTTTCTTTACAGGTCGGCGTCATAATTCCGAATAAAATCATTTAAAAACATGCAGTTAAAAATTGGCCTGGCGATTGCTAATCACGGTCTGAGGGCCACTGCCTTCTCCCAAAAAGAACCGAAACAAGGAATTTTGCCATGAAAAGATACCTAGCGATGCTGGGCGCTGCGCTGCTGTTGCTGGCTGGCGGTTCCGCCAATGCGACCGTGATCACGCTGACGGATACCACCAAGTTCCTGAGCGATGCGACGGACGCGCCGGAAGACTTGCAAAGTTACGGCGGTCGTTATGTGAACAAGCTGGAAGGTTTCCTCGACCACGTGTCCTGGAAGCACCAGTATGTGTTCGATCCGGCCGCGAGCGAGCTGTTGACCGGTACTCTGACGCTGTACCTCAAGGACGATGAGCACGACAACATCTTCAAACCCTGGACCTGGGAGTTCGGTTTCGGCTACACCGAAAACGGCGACTGGGACATCGGTGGCGTCGATAGCGGTGCCTACGGCTATGACATCGATGTGGCCTCCCTGGCCGACGGTATGTTCGGTGTGACCCTGAAATCGCTGGGTGGCGATTTCTACATCAAGAAGTCGGTCCTCGAGATCACCTATAAGTCCGTGCCGGAACCCGGTACTTTGGCCCTGCTGGGCACCGGTCTGCTGGCGTTCGCCTGCAGCCGCCGCCGTCGCCAGTCGTCACTGGCTGCCTGACGGCGATTTGCAGCGCCCCACCCGGGGCGCTGTTTGCCTTATCCCCGGCGGGCCAGGCGGTCGCGCACCATGAACAGCGCCGCGATCACCCGCGCTTCGGTCACGTCTTCCCGCGCCACCAGCTGCTCCAGCTCCGACAGCTTCCAGGTCACCACTTCCAGCGGCTCCGGTTCGTCCCCCGGCAGGCTTTCCTCGTAAAGGTCGCGGGCGATGACTGCGCGGATATGATGGCCCATGTAGCCCGGTGACAGAGTCATGTCCTTGAGCCGTTCCAGATGACCGGCGCCGTAGCCGATTTCTTCCTTCAACTCGCGGTTGGCCGCGTCGCGCCAGTCCTCGCCATGCTCGTAGGCGCCCTTGGGCAGGGTGAGCTGGTAGGCTTCCACGCCGACGCCGTATTCGCGGATCATCACCACCGTATCGTCGTCCAGCAGGGGCACGCACATGACGCCAGCCAGGGGCGGTGTGCGCAGGCGTTCGAACTCACGTTCCTCGCCGTTGCTGAAGCGCAGGTGAACCGATTCGATGCCGAATAACCGGCTGCGGGCCACCAGGCGGGTGTCGAGGATGTCGGGTTTGTCGTCCATTCAGCTGGCTTCCGGGTCGCTCAGTTGGATGTTGAGGGCCTCGAAGACCGAGGGGTCGGGGTAGCCGTCGGCGATCAGGTTGCGGTCTTTCTGGAAATCGCGGATGGCGCCGCGGGTGGCCGGGCCCAGGATGCCGTCCGGTGTACCGCTGTCATAACCCTGGTCGTTGAGGGCCGTTTGCAGGGCCTGGATGTCCTGCCGGGACAGGCGCGGCAGGTCGGTGGGCGGCGGGTGCTGCAGACCGCCGGCACCGGCGATGCGGTCCGCCAGATTGCCGACCGCCAGTGCGTAGTACTCCGAGCGGTTCCAGCCCATGATCACGTCGAAGTTGTGGTAGACGAGGAACGCGGGGCCCTCGTGGCCGGCCGGTACCAGCAGCGCCGCCTCAATGTCGGCATGCGCCAGTGGGTTACCGAAAGCGTCGGTCAGGCCCAGACTGCGCCACTCGGAGAGCGGGCGCGCGCGTTTGAGACCGGCCTGGCTGTAGTCGAATCCGTCCGGCAGGATCACCTCACGGCCCCAGCGATAGTCGCCGTCCCAGCCCAGGTTATTGAGGAAATTGCCCGCGGACATCATGGCGTCCGGCACGCTGTGCCAGAGATCGCGCTTGCCGTCGCCGTCGGCATCCACCGCGTAGCGCAGGAACACCGAAGGCATGAACTGCACGTGGCCCATGGCGCCGGCCCAGGAACCTTCCATCTGGTCCGGCTCGATCGCGCCCTCGTCGATGATGCGCAGGGCGGAAATCAGTTCGCCGGAGAAGTAGCTGCTGCGGCGGTGATCGCAGGCCAGGGTGGCGAGCGCGCTGGGTACCGGCATCTTGCCGAAATAACTGCCGAAGTTGGTCTCCAGGCCCCAGAAGGCCACCAGGTAGGGGCCGGGGACGCCGGTCTCGCGGGTGACCCGGTCGAGCAGGTCGGCGTGGGTCTTGAGCAGCTCACGGCCTTTCTCGATGCGGGCGTCGTTGACCCGGCGGTTGAAGTAGTCGGCGAAGGTGGTGGTGAACTCCGGCTGGCGGCGGTCCAGTTCGATCACCCGGTCCAGCAGGGTAACGTGGTCCAGCACGTCGGCGGTGACTTGCGGCGTAACGCCGGCCTGCAGGGCCTGATCCTTGAGTCCGGCGATGCAGTCGCTGAACGGCGTGGTGCCGCTGGCGGCCTCACTGTCTGTGGCGGCCTGGCCCAGGCCGGGCAGGAGGCAACTGCTCAGCAGCAGGCCGCACAGGGTTCGTTGGGCAGGGATCCGTCGTCTGGCAGTCCGTGGTCTCAATGGGGCATCCTCTCGCTGGTAACCGGGGCGAATCCGCATGGTAGCCTGTTTTGACCGGCCGAAAACACCGCCAGTACGTCCTGCCAATGACAATTTTTTAAGGAATAACACGGTTGTGCAACAGGGCCGCCGGGTGGCTTGGGCTATAGTGGGGGCAATACTCCAAAAAGGGCCGCAGTATGGCAAAGCTCAAGGCGCTGGTGGTGGACGACGCCAGCTTCGTCCGGGACCTGATCAAACGCACCGTCCGCAGCCGCTTCCCGGTCATGGAAATGACCGAGGCGACCAACGGCAAGAAGGCCCAGTTCCTGATGACCAAGACCGTCTACGATCTGGTGCTGTGCGACTGGGAGATGCCGGAAATGTCTGGCCTGGAGCTGCTGCGCTGGATGCGTCAGAACGAGCATTACAAGAGTTGCCCGTTCATCATGATCACCAGTCGCGGCGACAAGTCCCACGTGGTCGAGGCGGTCCAGGAGGGGGTCTCGGAATACTTGGGCAAGCCGTTCAGTCCGGACGGCCTGAGCAAGAAGATCACCAAAGTGATGGGGCGCAAGCTGAAACAGGCGATGGGCGCGTCCGGGGGATCCATGGAGGGGCCGGCGGATGCGTTCAAGGAATCCGCCGCGCTGCTGACCCGTAAGCCGTCCAGCGCCAGCGAGCCGCCGGCTGCCGGCCGTCCGGCCCCCAAGGCCCGCAGCGTGGCCAGCGTGCGCTTCGCGGAATCCACCCTGCCGTGTGTGGTGAAGGACATCACCCTGACCGAGATACGCTGCATCGCCAAGCGCGACCAGTCGTTCCCGGGCATCCTCGACCAGGCGGTGGTGGACATCGAGTTCCGTGAGGGCGAGATGGCCCGCCTCAACGGTTACGTGCACCAGCTGCAGGCGGTGGAAAAACGCCAGGACACGGATTTCGTCAGCCTGGTGATCCGCTTCGTCGACGACGACCCCCAGAAAATGGAAGACCTGTCACGCTTCATCGCCCGCTTTCGCGCCGGCTAGCGATTCCCGCCGGGCGACCTCTCAGGCGCTCTTGATCGGCGCTTCGGTCAGTCGCGTGCGCGGGAAATGGCAGATGAACTCGCTGCCTTCGCCGGGGTGGCTGTGGATCTCCAGCCGGCCGTCGTGGTTGAGCAGCACATGCTTGACGATGGCCAGGCCCAGGCCGGTGCCGCCGGTCTGCTGGTGGCGGCTGGGATCGGCGCGGTAGAAGCGTTCGGTCAGGCGCGGAATATGGATCGGGTCGATACCGATCCCGCTGTCCTTGACCGCCAGGTGGGCACCGTCCCGGTCGGTGTACCAGCGAACCTTGATGGTGCCACCCGCCGGGGTGTATTTGACGGCGTTGAAGATGATGTTGGAGAAGGCGCTGCGCAGCTGGTTCTCGTCGCCGAACAGGTAGTGCCGCTCGCCGATGTTCATGTCGATCTCGTGGCCGGAATCGCCGCTGAAGGCGCGGGCGTCGCTGCAGGTCTGACGGATCAGGGCCGACACGTCGGTGACCCGGTCGTCGACGTGCTGCTCGCCGGTTTCCAGCTTGGCCAGCAGGATCAGGTCGGTGATCAGTGCTTCCATCCGTTCCGACTGCTGGCTCATGGTGGCCAGGGCCCGCTTCCACTTGGGCGGCGCTTCGTCGGCGTGGTCGGACAGGGTTTCCAGGTAGCCGCTGATCACGGTCAGCGGTGTGCGCATTTCGTGGGACACATTGGACACGAAATCCCGCCGCATCTGTTCCAGCTGCACCAGCCGCGTCACATCCTTGGCCACGATCAGGCGGTCGTCGTCGCCGAACAGGCTGATCTGGATCTGCAGGTGGATGTGGGGCTTGGCCGGCGAGCGCAGTTCCAGCGGTTCCCGGTAGTCGCGGGCATCGAAATAGGTCTTGAAGGCCGGGCTGCGGATCAGGTTGTGGATCGGCTGGCCGCGGTCGGTTTCCCGGCGGAAGCCCAGCAGGTGTTCGGCGGACCAGTTCCACCACTCCATCACCCCGTCGGCATCGGTCATGACCACGCCGTCGCGCATGGCGTTGGTGGATTCCTGTACGCGGTTGATGCGGGCCTGCAGCTGGTCCCGGGTGCGCAGATGGTTCTGGTGCATGCGATGCAGGCCGTCGAACAGCTCGCCCCACAGGCCCACCGAGCCGGGGGCTTCGTCGTCATCGTCGGGATGGTAGAGCCAGTGATGCAGGCGGCGGGTCTGGTACAGGTTCCAGATCGTAAACACCACCAGGCCGACCAGCAGCCCGATCAGCGGGTAGCCGAACCAGAAGCCCACGATAACCAAGGCCACCAGGCCCCCGATCAACAGGCGCAAGTAGTGTGACCAGTTATGCTGCATGGGCACTTCCCGTCAGGACGCCGGGCGCAGTTGCCGGCGTCGGTACATGGTGATGCTGGAACGCCCCGGCGGGACTTGGCCGGTCAGGCGGCCTGGGTCGAGAACCGGTAGCCGGTGCCCCGGACCGTCTGGATCAGGTGATCGTATTTGTCTCCCAGCGCTTTACGCAAGCGCCGGATGTGCACATCGACGGTGCGTTCCTCGACGTAGACATTACCGCCCCAGACCTGATCCAGCAATTGCGCACGGGTATAGACGCGCTCCTGGTGGGTCATGAAGAACTGCAGCAGCTTGTACTCGGTTGGTCCCATGTCGACCGCGCCGGTCGGTGTCGTCACCCGGTGGCTGGCCGGGTCGAGCTGCAGGCCGTTGACCTCGACCGGTGTTTCCACCCCGGCCGGCGTCGTGCGGCGCAGCACGGCCTTGAGGCGCGCCACCAGTTCGCGCGGGGAGAACGGCTTGGTGATGTAATCGTCGGCGCCGGACTCCAGGCCCTGCACCTTGTTGTCTTCCTCGACCTTGGCGGTGAGCATGATAATGGGGATTTCCGCCGTGGTCTCTTCCTTCTTGAGGCGTCGGGCCAGCTCGATGCCGCTGGTACCCGGCAGCATCCAGTCCAGCAGGACCAGGTCCGGCTTCTTGTCCACGATCATGGCGTGCGCTTCCAGTGCGTCGGCCGCTTCCAGATAGTCGTAGTCGGCCATTTCCAACGCGACCGCGATCATCTCGCGAATCGATGCCTCATCATCGACAATCAGAACAGTCTTTCCTGTCATGACATTTCACCCTGTCATCACCAGCGAATGGAGTCGGGTTTCAGGAGAAACCCCACTCGTGTTGCTGGCTCATTACAACCGTCATTTGTTACAAGTATATGACAAGGGCCGGACGGGGCCGATTCCTGTCACCGCCGCTACAGCAACAGGTCGAGGAAGAGGCCCGAGAAGACGGCGGCGCCGGCCCAGTTGTTGTTGAGGAACGCCTTGAAACAGGGCTCGCGTTCGCGGAAGCGCGCCAGATGCTGCTGGTACACGAACAGCACCGCCATGCCCAGTAACCCCAGGTAATAGAAAGTCCCCAGATCCGACTGCACGCCCACCATGGCCAGGATCAGCACCGTCAGCGCCTGCAGGATACCGACAATCAGGCGGTCCGCTTCGCCGAACAGGATCGCCGTGGACTTGACCCCGATCTTCAGATCGTCGTCGCGGTCCACCATGGCGTAGAGGGTGTCGTAGGCCACGGTCCACAGCAGGTTGGCGGTGAACAGCAGCCAGGTCAGGCGCGTCACGTCGTTGGCCTCCGCCGCCCAGGCCATGGGAATGGCCCAGGAGAAAGCGGCCCCCAGGAACAGTTGGGGCAGGTGGGTGTAGCGCTTCATGAACGGATAGATGAAGGCCAGCACCAGCCCGCCGAACGACAGGTAGAGCGTCAGGGTATTGGTGAAGAATACCACCATCAGGAACGACGCCAGGCACAGGCCCAGAAACAGCAAAACCGCTTCCGCCGGTTTGATCTCGCCGGTGGCCAGCGGGCGCGCCTTGGTGCGTTTGACGTGGCCGTCCACCTTGCGGTCGGCGAAGTCGTTGATGGCGCAGCCGGCGGATCGCATCATGAACACGCCCAGCACGAACACCACCAGGTTGCCGATCGCCGGTATGCCGTCCCCGGCCAGCCACAGGGCCCACAGGGTCGGCCAAAGCACCAGCAGGGAGCCGATCGGGCGGTCCAGCCGCGTCAGGCGGTAGTAGGCGGAGAGCTTGGTTTGCAGGTTGGCGGGCAGAAAGTCGAGCGTCATGGGGTCCCTGGCAGGTCCGGTGAACGAAAGCTGACCGATTATAGCCGCCGGAGCGCAGCGGATTGAAGCGAACCGTCCAATGCGGCCCGGAACGTTAGAGCGCTGGCCTGGCTCGCAGCAGCTGCGAGTAGAAGAATTCGCTGACCAGGAGCGCGTGAGAACCGCGGCGGAAGCAGGAGCGTCGCCCGATGGCCGGGTCATGGCCGGCCTGGCGAGCGATGCCGGTTTCCAGCGGTCCGCGCTGCCAGCGACGGTGATGGAACAGGTAGGCGCCCAGGGGCTGGCGGCCGAGCTGCCGCAGGCGTTTGCCGGGGCCATTCAGGGTGGCCAGGGGAATCACCGTACGGGCCAGCACCCAGGGCTGGCCGTCGCCGCGAAGATGGACTTCGCGGATCCAGCAGAGTTCACGATCGTTCAGCCCCAGCAGGCGGGCTTCATCGAAGCTGGGGCGATCGAAGCATTCGCGCAGGACCTCCACGGCAAAATGCTCGCGACAGCGTGCCTTGAGGGCCTGGGTCAACGAGCCTTCCAGTGTCAGCCACAGCGCCGCGCCTTCCACCGCGCCGGGGTGCGAGAGTCTGGCCGCGCCGGCGTTGGGGTGCCAGTGGCAGGCCGGAATCACGGCCGGCGTGTCGTGACGGTGCCGTTCACAGCCCTTTGACGGCATAGATGCCCGGAGCGTTGCGCCAGTAGCCCTTGTAGTCCATGCCGAAGCCGAACAGGAAACGGTCTTCCACTTCCAGCCCGGTAAAGTCCGCCTTCAGGCCGGGGCGGGCCTTGCGGTCGTGCTGCTTGTCTACCAGCACGGCGGTGAGCACTTCGGCGGCACCCTGGGCCTTGCAGTAGTCGACGATGGCGTTGAGGGTGGTGCCCTCGTCGAGGATGTCGTCGACGATCAGCACGGTGCGGCCGGTCATGTCGGCGTCCGGGCGCAGCTTCCATTCGAGGATGCCGCCGGTGGTTTCCTGGCGGTAGCGGGTGGCGTGCAGGTATTCCGCCTGCAGCGGGAACGGCAGACGCGGCAGCAGCTGCCCGGTCAGGATCAGGCCGCCGTTCATGACGCAGAACAGCAGCGGATCACGACCTTGAAGCCGTTCGGCAATGCCTTGCGCCATGGAATCGATGGCCTGTTGCACCTGTGCCTCGCTACAGAGGCAGTCGGCTTCGTCGAAGACGCGTTGCAGTTCGTCGTGGCTGTCAGTCATACCCTGGGATCCTGTTCCGGGGGGAACGGCCGCCGCCGGCTCCCCAAAAACGGCCCATTATACCCAAGCCGGATGCGTCGCGGGAGGGGCATCGGGGTTGATACCGATGTGGCTATGGCGTAGCTAGGCAGAGGCAATCGCCGGGGAATTGGTCCTGCCGCGCACAAGGCGTATCATGTCGGGCCCAATGAACACATGTACGCTGAGCGCAATTGCGCGCTCGATTGTAGAACATTTAAGATCCCTGACCGGATGAGAGAACCTGGAGGAAAACGATGAAAAAGTGGCAGTGTGTCGTCTGTGGCTGGATTTACGACGAGGCCCAGGGCTGGCCGGAAGACGGCATCGAGCCGGGGACTGCCTGGGAAGACGTGCCTGAAGACTGGGTATGCCCGGACTGCGGCGTCGGCAAGGAAGACTTCGAGATGATTGAGATCGGCTGATCCCGATCCCCCGCGACCGGCTGCATGGCCGGCGTGCAAATGGCTAATCAGAGGAGAGCAGTGGCATGAGTCAGGATGCCCCCATCGTCATTATCGGCACCGGTCTGTCCGGTTATTCGCTGGCCCGCGAGATCCGCAAGCAGGACAAAGAGGTGCCGGTGCTCATGATCACGGCGGACGACGGCCACAGCTACTCCAAGCCGATGCTGTCCACCGGTTTCACCAAGGGCAAAGAGGCCGACGAGCTGGCCCAGGCCGATGCCGCCGGTATGGCGGAGCAGCTCAACCTGGAGGTGCGGACCCACACCACGGTGACCGGCCTGGATACCGAGGCCCAGTGTGTGCTGATCGGCGACGAGCGACTGGCCTACAGCAAGCTGGTGCTGGCCTGGGGCGCCGACGTGATCCGCCTGTCACTGGATGGCGACGGCCAGGAATTCGTTTACTCCATCAACGACCTGATGGACTACCGGGCGTTCCGCAAGACGCTGAAGGCTGAATCCCGTGTGGCCATCATGGGCGCCGGTCTGATCGGCTGTGAGTTCGCCAACGACCTGCGTAACGGTGGTTACGAGGTGGACGTGATCGCCCCGTCCGACACGGTCATGCCGGGGCTGATTCCGCCGGTGGCGGGTAACGCCGTGGCGGCCGCCCTGCAGGACGAAGGCGTACGTTTCCACCTGGAGACCGTGGTGGAGCGGATCGCGCACGAGGGCGACAGCGTGCGCCTGACCCTGGCCAATGGCGAGACGGTCGACGCTGATCGCGTGCTCTCCGCCGTGGGCCTGCGCCCGCGGGTCGAGCTGGCCCGGACCGCCGGCCTCGACGTGGGCCAGGGCATCCAGGTGAGCCGGACCCTGCAGGCCAGCGCCGACAACGTCTACGCCCTGGGCGACTGCGCCGAGGTGGATGGCCATGTGCTGATGTACGTGCTGCCGCTGATGGCCAGCGCCCGCGCCCTGGCCAAGACCCTGACCGGCACGCCGACCGAGGTGTCCTATGGTGTGATGCCGGTGATGGTCAAGACACCCTGCTGCCCGGTGGCGGTGGCGCCGCCGGCACCGGAAACCAAAGGCGACTGGGAAATCGAGCAGGATGGCCGCAGCGTGCGTGCACTGTTCAAGGACGCTGAGGGCACCATCCGTGGCTTTGCGGTCACCGGTGACTTCGCCATCGAGAAGCAGTCCCTGGCCAAGGAAGTGCCGCCGATCCACGGCGACTGATCCCGCGACCGGCCACGAACCATGCCTTTGCCTGGCATCGAACGACACCTACCCGGGCCCGTGTCGGGCCCGCTTCCTGTATAATCCACCTTCCCGACCGGGCGCCGTTGTCACAGCGCCGCCCCGAATGAGAGACCGGAAACAGACACCGTAAACAGGAGCAGGCATGCTGGATGTCACGCGCAAGCTGGTCGAATTGCTCGACCTGGCGCCGATTGGCGATGATCACTTCCAGGGGGACAGTGAGGATCTGGGGTTTCCCGCCGTGTTTGGCGGGCAGGTGCTGGGCCAGGCGCTGATGGCGGCCAGCCGCACCGTTGAGGGCCGGCCCGCGCATTCCCTGCATGCCTATTTCCTGCGCCCGGGGAACAAGGAACTGCCCATCGACTACGAAGTGCAGCGCGTTCGTGACGGCGGCACCTTCTCGGTACGCCGGGTGATCGCCCGTCAGGCGGGTAAGGAGATCCTCACCGGCTCGATGTCGTTCCAGGCCCCGGAAGACGGTTTCGATCACCAGGACACCATGCCCGACGCGCCGGACCACGAGCAGCTCAAGTCCGAGCACGCCCTGGCGCTGATGATCAAGCAGCATATCCCGGAGGACCGTCGCGAGCAGCTGACCCGCCCGCGCCCCATCGAGATTCGCCCGGTGGACCCGGTCAACCCGCTCAAGCCCGAGGCCAGGCCGCCCCATAAACAGGCCTGGCTGCGCGCCCAGGGCGACCTGCCGGACGACCCGGTGCTGCACCGCTGCCTGCTGGCCTACTCGTCGGATTTCGGGCTGCTGGGGACTTCGCTCAACCCACACGGCGTCAGTTTCATGAACCGGGGCATGCAGGTGGCCAGCCTCGACCACGCCATCTGGTTCCACCGGGATTTCCGTCTGGACGACTGGCTGCTGTACGACACCGACAGCCCCAGTGCTTCGGGTGGACGCGGCTTCAACCGCGGCAACTTCTTCAACCGGGACGGCGTGCTGGTGGCCTCCACCACCCAGGAAGCGCTGATCCGCCAGCGCCGCAAGTGATGTGCCGGCATTGAATCAGGCGCGGCGTTGCTCGGACGCCGCCTGATCCTCCATCCACGCCAGGAAATCCTTCATCGGCTGCGGCGGTGTCATGACATAGCCCTGCACCATGTCGCAGCCCATCTCTCCCAGTAAATCCAGCGTGGCATGGTCTTCCACGCCCTCGGCGACGACGGCGTAGCCCAGGTCGTGGCACATGTTGATGGTGGTCTGCACGATGACCCGGTCCTCGGGCAGTTCGCTCAGGTCGGTAATCAGCGAGCGGTCGATCTTGATTTCCCGGGCCGGCAGCCGCTTGATGTACGACAGCGACGAGTAGCCCGAGCCGAAGTCGTCGATGGACAGCGGGATGCCCGTGTAATGCAGCGAGCGCAGGGCGCGCAGGGAGTTCGCCGGGTCCAGCATCATCGACGTTTCCGTCACTTCCAGAATCAGCTTGCCGGCGTGCTGCGGGTGGCTGGTCAGCAGGCGCTGCACGAACAGCGGGAATTCCTGCTCGCGCAGGTTGTTCGGTGACACGTTCACCGACACGCTCAGCTCCGGGTAACCCGCCCGCACCAGGGCTTCGCGGATGCCCAGGCCTTGTTCCAGGACCCAGCGCGTCAGTGGTTTGATCAGGCCGGTCTGTTCCGCCACGGCGACGATCTGGTCGGCGCTTACGGCCGGCTCGCGTCCGGGCCAGCGGATCAGTGCTTCCACACCGGCCACCTGACGGGTCCGCAGGTCCAGCTTGGGCTGCAGATACAGCGCCAGTTGGTCCGATTTCAGGGCCTCGCGCAGGCTGGAAGCGAGGGTCAGGCGGTCCGCGCTGTAAGAATCGTGTCGGGGATGGTAGTAGGCCAATCCCCGTTCCCGCGCCTCCAGGCTTTCCCGGGCCACATAGGCCTTGCGGATCAGGGTGTTGGGGTCATTGCCGTGATCCGGCGAAACCGCCACGCCGGCCACGGGTTCCAGTGGCAGTTGCATGCCCAGGTAGTCCAGTGGCGCGCGGATCGCTTCCAGGCATTCGATGATGCGACGCCGCTGGCTCTGGGCGGTGTCGGCGTCGACAATGAAGCCGAAGGTGGCGGATTCGAGCGAGGCGGCGTGGAAGGTGTGCCGGGCGTCCCGCTCCACCGAGTAGACCCCGGGCAGATCGCGGCACACGCTGTTGAAGCGCTGAGCGGCCAGTTCCAGCACCCGGTCGGTGTTCTGGTGGCCGAGGGTGCGGGTGATGGTGTCCAGGTTGCCCAGCTGGACGATGCCCACCGCGTGGCGGCGGTCGCTTTCCCGGGTCAGCAGATCCTGCAGCAGCAGTTCGAACGAACTGCGGTTGGGCAGGTGAGTGAGCGGGTTGTGCAGGGCCTGCTCCATCATCCGCAGCTCCGCCTGGCGTCGTGCCTCCAGGGCCCGCAACTGCGATTCCCGGGCTTCGACTTTCTCCTCCCGCTCCTGGTAGAGACGCGCCGCCAGACCAACGGTCAGCAGCAGGGCTTCCAGTGCCGAGCCGATTTCCATGCCGAAGTCGGTCAGGAAGTTGCTGGGAATCCAGCCGTACTTGTTGGCGGCGGTCAGGGCGCTGCCCAGGGTCAGCAGCCCCCAGGCAAAGGTATAGAGCCGGGCGGGGCGGTTGCCGCGCCACCATTCCAGCGGCCCGATCCCGGTGAGCAGCAGGCAACTGGGGATCGCCAGGGCGACCGACAGGCGCATGGACGCGTTGTAGTCGAGCAGGAAGCTGCCCAGGATCGCCAGCAGGTTGGCGATGATGGCCAGCCGGACCAGACGGTCCAGGACCGGGCTGCGCTGGTTCAGGCCAAGAAATGCGCGCGCGAACAGCAGCGAGAACAGCATCGCCAGGGGCACCGACAGCATCATCGAATGATTCTGCATCCAGGGATTGTCGGGCCACAGCAGCGGATAGGTGATCCCGCGCAGGGTCGACATCAGGAACAGGTAGCCGAAGGTGGCCAGCGCGTAGTAGAGGTAGGTGGCCTCGCGCATGGCCAAGAATACGAACAGGTTGAAGAAGATCACTGTGATCAGAATGCCGTAGTAGACCGCATGGGCCTGGTCGATCCGGGAGATGTGATCGAAAAAGGCGTCCCGCTCCCAGACGGTGATGGGCACCTGCAGCGCGCCGCTGGTCTGCACCCGGATCAGGAAGCGGTAGCGGCTGTCGGGATCGACGGTATAGGGGTAGAGCACATGAGGGTGCTGCAAGGGGCGGTTGGCCATGGGTTGCCAGTCGCCGCTGTCCAACTGGCCGGCGACGCGGTCGTCGCGCAGTAGATAGATGCGGACGGAGTCGAGTTGCGGGTAGCCGATTTCCAGGATCTGTTGCCGGGCCTCGGGCAAGGTGGGCACGTCGAGGCGGAACCAGGCGACATCCTCGCGATAACCGAAGTTGGCGGAGCGGCCCGGCGGCAGTCGGTGCCAGCCGTCGAGTTGAGCCGCGACGAGCGGGTCGTCGGGCGCGTTTCCGGCGTCGGGGAATAGCCGGTAATCGATGGCGGGTTCGATGTGACGCTGGGTGGCCAGATCGTCGCGACCATCGGCTGCCGCTAACAGACAGACGCCCAGTAAGGCGAGAAACAGAGCGGGTCGAAGCACGGAATTGGTTCTTTGTTGTGTTTGTTGTCGCGGGCGGCTTCCTGGAGTGGCCGGTCCCGGGCCCGCCAGGGCCTCGTCAATATCACGTGTGCAGTCGCAGTATGGGCAGAATCGCCCAACGTCTCAAGAGGTATGGCGCAGCGTTCAGTTTTTGCGTTGCCTCAGTGATCAGGTGATCCGGTCGACGGCGTCCGCCCAGTCCCGGGCCCACGGCAGGGCCTCGTTTTCCGGGTCGACGGTTTCCAGGGCGTCGATACGCAGGGTCTCGCCCACCTTGCGACAGGCGATTTCGTAGAAGGCTTCCTCCATCAGCTCACCGGCGCCGCAGTAGGTGTCGCCGTAGGAGCTGTCCCCCAGCACGATGACCCCGAATGGCCGGCCCGGTTGCATCGGCAGGGTCTCGCGCAGTTCCACGTAGAATGGCAGCAGCGGCGCCGGGACTTCGCCCTGGCCGGTGGTGGAGGTGCAGACCAGCACGGCATCGTCGCTGTCGGTGAGATCGGTCAGCGTGGGTTTCTCCAGCACGGTGACCTGATGGCCCTGACTCTCCAGGTCTTTGCGGATGGCGCGCGCGGTCATCAGGGCGCCGCCGTATACCGTGCCTACCAGAATGCGAATCCGGGCCATAACAAGAGTCTCGTGTTGCTGTCTGGGCGGGCTATGGTAGCCGCTGGCGGAATGCCCCTCAAGGCAGCGTCATGCGCCGGGCGACCGTTTGCCCTTGCGGCGTACCGGGGGCGCGATGCGATTGCGGCCGGCGGATTTGGCGTCGTAGAGCTGCTTGTCGGCCTGGCGCAGCAGGGCGTCGATGGAATCGAACTGGCTGATGGAACAGACGCCGGCGCTGAGCGTGACCGGCAGGGTTCGGTCGTGGTCGCGGAAGGTGTGGTGCTCGACGGTATCACGCAGGCGTTCGGCCAGGCTCAGAGCCTGCAACAGGGACGTGTCCGGCAGTAGCACCAGGAATTCCTCGCCCCCCCAGCGGCACAGACGGTCGCTTTCCCGGCACACTCGTTCCATCAGGCCGGCGAACGCCAGCAGGACCGTGTCGCCGGCGTCGTGTCCGTAGTCGTCGTTGATCTGCTTGAACAGGTCCAGGTCGATCAGGCAGACCGAGAAGTGCCGCCCGGAGCGGCGGTAGCGGGCAAACTCCTCCGCCAGTTGGCGCTGCATGTCGCGGCGGTTGGGCAGGCCGGTGAGGCTGTCGGTGTGGGCGGCCTGCTCGTGGGCCTCAGCCAGGCGCATCCATTCGGCGCGGGCCTTGCGACGGCTGCTTTCCATAAAGAAACAGCAGACCGACTCGAACAGCAGCGTGGTGATAAAACGCAACTGGAAATCCGTTCCGTAATGGGTGAGCACGAACGGCAGTTGCGGAAAACGAAAGACGACCAGCGTGAATATCAACATCACCGTCAGCATCACGGTGCCGGCGCGCAGGCTCGTCAGGTAGAAGATGACCGGCGGCAGCACGTATAGCCACAGGGGGCCAGTGCCGCTTTCGCCGCCGCTGGCGATCAGGTAGGCAAACAGGCCTCCGGCGATGCCCAGCAGACCGGTTTTCATCCACTCCAGGCGAATGGTCAGGCGGTAGACCAGCAGATTGATGCTGACCAGCAGAAAGAACAGGCCCAGCACCTCGGCGTGCACCCGCTGCCCCGCCTGCCATGAGGCCAGGCCAACCAGTGCCAGGCTGAGCAGCGCTCCCAGGGACAGGCCAATGACGATGCGGGCCGATTGCCGGGCTTCGTCGTCAGCGACAGCGGGGACGGCACCTGCTTGTGTATGAGGGGACATGCGTGGGTTGTGCTTCTCCGGCGCCTGGAGTGATCGCCAAAATGCCAGTTATTTCAATATGTTTTGCTGCATGATAATGCACGTCCCGCGGCTTTGCCGGGCGCTCAGGTCATTCATTGTAAAATCTTCCGTCGACGGGGTGTTGCCGTGGTCGCGTTTTTTGTCGTTAATGGCGACATACGGGGTTTCCCCGGCAAAGATGACGGCAAAGTTTCATTTTGTTTACGAACTGCCTATAGTGGCGCCAACCTGAAATCGACTCGACAACTGTGGTGATCTGTAATGGCCCAGAATGTGTCTTTCATGGATGGCGCGTTTACCAGCAAGCGAACCGAGCGGTTCCGGCTCGGGATCAGCCTTTTCTTTCTCGTGATTGTCTGGCTCTTCGTGGGCCAGCTGGGTGACGGATTACCTGGAAGCAGTCTGTTGATGGCGGCGGCCGTGATCGGCGGCTATATGGCGCTGAATATCGGCGCCAACGACGTGGCCAATAATGTGGGCCCGGCGGTGGGATCGGGCGCCATGAGCCTGGGGGCGGCCATTGTGGTGGCTGCGCTGTTCGAGGCCGGGGGTGCGCTCATCGCCGGCGGCGACGTGGTGTCCACCATCAAGAAGGGGATCATCAACCCCGCCAGCCTGACCGACGTGCAGACCTTTGTCTGGCTGATGACAGCGGCCCTGCTGGCCGGAGCCCTGTGGCTCAATCTGGCCACCTGGATGGGCGCACCGGTGTCCACGACGCATTCCATCGTCGGTGGTGTTCTCGGCGCGGGCATTGCTGCGGGCGGCTGGGGTATCGCCAACTGGGGCGTGATGGGCGCGATTGCCGCCAGCTGGGTGATCTCTCCGGTGCTGGGTGGATTGATCGCCGCGTTCTTCCTGTTCGTCCTCAAGAAGACGGTGCTGTACCAGTCCAACATGGTGGCTTCGGCCCGCCGCGTGGTGCCCTGGATCGTCGCGCTGATGGCCTGGGCATTCGGTACCTACCTGATGCTCAAGGGCGTCAAGCACGTGATCAAGGTGGACTTCCTGAGTGCCGCCCTGGTGGGCGTCGGGGTGGCCGCCGCCGTGCTGTTCCTGATGCGTTTCTACATCCGTCGCAAGGCCTCGACCCTGTCCAACGGCGAGAACACCGTCAACAGTCTGTTCACCTGGCCGCTGATCTTCGCCGCAGCGCTGCTCAGCTTCGCTCACGGCGCCAACGACGTGGCCAACGCCATCGGCCCATTGGCAGCCATCAACGAGGCCCTGACCCAGGGCGCGGTGGCCACCGCAGCGGCGATTCCGCTGTGGGTCATGGTGGTGGGTGCTGTCGGCCTGTCCCTGGGGCTGACTCTGTTCGGCCCGCGCCTGATCCGGACCGTCGGCACCGAGATCACCGAGCTGGACAAGACCCGCGCCTTCTGTGTGGCCCTGTCGGCGGCGATTACGGTGATCATCGCCTCCCAGTTGGGGCTGCCGGTAAGCTCCACCCACATTGCCCTGGGCGGCGTCTTCGGCGTCGGCTTCCTGCGTGAGTACCTCAAGCGCAGCTACGCCTCGCAGCTCCACAGCATCCTGGAGGATCACCAGGGTGAGGACCGGGCGCGCCTGGATGACTTCCTGGCCCGCTTCCGCGAGGCGTCCGTCGAGGAAATGGAAGCCATGCTGAAGGAGGCCAAGAAGAACAAGGTGCAGGTGCCGCTGTCGAAGAAAGAGCGCAAGCGCCTGAAGAAGATCTATCAGGAGGAGCTGGTCAAGCGCTCCCAGCTGATGCGGATTGCCGCGGCCTGGATCATCACCGTGCCGGCTTCGGCGGCGATGGCGGCGACGCTGTTCTTCACCCTGCGCGGGATCATGCTGTAAAGACGGGACTGCGGCTAAAGTCGCTTGCCCTCACCGGGCAGCTTGGTTAGCGTTAGACAAACCATCTGCCCGGCACAGCCAACCTGGAGACACCTATGAGCACTGCATCCGAAAGCCGTCAGGCACGCATTATCGATGAGCTGCGTGTCTTCATCAAAAAGGTCCTGAGTGACCCGACCGTCGCGGTCAAGTGCATCGAGATCGCCCGCCGCCACAAGGACGATCCCAACGCCGACCAGAAAATCGCAGAGGAAATCAGCGCCAACACCACGGTGCGAATTCCCGAGAACTGGAGTGAGGCGGACAAGATGTTCATCGACATCATTCACGATGTGCTGGATGACGAGGCGGCGTTGTACTGATCGCTGCGATCATCCCGATTCAAGACAAGAACGGCGCCTGCGGGCGCCGTTTTTCGTTGCCACGGCAGGCTGGGGGCGTCAAATGCAGCGGGCGCTTGAGCGTCCGAGTCGTCCGAAGCCGTTACGTTCGCCAGACTGTGGCCTCAGGCGGGAAGCGCCTGGATGCCCTTGCCTGCGCTGCTATTAATGGTCGTCCCTGGCCAGAATAGCGACCAGGACGTCCCTGTCCTTCCTTCGGCAAGGGCATCCGGTCCCCGGTGTTAACGCAGGTCGGTTATTAAACGATGCCGAGAGGGTATCGTTTCGGCGGCTCAGGAAGCTAAAGCGCCCGCTAAAGGCCTTCCCGCACCCGTAACCCTGATCGGCTCAATATCGAATCCCGAGGCTCCGGTAGATAAAGCCCATCAGCCACGCCGGTCCGATCAACAGGAACTGGATGTCCTTGAAGAAGGACGGTTTCTTGCCCTCGAGGTGGTGGCCGACGAACTGGAGAATCCACATCACCACGAACAGGATCAGCGAAGCGGCCCACACCGGCATCAGCTGGGTGCTTTCAAAACCGGCGATCACTGCCACCATCAGCACGCTGAACAGCGCCATGCCCACGCCCAGGGCCGGCGACAGTCGCACGTACCAGGCGGTGGTGATGATCAGCGCCAGGGTCGCCCAGTTCAGCCAGGGCACGGCGTCAAACGCGGCGGGCGTGGGGATCGACCAGATCAGGCCGACGATGGTGGTAAAAATGACCGGCACGGCCACCCAGTGGATGGCTTTGTTGGTCGGGTTGCGATGGCTCTCGCCGTATTCCTCGAACCACTGGTCTGCGCTTTTGGTCATGATTGGCTCCTGTGTGTCTGTTGTTGTTTTACGCGCAGTATAGCGCCAGATCACACCCGGATCACAACCGTTCGCGCTTCAGGCGCGATGAGCCTGCTGCGGCGAGAGCACCGCGTCGGTGAGGTTCTGCAGCACGTTCATCTCGTCCCGGATCTCGTCGTGGCCGGCCAGTTCGGCCTGCTCGATGAGGATGTCGCGCAGGATCTCCGGCGTGGTCAGCGGGTTGGCCAGCACCACCCGGAACACCACGCAAGGGTAGCGATGGTGCTTGGCCGGCTCCAGCCGGGTCCGGGAGACGAACGCCTTGCCGTGCTCGCGCTGGGTCTTCTGCAGGAACTTGGTGATGCGGTTGAGAGAGGCGTTGATGCGCTCGGACTGCAGCGTGTCCGCCTGCTCCAGCGCTCGCTGGGTGTCCGCCGGGCAGTAGCGGTAGGTCAGGATGTTGAGCTCGGGACGGGTGACCAGCTCAAAATCGTCCCGCCCGTCGATCATCTCGGCGAACCGCCTGGCTTTCTCGATGCCCTGGTCGATCAGCAGCTCGTAGCCCTCCCGCGCCAGGATCTTGAGGCCGGAATGGATCAGCATGGCCATGCCCGGGCGAGAGCCCTCCAGGGTGGTGCTGCCCAGGTCGCGGGAACCCTTGCGGATGATGTACTGGGCGTGGTGCTCGATGGCGTTGACCATGGCCGGGTCGCGGAACACCACCAGGCCGGCGCCCATGGGCACGTACAGCTGCTTGTGGGCGTCGAAGGTGACCGAGTCCGCCTTCTCGATGCCCTTGAGCAGCGGGCCGTAGGTGCGCGAGAACAGGGTCGGCCCGCCCCAGGCGGCGTCCACGTGGAAGTGGGCGCCGAACTCGGTGGCGATGTCCGCCATGGCGTCCAGCGGATCGACGCTGCCGGTCTCGGTGGTGCCGGCGATGCCGCAGATGGCCATGACCTTGATCTTCTGCGCCTGCAGCTCCAGGCATTTCTCGCGCAGGGCGTCGGTCTGGATGCGGTTGTTGTCGTCGGTAGGCACGGAGACCAGCGAGCTGCGGCCCAGGCCCAGTACGTCGGCGGCCTTGCGCAGCGAGTAGTGGCCGCGGCGTGACACCAGGATGGCGGCGCCTTCGTAGCCGTAGTAGCGCAGGGCGCGGAACAGGCCTTCCTCATGCAGGCCGCGGAAGCTGCCTTCCGCCGGGAACGCCGCGTTACGCGCCACCCACAGGGCGGTCAGGTTGGCGACGGTGCCGCCCGAGCACATGGCACCCAGGGCAAAGCGCGGATCGTGCATCCACTTGCGGTAGTAGGCGCTGTCCTCGTTGTAGACCAGCCGGTGAATCATGCCCAGCACCTGGCGCTCCAGCGGCGTGAAGGCCTTGGAGGTTTCCGTCTTCACCAGGTTCTGGTTCAGCGCGATCATGATCTTCGACAGCGGCAGCATGAAGTAGGGCAGCGCCGAGGTCATGTGCCCGATGAAGCTGGGGGAAGCGGTATGCACCGAGTGGGCGACCAGCTTGTCCAGCAGGAACTGGGTCTGCTCTGAGACGAAAATGGGTTTTTCGGGGACAGCGGACTCGCTGAAGTCCTTCACCACATCGCCCAGGTCGCGCTCGATGGCGACGATGTGTTCCTGCAGGAAACCCGCCAGATTTCGGCTAATGTCCTGATCGATGCGGCTCAGGGTGGATTCGGGGGCCTCGGGTACCGTGAATACCCGATACATGGCCTCCAGCGAGGCCTGAGCCGTTTTCTTCTTACCGGTCATACGCGCCACACACATTGCAGTGGTTGATGCCGTCCCCGCCGGGTAACGCCCGACAGGTCGCATCGTGATTCGGGCCTGGGCCCGTTTCATTGTCGCAGGTCCGGGATCCTCCGGGCGACTGCTCTGGCGTCCCTGTTTCAGGGCCTTTCACGGCTGTCCTGCCATGACTCTCATGGGGCCGCGTAGTATAAGGCGTCATCAATAGGGAGACCAGAGCGCCGCTTGGCCGGGGCAACGAGGGGCTAGAGCATCTCCCGATGCACATCGAGCACCGGCGCGTCGATGCGCTGCTCGATGGCTTTCTCCACCTGGTCCAGGCGCTGCTGGATCAGTTGGGTCGAGGTGCCCAGCGCGGCTATCGACCAGGTGGCCCGGTCCAGGGCGTCGAGGTCGCCGGTTTCCGCCACCGCGAGGTCCGACTCCTTGCCCCAGATTGCCTTGAGGGCGGCGAAGGCGCGGCGCTTGGCCTTGATGTCGTCGCAGCCGTAGACCTGGAAGTGCAGGGTCAGCACGCCCAGGTGCGGGGTGATGACGGGGTGGTCTCCGGTGGCTTCCAGCAACCGGCGCATGGCTTCTGACATGGGGAAACTCCGGACAGGCTCGTGAAACAGGGCAGGGCTGCGGCACCGCAGCCCTGATCACCACTTTACTACAGGTCCGTCAACCGACGACAGGCGTCGCCCGCTCGATGATGGCGGCGGCATCGGTGCCGGCGGGGAGGTTGCCGATATTGAGGCCGCCGTGGTGTTCCAGGCGGCTGGCGCAGAACGCGTCGGCGACCGCCGGGGTGCTGTGGCGCAGCAGCAGCGAAGCCTGCAGGGCCAGCGCCAGGCGATCCACCAGATTGCGGGCGCGGTACTGGAGGTCGTCCTGGCGGCCGAAGTCGGCCTGCAACCGGGCCAGGAACCGGTCGAAACGGACGTCGGCGCCGCGAGCCTGGGCGACTTCGGCGAAATAGGCGTCCAGGCTTTCCGGGGATTTCTGCAGGGCGCGCAGGGTATCCAGGCACTGCACGTTGCCGCTGCCCTCCCAGATGGCGTTGACCGGGGATTCCCGGAACAGCCGGGGCATGATGCAGTCTTCCATCACGCCACTGCCGCCGATGCACTCCATGGCCTCGTAGGCGTGGTTCGGCGTGCGCTTGCAGATCCAGTACTTGCCCACCGGCGTGGCCAGGCGCGTGAACAGGCGTTCCTGCTCGCTGTGCTGATGGTCGAGGGAACGGCCCACACGTAAGGTCATGGCCAGGGCCGCCTCGCTTTCCAGGGCCAGGTCCGCCAGCACGTTCTGCATCAGCGGCTGCTCGCTCAGTCGGGCACCGAAGGCGGCGCGGTGGCGGCAGTGGTGCAGGGCCTGGGCGGCGGCCTGGCGCATGCCGCCGGAGCTGCCGATCATGCAGTCGAAACGGGTCATGGCGACCATTTCGATGATGGTGGGCACGCCCCGGCCTTCCTCGCCCACCATCCAGGCCAGGGCACCGCGCAGCTCGGCCTCGCTGGAGGCGTTGGCCACGTTGCCCATCTTGTTCTTGAGGCGCTGGATCTGCCAGGGGTTCTTGGTCCCGTCCGGGCGCCAGCGTGGCATCAGGAAGCAGGACAGGCCGCCGGGGGCCTGGGCCAGCACCAGGAAGGCATCGCACATGGGGGCCGACACAAACCACTTGTGACCCACCAGCTCGTAGGCCTTACCCGGCCCCCCCTGGCCCACCGGGTAGGCGCGGGTGGTGTTGGCGCGCACGTCGGAACCGCCCTGTTTCTCGGTCATGGCCATGCCGATGGTGACCGCGTTCTTGTCCGCGTCCGGCACGTTGCGCGGGTCGTAGCCGCGCGCGGTGACCCTGGGCAGCCAGGCTTCGGCCAGATCCGGTTGCTGGCGGATCGACGGCACGGCGGCGAAAGTCATGGTGATGGGGCAGCCGTGGGCCGCTTCCACCTGGGAATGCATGTAGTACTTGGCGGCCCGGGCCACGTGTGCACCCGGGCCCGGATCGGTCCAGGGGCTGCTGTGCAGGCCGTGGCTCAGGCCCATGTCCATCAACTGGTGGTAGGCGGGATGGAACTTGACCAGGTCCAGGCGGTGACCGAAACGGTCGTGGGTGTGGAAGACCGGTTTGTTCTCGTTGGCGAGAAAGCCCAGCTCAATGCTGTCGGCCCGGCCGGTGAGGGCGCCGTAGGCGTCGAGTTCGTCGCGGGCCCAATCCGCTCCCTCCCGGCGGGCGCCTTCCTGCAACGCCCGATCCTGATGATACAGATTGTAGTTTTCCAGCGCCGGCGGCTGGTTGACGACCTCGTGGGTGCTGGCCAGGTAGCGCTCCTCGCCGGACGCGGCAGGGGACGGATGCGGTGCGTTCATGACGTTATCTCCGTTGGCCGGTCACTCCCTGCAGGCAGAAAGTGATGATGGGGTCGACCAGGTCTGTTATTTGCGCCTCACTCAGGGTGGGCGATGTTGTGTCCTGCTGTGTCGTCTGTTGCGTCGGCGCCAGGGGGCCCACCAGGCTTTCGGCCACCGCACCGACCAGGCAGGTGGCGCTCAGTCGTGCGTCCTGCGAGGGCAGCGACCCTTCGCCGATGCCCTCGCGGATGGCGCGTTCGAACAACTCGGCGTAGGCGTGCCGGTAGGCGAGGCGTTCGCCCTCCACGGCCGGATCCACCGGCTCGGCGATCAGCGACCAGGCCAGTACCGGGCCATGCATTGCGCGAACCGCGAACTGGCGCAGGGCCCTTTCCAGGCGCTGCGGCACCGGGCCGTCGCCGTTCAGGGCTTCGCCGACCTTGCTGACTTCGCGCTCGGTGGCCAGCCGGAAGACCTCGGCGAACAGCTCCGCCTTGGATTCGAAATGCCGGTATACCGTGCCGGTGGCGACCTCCGCTTTCTCGGCCACCTGGTTGATCTGGGCATGGCGGAAACCGCCCTCGGCGACCCGGTCCAGGGCGCAGCTGAGAATGCGCTGGCGGATTTCCGCTTTACGCAGCCGCATTTTCTCGGTTTCACGGTAGGCCATGGCGTCTCCCTAAAAGAAGTGAATCACTATTCATTTTTTGTGTCAATCGTTGTGGTGTCTGCTTTACAGGCTCGTGACAACAGGACCCATAATCCCTATTTCAGCGGAGATTCCGGAGGTTAGATCAGGCTGGTTACAAAACGTTACAAAAAACACCTTGGTCGTGAATAGTCAATGCAACAATTCGGGATTATATAGTCGGGCAAGGCACGGCAGTGAGTGGCTTCCGAGGCCGAGACGGGTCCGACCGAGCGTCGGATCCCAGGTTTGTTTTCGCTGATGGAGGTAAACCCATGAGTGAACTCGACGAAAGCAATCTGGACAGTTCCAGCAACAACTGGAGCGCCGACACCGAGGATAACCACACCGTTGCTGCCCGGGCACGCATTCGTGCGAAGCTTGAGGCGGATATCGAGGAATTCCTGAGTCGGGGCGGCCAGATCACCGAGCTGGACACAACACTGCGCTCGGATGCGCCCAGAAAGGCAGAGCCGGGCTTCAACAACCGGTCGATCTGATCATTCTCTTGCGGCCCCGCCACGCCTCTCTGGCGGGGCCGGTTTCCAGTGTTCCCGGGAGCCGGACGCCCTTGCCCGGTCCTGTCTTTCCCGGAAAATCCTGTCGTTAATTATAGGCCGCCGGTCAATGACTTGCAGCCGCCCTTTCTGTCGAAGCCCTGTCAGCTCGGCCCACCGGGAGATTCGGGGTGGGCCGGCGTCGCATCCTGCTCGCGGGTGCCTCCCCGGCGCCAGCGGTGGAAGCGCTGCAGCAGGTTGAGGGCCGCTTCCGGCGCGTGGGCCTTTTTCCAGTTGCCGGCTGCGAACTTGTTGGCTTCCGACAGCGTCGGATAGACGTGGATGGTGCCCAGGATCTTGTTCAGCCCGTAGCCGTGTTTCATGGCGCTGATGAACTCGGTGATCAGCTCCCCGGCGTGATGGCCGGCAATGGTGGCGCCGAGGATGCGGTCCTTGCCCGGCGGTGTCAGCACTTTCACGAAGCCTTCGGCATCACCCTCGGCGATGGCGCGGTCCAGGTCATCCAGGCCGTAGGTGGTCACCTCCACCTCGATGCCCTGTTCGGCGGCCTCCTGTTCGTTCAGGCCCACGCGGGCCACTTCCGGATCGGTGAAGGTGGTCCAGGGCAGCACCCTATAGTCGACCTTGAAGCGGCGGAAAGTGCCGAACAGGCTGTTGACGCTGGCGTACCAGGCTTGGTGGGCCGCGGCGTGGGTGAACTGGTAGGGGCCGGCCACATCGCCACAGGCGTAGATGCCGGGCAGGCGGGTCTGCAGGGTCTCGTCCACCTGCACGGTGCCGTTGGCATTGAGGTCGATGCCCAGCTTATCCAGTCCCAGACTGTCGGTGTTGGCTTTGCGGCCCACGGCCAGCAGCAGGGTGTCGAATTCGATGCGGATTTCCGTCCCGTCCCGGTCGCATACCAGCGTGTGCAGACCGTCACCGGCCTCGAAGCGGATGGCCCGGGTGCCGGTGTGCAGGTCGACGCCGTCCGCCACCAGGCTGCGCTCCACCAGCCGTGCGGCGTCTTCGTCCTCGCGCGGCAGGATGCGTGGCGCCAGGTCCACCTGGGTTACCGGCACGTCCAGCCGGGCGAAGGCCTGGGCCAGTTCGCAGCCGATGGGGCCGCCGCCCAGGATCAGCATTTTTCCCGGAGCCTGGCGCAGGGACCAGATGGTGTCGGAGGTGTAGTACGGCACCTGTTCGATGCCCTCGATGGGCGGCACGAACGGGCGCGCCCCGGTGGCGATGACGATGTTGCGGGTGGTCAGCACACGGCCGTCCACCTCCACCCGCCAGGGATCGAGAATGCGCGCCGAGCCAGTGATGCAGTCCACGCCGAGGCCGGTATAGCGCTCCACCGAATCGTGGGGTTCGATGGTCTGGATCACTGACTGTATCCGTTCCATGACGGCAGGAAAGTTGACGCTGACCGGGCCGGTGTCGATGCCGAAATGATCGGAGCGACGTGCATCGTGGGCGATGCGGGCGCTCTTGATCAGGGTCTTGCTGGGCACGCAGCCGGTGTTCAGACAGTCGCCGCCCATGCGGTGCCGCTCCACCAGGCTGACGCTGGCGCGGGTGGCCGCTGCGATGTAGGCGGTTACCAGCCCGGCCGAGCCGGCGCCTATCACCACCAGGTTGCGGTCGAAGCGCGCCGGTTTGCTGTAGGGCTTGAGCAGGCGCCGATGCCGGATGGCGTTCATGACGCGGCGGGCGATCAGCGGGAAGAGCGCCAGCAGCACGAAGGAGCCGATCAGGCCCGGCGACACGATGCCGGCCAGGCTGTCGACCTGCCCCAGCTGCGTGCCGGCGTTCACGTACACCAGGGTGCCCGGCAGCATGCCCAGTTGGCTGACCCAGTAAAAGCGGGCCGCTTTCATTGGTGTGAGGCCCATGACCAGATTGATCACGAAGAAGGGAAACACCGGTACCAGGCGCAGGCCGAACAGGTAGAAGCTGCCGTCCCGTTCGACACCGCGGTTGACCGAGCGCAGGGAGTCGCCGAAGCGACGCTGAACGCTCTCCCGGAACAGGATGCGGGATGCCAGGAACGCCAGGGTGGCGCCGATGGAGCTGGCAAAGGACACCACCAGCAGCCCCCATGCCAGTCCGAACAGCGCGCCACCCAGCAGGGTCAGCACCGCCGCCCCGGGCAGTGACAAGCCGGTCACGGCGATGTAGATCAGGAAGAAAGCCAGCCCGCTCACCCAGGGATGCGCCGCCACCTGCTGCTGCAAAAGGTCGCGCTGACTGGTGATGTAGTCCAGACTGAGGAAGCGGCCGAGGTCGAGGCTGAAGAACAGGCCGACGGCCAGGAGGATGGCAAGCAACAGGACGACTTTGCGCGAGGTGGTCATGGGGCTTCCTTTGTTGGGTGGCGTTGTCGAGTTGTCGAATAGGGGGTCCTGTCTACAGACCCGCTCATGCCGTCGACGTTACAGTGTGTCTGTCACAATTCTATCCGGAAACGGGCAACTTACTGTTCCGACGTTATAAAGCGCAGCATGGCGATCTGGCGCGGCTGTCTACAGGCTGTCACATTTCGTCGTTAGCCTCGCTATAATGCGTTGAATTAGCGTGGGATACGTTCGCTCCGGTCAAGCCGATCAGAGCCGGTTGCCGTCCCCGCTGCCCGGCGCTGTTGGCGCCCCTCAATCGCATGTTCCAGGAGGTCCCGCTGTGTTTTCTGCCAACCACCGTCAATTCCCCGCTACCCGACTGCGCCGCAACCGCAAGGACGACTTCAGCCGCCGTATGGTGCGCGAGAACCGATTGAGTGCCGATAACCTGATCTACCCGGTGTTCATCCTTGAGGGCGACAATCAGCGCGAAGCCGTGCCGTCCATGCCGGGCGTGGAGCGCATGAGCATCGATCTCCTGGTGGAGGAGGCTCAGGAACTGGTACGGCTGGGGATTCCCGCCGTCGCCCTGTTCCCGGTCACGCCGCCGGAACTGAAAAACCTGGATGGCTCCGGCGCCTGGGATCGGGAGGGACTGGCCCAGCGCGCCACGCGCGCGATCAAGCAGGCGTGTCCGGAGCTGGGCGTGATCACCGACGTGGCCCTCGACCCGTTCACCTCCCACGGCCAGGACGGCATCCTCGACGACGACGGTTACGTGCTCAACGACATCACGGTCGAGGCCCTGGTGCGCCAGGCGCTGTCCCATGCCGACGCCGGCGCCGACGTGGTGGCCCCCTCGGACATGATGGACGGCCGCATCGGCGCCATTCGCCAAGCGCTGGAGGAGGCTGGCCACATCAATACCCGCATTATGGCGTATTCCGCCAAGTATGCGTCCAGCTACTACGGCCCGTTCCGCGACGCCGTCGGTTCGGCCTCCAACCTGGGCAAGGGCAACAAGGCCACCTACCAGATGGACCCGGCCAACAGCGACGAGGCCCTGCACGAGACGGCTGCCGACCTGGCCGAAGGCGCCGATATGGTGATGGTCAAACCCGGCATGCCGTACCTGGACATCGTCCACCGGGTGAAGACCGAACTGCAGGTGCCCACCTTTGTCTATCAGGTGAGCGGCGAGTACGCCATGCACATGGCGGCGGCCGAGAACGGCTGGCTGGACGGAGACGCCGTAATGATGGAAAGCCTGCTGTGCCTGCGCCGCGCCGGCGCCGACGGCATTCTGACCTATTTTGCCAAGCGGGCGGCCCAGCTCCTGCGCGATCAGGGGTAAGCCGTCGCACACTGACTCTCGGGAACGCGACAGACTATGACCACCGAAATGGAAGCCACCGCCGACAACGCGGTCAGCGAAGAGAAGCTGCCGGACCTGACCGCCAGCGAGAACTACTTCAACCGCGAGTTGAGTCACCTGCAGTTCAACTATCGGGTGTTGCAGCAGGCGATGGACGACACCCATCCCCTGATCAACCGCCTGATGTTCTGCTGCATCTTCAGCAGCAACATGGACGAGTTCTTCGAGATCCGCGTCGCCGGCCTGCGCCAGCAGATGAAATACGGCCGCGAAAGCGTGGGCCCGGACGGCCTGTTGCCGGAGCAGTTGCTGAACGAGATCGGTCGAGTCGCCCACGACTACATCCACGAGCAGTACGACATCCTCAACAACGAGCTGATCCCCGCCATGGAGCGGGAGAACATCCACTTCGTGCGGCGCCGGGACTGGACCGCCGAACAGGCGGAGTGGGTGCGTCGCTATTTCGAGGATGAAATCCTGCCGGTGGTCAATCCGATCGGGCTGGACCCGTCGCACCCGTTCCCGCGCCTGGTCAACAAGAGCCTCAACTTCATCGTCGAGCTGGACGGCAAGGACGCCTTCGGCCGCGAGACCGGCATGGCCATCGTGCCGGCGCCGCGCTCGCTGCCGCGCCTGGTGCGCCTGCCGGACGACATCTGTAACGGCGGCGACAATCTCGTGTTCCTGTCGTCCATGATCCACGCCCACACCGACCAGCTGTTCCCGGGTATGGAAGTGAAGGGGTGCTACCAGTTCCGCCTCACCCGGAACGCCGACCTGGAGCTGGAGGACGACCTGGAAGACCTGGCCTCGGCCCTGCGTGGCGAGCTGCTCAGCCGCCGCTTCGGCGACGGCGTGCGCCTGGAGGTCGCGGACAACTGCCCGGAAGAGCTGACCGGCTTCCTGCTCAAGGAGTTCGGCCTGACCGAACGGGAGCTGTATCGCGTCCACGGTCCGGTCAACCTGACCCGACTGATGGCGGTGGGCGGCCTGGTGGACCGGCCGGACCTGAGTTACAGCGGCTTCTCGCCGGCGGTGCCGCGCCAGATCCGCAACACTGAGGGCATGTTCGAGGCGATCCGCCAGAAACCGGTGCTGCTGCTGCATCCCTATGAAAGCTTTACCCCGGTGGTCGACTTCCTGCGCCAGGCCGCCAAGGACCCGCAGGTGCTGGCCATCCGCCAGACCCTGTACCGCACCGGTGCCGACTCGGAAATCGTCGAGGCGCTGATGGACGCCGCCCGCCGTGGCAAGGAAGTGACCGCCGTGATCGAGCTGCGGGCGCGCTTCGACGAGGCGGAGAACCTGGAGCTGGCCAGCCGCCTGCAGGAGGCCGGCGTGATCGTGGTCTACGGGGTGGTGGGTTACAAGACCCACGCCAAGATGATCCTGATCGTGCGGCGCGAGGAGGGCAAGCTCAAGCGCTACGTCCACCTGGGCACCGGCAACTACCACGCCGGCAACGCCCGCCTGTACACCGATTACAGCCTGCTGTCGGCGGACGACGCCCTGGGCGACGACGTCAACAAGCTGTTCCAGCAGCTGACCGGGATGGGCAAGGCGCTCAAGATCAAGAAGCTGTTCCACGCCCCGTTCACCCTGCACAAGCGCCTGATCGAGTTGATCGACCGAGAGGCGCAGCTGGGCGAACGCGGCCACATCATCATGAAGATCAATGCCCTGACCGAGCCAGAAGTGATGCAGGCGCTGTACCGGGCGTCCCGCGCCGGGGTGCGTGTGGACCTGATCATCCGCGGCATCTGCTGCCTGCGCCCGGGCGTGCCGGGTCTGTCCGAGAACATCCACGTGCGCTCGATCATCGGCCGTTTCCTGGAGCATACCCGGGTCTACTACTTCGGCCATGGTGGCAAGTTCGAGGTGTACTGCTCCAGCGCCGACGGCATGGTGCGCAACCTGATCAACCGGGTGGAAGTGGCCTTCCCGGTGGAAGACCGCGACTTGGCCGATCGGGTGCGCTCGGAGCTGGAAACCTACCTGGCGGACAACTGCCAGAGCTGGGAACTGCAGTCCGACGGCAACTACCGGCGCAACACCCCCGCTGAAGGCGAGGAGCGCCTGGCGTCGCAACTGCTCCTGCTGGAGCGACTGACCGGCAAGTGAGGTGGGTGCTGATCACACGGGGGCTGGCGGGGCTGCTGCTGGCGTGCTGGGCGCTGGGCTGCAGTGCCCTGGAGGCCGTCGACGACAGCGGCGATGCCGTTTCGCTGCCGTCTCCGCCGCAGCGCATCGTCAGTCTGGCTCCGCACATCACCGAACTGTTGTATTCCCTCCAGTTGGGGGATCGTATCGTCGGCGCCAGTGCCTACAGCGATTATCCGCCCGCCGCCCGGTCGCTGCCGCGCGTTGGCAGCCACGATCGCGTCGACGTGGAGCGCATCCTGGCCCTGCGGCCGGACCTGGTGGTGGCCTGGCGCAGCGGCAACGGGCCGCAGACCATCGCCCGGTTGCGGGCGCTGGGCCTGACCGTGTTCGTGCTGGAATCGGCCAGCCTGACGGCGGTGCCCGACGTCCTGGAGCGACTGGGCCAGTTGACCGGTCGTGACTCCCTTGCCGCCGGCGAGGCCCGTGTCTATCGTGAACGCCTGGCGGATCTGACCCGACGCTACGGTACCCGGCAAACGATTCGGGTGTTCTACCAGGTGTGGAATCAGCCGCTGATGACCCTGGCGTCTGACCAATATGTGACGGACGCCATTGAACGTTGTGGCGGAATCAATATCTTTGCGGACCTGCCGGGAAAAACCGCGACGGTCAGCGAAGAAGCGGTGATCGAACGACAGCCCGAGCTCATCGTGGCTGCGGACGGCGATGCTGACGAAATGGTGTTCGCACGCTGGCGTGCGCTTGGCGCGACGCCGGCGGTAGACTACGATCAGCTCGTCCTGCTTCCCCCGGATACCCTGGTGCGTCCCACATTGCGCCTGGTCGACGGCCTGCATCATCTGTGCGAGGCGATCGAGGGGGCCCGGCAGGCCATTCATGAATCAGGAGATAGCAGTACATGAAAAAATGGATTTTGGCCGGGGCCGTGGTGCTGGTCGTCGTTATTCTCGCAGCGCCCTACGGTGTCGGCGTGGCCACTGAACAGCAGTGGCAGAACGCGGTCGCCCGCTTTAACAGCGATCAGCCCATCGCCACGGTGGTGACAGAGACTTATGAGCGCCACTACTTTGGCGCCGACCTGGCCGGCTACGCCGAGGTCACTGACCCGGACACCGGTGAGGTCCACCGCCTGGCGTTCAACGGCGAGGCCACTCACGGCGTGCTCAGCAGCAGCGTGAACCTGGAGCCGGTCCGCGAAGGCGAAACCCTGACCGCCCTGTTCCCGGATGAGTTGCCCAATCTGCGCATCAAGAGCTGGCTGTGGGGCACCCTGGAGGCGGACTTCAACGTGCCGGCCATTGATCTGGTGGACGACGCCACCGGCGAGACCCTCAACACCACCGAAGCATACGGCTGGGCGAAGATCACCGACGCCGGCGATCACGTGGAGGCCAACGTGCGCTGGCCGGGCGTGATCCTGCGCAGCGGCGGGATGCGCGCCAGCCTGGATGACTTCGAGCTGACCCAGGAAGCCCAGCGTGTGGCGGACAGCCTGTGGTCCGGCGACGCGGAGATGACCATCGCCAGTATGGATCTGGTGGACGGGGACCAGGCACCGGTGCACCTGGAAGGGCTGACCGTGACCAGCGACACCCGTCCCGAGAAAGATGACACCAAGCTGTCGTCGGAGGCGTCGTTCCTGCTGGACGAGGTGAGCGTCGGCGACGACAGCTACGGCCCGCATCGCGTGGATATTGTGCTGGACAACCTGGACGTGGCGGCCTGGACCCGGTTCCAGTCGGTGGCCACGGAAATCCAGATGCTGCAGGCGCAGCCGGATCCCAACATGACCCAGCAGGCCCTGTTCCAACAGCAGATGATGCTGATGCAGAAGTTCAGTCAGGCCGCCAAGGGCGTCGCCGCGGCCGGTCTGACCATCGGCATGCCAACCATCGACCTGAAATCGTCGGACGGCGACATCACCGGCCACTGGAAGCTGTCTCATCCGGCCGTGCCGGCCGACCAGCGCGCGGACATGCCGCTGATCGTGCAGCAACTGACCGGCGAACTCGACCTGTCCGCCCCGGTGGCGCTGTTCCAGTCGGAGCCGGAAATGGCCGCCAACCTGGAGAACCTGGTTCAACAGGGTATCCTGACCCGGGATGGCGACCGTTATCGCATCGAGGCCGAGGTGGCGGACATGGCCGTCAACCTGAACGGCCGGGAAATGCCGATTCCGCCGCTGCTCTGATGGCGGCTAGCCGCCGGTCTCCGTATCGGCGGCTTCCACCCTGGCCGCGCCGATCCCCCTGGGGTCGGCCGCGGCGCTGACCTCTCCGCTCTCCTGATCCCGCAGGATCAGCTGCATATTGCCGTAGCGGCGCCCCACATCCTTGAGCTCATAACCCTTGGCCGTCAGGGCCGCCTTCTGGTCCGCGGTAAACGTATCCGGTTCGTGCTGGATGACGTCCGGCAGGTACTGGTGGTGATAGCGCGGCGCGCCCACGATGGCGTCGGCGTCGCGGCCGGCCATCACGTCCAGCAGGCCCAGGTACACCATGGTGATGATGCGGCTGCCGCCCGGCGTGCCGATGATGGCGGTACGGTCGCCGGACTGCAGGATACTCGGCGTCATGCTCGACAGCGGCCGTTTGCCGGGCTCAATGCTGTTGGCCTCGCCGCCCACCAGACCGTAGGCGTTGGGCACGCCGGGCTTCATGGCAAAATCGTCCATCTCATTGTTGAGCAGCACGCCGGTGGCCCCGGACAGGAAGCCGGAGCCGAACGGCAGGTTGATGCTCAGGGTGGCGCTGACCTTACGGCCGGCGGCGTCCATTACCGACAGGTGCGTGGTGTGGGTGCCGGCGCTGGGGACGCCGTCGAGGGCGGTGCTGGGAGTGGCCCGGTCGGGATCGACGCCGGCCATGAGCCGATTCAGGTAGGCCGGGTCGAGCAGGTGGTCGACCGGGATGTCGGTGTAATCCGGGTCCCCCAGGTAGACCGCGCGGTCGCGGTAGGCCCGGCGCATCACCTCCACACGGTACTGGACGCGGGATAGCGCATCGTCCGTGCTGAACACGTCCCCGAACGGCCGCTGGGTCATCATGCCGAACATCTGGGCCAGGGCGATGCCGCCGGAGGAGGGCGGCGGCGCGCTCCAGACGGTGGCGTCGCCGTAGTGGATCACCACCGGCTCGCGTTCCTCGACGGTGTAGTCGCGCAGATCCTGCAATTGCCAGATGCCGCCGGCCGCGCGGACATCGTCCACCAGCCGGCGCGCCACGGGGCCGTCGTAGAAGCCGTCCCAGCCCCGGTCGGCGAGGGTCTGCAGGGTGTTGGCCAGCGCCGGCTGGCGGATCAGCGTGCCCAGTGCCGGAACCTGGCCGTTCTGCAGGAAGGTGTCCCGGGTGGCGGCATAGCGCTGCAGGATGTCGAGGCGCCAGCGGGCCAGGTCCTGGTAGCGCTCGTCCACCGGGAAACCATCGCGGGCCAGGTCGATGGCGGCCTGCAGGTTGGCCTGCAATGGCCGCTGGCCGTAGCGTTCGCTGATGTGGACGAAGGCACCGGGCTGGCCGGGGATGCCGGCGGCCATGGGGCCGTTGATGGACAGCTTGTCGGGGTGGACGTTGCCGTCGGCGTCCAGGTACATGGTGCGGGTGCTGGCGGCGGGGGCTTTCTCCCGGGCGTCGACGAAGCGGGTGGTGCCGTCGCCCTCCTGTAGGAGCCAGAATCCGCCGCCGCCCATGCCCGCGCTGTAGGGTTCCACGACAGCCAGCACCGCGGCGGTGGCCACCGCCGCATCAAAGGCGTTGCCCCCGTTGCGGAGAGCGTCCAGGCCGGCCTCGGTGGCCAGGGGATGGGCGCTGGCGACGGCACGGGTGTCGGTATCACCGGCGCTGGGCGGGAAGGTGGTGGCGCAGCCACCCAGAAGCAGCAATACCGTGAGAAGAAAGGGGGTTCCGGGCGTCCGTGCCATCATGATCAGGCTCCTGTCAGTCGATGGTTGAGTCCATCCGTTCCGATTGGGATTCCTGGTGCGCCAGGTCGAGCGGAATGCCGTCCACCGGACACACCTGCTGACATTGTGGTTCATCATGGTGACCGACGCACTCGGTGCACTTGCCGGGATGGATGACGCAGATCCCGTCGCCCGGCGTAATGGCGTCATTTTACCCAAACGCCCGGGAGACGGTGAGTCAGCCCGGCGCCTGGCGCATCAGCCCCGGTCGAATTTGTCGTGCAGGGCCTGTGCCACCACCGGCGGTACGAATTCCGTGACATCGCCGCCCAGCGACGCAATCTCGCGAATCAGGCTGGAGGAAATATAGGACAGGTGGTTGGCCGGCGTCAGGAAGATACTCTCCACACCCGGAGCCAGGCGCCGGTTCATGTCGGCCAGCTGGAACTCGTACTCGAAGTCGGACACCGCCCGCAGGCCGCGGATCAGGATGTTGGCGCCCTGTTCCTGGACGAAGTCGGCCAGCAGCTTGCTGAAGCCCACCACTTTGACGTTCGACATGTCCGCGGTGGACGCCTCGATCAGGTGAATGCGTTCGTCGAGCGAGAGCAACGGGTTTTTCTTGGTGCTGGCCGCCACGGCGACGATCACGGTATCGAACAGCCGGGAAGCCCGGGCAATCAGGTCGACATGGCCGTTGGTCACCGGATCAAAGGTGCCGGGGTAGACAACTGTGTTCATGGGGAGCCCTCGCTGACATGGATGCAGCGCGATAGTAGCCTGACTTTACAGGGCTGTTCAAATCAGGTGCAGGCTGCGCCATGGTGGCGCAGCCCCGATCCGGCTACCGCTATCAGCGGATGAACATCCGGTACACCATCTTGTGGAACGGCGTGTTGTAGGGCGGGTACACGAAACGGCCGCTGTTGATGCGCTGGCGGCTGTATACCGACTTGGCGTGGGAGAAGGTCAGGAAGCCTTCCTTGCCGTGGTAGTGGCCCATGCCGGATTCGCCGACCCCGCCGAAGGGCAGGTCGTCCTGGGCCACGTGCATCAGGGTGTCGTTGATGCACATGCCGCCGGCGTGGGTGTTGCGGGTCACGTAGTCCTGGGCATCCTTTTCGTAGCCGAAGTAATACAGGGCCAGTGGGCGTGGGCGGTCGTTGATGTAGTCCAGGGCCTGGTCGAGGCTGGCGTAGGTGACCACCGGCAGGATCGGGCCGAAGATCTCCTCCTGCATCACCCGCATGTCTTCGGTCGGGTTCAGCACCAGGTGCATGGCCATCTTGCGGCCGCCGTCCCCCAGGTTCTCCGCCGCGGGGTTGATCTCGACGATTTTCGCCCCCTTGCTGCGGGCGTCCTCCAGCAGGCCGTTGAGGCGCTGGTAGTGACGCTCGTTGATGATGGCGGTGTAGTCGTTATTGTCCCGCAGCGTCGGGTACATGCTGGCCAGCCGGGTACGGAACTCGTCGATGAAGGTCTGCAGCCGATCCGCCGGGCACAGCACGTAATCTGGGGCCACGCAGGTCTGGCCGGCGTTGACCGCCTTGCCGAAGGCCAGCCGCTCGGTGGCGTCGCGCATGGGGACGTCGTCGGAAACGATCGCCGGCGACTTGCCGCCCAGCTCCAGGGTGACCGGCGTCAGGTTCTCCGCCGCCGCCCGCATCACGTGGCGGCCCACCGCGGTGGAACCGGTGAACAGCAGATGATCGAAAGGGCGGGTGGTGAAGTCGGCGGCCACGTCGGCGTCGCCGTTGATCACGCTGACCAGATCCTGGGGGAAGCGGTCCTCGATCAGCTCCTTGATCAGGGCCGAGAAATGCGGTGTGAACTCGGACATCTTGATCATCGCCCGGTTGCCGGCGGCCAGGGCGGCGGTGAGCGGTCCCATGGACAGCATCAGCGGGTAGTTCCAGGGCACGATGATGCCCACCACACCAACCGGCTGGTAGTGCACCTTGTTGCTGGCCGGCTGGAACAGCATGGAAACGCTGCGGCGGGAGGGCTTCATCCACTCCGCCAGATGTTTGAGGGCGTAGTTGATACCCTGCACGCTCGGCATCTGCTCGGCAATCCGGGTTTCATCGGCGGAGCGGCAGCTGAAGTCGCGGTCCACGGCCTCGATCAGGCGGTCTTCGTTGTCCAGCAGCAGGCGCTTGAGACGCTTGAGGTTTTCGCGGCGCTCGGTCAGGGACGGATCGGGATTACGGCGAAACGCCTGGCGCTGCTCCTCGAAAATTCGCGCCGTCTGCTGGATCTGCTTCTTGCTTTCGGTCAGGTGAACGACGTTCGCAGTCATGGTTGTCTCCTCGCACGACTCCGGCCCGTTGCCGATTGCACGTTCCCCTTGAAGCCTGGAGACGGGTGTGACGGCGTTGTCAGGGCAGCCGAAGCGGCCATGGTTGGGTGTTCAAAAATTATTCGATTTGTGGTTGGGGCTATTATTAGAGTATATACTCTAGGGAGTCAAGGGTGGTGGCTGGCCGTTCGGGCCAGACTGCCTGGCTGGGGTTTGACGGGGTGGATTTCCCGGTCGGCCGACATTCGCCAACGGCCTGTTACATAAGACAAAAAGCCTGCTGTATGAAAACACGCGACAAGATCCTGCTGACCAGTCTGGAACTGTTCAACGAGCGTGGCGAACGCAACGTCACGACCAACCACATCGCCGCCCACCTGGGCATATCGCCGGGCAACCTCTATTACCACTTCCGCAACAAGTCGGACATCATCTACGAGATCTTCCAGGAGTACGAGAAGCTGGTGAACTATTACCTGGAGATTCCCGACGACCGGCCGCTGGGCCTGGACGACATGATGTTCTACCTGGAGTCGGTGTTCGACGGTCTCTGGAGCTACCGATTCCTGCACCGTGACCTGGAATTCCTGCTGGATAACGACGAACGCCTGCGGGAGGACTACCGGGATTTCACCACCCGCTGTCTGGACGCTATTCGCCGTATCTTCTCGGGCCTGACCGACGGCGGTCTGTTCGAAGTGCAGACCGAAGCGCTGAAAGAGGCCATGGCCCTGAATGTCTGGCTGGTGATCACCAGTTGGATGGCGTTCCTGAAAACAGCGCACGCCAGCGAAGCCTACGACAGCATCACCCGCGATCAGCTCAAGCAGGGCATCTACCAGGTGCTGACCCTGGAAATGCCCTACCTGCGTGAGCCTTACTACCGGGATGTCATGGCCATCCGCGAACGCTACCGGCCGGCCCTGCTGGGTGCCGTGCCGGGCGACGGTCTCATGTCGGGGTTATTACGGACGCAAGCGAGCGAATAATTCAGGAACTCAAGGATGGAAGGGATGTCGTATAGGGTAGACGTGGACCAGAACGGATTACTGGTTGCGTCTTCCTGAGCGCCAAGCTCAGGTTTTAGCTGAAAGCAAAACCCTGACGTTCTCCCGGCTCCTGCAAGCCGGGAGCTTTTTTCCGGCCTTGAAGTGTCTGGGTAATACCCCTTTCCCCGATACATTCCCCAAAAATGTAGCCGAAGCTTCAGCTTCGGAGGCGCCGTCAGGTGCCCGTCTACCCATCTTCCAGACCATGGAAACGATAACAGGCCGCCCTGCCGGGCCGGCCCTCAGGGCGCCACCGTAATCTCGTGCGGCTCCGACTCCAGCCAGCCGGTCAGGGCGTCGCGGGCCGTGTCCAGGCCCTGCTTCTTGAGGGCGGAAAACTGGATCAGGTGCTCCACGCACTCAAGTCCTTCCAGCGCCTTGCGGATCCTGAGCATGGCCTGTTTGGCCTGCCCGGATTTCAGCTTGTCCGCTTTGGTGGCGAGGATCATCAGCGGCAGCCCGCTGTGTTCGCACCACTCGATCATCATGCGGTCGAAATCCTGCAGCGGGTGGCGGATGTCCATCACCAGCACCAGGCCGCGCAGGCATTCGCGGCGGGACAGGTAATCGTCCAGATGCTGCTGCCAGTCATCCTGCATGTCCTTGGCCACCTTGGCGTAGCCGTAGCCCGGCAGGTCCACCAGCCGGCAGCCGGGGCGGTTCAGCGTGAAAAAGTTGATCAGCCGGGTGCGGCCAGGGGTCTTACTGGTGCGGGCCAGCTTGCTGTTGACCGTAATGGCGTTGATGGCGCTGGACTTGCCGGCGTTGGAACGGCCGGCGAACGCCACCTCGCTGCCCTCATCGGTGGGGCACTCGGCCACCTTTGAGGCGCTGGTCAGGAATCGGGCGCTGTTGTAGGCAATCGGTTTGGCTGCGGCATCGCCGGCGGTCGACTCGGGCACGGTCTAACGGCTTCCCTGTGGATGAATGTGGGCGGGTACGGACGGGCAAACTCGCGCAAAGTCACTAGAATAACTAGGGAATTGAACAGAGCCTGCCTAGGAACTAATGTATAGTACCACAGCAAAAGCGGGCCAAGGGCCGGTAACGGCGGGCCATCCGACGACCGGGCCACGATAAGAATCCGAATAATCTGATTGAGAGCGGGGCGAGCATGAAACAGTGGATCGCGGCGGTTTTTCTGGGATGGGGGCTGGTGGCGTCGGCATACGCCGATGGTGATCCGCAGGCCGGTGAATCCAAGGCGGCCGTATGCGCCAGTTGCCACGGCCAGTCCGGAGCGGCGCCGATCCAGCCGGCTTACCCCAAGCTTTCGGGGCTGGGCGAAGCCTACCTCTATCGCCAGTTGCAACACATCAAGTCCGGCGATCGTCCGATCGCTGAGATGACCGGCCTGCTGGATGGCATGTCCGAGCAGGATCTGCAGGATCTGGCCGCGTATTACGATCAGCAGCAGACGCCCATTGGCAAGGCCGATCCCGAACTGGTGGCGCGCGGAGAGCAGCTTTACCGCGGCGGCAACCTGGCCAGCGGGGTGCCCGCATGTGCCGGCTGTCACAGCCCGCAGGGCATGGGCAACGAGCCGGGCGGTTTCCCACGCCTCAGCGGCCAGCACCCGGAGTACGTGATCCAGCAGCTCGAGGCCTATCGTGGCGGCGAGCGTAACACCGGCAGTATGAGTCAGATCATGGTGGACGTGGCCTCGCGCCTGACCGACGACGAAATCAGGGCGGTGGCCAGCTACGTTTCAGGCCTGCACTGACCAGTCCCGGGCATCATGGAAACCCTCGCTTTGGCGAGGGTTTTTTGTTGGTGGCGACGTTGCGTGGGCCGGATCGAGTCGCAATAATGCGGGTTTGCGAAGGCCGCCGACCGACGTGGCTCGAACTTTCGCGCAGGTCCGGGGTCACAGGTCCTGCGAAAATCTACTCAGGAGTAAATAATGTCGAAATTCTGGAAAGGCTGGCTTTGTGCGCTGCTGCTCCTGCCCCTGGCGGCAACGGTGCAGGCGGCGGAATGGCAGGAAGGCAAGGATTATCAACGTCTGGATAGCCCCATCCCCACCCGCAACCCTGACCACATCGAAGTCACCGAAGTTTTCTGGTACGGCTGCCCCCATTGCTACGCGTTCAAGCCGCTGATCGAAAACTGGGCGGCCCAGAAGCCCAGCGACGTGGATTTTGTGCTGGTGCCGGCCGCCCTGGGGCGCCTGTGGGAAGTTCATGCCCGGGCGTTCTACACCACCCAGGCCCTGGACGTGTTGAGCAAGACGCACGACGCGATGTTTGACGCCCTGGCGCGGGATCACAAGCGCCTGACCTCGGCTGAAGACATTGGCGAATTCCTGACCGATTACGGTGTGGACAAGGACCGTTTCGTGAAGACGTTCAACAGCTTCGGCGTCAACGCCAAGATGCAGCAGGCCCAATCCTTTGTCCGCGCGGCCCGCATCACCGGGGTTCCGACTATGATTGTTAATGGTAAATACAAGGTCACCGCTTCCATGGCCGGGAGCCACGAGAACATGATCAAGGTAATCGATTACCTGGTCGAGAAGGAGCGCAACGCAAACTGAGGCCGCCGATCAAGGGGCTGAAGGGTTAGCAGGGTATGTACGAGCGGATCCGCAGGCAGCTTACCGGTCTGGTAGGCCAGGAAAACGCAAAAGGGGCCTGCTCCGGCATGGAGCACGTGCCGGAGTTCGAGCCCCAGCGGCATATCCGGCTGCTCACCTACAACATCCAGGTGGGCATCAGCACCTCCTCCTACCACCATTACCTAACTCGCAGCTGGCAGCACGTGCTGCCCCATCGCCGTCGAAACGACAACCTGGACAAGATCTCCACCCTGCTGCGCAACTACGATGTGGTGGCGCTGCAGGAGTGTGATGGCGGCAGCCTGCGCAGCGGCTTTATCAACCAGGTGCAGTACCTGGCCGAAGCCGCCCAGATTCCCTACTGGTACCAGCAGCTCAATCGCAATCTGGGGCGCCTGGCCCAGCACAGTAACGGGCTGCTGAGCCGCTATCGCCCGCTGGACGTGACCGAACACAAGCTGCCGGCCCTGATTCCGGGGCGTGGCGCCATCGTTGCCCGTTACGGCGATCCGGCGGATCCGCTGGTGCTGGTCATCATGCACCTGTCACTCAGCGCCCAGGCCCAGCACCGTCAGCTTGGTTTCATCCGCGACCTGATCGGCGACTACCGGCATGTGGTGCTGATGGGGGACATGAACAATCACGCCGACCAGCTGCTTAACCGCACTCCGTTGTCCGAGACCGACCTGGTGCCGCTGCCGGAAACCGCCCACAGTTTCCCCAGCTGGCGGCCGGAGCGGGCGCTGGACCACATCCTGGTCAGTCCGTCGCTGGAGATCCGTCGCGCCGAGGTGGTAAACCATCCGGTGTCCGATCACCTGCCGATTGCCATGGACATCGCCCTGCCATCGGGCTACGTCGAAAAATTCTGACGTTTTCTCGGGAATCTGACGTCTTTTCGGGGGCAGCCGGACCTGGGCGTCGCTCGGGACACTGGAATAACGGGCACAAAAAAACCGGCGGTCACCTGAGTGAGCGCCGGCTTTTTTAGAAGCAGACCAATTACTTGATCTTGGCTTCCTTGTAGGCAACGTGCTTGCGAACGACCGGATCGTACTTCTTGATCTCGATCTTTTCAGGCGTGTTGCGCTTGTTCTTGTGGGTCGTGTAGAAGTGACCCGTTCCTGCTGATGATACCAGTCTAATCTTCTCGCGCATGATGCGGCTCCTTACACTTTCTCGCCGCGGGCACGAAGGTCGGCCAGCACAGCGTCAATGCCTTTTTTATCGATGATACGCATACCCTTGGTAGAAACGCGCAGCTTAACAAAGCGCTTTTCAGACTCTACCCAAAAGCGATGGTTCTGCAGATTCGGCAGAAAACGACGCTTGGTGTGGTTCATCGCGTGAGAAACGTTATTACCGGTGACCGGTCGCTTACCGGTAACCTGACAGACTCTGGACATGTTTGCCTCCGACCTGAGCTCTTAAGTCCTGAAATACGGAATTCTTTATTTCGCGCCTCTGGGTGCTCGCCAGACGCCGCCAGAAAGGGACGCTTTTATACCAGAATGCAAAACCCAACGCAAAAAAATGTTGGGAATTTGATCAGTTCTTTCGGTCACTACGCATGTCGCGTGGTTCGAGCCGCTCATAATAGCCCGCGTTCGGCCAGCGAAACCACCTCGCCATGGCCGACCACCATGTGATCCAGGACGCGGATATCCACCAGCGTCAGGGCGTCGGACAGACGCCGGGTCAGGCTGATGTCCGCCTGGCTGGGCTCCGCCACACCGGACGGGTGGTTGTGGGCGAAAATCACTGCCGCCGCATTGTGCTCCAGCGCCTGGCGCACCACCTCCCGGGGATACACCGCCGCCCCGTCGATGGTGCCGCGGAACAGTTCGGTGTAGCGCAGGATGCGATGGCGGTTGTCCAGGAACAGGGCGGCGAACACCTCATGCGGGTAGTGGGCCAGGCGGCTGGCCAGGTAACGGCGGGTGTCGTCGGGCGAGGTGAGGGGCTCGCCCTGATCCAGGGCGTGGTCGAACACGCGCCGGGCCATTTCCTGAGCGGCCTGCAACTGGGCGTACTTGGCGGTGCCCAGACCGCGAATGGCGCAGAAGCGCTCCGCCGAGGCCGTCATCATCGCACGCAGGCTGCCGAACTCCTCGATCAGCGAGCGCGACAGCGCCATCACCGGTTGGCCGGCGGTGCCGGTGCGCAGGAAAATAGCAAGCAGTTCGGCGTCGGTCAGGCTGTCCGCGCCATGTTTCAGCAGGCGTTCGCGGGGCCGCTCGTCCGTCGGCCACGGTGTGGTATCTGGCATCCCGATTCCCTCCGGGGCGACCGGTCGAAAACCAGCCGCTGTGTCTTTCCTGGTGTGTCTTCCTTATACAGCGAGTGGCCGGGCCTTATGCGTGTGGCTGGGCGGGTCTCCCTGTTACAGACGGTAACGGCGCGTCCTGCGCCAGCAACAGGTTAACACGTCTTCCGGACTGTCGGCAGCGCCCGGTCGATGCTATCTTAGTGCGTTTATCAACGGTCTCTATTTGCGGTTGGATAACGGAGCCGACATGGCGCAAAAACAGATTCTTCTGGGCATCACCGGTGGCATTGCGGCCTACAAGAGCGCGGAGCTGGTGAGGTTGCTGAAAAAGGCCGGCCACCAGGTGCGGGTGGTCATGACCCCCGGCGCTGAAGCCTTCGTCACCGCCATGACCTTCCAGGCCCTCAGCGGCGAAGCCGTGCGCACCTCGCTGCTCGACCCCGACGCCGAAATGGGCATGGGGCACATCGAGCTGGCCCGCTGGGCCGATGTGGTCCTGGTGGCCCCGGCCTCGGCCGACTTCATGGCGCGGCTCGCCAACGGCATGGCCGACGATCTGTTGACCACAGTGTGCAGCGCCACCACCGCGCCCATCATCCTCGCCCCGGCGATGAATCAGGCCATGTGGAGCAACGCCCGCACCCAGCGCAACGCCCGCCTGCTGGTGGGCGATCCCCAGGTGGAACTCTGGGGGCCGGACGCCGGCGACCAGGCCTGCGGCGACGTCGGGCCGGGGCGTATGGTCGAGCCCGATGCCCTGGCTGGCCGCCTGCTGGATCGCCTGGACGGGCCCAGGCCGCTCGCCGGCAAGCGGGTGGTGATCACCGCCGGCCCCACCCGCGAGCCGCTGGATCCGGTGCGCTACATCACCAATCACAGCTCCGGCAAGATGGGGTATGCCCTGGCCATGGCCGCCCGGGACGCCGGCGCCGAGGTGCTGCTGGTGAGTGGCCCGGTGACGCTGGAGTGCCCGGCCGGCGTGCGGTGCGAGTCGGTCACCACCGCGGCGGAGATGCTGGCGGCCACTGAAACGGCGGTCAATGATGGCTGCGACCTGTTCATTGCCACCGCCGCCGTGGCGGATTACCGGCCGGCGGACTGCGCCGGTGACAAGATCAAGAAATCCGACGCCGAGATGAGTGTGGCGCTGGTGCGTAATGAGGACATTCTCGCCCGCATTGCCGGTCGCCGCGATAAACCTTTCACCGTGGGATTCGCTGCCGAGACCCGGGATGTGGAGCACTACGCCCGGGACAAGATGGCCCGTAAACATCTCGACATGATTGTCGCCAATGATGTGTCCACGCCAGGGCTGGGATTCAACAGCGACAGCAACGCGGTGACCGTCTACTGGGGCAATGACAGCCTGGCCTTCCCGCCGGCCGATAAGCTGGGGCTGGCTCGCGAACTGGTGGCCCTGATCGCCGAACGGGTGGGCTCTCACTGATTCGATGAACGACGGCCGTAGATCACGAGCGGCACGATTCAACACGGACCTTATTTCAACCTATCAAGAAAGACACAGAGCCAAGGTGTACTGAATGACTCGACAGACCTTCCAGGTACGCATCCTCAACGACCGCATCGGCACCGACATCCCGATGCCCACCTACGCCACGGAAGGATCCGCCGGCCTCGACCTGCGCGCCTGCCTGGACGGCCCGCTGACGCTGGAGCCGGGCCAGACGGAGCTGCTGCCCACCGGCCTGGCGCTGCACATCGGCGATCCTTCCCTGGCGGCGATGATCCTGCCGCGCTCCGGGCTGGGCCATAAGCATGGCATCGTGCTGGGCAATCTGGTGGGCCTGATCGACTCGGATTATCAGGGCGAGCTGATGGTGTCCTGCTGGAACCGTGGCCAGACCACATTCACCATCGAGCCCGGGGAGCGCATCGCGCAACTGGTGCTGGTGCCGGTGGTGCAGGGCGACTTCGAGATCGTCGACAGCTTCGACAGCAGCGCGCGGGGCGAGGGCGGCTTCGGCTCCACCGGCAAGGCGTGACGGCGGGCCCGACCGGGCCTGGCGCGGGGGAACTATACTGGCAACATCAGGATTCAAGAAGAATAACGGGATCGCTATGAAACTCGGCAAGAAAAAGGCAGCGGACGCCCCGGCGGGGGAGAAATCAGAGAAGCCGAAGAAAGCTTCCAAAGGCGGCGCCGACAAGCGCAAGGGACTGAAGAAGCTGGCAGGGATTGGGGGGCAGCAGGCCGCGGTGGTGCTGCTCAGCGGCATTGCCGCGGCGGCGCTGATGTGGTTCCTCGTACTGCAGCCGGCCCAGGCGCAGCGCGAGAGCCAGCAGGCGGCGCTGGCGGCGGACGGCGCCAAGGCAAGGCTGGAGCAGCGGTTGGAGCTGCTACGGGCCGTGGTCAAGGGCTACAGTCAGCAGCGTCACGTGGCGGAGGCGATCGACGATGCGGATCGACGTGCTCGCCTGACCAGCGACCTCAGGCAGATGTTGCCCGGCACCCAGGCGGTGTTCCTGTTCCCGTATGGCCAGGTGGGGCGTCAGGCTGGTACCGGCTTTGAGCTGAGCTTCGTCAACCTGGATCTGGCCAAGAAGGCGGAATCCGGTCGCGCGGTGCATCCCGATGCTTTCCCCCGGGACAGCAAATGGTACGTGCAGTTCGCTACCCCGATCAGCGATCCGACCAGCCAGGCAGTGCGGGGCACCCTGCTGGTGGTGTTCGACCCGTCGGTGATCGCGCCGGCGCTGGGTACGGACGGCGGCCGCCGGGCGCTGGTGCAGACCGTCTCCGGCAGCGAGCAGACCATCCTGGCGCGGGGCAACGGCCAGGGCGAGACCCTGACCCGCGCGCTGTCGGCGCCCAACTGGTCGGTGACCTACCAGTCCCAACCGGCATCGGCGCCGCTGGTGAACCCGGTGCTGGCGATGCTGGTTATCCTGGTGCCGGCCCTGGTGGCCATGGCGCTGATCTGGTTCCTGCTCAAGGGGGCGCAGTCGGACCTGCGCCGGGACGCGTCCGGCCTGATCCAGTGGGCGCACAAGGCGTTTGCCGGCGAGCGCCAGAAGCAGCCGGCTTTCAAATGGGATCTGGTGGCGTCGATCGGTGAAGTGCTGAATCGCCTGTCCCAGGCGGTGGACAAGCGGGTCGGCAAGGCCGAGGAAGCGGCTAAGAAAGCGGCCAAAGCCGCACCGGCCCCGACCAAGGGCGGTGGCAGTGTTCCGGCGGAGGAGCCGCTGTTCCAGGAAAACGACATGCTCGACATCGACATGCTGGACAGCGATGAGGACGTACTGGGTTTCGGCGCATCCGGCGGTGATGACGGTTTCGGCGTCGAGGAAGCGCCCGCCGTGGCCGACGTCTCGCCCTCGATCTTCCGCGCCTACGACATCCGCGGCGTGGTGGGCGAGACCCTGACCGCCGAGGTGGTGCACGAGATTGGCCGGGCCATCGGCAGCGAAGCGCAGAGTCGCCAGTTGACCGACATCTGCGTCGGCTACGATGGCCGCCACTCCAGCCCGGAGCTGGCCGATGCACTGAGCCGGGGCCTGATGAGCACCGGCTGCAACGTCATCAACGTCGGCGCCGTACCGACCCCGGTGCTGTACTTCGCCACCCACGAGCTGGGTACCGGTTCCGGCGTGATGGTCACCGGCAGCCACAACCCGGCCAACTACAACGGCCTGAAAATGATGCTGGGCGGGGAAACCCTGTCCGGCGATGCGATCCAGAAACTGCTGGGCCGCATCCAGAGCGCTGACCTGACCCAGGGGCAGGGCGATTATTCCGAGCAGGATGTGCGTCGCGCCTACCTGGACCGGATCGTCGGTGACATCGCCGTGGCCGCGCCGCTCAAGGTGGTGCTCGACGCCGGTAACGGCATTGCCGGCGAACTGGCGCCGATCCTGGTGGAAGAGCTGGGCTGTGAAGTGGTGCCCCTGTTCTGCGAGGTGGATGGTCGCTTCCCGAACCACCACCCGGACCCGGGCAAGCCCGAGAACCTGCAGGCGCTGATCGAGAAAGTGAAGGCCGAGAGCGCCGACATCGGCCTGGCGTTCGACGGCGACGGCGATCGCCTGGGCGTGGTCACCAACACCGGCAAGATCATCTGGCCCGACCGGTTGCTGATGCTGTTTGCCCGGGACGTGGTCTCGCGCAACCCGGGCTCCGACATTCTCTACGACGTGAAGTGCAGTCGCCGCCTGGCCAGCGTGGTCAATGAGGCCGGTGGCCGCCCCATCATGTGGAAAACCGGCCATTCCCTGATGAAGGCCAAGATGAAGGAAACCGGCGCGCTGCTGGCCGGGGAGATGTCCGGTCACGTCTTCTTCAAGGAGCGCTGGTACGGCTTCGACGACGGCCTTTATTCGGCGGCGCGGCTGCTGGAAATCCTCGGTGTCGAGGATCGGGACAGCGAGGACGTCTTCGCCGAGTTCCCGGAGGACATCAGCACGCCGGAACTGAACGTGACGGTCACCGACGAGACCAAGTTCGACATCGTCGACAAGCTCAGCGAGCAGGGTGACTTCGGCGACGGCAACGTGTCCGACATCGACGGCGTGCGGGTCGACTACCCGGACGGCTGGGGCCTGTGCCGGGCCTCCAACACCACGCCGGTGCTGGTGCTGCGTTTCGAAGCGGAAACCGACGAAGCCCTGGAGCGTATCAAGGGCATTTTCCGCGATCAGCTTGCGCGCGTGGCACCCAGCGTCACAACGGACTTCTGATCGAGCGGGGCGTTGCGTCGCCGGCGCCCCGCTATACAATATCCCTTCCCCGAATCCAACGGGCCGGTGCGGCATCGAGCCGGCCGGCCCACCTGATCTGAAAGGTTGTTTCCATGGCTATGGATCGTGACAACGCAATGCAGGTGGCGTCTGTTCTCAGCAAGGGCCTGCCTTACATCCAGCGGTTTACCGGCAAGACGGTCGTCGTCAAGTACGGCGGCAACGCCATGGAGAACGATGACCTCAAGAGCAGCTTCGCCCGCGACATGGTGCTGATGAAGACGGTGGGCATCAATCCCATCGTGGTGCACGGCGGCGGCCCCCAGATCGGCGACCTGCTTGAGCGCCTGAACATCAACTCCCGCTTCGTCAACGGCATGCGCGTGACCGACAGCGAGACCATGGACGTGGTGGAAATGGTCCTGGGCGGCCAGGTGAACAAGGAAATCGTGTCCCTGATCAACCAGCACGGCGGCACCGCGGTGGGGCTGACCGGCAAGGACGCGAACCTGATCCGCGCGCGCAAGCTGGAAGTGGTCAACCGCTCCCCGGAAGTGACGCGCAGCGAGATCGTCGACATCGGCCACGTGGGCGAGGTGGAGTCGGTTAACACGGAGGTGATCGACCTGCTGACCCGCAGCAACGTGATTCCCGTGATTGCGCCGATTGGCGTGGGCGTCGACGGCGCCTCCTACAACATCAACGCCGACCTGGTGGCCGGCAAGGTCGCCGAGGCGGTGAAGGCGGAGAAGCTGATCCTGCTGACCAACGTGTCCGGCCTCAAGAGCAAGCAGGGCGACGTGCTGACCGGTCTCAAGGCGCATCAGGTCAATGACCTGATCGAGGATGGCACCATCCACGGCGGCATGCTGCCCAAGATCCGCTGCGCCCTGAACGCGGTGGAAAACGGCGTCGCCACCTCCCACATCATCGACGGTCGCGTGGCCCACGCCACCCTGCTGGAAATCTTCACCGACGAAGGCGTCGGCACGCTGATTTCCCGCGACTGATTCGCCGCTCCCACGGGTCCGGGCTACTGATCGTCGGACCAGCCGGACTGGGCGAAGCTGCCCGCGTAACGCTCGATCCACTCGCGGGCCGCTTCTTCCAGCGTCAACTCCCGCTTCTCCCGGTGGCGCACGTCGCGCCGGTACTGCTCGATCTGGCAGATCTGTTCCACCATCCTCACCTGATAGGCGTCGCCGGCGCTGAAAAAGGCGACGCCCACCACGTACTGACTGTCGTGCCCCTCGCACCAGACCACTTCGCCGCGCACGTTGAGCGGATCGGGGCAGCAGCGGATGATCAGATCGATGCTATCCCCCGGCAGGTAGGGTTGTGGCGATGAAAACGCCAGGCCACCGCGGCTGAGGTTGCGGACAGCGCCGGTGCAGCCACAGTCGCGGGTGGGTTCCACGTCCAGGGGGATGTCGGCGGGATGACGGATGTAGGCGCGTTCGTGCTGATGGATCATAGAGCCCCGCTCGTGTGCCGTGCTGGAAATGAGGTCTGGTCACATCGCAAGATGCAGTTGTCCTGCTACAGTATAGAACCGGTCGACACGTGGAGCCGGCCAGGGTCAGTCTGACCCACGGATCGCATCACGAATATGTCGAAATGGGCGGCACAGGGAATCGTGCCCTCAAAGACCGGGCCACCCCGCCATGGCAGGCATGATCTCCATGGAACACAACGCAGTTGGCGGAACCCGGGGCCGTCGGGAAACGGGTCCGTCCAAAAAGAGTAGTCGGCATGAAAAAGCTGTTTTTGTCCCTTCTCGGTCTTCTCCTGTTGGCCTACGTCGGCTTCAAGGGTGCGGCCTGGTTCCAGGTCAACCGGGGGCTGACGCACCTGCAGACGGAACTGGCGTCGCAAGGTTCCCTGAGCTGGGGGCGCATCGGATCAAGCCTGTCCGGACAGATTTCCATATACGACGTGGAATATCGCCACTTCGCCATCAGCGAACCGGTGCGGGCCACCCGCCTGACGTTCGAGACCGGCGGCACCTCGGCCCTGCTTGAATCCCTCGCCGGCGGCCCGTTGCCGTCGCACTGGCAGTTGCACGTCGAGAACCTGAACATGGCTCTGGCCAGCCCGCTGCTGACCGACTGGGTGGCGCCCGGGCATGCGGCGGCGGTCAACCGAGCGGTCGTTATTCCCTGCGGCAACGGCCAGCTCGACCTGGCCAGCCTGATGGCCCTGGGCGTTGACCGGATCGCCGGCGACCTGCGCATCCAACAGACTCCGCCGGCCCAGGACGGCGACCACGGCGGCCTGCAGGTGGACCTGCAGGCGGGCAAGCTGGGCAGCATGGAACTGCAGCTGCCGGCCCTGCACCTGCGCCAGGCACAGCTGGAAGACGCCGCCTGGCGGGAGTTGCCCGGGCCGGTGGTGGCGGTCCTGCGGGACGGTGGTTTCATGCGCCGGTTGGCGGCCTACTGCGCCCGTGAAGGCAACCAGTCCCCGGAGCAGTGGGCGACCCGGGCCACGGCGGATTTTGCCGGGCGTCTGCAGGCCAGCCATCACCAACTGAGCGATCAGCTGCGGGCCCTGTACAAGGTCTGGCTGCGTGACGGCGGCGAACTCAAGGCCACGCTCTGGCCCGGCTCGCCTCTGTTGGGCTTGCCCCGTCGCGGCAAGCCGGTCACCGCGGACGGTGTTGAGGTGGAAGCGCCGGAGCGGAGTTTCGACGTGTTCTACAACGGCGCCCGGGTACCGGACCTGTTCGTCAGTCACCAACCGCCGGCCCCGGAGTCTGTTGTGGCCGCGCCCGCCGAGGAGGCTCCGGCGGTGCCGGACGATGCCGTGACCTACCGGCCAACCGCGCCGGAGCAGGCCGAACGCTGGCTGGGGCGTGATGTGCGCGCCACCCTGCAAAGCGGTCGGGTGGTGGATGGCCGCCTGTCCGGCATCGACGATCGACGCCTGGAGGTCACGCGCATCGTGGATGGCGGCGCCGTTGCCTATCCTCTGGTCCGCTCAGCCATTACACTGTTCGAAGTAAGGCGCAGACAGAACGACACCGGCCGCGAACCGGAAACCCCTGACATCGGATCGAATAGACAGAGATCGAGTGAGCAGGGGGCGAGCAGGCAGGCGTTGAGCGAGCCGGCAGCGAGCGAACAGGCACCGAGTGAACAGGAATCGAGAGAGGCGCCGGATGACACAGCAGGCACAGAAGCGGGAGAAGCCCGCGATGGGCGTTCAGCAGATGCTGGCGCGGCTGATCTCTCAGCCGTCGATCAGTAGTGCATCGCCGGACTGGGACCACAGCAACGAGGCGGTGATCCAGACCCTGGCGGAGTGGCTCGAACCCATGGGGTTCGCCGTGGAGACGCTGCCGGTGCCGGGGATGCCGGGCAAGTATAACCTGGTGGCGACCCTGGGCCAGGGACCTGGCGGTCTGGTGCTGTCGGGCCATACCGACACCGTGCCGTTCGATGAGTCCCGCTGGCAAAGCGACCCCTTTACCCTGACCGAACGCGACGATCGCTGGTACGGTCTGGGCACCTGCGACATGAAGGGTTTCTTCGCGCTGGCGATCGAAGCGGCGAGCGCGTTCCTGGACACGCCCCTGCAGCAGCCTTTGATCATCCTCGCGACCGCCGACGAGGAAAGCTCCATGAACGGCGCCCGGGCGCTGGCGGAAGCCGGGCATCCCCGGGGCCGCTACGCGGTGATTGGCGAGCCCACCGGCCTCAAGCCGGTGCGCATGCACAAGGGCATCATGATGGAGCGGCTGGTGTTCGAGGGTCAGTCCGGCCATTCGTCCGACCCGTCGCTGGGTCGCAATGCCCTAGAAGGAATGCATGCAGCCATCGGCGGCCTGTTGGAATTGCGCGATCAGTGGCAGGCGCAATACAGCAACCCGAATTTCCGGGTGCAGGTGCCGACGATGAACCTGGGCTGCATCCACGGTGGCGACAACCCCAACCGCATCTGCGCCAACTGCGAGCTGCACTTCGACCTGCGTCCGTTGCCGGGCATGGACATGGACGCGCTGCGCCAGTCGATCCTGGATCGCGTCTCCCCCGAGGCCGAGCGCCGCGAGCTGGGCCTGCGCTTCGAGCCGCTGTTCGACGGCGTACCGCCGTTCGAGACCGACGCCGATGCGGAACTGGTGCGGGTCTGCGAACGGCTGACCGGCCATTCCGCCGAGGCGGTGGCGTTCGCGACTGAGGCGCCCTGGCTGCAGAAGCTGGGCATGGAAACCCTGGTCATGGGCCCCGGCCACATCGATCAGGCGCACCAGCCCGACGAATACCTGGACCTGTCCCAGGTAAAGCCGGCGGTGGATATCCTGAGCCGGCTGATTCAGCATTTCTGTGTCGACAGCCCCGCTGTTGACCCGAAGCCGCCGTCCCCGTGACGGCCACACCGAAAGCATGAGGAGACAACGCGTTTGAAATCGAATGACTGGCTGCACGGTTTCCGCCATTCATCCCCCTACATCAATGCCCACCGCGGCCGAACCGTTGTCCTTACCCTGGGCGGGGAAGCGCTCGCCCACGAGAACCTGATCAACATCATCCACGACATTACCCTGCTCAGCAGTCTGGGCGTCAAGCTGGTGGTGGCGTTCGGCGCCCGGCCGCAGATCCAGCAGCGTTTCGACGAGTCCGGCTTCGAGTCCCAGTTCCACGACGGGCTGCGGGTCACCCCGGAACATCAGTTGCCGCAGGTGATGGAAGCGGTGGGCGCGTTGCGGGCCCACCTGGAGAGCCGGCTGTCCATGGGGCTGGTCAATTCGCCCATGCACGGCGCCCGTATCCGCGTCAGCAGCGGCAACCTGGTCACCGCCAAGCCGGTGGGCGTGCTCAACGGGCTGGATTTCGGGCACACCGGCCGCGTGCGTCGGGTCGACGTGGAAGGCATCGAATCCCTGCTGGCGCTGGATCACATCGTCCTGCTGCCGCCGCTGGGTTATTCCCCCACCGGGGATATCTTCAACCTGTCCTACGAGGACGTGGCCAGCCAGGTGGCCTCGGCCCTGAAGGCGGAGAAGCTGATTGTGTTCACCGGCCAGGACGGGGTGGTGGACAGCAGCGGACAGCTGATCCGCGAGCTGACCGTGCGCCAGGCCCGTGAACGGCTGGCCGACGGCGACCTCCAGGGCGACGCCGCCAGCCTGCTGCGCGCCGCCTGCGAGGCCTGCGTGCGCGGTGTGCGTCGCAGTCAGATCATCAGCTACACCCGCGACGGCGCGCTGCTGGAGGAACTGTTTACCCGGGACGGTGCCGGCACCCTGGTCAGCAACGACAACTACGAGCAGATCCGCAGCGCGCGGGTGGAAGACATCGGCGGCATCCTGGAACTGATCCAGCCGCTGGAAGAGAAAGGCATCCTGGTGCGTCGCTCGCGGGAACTGCTGGAAACCGAAACCGACCGTTTCACGGTTGTGGAGCGGGATGGCACCATCGTCGGCTGTGCGGCGCTCTACGAGTACCCGGCGGAGAAGGCTGGCGAGCTGTCCTGTTTCGCGGTGGATCCCTCCTACCGTCGTTCCGGGCGCGGTGACGAGATCCTTGCGGTGGTGGAGCGCCAGGCGCGCGCCCACGGCCTGGAGAACCTGTTCGTGCTCACCACCCAGACCGAGCACTGGTTCCGCGAGCGGGGCTTCGAGCCCAGCAGCGTGCAGGCCCTGCCCGGCCCGAAACTGGCCAACTACAACAGCCAGCGCAATTCAAAGGTCTTCGTCAAACGCCTGGCCTAGGGCATCGAGCCGTTGCCGGCGGACATCCGCCGGCGCCTCGGACAGCCGCTCCACCTGTTCGTAGAAAGCCTGGAAATCCCCGCCGGTGTCCGCCAACAGCTGGCGGAACGCCGGGACGTCGCCATTGTACTGACGGAACAGCCCCAGCACGGCGTTGTTGACCTGCTCGATCACACCCGCCATGGGCCCGGGCTCGCCCCAGGTTGCCTCCAGTTCCCCGTAACGGGTTTTCAGCTCATCAAGCAGCGCCTGTTTGCGACGCCGGAGCTCGGCTATGTCCAGGGTGTCCTGCTGGGCATAGAGGGCGCCGAGTTGTTGTGCGCTCTGCTCGATCAGGGCCAGGGTCTCGCCCCGGCGACGCAGGCGGGCGCGGGTGCGGGCGTACTGCTCCGGTTGCCCGGTCGCCTGCAGCCACCGCTTGAGCCCCTCCAGTTCCACGGCCGTGGCAAAGCTCTCGTTGAACCGGGTGTCGTTGGCCACGTACAGTTGCTTGTGGGCCAGCTCGTGGAACATCAGCGCTGCCATGCGATCATCCGGCAGCTGCGTGAAGCCAGTATGCACCGGGTCGTCGAACCAGCCCAGGGTGGAATAGGCGGTCACGCCGCCGAGGAACGTATCGTCGCCGTCGGCCAAGTAGCGCTCGCGGGCGGCGCGGGCGTCCTCCAGGTGAAAATAGCCACGGTAGGACTGGCAGCCCACGAACGGGTAGCACCACTGGCGTGGCGTCAGGGAGAATTCCGGCGCCACCATGAGGTTGTAGACCACATAGGGTTGATCCAGTGAGACGAAATCGGAGAAAGTATCACCCACCGGCAGTGCCAGGTCATCCCGGGCAAAAACGCGTAGCCGTTGGACGAGTTCCAGCTTGCGTCGCAGCGCTTCGGGCGTCTCCGGATCCTGCAGCAACTCGTCAATGGGCTGGCTGTTCCACCACAGTGATAACTGACCGCCGGCGGCCTGCTGGTAATAGTTGACGGACTGGCAGCCGGACAGGGCCGAGACCAGTATTAATGAAAGACAGAGCTGACTAAGCTGTCGCATAATGTGTCCTGTTCGAACGCCCACAACCGAACGGATTCAGTTTGTAAAAGCTTGTTATCGCGATCGGCACCCCCGAAGCCAGACACTATACTGGAGTCAGAGTCTGGCCCATGCCACCGATGCTGTGCCTGGGCCATGATCATACAGGGCAGCATCCGGTCGCGTAGACCATGACTATGCTTGCAGGGTCTACTTGAACTTCATCCAGGACATCGATGGAACGACGCGCCAGCCTTCGCCGACCGATTAAACTCGCCGCGCAGTTGCAGGCAGGAAACGACCAGGTCTGGCCCTGCCAGATCACGGACTTCTGCGCGGAAGGGCTGTTCATTCGCTTCTCCGGTGACACCGATCAGCGGTTGCGCCGGGTACTGGGCGACGATGAGCAGCAGGAGTTGGTCGTGCGTTTCCGGGGGGCAGACGGCCGCTCAACATACAGCCTGCACGTGCGTGCCGCCCGTATCGTTGAAGGCGCGGTGGGTGTGGCCTTCACCCGCTCCAATCCGGAAGCGGTCGACGCCATGCTGGGTCAGTGTGGCGCCGGCCAGGACCAGGAGCGGGCTCATCTCAAGCCGCCCAGCGAGCGGGTCCAGTTCGTCCTTCACCAGTGCGCCAAGACAGTGATCCAGCATATGGAACCACTGATGGCTGACTGTCTTCCGCGCACCATCGGCGCCCTCAAGGAAGCGGCCCAGTCGGCGCTTTCCGATCAGCTGGCCAACGAACTGATGGATGCTTCGGGTCTGCTGGCGGGGCGCCAACGTGCCATCTGGCACCAGATGATGCAGGCCCTGGAATCGCCGCTCAAGCCGGAACGCCAGGGCTTTCCCGGCAGTGAACTGTCGTTGGTGGATAAGAGCGAGTTCGAGGACTGGCTGACCATCAAGGTGATGGTGACCAAGGCGGACACGATGTATCGCGGCGACCTGCTGCAGTTGCGAATGCGCCTGGACAAGCTGGGTGTCGGTAACGCCACCGGCCACCATAATCCGTTGGGCCCCGCGCTCATCTGTGAAGCCTTTCACGGCAGCCTGCAGCACCTCAAGGCCAGCCGCGAAGTGGAGAAAGTCTGCCTGCGGGTGTTCGAGCAGGTGGTCCTGAAGTCGCTGGGGCCGCTCTACGAGGCTCTCAACCAGATCCTGATCCGCCACGGCATCCTGCCGGACCTGGACCTGAGCAAGTACCTCACCGACCGCGCGCCCCGGCGCGAGGCGCCGAAACCCCGGAAGCCCAGGGAACCGTCCCCGTCCGGACCTGAAGCGTCGGCGTCCGGTGCCAGCGTCGAAACCGCGCCGCCCGGCATGGACGAGGGTCGCGCCAGCAGCGACCGTTTCCGCAGTTACTCCCTCAGCGCCCAGACCGCCTTCGCCACCGTTCGCAACCTGCTGGCGACGCTCAGCGCCAGCCGCCAGCAGCAGGGCGAGATCGCCCCGCGGCCGTTTGCGCCCAACGCCCGACCGCTGTCGGCCGGCGAGTTCCAGCGCGAGCTGCAGAGCCTGCAGCAGGTGCCGGTAACGACCGAAACCATGGCCGAGACCACCCTGCGCGACCGGGTGGTGGAACAGGTCAAGACCGGTGGCGACGTGGGCCTCAACGACGAGCAGCAGGAATCCCTGGATGTGGTCGACCAGTTCTTCCGCAGCGTCACCCGCAGTCCGCGTCTGAGCGATGGTGCCCGCCGCCAGTTGCGCCAGCTCGAAGTGCCGGTGCTCAAGGTTGTCCTGCGTGACCGGGCCTTCTTCGACGACGAAGCTAGCCCCGTACGCGGTGTGATGAACCGCCTCGCCCAGTTGGGCGTGAAAGGCGGCCGCGTTAATCCGGTGATCCAGCGCAAGGTAGACGAGATGATCCACCGGATCTCCACCGGGTTCGAGCAGGATACCCGCGTGTTCGAATCGGTCCAGGGCGAGCTGGACCAATTGATCGACCGTCAGAACCTGGTGTACCGGCGCAATGTTGAACGGGTTGCCGCAGCCGCCGAAGGCGCCCAGAAAGTGGGGCTGGCCAAGCAGGCGGTGCGCGAGGTGTTGGACGAACGCCTGGGTGAGCGACGCCTGCCCCGGGCGGTGATCAGCCTGCTCAACGGCGGCTGGCGAGACCTGATGTCCCTGACCTGGATTCGCCAGGGCCCGGAAAGCCAGCTCTGGCAGGATTACCTGGCCGTGCTGGATTCCCTGGTCGCCTATGGCGAGGATCCCGACGCCAACGTCAACCTGCCCGAGCTGCTGCGCATCATCCAGGACGGCCTGGCGTCAATCTCCAGCAATCACATGCCGTCCGCCCAGATCCGCGACGAGCTCAAGGCATTCCTGGTCAAGCGGGATCCGGCCACTACCGAGTGGGTGGACTACCCGCGCGAGGAAAAACCGGCCCCGGCGTCACCGGACAGCGCCAACGAACGCCAGCGCCGCAGCCTGCAACGCTGGATCGGTCGTGCCCAGCGTCTGCGCGCCGGGGACTGGCTGCGCAATCAGGAGAATCCGGACGATCCGTTCTACATCCGCCTGGTGTGGGTGGCGCGGGAATTCAGCCGCTTCGTGTTCGTCAATCACCAGGGCATGCGGGTCGTGGAACTGGAGCTGGAGCCCCTGGCGCGACAGCTGCAGCAAGGCATTCTGGTGCCCGACGCCCAGTACGAGCGGCCGCTGGTGGACGAAAGCATCGACCGCATGGTCAAGCAGGTGTACGACCAGCTGTCCTGGGTCTCCACCCACGACGAGTTGACCGGCCTGCTGTCCCGGCGCGAATTCGAGCGGGTGTTGGAGCAGCACCTGACCCGCCCGGGCGAGGTGTCCGAAAGCCTGGTGCTGATCGACCTGCGCCAGTTCCGCCTGCTCAATGACACCGCCGGCTACAAGTGCGGCGACGATACCCTGGCTAAAGTGTCCGAATGCCTGCGCCAGAACCTGGATGATGAATCGCCCCTGGCCCGGCTGGAAGGCAACCAGTTCGCTTTTCTCTGCCCCACGGAGTCGGCCGATGGCGTCGCCCGGACCCTGGTCGACGCCATCGAGCAGCTCGATCTGACCTTCAACGGCCGGCGCTACCATCTCAGTGCCTGTGCCGGTCTCGCACCGGTGTTACCGGCCCTGGTGACCGCGGAGCGCTGGCTGCGGGCGGCGGAAGAGGCCACCAAGCGGGCCAAGCAGCAGGGCAACGGCAAGATCGCCACCTACGTGCTGGATGCCCGGACCCATTCCCAGCAGGAGCAGATCGCCGCCAAAGTGGCCAGTCTGGGCAATCTGGACGCGGAGCCGGTCCTGCTGCGTTGTCAGAAGATGATTCCGCTTCACCAGGAAACGCGCATGCCGACCCAGTACGAAATCCTGATCAGCATGTACGACGATGCCGGTAACCTGATCACCGCGGCGGAATTCGTACGCATGGCCGAGCGCTACAACCGCATGCAGGCGGTGGACCGCTGGGTGGTCGGCCACATGCTGGATGCCCTGCGTGATACGTCGTCCGGCGCCAGCAAGCTGGGCGGCGTGTGCATCAACCTGTCCGGCTACTCGCTCAACGACGAATCGCTGCTCGAGTTCATCTACGAGAAGCTCAGCGAGAAAGACGCGCCCATCGAGCGTTTCTGGTTCGAGATCACCGAAGCGGCGGCGATCCATAACCTGCAGGAAGTGGCTGACTTCATGGAAGAAATGAAGGAGCTCGGCTGTCGTTTCTGTCTCGGCAATTTCGGCAGCGGCCCCACCTCCTACGAGTACATGCGCACCCTGCCCGTGGATCTGATCAAGCTGGCCGGCGCCTTCACCCGCAATGTGTCCCGCAGCGAAGCCGACCGCGCCATGGTGCGCTCCATGGTCGACATGGCCCATTACACCGGCCGCGAAGTCATCGCCTCCCAGGTGGAAGATCGCGCCACCCTCGATACCCTGTGCAGCCTCGGCGTCGACTACGCCCAGGGCTATGTGATTGAGAAACCGCAACTGCTGGACAATGTTCTGAGCTGACACGGTGACCCAAGCCCGTTATGCTGCCCTCTCGATGCCTGCACGCAGGCACCACCGATTCACAGGGAGGGCGGTCCCGGGACTGCTGTTACTATGTCGAAACGTCATCCCATCATTGCCGTGACCGGATCGTCCGGGGCGGGGACCACCACCACCGGTCGCATCTTCAGCCGCATCTTCGCCGGCGAGAATATCCGCGCCGCCCGCGTCAGCGGCGACAGCTTCCACCGCTATACCCGCAGCCAGATGTCGGTGCTGGCGGAGAAGGGCCGCTACGGACAGCGCAACCACTTCGCCCTCGACGCCAACCACATCGATCGCCTCGAAGGCCTGTTCTACGACTACAGCACCAGCGGCACCGGCCAGTATCGCGACTACGTCCACGACGAGGATCTCCACCTGATGCGCCAGGGCCACGAGCCCGGTACGTTTACACGCTGGGCCCCGCTGCCGGCCGATACCGACCTGCTGTTCTACGAAGGTCTCCACGGTGGTGTCGTCAGCGAGCACTTCAATATTGCCCAGTACGTCGACCTGCTTATCGGTGTCGTCCCCATCGTCAACCTCGAGTGGATGCAGAAGATCTACCGTGACACCAACCAGCGCGGCTACTCCCAGGAAGCCGTCGTCCAGACCATCATCAACCGCATGGACGACTACGTCACCGACATCGTCCCCCAGTTCTCCCACACCCACGTCAACTTCCAGCGCGTCCCCATGGTCGATACCTCCAACCCGTTCGTGGTACGCGACGTGCCCAACGACGACGAGAGTCTCATCGTCATCCGCTTCCGCGACCACGGCGATATCGACTTTCCCTACCTGCTGCAGATGATTCCCAACAGTCATATGTCGCGGCACGATACGCTGGTGATTCCGGGGACGAAGCTGTCTTTGGCCATGGATCTCATTGTCAGACCCATGGTGTTGGAACTCATGGCCCAAAAGCAGTTTGCCTAGAAGGACCGCCTGAGGCGACGATGGGCGGCGTTGCGCGGTGCTCGCGCGCTCATCTACCAAGCAGGTATGCCTCGCGCGCTGCGCTCCGTGCGCCTTGCCCATCGTCGCCTCAGGCGGTCCCGGGCCCCGCGATAGGTCTGGGGTTGCGCGCTGCTCGTAAGCTCACCTACCACTGAGGTATGCCTCGCTCACTGCGCTCTGTACGCCTTGCCCATCGTCGCCTCAGGCGGTCCCGGGCCTCGCGATAGGTCTGGGGTTGTGCGCTGCTCGTGAGCTCACCTACCACCGAGGTATGCCTCGCTCACTGCGCTGCGTACGCCTCGCCCATCGTCGCCTCAGGCGGTCCCGGACCCCGCGATAGGTCTGGGGTTGCGCGCTGCTCGTGATCTCATCGACCACCGAGGTATGCCTCGCTCACTGTGCTGCGTACGCCTTGCCCATCGCCCCCTCAGGCGGTTCCGGGCCTGGCGCTAGCTTTGGGATCAATTGATAGAAGAGGGTTTCAGAGGGGATCGCGCCGTCAGGTGTGGAAGCGCCGACATAAAAAAGGCGCAGCGGGCGCTGCGCCAAGCAGCCATCCAAAGGAGAGAGGATGGACCATGAGTTGACTCAGGCGGTCAGGCGACCGTCCCGGTAGTCCTGCAGGGCCTGTTCGATCTCTTCGCGGGTGTTCATCACGAAGGGGCCGTACTGGGCGATCGGTTCGCCGATGGGCTTGCCCGCGATCAGCAGGACCCGTGCGCCATCCGGGCCGGCGGTAACGGTGAGCCGGTCGCCGTCACTGAGGACGTTGGCGGCGCTGCGTTCCAGCCGCGTGTCGCCCAGGCTGGCCTCGCCGTCGTACAGGTAAAGCAGGCCGTCGTGGCTGTCTGCCAGGGGCAGGCTGACCTTTGCCGCCGGCTCCAGGTGGATGTCGGCGTAGATCGGGGCGGTGGTGCCGCCGGCGATGGCGCCGGTGTGCTCGCGGCCGTCCAGTTCGATGCGGCCGGCGATCAACTTGAGCCGGGCGCCGTCGAGGGCGATCTCGGGGATCTCTTCCGGCTGGATGTCGCGATAGCCGGCGTCCTTCATCTTCTCCGCCGCCGGCAGGTTCAGCCACAGCTGGAAGCCGCGCATCGCCCCGTGCTCCTGCTGGGGCATCTCCGAGTGGATGATGCCGCGCCCGGCGGTCATCCACTGCACGCCGCCGTTGCGCAGGTCGCCGCGGTTGCCCAGATGATCCTCGTGCAGCATGTGCCCCTCGATCATGTAGGTCACCGTCTCGAAGCCGCGGTGCGGATGGGACGGGAACCCGGCGATGTAGTCGGCGGCCTGGGTGGAGCCGAACTCATCCAGCATGAGGAAGGGGTCGAGACGCACGGACGGATGTTGACCCAGCGAGCGCTTGATGCGGACGCCGGCGCCATCGGATGTCTCGGCACCCGGAATCACCTGTTTGAGGGTACGTTCGGTCATGGTGACCTCCTTCCGTTATTCACGGAGCGGTGACCGCCGGATCAGGCGGTCAGGGTTTCGATTTCCTTGCCGGCGCCGGACAGGGCGGATGCTTTCTGCTCGTCGCCCATGTTCAGCCCCTCGGCGTAGACGAAGTGCACGTCTTTCAGGCCCAGGAAGCCCAGGAACGCCTGCAGGTAAGGAGTCTGCGAGTCGTTCGGCGTGCCGGCGTAAATGCCACCGCGGGCGGCCAGCACGTAGACCGGACGATCCTCCAGCAGGCCGACCGGGCCGTTCTCGGTGTAGCGGAACGTAATGCCCGCGCGGGCGATGTGGTCGAAGTACGCCTTCAGGCCGGACGGGATGCCGAAGTTGTACATGGGCACGCCCAGCACGACGATGTCAGCGTCCTTGATTTCTCGGATCAGGGCGTCGGAGTAGTCGACCACCTGTTGCTGTTGCGCGTCGCGTTCGCCGTCGCCGGTCAGGAAGGCGCCAAAGCGGGCGGCGTCAAGGTGTGGAACCGGCTCGGCGGCCAGATCGCGATGGGTTTCACGGATCTCGCCGTGGGTGTCGCGCAGCTGATCCAGCGTGCGTTTGACCAGTTGGCTTGATTGACCGTCCTGACCGAAGATGCTGGCGGTGATAACGAGGATGTTCTTCATGTTCAATGCCTCCGACGGGTGTCGTTAAGTGATGAGACTATTGAACGGCTTCGGCGGGCAAGATGAAAACGGAGAAATCTGGCGGGTTTGATCAGAAAATTTGAAGGAAGCTCGGGCGCGCCCGGATGGCGCGCCTTCGCAGGTGTTCGGGGATGCTTACTCGACGTTGCGCGAGTAGAAGATTTCCAGCATTTCCCGCTGCAGGCGCTCGGCGATGGAATCGGCTTCGTCCTTGGGCAGGTCGCTGGCATTCACGCCGAACACGTAGTTGTCCAGGTTGAATTCCTTGAGCTTCATCTTGGTGTGGAACAGATTCTCCTGGTACACGTTCACGTCGATCATCTGATAGGCGTTGCGCGTGTCGTCGCTCAGGTAGTTCTGGATCGAGTTGATATCGTGGTCGTTGTAATGCTTCTTGCCATCCACGTCGCGGGTGAAGCCACGCACCCGGTAATCCACGGTGACCACGTCGGAATCGAAACTGTGGATCAGGTAGTTCAGCACTTTCAGCGGTGAAATCAGGCCGCAGGTGGACACGTCGATGTCCGCGCGGAACGTGCTGATGCCTTCGTACGGGTGGCTTTCCGGGTAGGTGTGCACCGTCACGTGGCTCTTGTCCAGGTGCGCCACGATGGCATCCGGCAGCGGGCCAGGGGACTCTTCGTTGTCGGTGGAAGTGCCGTCGCCGAGTTCGTGCTCCGCGATCAGCATGGTGACCGAGGCGCCGTGCGGCTCGTAGTCCTGGCGGGCGATGTTAAGGATATTGGCGCCGATGATCTTGACCACGTCCGACAGGATCTGGGTCAGGCGTTCGGCGTTGTACATCTCGTCGATGTAGTCGATGTACGCCTTGCGTTGCTCTTCGGTCCGCGCGTAACAGATATCGTAGATATTGAAGCTCAGCGACTTGGTCAGGTTATTGAAACCATGCAGTTCGAGTTTGGTTTCCATTACAGCCCCCCCAATCAAGGAGATGAATTGCAGCGGACACACAAGCCGGTGCCGCGAAGGCCGCCACCGGTGTCTGACCAGGATTGATCACCATTTGCGCAGACCGGCGGAGAGGGGGCGTATTATGCCTATCCGGGGTGTGGATGGATAGACGCCCGCCCCCGTTTTTTATAGCGGTTTGCCGTACTGGTGCGCGGCGGTTTCGGCCGCTGGCGAGGACGGCCGGTACCAGGGGATTTCGCCGTTAGCCAGACAGTTTAGATGGCGTTTCCGGAGTAGCCTATTCCGCCTCGCGAATTTCGTAATCGTGGGTGATTTCCACGCCGCCTTTTTCCAGCATGATCGAGGCGGAACAGTACTTCTCCGCCGACAGGGCAACGGCGCGCTTGACCAGGTTTTCCTTGAGGTTGCGGCCGGTCACGATGAAGTGCAGGTGAATGCGGGTGAATACCGCCGGGACGGCGTCGGCGCGCTCGGCTTCCAGTTCGGCACGGCAGTCGGTCACGTCCTGCCGGGATTTCTGCAGGATGCTCATGACGTCGAAAGACGAACAGCCACCCAGCCCCATCAGGACCATTTCCATCGGCCGCGGACCCTGGTCCGTGCCGCCGTGATCCGGTGGACCGTCCAGCTGCACGCTGTGGCCGCTGCCGGATGTCGCCTTGAAACCGGCCGCACCGGTCCAGTCGATGGTTGCTTTCATAGTCCGTCTCCTGAAGGTAAAGGGTGAATGCTATCACAGGGCAACGCACGGACGGACCCGGGCCGGTTCGGGCAAGTGGCGGAAAAACCGGGCATTTGTTCTATACTCCAAAGTCGAGCCCGCCGGCGGCAAGTTGCCGGGTTACAGGCTTCCTGATATAAGTGGCTCGCCGCTTACGGTATGCCGGCCGAATCGACAGACACACCGCTCTGTAAGGGGCGATTCGGGCACGCCGGCACCGTCACATAACAACAACAGCCCACAGGGATGCTGGGTATTACAATGACACCGGGACTCGCCATCGAAGGAGGCACAACAGTATTATGGCAACCATTCTCAAGCCGGTTGAGCAAAAAACAAAGCACCTCGACTACTTCCTCTCTCAATGCCATCGACGCCGCTATCCCGCCAAGAGCACCATTATTTACGCAGGCGATAAGAGCGATTCGCTGTTTCACATCGTCAAGGGATCGGTCACCGTCATTATCGAGGATGACGACGGTCGCGAGATGATCATGGCTTACCTCAACGCCGGGGATTTCTTTGGCGAAATGGGGCTGTTCGACAACATGGATTCGCGCAGCGCCTGGATCAAGGCCAAAACCGAGTGCGAAGTGGCCGAGATCAGCTACACCAAGTTCCGCGAGATCGCCCAGCAGGATCCGCGCGTGCTCTATTTCATCGGTGAGCAGATGGCCACGCGCCTGCGCCAGACCACCCGTAAAGTGGGCGACCTGGCTTTCCTCGACGTCACCGGCCGTGTGGCTCGTACCCTGCTGGACCTGTGCAAGGAGCCGGATGCCATGACCCATCCGGACGGCATGCAGATCAAGATCACCCGCCAGGAAATCGGCCGCATCGTGGGCTGTTCCCGGGAAATGGTCGGTCGCGTGCTCAAGACCCTGGAAGACCAGGGACTGGTGCAGGTCAAAGGCAAGACCATGGTGGTCTACGGCACGCGCTGAACGCGACGGGCAGGAAACGCAGAGAACGGGCTACGGCCCGTTTTTTTGTGCCCGCGCATTGCGGCGTGATGCATAGGGAGAAGCCCCGCCCTATCGACCCCTACTGGGTTTGCACCGCCTCGCCGCTGATCCGGTAGGTGCCGTCGAGCCAGGCGATGATTTCGCGGGCGACGGCGTGGTCCACGTCGCCGTAGTGGCGGCGTAGGCGTTCCTCCCGCTCGCCGAGTTGGTCCAGCCCAATGTCCTGCAGGGCCATCAGGTCCTGCTCCAGCCGCACCGCCAACTCTTCCCCGGCCACTTCCCGGGCGGCCTTGCGAAAGGCTTCCATGTAGGCGTAGCCGTTGCCCTGGCGGTAGCTGGCGGCCAGCGTCAGGGCCGGGATAGCGCTCAGCCTGGGTTGCAGGGCGGGGTTGATGGCGTGGCCGGCGAGGTGCTCGCCAATCGCCGCATTGCGGCCGGTGAACGCGCGCAGGTGCAGGTGGCCGGACATGCGCGGGCCGTCGTTGACCGGGTAGTTGTCCCACAGCAGTGGTTTGCGCTTGAGCAGGCTTTCCACCCGAGCCAGGTGCCCGGCGGATATTTCCCGGGAGCAGACTTCCTCACCGGTCCAGAAGAGGTCCACCGAATCGGGCAGGGCATCCCCCAGGGTTTCCAGGTAGTGGGGCGGACGTTCGCCGAAGACCCGGTCGAGAACCGGATCGTCGCTGTAATAGGTAGGGCAGACGATCAGCCGTGACGCGCCACTGCGGCCGCGAATCCAGTCCAGGATCTCCAGTTGCCGGACGGCCAGGTCCGGGGTGTCACCGCGCATGTCGTCGAACAGGATGGCCAGGTCGTCGATGCCCAGGCTGTCGAAGAACGCCAGTTTCTCGGTCAGGGCCTGGCGCGCGGCGGCGTTGAAGTCCCGGTACACCTCGAACGGGCTCAGGCCGATGCCGAAGCGCACACCGTGGATGCGGCAGTGACGGGCAAACTGGCGCAGCTGGGCGGCTTCCTCGGCGGGGTAGGGCTCGTCCCAGCGCCGGCGCAGGAACGGATCGGCCTTGGGCGCGTAGAGATAGAAACCATAGCCGTGGCGCGCCAGCAGGGCGACCAGGTCGGCCCGCTCGGTCCAACTCCAGGGCCGGCCGAAATAGCCTTCGATGATGCCCAGGGGTGTCTTCATGACCGGATATCCTTGTGGGTGGTTAACGAGTGCCTGCCGGGTAATGAATCAGGTTGTGGAACACTGCCGGCGTGTCGGTCGTATTACGATAGCCGTGTGGGCGGTCGGCGGCAAAACGGCTGGCTTCACCGGCGGCCAGCGGATGCCAGCGCTCATCCAGCAACAGCTCCATGGTTCCGCTGATGACGGTGACGTGCTCGACCACGCCCGGCTCGTGGGACTCCGACAGGCGCTCGGTCCCTGGCGGCAGCGTCAGTTCCATCAGCTCGAAGCCGAAGCGGGAATCGAACGGGAACATCGGTCGTACCTGTAGGCCGTTGGCGGGCAGGGCGGCGCGGTCCTGGTCCAGCGTAACGAACAGCGGTGCGTCCATGGGCGTCGGCGGCGGAGTGATCAGCCCTGAGAAAGCGGTGTTGAAGCCGGTGGCGATTTTCCACAGGGTGGCGACCGTCGGGCTCGATTCGCCCCGCTCGATCTGCCCCAGCATGGCTTTGCTGACACCGGTGGCCGCGGCGGTGCGGTCCAGGCTCCAGCCGCGTTCGCGGCGCAGCTGGCGCAGGGTGTCGGCGAGATGGTGGGCGATTTCCATAGGTCGTTCCACTTGGGTTTTGCCTGCATTCTACGGTTGTGCGCTATAGCGCACAATGCTATCGTCGATCCAAGTGTGCGCTATAGCGCACGTAACGCCCATCTGGACCAGCCATGCCGGGAAGCCCGCCGTGAAAGATTCCTCCCCGTTTTCCGACCTGTCCATCTCCCACCTGACCGCCGGTTTCGTCGCGGTGCTGATCGGCTTCAGCAGCTCGGTGGTCATTATCCTGCAGGCTGCCCAGGCCGCCGGCGCCGACTCGGCCCAGGTCAGTTCCTGGATCTGGGCCCTGGGGTTGGGCATGGGCATCACCAGCGCCGGGCTGTCCTGGTACTTCCGCGAACCGGTGCTCACGGCCTGGTCCACGCCCGGCGCGGCACTGCTGGCGACCAGCCTGTCGGGGTTTTCCCTGGCCGAGGCGACGGCCGCCTTCATGTTCGCCGCCCTGCTGACCGTCATCGTCGGCTGGACGGGCTGGTTCGAACGCTTGCTCAAGCACCTGCCCCAGTCGCTGGCGGCGGCCATGCTGGCGGGTATCCTGTTCCAGTTCGGGCTGGAGGCTTTCGCCGCCCTGGAGCATCACTTCCTGTTGGTGGCGGCGATGCTGGTGACCTACGTCGTTGGTCGCCAACGCCTGCCGCGTTACGCCATCCTGCTGGTGTTGGCGGTGGGCATGCTGGTGGTTGTGGCGCAGGGGGAGTTCCACGGACAGCACCTGAGTTTGTCGCTGGCCACGCCGCAGTTCGTGATGCCGGACTTTTCCCCGGGCGTGCTGATCGGTGTGGGCGTGCCGCTTTTCATCGTGACCATGACGTCTCAGAACCTGCCAGGTCTGGCGGTACTGCGTGCCAACGGCTACCAGACGCCGCTGTCGCCGGTACTGACCTTTACCGGGCTGGTCAATCTGGTGCTGGCGCCGTTCGGCGGCTTTGCCTATAACCTGGCGGCAATCACCGCCGCCATCTGCATGGGCGAGGAAGCGGGCGAGAAGCGCTCGTCCCGCTACCTTGCGGCGGTGTGCGCCGGTGTTGTCTACGCCGTTGTGGGTCTGTTCGGGGCAACCGTGGTGGCGCTTTTCGCGGCCTTCCCCCAGGCGTTCGTGGTGGCGCTCGCCGGTCTCGCCCTGTTGGGGACCATCGGCAATAGTCTGCACGCGGCGCTCGACGATGTGGAAGGCCGGGAAGCGGCGCTGATGACGTTCCTGGTGACGGCGTCCGGCCTGACCCTGTGGGGCATTGGCGCGGCCTTCTGGGGCATTGTGGTGGGCGCCGCGGTGCAACTGTCGATCAGCGCCCTGCGGCGGCCCGATCCGGAATCAGCGCGGGAATAGAATGCGCCGGGGAGTGGGTGTAGAATCGGCGCTTCTCTTCAGGCACCTCTGAAAAAGTTTCGGGAAAGGCCCGGTTTCGGGAAAATCGTCCGGCAGACGACCTTTTTCAGAGGCTCCTCAATCGCGTTGAATAACAGCAGTGGGGCAAGGGTATGGGCAGAGCCTACCAAAACCGCAAAGAATCCATGGCCAAGACGGCCAACGCCAAAACCAAGGTCTACAGCAAGTACGGCCGTGAAATCTACGTGTGTGCCAAGCAGGGCGGCCCCGATCCGGACGCCAACCTGTCCCTGCGCAGCCTGATCGAGCGCGCCAAGAAAGACCAGGTGCCGACCCACGTGATCGACCGGGCCCTCGAAAAGGCCAAGGGCGGCGGCGGCGAGGATTACGCCGCGGCGCGCTACGAAGGTTTCGGCCCGGGCCAGGCGATGGTCATCGTCGAGTGCCTGACCGACAACCCCAACCGCACTTTCGGCGACGTGCGCGCCTGCTTTACCAAGACCAAGTGCAAGATCGGCACCCAGGGCAGCGTCAGCCACATGTTCGATCACTGCGCCATCTTTGCCTTTGCCGGGGATGACGAGGAGAAGGTGCTGGAAGCGCTGATGGAAGCCGATGTCGACGTCACCGACATCGAGTGTGAAGACGGCCGCATCACCGTATTCGCCCCCAACACCGAATACGCGAAGACCCGTCAGGCGCTGCTCGACGCCTTCGGCGAGATCGATTTCGACGCCGACGAAATCCAGTTCCTGCCGCAGACCACCACGCCGGTGACCGGCGATGATGTGGAGATGTTCGAGAAATTCCTAGACATGCTCAACGATGTGGACGACGTGCAGAACGTCTATCACAACGCCGAGCTTTAAGGCGTTCCACGGTGGGGCGACGGCCGTCGCCCCACCGCCTGGCCTCTTCTCTTTCTCTTGGCCATTTCCTTTCCATTGACGCCCGACCGGACTCGTCTAAGCTCCCTGCAATAAAAAACGGGAGAGAACTCATGGGCGTACTCATTCTCGGGCTGGTCCTTTTCCTGGGCGTGCATTCCCTGTCGATCGTGGCGTCTGGCGGTCGCGACCGACTGGTGGCGCGGCTGGGCGAGCAGCCCTTCAAGGGCCTGTATTCGCTGGCGTCCCTGGTCGGACTGATACTGATCATCTGGGGTTACGGCCTGGCACGGCAGGAACCGGTGGTGGTGTACCTGCCGCCGGCGTGGCTGCGGCACCTGGCGCTGTTGCTGTTGCTGCCGGTGTTCCCGTTGCTGCTGGCCACCTACCTGCCCGGCCGCATCCAGCGGGCGACGAAACATCCCACGCTGATTGCGGTGAAACTCTGGGCTTTGGCGCACCTGCTGGCTAACGGCATGTTGGCGGACGTCGTGCTGTTCGGGGCGTTCCTGGCCTGGGCCGTGGCGGAGCGGATCTCCCTCAAGCGCCGCACGCCGCGAGCCGTGCCCGCGCTACCCGCCAGCCCGCGCAATGACCTGATCGCGGTCGTTGGCGGGCTGCTGGTTTACGGCGCGTTTGTGGTCTGGCTGCATCGGGTGCTGATCGGCGTGTCGCCGGTGCCCATGTGAGCGGGAGCGCGGGTCCCGCCTCGCTCATGGCGCCGGGTGGCCGATGCACAGCAGGGCCGTGGGCTGGAAACCGTCGTCCAGCTCCAGGGCCAGTTCCACGCCGCGGTCGCTGAAGGCGCCTACCAGGACGGAGCCCAGTTGCAGCGCGGTGGCCTGCAGCTGGATATTCTCCGCCACCGCTCCGGATTCCATATACGCATAGCGGATGCCGCGTTCGCCAGCCGGCGGCTGCTCGCCGAACAGGCTGGTCATCAACGGCATGTTGGCGCTGATGGCGATCACCAGAGGCGCTTCCTGCAGCCAGGGTTGCTCCTCGATGGCCAGGGTCTGGAGGGTGTCGCGCAGGTCGCCGATGGCGGTGCCGTGCAGGCGATGGTGGGCCGGGTCGTAGCGGTAGACGTCGGCGGACAGGTCAGCGACGTTGCCGGCCAGCACGTGGAGTTGCAGCGGATAGGCCTGTTTGGCTGATGGTGCCGTGCGCCGATGGGTTTGCGGGTCGCAGCCCTGGGCGGCCCAGAGCAGCTGGGACAGGGTCTCCAGCGTCAGCATGCGGCGCGCGTAATGGCGGCAACTGCTGCGCGAGGCAATGGCGGTTTCCAGGGGCACCTGGCTGCTGTGCGGCGGATGCGGCAGGGGAATGGTCGGTACATCAAGCTCGGGCGTTTCCATCATTCGTCAGTTCCTTTTGCGAGTGGAAGGCGAGCGCGGACCGGCTGGCGGTCGTGCGGTGCTAAGGGGTCATGGCGTGGTCGTGTCGGCTCTCCCGGTCCAGTGTCTTGATGTAGACATGCTGGGTCTTGGCGCGTTCGAAGCCGCGCGCCTGGTAGAACGGATGTGAGGCGATGCGGGCTTCGTTGGAGCGTACCGCCAGGGTTGGCAGGTGCAGGGCCCGGGCCCAGTCTTCAGCGGCGTCGACCAGTGCGCTGCCCACTCCCTGGCGATGCCGGTCCTGGCTGACGATCAAGCCCACGATCTCGGCCTTCTCGCCGGATTCCAGCAGCAGGCGGCGTTCGACGGCGATCCAGCCCAGCAAGGCCTGCCGGTCCAGGTCGGCGACGGCGATGAACCGGTCACGGTGGCCCAGCAGGCCATCGAGTCGCGCCAGGATCTGCTCGGTCGAGCTGGCGTAACCCTGCGCCCGGGACAGGCGGGCGATTTCCGGGGCATCCTCGATCGTGGCCGGCCGAATACGCATGGGATGGCTCCTCCTGACAGGTGTTGCGTCACGTTAGCCGAGGCGCGATGCGCTCTTTCGTTGAGCTCCTATCCTGACCAATCCGTTGTATGACAGCAAGATGACGGACATTGCGACCCTGTCATCCGCCCACCCGGACCAGCGCTTCCTGTTGTGCCACGTAGAACTGGTTGCGGCCGTTTTCCTTGGCCTGGTAGAGGGCGTCATCCGCACGCAACAGGATGGCTTCCAGGGTGTCGTCGGATTGGGCCAGGGCGCCGCCGATGCTGACGGTGATGGCCGGCGCTTCGGGGCTGGCTTCCAGGCTCTGGCGAATGCGCTCGCCGATGCCTTGCAGGCACTCGCTGTCGCAGGGCGCCAGGATGACCAGGAACTCGTCGCCGCCCCAGCGGGCAGCGTGGTCGTAGGGGCGGATGCTGGCATTGAGACAGGCGGCCACCCGCTGCAGCACCCGGTCGCCGGTGGCATGGCCGAGACGGTCGTTGACGCCCTTGAAATTGTCGATGTCGAGCCAGATGAGCCCGAAGGTCCGGTTCTCCCGTTGCATACGGTGCATCTCTTCGTCCAGCAACTCGTTCATGCCGCGCCGGTTGAACAGTTCGGTGAGGGCGTCCTTGCGCGCCAGGCGGTGCAGGGCCTCGGTGCGCTCGGACACGGTATCTTCCAGCTCGCGGGTGTGGCGGTGGATGCTGTCCGCCATGCGTTCGAAGTGGGTCACCAGCCGCCCCATCTCATCCGGCCGATCAGGCAGGTTGCGCGGCAGGGGCTGACCGGTACGCAGGCGCTCCATCGCCGACTCGAGCGCCACCACCGGATCGATCACCTGGCGCCGCAGGGCGACGTGGAAGGCGGCCAGGCTCAGCAGCAGGGTCAGCGCAAACACCAGCAGCAACGGTGCGAAGTTGCCCATGGGCAGCACCACGTCCAGATCGAGCAGGGTGATCTCGTACCAGCCAATGGATGGCAGGTAGGTGATGCCCGCCAGGTGGCGGCGGCCATCGACCTGGACGAACCCGGTGTGAACGCCATGGTCGGGGCTGTCCAGCTGTTTCAGGCTGCGCAGCGTGTTGCCCAGCCAGGCGCGGTCAGCTGGGCGATCCAGCAGCAGGTCGACGGTCTTCTTCTGGCCTTCGGGTTTGACGAAGCTGGCGTAGTCGATCAGGCGCCGGTCGCGATAGAGCTGGATGGCGCCGTTGGCATCGACGAACAGGGTGTTGATGCCCGGTTGCTCCAGATCGACGATTTTCTGCAGCACCTGATCCAGGTCGATACCGGTGCCGGCCACCCCCACGATCCGGTCATTGGCCCGCAGCAGCACATCGACCCACAGCTTGGTGACGCCCAGGGACTCGTCCGGATTGACGTTGAGGTGGAACTCGCGCCCTTCGGCGATGAGCTGGTAGAACCAGGCGTCGGTAGGGGTGTCCGGATTCAAGTTGTAGCGCAGCTGGCGGTCGGCAAACTCGTTGTCGGCATTGTTGTAGTAGTAGGCGCCGGAATCCCGCAGGGCGAGGAAGTAGTTGCGTCCGGCGAAGTTCTGGCGGAAGCGCTCCATCTCTTCGATGGCGGCGCGTTCCAGCAAGGGATCGTCCGGATAGCGCGCCCAGCGCTGGATGATTTCCGAGTCGGTCATCTGGCGCGCCAGGCCCAGTTCCCGCTCGATGTTCTGCAGCAGGCGCGAGCTGTCGTAACGGACCTGAATCTCGGCGATGTTGGCGCCCCAGCGTTCGATGATGTCCTCGGTGATACGCTGGAAAACCGCCCACGTCGCCAGCGAGGCAGCGATAATCAACCCGCTGACCAGCAGGAAAAATCGGCTCTTGAGGTTCAATGTCCCGTTGTCCCTGAAGACGCCTGCGAGCGTAACGGCTTAATGGCCCGAGACGATGGTTGTTCGATCCTTATGGGCCATAATAGGTAAGTCAGTAAATGTTGACTACAGTTAAATGGCCCGACACGCAGGCCCGGCGTCATCAATCTGTAGTCTGCGCCTGATAGCCTCTGGGCTCCAGACCTGCCTTGGGGAAGCGCTATGACCGAACTGCGGGACCTGACGCCGCACGTTGCCATTCCGCTTGAGCAGGCGTCGCGGGACAAGCACCAACGCCGCCTGCTGCGCGATTACCTGCCGGAGCTGATCGGGCTCGAACGGTTGCTGGCGGAAGCGCCGGCGCGGGTGGAAACCCGGGTGGTGGAACGGGTCCAACTCAAAGCCGTCACTTTGCCGCTCTACCGGATCGACATCGGCACGGCGTCACCGGACGCACCGGCGCTGTTGCTGGTGGGCGGCGTGCATGGCCTGGAGCGCATCGGCAGCCAGGTCATCATCGCCTGGCTGCAGAGCCTGCTGAACCGGATCACCTGGGATCAGGAGCTGAAAGACCTGCTCGGTCGCATCCGGGTGACGTTGCTGCCGATCCTCAATCCCGGCGGCATGTTCCTCAACCAGCGCTCCAACCCCAACGGCGTCGATCTGATGCGTAACGCACCCATCGAGGCCCAGGGGCGCAGCACGCCGTTTCTGGGTGGTCAGCGGTTGTCCCGGCGTCTGCCCTGGTACACCGGCACGCCGGACGAGGGGATGGAAGTGGAAAACCGGGCCCTGGAAGGGGTGATCCGGGAATTGTTGCCGGGACGCCCGTTCAGTCTGGCGCTGGATTGCCATTCCGGCTTCGGCTGGCAGGACCAGATCTGGTTTCCCTACGCCTACCGCCGGCGCCCCATGCGCAAGATCGCTTCGGTGCTGGCCCTGAAGCTGTTGTGGGAGCAGGCGTATCCAAATCACACCTACGCGTTCGAACCCCAGTCCCGGCATTACCTTACCCACGGTGATCTCTGGGATTACTTCTACAAAACCTTCAATCGTGCCGAATCCGGCGGCTTTATCCCGCTGACCCTGGAAATGGGGTCCTGGCGCTGGATCCGTAAGCGGCCGCGGCAGTTGCTGCGGCTGGAGGGCTTTTTCAACCCCATGGTGCCGCATCGCCATCAGCGGGTACTGCGCTCGCACCTGAGTTTTATCGACTTCCTGCTGCGCGCGGCGGCGAACCACGGCAACTGGTTGCCGAGTGCCGCTGAGGAGCCCATGCTGAGGGAAGCGGCGATCATGCATTGGTACCGGGATCCCGGTTAGGGAGGCGCATGCACTGGATACTCCTGCGGGGCCTGACCCGGGAGCAGGCGCATTGGGGGGTGTTGCCCCAGCGACTGCGGGACAGCTTCCCCGGACACCAGTTCCACACCGTCGACTTGCCCGGCACCGGCACGCACTTTCGCGAGCGCAGTCCGGCGGATATTCCCGCCATTCGCCGCGCGGTGCAGCGCCAGTGCAGTCATATCCCGGCGCCGTTTGGCCTGATTGCCCTGTCGATGGGCGGCATGGTGGCGCTGGACTGGGCCCAGAATGCACCCGCCGGCGAAATCCAGCAGTTGGTGCTGATCAACACCAGCAGCGGCTTCAACAAGCCGTGGCACCGGTTGCGGCCGAAAATCTGGCCCCTGCTGGTGCGCCTGTTGACCCTGCGTGATGTGCGCGAGCGCGAGGCGCAGATCCTGGCCCTGAGTTCCAACCGTCAGTTCAATCCCGCTACGGTCCAGCGCTGGTACAGCATCCAGATCCAGCGCCCGGTCAGCGCCGGCAACGCCTTCCGCCAACTCTGGGCGGCGGCCCGTTTCCGGCCGGCCGGTGAACGCCCGTTGCCGGATGCGCTGGTGCTCGCCAGCCAGCGGGACCGGATCGTCGACTGGTACTGCAGCGAATCCATGGCTGAACGCTGGCATTGGAGCTTGCGCCTGCACCCGGACGCCGGGCACGACCTGCCGCTGGACGATCCGGACTGGGTCATCGCGGAAATCCGACGCTATCTGGAAAGTAAGTGGGTGCCGCTTGACGCTCCGCCGGGGGCGCGGCAGTCTCTGGGACGGTAGGATTTTTGCGGCAGGCTGTTCCGCAAGGCGGTTCCTGCCTGTCATCGCTGTTCCCGAACCACAACAACAAACAGAGCCGAGGAGGCACCATGAAGATTTTCGAGACCAGAACGGCACCCAACCCGCGCCGCGTTCGCATGTTCCTGGCGGAGAAAGACCTGCTGGACGGCGTCGAGTTCGTGCAGATCGACCTGCAAAAGGGCGAGAACCTGACCCCGGAATTCACGGCCATGAACCCGATGAAGAAGGTGCCCGTCATGGAGCTGGACGACGGCACCTGCATTGCCGAGACTATGGCCATCTGCCGCTATTTCGAGGAATTGCATCCCGACCGCACGCCGTTGCTGGGCGAGGGCGCACTGGGCCGGGCGCAGGTGGAGCAATGGCTGCGCTGGATCGAGCTCTTTTTCTTCCTGCCCACTGGCATGTGCTTCCAGCACACCACCGGCTACTTCAAGGATCGTATGAACCCGGTCAGGGAGTGGGGGGAGGAGTGCGGCAGGAACGTGTCCAAGTTCTTCCACTTCCTCAACAAACATCTGGAAGGGCGTGAGTACATCTGCGGCGACCAGTTTACCGCAGCGGACATCAACGCCTTCACCACCATCGATTTCAACAAGGTGAACGACATCCGCATCCAGCCGGATCAGACGCACCTGCGCGCCTGGTACGACCGCATCAAGGCACGGCCTTCGGCGGCGGCCTGAGGTCGTTCGGGGCCGGTGAAGTGGCCTGTCCCCGGGTCAGCGGTTACCATGGCGGTACACGCTGACCCGAGTTGTTTCCCCATGGATGAATCCGCTTCCCTGACCTGCGCCCTGCAAGCCATCGACCAGGCCAATCGCGCCGACCCGAACGTGGAGACGGTCGATGGCCAGGACCTGCCCCGGGAATACGCCTACAGCCAGCACATGACCCGCTGGCTGTTCGAGCTGGAGCCAAACCCGTCGCCACGGATGCAGATCGCCTGTCGCGCCCAGCACATTGAACGCTGGACCCGCCCGCGCGCCGACTACCCCGAAGGCCGCAAGGGCTACTACCAGTGGCGCCAGGACTGCGGCCGCTTCCACGGCGAGCGCGCGGCGTCGATCATGGCCGATTGCGGCTTCCCCGCCGACGAATGCGAGCGCGTTGCCACCATCCTCACCAAGCGTGAACTGCGCAACGACCCCGACACCCAGCTGCTGGAAGACGTGGCCTGCATGGTGTTCCTGGAGCGCTACTTCGTGGATTTCTACGACAAAAAAGACGACTACGACCGCGAGAAGTGGCTGCGCATTGTGCGCCGCACCTGGGGCAAGATGTCGCCCCGTGGGCATGAGGCGGCGTTGAAGCTGGCCGGTGGGTTACCGGAGCACTTGCAGGCCCTGCTTCAGGAAGCCCTTGCGGAGCCGGGAGCCTGACGGCCACAGGCTCACCGGATTCTGAAACAGCGCCGCTAACGGCATTTCATCATGCGGTTAGCGGCGGTTGCTCGCCGCTCTCCGGCGCCATTCACGTCTATTCCCAGTCCCTTCCGTTACCGTCTCCAGGCCATTCGTTTTTGTTTTCCAAATTGGAAACGAAGGGTTTCCGTATTCGGGTTTGTTTTCCCGAAGAGCTCGAACCTATACTCGAATCACATAATAAAAATACCTAACCATCGACCGACCCGATTCTGATTGAGCGTTGTTTTCATTCACAAGGTGCGTTTCTTTCCATAGATAAAGCCCTATTTTTCAAGTTGTTGATGATATGGCTCGGGCCTTCTTTCGCCTGAAGAAAAGTCAGGAAAACAGGGAAGGGTGGCACTGGAGGGAAGCGATACGCCGAAGGTGAGTTGAATCGGTCGTCATCCTACAGCTTAAAGGAGGTGTGCCCGGCTATTCAAAAAAAGAAATAACTATTACCGAATAAGAACAAAGCATGGAGCAGAGGAACCAACAATGAACAAGATGAATTCCCACCGAACAGCCGGTTTCATTCTGGGCCCGCTCGTCGGCGTATCGCTGGTCCTGGGTGGCTGCGTACTGGACGACGACTCGTCCGACGCCGACCAGGCGAGCAACGATTGCGCCGCGTTGGAAGGCATGACCATCGCCGCTTCCGACATTGGCCTGGCTACCGGGGGCGCCACCGTTACGTCCGCCAGCCAGGTGGCCGCGGCGGACGCCTCGGCAGGCGTGGACTACTGCCTGGTCGTCGGCGAGATCCATCCGGAAACGGAATCGGAAGTGATCCACGAAGGCACGGCCGATGAAGTCGAGGTCGCCACGCCTGACATCAACTTCAACGTCGCGCTGCCGGCGGACTGGAACTACAAGACCCTGCAATACGGCGGTGGCGGCTTTGACGGCACCATCCCCTCTGTCGACCGCGCTTCGGAGAACGGTATCGAGAGCGCCCTGGCCCGCGGCTACACGACGCTCGGCAGCGACAGTGGCCACGTCTCCCCGGCGATTGGCGGCGACCCCAACGAACTCTGGAACAGCGAGGCGCTGCGCAACTTCGGGCGCGAGCAGATCAAGAAAACCCACGATGCGGCTTCGGCCATCGTGCGGGCCTATTACCAGACCTCGCCTGATCACAGCTATTTCATGGGCGGCTCCCAGGGCGGGCACGAGGCTTTGATCGCCGCCCAGTTCTACCCCGATGACTACGACGGCGTCATTGCCGGCTACCCGGCCTACAACCCCGAAGCCATGCACCTGGGCGCCATGGACTACGGCAAGACGCTCTACAACGCCCGGACCGCCGGCGTGAACGGCTACAGTTACGATGCGGACGCCGGTGACGGCTGGATCAGCCGCACCCAGACCCGCGCGCTGTCCCAGTACATTGTCGATGCCTGCGAGAACGACAGCCTGGCTGCTAATGGCGGTGAGGCCCTGGACGGAGCCGCCGACGGCATGGTCAGTGACGCCGGCGCCTGCCGCCAGCTCCTGCAGGATCAGGGCTACGATCTGCTGGCCCATGACGCCACCAACCCGATGCGCTGTGCCGGCGGCGCCCATACCAGCACGGACCACGCCGTGTCCGATGAAGAGACGTGCCTGTCCGATCCCCAGATCGAGACCCTGGCGCGGATCACCTCGCGCTATAACCTGCCCACAGGCCTGGTGCTTGACGGCGGCGTGCGCAGCTACGGTCACTGGCCGATGCTGGACGGGATCTGGATCGCCGAAGACGAATCGAAGAACCTGGGGAATCAGGAAGATTTCGGTTCCGAGTGGGACGCTTACGACGCCTTCCAGGCGAGTTTCCCCTCCCAGGACCAGTACAACATCATCACCCAGAGCGCCTACACCCAGCCCTCCGACATCCTGCAGGACTTCGATCCGGCCAACTGGATCGATCGCATCACCACACTGTCCGGCTGGATCGACACCAGCAGCGTCGACTACTCGACGTTCCGCAGCCAGGGCGGCAAGCTCATCCACTATCACGGGGCGGCCGACGTTTCGATCACCCCGTACAACTCCGTCGACCTCTACCTGCGCATGATCGGCCAGTTCTCGGACAACACCGATTACCTGGGTACCAATCCCTTCTGGGGCACGGACGACGCCACGACCAACATGGCGGTGTCCCAGAACGACGAGTCGTCGATCACCATCGACGAGGGCGTGGTGAACGACTTCTACAGCTTCTACCTGATCCCCGGCTTCGGCCACGGGCACGGCTACTACACCGCCAGCGTCGACTGGCTCACGGCCCTGGAAAACTGGGTGGAGCAGGACGTCGCCCCGAAAGACAGCCTGGTGTCCACCGACGTCAGCGGCAACGAACTGGGCAGCCGCCCGGTCTGCCACTTCCCGTACTACCCGGCCTTCACCAGCGCGAGCGGCACCGACACCAACGACGCCGACAACTACAGCTGCGAGAAACTGGAGGAATACGCCTACCTGCCGTAACGCGTTAACTCAGGAAAGGTCGGTCAGCCGCGGAATGTAGAAACCGGCCAGAACGTTTCCGCTCTCTCTGGAAGGGGAGAGCGGCTTTTTGGGCGTAGTGAGATGAAGAGGATGGTGTCAGTGGTCCTGCGCCAATGGCTTATCGTTGCAAAAGAGGTAGCAGAGCGGATCAGCTGGCGAGCCGCGTCGGTCATTTCCCGGGGCGTGCCCAGGTGGTCGAGCTGGTAGTCGTAGACGCTGCTGTGTTCCGGGCCGTAGCCTTCTGCCAGGGCCAGCGGGCGGAAGCAATATCCTTAAATTCTGGGGTGTAACGTTGGCTGCTCATGGCAATCCTCCTATGCTCTAATCATAGGCTAGGAGTGTCCACTGCACTGGGGGAAGTCCATGATTCATCGTTGCTGATCACAATTTGATGAAGGTCACTCAAATGAAACCCTTCCTTTATTTGATTTGATGGCTTTTAACAACCTTAAGGCATGAAGCCCGCGCTGCTGGGAACCTGGTTTTTCAGTTTTCGAGTGCCCTGCGCGGATATGGCTGCCAGATTTTGTCTCCGCTTGGGGCCTGTAGGAGCAGGGTATACGGGTGTCGGAACCGGTTTTTATCCAAATAAAGAGAGTTACGACTTGTTTGGGAGCACTTTGCCAGAAGCATTTATAGGCGGAGCAGGAGTTGATCTGCGAGTAACGACAATTGCAATCGGAGAGCCCGACCGTGCATCAATGTACAGTTTGGCGGAGTAGCCCGCCCCTTTAAATGCAAAAAACTGGATCTTATTGGTATCTAAATTGGAAAGTACCTTAATCGCGGCATCAAAACCCCAGCTTTCAATATTTTCATGCTTTGCAGACTCTTGATGAATCCGTAATTGAGATAACTCGAGCTTAGGTTCGACTTCAGCCGGCATACTCGTTAACAGTCTAAAATCCGCAGCTTCGAGGATCTTAGCCATGTTAGGGGTACTTTCTGTTGAAAAACGGTGGTCTGAGAGTAGCTCGGCAATCTGTTTTTTGGTCATGGTCGAAACACCTCAATATTTTGCCTTGGACCTTTTAGCAGTATTTCCTGTTTTCCCCACTCATCTGGAGACCATTCCCACGCCCAGTTGTCGTTTGGGGTTGGAGCCCCAACTGGTACTCGAAGTATCACACCTCCATCGCCTTTGCCTGAAGCAAATTTACGGGCTATCTCAGGCGAGCGAGTCCATGAAGTGAAAGGGCTATTGGCTGATTGGCCACCTAAGTTGTGAGCATCGGCGCTGACCGAGCCCTCTACATTTCCAGGAGTTACCTTTCCGCCTAACGCATTGGATAGGTCTGGATGCTCTGCGTGTACGCCTCGATATAGATACTGTCCAGGTTCGTCGTTTGGAAGGCGGGGGAGATCGCCCCAAGTTCTATGCTCCCGTTCCCCTGGGCAAGCCCCAGATTCGCAAGCCAACCCCAACGGATCCACCCACCCGATCGGATTCGGCACGTACTGGTAGTTGTTCAAACCACCCGCCAACCCAATCGGGTCGGGCGTCATAAAGCGCCCGTTAGCCGGATTGTAATACCGGTGGCGGTTGTAGTGCAGGCCGGTTTCGGGATCGTAATACTGGCCCTGGAAACGCAGTGGGTTGTCGACCACCGCCACGTCCTGTCGGAGCACGTTGCCGTAGGCGCGGTAGGTGGCGGACCAGACTAGCTGGCCGTTGGCGTCGGTCATTTCCTGGGGCGAGCCCAGGTGGTCGAGCTGGTAGTAGACGCGGCTGTGTTCCGGGCCGTAGCCTTCTGCTAGGGCCAGCGGGCGGAAGCTGTCCGGCTCGTACAGGTAGGTGCGGTAGTGGTCGCTCTCCTTGGCTATGCGGCGGCCGAAGTATCGTGCCGGAATTCCAACAGCAAGCAGCCGTCCTCTACAGTCTGTTGGGAAATCCGTCTTGTTAGCTGCAGTGGCTAGCCTCCTAGTGTCTCAGCGTTGTAAAGCGTTGAGGGAGTGGCTTAACTCTATAATTATCTTCAGTTAGTAATTAATTATCTAATCCCTTTTAGATTTTGTTCTGTAATCCTATCGGATAATGTCAATCCAGCTTAATAATGATCGCTTGACATATTCGGGTTGCATTTGCCTGAAAGGTGGCGGGTTAAATTGATTTCTTTTTCAATGAATTTCTGTATGCTGTAATTTCTGTTATAAATAGGCTTTTTGCTTGAATTTTTAGTATCAAGCCGTCGTTACTATGAGCTAATATTGTTTTTTCAATATCCGCCTGCCCAACTTCAATGTTAACTTTTCCATCGGTGTTCCAGCCACGCAGTTCAGATACGGAAATAGCTACGGCCATGAGGTTAATCTGAACAGTGTTGCACTCCGAGGCCTTCCATTTTTCGGGCGCTGTCTTTGGGTAATCCGGTAAGTCTATTCTTAGCATGGCCCGAGGCCCATCGCGGTGAAATGTTACTTCGTGTATCACGCAATTGCTCAGGCTTGGCAATGACTCTCCATATATTGATTTTATACCGTTTGCGTTCGTAATATGACTTAACCAGCTTGCCATGTTATTTGCTGCTCCACTCATAGTGTGCTCTTGTTCCCGATACAGATCCGGTGCGAGTGTTCTGTATAGGTCGAACATTGAAGTGTGGTCCTTGATCGCCTGCGCCACCATCTCCGAACTCGTGGCCTGCAGAATGGTCTTGGATTACAATTTGGCTATTGTCTGAACGCCTAAAAATATATTCTCTAGTCATAACCGGCATGTAGTCTTCGCCGAGAATAGAGTGGCCATTGCTATCAGTCAAAGGCACTCTGTTAACTTCTTCGGGATTTTGGCTCTGAGGAATTCCTAGATCTCTCTTTGCCTCTCTAAACGCTGCTCTTCTACTTGGCAGCGGAGGATCAATATCACGATCGTCTGAACCCCGATTAGAGACATGACTTCCATCCCTTTCCGGGCAGTTGGTCCGTTTACAAGCCAACCCCAACGGATCGACCCACCCGGTCGGATTCGGCACGTACTGGTAGTTGTTCAAACCACCCGCCAACCCAATCGGGTCGGGCGTCATGAAGCGCCCGTTAGTGGGATTGTAATACCGGTGGCGGTTGTAGTGCAGGCCGGTTTCGGGATCGTAATACTGGCCCTGGAAACGCAGCGGGTTGTCGACCACCGCCACGTCCTGCCGGAGCACGTTGCCGTAGGCGCGGTAGGTGGCGGACCAGACTAGCTGGCCGTTGGCATCGGTCATTTCCTGGGGCGTGCCCAGGTGGTCGAGCTGGTAGTAGTAGACGCGGCTGTGGTCCGGGCCGTAGCCCTCCGCCAGGGCCAGCGGGCGGAAGCTGTCCGGCTCGTACAGGTAGGTGCGGTAGTGGTCGCCGGCTTCCTCGGCGATCAGGCGGTCGCCCTGCCAGACGAATTCGGTGCGCTGGTAGTCGCTTTCCTTGGCGATGCGGCGGCCAAAGGCGTCATACTCGTAGCGGAAGCTGAGGCCGTCCGGGCGGGTGACTTCCACCAGCCGGTGTTCGCAGTCGTAGCGGTAGGTGGTGACCAGTCTCTGGTCCTTGCCGCGCCGTTCGGCGATCAGGTTGCCGAAATCGTCGTACTCGTAATGGCAGTCGCCATGCATGGTCAGGCGGTTGCCCTGCACGTTGGCCTGGGCCGGGCCGGCGGCGCTCTCCGTCTGTTCCAGCAGGTTGCCGGCGGGGTCGTGTACCAGGCGTTCGTAGACGTCGCCGCGCACGCCGGTGAGGCGGTCGCGCGGGTCGTAGACGTATTCCCGCAGGCCTTTGCGGCTGTCGCTGATCGACTGCAGGTTGCCGCTGGTGTCGTAGCGGTAGTCGCGCTGCTGGAGAATGCCCTGGGCTTTCTGCTGGTGCAGGCGGTGCTGGGTCAGGCGGCCTTCGTCGTCGTATTCGTAAGCGCTGAACAGGGCGCCCTGCTGGCGCTCCATTTCCTCGCCGGTGGACGACAGGCGGTGGCGCGTGAGCACGGCGCTGTTCAGGTTGATGCCTGCCAGCAGGCCGGCGGCATCCCGCTCGTAACCCAGCGTCTGACCGTCGGGCAGGGTGAGGCCGGTCAGGCGGTCGACGTCGTCGTAGTGGTACTGCAACGTCGCCCAGCCCTGGTGTTCGGTGCGCAGCAGGCCCTGTTCGTCGTACTGGAACGCCAGCGGCCAGTGGCCGTCGTCGACGCCGGTGAGCTGGCCGTCGGGGTTGTAGGCGTAGGCGATCTCGCGACCGTCTGGCAGGATCTTCTTGCTGAGTTGGCCCAGCGGGTCGCGCTCGTAGACGGTGGTTTGCAGTGCTTCGTCGCCGGTGCCGTATTCGGTCTTCTCCAGCAGGTGGCCGTTGAGGTCGTAGCTGTAGCCGGTACGGCGACCGTCGAAGGCGGTTTCCTGTCGTACCAGGCCGTTCGGGTAGTAGTCGATGCGGTAGGTTTCGCCGCGCTCGTTCTCGATCTGGGTCAGCAGGAACCGGTGGTGATCGTAGCGGTACCTGAGCTCGCTGCCGTCCGGGTTGATGCGACGGGACAGCAGGTGCAGGTTGCGATCGTACTCGTAGCGGGTCTCGCGGCCCTGCTCATCGGTAAACCGGGTCACCTTGCCGAAGCTGTTGTAGGCGTAGCGACGCGAACGATTGCCGGACAGACGTTCCTCGATCACCCGCCCCAGCGAATCGTGCACGTACTGGGTGATGGCGCCCCGGGCGTCCTTGCGGGCGAGCAATCGGCCGAAGGCATCGTAGCGGTATTTCTCGACGGCGCCGGTGGGTGTGCGCTCTTCCAGCAGTTGGCCCTTGTCGTTCCACTGCCAGGTGTGGAAGCGGCCGTCCGGCAATTCGACCTGGCTGAGCTGGCCTTGCCGGTTGTAGTGGTAAGCGGTGACGCGGCCCTTGGGATCGGTCTCCCGGGCCAGGTCGCCTTCGGCGGTGTAGGCAAACTGCCATGTCTGGCCGCGGCGGTGAATGCTGGCGATCCGGCCCTGTTTGTAGGCGAACTGGATCGGCTGATCGTCCGGGCCCACCTTGCTCATCAGGCGGCCGCTGTCGTCGTAGCTGTAGGTGGTTTTCGCGCCCAGCGGATCGATGCTGGCGGTCAGGCGGCCCTGGTCGTCGTATTCGTTGAGGTGTTCGGCGCCGTCCGGGTCGATCTTGGTCTGCAGCTGGGCGGCCCCGTCGTACTGCCAGTGCTCTTCGCTGCCGTCGGCGTAGGTGACGGTGCAGGTGTGTTTCTCGTCGTCCCAGGCGAAGCGGGTATCCACTTCCGGGCTGTCGCCCCACTGGTGCACACAGCGACCTTTGGGCGTGGCCTCGTCCCAGGCCAGGTGGAAGCTGTAGCCGCTGGCCAGCGTCCGCCGGGTGAGCATGTGGTTGTCGAAGGCATAGCGCTCGGTTTCGCCGGCGGCGTTGGTGGCTTCCACCAGGTCGCCGGCGTCGTCGTAGACGTATCGGTGCGCCGTTTGCAGCACGCTCCAGGCCGGGCCGTCGTGGGTCAGCTCGCGGTGCAGCAGGTCCACCTGCACCAGTCGCTCGTCCTGGTACTCGAAGGCCAGCGCCTGGTCCGCTCCGCTGATGATCCGCTGCACGCGGCCGTGCATGTCATGGTCGATGCGCAGCGCGTTGCCGTAGCGGTCGCTGATGCGCACCAGCCGCCCGGTGTCGCCGTGGCGTTCGAAGTGATAGCGCGGCGCTTTTTCGCCGGCGCAGGCGACAATGGTGTTGCCGTCGCGCCAGGCGGCCATGCCGGCCTGGGCGTTGCTGGCGAACGGTGCCAAGTCCAGCGACGGCAGGCGGGTGTTCTTGCCTTCGTGGTCGTGCCAGGTGATGCCGTCGCGGTCGAACGTCAGGCTGTGGTTGAGGCTGTGGCGCCAGCCGTAGCCCATGTGGAGTTGGCGGTCGCTGGAGCCGGAGCGGTAGACCCGCTTGAACTCGAACGGCAGCGGGCCTTCCAGGCGGGCGTCCACCAGTTCCAGGACTTCCTCGCCGGTGACGGTGCTGACCGGATCGCCGCAATGCGCGGTCGATTCGATGTCCTGGGTGGCGTCGCCCTGATCGGTTGATGACGGAGAGTCTTCGTTGGGGCCGGCCGAATCGGTGTCGCGCTCGGATACCGTGGCGCTGCGTTGGTGGGTGGCTTCCAGCGCTGCGGCGCGGTCGTCACTGGCCACCGAGGCGTAGGCTGGGTGCTGGCGCTGCAAGGCGCCGCCGGTGACGGTACCCGATGGGGAGAGGTTGCCATCGCCGGCAAACTGCAGGCGCCGGTGGTTGGTGCCGACGTCGTCCATGTAGATCTGGAAACCGTTGGCCAGACTGGCCATGAAGTCGCCCAGACTCAGGTTGTCGACGGCATCGGACTCGGCGCGGCCAACAACACGTGCGGCGGCTTTGGAGCCCACGCGGGCACCGTACTTGGTAGCCAGGCCGAGGCCGCCGGTGATGAGCAGTCCCACGACGACGTCGAACAGGATCTGACCGACCAGCTCGCCAGCCACTTCAGCCAGCTGTGTGGGCGTCAACAACCGGAAGTACTGGCGAACGGTGTACAGGACGATGAACAGGAAAATCTCGTCGTTGGCCACCAGGCAGGCTTTGAGATAGGCGTCGTCGGCCTCTTTCAGTTTCTCGAACTGTGATGCGAGATCGTCCGGCATATCCGAGAAATCGTAATCCAGCATCCCGCAGATCACGTCGTAGATGCGCTTCAGATCGTCGACGACGCCACTGAAGCCGTCCACCACGCCGTTAACGGCGCTGGCGTAGACGGCGTCGGAGCGCTGATCTTCGGGAAGGGCCAGGTAGTTTTCCCAGCGGCTGTTGATACCACCGTCCCAGGCCTGTTGCAGGACGCCGCAGCAGGATTCGATGAAGCCGTCGTAGCTGCTGTATAGCGTGTCCATGTCGGCGCTGGAGATGTCTGGAGACAGGACCACGCGGTATTCTTTACCGGGGCTTACGGTGACCTCCGCCAGTCCATTGGCATCGGTAGTACCGGAAGCCACGGTTTCCCAACTGTCAAAGACCCAGCCTTCGTCCTTTTCCTGAACCTCAAACCGAGTACTGGGAATCGGTGTCTTCTTTACGTTTTCGTGGAAATGGGCGATTTTCAGCGTGCGCTGCGCCTGACAGGGGGCGACGGTGGCTGATACCACTTCGTCTTCATCAGCGCCCTCGCTGGTACTTTCGCCGTTCACTTCCAGCACCTGCTCGTGGCTCAGGAATACGGATTTGAACCAGTCGTCTTTCCAGTCATCGTAGTTGCGGACAACGGATTCCCTTAGCTCGCGGGTCAGCGCGTTGATATCGGGTTTGGTGACGTCCTGGTGACCGTTGCTGGGAGCAGACCGTCCCATCCTTGGCGCAATGCTCATGGCGAATCCTTACTTCATCCGTGTCGCCCGGCTTCGTGCCGGAGGCGATCTCGCAATGTCTTGAATGTGGCGCTGTCCAGTTCGCTCACCGGCGCGTCTCCCAGCAACCGGCGCAGCTGCCTGGCTACCTTCTGGCGGGCCACCGGCTTGGGATAGGGGGCGATGGGTGAGGGCTCGAGCTTCTCAAGGGCCGTCAGGGCGTTGTCCACAAGCTGGTCGCGGCTGTTGGCCGCGAGGCCCTTTTCCACCGAAGCGGGCAGATGGAACCAGGGAAAAGGCTTGGCTTCTGTTTCGAGCCGGGCCGGCGGCGTCTGGCGCAACTGGCCATGCGGATCGGCCCAGGCTGTGACTGGGCCCATCAGGCTGGCCTGCTGGTTCGGATCCAGCTGGTCGATGATCGGGCCGAGGAAGCGGGCGTCCCAGTAACGGAAAAAGACGTCCTTGCCGGAGGCCAGGGTGATCTGGGTGAGGCTGCGCAGGTGGCTGAAAACGCGGTCCATGTAGGCGCTGGAAAGCGCCGCCCAGCCCCAGTCGGCGTCCGCCTCGGTTTTGATCCATTCGAGGAATGGGCTGTCCGGAGTGATCGCCGCCAGATAGGGCATGACTTCCTGCCAACCCGCGTAGGGCGTGCCCATATACAGGGGCAAGGCATTGGCGCCGTCCTGGCTGAAGTAATGACGCACGGGCTGGCACTCGCTGGTACCGCTCAGCACGAGGTACAGGTTGTCGCTGGGACCGCGGGTTTCCAGCAGGGCGTCCAGGCCGGCCTTGACGCCGGAACGATCAGACATCGCAGACTCCGTCCTGACAGGCCACGCATTCCTCGCAGAAAGGCGTGTCCGCCTTGAGGTTGGCGATCTGCGGCGGTGTCAGCGGCAACTGGGGCGGATCGATCACCTCGTGCTCGGCGGGTTCGACGGCCTGGGGCAGAGTGGGCACCAGAGCCGCCTGCCCGGACCCGCTGCCCGGCGATCCACCGGAATTCAGCTTGATGCTGGGGCCGGACAGGGTCACGCCGCTGGCGTCCACTTTGAGGAAGCTGCCGCCGGCGGCGATGGTCAGTTCCGCGCCAGCGTCCAGCACGACCTTGGCGCCGGCCTTGTAATGGGCTTCGCTGCCGGCTTCGCTGAGGATGGAGGCGCCGGATTTCTGGTGGAATGTGCCACCGACTGTCAGGCTCATATCAGCCCCGATCTTCTCCCGCTTCTCGCCGGTCACGGTGTTGTGGTCGTTGGCTTTGATCTGGGTGTAACGGTCCTGGTCGACGGTCAGGTGGCTGTTGTTGTGGACCACCTCGGTGCGGTCGTTTTCGGTGAGCAGGTCCAGGTCCTTCTGGGCGTGGACGTAGATCTGTTCCTTGTCCGCTTCGTCTTCGAAGCGCAGTTCGTTGGAACCTTCGCCCTTGTGGGTCTGGGTTTTCAGGGTGGTGCGGGTTTTGTGTTCCGGCAGCGCGTAGGGCGGCGTGTTGGTGGCGTGGTAGGTGCGCCCGGTGATGATCGGCTGGTCCGGGTCCCCGTCCAGGAAGGAGACGATCACTTCGTGGCCGATTCTGGGCAGGGCCATGAAGCCGTAGTTGCCCCCGGCCCAGCCCTGGCTGACCCGCAGCCAGGCGCTGCTGTGTTCGTCATTTTGGCTGTAGCGGTCCCAGGGGAATCGCACTTTGACCCGGCCGTGCGCGTCGCAATGGATCTCTTCGCCGGCGGGGCCGGTGACGATCGCGATCTGCGGGCCGTCCATGATCGGGCGGTTCGGCGTCTTGGGGCGCCAGGTCTTGTCGCCGGGGATGACTTTGAAGGTGTTGCTGTAGGTGGTCGGCTCGGAGCCGCCTTCCTCTTCCAGGGCCTGGGGCTGTTTGCCGGTGTGGGTGACGCCGGTGATCAGCCAGTCGCGGTTGTAGGTGGCCTGGTCGTGGTCGGTGAGGCTGACCCGGCAGCCGGCGGCGAAGTCGGGGCGGTTGCTTTCCCCTTCCCCCACGCTGGCGTCGGCGCGCAGGCCGT
>NZ_WSSA01000005.1:0-232875 GCF_011421605.1 Marinobacter sp. JSM 1782161
CGCTTCTCAACCTTGTCAACCGTTATTTTTCAGCGTTTTCGATGCTTCCGAAACCGCCGAATCGTTGCCGGCTGACCCGTTCAAGGTGGCGCGCATTTTACGCTGTTTCGCCACCCTGTCAACCGTTGATTTCGAGAAAATTTAAATCAAATTCTTCAAGCAAATCAGCCGGTTGCCTTTCGATTTCTGGCCCGCCTCAGTGGCGTGCCCCTCGAAAGAGATGCGCATTCTACAGACTTCTCCGAACCCGTCAACGCCTTTTTCAAAAAATCTCAAAAAAGACGGTGACGACCCAGCTCCTCTATATAGAGCGCCTCTTCTATATAGAGGAACCGGGCCATCTCTCGGCCGCTAGGCCGTGATGCGCACCCGGGCAATCTTCTTTTTGCCCGCCTGGATGACCACATCGTCCCCGGCCACGAACATCCGCTCGTCTTTCAGTTGCTCGCCATTCACGTAGACGGCACCACGCGCGAAGACATCCTTGGCGGCCTTCCCATTCTGGGCCAACCCCGCTTCCTTGAGCAGGGACACGATATGAACTTCCGAACGATCGCCCAACGCCACATCCACTTCCGGCACGTTATCGGGAATCTCGCCCAAGGCGACCTGGTTGCCTGCCGACTTGTGCGCATTCCGCGCCGCCTCCTCGTCATGGAAGCGGGTAATGATTTCCTCAGCCAGCAAGCGCTTGTATTCCTGAGGGTTGCCGCCCTGCTCGACGGCCTTGCGAAACTCTTCGACCTCACTCATCGGCCGGAAGCTGAGCAGCTCGAAGTAACGCCACATCAGCGCATCGGGAATCGACAGCAGCTTGGTGAACATCTCCCCCGGGGAATCGGTGACGCCCACATAGTTGTTGAGAGACTTGGACATCTTCTGCACGCCATCCAGCCCTTCCAGAATCGGAACCGTCAGAATGACCTGAGGCTCCTGCCCGTAACGACTCTGGATGGTGCGCCCCATCCCCAGATTAAAGCGCTGATCGGTGCCACCCAGTTCGACATCCGCTTCCAGTGCCACCGAGTCGTAACCCTGAACCAGAGGATAGAGGAATTCGTGAATCGCAATGGACTGATTGGCATCGTAGCGTTTGGCAAAGTCATCCCGCTCAAGCATGCGCGCAACGGTGTACTGGCCGGCCAGGCGGATCATATCGGCGGACGACATCTTGCTCATCCAGTCAGAGTTGAACGCGACCGTGGTTTTTTCCGGATCCAGGATTTTGAACACCTGCTCTTTATAGGTACGGGCGTTCTCGGCCACCTGCTCGTCGGTTAGCGGGGGGCGCGTTGCACTCTTGCCGGTGGGATCGCCGATCATGCCGGTGAAGTCACCAATCAGGAAGATCACTTCATGCCCCAGATCCTGGAACTGGCGCAGCTTGTTGATCAGGACCGTGTGCCCCAGATGCAGATCCGGCGCCGTGGGATCGAAGCCGGCCTTGATCCGCAGACGACGCCCGGACTTCAATTTCTCAACCAGTTCCTCTTCCGGCAGAAGCTCATCAACGCCACGCTTGATCAGCGCGAGGGCATCGTCAATTGCGGTCATTCATCCTTCCTTCTATCTGGCAAACAACGGATTTAACAAAGCTCAACACAACGCTTCATGGCGTTACCGACAAACCTGATACAGTTCACGCTGTTTATTTTTTAGGCAAACAATAATAGGATTCAGCACTTTGGCCACGAAGCCGACGCATTATATCAGGGTCGTTTCGCTCGTGCCGGGCGCACGATAACGCCGCTGAAAAAGGTACGCATGCTTTTTAATGCTTCGGGCCTTGAACTATACTTCACGAATTATTGAACAAACCGACAGAACTTACCGACTTGCCGGGGAAAACAGGTTACCGACGTGCTTAAAAAATTTCCGAAAAAACATCTGGTCGCGCTGGGCGTCGTGGGTATCGTTACCGGCGCCAGCTTACTGATCAGTCCCAGCGAGCCGGTGGAAGCCGGACGCGTCTCGGTTGCCCTGAACATGGAGAGCGGCAAAACCGCCCCCATCCAGCCTGCGGCCGACATCCCTGATGCCAACGAGCCAACCGCGGCCAGCACGCCCTCTGGAGCCCCAGCCCCAACTGCCGACGTGGTTTCGACAACACCGCAATCCTCAACAGAACCGGTCAACCAGGCGCCGGCGTCGCCCCAAACCCGCCCGCTGCAATGGCAACGCTTCGAGATCAAGCCCGGCGACAGCCTGTCCAGCCTGTTCAGCAAGGCTGGTTTCGACGCAGCCCTGATGTACTCGGTCATCAACGGCGAGGGTGAGGCCGCCAAACTCGAGCGGCTCTACGCCGGCGAGACCATTGCCTTCGCCAGCAACGCCGACGGCGAGCTGAAAAAGGTCACACTGGAGCGCAACCGCCTGGAATCGCTGGTGATCGACAAGCAGGACGACGGTTTCCAGGGCGAGATCGTCACCCGCGAACCGGAAGCCCGCCCGGCCTATCGGCACGGGCGCATCGACGGCTCCCTCTACCTGGCCGCCCGCGACGCCGGCCTCAACGATCGCCTGACCATGGAGTTGGCCGGCATTTTCGGCTGGGACATCGACTTCGTCTACGACATCCGCAAGGGTGACCGTTTCGAGGTGCTCTATGAAGAGCTCTACCTGGACGGCGAGAAAATCGATACGGGTCGAATCCTGGCCGCCAAGTTCACCAATCGCGGCGAGGAAGTGATCGCCCTGCTCTACGACGACGCCGGGGGCAACGCCGACTATTTCACACCGGACGGCCACAGCTTGCGCAAGGCGTTCCTGCGCACCCCGATCAACGCCCGGGTCTCATCGCCGTTCAATCTACAGCGCCGGCACCCGGTACTGGACGTCGTGCGTCCGCACGAGGGCACCGACTATGCCGCCCCGCCGGGAACCCCGATCAAAGCGGCTGGCGACGGACGCATCCTGTCCGCCGGCTGGAAGGGTGGCTACGGCCGCACCGTCGTCATCCAGCATGGCGACAACATCTCCACCCTCTACGCCCACATGCGCGCGATCGGAAAGGGTATGAAGCGCGGCACCCGCGTCAAGCAGGGGCAGACCGTAGGTTACGTCGGGTCGTCAGGTATGGTCACCGGCCCGCACCTGCACTACGAATTCCGGATCAACGGCTCACCGCGCAACTCGCGAACGGTCAAGCTGCCGGACGCCTCGCCCATTCCGGAATCGGAAATGACGCAATTCAAGGCCAAGACCCAGTCGCTACTGACCGCACTCAACGAAGCCAGCGGCGAGCGCCAGATCGCCCTGGGCCCGGACAGCGAGTAACACCGCCGTGACCGCAACCGCCTACATTGGCCTGATGTCGGGAACCAGCATGGATGGCATTGACGCCGTGCTGGTTTCCTTCCCCGAAGACCGGATCCACATCCACACCACGTTCAGCCTTCCCTATTCAGATACCCTCCGCCAGCGTGTGAGCCGCGCGTCTCTCAATCACGCTACGCCGGACGAGCTGGGGGAGCTGGACCACGAGCTGGGCGACCTGTTCGCCGAGGCCGCCACCGGGGTCCTCGACAAGTCCGATTTCGACGCCGGCGAGGTTGCCGCCATCGGCAGCCACGGCCAGACCATTCGCCACCAGCCCTGGGGCGCCATGCCATTCTCCATGCAGATCGGCGACCCCAATCGCATCGCCGAGCGCACCGGCATCACTACGGTTGCCGATTTCCGGCGCCGGGACATGGCCGCCGGCGGCCAGGGGGCGCCGCTGGTTCCGGCTTTCCACCAGGCCTATTTCGCCAGCCGCCAGGAATCCCGTTGCATCGTCAACTTCGGCGGCATCGCCAACATCACCTGGTTGCCCAAGGACAAGCCGGACCAAGCCGTCGGCTTCGACACAGGGCCCGGCAATGCGCTGATCGACGCCTGGTGCCTCGACCAGACCGGCCGCCCCTACGACGAGGACGGTCACTGGGCCCGCACCGGAACCGTCAACGAGGCCCTGCTCGAGGATATGCTCAGCGACGCCTACTTCAGGCGCAAGCCACCCAAGAGCACGGGCAAGGAACGCTTCAACCAGGCCTGGATCGAGACGGTCGTGGCGCGTCACCCGGAGCTGCCAGCCCACGACATCCAGTGCACCCTGGTGGAATTGACGGTACGGTCGCTGGTCATGCAGTTACCGGCCACCGAGAACCTGAAGCTGTTCATCTGCGGCGGTGGTGCCCGTAATCGTTTCCTGATGGAGAGACTTCGGGAAGCGCTGCCCCTGGTCGACGTGGAGACGACGGCCGTGCTGGGGCTGGACCCGCAATGGGTCGAGTCCGTCGCCTTTGGCTGGCTGGCCAAACGTACCCTGGAGCAGCGGCCCGGCAACCTGCCCGCGGTTACCGGGGCCCGGGGCGCCCGTATCCTGGGTGCGATCCACCACGGCTAATCAGGGTTATCGGAAAGAGGAAGGAAGCGGCCATCCTGCGTTGCGCGAATGGCCGGGAACCGGGTCAGATGGAGAAGGAGGAGCCGCACCCGCAAGTGGTCGTGGCGTTGGGGTTCTGAACCATAAACTGGGAACCCTGCAGACCCTCCTGATAGTCCACCGTCGCGCCGATCAGGTACTGATAGCTCATTGCATCGACCAGCAGGGTAATGCCGTCCTTTTCGATGACCGTGTCATCTTCTTCCAGGGCTTCATCAAACGAGAAACCATACTGAAACCCGGAACACCCGCCACCGGTCACGAAGACACGCAGCTTCAGGTCGGGATTACCATCTTCCTCGACCAACTCGCGTACTTTCGCCACAGCGTTGTCGCTGATAAAAAACGGCGTCGCTATTTGTTCCTGAACGGCACTCAAGGTCGCCTCCTGAATATTACGTGAGCAACTACCCGGGGATTATCCAATTCCCGAGTAAAACAGTCAATTATTGAGCCGTCTCTTTATCGGCTGCGGGCGAATCGCCCGATACCCCCGAATCGTCGGCCGGACGCTCCTGACGCAGCAGCCCCACCGGTTCCTTCTGGTGAACCAGGCTGCCGTTCACCTCAGCCCCCATCGCCATCTGGATGAGGCTGTAATACACGTTCCCGGTAATGGAGGCTTTCTCGGCCAGTTCAAGGTGTTCTGACGCGTACACATCGCCATTGACGGTTCCATTGATGATCACATGCGGCGCCACGATGTCGCCATCGACGGCTCCGATCTGGGAAATCCGCAGAATGGCGTCGGCACCTTCCTCAGCGATCACCTTCCCCCGGACACGGCCGTCCACGTGCAACCCGCCGGAGAACTCGACATCACCGGCCACCGTGGTCTTGCTGGAAATCAGGGTATCGAAATGCCCTGTAGCCGGTTTCCGCGACTTCTGCTTCTTGTTACTGCCGAGCATGCTGCTACTTCTCCGTTAAAGATTGCCAATCAAACGTGCGTTCGCTCTTGGTCGCCTTGCGGCCTTCCGCCTTGGCAACCACCTGAATTTCAAGGGGCTCAAAGCCCTCCGGCAGGGTCATCACGCCCTCCACGTCCTGGAAATATCGGTAGCGGAAGCGAATGCCCAGGTTCTCGATGTCGTCGGACAGATCGCGCAACGCGATGACCTCTCGCTCGCCGCCCCGTTGTCCGACAACGTTGACCGCCACCAGGCCGGCGATGTAACTGCTGTTCTCCCCGACCTGCGTCAGCACAAGCTTGAAGCGATAACGCTCGTCGCCGCGCCGGGGTTCCAGCTCAAAGCGCTGGATCTGCAACCCCATGGCCGACTCCGACGGCGCCATGATGTTCTTGTAGAACGTCAGATCGGAATTGACCGCCACCAGCCGATCCTCAAGCCGGGAAATCGTGTGCCGCGCCTGGGTCAGTGCCTGCTGATCGATCTTTCGGCCCCGTTCCAGGTTAACCACCTGCCGCTGAAGACCCGAACGCTGCTGACGCAAATCCGCCAGCTCGCCGGTCAGGTCCTTGTCGCTCTTGGTGACATCGCTGAACCGGAAGCCGCCCTGGGCCATGCCGGCAAAGTAGCCGATCACAGCAAACAGGGCACAACAGCCCATCAGGACCAGAAAACGACGCCATTTCTGCCCGGGCTGATGCCGGACGACGATGTACTCGCCCTGTTTCTTGCGCTCGGAGCTCAAACTGTCACTCCGTTACGGCAGCAGGGCCGGTGCTTCGAGCCCGGCGGTTTCGCTCAGCCCAAACATGATGTTCATATTCTGCACGGCCTGGCCGGCCGCGCCCTTCACCAGGTTGTCGATCACCGAGGAGACAATCACAACCGGGCTGTCCTCCTGACGGTGCAACGCCATCCGGCACTGGTTGGCGCCGCGCACACTGCGCGTTTCCGGATGCGAACCGAACGGCATGACATCGACAAACGGCTCGTTGGCGTAGCGCTCTTCAAACAGCCCCTGCAGCGAATCGAAGGCGGAGGAATCGCGCAACTCGGCGTACAGCGTGGCTTCGATACCGCGCACCATGGGCAGCAGGTGCGGCACGAACGTCACCCCGACGCGACCGCCGGCCGCCAGTTCCAGGCCCTGACGGATTTCCGGCAGGTGACGGTGGCCGGAGGCCCCGTAGGCCTTGAAGCTCTCCCCCACTTCACCGTGCAGCATCCCGATCTTGCCCTGGCGCCCGGCGCCGCTGGCCCCGGACTTGGCATCCGCCACCAGGTGAGACGGATTGACCAGCTCCTTTTCGAGCAGCGGCAGGAAGCCCAACTGCACGGCGGTTGGGTAGCACCCCGGGTTGGCCACCAACTGCGCCTCGCGAATCTGCTCACGGAACACTTCCGGCAGTCCGTAGACGGCCCGCTCGGCCCAGTCGCAGGATTCGTGCGGCATGCCATACCAGTTGGCCCAGACATCGAGGTCACGGATCCGGAAATCGGCGGACAGATCCACCACCCGCGTACCGGCGGCAATCAGCCCCGGCACCATACGCATGGCAACGCCGTGCGGTGTGGCAAAGAACACCAGGTCGCAGGCCGCCAGGGCTTTTTCGTCCGGCTCGGAAAACGTCAGGTCATAATGACCGCGCAGATTGGGATAGAGATCGGCCACGGGCATGCCCGCCTCCGATCGCGACGTGATCAGGGTAACTTCCACCTCGGGGTGGACGGCCAGAATCCGCAAGAGTTCGACACCGGTGTATCCGGTTCCGCCGACAATACCCACCTTGATCAACGCCATTCCTCCTTTGCTCGTGTCAGACTGTGCAGGAATTACAGTCTAACATGATATCGATCAGGCTTTTGGCGCCCCAAGGTGGCGTAATTACAATACAATAAGCCATTGTTACCTTTGATATACCGTTTGACATACCAAGGAGCCTCCGCCCGGAGCGACATGCCCCGATCCACGGCAGATCCCGTCTCCCGAACCATAACAATCGAGATCGGGGGCTCTGAACAACAACGAGCACCCTGACGCATGATGAATCTGAAGCAACGAATCACCGGCGAGTTGATCCCCCTGTTCAGGAGGCGCTTGTCCGGGGTGGATGCGTTGCCGCAGCTGGCCATTCTTGGCCTGCTCTCCGGTATCGTTACCGGTGCCGTCATCCTGCTGTTCCGCCTGGCCATCGAGTGGCCGCTTTCCGAATTCCTGCCCAACCGGGATTCCGAAGCCTTTGAAGGGCTGGGACTTTTCGCCCGCGGCGTACTGCCGTTATCCGGCGCGGTGCTGCTGGGCTTTCTGATGTACCGACTGGCGATTTCCGATCGCAAGGTGGGCATCACCTATGTGCTGGAACGGCTGAACTACCATCAAGGCTACATTTCGCTGCGCAGCGCGGTCATCCAGTTCGTGTTCGGCGTCGGCACCGTGGTGAGCGGCCAGTCCTCGGGGCGGGAAGGGCCCGCCGTGCACCTGGGCGCAGCCTTCTCCAGCCTGCTCGGCCAGTGGATGAAACTGCCCAACAACAGCATCCGCACCCTGGTGGCCTGCGGCTCGGCAGCCGCGATCTCGGCGTCCTTCAACACGCCCATCGCGGGCGTGATCTTCGCGATGGAAGTGGTGATGATGGAGTACACCATCACCGGTTTCACCCCCGTGATCCTGGCGTCGGTGAGTTCGGCCGTGGTCAACCAGGCGGTCTACGGTTCCGCCCCCGCCTTCAGCGTACCGGCCCTGACCATGAACTCGCTTCTGGAGATTCCCTGGATCCTGGCCATCGCCCTGGTGATCGGCGTGGCCTCAGCCGGTTTTGTGCGCCTGCTGGTGATGTCGACGCGCTTCAACCATCAACCGATTTTCCTGCGCATGGTCGCCGCCGGCCTGCTCATGGTGCCCGTGGCGCTGCTCGTTCCGGAAGTCATGGGCATCGGCTATGACACGGTCAGCGCCACCATTCACGACCAGATCCCCCTGCTCCTGCTGCTTGCGATCGCTCTGACCAAGCTGGTGATCACCGCGGTGACCATCGGCCTGGGCATGCCCAGCGGGCTGATCGGCCCCACCATCTTTATCGGCGCCACGCTGGGCGGCGCCATGGGTCTGATCGGCGCCGTGGCAGCACCGGACCTGGCCTCCAGCACCGGCTTCTACGCCATGCTGGGGATGGGCGCGATGATGGGCTCGGTGCTGCAGGCACCCCTGGCGGCGCTGATGGCGCTGATCGAGCTGACCCGCAATCCCAACATCATCCTCCCCGGCATGCTGGTGATCACCGTGTCCAGCCTGGTCGCCAGCGAGGTGTTCGGCCAGCGCTCGATCTTCCTGTCGGTGCTCAAGAGCCAGGGGCTGAGCTACCAGAACTCGCCCATCATCCAGGCACTGCGCCGGGTCTCCGTGGGCGCGATCATGGAGCGCAGCATCCGGCGCACCCAGCGCCGTATCGGCCCGGCGGAGGCCCGGGAAATCCTCAAGACGGAACCGCGCTGGCTGATCATCGACGGCCAGAAAGGCCCCACCGCCCTGATGCCGGCAGTGGACCTGGCGCGCTATCTGGAGGATCATGCGGACAAGCTCGAGCCCGACCCGGAGAATCCGGAGAAAAAGCCGGAGATCGACCTGCTGGAAGTCCCGGCCAACCGGCGCGATCTGGCGCCGATTCCCTATCAGGCGACGCTGGACGAGGCCATGGGCCAGTTCAGCGACCGGCGCTGCGAGGCTCTGTACGTCCAACGCCACGCCGCGCCCATGATCCAGCGGATCATCGGGGTCGTGCTGAAGTCGGAAATCGAAAGTTACTACCAGTACCGCAAGGAATAATCCTTCATGTTGTGGGTCAAAGCCTTTCACATCATTGCGGTGGTGTGCTGGTTCGCCGCCATCTTCTACCTGCCCCGCCTGTTCGTCTATCACGCCAACTGCGAGGACCAGACCGGGCGCGAACGCTTCAAAATCATGGAGCGCAAGCTCTATCGCGGCATCGGCACACCGTCGATGATCGCCACCATCGTGCTTGGCCTTTGGCTGGTCAGCTACAGCCCATCGGCCTATTTCAGCCAGGGCTGGCTGCATGCGAAACTGGCGCTCGTAGCCGTGCTGGTGGCCTATCATCTGTATTGCGGGCACCTGGTGCGGGTGTTCCGTGACGACGCCAACCAACGCAGTCACGTATTCTATCGCTGGTTCAACGAGTTCCCGGTACTGATCCTGGTGGCCGTGGTCATCCTGGTGACGGTCAGACCCTTCTGAATACCGGGCGATACAGGTCCAAGCTATGCATCAACGTCCCCAAGTTCTCATCCTGTCCGGCCTCGACCCGTCAGGCGGCGCCGGCATCCAGGCGGATATCCAGGCGGTTACGGCGCTGGGCTGTCATCCCCTGCCGGTCCTGAGTTGCCTGACGGTCCAGGACACACGCAACGTCTACGGCGCCGAAGCGGTCGATCCGGACCTGATCCGGCGCCAGCTGGACTGCCTGGATGCGGACACCCCCATCCACGCCATCAAGACCGGCGCCCTGGGCAGCGCGGCAGTGGTCGAGGTACTGGCCGCCTTCGCCCGCAAACACGCCGCCATTCCCCTGGTGGTCGACCCCGTCATCAAGGCCGCCGGTGGCGGTGATCTCGCCGACGACGAACTGGTCGCCGCCATGAAGGCCGAACTGTTTCCACTGGCGCGTGTCATAACGCCCAACGGCATCGAGCTGGCCCAACTGGGCGGTTCCGGGGATGAGGCTTCGTCCGCCCAATCCCTGATCGACGCGGGCTGCGCGGGCGTGCTGGCGACCGGCGGCCACGGCGACGGTCCGGCCATTATCAACCGGCTGTTCCGCGCCGGTGCCCCGGTGCAGGAATGGACCATCGACCGCCACGGCGGCGAGTACCACGGCACCGGCTGCACCCTGGCGGCTGGCATCGCCGCCGGTCTGGCCCAGGGCCGGTCGCTGGAAAGCGCCATCGAGCGCTCCCAGTACCTGGTCAGTTGTGCCATCCAGCAGGCGCTACGAGTGGGTCAGGGCCAACCGGTTCCCGATCGCGGCGTGCCCCTGGTGGCGTCATGAACCGATATACCCACTGGCGGCGCGGCCTATACGCCATTACCGATCCCGGCCTGCTGCCCGGCGACAAGCTGGTGCCGGCCGTGGAAGCGGCCTTGCGCGGCGGCGTCGTATTGGTGCAGTACCGCGACAAGACCGGCAGCGACAGCGAGCGCCTGGCCCGGGCGCGGGATCTGGTCAGTGTCTGCGACAACGCGCAGGTACCCCTGCTGATCAACGACGACGCGACGCTCGCCAAGCGCGTCGGCGCCGCCGGCGCCCATCTCGGCCAGAGTGACGGTGACCTGCGGGCCGCGCGCGAAATGCTGGGACCGGAGGCGATCCTCGGTCAGACCTGCCACGCCGATCTGGAACTGGCCCGGGCCGCCCTGGAAAACGGTGCCGACTACCTGGCTTTCGGGCGCTTTTTCCCGTCGATGACCAAGCCCGGCGCACCGGCGGCCAACCCGGACATTCTGACGTCAGCCCGAACCCTTGAACGCCCGGTCAGCGCGATTGGCGGCGTCTCACTGGAGAACGCGCCGCTGCTACTGGCCCACGGCGCCGACCTGCTCGCCGTGATTGGCGGCCTGTTCGGCACCGACGACGTGGAAGCGCGCGCCCGGGCCTTTACCAATCTGTTTAACCAGACCAACGCATTCAGCCCATCGAACGAACAGGAGCCCTCCTGATGACACAGTCTGAAACCCTTTTTGAAAATGCCCGGCAATACATTCCCGGTGGCGTGAACTCACCGGTGCGGGCCTTCAAGGGCGTGGGCGGCGTTCCCCTCTTCATCAAGACCGCCAAAGGCGCGTATCTCTACGATGAGGACGACAACCGCTACATCGATTTCATCGGTTCCTGGGGGCCGATGATCCTGGGTCACCGCGACCAGCGCGTGATCGATGCCCTGCACGCCCAGATCGACGTGGGTGTGGGCTACGGCGCGCCGACCGCCATCGAGACGGCCATGGCCAAGAAGATCTGCGAGCTGGTGCCGTCCATCGACATGGTTCGCATGGTCAATTCCGGCACCGAAGCCACCATGAGCGCCGTGCGCCTGGCCCGGGGCTATACCGGTCGCGACAAGATCGTGAAGTTCGAGGGCTGCTACCATGGCCACGTGGATTCGTTGCTGGTGAAAGCCGGTTCCGGCGCCCTAACCATGGGCGTTCCGAATTCACCGGGCATTCCCGCCAGCCTGGCCGAACACACCGTGACGGTGCCTTACAACGACATCGAAAGCGTACGCAAGGTGTTTGCCGAGATGGGCGACCAGATCGCCGCCATCATCGTCGAGCCGGTGGCCGGCAACATGAACTGCATTCCGCCGATGCAGGGCTTCCTGGAAGGACTGCGCAACGTCTGCGACCAGCATGGCAGCGTGCTGATCTTTGACGAGGTGATGACCGGTTTCCGCGTCGCCCTGGGCGGCGCCCAGTCCCATTACGGCGTCACCCCGGACCTGACCGCCCTGGGCAAGGTCATCGGTGGCGGCCTGCCGGTGGGCGCGTTCGGCGGCAAGCGCGAGATCATGGAATACATCTCACCGCTGGGCCCGGTCTATCAGGCGGGCACCCTGTCCGGTAACCCGCTGGCCATGCGCGCCGGTCTGACCACGCTGGAGGCCATTTCCGAGCCCGGCTTCCACGACCAGTTGATCGAAAAGACCAACCGCCTGCGTGACGGCTTCAAGCGCGCGGCGGAGGCGGCGGACGTGCCGCTGGTGGTGCAGAGCGCCGGCGCCATGTTCGGCTTCTTCTTCACCGACCAGAACCAGGTCAACGGCTTCGACGACGTGATGCGCTGTGACGCGGAGCGTTTCGGCCAGTTCTTCCAGGGCATGCTCAAGGAGGGCGTGTATCTGGCGCCGTCCGCGTTCGAGGCCAGCTTCACCTGCGCCGCTCTCAGCGAGGAAGACATCCAGCACACCCTGGATGCGGCCGCCCGGGTCATGAAAACCCTCTGACACCCACGATTACCGGCCAGCCCATCCGGGCTGGCCGGGCTGATCCCTCACCGCCTCAATTGAGCCGAACGCTCCTCTCCAATCTCTCGGTTGTTAAGAGACCGTAACGCCGTGGAAGGAACCCTCGTAATGTCGCATGGGCTATAAGTAGCAATGTGACGTATTGCATCGCATATCCATTGCGAACACAGATGCGGACAAGCGTCGCCATAACAACACATGGAATGAGAGAGAGTATTCCAATGAATAAGAGCTTGGTTCAGGGTTTTACAGTCACAGCGCTGGCAGCGGCCCTGGCCGCCTGCGGCGGCAGTGGCAGCGGCGGTGACGATGAGGCGACGGGGACCGTTTCCGTCGGCCTGACCGACGCACCGGTCGACGACGCGCTGGAAGTCAATGTCACCGTAACCGGGGTGGTCCTCCAGCCGGCGGGCGACGGCGAACGCCGCACCTTCGAGCTGGATGAGCCGGCGTATATCAACCTGCTGGATCTTCAGAACGGAGACGTGGAAGCGCTGGTCACAGATGAAGAAGTCGTTGCCGGCGAGTACAGCTGGATGCGGCTGCAACTGGCCGAGGAAAGCATCGAAAACTTCTCGGTAGTACTGGACAACAACGGCGGTGAATACGCGCTGGGCGTTCCGTCCGGGCAGCAACGCGGACTGCAGACCTCTGGCTTCACCGTGCCGGCCGGCGGCACCGTCAACTTCACCATCGACTTTGACGTGCGTAAGTCGTTGGCCTACCGCAGCGGGCCGGGCGACTACCTGCTCCGCCCGACGCTGCGTCTGGTGGACAACGCTGAAGTTGGCACGCTCACAGGCTCGGTCGACAGCACGACGCTATCCACCGAATGCGCAGACGCATCAACATTTGCAGGCAACGTGTACATCCACAGTGGCGCCGACGTCACACCGGACGACATCGGCAGCGGGGTGGAACCGCTGACCGTAGCCCCGGTGGATGCCAGCACAGGTGAAAATACCTTCATCGCGGCTTTCCTCCCGTCCGGCGAATACACCGTCAGTTACAGCTGCGACCTGGAAACCCAGGACGCCGACGGCTTCGCGGTTGACGACGACGTGACCTTTGTCGGCACGCAGAACGCCACGGTGAACGCGGGCGAAACGACCTCCGTCGAGATTCCCGCCTCCTAAGTTCCATCCAGATTGAGTTCGCGCTCGACACCGGCGCGTACCGCCACGGAAACCGGCACCCGAAAGGACAGGGACTCGTCCACCTCCAGATCATCCCGGTCGCAGCTGTAGCTGACGGTATAGTCCCCGGCAGGCAGCAGCCCCGCATAATAGGTATAGGTCCCCGGATTGTCCGCATCGCTGACGACCGCCGTCACCATGGGCTCGGGCACACCGCCGAGGTCATTGGGCGTGACGTTCCCGCCCTCGTAGACGTACACCAGACCGGCGTAATCCTGGGGTGTATCGCATGCCGTCTGGATCAGCGTGGAGCTGTCCACCGTACCGACGATGGCGCCAACGTTATCGTTCTCGACCAGCCGCAGCGTTGGACGAAGCTCATAGTCCGCGGCGACGCCGGAGGACGCATACAGCGACCGGCGCACGTCGAAATCCAGGGTCAATGCGATGGCGTCACCCTCGTCGAGGCTGAAGTCGGCGTCCACACGCAGTCCGGACTCGAAACTGGCCGGCACCACGACCGAATAGGTGCCGCCGTCCCTGCCCTCCGCCGTATGGGCATCGCCGTCGTCGCTGAGGATCAGCCGCACCCAGTCGTAGTCATCGGCCGGCACGTCCTCGTCGTCGATCAACGTCGCCGTGGTGCCATTTTGCAGAGACAGCAGGTCAATCTCGCGTGGGGCGTCGTCGATAAACGTAACGCTGTCGTCACCGTCGGGCTTGAGCTCAACGCCCAGCACGGTCACCGTCAGGGCGGCCAGGTCATCGACGGGAGCGTCCGCCAGCGCCAGCGTCAGGCGGCCTTCGTCGTCATCGTCGTCGCTGCCGAAACTGAACCACCACTCGCAGCCGGCGAGGGACAGTGCCAGCCCGGCTACCGTCAGCCCTGCCCAGATCTGTCTGCGCATGACACCTCCCGTCCCAATACGGCCTAGCAGGCCGGAGCCCGTTACAACGCGGCGGCGCGGGCCTCAGCCTGTTCCGCTCCGGCGACGTTGCCGGAATCCCGGCGGATGTCCGCCAGCAGGTGCCAGCCGGTCCGCTGCAGCCCGGTGTCCGAGCCGGACAACGACAGCCCTTTCAGGGCAAACTGTTCCGCCGCACCCAAGCGCCCTTCCACCTTGTAAGCGTAGGCCAGCTTGAAGTAGACACGACCGGAGCGCGGCGAAATACGCTGGGCCCGCTCCAGTTGGCTGATCGCTCCGCGGGTGTCGCCCTCGGCGAGCATGGCGTCGGCTTTCTGCACCAGGCTGACGGCCGCCGGAGACAGGGCTTCGCTCTCATCCTGGTAACCCGGCGCGGGTCGGCTCGGTTCCGTGGATTCCGGTTCCGCCTCAGGCTGAGACGCCTGCGGTGTCGTGGTCGTGCCGCTGCCCGTGTCGGTGGTGGGCGGCTCCGGGGCCTGGTCGCTGCCGCCCGCGGGCACGTAGATGGGACCTCCCGGTCCGCTGGCACACCCCGCCAGCAGGGTGGCACTCAGGCAGAGACCGGTCAGCAGTCGTTTATGCATCATCAGAAAATTCCTTCAAACCAGCTCCGCACGCGATCGGTGATGTTGCCGGAGCAATTAACGGTATCGGTCGGCTCACTGCCCACGATAAAGGGCACGAAGCGGGCGTCGCTGCAGGAATCCTGAGTCAGCGCCTGCCGCTCGCCATCCACCCAGTGGTATTTCACGTCCGACGGCACAATGGGCGAGAAACCGTACTGGGGAATCTGCGCCATCACATTGGCCCAGACCGGCAGCGCACCGGTGGCCCCGGTCAGGTTGGTCGGACCGTTGTCGTCGCGCCCCACCCAGGTCACCGTCACCAGGTCGCCGCTGAAGCCGGCAAACCAGCTGTCACGCCCGTCGTTGGTGGTGCCGGTCTTGCCGGCCAGCCCCAGGTCGCTGGACAGATAACGATACGCAGAGCGGCCGGTGCCCTCACGCATCACTTCCTGCATGGCGTATTGCACCAGATGCACCGCCGCCGGATCCACCACCTGATCGACTGCCAGCCCGTATCGGGTCAGACTCTCGCCGCCGGCGGTGGTCACTTCGCGGATGGTGCGCAGCGGCGTATTGAAGCCGGAGGTGGCCAGACTCTGGTACAGCGACGCCACGTCCACCGGCGACAGGTTGACGGCCCCGAGCAACATCGAAGGATAGTCCTGGATCGGGTCGTTTACTCCCAGCTTGTGCAGGTTATCGATCACCGCATCCACGCCCACGTCGAGGCCAACGCGCACGGTCGCCAGATTATAGGACTTGGCCAGCGCCCGGTGCAGCGGGACTTGCCCGTGCGCTTCGCGCTCGTAGTTCTGTGGCTCCCAGCGACGGCCATCGTCGAACACCAGCGAGAACGGCTCGTCCTTGATCGGGGTGATCAAGGTGTACTTGTCCGGCTCACTGAGCGCGGTCAGGTAGATGAACGGTTTGATCAGCGAGCCAATGGGACGCCGGGCATCGACCGCGCGGTTGAATCCGGCAAACTTGGGATCGCGACCGCCCACCAGCGCCAGCACTTCGCCGCTGTCGCGGGACGTCACCACGGTGGCCGCTTCCAGGTCTTCCTGCCCACGCCCTTTCTCGATGTTTTCAAGGGTGCGCTCAACGGCGTTTTCCGTCACGCGCTGGATCTCGGGGTTGAGCGTGGTAAAGATCCGCAGGCCCTCGCTCTGCAGATCCTCGTCCTTGTACTCCCGCGCCAGATGGCGGCGCACCAGATCCAGGTAGGCCGGATAGCGGGCGTTGCTGTAGGACGGTTTGGCCACCAGGTCCAGCCCTTTCTGACGCGCACGGGCAATGGCGTCCGCCGGCACCTGGCCGGTATCCGCGAGCATGTCCAGCACCAGGTTGCGCCGGCGCAGCGCCCGTTCGGGATGGCGGCGCGGGTCGTAATAGCTCGGACCCTTGATGATGGCCACCAGCAGGGCCACTTCGTGCAGGTCGAGGTCGGAGAACGATTCGCCGAAATAGAACTGGCTTGCCAGCCCGAAGCCGTGAATGGAGCGTGGTCCCGCCTGCCCCAGGTACACCTCGTTGAGATAGGTCTGGAGAATCTCTTTTTTGCCGTAGTGCAGTTCCAGCAACATCGCCATGATCGCTTCGTTGCCCTTGCGCACCAGGGTCTGCTCGCGGCTGAGATAGAGGTTCTTGACCAACTGCTGGGTCAGGGTACTGCCGCCCTGCACCACGCGGCCGGCCTGGAGGTTGGCCCACATGGCGCGGGCGATGGACAGCGGCGCCACGCCCCAGTGCTCGTAGAAATCCCGGTCTTCGGTCGCCAGCAGGGCAGTCTCGAAGTAAGGCGGTGCCTGATCGAGCTGGATCAGCACCCGGTCTTCCTTGTGGGCCGGGTAGATGCCGCCGATCTGCACCGGGTCCAGCCGCACCACCGGCGAGCTTTGCCCACTGGTCACCCGGAACTGGCCCACCCGGTCATCGCTGATGGAAAAGCGCAGGCGCCGCGCCGGTTCCTTTCCGTCCGGAAACTGGAAGCGGCGGGTGTAGATTTCGAACGTGCGGCCGTTGCGGCTGTAGGTTCCCGGCTCCCGGGCCGACCGTACCGGGGTGTAGCCCAGTTGCTTGAGCTCATTACTCAGCCCGCTGGTGGTCACCGGCGCACCGTCGTAGAGTTCCAGAGGCCGCGCGTACACCCGTGACGGGATCTCCCAACGTCGTCCCTCGAACTTCGAGGTCACCACCACGTCCAGCCAGACGGTCCAGCCCGCCAGGACCACGAGTCCGACCAGGCCAACGCGCCAGCTGAAGCGCCAGAGAGTGGATTTGAAACCGCCGCCGGAGGGCTGCTTGCGCGTGTTTTTCTTCTTCGCTCGGCCGCTGGAGCGGCGCTTGGGGGATGATTTAGCCATGGCGCGCATTATAACCAGAGCGGGTTAGCCGAAGGACAGAGGTTGTGAAACCGTAATAGAACCCGGATATGCCGACCATTGGCCCGAATCCGGGTCACGCCCCTGTCATTTGCAACGTGGCGCGCTATGATAGGCGTCGGCTCACGGTGCCGGCGTTCAGCCCCGCATCCGTTAACCGAGCCCCGATCCAATGCGCCGCAACCCAATGAGCAAAGGAGACCTCCGTGAGCAGCGAGCTGATCAAGGCCCTTCAGGATCCCGCACGTTACGACCATCCGGCCAGCGGCTTCCAGGTCCTGGAAACCCATATTTCCTGGGTCATCCTGACCGGCTCCCACGCCTACAAGATCAAGAAGCCCATGGATTTCGGTTTCCTTGATTTCTCCACCCTGGAGCGCCGTCGCCACTTCTGCGAAGAGGAAGTCCGCCTCAATCGCCGCCTGGCTCCCGCACTCTATGAAGACGTGGTGGCCATCACCGGCTCACCGGAAGCCCCGGAGCTGAACGGTGCCGGCGAGCCTTTCGAGTACGCCATCCGCATGCGCCAGTTCGACCAGGCCAACCTGCTCGACGCCATCCAGGAACGCGGCGAGCTGTCCGCCGAGGCCATGAAGGACCTGGCGCGCCAGACCGCGGCCTTCCACAGGGATCTGCCGCCGGTCGCCGAGGACAAACCACTGGGCACGCCGGAAGCCGTCTACGCGGCCATGCAGGAGAACTTCGACCAGATCCGCCCGCTGCTCGACGACGCCGGCCTGCTCAAGCAGGTGGATGCCCTGGAAGGCTGGACCCGCGACACCTTCGAGCGCCTCAAGCCGCTGGTCGCCGAACGTCGTGCCAACGGGTTTGTACGTGAGTGCCACGGCGACCTGCACCTGTCGAACATCACCTATTACGAAGGCGAGATCACGGTCTTCGACTGCATCGAATTCAACGAGCCGTTCCGCTGGATCGACGTCATCAACGACCTCGCCTTCCTGCTCATGGACCTGGAGTCCCGGGGGGAATACCGCCTGGCGAACGACGTCCTCAATACATACCTGGAATACAGCGGCGACTTCGACGGCCTGCCGCTGCTGTCGCTCTACAAGGCCTATCGGGCCATGGTTCGGGCCAAGATCGCCCTGTTCACCCTGGGCAATCCGGATCTGGACGACGCCGAGAAGGCGCGCCTGCTGGACACCTATCGCAGCTACGCCGAGCTGGCGGACAGCTACGGCGCCTGCCCCAACCCCTACCTGCTGGCGACGGCCGGATTGTCAGGCAGCGGCAAGACCGTGATCAGTGGCGGCCTGGCGCGGGAACTGGACCTCATCCGGCTGCGCTCCGACGTGGAGCGCAAGCGCCTGTTCGGGCTTGATCCGCTGGCCAGCAGCCGTTCCGGTATCGGCCAGGACATGTACAGCCCCGAGGCCAACCAGCGCACCTACGACCGACTCGTCGAACTGGCATCCAGACTGCTCAGCGCCGGCCTGCCGGTGATCGTCGACGCCGCCAGCCTGCGCGTCGCCGAACGGCAGTGCTTCGCCGGCCTGGCCGAGGAGCTCGGCATGCCCTTCCTGCTGGTGGACTGCATCGCTCCGGAAGAACTGCGTCGCAAATGGGTGCGAGAGCGCGCCGCCGACGCCTCCGAAGCCACCGAGGCCCTGCTGGAAGAGCAGAAAAAGTGGGTCGAACAGTTGACCGAGGAAGAGCGCACCCACACGGTGTACGTCCATACCGAGGAAGACCGTGTCGCCGAAGGTCTCGCCGACCGGATCCGGGCGCATTTCGGCCAGCCCCTGTAACCCGGCCACCCGGCCCGGCCAGGACGTCTACACTATCGGCATGGGTTGAGTCATAGCGGAGCCATGACGACGCCATGATAGAGCCGTAACAGGAACGACCGAGGGAGCTGTCGAATGGAAGATCCAATGGAGCACGTGGTCCGGGCGATCGATCACCCGCTGTACCAGACCCTGCGCGACGAGGATGTCCCCGCGTTCAACGACGCCCGGGGCCGGGTCGACGCGCTGCCCAGTTTCGCCCACGGCGATTTCCGCGGCCTCGACCTGCGCGGGCTCGACGCCCGCGACCTGGACCTGAGCAACGCCTATTTCCGCGGTGCCGACCTGCGTGGTATCGATTTCAGCGACAGCCAACTGGAAGGCGCCAGCATTGCCGGCGCCCAGATCTCCGGGTGCCTGTTTCCGCGCGCCCTGCACGCGGACGAGATTGTGATGTCTCTGAACCACGGTACCCGCATGCGCTACAACATGATGAAGTAGGCTGCCAATGGGGGACACTGGCACCATCGAACTGGACGACGATCTGGCGGATAACGAGTGCCGCCAGTTCACCCTGCCCGATGACAGCAGCGGCTTCGTCATCCGCCACCGCGGGCACGTCTACGCCTACCGCAACCTTTGCCCGCACCTGGGCATCGAGCTGAACTGGCTGCCCGACCAGTTCATGGATCCCGACCACTGCTTCATCCAGTGCGCCAACCACGGCGCGCTGTTCACCGTGGACGACGGCCACTGCATCGCCGGCCCCTGCGCCGGTGACCAGCTAATTCCCCTGGCGCTGGAGCGCAACAGGGGCCGCCTGATCATCCGGGTTTAATCCAGGATCACCGGCAGCGGCGAGGCCAGGGCCAGACTCACCGGGCTCAGTTCGGCCCGCCAGGCCAGCACCTCCACACCCGCGGCCACGGCCTCACGCAGCAGACGTCCGTACTCCGGATCGATATGGTCCGCCGGCGCCACCGATGCCACGCCCGTGTGATTGACGCAGAAAAACAGGACCGCGCGCTCGCCAGCCGCGGCCTGGGCCATCAGCTCGCGCAGGTGCTTCTGACCGCGGGTGGTCACCGCGTCCGGGAAATAGCCGCGTCCCGCCTCGCCGAGCGTGACGTTCTTGACCTCCACCCAGGCGTCGGCATGCTCCGGGTGACCGGACAGGTGCAGGTCAATGCGACTCTTCTCCGCCCCGTAACGCACCTCGCTGCGCAGGCGGGCATAACCGCCCAGCGCCGGGATCAGCCCTGCCTCGATGGCGGACCGGACCTGGCGGTTGGGCCGCGCGGTGTTGATCAGCGCCAGCTCGCCCGGCGCCGTCTCGACCAGCTCCCAGGTGTACTTGAGCTTGCGTTTGGGGTCCTGGCTCTCGCTCAGCCAGACGCGGGCGTCGGGCGGCTGACAGCCCAGCATCGAGCCGGTGTTGGGGCAGTGGGCCGTCACTTCCGAGCCATCCGACAGCACCACATCAGCCAGGAAACGCTTGTAACGCCTGATCAGACGCCCCTCGATCAGCGGCGACGGGAATTCCATAGGACATCCTCCAACAGTTTGCTCTCCATCAACCGCGGCAGGAACCGGAACAGTCGCGCCGCGGGAAGGCCAGCGCCGGCCATGCGGGTTGAGAATCAGGGCGCTATGGTAGCGATTCCGGGGCTTTGCGGCACCCGCACCGGGCGACTTTTGCAGGACTAGCGCGACTCAGGTGAATCTGCTATTTTCCGCAGATTCGTTCAGTCCCGCCGCCACGCCTGCAGCCGGGGCAACGCCGGCAAGCGCAACGGCAATCATGCTACGCTTACAGGTCAGGCAACGCCGGTTCAGGGCAGGTATCCATGACGGGAAAGACCGGAGAGACACACGGTTAATAGACGGATAAACAGTGACAGGAATCCGAGGCAGTCGCCAGACTGGCGGTTGTCATGCCCTATAGGTCAGGTCTCCAGAACCACAGCATGGCTGGAGCCTCCTTGGAGTATAAGATAGAGGCTGGTTTCTATGCCGAACACCGAAGAAAAAGCCCGCGAGCGGTTTACCAACTTCACGCCCTATGAAATGAAGAAGGGCGAGGAGTACATGAGCGACGACATGCTGGAGCATTTCCGCCAGCTGTTGCTCAAGTGGAAACAGGAGCTGATGGAGGAAGTGGACCGCACCATGCATCACATGCAGGAAGATGCGGCCAACTACGCCGACCCCAGCGACCGGGCGACTCAGGAAGAGGAATTCAGTCTGGAGCTGCGCACCCGCGACCGCGAGCGCAAGCTGATCAAGAAGATCGACCAGACCATCGATCGTATCGACAAGGACGATTACGGATTCTGCGACCAGTGCGGCGTTGAGATCGGCACCCGCCGTCTTGAGGCGCGTCCGACGGCAACGCTCTGCATCGACTGCAAGACGCTGGCGGAAATCCGCGAGCGTCAGACCGGGATCTGATCCCGCCGGGATCGGATGCGGCCCCGGGCGACCAGTGCGCCCGGGCATTGCCCACTGATGACTTCGATCTATCGGGGCCGGTTCGCGCCATCGCCAACCGGTCCGCTTCATTTTGGCTCCCTGGTCACCGGCCTGGCGAGCTACCTCGACGCCCGCAGCCGCGGAGGCTCCTGGCTGGTGCGCATCGAGGATCTCGACCCCCTGCGTGAACCCGCTGACGCCAGCGACCGTATCCTCGCCAGCCTGGAAGCCCACGCCCTGCGCTGGGACGAATCCGTGCGCTTCCAGTCCAGACGCCACGACGCCTACGCCGATACCATCAGGCAACTGCTCGAGCAGCGGGTGGCCTACCGCTGCACCTGTTCGCGCAAGGAACTGGCCGCCAACGCCGGACACCATCCCAACCTCTGCCGTGAACGCACGTCGGTGCCCTCAACGCCTTATGCGGTGCGCCTCAGGCTGGACGACAGCACCGTCGGCTGGATGGACCGACACATGGGCCCGCAGGCCCAGGTACTCAAGGCCGAACGCGACGATCCGGTGCTGCAGCGCAAGGAAGGTTTCTACGCCTATCAGTTGGCGGTGGTGGTGGACGACATCGACCAGGGCATCACCGACATCGTGCGCGGTTCCGATCTGCTCGACACCACCGGCGCCCAGATCCGTCTGTACGACCTGCTCCGTGCGCCGCAACCGCACTACCTGCACATTCCGGTGATCGTCAACGCCGACGGCCAGAAGCTGAGCAAGCAGACCCATGCGCCCGCCCTGGACGACCACCGGCCCGGTGCGAACCTGCTGCAAGCCCTGCGCGCCCTGGGCCAGAGGCCGCCGGACGAGCTCCCGGCGAACGAGCCTGACGCCATCCTCGAGTGGGCCGTCGCGCACTGGTCACCCGCTGACCTGCCGGCGGACTGCGGCACCGCTCCGGCCTGACACCCCAAGAGGTTACGTGGTATAACCGGTGCTTCAGTCACAGCAGGGAACGACATTCGATGTACATCTACCGCCTCGTCTTTCTGCTCGTACTGGCCGTCTATATCTTTTCACCGAATATCCTGGACTGGTGGATCCAGCCCGGCAGTGCGTGGTACAGCCCGTTCATTGCCTGGGCCGGACTGATTGCCGTGGGATTCTGGCTTGAGTGGCGACGCGATCCCAATGAGTTTTAGCCTGACCACGCTGATCCTGGTCAGCCTGGCCTACCTGTCCCTGCTGTTCGGCGTTGCCCACATCACCGAGCGCGGTCTGCTACCGGCGCGCTGGGTGCGCCATCCGCTGGTCTACGTCCTCAGCCTGGGCGTGTACGCCGGCATCTGGTCGATCTACGGCTCCGTGGGCATGGCCAGCGTCTTCGGATTCGGTTACCTGGCCTACTACATCGGCATCAGCGGCGCCTTCCTGCTGGCCCCGGTGCTGCTCAACCCCATCCTGCGCATCGGCCGCAGCTACCAGTTGACGTCCCTGGCGGACCTGTTCGCCTTCCGCTATCGCAGCCAGTGGGCCGGCACGCTGGTGACGCTGCTGTCGGGCGCGGCCATCCTGTCGCTGCTGAGCATGCAGATCAAAGCGGTGGCCGACACCGCCTCCCTGCTGGCCCCCGACGCCTCACCACGCCTGACCGGTTTCCTGTTTGCCCTGGCCATGGTGCTGTTTACCGTCCTGTTCGGCGCACGGCGGGAGCAGGGCAAGGAGAGTCACCAGGGACTGGTGGTGGCCATCGCCTTCGACTCCCTGGTCAAGCTGGTGGCGATGCTGGTGCTGGGCGGCGTCCTGCTGTACGGGGTGTTCGGCGGCTTCAAGGGGCTGGAAGTCTGGCTCGACTACAACGTCACCCTGTCGCGGCCGTTCGGCATACAGCTTGATGACGGCAGCTGGCGCGCACTGATGCTGATGTCCTTCGCCGGCGCGCTGGTACTGCCGCACATGTACCACATGATCTTCAGCGAGAATCCCAGCGCCCGGGGTCTGGCCAAGGCCAGTTGGGGGCTGCCGCTGTACCTGTTGCTGCTGGCCCTGCCGGTGCCGCTGATCCTGTGGGGCGGCCAGGCGCTGGAAGCGCCCACCGAGCCCAGCTATTTTGCCATCGGCGCCGCCTACATCCTCGATCATCCGGTGCTCACCCTGGGCATGTACATCGCCGGCCTGTCCGCCGCCAGTGGCCTGGTGATCGTCAGCACCCTGGCTCTCGCCGGCATGGTGCTCAACCACGTTGTGCTGCCCATCCGCCCACCGCGCGAGCGGGACAACATCTACCGCTGGCTGCGCTGGGTCAAGCGCATCCTGGTCGCGGTCATCATCTTCGGCGCGCTGGTGTTCTACGAATGGGTCGGCTCACGGCTGGATTTCGCCGTGCTGGGGATGCTGGCGCTGGCCGGCGCCCTGCAACTGTTACCCGGCGCTCTGGGCGTCATCTACTGGCCGGAAGGCAACCGCAAGGGGCTGATTGCGGGCCTGATCGCCGGCTCGCTGGTGTGGGTCGCCACGCTGGTCGCGCCCTTCTCCTACGGTGGCGACCTGCTGACCTGGCTGGGTCTGCCCCGCATCAGCGTCGTCAACGCCCACATTTTCACCTTCGCCAGCCTCACGCTGAACGTCTGCGTCTTCGCCCTGGTCTCGCTGCTGACCGACACCTCGAACGAGGAGGACAGCGCCGCCCAGTCCTGCTCCCTCGGCGCCCTGTCCCGGCCGCAGCGGCGCGAGCTGTTGTCCGGCTCGTCGGAGGAGTTCAAGCACCAGCTGGCCACGCCGCTGGGCATGGCGGTGGCGGAACGGGAAGTGGGCCGGGCGCTGCACCAGCTGCGACTGCCCAACGTGGAGTATCGCCCCTACCAGTTGCGCCGCCTGCGTGACCAGATCGAAGTCAATCTGTCCGGCCTGATGGGGCCGTCGGTGGCGCGGGACATCGTGAAACACCATCTGGGTTTCAAACCCCAGGCCACCGGACGCTCCAGCCAGGACATCCACTACATCGAGAAGGCACTGGGCGATTACCAGAGCCAGTTGACCGGCTTGGCGGGGGAGCTGGACAACCTGCGCCGCCACTACCGCCAGACCCTGCAGAACCTGCCCATCGCCGCCTGTTCCATCGGCGACGACGGCGAGATCCTGATGTGGAACCACGCCATGGAGGACGTCACCGGCATCGTCGCCGAAGACGTGGTGGGCGCGCGCCTGACCGCCCTGCCCGACCAGTGGCAGGAGCTGCTGGAGGATTTCGTCAGCGGCGAGGAGCTGCATCGCTACAAGTACCGGCTCGACATGCGCGGCCGGCCCCGCTGGTTCAACCTGCACAAGTCAACGCTCAGCGGACCGGATCACCCGGAGGGCGGCAGCATCGTGCTGGTGGAAGACCAGACCGAGACGCGCCTGCTGGAAGACGAACTGATGCACAGCGAACGACTGGCCTCGGTGGGGCGCCTGGCCGCCGGTGTGGCCCATGAGGTCGGCAACCCGGTGACCGGGATTTCATCGCTGGCCCAGAACCTCAAGCTGGAAACCGACAACCCGGACATTCTCGACACCGCCGACCAGATCCAGCAGCAGACCCGGCGCATTTCGCGCATCCTGCAGTCACTGATGAACTTCGCCCGGGCCGGCAACCACACGCCGGCCAACCGCTACGAACCGGTGGAGCTACGCCGCTGCATCGACGAATCCATCAACCTGGTTTCCCTCAGTGGCAAGGGACGCAGCCTGAGCTTCGTCAACGACTGCCAGCCGGAGCTGCAAGTGCTGGGAGACGAGCAACGCCTGGTTCAGGTCTTCGTCAACCTGCTGGCCAATGCCCGGGACGCCTCGCCGGAAGGCGGTCTCATCCGCATCAGTGGAAAGCAGGAAGCCTACTCCGCTATCATCGAAGTCGTCGACGAGGGTACAGGCATCCCGGCCGACCAGCTCGATCATGTCTTTGAGCCGTTCTACACGACCAAGGCCCCCAACCAGGGCACGGGGCTCGGACTGTCGCTGGTGTACAGCATCGTCGAAGAGCATTACGGTCACATCCAGGTAGAAAGTCCGGTCGAGAGTCCGGTAGAACGTCGGGCGGACAGCCCGGAGACGGACGGACGAGGCGAAGGCACATGCGTCCGTCTCAACCTGCCGGCCTTCGAAGCCGAAACAGACACCCTGCAAGATTGACAGAAGAGGCAGTAATTCAAGGCATGCGTCGTATCCTGATCGTTGAAGACGAAGAGATCATCCGCTCAGCCCTGCGCAAGCTGCTGACCCATGCCGATTACGACGTTTCGGATGCCGGCTCGGTGGACGAGGCCCGCAACCAGTTCGAGCTGGACGGCTTCGATCTGATCATCTCCGACCTGCGCCTGCCGGGCGCCGCGGGCACCGAACTGATCCGCCTGGCGCCGAATACGCCGGTGCTGATCATGACCAGCTACGCCAGCCTGCGCTCGGCGGTGGACTCCATGAAGCTCGGCGCGGTGGAGTACATCGCCAAACCGTTCGACCACGATGAAATGCTGGCGTCCGTGGAAGAGATCCTCCAGCGACGGGCCAGCGCTACTCCGGACACACCGGAAGCGGACAGCGAGCCTGCCAGCGCCTCTGCCGACGGCGACCCGTCACGCATCATGTACGGCCAGTGCTCGGCCATGGAGCACGTCTTCACGCTGATCCGCAAAGTCGCCCCCACCGAGACGACGGTGCTGATCAACGGCGAATCCGGTACGGGCAAGGAGTTGGCGGCTCGCGCCCTGCACTTGCTCAGCCCGCGCGCCGAGCAGCCGCTGATCTGCGTCAACTGCGCCGCCATCCCGGAAAGCCTGATTGAGTCGGAACTGTTCGGCCATGAGAAAGGCGCCTTCACCGGCGCCGTTTCCGCGCGTACCGGCCTGATCGAGGCGGCCGACGGCGGCAGCCTGTTCCTGGACGAGATCGGCGAGCTGCCCGCCGAAGCCCAGGCTCGCCTGTTGCGGGTGCTGCAGGAAAGTGAGATTCGCAAGGTGGGCTCCACCCAGAGCCGCAAAGTGGACGTGCGCATGATCGCCGCCACCCACCGTAACCTGCGCGCCATGACCAAGACCGGCGAGTTCCGCGAAGACCTTTATTACCGCCTCAACGTCATGCAGATCCGCATCCCGCCGCTGCGCGAACGCAACGGCGACATCCTGGGGCTGGCCAAGCGTTTCCTGCAAAACCAGGCCCAGCGCATGGGCAAACCGGACCTGAGCCTGAGCCCGGACGCCATGCGCGCCCTTGAGCGCCATCGCTGGCCCGGTAACGTCCGGGAACTGGAGAACGCCATCGAGCGCGCAACCATTCTCTGTGACGACAGCATGATCACGCCGACCCTGCTGGACCTGGAAGTCGAGAGCGGCGACGGGGACGTCCACATCCCCGCCGGCCTGATCGAGGAGGACAACCCGGCCCCGGCGCCGGACCCGCAATCGTCCAACGATCTGTCCCTGGAAGACTACTTCCAGCATTTCGTGCTGGAAAACCAGGACAAGATGAGCGAGACCGAGCTGGCCCAGAAGCTCGGCATCAGCCGCAAGTCGCTCTGGGAACGGCGCCAGCGCCTGGGCATTCCGCGCAAGAAGAGCTGAACGGCGCCCTCCCCTGCTATTCCTCCATCCATGCCCTGAACGCCCGGGCTCGCGACCCTGAGCCCCAATACCGGCACACCTGTCCAAAACGTAATCCGAAACGGCCCGATCGGCATGGCCGGACGGCAATGGCGTGTCTATTATTTAACCAGCACAAAACAAGAAACCGCTTCTCGGCAGGCAAGAAGTGAATTGCCTCTCACCTGTTACCCGGTGTTACCTGGGGGAACATCGTCCGTCTGAAAACCCGCGCCCAAGTAACACTTGAGTCTAAGAATAGTCCCGTTCTGGCACACCCAAAATTCATAAGCCTTTGTTAATAAAGGATAAGAAAAAACTGGCACGTGCACTGCAATCCTATATAGCGAACAACAACAAGAACTGAATGACGCAGCGTCAAAAACAAGAACAAAAAGCTGCAATGCGCTCATCAACAAAAACAAGAATTGAGCGCGAGCGAACTGAGTGTTTTGGGTGCTGAGCTTTTTAGTGGTGCCTGACTGTTGCGAGTTGCACGTGTAGAAAAGAATCGTCTTCCAGACGGCCATTCACCTGCTCGAATCTCGTGACGTGTCATTACCGCTCTCTGTGGTCAAAGCGTTCCGCTCGCAATCATTCGCTCCTGGCTTGGAGCTTGCGTTCAACCGTTTTAGAGCGCGCGACAACAACAACAATGCAGATCGTCTACTCTTCTCGGCGGGTTCGTGTTTCACGGACCCGCCTTTTGATTTTCCGGGTCGGCAAAATTGACTCGCGACGTCAATACGCGCCGTTCGCCTTAATCGCGACAAACCGTTAAACTCCCAGCCTAAACCCATTGTCTTCCGCGGCAATTTCATTCGGAAACGCCCGGAACTCGGATTTCATCCTTCAGAAACGGTTTCGATGCTCAATAGAATAAAGTCCTTCATTTCCGGGAAAGGCAAGAAGCAACAGCCTGCCTACCAGCGCCAGGTCATTCCCCGCGACCAGCACACCGTCTCTCGTTCGCTGATCAGCGACCCCGCCAAGAAAGTTCTGAGCCGCCTCAACAAGGCAGGCTTCGAGGCGTACCTGGTGGGCGGTGGCGTCCGCGACATATTGCTGGACGGGCGCCCCAAGGATTTCGACGTGGCCACCGACGCCACGCCGGAAGAGGTTCGTGACCTGTTCCGCAATTCACGCATGATCGGTCGACGCTTTCGCATCGTGCACGTGCTGTTCGGACGCGAGGTCATCGAGGTGACCACCTTTCGCGGCAACGCCGCCGATGCGGACGACGAGTCCGACGACGATCGCCGCGCCAACGAGCACGGCCTGCTTTTGCGGGACAATGTCTACGGCTCCATGGAAGAGGACGCCCTGCGCCGGGATTTCACGGTCAACGCCCTCTATTACAGCCTGGAAGACTTCAGCGTCATCGACTTTACCGGCGGCGTGGAAGATCTGCGCCAACGGCGCCTGACCCTGATCGGTGATCCGGAAACCCGTTACCGGGAGGATCCGGTCCGGATGCTGCGCGCCATTCGTTTCGCCGGCAAGCTCGACTTCACCCTGGCCCCGGCGACCGAGGCGCCGATCCGTGAGCTGGCGCCGCTGCTGACCCACATCCCGTCGGCGCGGCTGTTCGACGAGGTGCTCAAGCTGTTCTCCGCCGGCCACGGCGCGGCCACCTACGACCTGCTGCTTGAATACGGCCTGTTCGCCCCGCTGTTTCCGGCCACCGCCGCCGCGCTGGAAGCCGGCGAACCCGACGGCGTGATCCGCCAGGCCCTGGCCAACACCGACCGGCGCATCGCCCAGGGCAAGTCCGTAACGCCGTACTTCATGTACGCGGCGCTGATCTGGCCCGCTCTGCAGGCGGAATGGAAGCGCCGCCAGGATGACGGCGAGCCTGCCCAACCGGCCCTGCACGGCGCCATTAACGACGTCATCGGCGAGCAGGTGAAAGCCACGGCGATCCCGCGTCGCTTCTCGGGTCCGATGAAGGAAATCTGGGAACTGCAGATGCGCCTGCCGCGCCGTAACGGCAAACGCGCCTTTGCCACACTGTCCCACCCGCGTTTCCGCGCCGCCTACGATTTCCTGCTGGTGCGCGAAGCCGCCGGCGAAGACACCGAAGGTCTGGGACAATGGTGGACCGACTTCCAGCAAACCGACGAACGCGGCCAGGAGCGCATGCTCTCGGAACTGGCCCCGGCCGGCGCGCGTAACAGCAAGCGCCGTCGTCGTCGCCGCAAACCGCAGACCAAGGCCTGAGCATGCCGGAGACCGACGCCTACATCGGCCTCGGCAGCAACCTGGCCGATCCACTGAGCCAGTTGGCCGGGGCGATCACGCGCCTGGCCGCCCTGCCCTACACGCAATTGGTGGCCCAGTCTCCGTTTTACGCCAGCCGCCCGGTGGGGCCCCAGGATCAACCGGATTTCGTCAACGGCGCGGTTCTGCTGCGCACGGCTCTGGGGCCGCTCGACCTGCTCGACGCCCTGCAGGACATCGAGCGGGCGCACCAGCGCGAGCGCATCCAGCGTTGGGGGCCGCGGACGCTGGATCTCGATCTGTTACTGTATGGCAATCATCACATCGACGACGATCGCCTGACGGTTCCCCATGTGGAACTCGCCAACCGCGACTTTGTCCTCCAGCCCTTGCTGGACCTGACCCCCACGCTTATTCTCCCCGACGGCCGGCCGGTTTCCGAGCTGCGCCAGAGCTGCCCCGACAACGCGTTGCGCCGTCTGGACCCGGTCCCGGGCAGTCTTGCCTCAATGGGACCCGGCGATTAATCTAGTGGCTGTCCGGTTCGGCAACGGCGCTGCGCCCTGGACCGGAACGCGCATGCGGATTATCCGGTCGTCCCGGCATCTCCTCGATGAGCCACCCACAAGGCAAGGATTGTATGGCAGTCACCATCAATACTCTGCGCGAACGCAAGCAGAATAACGAAACCTTTTCCGTCCTGACCGCATACGACGCCACCTTCGCGCACATGATGAGCGAAGCCGGTGTCGACGCTATCCTGATCGGCGATTCCCTGGGCATGGTCCTGCAGGGCCACGACAGCACCCTGCCGGTCACCCTGGAGGAGATCTGCTACCACACCCGCTGCGTGGCACGTGGCAACCAGGGCGCGCTGATCATGGCCGACATGCCGTTCATGACCTACGGCACCACCGAAGCAGCCCTGGATAACGCGGCCGCCCTGATGCGTGCCGGCGCGCATATGGTCAAGCTGGAAGGTACCGACTGGATGGAAGACACCATCCGCGCCCTCAGCGAGCGCGGCGTGCCGGTCTGTGCCCACCTGGGCCTGACCCCGCAGTTCGTCAACAAGTTCGGCGGTTTCAAGGTTCAGGGCCGGGGCGACGAGCAGGCCGACGCCATGGTCCGCCATGCCCAGCTGCTGGTCGAGGCCGGTGCCGACATCATCCTGCTGGAATGCGTTCCCGCCGCCCTGGCCAAGCGCGTCACCGAGGCCGTCGACGCGCCGGTGATCGGCATTGGCGCCGGCCATGAGACCGACGGCCAGGTGCTGGTGATGCACGACATGCTGGGTGCGACCACAGGCCGCACACCCAAGTTCGTCAAGAATTTCCTGGCCGAGGCCGAGTCCATCCAGGGCGCCTTCGAAGCCTATGTGGTGGCCGTCCGCGAGCGCCGCTTCCCCGCCGAGGAGCACAGCTTCAAGTCATGAGAACGGTCCACACCATCAAGGAACTGCGCGCCTTGCTGAACAGCCATCGACAGCACGGCCACCGCATCGGCCTGGTCCCCACCATGGGCAACCTGCACACCGGCCATATTTCGCTGGTGGAAAAAGCCCTTCAGCAGGCGGATACGGTGGTCACCTCGATCTTCGTCAACCCGATGCAGTTCGGTGCCAACGAGGACCTGGACAGCTACCCGCGCACCCTGCGGGACGACCAGGAGAAGCTGGAGGCGGCAGGCAACCATATCGTGTTCGCGCCCAGCGCCGAGGAAGTCTACCCCAACGGCCTGGCACAGCAGACCCAGGTGTGTGTACCGGTAGTCAGCGAAGGTCATTGCGGCGCCAGCCGGCCAGGCCACTTTGACGGCGTTTCCACCGTGGTCTCGATGCTGTTCAACATGGTCCAGCCGGACGTCGCCGTGTTCGGCGAGAAGGATTTCCAGCAACTGGCGGTCATCCGCAAGATGGTCGGCGACCTGTTCATGCCCATCGAGATCGTCGGTGCGCCCACCCACCGCGAAGAGGACGGGCTGGCGCGCAGTTCCCGCAATGGCTACCTGAGCAAACAGGAGCGCCAGCAGGCCCCGGTGATCTACCAGGCGCTGAAGGCCACCGCCGACGCGCTGGGCCAGGGTCATTCCGACTTCGCCGCCCTTGAGGCCGAAGCCAAGAAAAAACTGTCCGAGGCCGGATTACGGCCGGACTACTACAACATCGTCAACAGCCTGACACTGAAACCGGCCCAGCCGGAAGACCGGCAGTTGACGATCCTTGCAGCCGCGTTTCTGGGCACCACTCGACTGATCGACAACCTATCCGTTAACCGTTAGGGAGCGGGCTCCTCGTTCCGGCATCATCGCCGGCGGAAGATCAAACCCCGGGCAACCCATGGTTGTCCGGTCCGCCGCAGAACCGGAACGTCGCAGCCGGACTCCCGATAACAAGGCCACCCGCCAGGGAGAGGAAATGAGCACGAGCCAGCCAGGACTGACCAGCAAGCCGGAATGGCAGGCGCTGACCGACCATCAGGCCAGTCTAAGCCAAACCCACATGCGCGACCTGTTCGAGCAGGACCCGGAGCGTTTCCAGCATTACTTCGCCACCGCCGCCGGCATTTCCCTGGATTACTCGAAGAACCTGATCACCCGCGACACCATGCCTCAGCTGATGAGCCTGGCCCGCGCCTGCAAAGTGCCGGAGCAGATCCAGGCCATGTTCGCCGGTGAGCACATCAACTCCAGCGAAAAACGTCCGGCCCTGCACGTGGCGCTGCGCAACCTGGACGACGAACCCATGCCGGTGGATGGCCAGGACATCATGCCGGAAGTCCGCTCCACCCTGGCGCGGATGGAAGAATTCGTCTGGCGTATCCGCAGCACCCAGTGGCGCGGCTTCAGCAACAAGCCCTTCACCGACGTGGTCAGTATCGGCATCGGCGGCTCCTTCCTCGGCCCGAAGCTGGTCTCCGCCGCCCTCAAACCGTACTGGCACGGACGCCTGAACTGCCACTACGTGGCCAACATCGACGGCAGCCACATCACCGAAGTGCTGCGCCACATCAACCCCGAAACCACCCTGTTCCTGATCCAGTCCAAGTCTTTCAAGACCCAGGAAACCCTGGAGAACACCAAGGTGGCGCGGGAATGGTTCCTGCACAACGGCGGCGACGAGGCGCTGATCTCCAAGCACTTCGTGGCGGTGACCGCCAACGAGAAGGAAGCCATCGATTTCGGCATTGCCGAGGAAAATATCTTCCCCATGTGGGACTGGGTCGGCGGCCGCTACTCACTCTGGTCCGCCATCGGCCTGCCCACCGCGCTGACCATCGGCATGGAGAACTTCCGCGCCCTGCTCTCCGGCGCCCACGCCATGGATCAGCATTTCCGCCAGGCGCCGCTGGAGGAGAACATGCCAGTGATCCTGGCGTTGCTGGGTGTCTGGTACGGCAACTTCTGGGGTGCCGACGCCCACGCTATCCTGCCCTATGATCACTACCTGCGGGGGCTGCCCGCCCACCTGCAGCAACTGGACATGGAAAGCAACGGCAAATGCGTCACCCACGCCGGTGAGTCAGTCAACTACCAGACCGGCCCCATCATCTGGGGCGGCGCCGGCGCCAACGGCCAGCACGCCTATCACCAGTTGCTGCACCAGGGCACGCGCATGTCGCCGGCGGATTTCATCGTCCCGCTACGCACCCACAACCCGGTCGCCAGACACCACGCCATCCTGTTTGCCAACTGCCTGAGCCAGGCCCAGGCGCTGATGCGTGGCAAATCCCTCGACGAGGCCCGCGCCGAACTGCGCGACCAGGGCCTGGACGACGCGGAAGTGGAACGCCTCGCGCCGCACAAGGTCATCCCGGGCAACAAGCCATCCAACACCATCCTGTTCGAGCGCAGCACACCGCGCATCGTCGGCGCGCTGATCGCACTCTATGAGCACAAGACTTTCGTGCAGGGCGCCATCTGGGACGTGGATTCGTTCGATCAGTGGGGTGTGGAACTGGGCAAACAGCTGGGACAGGACATCCTCGACCGCCTGCTCAAGACGGGCAACGGCACGCAGACCGACAGCTCAACCGATGGCCTGATCGAGCTGTTCCGCCGCAAGCACCAGGACGACGCCTGAGGCGCCCTCTGGCAGGCTCAGCGCCCGGGCGGTTAAACCGCCCCGGGCCAGACATTCAGGACGTGCCGGGGCGCGGTGAGATCGCCCGCCCCTGCCAGCGCAAGGCAATGGGCCAGAGTTTCTGGTCGCGGTCGTAGGCCGCCCATAGTTCACGGTAGGTGCGACCATCCACCGGGTGCTGCTCGTCCGGAGCAATCTCCGCCAGCGGCCAAAGCACGAAGGCGTTGGTCAGGATCTCGCCACGCGGCAGCTCCACCCCATCGATCACGCCAATCCGGTCGTCGTAGGTAAGGATATCCAGGTCCAGGGTGCGGGGGCTGAATTTGGGCATACCCGGTTGGTGACCGTTGTCGATTTCCAGCCCTTTGAGGAAGCGCGACAGCGTGGCGACGGACTCGCCGGTACGGATCCCCACGACCATGTTGTAGAACAGACTCCCCTCGAAACCCACCGATTCGCTCTCGAACACCGACGACACGCCAGTCAGTTCATAACGCTCGGACAGGGCATTCAGCGCCGCCAGGATGTGGCGCTCGCGATCCCGGTTACTGCCGATGCCCAGATAGACAGTGGCCGCATCAGTCACGAACGCTGCCCCCGCTCAATACGCACGCCCACACTGCGCGCATCAGGCACCGCGCCCGGCTTGCGCAGGCTCAGTTGCAGCCAGGTCACGCCGAAGCGCTGCCGGATCTCCGCCGCCAAAGCTTCGGCCGCCGCTTCCAGCAGACGCGGCTGATTCGCCCGGAACCAGGCACGCACCACCTCGCTGACCGCGGCGTAGTCGAGCGCGTCGCTCACATCGTCACTGGCGCCGGGGACCCGGTTGTCCCACGCCATTTCCAGGTCGATCTCGACCCGCTGCAGGATATGCCGTTCCCATTCGTACTCGCCAATCACCGTCTCGACCGCCAGGCCTTCGACCAATACCGTGTCCGTCACCGGCACTTCACCTCATCAAAAAACTTGCAGCCTGCATCTCGTTCACATTAACGTAAACCCAGGCACTGTCCCCGGCCCTCGCACGCGCAGTCGGAGGCCGCTCCCATCCACGTCAGGTCGTCGCGGAGCAGCTCTCAGGCGACCAGTTTCCGGGGATGCGATTTTCGCACAATCCACCTGTGACGTCTCTGCCCATGCCCGATTCCGCGCTGACTGTCGTAGCCGGCCTGTTTGCCTACCTGGTGGGATCGATCCTGTTTGCGCCGATGGTGTGCCGCCTGTGGCGGCTTCCCGACCCGCGCGCGCTGGGGTCCGGCAACCCCGGCGCGACCAACGTCTATCGCGCCGGCGGGCCATTTCCCGCGCTGGTCACGCTGGCACTGGATGCCCTGAAAGGCGCGATTCCGGTGTGGGCGGGCGCCGCGTTCGGGCTGGGACCGCTGCCGCTGGCCATCGTCGCCCTGTGCGCGGTGACCGGGCACATGCTGCCGCTGTTCGCGCGGTTCCAGGGAGGAAAAGGTGTGGCCACCGCGCTTGGTGCCGGCCTGGCGCTGGCACCGATGACGACGGTGATCCTGGCGGCGATCTGGGGGTTGGTGATGTGGCGCTGGCACATCTCTTCGCTGGCGTCGATCAGCGCCGCGCTGGCCGGCCCGGTGATCAGCCTGCTGCTGGAACCCCGGGCCCTGCCCCTGTTCGGGCTACTCTTGCTGCTGATTCTGGTACGCCACCGGGACAACCTGATCCGGCTGGCGCAACGGCGCGAACCGCCGCTGTAACCGGAAACCGCGGATCACCCAACCGGCCGGATCGTTTAACCGACTTTAAGACCTTCCAGACAGTCCGCCTCAAGCGTCGGCAGGGTGTTCATCGGCCAGCGCGGCACCGCGACAATGCGGTCGCCATCACGCTGGCCGGCCAGCAGGCGCTGACATCCGGCATAGGCAATCATGGCGCCGTTGTCGGTACAGAATTCCGGGCGCGCGTAGAACACGCTGGCGTCGAGCTTGCGCAACGCGGCTTCCAGCGACGTCCGCAGACGCCGGTTGGCGCTGACGCCACCAGCCATCACCAGGCGCTTGCAGCCAGTCGCCTCCAGCGCCCGACGGCACTTGATAACCAGGGTATCCACCACCGCGCTCTCGAACGCCAGCGCGATATCGGCACGCACCTGGTCGTCCAAAGTGCCATCCGCTTCGGCGGCGCTGACGGTATTGAGGGTGTAGGTTTTCAACCCGCTGAAGCTGAAATCCAGTCCCGGCCGGTCGGTCATCGGGCGCGGGAAGCGGTACACGCCCTCACGCCCCTGCTCCGCCAGTTTGGCCACACGCGGGCCGCCGGGATAATCCAGACCCAGCATCTTGGCGGTCTTGTCGAACGCTTCACCGGCGGCATCGTCCACCGATTCGCCCAGCAGCTCGTAGTGGCCGATGCCGTCCACGCGCACCAGTTGGGTGTGGCCGCCGGACACCAGCAGCGCCACGAACGGAAACGCCGGCGGCTCGTCTTCCAGCATCGGCGCCAGCAGGTGGCCTTCCATGTGGTGAACGCCAAGGACCGGGATATCCAGAGCAAGGGCCAGCGCATGGGCCACCGAGCCCCCCACCATCAGCGCACCGATCAGTCCGGGGCCGGCGGTGTAGGCAATGCCCTCCAGGTCCTGGCGGCTGAGCCCTGCCTCAGCCAGTACCTGGTCGCACAGCGGCAGCAGTTTGCGCACATGGTCGCGCGAGGCCAGCTCCGGCACGACGCCGCCGTAATCGGCGTGCATGTCGATCTGACTGAACAACGCGTGGGACAGCAGCCCCCGTTCGCTGTCGTAGAGCGCGACCCCGGTTTCGTCGCAGGAGGTTTCAATTCCCAGAACCAGCATAGTGACCTTCTCGGTGACCTTTGATGGACGTCTTGACGCAATAAGGCCCGCGAGCCGGACCCCAAAGCGCCCGTATTTTACCAGATCCGCCCGCGCCGGGGCGCCGTGGTTTTCCCTATGACCGTTTGCCGGGCCGACCAATTGGACGCTTTACAACCAACCCGGGAAGGCGCTATCATTGCCGCCCTTAAATCTGCGCTGGTCGAGTTTTAGACAATTCTGACGGATCCGCGTGAGATCAAGCGAATCATCAGAACCAGGCGACGGCCCGGCCGCGCCGGAACTGAACTTAAACCGAATCGATCCATAAGGTAGGTGATTTTCGAATGCCAGCTGTTAAAGTGAAAGAGAATGAGCCATTCGACGTAGCACTGCGTCGCTTCAAGCGGTCTTGCGAAAAGGCCGGCATTCTGTCTGAAGTGCGTCGTCGCGAGCACTACGAGAAGCCGACTGCCGTCCGCAAGCGCAAAGCAGCTGCTGCCGTCAAGCGCCATCTCAAGAAGCTTCAGCGGGAACAGCGCAAGTTCGAGCGTCTGTACTAAGCCAGACGCCCGAATTGCAGCTTCGCGTCCCCGCCGCGGTTTTCGCCGCCGGGGATGCATGCATCCAATGCCGTCGAGGCCTGGCTTCGGCGGCATTTTTAGCTTGTGGATGCCCTTTTCGTCCGGATGCCACGACCCCGAACGGAACGCAGTGACCTGGCCCGACCGCCGCTGGCGAGATCGGAGGCATGGTCTAATCTCTTGATGCTGAATAGCTGTACGACGCCGGAGATGCCATGAGCGGTCTGATCCCCCAACGCTTTATCGACGATTTGCTCGACCGGGTGGACCTGGCGGAGCTGATCGGCAGTCGGGTGACCCTCAAGAAGGCCGGCGGTAGTTACAAGGCACGCTGCCCGTTCCACGACGAAAAGACACCATCCTTCAACGTCCGACCGGACAAAGGTTTCTACCACTGCTTCGGCTGCGGCGCCCATGGCGACGCCATCAGCTTCGTCCGGGAATTCGATCACCTGGGTTTTACGGAAGCCGTCGAGGAACTGGCCCGGCGGGCCGGCCTGGAAGTGCCGTACGATCAGGCTGCGCGCCAGGAAATGCAGCAGGCGCGCACCCTCACCGACGCACTCGAGTTCGCCAACGGTTTCTACCGTCAGGCGCTAAACCAGCCGGGCGCGGCTTTTGCCCGGGACTACCTGCGCCAGCGCGGTCTCGACGCCGCCACCATCGAGCAGTACCAGATCGGCTTCGCCCCCGGTGACGGCACTGCCCTGCACCAGGCCGCCGAGCCTGGCCTGCGCGGGCCGCTGATCGAGACCGGCACCGTGTCCGACAAGTTCGGCCGGCCCCGGGATCTGTTCCGCAACCGGATCATGTTCCCGATCCGCAACACGCGGGGCAAAACCATCGCCTTCGGCGGGCGCACCCTGGGCGACGACAAAGCCAAGTACATCAACTCGCCCGAATCGGACGTTTTCCACAAGAGCCGGGAAATCTACGGCCTTTACGAGGCGCAGCGGGCCCTGCGCCGCCTCGACCGCCTGTTGGTGGTGGAAGGCTACATGGACGTGATCGCCCTGTCCCAGAACGGCATCCACGAAGCGGTCGCCACCCTGGGCACGGCGACCAACCAGGACAGCATGCAGGCGTTGCTGCGTCACGTGCGCCACATCGTGTTCTGCTTCGACGGCGATAACGCCGGCTTCCGCGCCGCCGACCGCGCCATGGACAACGCCCTGGAGCTGATGGCGGACGGCCTGCATTTGCAGTTCCTGATGCTGCCGGAGGGCGAAGATCCGGACACGCTGGTGCGCAAGGAAGGTGCGGACGCCTTCCGCAAACGCATTGAGGGCGCCACACCGCTGTCGCGCTTCCTGTTCGATCGCCAGAGCCAGGGGCTGGATCTGGATCAGCCGGAACACCGCGGCGAACTGCGCGCGCGGGTTGAGCCGTTGCTCAACAAGATGCCGCGCAGCACCCTGCGCGACGCCATGTGGCACGAGATGTTGCGTCTGTGCGGCCGCCGCTGGCAGCCGCGCAACGACAGCTTTAAGGGTAAGGGATTCAAGGGCAAGGGCTTTCGCGGCGCCGAGCGGGTCAGCGAAGACCCGGTCGAAGTCCGGCTCAGCAAGGACGGCAGCCTCAGCCTGGCGCTGATCGAAGCACCGGATCTGGCCGAGGAAGTACTGGAAGCGGCCCGTCGTGACCGCAGCCTGCGCCAGGCCGGTTCGCTGGCCCAGTGGATCCGCGAATCCGACATTCGACAACACCGGGAAGTCATCGCCGCCCTGGCCTACGACAGCCAGGCCCGGGCACGCTTCTTCCATCTATTCGATGGTATCGAGCATGTGCCGGAACGGGACAATCTGATCGCCTCGGCTCGGGAAATACTGACACCGAACCAGGAAGCGGTTCGAAAGCAGAAAATCGCAGCGCTGATCAAGCGCAAAGCCGCCGGCGAATTCACCGCGGACGATCACCGGGAACTCAAGCGCCTGAGCAGCGGGGAGGGCGTTTGAACCTTTTGCAAATGGCCCAATCCAAAGCCTTTGCGGGGGTTACTTACGGAGGTTTCTCTGGCTTTCTCTTGAAACAGGGGAATCTTGCCACAACTTAAGGTTTGTGGCAGAGAATTTGGGCGGCAGCTATAATGGCTGTTTATCTTTTCATCTTTATATCAGCGATTCCATAGGGTGTCTATGTCAGGCAGCAATTCGCAGAAGTCACGTTTGAAAGACCTCATCGCGCGAGGCAAAGAACAAGGGTACCTGACTTACGCCGAAGTCAACGACCACTTGCCTGAGGATATAGCGGATCCGGATCAGGTGGAAGACATCATCCGGATGATCAACGACATGGGCATCCAGGTATCCGAAGAAGCTCCAGACGCTGATACCCTGCTCATGACCGACGGCGATGCCACAGCGGACGAAACCGCTGCGGCCGAAGCCGCCGCCGCCCTCGCCGCCGTGGAAACCGACGCCGGCCGCACGACCGACCCGGTGCGCATGTACATGCGCGAGATGGGTACGGTCGAACTGCTTACCCGCGAGGGCGAGATCGTCATCGCCAAGCGCATCGAGGAAGGCACGCGCGACGTCATGGCGGCGATCGCCCACTTCCCCGGTACCGCCGGTACCGTGATCCAGGCCTACGACCGCATCGTCGAGAACGAAGGCCGCCTGAGTGACATCGTCACCGGCTTTCTGGATCCCGACGACGCCGAGCCGTTCATGCCCGAGGACACCACGCCCAAGAGCAGCAACGACAGCTCTAGCGATGACTCCAGCGACGATGACGACGACGATTCCGAGGAAGAAACCGATAACGGTCCGGATCCGGAAGAGACCCGCCTGCGCTTCGAGCTGCTGCGCGAGAAGCTCGCCACCGCCAACAAGGCGCTGGAGAAGCACGGCCGGGGTTCCGAAAAGGCCCAGGACGCGCTGAACGAGCTGGGTCAGGTCTTCGCCCCGTTCAAGCTGGCTAACAAGGCCTTCGAAGAGCTGGTCAACGTCATCCGCTCCACTAATGAGGCACTGCGCGAGAACGAGCGCGCCATCATGGCGATCTGCGTGCGCGAATGCCGCATGCCGCGCAAGGACTTTATCAAGACCTTCCCGGGCAACGAGACCAACCTGGACTGGGCGGAAGGCCTGACCAAGGGCTCCAAGCCGCACGCCGAGCGGATCAGCGAGCGTCTGGACGAAATCGTGCGCATGCAGAAGCGCATCGCCAATGTCCAGAACGACGTCGACCTGACCGTCGCGGAAATCAAGGAAATCAACCGTCGCGTGTCCATCGGCGAAGCCAAGGCCCGCCGCGCCAAGAAGGAAATGGTGGAAGCCAACCTGCGTCTGGTTATCTCCATCGCCAAGAAGTACACCAACCGTGGCCTGCAGTTCCTGGACCTGATCCAGGAAGGCAACATCGGCCTGATGAAGGCCGTCGACAAGTTCGAATACCGTCGCGGTTACAAGTTCTCGACCTACGCCACCTGGTGGATCCGTCAGGCCATCACCCGCTCCATCGCGGACCAGGCGCGGACCATCCGGATTCCGGTGCACATGATCGAGACGATCAACAAGCTCAACCGGATTTCCCGCCAGATGCTGCAGGAAATGGGCCGCGAGCCCACCCCGGAAGAGCTGGGCGAACGCATGGAGATGCCGGAAGACAAGATCCGCAAGGTCCTGAAGATCGCCAAGGAACCGATTTCCATGGAAACCCCGATCGGCGACGACGAAGACAGCCATCTGGGCGACTTCATCGAGGACATCCAGGCGCTGTCGCCGGTGGATTCCGCCACCGCCGAAGGCCTGCGCGAAGCCACCCGCTCCGTGCTGGCCGGCCTGACGGCCCGGGAGTCCAAGGTGCTGCGGATGCGTTTCGGCATCGAGATGAACACGGACCACACGCTGGAAGAGGTCGGCAAGCAGTTCGACGTCACCCGCGAGCGGATCCGTCAGATCGAAGCCAAGGCCCTGCGCAAGCTGCGTCACCCGTCGCGGTCCGACCACCTGCGTGGCTTCATCGACGATCACAACAGCTCGACCTGATGAGAGCCGAGTGAGGCGCGCGACTCCCGTCGCGTCGCCTCTGGCGGGCGCCATACGCGATGCGTATAATGGCGCCCGTTTTATATCTTCCCCCTGTTTCGGGCCTTTAGCTCAGTTGGTTAGAGCAGTCGACTCATAATCGATTGGTCGCTGGTTCAAGTCCAGCAAGGCCCACCATTTCTTCTGGTTATGTTTTTACCCGAGTCAACCGACCTCTCGAGACCCCATTGGGAGTCGCTGGACTAATCCGGTCTCGTCTCAAAGATGCGGGCTGTTTCGGGTGAAGCAAGAAGGTGAACGAGGCCCCTCAGGGCCTCGCTGTTTGGGAGATGATCAGCCACCAACCGGCTTCTGCGCCGGGGAGAATGACGGCTGCGAGCCGGAAGGCTTGGCCTCCGCGGCCTTGCCGCCCGATGGGGTGCCGCTTGCCGGGCTGGCGGAGCCGACCATGAACTCCGGGTAGGCCTGCATGCCGCATTCGTAAACGTCCATGCCGGCGTTTTCCTCTTCATCGCTGACGCGGATACCCATGGTCTGCTTGATCAGATAGAGCACCACGAAGCTGGCCAGGAACATCCAGGCGAAGGTCGCGACGGTGCCGATCAACTGGCCCATGAAGGTGGCGTCGGCGTTGCTGAACAGGACCGCGAAGACGCCCCAGATGCCGGCTGTGCCGTGCACGGAGATGGCGCCGACCGGATCGTCCAGTTTCAGGCGGTCCAGCAGCAGGACGGAGCCCACCACGATGACGCCACCCACGGCGCCGATCAGGGTGGCCGTGCCCGCGGACGGCTGCAGCGGTTCGGCGGTGATCGACACCAGACCCGCCAGCGCGCCGTTGATGGTCATGGTCAGGTCGGTCTTGCCGAACAGGGCCCGGGCCAGCAGTGCCGCCACGACCATGCCGGCCGCCGCCGCGGCGTTGGTGTTGACGAAGATCTTGGCCACCGCGTTGGCTTCGTCGACGTTGGAAATTTTCAGCTCCGAGCCGCCGTTAAAGCCGAACCAGCCCATCCACAGGATGAACATGCCCAGGGTCGCCATCGGCAGGTTGGCGCCGGGAATGGCGCGCACTTCACCGTTGGGGCCGTACTTGCCCTTGCGCGGTCCCAACAGAATCACCGCCGCCAGCGCGGCCGAGGCGCCGGCCATGTGCACCACCACGGAGCCGGCAAAGTCCTGGAAGCCCAACTGGTCCAGGAAACCGCCGCCCCACTTCCAGTAGCCTTCCACCGGATAGATCACCGCCACCATCACGACGGCGAAGATCAGGAACGGCCACAGACGCATGCGCTCGGCGACGGCACCGGAAACGATCGACATGGTCGCCGCCGCGAACACCGCCTGGAAGATGAAATCCGCCATGGTGGAGTAGTAAGGCGCGCCATCACCGCCGGCGACCACATCGGCCGTGGCGTTGTCCGCGCCCAGCAGGAAATCCAGCCCCGGGATGACCGAGTTCACCGGATCCCCGGGATACATGATGTTGTAGCCCACCACCAGGTAGACCACACAGGCCACGCCGTACAACAGCGCGTTCTTGTTAAGGATTTCCACCGTGTTCTTGCCCCTGACGAGCCCGGCTTCCAGCATGGCGAACCCCGCCGCCATCCACATCACCAGCGCCGCACACATCAGGAAATAGAAGGTATCGAGTGCGTACCCGAGTTCGAGCCCTACGTTTTCCATGATTTGTCTCTCTTTTTCTGCATCTCACGTTGGCACGCCGCAAAGGGCGGCCTTGATATACTTAAAGGAATATTATTTTCCCATTGATAAATAGCAAAATGCGGGCCCGTTTTTCATGTCACTGTTTTAAAAGACATTTACGATCAGTGTCGCCATTTCAACTTTTCTATAATGGTGCGTTTCTGATCGTTCCCGGGGCCCAATGCGCAAAAACCCGGCAGGGCCGGGTTTTCAATGCGTCGTTGCAACCAGTTGGCGCTCAGCCGTCCAGTGCTTCACAAGCCTCCAGGGTGTTCTGCAGCAGGCAGGCGATGGTCATGGGCCCGACACCACCGGGTACCGGCGTGATGGCCCCGACCCGATCCAGCGCGGCGTCGAAATCCACGTCCCCCACCAGCTTGCCGGATGCCAGTCGGTTGATGCCCACGTCGATTACCGTCGCCCCCGGCCTGAGCCACTCCGCCCGGATAAAGCGAGGCTGACCGATGGCCACCAGCACGATGTCGGCCCGCGCCAGCTCCGCCGGCAAATCCCGGGTTCTCACATGGCACACGGTCACGGTGGCGCCACGCAGCAGCAGCTCCAGCGCCGCCGGTCGGCCGACGATGTTGGACGCCCCCACCACCACGGCATGCTGACCGCCGGGATCGATGCCGTAAGCATCGAGCAGGCGCATACAGCCATAGGGTGTGCAGGGCCGCAGCGTCGGCGTCTTCGCCGCCAGACGCCCCAGGTTGAAGGGGTGGAAGCCGTCCACGTCCTTGGCCGGGCTGATGCGCTCGACCACCGTGGGGACGTCGATGTGCTCCGGCAGCGGTAACTGCACCAGGATCCCGTGAATCGACGCATCCCCGTTCAACCGGTCAATCAGGGCCAGCAGCTCCGACTCGGCTGTGGTATCCGCCAGGTGGAAGCTGCGCGACAGGAATCCTGCCTCCTCACAGGCCTTGATCTTGCTGTTCACATAAACGCTGGAGGCCGGGTCTTCGCCCACCAGTACCACCGCCAGCCCCGGGCGCGAACGCCCCTGCTCGATGCGGGCCTGGACCCTGCCGACGATGTCGCGACGCAACTGCGCCGCGACCTCCCGTCCGTTGATGATTGTGGCTGTGCTCACACGGACCTCCCGCCTAGAAGCCCTGGCCGGGCACCCAGTTGGTGCCGGCCAGCGGGACGCGCGCCATGGCGGAGGCTTCGACGGTCAGCGCCACCAGATCCTCGGGTTCCAGGTTGCGCAGGTCGTTCTTGCCGCAGGCCCGCGCCAGGGTCTGGGCCTCCAGGGTCAGCACGCGCAGGTAGTTGGCCAGACGATGTCCGGCGGCCACCGGGTCCAGACGCTGGCTCAGCGCCGGGTCCTGGGTGGAGATACCGGTGGGGTCGCGGCCCTCCTGGTAGTCGTCGTAGAACCCGGCGGCGGAGCCGATCTGGCGGAACTCCTCGTCATAGCGGGGGTGGTTACAGCCCAGCGCGATCAGCGCGGCCGTACCGATGGCGACCGCGTCCGCCCCCAGCGCCATGCACTTGGCCACGTCGGCGCCGTTGCGGATGCCGCCGGAGACGATCAGCTGTACCTTGCGGTGCATGCCCATTTCCTGCAGCGCCTGGACCGCCTGGGGGATCGCCGCCAGGGTGGGAATACCGACGTGTTCGATGAACACATCCTGGGTGGCGGCGGTGCCGCCCTGCATGCCGTCGACCACCACCACGTCGGCCCCGGCCTTCACCGCCAGCTTGACGTCGTAATAGGTGCGGGTGGCGCCCACCTTGATGTAGATGGGCACCTGCCAGTCGGTGATCTCGCGCAGTTCCTGGATCTTGATGGCCAGATCGTCGGGGCCGGTCCAGTCCGGATGGCGGCAGGCCGAGCGCTGGTCGATGCCTTTCGGCAGGGTGCGCATCTGGGCCACCCGGTCGCTGATTTTCTGCCCCAGCAGCATGCCGCCGCCACCGGGCTTGGCGCCCTGCCCCAGCACCACCTCGATGGCATCCGCCTTGCGCAGGTCGTCCGGGTTCATGCCGTAGCGCGACGGCAGGTACTGGTACACCAACTTCTTCGACTGGCCGCGCTCTTCGGCGGTCATACCGCCGTCACCGGTTGTGGTCGAGGTGCCCACTTCCGAGGCCCCACGGCCCAGCGCTTCCTTGGCGTTGGCGGACAGGGCACCGAAGCTCATGCCGGCGATGGTCACCGGGATGTCCAGTTGGATCGGTTTCCTGGCGAAGCGATCGCCCAGGGTGACCGCCGTGTTGCACTTCTCGCGATAGCCTTCCAGCGGATAGCGGGACATGCTCGCCCCCAGGAACAGCAGGTCGTCGAAGTGCGGCAGCTTGCGCTTGGCGCCGAAGCCGCGGATGTCGTAGATGCCGGTTTCCGCCGCGCGGCGGATTTCCGCCATGGTGGTGCGGTCGAACGTAGCCGATTCGCGCAGACCCGCGTGCGGGTCGCGTTCAGCGTGCTGGGTGGATTCGTTGCTCATGATTCAATCCTCTCGCGATCAGTCTCAGTAGGCGGCTGCGTTATCGACCTTGAAGTTGTACAACTGCCGGGCCGAGCCGTATCGCTTGAACCGTGCGGGGTCCTCGTCGATGCCGGCCCGGCTCAGCAAGTTGCCCAGTTCCTCGATGTGCTCGGGACGCATGTCCTTTTCCACGCAGTCCGCACCGAGGGATTTCACGCTGCCCTTGACGTAGATGTGCACCTCGTAGAGCGAATCCCCCAGCGCGTCGCCGGCGTCGCCGCAGACCACCAGACTGCCGGCCTGGCCCATGAAGCAGCTCATGTGGCCGACGTTGCCTTTGACGACAATGTCCACGCCCTTCATGGAGATGCCGCAGCGGGCGCCGGCATTGCCCTCGATCACCAGCAGCCCGCCGTGGGCGGTGGCGCCGGCGGCCTGGGAGGCATCGCCCTTGACCCGCACGGTGCCGGACATCATGTTTTCGGCCACACCCTGCCCCACGTTGCCGTGCACGGTGACGGTGGCCTTCTTGTTCATGCCCGCACAGAAGTAGCCGGCGTGGCCGTGGACCGTGACCGACAGGTTCTGGTCGATGCCGCAGGCGATGTTGTGCTGTCCATTGGGGTGCAGCACGTCGAATTCCCGCTCGACGCACTCGGCGGCCTGGTCGTGCAGCGCCTGGTTCAGGTCGCGCACGGGGGTTTGGCTCAGATCGAATGTTTTCATGGTGGTGCTCCTCAGGCGTCCCGTTCCCAGACGTAGAAAGTGGCCGGCTCCGGCTCCCAGACCCGGGCGTTCTCGATGCCCGGCAGGCTGGCCAGGGCCTGGTATTCCGAGGCCATGGCGACGTAGTCGTCGGTTTCCGCCAGCACCGCCGGCTTGCAGGCGATGGGATCGCGCATCACCGCGAAACCGTTGCGGGTGCCGATGGTGAAGGTGAAGAAACCGTCCAGGTCGTCCAGGGCGTGCTCCAGCGCCTGCTTCAGGGAATCGCCCTGCCCCAGGCGCCAGGTCAGGTAGCCTGCCGCCACTTCCGAGTCGTTATCGGTCTCGAAGCGGATGCCCTCGCGTTTGAGGTTCTCCCGCAGGCGGTTGTGGTTGGACAGGGAGCCGTTGTGCACCAGGCACAGGTCCATGCCGGTGGTGAACGGATGGCTGCCTTCCATGGTCACGGCGGACTCGGTGGCCATGCGCGTGTGGCCGATGATGTGACTGCCCTGCATCCGGCCGAGCTGGAACTTGCCGGCGATGTGCTCCGGCAGCCCCACTTCCTTGAGAATCTCGATGGAGCGGCCGATGCTCAGGATCAGCGCGTCCGGGGCGCTGTCTTCCAGCCAGCCGCGTACCCGCGCCTCGTCCGCGGCGATCTTGAACACCGCCACGTTGGCATTGCCGAACCAGGACAGTTCGGCGCCCAGCGCTTCGCCCATACGCCCGGCCAGGGCTTCCCAGTCGTAATCGTCGTCCCCATGACGCAGGGTGACCTTGGTGTGCCCGGCCGGCACCTCGTCGCCGTAGATGGCGAAACCGGCACTGTCGGGACCGCGGTCGGTCATGGCGATGAGCATGGGCTCGAACAGTGCACCCAACTGGCTCTCCAGCGCCGGATTTTTCAGGTAAAGACCTACAATTCCACACATATTGCTGACCTCATGCCGGCCCTGCCGGCGATAAAGCGTTGTTTCATTGGCTGCGCCGGATCAGAAGAACTCGGCGTAGTGTTTGATTTCCCAGTCGGAGACGTGGCGGCTGTACTCCACCCATTCCGCGCGCTTGACGGCGAGGAACTCGGACACGATTTCCGGCCCCATCTTCTCGGTGAACAGGGTGTCCGCTTCGAGTGCATCCAGCGCTTCGTTCAGGTTCTGCGGCAGGATGCCGACGCCCTTGGCCTGGATCTGCTCCAGCGACAGGTCGTACAGGTTGACGTTCATCGGCTCGCCCGGGTCCAGCTCCCGCTCCACCCCGTCCATGCCCGCGGCGATCAGCGCGGCGTGTACCAGGTAGGGGTTGCAACCGGAGTCCGGCAGGCGGAACTCAAGGCGGCCGTAGGGCACCCGCACCATGGCGGAGCGATTGTTGTCGCCGTAGCAGATGTAGGCCGGCGCCCAGGTGGCGCCGGACGCGCTGCCGCCCACCACCAGTCGCTTGTAGGAATTGACCGTCGGCGCGGCAAAGGCGCAGATGGCGCGGGCGTGTTCCAGGATGCCCGCGGTGAAGTGGTAGGCCAGCTTCGACAGCCCCATGCCGTGGCGATCACTGGGATCGTGGAACAGGTTCTTGCCGTCGGCGTCGGTGATCGACAGGTGGAAGTGCATGCCGTTGCCGGTCCGGTCGGAGGCCGGCTTGGGCATGAACGAGCACACCATGCCCATCTTGTTGGCGATCTCGCCCGCGGCCATGCGCACGAAGGTAAACCGATCGGCCGAGGTGAGCGCGTCGCTGTAGGTGTAGTTGATCTCGAACTGGCCGTTGGCGTCCTCGTGATCGATCTGGTAGACGTCGAAATCCACCGCCTGCAGCGACTCCACCAACTGCTCCAGGAACTCCCGCGAGCGGGACAGCCCCTTGTAGTCGTAGCAGGGCTTGTCGAGCACGTCGCTCTCGTCCACCGGCATCAGGCTGCCGTCCTCGGCCCGGTTGAACAGCGAGAACTCCGGCTCCAGGCCGGTGTTGAGGGTCCAGTCGCGCGCCTCCAGCAGGGCCAACTGGCGCTTGAGGATCACCCGCGAGCAATACGGGTGGGGCGCGTCGTTGACGTAGCCGTCGCAGGCGATGCGGGCATAGCCCGGCTGCCAGGGCACCTTGCTGAGAGTCGCCAGATCGCCGCGGGCCATGAAATCCGGGCCATGAGGCTGCATGCCCATGCCCCAGACCGCGAAGCCGGCGAAACCGGCGCCGCTCTCGACCACATTGCCCAGGCCGCTGGCCGGGACCGACTTGGTCTTGGCCACGCCGTGGATGTCGACAAACTGCGCCAGGATGTACTTGATCTCGTTCTCGTCGATGAAATGACTGATCTCTGTGGGCGTCATGACGCACCTCCTTCGTAGGTCGCTGAATCGTCCAGTTCGCAAACCAGGTCGCTGAACAGGTCTTCGAGATAGCGGTGGAATCCGTCACTGACGCCGACCAGCAGCGTGCCGTCTTCCTGTGTCCGGTAGAGCCAGGCGTTGACCCCGGCCAGCGAGGCCATCAGCCAGTCGCCTGGCCCGAAATGGCGGAAATCGTACTGGCACACCCGCGCCAGCAGCTCACGCCAGTCGTCGCCGCGGACCGCCAGCACCCGGTCGGCGCGGCTAAAGCACCAACAGTCGGCCGGCGGTTGACGGTCGCCGGGCAGGAACAGCAGGTATTCGTCGGCACCGGTGCGGGCTACCAGGGCACCGTCCTGTTCCGCGGCGGCCAGTTGTTCCCGGGGCCGAGGCAGGCCGTCGGCGTCCAGGGCGGCGGCACTGCCGGGCCCGGTAATCAGGTAGCCGCTCAGGTCGCGGCGTTGCGTTACGGTCAATGCAGCCATCACGCCACCTCCGTCAGGTCGGCCGTCTGCCGTGCGCCATCGGCGTCGTAGAAAGGGGTCTTGCACGGGGAGACGGCCACCAGCGCGCCGCTGTCCACCCGCACGTGCAGGGTTTGCGCGTCGTTCGCCAGCGGCAGGTCCACCATGGCCAGGCCGATGTAGCGGCCCAGCGCCGGGCTGTAGCCGATACTGGTGACCCGGCCGACGATGTCACCCCGCTCGATCATCAGGTGACACTCTTTGATGCGCTCGCCGCTGTAGCCCTGGGGCAGCACGAAGCCGGTCAGCCGGCGCGCGCAGCGCTCCTTGAGCAACGCCAGGGACGGCTTGCCGGTGAACCAGGGCTTGCTCTTGAGCGGCACCGCCCAGGGCATGTTGGCTTCGAAGGGGTTGGTCAGGCCGTCGGTGTCCTGGCCAACGATGACGTGCCCCTTCTCCAGGCGCAGGATGCGCTGGGCCTCGACCCCGAACGGGCGAATGCCGTGCTGGGCCCCGGCGCTCATCAGGGTGCGCCAGATCTCCAGGGCCTTGTGGGCGGGCGCGTGGATCTCGTAGCCCAGCTCGCCCACGAAGCCGACGCGGATCAGTCGCACCGGCGCACCGCACAGGGTGCCTTCACGGATGCCGAGATAGGGGAAGCGGTCCTCGTCCAGATCGGTATCGGTCAGCGTCCGGAGCAGCTGGCGCGACAGCGGGCCGGCCAGGTTCATCGCCGCCAGGGAGTCGGTGAGATTGACCAGGCGCACGTCCAGCCCCAGGTCCATCACCGTCTGGGACAGCAGACGGAAAGTGGCGGCGGCGTGGCTGGTGGTGGCGGAGACGTAGAAGCGGTCCTCCGCCAGGCGGGCAACGATGCCGTCGTCGATGATCACACCGCTGTCGTCCACCAGCAGCGCGTAGCGGGTCATGCCCAGCTTGATAGTGGACATTTTCATGGTGTAGACCGCATCCAGCAGCCTGGCCGCATCCGGCCCCAGCACCTCGATCTTGCCCAGGGTGGACACGTCGATCAGTCCCAGCCCGCTGCGCACCGCCTGGGCCTCGCGCAGGATGGCCTGTTCGCGCTCTTCCGGTTGGCCGTAGTACTCCGGCCGCTGCCAGTGCCCGGCTTCCATCATCTGCGCCCCGTTGGCCTCGTGCCAGGCCTGCATCGGGGTATGGCGCTCCGGGCGGAAACGCCGGCCCGCCAGGGCGCTGACCGGCACCGGATGGAACATGGGCCGCGCCGTGGTTGAACCGGTCTGGTCGATCGACTGCCCACGGATCGACGCCAGAATGCGGATGCCGTTCATGTTGGCATGCTTGCCCTGGCTCGGCCCCATGCCGATGGTGGAGAAGCGCTTCATCAGTTCGATGTTGTCGAAGCCTTCCTGTGCCGCATGGATGAGATCCTTGAGCTGGAGATCCTCGTCCATGTCGACAAAGTTCTTGCCCGCCGGATGCGACACGATCGGCCAGGGGTGGCTATGGGCCAGGTGGTCGCGATGGGCGGTCATGCCGGTCTGCACCGAGGCACCCTGCAACTCCGCCAGGGCGGCGTGAGCCGCGCGTTCGCCGTCCGCCAGCCTCTGCTCCAGGGTGAAAGCGCCGTTGACGCGACCACAGGCGTGGATACCGGCCGGCAGCTCGCGGGGCAGGATCTGGTGCAGGCTGTCGTCATAGCCCAGTGCGCCCCTGGCCTGGTACAGCAGTTGCGCCGCCGGGGCCCATCCCACGCTCATCAGCAGCAGGTCGCAGCCGATGGTCGCCAGCTTTGACGGATCGCAATCCCGGCCGTCGAACGGCGCCACCTGGATGGCCTGCAGGCGCTGGTCGCCCTGGGCTTCGTAAACGCCATAGCCGCGATAGACGGCCACGCCCTGGTCGGCGACTTGGCGGGCCCAGTCGCCCCGGGGCGCGTCGTTATCCATATCCACCACCGCCGCCAGCTCGATGCCGGCGGCCAGCAGGTCCAGCGCGGCACGGTAGCCTTCGGCGTTGGCGCAGAGGACCACCGCGCGCTGACCGGGCTTGATCGCGTAACGGGCGATCATCCGCTGGGCGGCGGACGCCATCATCACCCCGGGCAGGTCGTTGTTGCGGAACACCGCCAACTGCTCCATCACGCCGGTGGCGCAGATCATGCCCTGGGCGCGCATCTTGGTGATGCCGCCCGGCCCCACCAGCGGGATGTAATGATCGGTGTACCAGCCGGCGGCGACATGCTGTTCGAACAGGCGGATGTTGGCATGACGGCGCACCTGCTGTTTCAGGCGCGCGCGCACCTCGGCCGCGGCCGGCTCGTTGGCCAGCTGGTAGTCGAGGCTGCCGCCGATGTGCGGGTTCTCGTCCACCAGCACCACGTCGGCTCCGGCCTCGGCGGCGGTCAGCGCGGCCTGCAGGCCGCTGGCCCCGGCGCCCACCACCAGCAGGTCGCAGAAATCGTAGCGTTTGGACTGGCGCTGCTCGGTCCACCGGGTGTCGACCCGTCCCAGCCCCGCCTTTTCGCGGATTTTGCGTTCCCAGAAGGGGAACAGTTTCTTTGGCGTGTGGAACGCCTTGTAGTAGAAGCCCACCGGCATGAACCGGGCGAACAGGCCGATGAAGCGGTCCCGGTCGTTGGCCAGCGTGCCGTTGACGTTGCAGGCGTGCAGCTCCAGACCCTCGCGCAGCGGCTCCACATCACCCCGGATGTTGGTGCCCTCGCGGCTCTGGAACAGCGCATTGACGTCGTGATTGGCCAGGGTCAGCGCACCGCGCGGGCGGTGGTACTTGAAGCTGCGGCCCAACAGGGTCTGGCCGGAGGCCAGCAACGCCGAGCTGATGCTATCGCCCTGGTAGCCGGTAAAGGTCTGGCCCTCGAAGCGGAATGACACCCGCGTGTCGCGGTCGATCCACTCCAGCGGCTGGGGATCAAGCCGGGATGTCATAGCGCACCTCCCGGGCATCGACCACCGCCTTGATGTCGTCGGTCAGGGTGTCGCGGTCGAACACGAACCAGTAACCGGTGGGCCGGTGGTACCAGCGCTCGCGCAGCACGCCCGGCGCCCCCCGGCGGTTGAAGACGAAGTCCGACCAGGCGGCGCTGTCGCCGTCGACCGGTGGCTTGCGGATCTCGCCAACGTAATCGAATTCGCTGATGGGGCGGCGCCCGATCAGCGGGCAATCCAGTAACTTCATGCTCCGGCTCCTCAGTGTCCGACCGACGCCGCGCCCTTCTCGCCGACCAGGTCGAAGTCGGCAAAGCGGCTGTAGCGGAACGGTTCGATGAGTTCGTGGGTTTGGTCGTTGGCGGCGGTCCAGGCCATGGTCTTGCCGCTCACCGGCGTGGCCTTGAAGCCCCAGGTGCCCCAGCCGGCGTCCAGGTAGAAGCCCTCGATCGGGGTCTTGCCCATGATCGGCGCGAAGTCCGGGGTCAGGTCGCTCATCCCCGCCCACTGACGCATAACCTTCAGGCGGCTCATGAATGGGAACAGGTCCACCATCTGGTCGGTCAGCCCCTCGACGAAGTCGAAGGTGGAGCGGGTGGAGTGCAGCACCGACGGGTCCACTGAGGCACCCATCACCATCTCGCCGCGGGACGACTGGCTGATGTAGACGTGCAGGCTGCCGGACACCACGATGGTGTCCATGAACGGTTTGACCGGCTCGGACACGCAGGCCTGCAGCGGGAAAATCTCGATGGGCGTGGGCAAATCCACCATCTCGGTAATGCGCGGCGTGGAGCCGGCCACCATGGAGATCACCTTGCCGCAGCGAATGGCGCCGCGGTCGGTGTCCACGCCCACGACCTTCCCGTCCCGGGTGCGGATACCGGTGACGCGGGTCTTCTGGTGAATCTCGACACCGCGGTTGTAGGCGCCACGGGCGTAGCCCCAGGCCACCGCATCGTGACGCGCCACCGAGCCCGGCGCATGGTAGAGCGCCCCCATCACCGGGGTGTGGCCGGCGCAGTCCAGGTCCATGTACGGCACCGCCTTGGCGATCTCGTCGCGACCGACCACCTCACTGTCGATGCCATAGTGCTTGTTGACCTCGGCCCGCCAACGCATGGTGCGCATCGCGCTGTCGGTGTGGGCCAGGGTGAAGTGGCCGCGGGTGGAGTAGAAAATGTTGAGGTCGAACTCGTCGGACAGGTCCTCGAACAGCTTCACGCTGGTGTCGTAGAACTTCACCCCCTCCGGCGTCAGGTAGTTGGAGCGTACGATGGTGGTGTTGCGACCGGTGTTGCCGCCCCCGATGTAGCCCTGCTCCAGCACCGCCACGTTGGTGATGCCGTGCTCCTTGGCCAGGTAGTAGGCGCAGGCCATGCCGTGGCCGCCGCCGCCGATGATGACCACGTCGTATTCCGACTTCAGTTCCTTGGGTTCGGGGAAGAAGCGCGGCTCGTCGTGGCCGCGTTTGAACCCGTATTTCAGTAGATGCCAGGACATTGTTCTCTCCCAACCGGCTCAGGCGAAGACAACGGTCTTGTTGCCGTTCACCAGCACCCGGTCCTCGATGTGGTAACGCAGGCCCCGGGCGAGGACGGCTTTCTCCACGTCCTTGCCCAGCCGGACCATGTCTTTGGTGGTGTTGTGGTGGGTCACCCGCAGCACGTCCTGCTCGATGATCGGGCCGGCGTCCAGGTCCGGGGTGACGTAGTGGCAGGTGGCGCCGATCTGCTTCACACCACGCTCGGCGGCCTGGTGGTAGGGGCGCGCGCCGATAAAAGACGGCAGGAAACTGTGGTGGATGTTGATGATCCGCCCCGGATACTGCTCGCACAGCGCCTCGGGGATGATCTGCATGTACTTGGCGAGCACGATGCAATCGGCCTCGACCGAGGCGATCTGTTCCTGCACCGCCTGGAAGTGCGGCGCCTTGTCGTTTTTGTCCACAGGCACATGGACGAACGGGATGCCATGCCATTCGACGTAGGAACGCAGGGTGTCGTGGTTGGAAATCACGCAGGGAATGTCGAAATCCAGTTCGCCGGCACGCCAGCGGTACAGCAGGTCCGACAGGCAGTGGGCCTCTTTGGAGACCATCACCACCACCCGCTTCTTCCCGGCGGAATCGGTGATCTCCCAGTTCATGGCGAAGCGTTCGGCCACCTCGCTGAATTTGGCCTTCAAGGCCTCCAGACCGAACGGCAGGGAGTCGGCGACCACCTCATAGCGCATGAAGAACAGGCAGGCCTCGGGGTCGGCAAACTGGTGAGCCTCGCCGATCCAGCCATTGTGGTCGGCGATGAACTGGGACACCGCAGCGACGATGCCCACAGTATCGGGACAGGAGATGGTGATGCGGTAACGTCGTGTGTTTTCGGGATTGAGTGCCATTGCCAAGCCTTTATTTCTCTACCAGGAAAATTAGTTTCCCTTAGGTAAAGCACAAGGCTTGCCAATCTGGCGTCAGGCGGGCGAAAAATTCAGACGTGGGCGGCAACTGCCTGAAAACAGGCTGTTTATGAATATTTTTTTCTTATCAGGAATAATTGCGACCCTGAACAAGCGGGCCGAAATCATGCTGGCAAACGCACCAAAGCAAGGCCGGCGCGCACCATTCAGGTTCAAACCCGAGCCGACACACGCTGAAAACATTCGGCTGGGCATCCGCATGGCCGGATTCAAACGCAAAACGGGAAGGAAATTTTCCGATCAGGAATATTGGCGCTAAACTACAGCCGTGACTCAGGAGACCCCAATGCCGTCCGCTACGCCGCCCTCGCGCCATATCGAAGCACTGGAAGAAGGCAAGATCAGCTTCAGCCGGGACACCCACAACCCCCGCCTCAAGCTTGAGCAGTACATCGCCATGCGCGTAAAGCGCAAACGCCAGGAACAAGGCCTGAAGATCACCGATGTGGCGCGCATCGCTGAACTCAGCCAGGGCATGGTCAGCAAGATCGAGAACGCCCAGGTGTCCACCAGCCTGGAGACCCTGAGCCGGCTGTGCGATGCCATCGGCCTGCCCATTTCCCAACTGTTCAGCGATTACGACCGGCCGGATGGCGGCGCCCAGCTCACCAAGGCGGGTGAAGGGATGGAAGTGGTCCGCCGCGGCACGGAGAAAGGCCACACCTACCAGTTGCTGAACTACCACCGCGGCAGCCAGAAGAGCTACGAACCCTTCCTCATCACCATGGACGACGCGGCGGAGGTCTTTCCCACCTTCTCGCATCCGGGACTGGAGTTCATCTACATCCTGGAGGGCGACATCCTCTACCGGCACGGCAACCACCTGTACGAAATGGGACCCGGTGACTCCCTCTCCTTTGACGGCGAGGTGCCCCACGGTCCGGAAGAATTGCGCAAGGTGCCCATCAAGCTGCTGTCGATTATCCACTACGACGACTGACCGTCCCCGCCCCGCACAGGCGGGATCAACCGGCGACATCAGCCTGTGACAAAAAAAGGCGCCCGGCCAGGTATGACAGGCGCCGGGCGCAAACGGGGTCGCTGCCGTCGCGTGGCAGCCGATGGGTCGTCTCGACAATCAGTTGAAGTGAGGCATCACGTCCTTGATGAACCGCTCCAGGGACCGCTTCTTCTCCTCGAACGGGAGCGTGTTGTCGGTCCAGTAGCTGTACTCGGTAATGCCCAGCTCCTCGTATCCCTTGAGTCGCTGCACCAGCTCCGACGGGGTACCGATCATCATGTTGCGGTGCAGGGTTTCCAGGTCGAACTCGGCGTTATCCGCCACGTCGGCTTCGGACGCCGGCTCGAAGAAGCCGTCGATGGCCTTCTGGTCGTTCTTGAACCAGGCCATGAAGTAACGGTAGAAGCGGTTGAGCGCTTCCGCTCCCGGGCGCCAGCCATCCGGATCGCTCTCATCGTGCACGTAGGTGTGGCGCAGGAACATCAGCTCCGGGCGTTCCATCTCCGGGTGATCGGCGCAGGCGGTGTTGAACTTCCGCGCCAGATCGGCCACTTCCTCGTCCCCTTTCATCAGGGCCGTGACCATGACGTTGCAACCGTTGGCCACCGCGAAATCGTGGGAGGCCGGGTCCCGCGCCGCGATCCACATGGGCGGCAGGGGCTGTTGCACCGGCTTGGGCACGCTGGTGGTGGTCGGGAAGTTGAACACCTCGCCCTGGTGGCTGTAGTCGCCCTGCCACAGGCCGCGGATCGCCGGCACCATCTCGCGCAGCGCCGCGCCACCCTCGGAAGCCTTCATGCCATCCGTCATCCGGTCGAACTCGAACTGGTAGGCGCCACGGGCGATGCCGAACTCCAGCCGACCGCCGCTGATGACATCCAGCAGCGCCGCTTCGCCTGCCAGACGGATCGGATCCCAGAAGGGCGCGACGAAGGTGCCCGCCCCCAGCCGGATGCGTTCGGTCTTCGCCGCCAGGTAGGAAAGCTGCGCCACCGGGCTCGGTGATGAGGTGAACTGCATGCCGTGGTGCTCACCGATCCAGGCCGTCCGGAAACCGCCGTCCTCGGCAATCTTCACCAGCTCGCAGAGTTCCTCGAACAACTGCTGGTGACTCTTGTCGCCCGGATAGCGCTCCATATGGAGGAATAACGAAAACTGCATTGTTGTGGTCTCCTTGGGTGTTCGTCGTTACGACGCTTCGGATTGCTTGACCGCGGCCGCCTCGCCGACCGGTTCCGTCGCCAGGGCCTTGAACAGGCAGTAGCACATCACCAGCAGCGCCACAGAGAATGGCAGTGCGGCGGCGATCGCGGCGGTTTGCAGGGCCTGCAGGCCACCGGCCAACAGCAGGACGGCCGAGGTGGAACCCAGGCCCAGCCCCCAGATCACGCGATACAGCTGCGGCGGATTCGGGTTGCCCTGGGACAGGATGGTGCAGATCACCAGGGTGCCGGAGTCGGCCGAGGTCACGAACCAGGTGACGATCATCAGCGTGGCCATACCCACCATGAAGCTGGTGAGCCAGGGCACGTTCAGCGCCTCGATGGTCTGGAACAGCACCTTGGTGACGTTGTCGTTGGCCACCGAGGCCAGATCGACCCCACCGAACAGCTGCAGGTGCAACGCGGTACCGCCGAAAATCACGATCCACGCCATGGCGCCCAGGGTGGCCGCCAGCATGCCGCCGAACAGCACTTCACGGATGGTGCGCCCACGGGAAATCCGCGCGATGAACATGCCCACGTACGGGCCCCAGGACAGCCACCAGCCCCAGTAGAACAGCGTCCACCAGCCCTGCCACTGGCTTTCGGGATCCGGATTGGTCCAGAAGCCCATCGGCAGCAGGCTGCCCAGGTAATCGCCGACACTGGTGGTAAAAATGGTCAGCAGGAACACCGTCGGTCCCGCCAGGACGAAGAAAGCGAACAGGATCATGCTCAGGTGGATGTTCCACTCGCTGAGCATCCGGATCCCTTTCTTCAGTCCGGACACGGCCGACACCGTTGCCGCCACCGTCACGCCCAGCACCAGCAGGACCTGGTTGGTGCTGGAGATTTCCATCCCGAACAGGCTGTTGAGCCCGGCATTCATCTGCGACACGCCGAGACCGAGGGTGGTGGCGGTACCGAACAGGGTGGCGAAGATCGCCAACAGATCAATGGCGTGGCCGATGGGGCCGTAGATACGCTCACCCAGCAACGGATAGAAGGCCGAGCGGATGGTCATCGGCAGGCCGCGGCGATAGGCGAAATAGGCCAGGATCGTGCCCACCAGGATGTAGATCGCCCAACCATGGAAGCCCCAGTGGAAGATGGTGATGCGCAGGGCGGTTTGCGCCGCGTCCAGCGTGTTGGGGGCGATGCCCTCCATGGCGATGAACGGGTTGCCCTGCAGGTGGCTCAGCGGCTCGGCGATACTCCAGAACAGCAGCCCGGTGCCCACCGCCGCGCTGAACAGCATGGCGAACCAGGTGAAGTTGGAGAATTCCGGACGCTCATCGTCCCGCCCCAGGCGCAGCTTGCCGTAGGGGCTGACGATCACCGCAATGGCCACGAACAGCACCACGTTCACCGTCAGGATGTAGTACCAGCCCAGCTCCGTCTCGATGTACTGCTTGATACCGGTATAGATCGTGTTGGCCAGTTCCGGCTGCAACACGGTGAAGAGAACGAAAGCCACCACCATCGTCACCGATGAAATGGCCATCGTCTTGTTCACCCCGGCGAAGAGCCCTCGCCTGGGCATGTTGGATTGAACTTCGTGCATTCCAGCTCTCCCGAGTTCCGTTGTCGGCGTTCTTGTTCATTGTCAGAGGCCTGACGGGCTCTGAGGCCCGTTTTCATGCATGGGTCATCGAAGACCTCGGTGAAATATATTGGTATGCCATAATACAGAATGCAAAGGTTTTCTTCGACAAAGAATATTTCAAGTCAATACGTAAAACCCAACAATCTGATTTTGTTCATTTATTTCCGGTGAGGATCGATTACCGAACGCACCGGGGCAGCGCTTGCGGCAGACGACTCATTGCCGGAATTGGTTTTTGGTATTATGGTATACCAAAATCAGGAACCGGATCCGACCGGACCCGTCACAACGAGGAGAGCGCAATGAGCTTCGAGATTCGCAAGATCGTCACCTACCGGGAAACCACCTACATCGAGGCCGGCAAAGCGGGTGACAAGCCCGTGACCATGGTCGGCGTGGCTGCGGTGGTGACCAACCCCTGGGCCGGGCGCGGTTTCGTGGAGGATCTTTCGCCGGAAATCCGCGGCGGCTGTTCGGAGCTGGGCGAGCTGATCGTCAAGCACGTGCTGGACGAGATCGGCGGGGAACAGGTCGAAGCCTACGGTAAAGCCGCCGTCGTGGGTGCCGAAGGCGAGATCGAACATGCCTCGGCCATCATCCACACCCTCCGCTTCGGCAATCATTTCCGCGAAGCCGTGGACGCCAAGAGCTACCTGAGCTTCACCAACAAGCGCGGCGCGCCGGGCACCTCCATCCAGGTACCGATGATGCACAAGCACGATGAGGGCTTCCGTTCCCACTACATCACCCTGGAAATGCGCATCGAGGACTCGCCCCGCGCCGACGAGATCGTGGTGGTGCTGGGCGCCGCGGACGGTGGCCGCCTGCACCCGCGCATCGGCAATCGCTACCAGGACCTGAAGGAACTGGCTGAAGAAGCCGAACAGGCCGCTCAACAGTGAGCGGCGCGGGAGGACAGATGCAGCTCAACGACGCACACATCAGCCCTTCCGGCACCCGCTACTGGCGCGCCGGCCGGGGCGAACCGGTGGTCCTGATCCACGGCGTCGGCCTGGACGCCACCATGTGGCAGGCGCAAATGACGGCGCTGGCCGCAGATTACGACGTGATCGCCTACGACATGCTGGGCCACGGTGAGAGTCCTCTGCCGGCGGAGAACGCCACCCTGGACGACTACGCCGACCAGTTGGCGACGCTGCTCGACGAGCTGGCGGTTCCTGCGGCAACGGTGGCGGGTTTCTCCATGGGCGGACTGGTGGCGCGGGCGTTTGCCCTGCGTCACCCCAGGCACCTGCGGGCGATGGTGGTACTCTCCAGCGTCTTCGATCGCAACGAACGCCAGCGGTCGGGCGTGCGTCAGCGCCTGGCCCAGACTCTTGAGCAAGGGCCGGCGGCCAACGTCGACGGCGCCCTGGAACGCTGGTTCAGCCCGGCTTTCCGCCAGGCCCAGCCGGAGTGCATTGCCGCGGTCCGCGAACGGGTCACCAGCAACCACCCGGACGGTTATTATCGCAGTTACGCTCTGTTCGGCACCGAGGACGATTTCGGAGCCGACAGGCTGGCGTCGATCCGCGTCCCGGTACTGGTGGCCACCGGCGAGCTGGACCCGGGATCGACGCCCGACATGGCCCACAAGCTGGCGCGGCAGTTGCCCGACGCCCGGGTATACATTCTGGAAGGACAGCGGCACATGGCACCGGTGGAAGCGGCGGATCAGGTCAACGACCTGCTGCTGGACTTCCTCGACACCGTGCACCGCCCTTCCCTGCAAAAGGAGCGTCTTGGATGAAAGAGTCTCGGATGAATCTGGATACGCTGACGATGTTCATCGACGGTGAGTGGCGGGGCGCGCGCTCCGGCGCCACTTTCGACAGCTACAACCCGGCCACCGGCGAAGCCTGGTGCCGCGTACCCAACGCCGACGCCGACGACGTCGAGGACGCGGTCCAGGCGGCGCACCGGGCGTTCGAAGGCCCGGAATGGTCGGGCCTGACCGCCACCGCCCGGGGCAAACTGCTGTACCGGCTGGGCCAGGTGATTGCGGAGAATGCCGAAACCCTGGCGCAGCTGGAAAGCCGCGACAACGGCAAGCTGATCCGCGAAACCCGGGGCCAGGTGGGCTACCTGCCCGAGTTCTTCTATTACAACGCCGGCCTGGCCGACAAGGTGGTGGGCGAGACCCTGCCGCTGGACAAACCGGACCTGTTCGGCGCCACCGTGCGGGTGCCGCTGGGCGTCGTGGCGGCGATCATCCCTTGGAACAGTCCGCTGTACCTGACCGCCATCAAGCTGGCCCCGGCCCTGGCGGCGGGCAACACCATCGTGATCAAGCCGTCCGAACACGCCTCCGCCAGCCTGATCGAGCTGATGCGGCTGGTGGAACGGGCCGGGTTCCCCAAGGGCGTGGTCAACCTGGTGACCGGCTTCGGCCCGTCCACCGGCGCGGCCCTGACCGCCCACCCGAAAGTACGCAAGATTGCCTTCACCGGCGGCGCCGGCGCCGCTCGCCACGTGGTGCGTAACAGCGCCGAGAACTTCGCCAAGCTGTCCCTGGAACTGGGTGGCAAGTCCCCCAACATCCTGTTCGAGGACGCCGACCTGGACAGCGCCATCAACGGCGTGGTGGCCGGCGTCTTCGCCGCCTCCGGGCAGAGCTGCGTGGCCGGCTCCCGTCTGTTGGTGCAGCGCAGCATCCGTGACGACGTGGTGCAACGACTGCGCGAGCGCGCCGCCAGCATCCGCATTGGCGATCCCGCGGATGCCGAAACGGAAATGGGCCCCATCGCCACCGAGGCGCAACTCGGCCAGATCGACCGCATGGTGACCCAGGCCCGAACCGACGGCGCCCAAGTGCTCTGCGGCGGAGAGCGTCTGGGCGAGCGGGATGGCTGGTACTACCCGCCCACCATCCTGGCGTGCGATTCCCACCAGATGCCCATCGTGCAGGAGGAAGTCTTCGGCCCGGTGGTGGCGGTGATCCCCTTTGATAACGAAGCCGAAGCCCTGCGCCTGGCCAACGACACCGAATACGGCCTCGCCGCCGGCATCTGGACCCGCGACGTCGCCCGTGCCCATCGCCTGGCCCGGGACGTGCGCTCCGGCATCCTCTGGGTGAACACCTACCGCGCGGTCTCGGCCATGGCACCGATCGGCGGCTTCGGTGCCAGCGGCTACGGCCGGGAATGCGGTATCGACGCGGTGCGCGACTACACCGATCTCAAAACCCTGTGGATCAACCTGTCCTCAGATCCCATGCCCGATCCTTTCATCATGCGTTAATACGGGAGAGAGCCATGATCGACACACAAGACTACAAGCAGGTCCTGGGCGCCTTCCCAACCGGCGTCACCGTGGTGACGGCCCTCGATGACGACAACCGTCTGGTGGGCTTCACCGCCAGCGCGTTTTCCGCCGTCTCCATGGAGCCGCCGCTGGTGCTGATCTGCCCCAGCCTCAATTCGGATTCCTACCCGGTGATCAAGCGCAACGGTCGTTTCGCGATCCATATCCTGGGGCACGACCAGCAGGCCATCGCCTACCGCTTCGCCGGCAAAGGCCGTGACAAGGGCGAGGGCATCGACTGGCACCGGTCCGAGCTGGAGAACGCCCTGATCGACGGCGCCGCGGCCTATCTCGAGTGCCGCGTCTGGGAGGACTACCCCGGCGGCGACCACGCCATCCTGGTGGGCGAGGTGGAAAAGCTCTGGTGCGGCGGCAACGAGATTGATCCGCTGCTCTATTGCCGCGGCAAGATGGACCAGTTGCCGGAAAACCTGCGCGCCCTGGCGCGCGCCTCCTGAATCCAACGCGACGAGGACATTTCCATGCCGAACGAACGTTTTGACCGCGGTCTGGCCAAGCGCCGCAAGGTGCTGGGCAACGAACACGTCGAGCGCTCCATGCAGAACGCCGACGACTTCACCCAGCCGCTGCAGGAACTGGTCACCGAATACTGCTGGGGCAACGTGTGGCAACGCGACGGCCTCAGCGACCGGGATCGCAGCGTGATAAACTTGGCGATGATTACAGCCCTGAACCGCCCGCACGAGCTGCGCCTGCACGTCCGGGGCGCCATCAACAATGGCATGAGCGTCGACGAAATCCGCGAGGTACTGATGCAGACGGCGATCTACTGCGGCATTCCGGCCGCGATCGACGCCTTCCGCCAGGCCCGCGACGTGCTCAGTGAAATGGGCGAAATCTAGCGAACACGGGTGCGGCCGAAGCACAGGCGGCACCCGCAACAGCCTGCAGCCAGGAGATGAAATGCAACGGACCCCGTTGGACGACAGCCTCAAAGTCACGCGCAACCAGCCGACACTGCGGGAAATGGTGCTCGACAAGCTGCGCCAGGCCATCATGAGTTTTCAACTGCTGCCGGGCGATCGTCTGGTGGAACGTGACCTGTGCGACAAGCTCGGCGTGAGCCGGACCTCGGTGCGGGAAGCTCTGCGCCACCTGGAAGCCGAAGGCCTGGTGGAAAGCGAAGGCGGGCGCGGCCCGCGGGTGGCGGTCATCACGCTGGAGGACGCGCGCGACATCTATGAATTGCGCACCGTCCTGGAAAGCATGGTGGTCCAGCTCTTCACACAGAAGGCGACGGTCCAGCAGATGGCGGAATTCGACCACGCCTGGGAGATCCTCAAGGTCAGCCTGCGCAGCGGCGACACCGTCAGCATCGTCAACGCCGTCAGCGACTTCTACGGCGTGCTCTACGAAGGGGCCGGCAACCGCATCGCCGGCCAGTTCCTGAGCCAGTTGCAGGCGCGGGTGAACTACCTGCGCGCCACCTCGGTGTCGCAGAAGGAACGCTACGTGGACAGCTTCCAGGAAATGACGAAGATCGTCGAGGCCATCAAGGCACGGGACGCGGAAGCCGCCCATACCGCCTGCGTGGAGCATATCCTGGCCGCCTCCCGGGTGGCCCTGGCCGCCCTGGCCGACAAGCAGGGCGAATCGGTCGAACCCGTCACGCCACCCCTGAGCGCGGCGCAAAGCCTGCAGTGAGGCCGCCATGCCGAACCCTGGCCCCCGCTACTGCGCCCAGTGCGGCCACGGCCCGCTAACCCGGGACGTACCCGCCGGCGACACCCACGAGCGCGACATCTGCCGTGCCTGCGGCGGCATCGTCTACGACAATCCCCGCGTCATCGCCGGCGCCATCATCGAACAGGACGGCCGCCTGCTGCTGTGCCAGCGCGGCATCCCACCTCGGGTGGGCACCTGGACCCTGCCGGCCGGTTTCATGGAACGGGGGGAAAGCGTGGAGGAAGCGGCGCGTCGGGAAGTCTGGGAAGAAACCGGCATGGACGTGGACGTCACCACGCCCTACTCCATCTTCAGCGTCCCGCCCACCAACGAGTTGTACATCATCTACCGCGCCCGGATGCTGGCGTGGGACGACAGCCCCGGCCACGAAACCCAGGCGGTGGACTGGTTCCTGCCGGAACAGGTGCCCTGGGAGCTGATCTTCTACCCGGCGATCCGCCAGATACTGGAGCGCTACATCGCCGAGCACGCTGGCGGCAGCTACGGCATCTACACCGGCAGCATGGAGCACGGCACCATTCATTTCATGCGGTGAACGAGCGTTGATCCGGCGGGGCGGCCGGCCATCGCCGCCCCGCACCCACTCATCCGCTCAGGGCTGGACAATGTCCACCACTTCCAGATCAAAGCCCGCCAGGCCCTTGTAGTTCAGCGGCGCGCCCATCAGGCGCAGCTTGCGGATGCCCAGGTCGGCGAGGATCTGGGAGCCGGTGCCTACCCGCGAGTAGCGGATCGACGAGGCGTCCGGCGGCGGCGTGTCCTGCCGTGTCGCCCGGGACAAGAGGCTCTGGGACGACTCCTGGCTGGCCAGGATCACCACCGCGCCACGCCCGGCGCTGGCCACGTTCTCCAGCGCCGACCACAGCGACCAGGCACGCGGCCCCTGGTAATCGGCCCCCACCAGGTCGCGCAGTGGATCCACCGAATGCACCCTCACCAGCGTCGGCGTATCACCGCGCACGTCCCCCATGGTCAGGGCCAGGTGCGCATCGCCGGTGATCAGGTCCTCGTAGGTGTGCAGCACGAACTCCCCATGCGCGGTGGACAGCGGTTGCTGGCCGGTATGTTCGACGGTCTGCTCCCGTGCCAGACGGTACTGGATCAGATCAGCAATGGTCCCGATACGGATGCCGTGGCGGCGGGCGAACGCTTCCAGCTCCGGCCGGCGCGCCATACTGCCGTCCTCGTTCATGACTTCCACGATCACCGCCGCCGGCTCCAGCCCCGCCAGTCGGGTGAGATCGCAGCCCGCTTCGGTATGGCCGGCCCGGCTCAGCACACCGCCGTCCTTCGCTCGTAGCGGAAAGATATGCCCCGGCTGCACCAGGTCCCGGGGATGGGCGTCCGGCGCCACCGCCGCCTGCACCGTGATCGCCCGATCGGCCGCCGATATGCCGGTGGTCACCCCTTCGCGGGCTTCGATCGACACGGTGAAGGCAGTGGCGAAGCTGGCGCCGTTGTTGGTCACCATCGGCGTCAGCTCCAACTGGTCACAGCGCTCGCCGGTCAGGGTCAGGCAAATCAGGCCACGGGCGTGGGTGGCCATGAAATTAATGGCCTCGGGCGTCACCTGTTCGGCGGCCATGACCAGGTCACCTTCGTTTTCCCGGTCTTCGTCGTCCAGCAGGAGCACCATGCGCCCCTGGCGGATATCGTCAATCAGGCTCTCGGTGGAATCGAAATTCGTCATCGTCAGCACTCTTGTTTGTCGGGACTGTTGTTTGTCGGGACTCCTGTTTGTCCGCACTCTGTTTGTCAGCACGTTTGTTTGCCAGCACGCCTGGTCGTCAGCGTTCCCGGTCGTCACCGCTTTCGGGTCGTCGGCCGTCCCGGAGCCCGGCGCTTTGGGTGGTCAACGCGCTGTCCGTGGTTACCGCCGGGCAACGCGCAAGGATTCCCGTTCTTTCACTTCTTGATTTTGGTATACCATAATACAGAATGCCAAGATAAACGAGGAGAGCAAGCATGGCAAAAGGCTACTGGATCGCCCACGTCACGGTGACCGCCCCCGAGGCGTACGCCGCCTATCAGGCCCTGGCCCCGGAGGCCTTCCAGGCCCACGGTGCCCGCTTTGTCGCCCGTGGCGGCCACAACCAGGCGCTCGAAGGCCGGGCAACGCCCCAGCGCACGGTGGTCATCGAGTTTCCCAGCTACCAGCAGGCACTGGATTGCTACCACTCGGACGCCTACCGCAAGGCGCGAGCCGCGCGCCAGGATGCGGCGGAGGTGGATATCGTGATTGTGGAGGGAGTGAGCTAGAGCAACAGGTCGTCAAACGGCGTTGTCAGCAGAGTATCCAGCAAGGCCTGGCCGGCCACCGACAGTCCCCGCTCGGAAGACTGAAGCACCCCGATCGGCCGCTCGATGACGGGATCGCGCAGCGCCAGGCAGCGGGCGCCCAGCTCCCGCATCTGGCCGATACACAGGGCCGGCACAACGCTGACACCGAGGCCGCTGGCGACCATCCGGCCCACCGTCGAGAGCTGGTGGCTCTCGAACTCCACGGGCAGCGTCTGTTCCCGGGAAGCCAGGGCGTCTTCCAGCATGTAGCGCACTGCAGACGGCCGTTGCAGGGCAATGAAGGGGTATTCCAGCAGCTGGCTCCAGACGATGTCACGCGCCGCCGCCAGTGGCGAATCCGCCGGCACCACGGCCACGAAGCGGTCGACGTACAGCGGCGTGAAGGACAAACGTGCGGCGGCCGGTGGCTCGAAGGCCAGGCCCAGTTCCACCTGGCCGATCTGCAACAGGTCGATCACATCTTCATTGATGACGTCCTGGATGGTGACGCCAATCTTGGGGTAGCGCGCCCGGAAATCCTTGAGGATATCGGGCAGCCGGTTACCGGCGAACGAGGGCATGGCGGCCACGGTTACCCGTCCCAGTTCCAGTTCGAAACGCTGGCGTATTTCGTCCCGGGCATTGTCCCAGTCCGCCATCAGCCGACGTGCCAGGGGCAGCAGCGCCTCGCCCTCCGGCGTCAGCCGCACGTTGCGTGTGGTGCGGCTGAACAGGGCACCGCCGAGGCTCTCCTCCAGCGCCTTGATCGACAGGCTCAGGGCCGACTGCGACAGGTGCAGCCGCTCGCAGGCCTGGGCAAAACTCAGTGTCTGGGCCACCGCCAGGAAGGCCCGCAACTGTTTAACGGTCATGACTCATTCCCGGGCTGATTCAACCGGTTAGCGCTTGCGCCTCATAATTATTTTATTAAACCAATTAATTTATCGAAAATACAAACTTAACAAATAAGAAGCCGGCCGCGAGACTCTGGTCAATACAGCAACAACAACACAGAGGAGACGGCACTATGGCCGGATTCGATAAGCGCGTGAGCTCCTACGAAGAGGCCATGGCGGGCCTGGAAGACGGCATGACCCTGCTGGCCGGCGGCTTCGGGCTGTGCGGCATCCCGGAAAACCTGATCGCCGAGATCCAGCGCAAGGGCACTCGCAACCTCACCGTGGCCTCTAATAACTGCGGCGTCGACGGCTTCGGCCTGGGCCTGCTGCTGGAGGACCGCCAGATCCGCAAGATGATCGCCTCCTACGTGGGCGAAAACGCCCTGTTCGAGAAACAGCTGCTCGACGGCGACCTGGAAGTGGAACTTACCCCGCAGGGCAACCTGGCCGAACGCATGCGCGCGGCCGGCGCCGGTATTCCCGCCTTCTTCACCGCCACGGGCTACGGCACCCGCATCGCCGAGGGCAAGGAGACCCGCCGGTTCGGCGACCGCCACTATGTGCTGGAAGAGGCTCTCGGCGGCGATTTCGCCATCGTGAAGGGCTGGAAGGCCGACACCTACGGCAACGTCATCTATCGTCACACCGCCCGTAATTTCAATCCGCTGGTCGCCATGGCGGGCAAGGTCACCGTCGTCGAAGTGGAAGAGATCGTGGCCCCGGGCGAACTGGACCCCGCCGCGATCCATACCCCCGGCATCTACGTCGACCGGCTGATCTGCGGCACCTTCGAGAAACGGATCGAGAAGCGGACCGTGCGCGGCTGAACGCCGGATCATTCCATCGTCCGCCGACCTAATCAGAACAAGAGGAACAGACCATGGCACTGACCCGCGAACAGATGGCGCAACGTGTCGCCGCCGAACTGGAAGACGGCTTCTACGTCAATCTGGGAATTGGCATCCCGACCCTGGTGGCCAATTATGTCCCGACCGGCATTGATGTCATGCTCCAGTCAGAGAACGGCCTGCTCGGCATGGGGCCCTTCCCCACCGAAGAGCAGGTCGATCCGGACATGATCAACGCCGGCAAGCAGACGGTGACCGCGCAGGCCGGCGCCTCCATCGTCGACTCGGCCGACTCCTTCGCCATGATCCGCGGCGGGCACGTCGACCTGACGGTGCTGGGCGCCTTTGAAGTGGATGTGCAGGGCAACATCGCCTCCTGGATGGTACCGGGCAAGCTGGTGAAGGGTATGGGCGGCGCCATGGACCTGGTGGCCGGCGCAGAGAACATCATCGTCACCATGACCCATGCCTCCAAGTCCGGGGAACCCAAGCTGTTGCAGGCATGCACCCTGCCCCTGACCGGGGCCGGCTGCATCAAGCGAGTGCTGACGGATCTGGCCTACCTTGAGATCGAGGGCGGCCGCTTCATCCTCAAGGAACGCGCACCCGGGGTGAGTGTCGAGGAAATCATCGAGAAAACCGGCGGTGAACTGACGGTCCCGGACCATGTGCCGGAGATGACCGTCACCGGATAAACCGGTTGCGGAAGCCAGCGAATCACACCAGCCCCGGACTCCGGGGCTTTCGTGGTTACATTGCCCACATCGCGGCAATGCTGGCGTGTCGCCCCAGCTTTGCGAATCCGACAACGATACAAACACAATAAACGGAGTACCCGACCCATGCTCAATCGCGCATCGAAACCCTTCGTCCGGCTGGTGGAGCGCTACCTGCCCGACCCGTATATTTTTGTCCTGCTGCTCACCCTGGTGGTCTTCGTCGCCGCCATGGGCGTGGAAGGCCAGTCGCCGACGGCCGTCGTCGGCATGTGGGGCGATGGCTTCTGGAACCTGCTGACGTTCTCCATGCAGATGCTGCTGGTGCTGATCAGCGGCTACATGCTGGCCAATACCCCGCTGGTGAAAGGCATCCTCGACCGGATCGCCGCGCTGGCCCGTTCGCCGGGTCAGGCGATCATCCTGGTGACCTTCGTCGCGCTGGTCGCCAGTTGGATCAACTGGGGCTTCGGCCTGGTCGTGGGCGCGCTGTTCGCCAAGGCGCTGGCCCGACGGATCCAGGTCCACTATCCGCTGCTTATTGCCAGCGCCTACTCCGGGTTCATCGTCTGGCACGGCGGCCTGGCCGGCTCAATTCCTCTGACCATCGCCACTGAAGGCCATTTCGCCCAGGACATGATCGGCGTCATCGGCACCGGCGACACCATCTTTGCCTTCTTCAACCTGGCCATCGTCGTCGGTCTGTTCATCCTGGTGCCCGTAGTTAACCGCCTGATGCTGCCGCCGCAGAGCGAGAGCATTTTCGTCGATCCCGGAAAGCTGGACGATGGCCGCGCCGAGAAGCCCACCATCACGCGCCCGGCGGAACACCTGGAGAACAGCCGCATCCTCGCCTGGCTGGTGGGTTTTGCCGGCCTGGCGTTTGCCTTCCAGTACTTCACACAGGGCGGCGGCCTCAACCTGAACATCGTCAACTTCATGTTCCTGTTCCTCGCTATCATCCTGCACCAGACACCGCGCCGCCTGCTGACCAGTCTGAACGAAGCCATCAGCGGCGGTGCCGGCATCGTCATTCAGTTCCCGTTCTACGCAGGCATCATGGCGATCATGACCCAGTCCGGCCTGGCGGGCACCATCTCCAGCGGCTTCGCGTCCATCGCCAGCGCCGAGACCCTGCCGTTCTGGAGCTTTATCAGCGCCGGCGTGGTCAACATTTTCGTGCCCTCCGGTGGCGGTCAATGGGCGGTGCAGGCCCCGGTCATGATACCCGCAGCCCAACAGCTCGGCGCCGACATCCCGCGCGTGGCCATGGCCGTCGCCTGGGGCGATGCCTGGACCAACCTGCTGCAGCCGTTCTGGGCCCTCCCGGTGCTGGCCATCGCCGGCCTCAAGGCCAAGGACATCATGGGCTACTGCCTGTTACTGCTGTTCATCACCGGCGTGCTGATCAGCCTGGGGCTGACGTTCCTGTAGAACGGCCCGAGCCGTTCGCGCCGGGCCTCGCGCCAGCGGGGCCCGGCAGCGTTTCCGGCACTGTGTCCATTACGGGCCGACAACCGTTCATTCGGCCCGCAGCAGTGCCTGACCGGTTTTGGAAGCCGGTTTACGACCCAACTCGCCGCTGATCCAGTGCCCCACCTCAACCAGTTGTGGCAGGCCGACACCGGTGGTTACGCCCATCCCGTTGAGCATGTACACCACGTCCTCGGTGGCGACGTTGCCCGACGCGCCCCTGGCGTAGGGGCAGCCCCCCAGTCCGGCGACGGCGCTGTCCACCGTGGCAACACCCAGTTGCATCACCGCGTAAAGATTGGCCAGCGCCTGGCCATAGGTATCGTGAAAATGTGCCGCCAGGTGCTCAATGGGCACATGGCCGGCGACGGTTTCCACCATCTGCCGGGCTTTCAGCGGGGTGCCTGTACCGATTGTGTCTCCCAGCGATATTTCATAGCAGCCCATGCGGTAGAGTCGGTCCGCCACCTCCGCCACGGCCATGGGGCTGATCTCGCCCTCGTAAGGGCAGCCCAGCACACAGGAGACGTAGCCCCGCACCCGGACACCCGTCTCGCGGGCCGCCTCCACCACCGGTCGGAAACGTTCCAGGCTCTCGACGATGGAACAGTTGATGTTTCGCTGGGAAAAACTTTCCGACGCAGCGCCGAATACCGCCACCTCCTCAACTCCGGCGGCACGCGCCGCCTCGAAGCCCTTGAGGTTGGGCACCAGCGTGGGATAGGACACCCCCGGCCGACGCCGGACCGCTGCAAACACCTCAGCGCTGCCCGCCATCTGCGGCACCCATTTCGGAGACACGAAGGCCCCCGCCTCGACCACCGACAACCCGGTGTCGGCCAGCCGCTCGATCAGCGCCACTTTCACATCCGGGCCAATGATCCCGGCTTCGTTCTGAAGGCCGTCGCGCGGGCCGACCTCCACAATCTTGACCGTCTCTGGAATCGCCATGATATCCCTCTCTCGGTACCCGTTCTGCCGCTGTTCAGGACTGGTTGGCGTACAGTGGTGTGCCTTTGGCAAAGCCGCGGACGTGGAAGATCTGCGACCCACGGCCCTGATCCCAATCGTTGGTAAAAATCAGTAACTCGCTGGTTCCGGGGCGGAACGCCATGCTGGTGGATCGCAGGTTGTGGCCATCGTCCCGCCCCGGAAGCAGAATCTGACCAATAGGCATGCCGTTGCGGTTGAACACCAGAATACGGCCCTGGCCATACATCGCGACGTAGACATTGCCGTCCTGGTCGGTTCGGATCGAATCCGGCGCCGGGCCGGTAAACTGGTAGGGTACCGCCGTGCCGAACGGAGCAATCGTGGTGGCGTCGCTCAAGCCGATACGGTGCAGCCGGCCGGCGCTGAATTCCGTGGTCCACAATACCTTGCCCTGCGGTCCCAGCGCGATACCGTTGGCGATGGCCATGTCAGGCAACACCGGCGTGATCGTGGACCGATCCGGAGAAACGTAATAAACGCCACCGATCTTCTCGGTGGACGTACCCCGGAAATCGGTAAAATAGAAACCACCCTGGGCGTCGAATACGAGGTCGTCCGGAAGATATCCCTGCTCCGGGCCGACCACCGTTTCCATGTCCGAGCCATCCGGCCGGATCGAGACCACGCTACCAGTGTCCCTGAAGTTACCTAACCCGGCGATATAGAGTCGGCCGTTCCGGTGGATCGCTACCCCCGCCGGTGCCAAGTCGTTCTCCCCCAGGATCGTGGACAACTCCCGTTCCGGCGTCAGCTTGAATACGCGACCACCGAACACTTCCACAAAATACAGATTGCCGGCGCGGTCAAATGCCGGGCCTTCCAACTGCAATCCTTCATCCGACACCTTGAACCAGGGCTCGGCGGTAATGGTTTGTAGTCCGCGCTCGCTGGGCGGGATTGGCGCCGGTCCCTGATTACTCGACTGATACGACAGGGTCGGATAGGCCGCATGAGCCACGGCCACGGCACCGACAAGCACCGCGATGACGGCAATCTGAATAATTTTTCGCATGCTGCAGTCCTCTTTCTTTTTGTGGTTTACTCTGCGCCGCCCGGCCCCGCACCGCCGCCAATCGAGCAGCGGTGCAAGCGCGCCTCAGCCGCGCAGGGACTTGAGAATCGCCTCGGCGACGTTCACCCGCACCTTGCCCTGGGCCACCAGTTCCTGGGCCACCTTGTCGACCTCGTCGCCGGTGGCGCCGACCATGACCGCGATGTTCTTCGCGTGCAGGGCCATGTGACCTTTCTGAATACCGGTGGTCGCCAAAGCCTTAAGGGCGGCGAAGTTCTGGGCCAGGCCGACGGCGGCGATGGTGCAGGCCAGTCGTTCAGCGGTCTGGATGCCCATGATGTCCAGCGCAATGCGGGCCGTAGGATGCGAACGCGTGGCGCCGCCGATCAGTCCCACCGCCAGCGGCATCTCGATGGTGCCGGTAAGGTTGCCGTCGGCATCCACTTCCCAGCGAGTCAGCGAACGGTACTGGCCGGAGCGGGCGGCGTAGGCATGTGCCCCCGCTTCCACGGCGCGAGTGTCGTTGCCGGTCGCCAGCACCACCGCGCTGACGCCATTCATGACGCCCTTGTTGTGGGTCGCTGCCCGGTAGGGATCGATGTCGGCGAAGTCGTAGGCCGCCAGGATGCCGTCCCGAACCTCAGCACCGCCGATGTCCTCCAGCGACCAGGTGGCTCGGGCCCGCGCCAGGCGACGATCCGCCAGGTTGGACAGGATGCGCAGGTAGGTACGCCCGCCGGTCCATTCCGCAACCCGCGGTGCCACCGCCTCGGCCATGGAATTGACGGCGTTGGCCCCCATCGCGTCACGGGTGTCCACCACCAGGTGGGTGACCACCATAGGGCCGTCGCGCCCCTCCAGAACGCGCACTTCCACGTCGCGAAAGCCGCCGCCGTGTTTCAGCAACACCGGGTCGGTGTCATCGCAGATCGCCTGAATGTCGGATTTGTGCTCCAAAATCTGCAAGCGGGCAAACTCAGGATTGGTGACGCCCACCAATTGCACCTGGGCGATCATCAGCGAACCGGACATGGCGGTGGTGAACCCGCCGCTGCCACGGCACTGGCGGGCGGCATTGCAGACCGCGGCGACCACCGAGGACTCCTCGGTCGCCATGGGCACCAGCACCTCCTGCCCGTCAACCACCATGTTGGTGGCCACTCCCAGGGGAATGTTGAGGGTGCCGATGACGTTCTCGATCATGGAATCGGCGGTGGCCGCATCCAGGTTGCCGGTATCCGCCAGATGGGCGATGGCGTCGTCACCCAGACCGGCGGTTTCCGCCACCTTCTGCAGGCGCTCCCGGGGGGACAGTTTGTGCAGCCCGGGAATGCGGGATGTGGTCGTAGTCATGGTCAGTCTTCTCCTGTAATCAGGGCCGTGCGGGCTGCGCAATCTGCTCCGGCAGCCAGGTCACGATGTCGGGGAATAGGATGAACAGCGCCAGGGCCAGCAGCTGCAGGATCAGGAACGGCACAATCGCCCGGTAGACGGTCTCCATGCCGATGCCGTCGGGTAGCACGCCCTTGATGTAGAACAGCGTGTAGCCGAAGGGCGGCGTGATGTAGGCCATCTGGGCGGTGATCAGGAACAGGACACCGAACCAAAGCGGATCGAAATCGAAGGCATGGATGATCGGCAGGAACACCGGCACGCACAGCAGGATGATGCCGATCTCATCCAGGAACAGGCCCAGGAACACCAGCACCAGCATCATCGCCAGCAACACCAGCCAGCGGTTGACCTCCAGGTCCTGAATGAACTGCAGCAGGGAATCGGCGCCGCCGGTGCCGGTAAAGATCGACACGAAGATCTTGGCGCCGATGGTGATCCACATGATCATGGTGGTCACCCGCAAGGTATCCATCGCCGCCGCCCGCAGGTTGCCCAGGTTCAGCTCGCGCTGGAAGGCCGCGGAGATCATCGCGCCCACCACACCAACCGCCGCGGCCTCTGTGGGCGTGGCAATACCCGCGTAGATACTACCCAGCACCGCGAACACGATCAGCGTCGGCAGAATCAGCGACTTGAGGGAGGCGAACATCTCGCGCAGGTCGACCGTGCCGTTCAACTCACGAGGGGCCTTATCTGGCTGCAGGGTGGCCCGCAGCACGATGTAGGCCACGTAGAGCCCGGCCAGCACCAGACCCGGAACGATGCCGGCGGCAAACATCTTGCCCACCGAAATCTGCGCCGTGGCCGCGTAGACGATGGTGATGATCGACGGCGGAATCAGGATCCCCAGCGTGCCACCCGCGCATATCGTGCCCAGGGCGAGACGCTGGTCGTAGCCACGCTGGAGCATCGACGGCAGCGCCAGGATGCCCATCGCCGCCACCGCCGCGCCGACGATCCCGGTCATCGCCGCCATCACCGTGCAGATGGCAACGGTACCTACGGCCAGGCCGCCGGGCAGGCGCCGGAACCAGAGTTCCATGGCCCGGTACAGGGCCTCGATGATGCCCGAACGCTGCAACACGCTGGCCATCAGCACATAGAGTGGAATCGCCAGAAGTATGTCCGAGGTCATGGCATCGAAGGTCTGCAGCACCGTCAGGACCAGGGCGTCAGTGCCCCAGAGCGCGATGGTGAAGAGGACCGCCAGCGACGACAGCACGAATGCCAGGGGCATGCCGCTCAACAGTAGCACCAGCAGACCCACGAACATCATCGACAGGACCAGGGTGGAACTCATACCGCCACCTCCCGGCCCAGTGCACGACGTGCCGCCAGTACAGTTTCCGCCAGGGCCTGCAGGAGCAGCAGTCCGAAGGCGACGGGAATCAGCGCCTTCACCGGCCAGATCGCAGGGTTCCAGGCGGTGAAGGAAGTTTCACCGCTGTTGTAGGCGTTCATCGCCACAGGCAGGCTCTGATCGATGAAAATCACCGCGATGACAACAATCAGCGGATAGGTCAGGCAATCGATGGCTCCAGCCATGCGCGGGGACAGCTTGCCGTAGAGGATGTCGACGTTAACGTGCCCCGCCGTGTGCAACAGGTAGGGCCCGGCCAGCATGAAATAAGGGCCGAACAGCAACGTCGACAGCTCCATGGCCCAGACGGTGGGCGCGTCGAAGAAGTATCGGGCCACCACTTCGTAGCTGATCACCGCCACCATGACAAAGACCAGCGCGGAAACGGCACCGGCCACCCAGCGGTTGACCGCCGTAATGCAACGGCAGTAGCCAAGAAGAACAGGCATAGTAAACCTCAGCAGGGGATGGCTGCCCGGCCGGCAGGCCGGGCAGCTACGTCAGTAACGGATGCGATCAGTCGATCAGATCGAGCTCTTTCATGAAGGCGATCTGGCTGTCCAGCACCCGGTTGGCCAGCTCGTCGTCACCGGCAGCCTTACGCCAGGCTTTCATCGCGGTGGGACGGCCCTCGGCGACGATTTCCGGGCTCAGGTGAATCACTTCGACACCCTGCTCCTCGAACTTCTTCAGCGCCACCGCGTCCTGGGCCAGGATATGCTGGCGCAGGGACGAGGAGATTTCCCGTGCAGCCACCGCCAGCGCCGTCTGGTAGGACTCCGGCAGCTTGTTATAAGCGGCCTGGTTGGCCACGTAACTGGTAGCCGTGGTGGGCTGGTGGAAGCCGGGCACCACGACGTAGTCCGCCACTTCCCCCAGACCCGCTTCGAGGTTGGCGGTCAGGTCGCCGCGGTCGGCAAAGTCGATGACGCCCTTTTCCAGGGCCTGATACACCTCGGCAGTGGGCAGGCCGGTGGTGGCAACGCCGAATTCACCCATCACCGCGCTGGCCAGCCCCACGAAACGCCCTTTCTTACCCTTCAGATCGTCCAGGGAGTTGAGCGGGAACTTGGCGTGGATGGGCTCCTGACCGTAGACGGTCGGCGCAATGTAGAACAGACCCGCCTTGGCGTATGCTTCGCGCGCCATCTCCAGACCGCCCTTCTCGTAGAACCAGGCCTCGTACTGGTCCGGCTCGGGGAAACCGAAAGGCACGGTACTGGTGAAAGCAAAGGCCGGGATGGAACCGGCCTCGTAGCCGTCAAAGGTTTTCATCATTTGGAAGGCGCCGGCTCGCACAGCTTCGAACGCCTGGGCCGACGGCGCCAGCTGGCCACCGGCGAAGAGGCGAATCTGGAATTTGCCATCGGTCAGGTCGGCAACCCGCTGGACGAACTGTTTCTCGTACTCGTAGGGCGTGGTCCCGGCGTCCCACAGTGCCTGCATGCGCCAGTTCACGCTGGGCAGCTCGTCGGCTGCAGCCAGTCCCGGCAGGGCCGCGCTCGCGGCAACGAGCAGGGACGCGGCCATCGATTTAAGAAAACTGCGACGGTTGTTATTGGCCTGTAATTTCATGACGTTCTCCGTTGTGAGTGGCGACGTCCTCCGTTCAGGGAATGGCGGACGCGCCACATTTTCTTATCGAACCTGATCTTTTATAGAAGCTGTTTTCCGGTCGCTCCGGGTTGTCCCGGGTGTCCGCCACTGCAGCGACGACCTCCGGAACCCGCGGCCCGACTCGCCCATCGTCTCCGGAGATTATTTCCGGCTGGACTTCTGTGCGGATCCTGTACAAAACTTAGGACAGTGACAAAAACTGAACAAGGTACAATTTGCCAAATTGTCCCATGCACTGTACCCAGAAAAATAAGGGTACAATCCAGGTGAAGGTATGAATCAGCAACCCGCGCGAGCCCAGCAGATCGCGGACACAATCGTCAGCCAGATCGAGAAGGGAGAACTCACCGCCGGCACCCGACTGCCATCGATTCGCAGCGCCGCACAGGGCTTTGGCGTCTCCAAGAACACCATCATCGACGCTTACGACAGACTGGTCGCCACTGGCTATGTCACGCCGCGGCGAGGTTCGGGCTTCTACGTGGAAGCGGCCCGGCCGGCCCATCCGGACATCAAGCCCGAGCACTTCACCGAAGCGGTGGACCTGATCTCACTGTTGCGCGAGCAGTTGAACCAGCATTACGAAGTGCGCGCCGGCGATGGACGTTTGCCCGCCAGCTGGATGGAAAACGCCGATATCCGGCGTCAGTTCAAGCGCATCGCGCCCACCAACGACAACGGTGACGAGTTCGAGTACGGCAACCCACAGGGACTGCTGGGACTGCGCGAAGACATCTCCCGCACCCTGACGGACCGCGCCATCAGCGCTCACCCGGATCAGGTGCTGCTCACCTTCGGTGCCAATCACGCCCTCGACCTGATCGTGCGGCACTTTGTCGACGCGGGGGAACCGGTGCTGGTGGAAACACCCGGCTATTACCCGATGTTCGGCAAACTCCGCCTACAGCGGGCCAGGACCATCGGCGTACCCCGCGGGCCCGCGGGCCTGGACCTGGAACGCCTGGAACAGGCCATTCGCGAGCACAGGCCCCGCTTGCTGTTTGTCCAGCCCATGGCGCACAACCCCACCGGCACCTCGATGCCCCTGCAGAACATGCACGCCGTGCTGCGCATTGCGGAACAGCACGACCTGACCATCATCGAGGACGACCCGTTCGGCGACATTCTGCCCCGTTCCGCGCCCCACCTCGCGTCGCTGGATGCCCTCAACCGCGTGATCTACGTCGGCACCTTTTCCAAGACCCTGTCCGCGAGCCTGCGCTGCGGCTACGTTGCCGCCAGCCGCAAACTGATCCGGTCACTGACCGACATCAAGATGCTGACGGTGGTGAACGGCTCCAGCGTGATCGAGCGAATGATCCACGAGATGATCGTGCGTGGCCGCTACCGCCGCCACATGACCCGACTGCGGGACCGCGTTGCCAAGGCCGGCGCCGAAGCGGTGGCCGCCCTTCAGCAGGCCGGTATCGACAACATCCAGCCGCCAACCGGCGGTTACTACGTCTGGTGCCCGCTACCAGCGCATGTGGACGGCATCGAGCTGGCCCACAAGGCTTCAAACCAAGGCATCTTCCTGGCGCCAGGCCATCTGTTCACGCTGTCGGATCAGGACGCCGGCTCGGCCCTGCGAATCAACATCGCCCACGCCCGGCATCCGCGGCTGCTCGACTTTCTAAGGGAGGAGATCGTCGGACCGGGGCGCCGTTCGTGATGCCCCGGACGATCAGTTAGGACTGGAAAACCGCGCCCGGTAATCCGTTGGCAAAATGGCGAGGTACTTGCGGAAGGTGCGACGCAGCTGCTCATCCGACGAAAAGCCGCAGCGGAAGGCAATGCTTTTCAGGGGCAATTCCGTGTCCTGCAGCAGGCGACGGGCCTTGTCGAGACGCGAGCGCTCGACAAATTCCAGAGGACTCATACCGGTCTCTTTCTGGAACAGCCGCGTGAGATGGCGCAGGCTCATGGCGGCTTCCTCCGCCAGTTCGCTGGACGTGAACGGCGTCTCCAGGTGATCCATGATCCAGGCCTGAATGCGTCGCACGGCGGAGGACTGGGACATCTGACTGGCGAGATCCGCACTGAACTGGGATTGCCCGCCCGGGCGCTTGAGGAAAATCACCAGATCCCGCGCCACCTCCAGCGCCAGCTTGTGACCGCAGTCCCGCTCGACGAAGGCCAGCGACAGGTCGATGGCAGCGCTCACCCCGGCCGACGTCCAGAGGTTGCCCTGCTGGATGAAAATGGCGTCCACGTCCACCTCAACCGCAGGAAACCGCTCCTCCAGTCGTTTCGACATGCGCCAGTGGGTGGTCGCCCGCCGGCCGTCCAGCAAGCCGGCCTGCGCCAGGAAGAAGGTGCCGGTGCACAGGGCGGCAAAGCGTTTGATCCGCGGTGCGGCGGATGTCACCCAGTCGATCACGCCCTGGGCGTTGGCCATGGACCCTTCAATGTCGTGGGCGCCGGCCACCAGGGCGGTGTCAGGCAGATCGTCCGGGTCCAGGGATTGGGCGGCGTCGAGCGTCATCACCGTATCGGACGTCACCGGCCCGGCCACGGCGGCGGCCACGCGGATGTCGTAGAACGGAGCCATTCCCTGGCTTTCCAGGTGCTTGTTAGCATAGGTGAACACCGTCAGCGGGCCGATCGCCTCCAGTGATTTGAACCCCGGATAGATGACCAGATCGACGCGGTGTCTCTGGCGTTCGGACATGCAGAACCTCTTCACTGAATGGCGGATGGTGCGCCGTGTCCAAATTTACAGGCGATGTGTCCCTGATCCGGGGCAATTCGACGGGCAGAGCGCGGCGGCGTGCATTATCCTAATCGAATTGCATGGCACATCGAAATTGAGGAGAAGCTACTGATGAAATCCCGCGCGGCCGTGGCCTTTGGCCCCAACAAGCCTCTGGAAATCGTTGAAGTCGACGTGGAACCGCCCAAGGCTGGCGAGGTGCTGGTGCGCATCGTCGCGACCGGCGTGTGCCACACCGACGCCTACACCCTGTCCGGCGCCGATCCGGAAGGCCTGTTCCCGACCATTCTCGGTCACGAAGGCGGCGGCATTGTCGAAGCCGTCGGCGAAGGCGTGACTTCCCTGGAAGTCGGTGATCACGTGATCCCGCTCTACACCGCCGAGTGCGGCGAGTGTAAGTTCTGCACCTCCGGCAAGACCAACCTGTGCGGCTCCGTGCGCGCCACCCAGGGCAAGGGCGTCATGCCGGACGGCACCAGCCGCTTCAGCTACAACGGCGAGCCGCTGTACCACTACATGGGCACCTCCACCTTCTCCGAGTACACGGTACTGCCGGAAGTGTCCCTGGCCAAGATTCCCAAGGAAGCCCCGCTGGACAAGGTCTGCCTGCTGGGTTGCGGCGTCACCACCGGCATCGGTGCGGTGCTGAACACCGCCAAAGTCGAAGAGGGCGCCACCGTGGCCATCTTTGGTCTGGGCGGCATCGGCCTGGCGGCGATCATCGGCGCCAAGATGGCCAAGGCCGGGCGCATCATCGCGATCGACATCAACCCGTCCAAGTTCAAGATCGCCGAAGAGCTGGGCGCGACCGATTTCGTCAACCCGAAGGACCACGACAAGCCGATCCAGGAAGTCATCGTCGAGATGACCGACGGCGGCGTCGACTACTCCTTCGAGTGCGTGGGTAATGTCGAGCTGATGCGTTCCGCTCTGGAGTGCTGCCACAAGGGCTGGGGCGAATCCATCATCATCGGCGTCGCCGGCGCCGGCGAGGAAATCAGCACCCGTCCGTTCCAGCTGGTCACCGGCCGGGTCTGGAAAGGCTCCGCTTTCGGCGGCGTAAAGGGCCGCACCGAGCTGCCCGGCTACGTGGAAAAAGCCGAGAAAGGCGAGATTCCGCTGGATACCTTCATCACCCACAACATGAAGCTCGAAGACATCAACGAAGCGTTCGAGCTGATGCACGAAGGCAAGAGCATCCGCACCGTCATTCACTACTGATGACGCATCCCCCAGGCCCTCCCCGGGCCTGGGGGCATTTCCCTCAGACCAGCTCCAGCAGCGCAGGCAACCGCCCCAGCGCCGTTCGCCGCTCCTCGTCCCAGGCGTGGGCGAAACTGATCCGCAAGCCGTTCGAGAACGCCCCAACCGCCGAGAACAGTGACCCCGGCGTCAGCACGATGCCTTCCTGCAAGGCCTTCGAATAAGCCGTCAACGTATCCACCCCCTCCGGCAATTCCAGCCACACTGCCAGCCCGCCCTGCGGCTGCGTCATCCGAACCGGCACCCGCCAGTCCCGAAGCATCGAAAGGAGTCGGTCACGGCGTTCGCGCAGCAGCCCGCGTTGGCGCCGTAAGTGGGCCGCATAGCCACCATCTTCCATGAACTCCGCCACGCCCTGTTGCAGGTAGCGACTGCTGGCCAGTTGCGTGACCAGCTTGAGGTGCAGGATCTGACGATGCCAGCGGGCGCCGGAGATCCAGCCCAGACGCAGGTCCCGCGACAGGGACTTGGAGAACGAGCCGCAGAGGATCACCCGGTCGTCCCGATCCAGCGCCTTGAGGGGGTCGGGCACCTGGGCAAAACCGGTCTCGGCGTATATGTCGTCTTCGATGACCGCCAAGTCGTGGCGTCCGGCGAGGTCCAGCAGTTGCCGCCTTGCCGCGTCGGGCATAAGTGCTCCGCCCGGCGTGGCAAACGCCGGGGACACCACACAGGCGCGCACCGGCCAGCGCTCCAACACTTCTGCCAGCGCGGCCATGTCCATGCCGGTTTCCGGCGAGGTCGGCACCTCGACCACCCGCAGATCCAGCTGCTCCAGCAGCTGCAGGACGCCGTAGAAGCCGGGCGACTCCACCGCCACCACGTCGCCGGCCCGGCAGGTTGCCATCAGCGCCAGAAACAGCGCGTGCTGACAGCCGGAGGTGATGCACAGCCGGTCCGGGCTCACCCGCCACCCCCGCCTCGCCGCCTGCGATGCCAGCTGCTCCCGCAGCGAAAGATGTCCCATGGGCTCATCGTAGTACTGGAACTGACCGTCCCGCTGCCGTCGCAGGGCGCGACCGATGGCGCGATTCAGGGCCACGATTCCGGGCGGCGGTTCGCCGGAAGGTGCGTCCGGCAGCAGATCGAAGGCGGCACTGCGCCGCATGATGTCGAGAAACAGATCACTGACCGTCACCGGCAGCGGCGCGCTGATCTGCCCTGCTGCCTGGGGCCGTGGTGGCGCGTCGTCAGGCGTGGTGGTCACAAAATAGCCGGCCTTGGGATAGGCCTCCACCACGCCGCGCGCCTCCAGCCGGTGCAGGGCGTGGAGCACCGTGACCTTGGATCGCCCCTGCTGAGCACACAGTGCCCGAATAGAAGGCAGGCGATCGCCCGGTCGCCATCGGCCGGCACGAATTTGTTCAAGCAGCCAAGTTTCCAGCGCCTCGTAGTGATAGGGAGCCTTTCGCATGGTATCGGGTTCCATCGAATCTGTACCCATTCAGTATTAATTTTTTATACCTGATCCTATTCCCGATGGACAGGTAGGCTTGCCCGCGATGTCCCCGCTCACCCGGAGTGGGTTGTGCTCGTGAGGAACCTCCATGCAAGAAACCGCCATACTCCTGGCCCGCATCCAGTTCGGCTTCACCGTCTCTTTCCACATCGTTTTCCCCGCCATCACCATCGGCCTGGCCAGCTACCTCGCCGTGCTTGAAGGCTACTGGCTCAGGACGCGAAAACCGGTGTACCGAACCCTCTACCGGTTCTGGAGCCACATCTTTGCGCTGAACTTTGGCATGGGCGTGGTCTCAGGCCTGGTCATGGCTTACGAGTTCGGCACGAACTGGAGCGGGTTCTCCAATTTCGCCGGCGGAATCACCGGGCCGCTGCTGGCCTACGAGGTGCTGACGGCCTTCTTCCTGGAAGCCGGCTTCCTCGGCGTGATGCTGTTCGGCTGGAACCGCGTGGGCGAGAAACTGCATTTCTTTGCCACCCTGATGGTGGCCATCGGCACCCTGATCTCCGCCACCTGGATCCTGGCCTCGAACAGCTGGATGCAGACTCCGGCGGGGTACGAGATCGTCGATGGCCGGGCCGTGCCGGTCGACTGGCTGGCCATCATATTCAACCCCTCGTTTCCTTATCGACTGGTCCACATGGGCCTGGCCGCCTTCCTCAGCACGGCCTTGATGGTCGGTGCCAGCGGCGCCTGGCACCTGTTGCGTGGTAACAACACCCGCGCCGTGCGCAAGATGCTGTCGATGGCGGTGGTCATGCTGGCCCTGACCGCGCCCCTGCAGGTCTTCGTCGGCGATCTTCACGGCCTAAACACGCTGGAACACCAGCCCGCCAAGATTGCCGCCATGGAGGGGCACTGGGAGAACGATCCGTCGGACGCGGGCGTGCCGCTCCTGCTGTTCGGATGGCCGGACAACGAGGCGGAAACCACGCACTTCGCGATCGGCATCCCCCATCTTGCCAGCCTGATCCTGACCCACACCTGGAACGGCGAGATTCCCGCCCTCACAGACTTCCCCGCCGACGAACGCCCCAACGCGGCCGCCGTCTTCTGGAGCTTCCGGGTCATGGTTGGCCTGGGCGTGCTGATGCTGGCTCTGGGACTACTCGGCCTGTGGAGACTCCATCGCGGCACCCTCCACGACAGTCGGGGCTACCTTCGTTTTGCACTGGCCATGGGGCCCGCAGGGCTGATCGCGCTGCTGGCGGGCTGGTACACCACCGAACTGGGACGCCAGCCCTGGGTGGTCTATGGCCTGCTGCGGACGGATGATGCCGCCAGCGCCCACGGCGTGCCCGAACTGACGTTCTCACTGGTGCTGTTCGTTGTGGTGTATGCGCTCATTTTCGGATCGGGCATCAAGTACATGCTGCGCCTGATCAAACGGGGGCCGGATCATGGCTGACATTCATCCACACCGTCTCCGCATCGCATCCTTGCTGTTCAACCTGATCCGGGAGTTGTCTGACCATGGGCGTTGATACCGCGTTAATCTGGGCCATGATCATCCTATTCGGCGTCATGCTTTACGTGATTGCTGACGGGTTTGATCTGGGCATCGGGCTGCTGTTTCCTTTCATCCGCGACAAGCGTTCCCGAGACCGCATCATGCACAGCGTGGCCCCGGTCTGGGACGGCAACGAGACCTGGCTGGTGATGGGCGGCGCCGGTCTGCTGGCCGCTTTCCCCCTGGCCTACTCCACCATCCTCAGTGCGCTCTACATCCCGATCCTGCTCATGCTCACCGGTCTGATCCTCCGCGGCGTGGCGTTCGAAGCGCGCCTGAAGGCCCGTGACCGCAGCCTTCACCTGTGGGATAAGGCGTTCTCTGGTGGCTCCCTGCTGGCCACGTTCTTTCAGGGCATCATCCTCGGCGCCTACATCGAGGGCATTCCCATGGAGGGCGACGCCTTCGCCGGCGGCCCCTGGGACTGGATCACGCTGTTCGCCCTGTTTTGCGGCGGGGGCCTGGTGGTGACCTACGCGCTGCTGGGCTCCACCTGGCTGATCATGAAGACCGAAGGTGAGCTGCAGGCCGTCGTCCGCAACGTCAGTCGACCGTTGACTCTGGTTCTGGTCCTGTTCATGGCCGGCGTGTCGGTGTGGACACCGCTCGCGCATCCGAATATTGCCGAGCGCTGGTTCACGCTGCCCAACCTGTACTGGCTCGCCCCACTTCCCGCCGTCACCGGTTTGGCCTGCGTAGGCCTCTACCGCTCAGTACGACATGCCGAAGTGATGCCATTCGTGATGACACTGGTCGTCATCGCCCTGGGCTACCTGGGTCTGATCGTCAGCCTCTGGCCCAACGTGATCCCGCCCGACGTCAGCATCTGGGAAGCGTCATCCCCCGCCGCCAGCCAGGGCTTTGCGCTGGTGGGCACGCTGCTGATCGTCCCCATCATCCTGGTTTACTCGGCGTGGTCCTACTACGTCTTCCGCGGCAAGGTACAAGACGATGAAGGCTACCACTAGGCACACCCTCGGCCGCTGGCTGTGGCTGGTCGGTATCTGGTCGGTGAGCGTGCTGTCGGTGTTCATCGTCAGCGCCCTGCTCAAACTACTGATACCGGGATAATAGGCTATCGCTTCGTGATGTTTGGTAACCACCGGCTCCGGAGGCCGCCATCCGCTCTATAATGGCGGCGAGTGCATCAAGGAAGGTGATTATGAAAGCGTTCACGATTCTGTGCCTTGCCCTGTTGGCAGCGGGCTGCGGCGGCTCTTCGTCTGACAGCAGCGCCTCGGCGTCGACCGGTGATCAAGCCGGACCCGCCCCCGTTACCGGCGGCGACTGGTATCAGCCGGTACCGCTGACCACCTGGCAGTGGCAACTGCAAGGGACCGTCAACGAAAGCTATGCCGTTGAGATGTACGACATCGACCTGTTCGATGCGGACATCTCAGTGATCCAGTCACTCCAGGCCAGCGGCAAGAAGGTGATCTGCTACTTCTCCGGCGGCTCCTACGAAAACTGGCGCGACGACGCCGGGGCGTTCGACGACGCGGATCTGGGTAACGCCCTCGACGGCTGGGACGGCGAACGCTGGTTGGATATCCGCAACCAGAACGTGCGCGACATCATGGCCGCACGGCTGGATGTCGCCGTCGACAAGGGCTGCGATGGCGTGGAACCGGACAACATGGACGGCTACACCAACGATCCGGGGTTCGATGTCACCGCCGCCGACCAGCTCGACTACAACCGCTGGCTGGCCAACGCGGCGCATACACGGGAATTGGCCGTCGCCCTCAAGAACGACCTGGCCCAGGTCGGAGACCTGGTCGACTATTTCGATTTCGCCGTCAACGAGCAATGCTTCGAGTACGACGAGTGCGACAAGCTGCAGCCGTTCATCGACGCCAACAAAGCCGTTTTCAACGCCGAGTACCTGGACGCTTACCGGACCAACACAGCCCAGCGCAACGCCCTGTGCACGGCCAGCGTCAACCGCCAGTTCAGCACCCTCATTCTCGACCTGGAGCTGGACGACAGCTATCGCGAAAGCTGCAACTGAACGCGGAGCCACGTTGACCCCGGCGGCCACCAATCGGACAATTCAACGGCCATCCGCCTTTTACCGACGACGTCGACCGACACAGGCCCTTCGCGATGCCGACCCAACGATTCCGGGCCCCGCTGCTGCTGGCTCTCTCCGCCAGCCCGCTGCTGGGCGCCGCGCAAACCACCGAACTGAACAGCATCACCGTGACCTCCGGCCGCCTGGAGCGGGAACTCTACGACACGCCCGCCGCCACCTCGGTGGTCGAAGAGGACGCCATCGCCCAGGGCCAACAGCGGCTCAAGCTGGACGAATCCCTGGGCCAGGTGCCCGGCGTATTCCTGCAGAACCGGGAGAACTACGCCCAAGGGGAGCGGGTATCGATCCGCGGTTTCGGCGCCCGGGCGGCGTTCGGGGTCCGCGGCGTGACGGTGCTGGTGGACGGCATCCCCTACACCCTGCCCGACGGCCAGGCGCAACTCGATGCCATCGACCTGAACACCGCCGAAAGCATCGAGGTGATCCGCGGTCCGGCGTCGGTGCTCTACGGTAACGCCGCCGGCGGTGTGCTCAGCGTCACCACGCCCGACGGTCGCCGCCAGCCGGATCACACCACCCTGCGACTGGAAGGCGGCAGCGACGGCTATGGCCAGTTTGCCGCCGGCAACAGCGGCGAAAATGGCCCCTGGTCGCACAACCTCAGCGTCTCGGCCCTGAATACCGACGGCTACCGTGATCACAGCCACGTGGAGAAGTACCTGCTCAACGGTAAGCTGCGACGCGATCTGGGCGATGACCGGGCGCTCACTGCCGTATTCAATCTGCTCGACAACCCGCGCTCGGAGGATCCAGGCGCCCTGACCGCCGAACAGGTCGAGGAAGATCGCGAGCAGGCCGGCCGTTTCACCGAGGAGTACGACACCGGCCAGAGCGTCGACCAACAGGTGCTGGGGCTGCAATACCAGGACCTTTCCGCCGGCCCGGGCGAATGGTACGTCAAGACGTTCTACCTGCGCCGTAACTTCAAGCAGCAGCTGCCCTACCCCGGCGACAGCCTGATCCATTACGACCGCGACTACTTCGGCGCCAGCACCGAGTACCGCCAGTCGTTGGCGCTGGGCGGACGGCCGCTGCGCTATGTCGCCGGCGTGGAAGCGCGCCGCCAGCGCGACGATCGCGGCCGCCGCGAGGTCTCCTTCGCCGGCGACATCGGCGGGCTCACCGCCGACGAGGTGCAGACCGCCACCGCCGTCGGCGCCTTCGCCCAGACCGACCTGGACCTGACCGACAAGCTGACCCTGTCCCTGGGCGGCCGTTTCGACCGCGTCGAGCTGGCCGTGGACGACCACTTCCCCAGCGACGGCAACCAGAGTGGTGAACAGACCTTCCGCGAGTGGAGCGGCTCGGCCGGGCTGAGCTACCGCTACCGGCCGTTCCACCAGGTGTACGCCAACGTCAGCACGGCTTTCGAGACGCCCACCTTCTCGGAATTCGCCAACCCCAGCGGCGTGGGCGGCTTCAATCCCGACATCGAGCCGCAGCAGTCGCTCAACCGCGAACTGGGCCTGCGCGGCGATCTCGGCTACGGCGTGGATTACGACGTCACCCTGTTCTGGGTGGACGTGCGCGACGAACTGATCCCCTACGAGCTGCCCGGCGACAACGACCGCACCTTCTACCGCAACGCCGGCGATACCAGCCGCAAGGGCGTCGAGCTGGCTCTGGGCTGGCGCTTCGCGCCCCAATGGCGAGTGGAGTCGGCACTGACGCTGGCGCGCTACCGCTTCGACGACTACACCGCCAACGGCAACGACTACGACGACAACCGCATCCCCGGTCTGCCGGAGCGGACCTGGAACACCGAGCTGCACTGGAACGGCGCCGGCGAGCGTTTTGCCGCCCTCGAGACCCGCTACGTGGGCGATATGAAAGCCGACGACGCCAACACCGTGGAGGTCGATGACTACTGGTTGCTGGGTCTGCGTGGCGGGGATGGCTGGTACGTCGGGCGCGACACCTTACTCAAGGCGTACGCCGGCATCCGCAACCTGCTGGACGAGGACTACTTCGCCAACGTACGCATCAACGCCAGCAACGACCGTTATTTCGAGCCGGCGTCTGGGCGCACCTGGTACGCCGGGATTGAACTGACGTTCTAGTAGTGTCCCGTTAGCCCCTCCAGGCCTCCATCCGCGCCTCCAGTTGCCGGAACCGGCGCGTGTAGTGGATCACCCAGCCACCGATCCAGCCGATCACACTGCCCAGCACGATGTCGAAGAAACGGTCCGAAGAAACGGGTCAGAGCGAGATTATCGGGGGAGGCGGCCGCAGGTGTTGCCAGAGACCAGCCCGGAGCGGACCAGCCGCTCGCCCTGCCGTCGTCGGTGCCCGGAGAATACCCCATGGCATCGACGGATTTGTCGAAGCGCCCTTCACGGAGCGCTGATCGATTTGTATACTGAAGTCGCTTTGCGAACACAAGTTCGTTATTCGAACACGGCAAGCCGTTCAACAACACAACAAGGCCGGAGCCACCCATGAACAAGAAACTCAAGCAATACGTACCCTACGCCCTCGCCCTGTCGCTGGCCGGGACCGCGCTAAGCGCCCAGGCGGCCACCACCCTGCGCGTCGCCCATTTCTTCCCGGCCGCGTCGGACGTCAACCAGAACCTCTTCAAGGCCTGGGCCAATGCCGTCGAGGAAGACTCCAACGGCCAGCTGCGCGTGCAGATGTTCCCATCAGGCACCCTGGCCAAGGCCGACGCCATCTATGAAGCGGCGGCCAACGGCATCGCCGATGTCGGCATCACTGTCCAGGGCTACACCGCCGGACGCTTCCCGCTGACCCAGATCGTCGAGCTGCCGGGCATCGCCCCCACCGCCGCGGCCGGCGCCTGCGTGCTGCAGACCCTCTACGACGAGGGCCACCTGGACGACGAATACGCCGATACCCATCCGCTGTTCATGTTCACCACCGGCCCTGGCTTCGTACACACCAAGGACACCCTGGTGGAAACGCCGGAAGACCTGGCCAGTCTGCGCATCCGCCGGCCCACGTCCCTGGTGGGCGACATGCTGACCGATATGGGAGCCACCCCGGTAGGCATGCCGGCGCCGGACATCTATACCTCCATGCAGCGCGGCGTGATCGACGGTGTCAGCCTGCCCTGGGAAGGCATCAAGACCTTCCGCCTCAATGAGCTGGCCACCCAGCACACCCAGGTTCCGTTCTATTCCCTGGGGCTGATCGCCACCATGAACCAGCGCACCTACGACCGCCTGAGCCCGGAGGAAAAAGCCGCCATCGACGCCAATTCCGGCATGAAGTGGGCGGAGAATGCCGGCGAGGTGTTCAATGAACTGGACCGCCAGGGCAAGGAAGAAGCGGTCGAAGCCGGCCACACCATCCTGGAAATCGAGGAACCGCTGGAGAACCCGGACTGGCAGGGCCCGCTCACGGCGGGCATCGAGAGTTACCTGGGCAAGCTGGAAGAGCGCGGTCTGCCAGCCCGCGAGGTCTATCAGGCAGCCCAGGCCGCCAGCAACGCCTGCACCAGCGGTCAATAACGCACCGCTTCGGAAAGGGGGCGCCCCGCGCCCCCTTCCGTCACGCGTTGCGCCTCCGTGCCGGAGGCCGCGGCGCGCCCTTGTATTCACCCGCCGCCTCTCCTTTATTGAAGGATACCCGACGAGCGTCCGGCGCCGGACGGCTATGACATGTACGTGCCAGCGGCCCGGCCATGGCACCGCCCGACAAGGCCGACGTGGATTTCGAATGGATAATAAGGAAGCATACGATTAGGCGACGTGCGATCCGGGTCGACAGTTTTGTCAATGCGCTCTTCACGAAACACTGAACGATTTGTATACTCGAACTCGGCTTGCGAACATAAGTTCGTTATTCGAACAAAGACAGACCAAACTATAAGAGCAATCTACAAGACCAAAAGGCCGGAGCCACTCATGCATAACAAACTCAAGAAGTACCTACCGTTTGCCCTCGCCCTGTCCGTAGCAGGCGTATCGGCGACCGCCCAGGCGGCCTCCACGCTGAGAATGTCCCATTTCTGGCCCGCCGCATCGGGCATCAACCAGGACATCTTCGAGCAATGGATCGACGCCGTGGAAGCCGACTCCAACGGTGAGCTGCGCGTCCAGAACTTCCCGTCCGGCACCCTGACCAAGGCCGACGATGCCTACGAGGGCGCGGTCAACGGCATCTCCGACATCGCCATCACCGCCCAGGGCTACACCGCGGGCCGTTTCCCGCTGTCCCAGATTGTGGAACTGCCGGGCGTGGCCAGCACCGCCAGCCAGGGTGCCTGTGTGCTGCAGACCCTGTATGACGACGGCCAGATCGCCAGCGAGTACGAAGACACCCACGTGCTCTTCATGTTCACCACCGGTCCGGGCTACATCCATACCCGTGACACGCTGGTCGAGAAGCCTTCCGACCTGGACGGCCTGCGCATCCGCCGTCCCACCGCCGTGGCCGGGGATATCCTGGAGAACATGGGCGCCAGCCCGGTGGGCATGCCCGCGCCGGATATCTACACCTCCATGCAGCGTGGCGTCATCGATGGCCTGAGCTTTCCCTGGGAAGGCATGAAGGTGTTCCGTCTCAACGAGCTGGCCGAATACCACACCGAAGTGCCCTTCTACTCGCTGATCTTCGTGGCCACCATGAACCAGCGCAGCTACGACCGCCTGAGCCCGGAACAGAAGGCTGCCATCGACGCCAACTCCGGCATGAAGTGGGCGGACAAGGCCGGCGCCGTGTTCAACGGTCTGGACAAGGCCGGCAAGCAGGCCGCGAAAGACGCCGGCCACACCATCAAGGTGGTGGAGAACCCGCTGGACGACCCGCAGTGGCAGGCTCCGCTGAAGAAAGGAATCGAAGACTACCTCTCAGGACTCGAGGAGCGCGGACTGACCCAGGCCCACGACGTTTACCAGGCCGCGCTGGCAGCACGCCAGAGCTGCGCCGACTGATATTCCGGAGATAGTCATGCAACGACGGATTGAAAGCTTCAGCCGTCAGCTCGCGACCCTGTGCTGGATCATCGCCGGCATCGCCCTGGTGGCCCTGCTCGGGGTCACCATCGCCGATGTGGCGACGCGCTACCTGTTCCGGCTCACCGACGGCGCCATCGCGCTGCGGGTGACCGGCAGCGTCGAGCTGGTCAGCTACCTGCTGTTGTGTTCCCTGTTGGCGTCCATGGCGGCCAACGTGGAAAAAAGCCAGGTGGTGGTCGAAGCCCTGACACATAACCTGTCGGAGGCCATCAAGTCGCGCCTGCACGGGATTTACCTGCTGGGTTTTGCGGCCCTGGGCCTGGTCATTTTCATCGGCCTGCTCAACTCGGCCGAAGGCGCCGCCAAGCACGGCGAAGTGACCCAGGACCTGCGCCTGCCGATGAGTCCGATCTACTACGCCGCCGCCGCGATGAGCTTCCTGCTGGGTCTGCGCGCGTTGATCGAGTCCATCCTCAGTGTCGTTTTCGGTACCCACGCGGAGGTGTCCCATGGCGAGTGAAATGATTGGCGCCATCGGCCTCGGCGCCCTGCTCGTACTGATGGTGTTGCGGGTCCCCGTTGCACTGACCATGCTGATTGTCGGCTTCGTCGGCTTCGCCCAGGTGATCACCTGGGACGCGGCGATCGCCCAGCTCAAGACGGTACCGGTGGAAGTACTGTCCAACTACAGCTTCAGCGCCATTCCCATGTTCATCCTGATGGGCGTGCTGGCGGCGCATTCCGGCATGGCCGGCAAGCTGTTCCATTCCACGCGCACCATCTGCGGCGGCTGGAAAGGCGGCCTGGCGATCGCGGCCGTGGGGTCGTGCGGAATCTTCTCCGCCATCTCCGGTTCCTCCCTGGCCACGGCCAGCACCATGACCCGCGTTGCCTTGCCGGAAATGGAGCGCTACGGCTATAACCGTGGCCTTGCCACCGGCGCCCTGGCGGCGGGCGGCACCCTGGGTATCATGATCCCGCCCAGCATCGCGCTGCTGATCTACGCCATCCTGACCGAGCAGTCCGTGGGCGACATGTTCATGGCCGGCCTGGTACCAGGCCTGATGGGGCTGGTGCTGTATGCGGTGACCATCAGCGTGGTGATGCGCCTCAAACCATCCCTGGCGGTGGCCGGCGAGCGCACCAGCTGGACCGAGAAGCTGCTGTCCCTGTCCGGGCTGGCGCCGTTCTTCGCGGTGTTCCTGCTGATCATCCTGGGCATCTACTACGGCCTGTTCACCCCCACCGAGGGGGCTAGCGTTGGCGCCTTCGCCACCCTGGTGTACGCGGTCATCAAGGGGCTGCGCACCCGCGAGCTGTGCCAGGCGGTCAAGGAAACCCTGGCGCTGTCCACCGTCGTGTTCTTCATGCTGGTGGGCGCGGAAATGCTGGGCTACTTCATTTCCGTCTCACGCATCTCCTTCTCGATCAGTGACCTGCTGTTCAACGCCGATCTGGCCCCGATGGTGGTCATCCTGTGCATCCTGGCCCTGTACCTGTTGCTGGGCATGTTCATGGACTCCATCGCCATGCTGGTGATCACCGTGCCGGTGGTGTACCCGATCGTTCAGTCCCTGGGCATCGATCCGGTCTGGTTCGGCATCGTCACCGTGCTGACCATTGAGCTGGGGCTGATTACGCCACCGGTGGGCATGAACGTGTTCGTGATCAAGGCCATGGCGCCCCACGTCAAACTGGGGGAAATCTTCCGCGGCGTATCGCCGTTCATCGTCTCGGATTTCCTGCGCCTGGCCCTGCTGCTGGTATTCCCGGCTCTGGTCACCGTCTTCCTGGTCTGATCCGGAAGACACACCCTTCCCCGTTGCGCCCGGGACCTCTGGTTCCGGGCTTTTTTGTGTCCGACGGGCGACCGCCCTACCCTTCGTCGCCATGGCGCAACCGGAACGCCTTGGGCGTCATGCCGGTGAGGCGCTTGAAGAAGCGGGTGAAGTAGGCCGGTTCGGAGAAACCCAGCAGGTCGGACACCTGGCTGATGGTGAGGTTGGTGTAGGTGAGGTTGCGCTTGGCTTCCAGCAGCACCCGTTCGTGCAGAAGCTGCAGGGCGCTGGCGCCGGTCTCGCGACGGCACAGGGCATTGAGGTGGGCGGCGGTGATGCCCAAGGATTCGGCGAACCACTCCACCCGCGGCTGGCTCAGAAAGTGGCTCTCGATCAGGGCCTGGAAGTCGCGCACATGCCCTTCCGAACGCTCCGAGCGACTGCCGGTTTGCGGTGCCGGTTCCATGGCCTGGCCGCCGCGCTCCTTGCGCCGCATCAACTGGGTCACCAGCGCCTGGATCAGGCCGTGCAGCGCCATCTCCCGGCCGGCGGCCGGGTGCCGGTATTCTTCGGCGACTTCCTCCACCAGGCGCTGTATCCGTTCGGCCAAACCGGCCTCGTGCAGCGGATAAAAGCCGGCGCGAGTCAACACCGGCGCTACCGGCCCGGGCCAGGCGACGAGATGTTCCGCCAGTGGTCGCGCCAGGGTAATGATGTGGCCGTCGGTGTCCCGACTGAACCGGAAGCCGTGGATGGTCATGGCCGGAATGACGATGAACACCGGCCCCGCCACCTGATGTTCCAGCCCTTCCAGTTCCAGCGTCAGCTGCCCCTCCCGGATATGCAGCACGTGCACCAGATCAGCGTGGCGGTGGGTGCGGATGTGCCAGTCGTGCAGCCGGCTGCGGGCGGCGATGGATTCGCAGTGCAGTAAATCCGGCGTCGGCCACTGTCGGGTTTCCCCGTACAGCTTGAACACCGGGATCTGCTCCATGTCCGCTGCCGGCCGGACCGGTTTCGTCACCATGCCGCCTCCACGTTCGCTCGTCATCAAATCCCGCAAAAGTCCAATTCTTTGTTCAGATTTTGCCTTATATCCCAGCGCATTTCCCGGAAAACTACAAGCAACAACGAGATCAAGAACGACCGAGGTACACCGATGAAAACAACAATTGCCATCATTGGCGCCGGACCGTCCGGCCTGCTCCTGGGCCAGCTCCTGCAGCGCCAGGGCATCGACAACGTCATTCTGGAACGCCGCAGCGGCGAGTACGTGCTCAGCCGCATCCGCGCCGGCGTGCTCGAACAGGGCACCGCCGATCTGCTGCGCGAAGCCGGCGCCAGCCAGCGCATGGACGCCGAGGGCCTGCCCCACGACGGCGTCGAGCTGGCCTTCAACAACCGCCGCGTGCGCGTCGACCTCAAAGGGCTGACCGGTGGCAAGTCGGTGATGGTCTATGGCCAGACCGAAGTCACCCGCGACCTGATGGAAGCCCGCGAAGCCAGCGGCGGCCAGACCCTCTACGAAGCGGACAACGTGAAGCTGCACGACGTCGACTCCGACGCTCCCTACGTCACGTTCGAGAAAGACGGCGAGAGCCTGCGCCTGGACTGCGACTACATTGCCGGTTGCGACGGTTTCCACGGCGTCTCGCGCCAGAGCATCCCGGAAGACCGCATCCGCACCTTCGAGAAGGTCTATCCGTTCGGCTGGCTGGGCCTGCTGTCCGACACACCGCCGGTCTCGGACGAGCTGATCTACGCCCACCACGAACGTGGCTTTGCCCTGTGCAGCCAGCGCTCGGCCACCCGCAGCCGTTACTACGTGCAGGTGCCGCTGGACGAGAAAGTGGAAGACTGGTCCGACGAGCGCTTCTGGGACGAGCTCAAGCGCCGCATTCCCGAGGACGCCGCCGCCAATCTGGTGACCGGCCCGTCGCTGGAGAAGAGCATCGCGCCGCTGCGCAGCTTCGTCACCGAACCGATGCAGTACGGCCGCCTGTTCCTGGTGGGCGACGCCGCCCACATCGTGCCGCCGACCGGTGCCAAGGGGCTGAACCTCGCCGCCAGCGACGTCCACAGCCTGTACCATCTGCTGATGAAAGTGTGCCACGAAGGCCGCACGGACCTGATCCCCAACTACTCCCGGGCCTGCCTGAGCCGGGTCTGGAAGTCCGAGCGTTTCTCCTGGTGGATGACGTCCCTGCTGCACCGCTTCGAGGGCCAGGACGAGTTCGAATACCGCCTGCGCCAGGCGGAGCTGGACTACCACACCAGCACGGAAGCCGGCCTTCGGGTCATTGCCGAGAACTACGTGGGCCTGCCCTACGAGTCCATCGAGTAATCCGTAACGCGGCGCACGGCATCAGGCTGTGCGCCGCTCCCCATCAGACGCCGCCTGCCCCCCGGCTTCCGCTTTCCGCCGCGTGCCATAGGTTCGATGCAGGATCAGGTAGGCCGCACTGCCGATCACCACGCCCCAGAACGCCGAGGACAGACCGAACAGCGACATGTTCGACGCGGTGGCGATGAAGGTGATGGCCGCCGCCTCGCGGTGACTTTCCTCTCCCAGCGCCGACACCAGGTTGCCGGCGATCGCGCCGATCAGCGCCAGCCCCGCCAGCACGGTGACGAAGGCGTCCGGCAGGGATGTGAACAGACTCACGATGGAACCGGCGAACAGCCCGCCCACCAGATAGAACAGCCCGTTGGCGATGCCCGCCACGTAGCGTTTGTCCGGGTCCTGGTGCGCGTCCCTGCCGGTACACAGCGCCGCGGTGATCGCAGCAACCACCGTGGTGATGCCGCCAAACAGGGCGAACGGCAGGGACACCAAGCTGGTGACGCCAATGATCGGCCGTGCTGGTGTGCGATAGCCGGCGCCGCGCAGGATCGCCATGCCGGGCAGGAACTGACCGGTGAGGCTGACCAGCACCAGCGGCAGCGCCAGGCTCAGGGTGGCGTGCAGGGTCCACTCCGGTGCGATCACCTGGGGCACCGCAATCGACCACTCAACCGCCGACAGGGAGGCACCTTCCAACGTGACGGCCAACGCAACCCCCGTCACCAGCAGCAGGACCAGCGCGTAGCGCGGCGCCAGCCGCCGGAACACCAGGTAAGCCAGTACCATGCCCACCGCCAGGGCCGGCGTGGTTTCGATGGCCTGGAAGGCGCCCAGCCCGAACTGGAACAGGATGCCCGCCATCATGCCGGCGGCGATGCCTTTCGGAATACGGCGCACCAGCCCGTCGAACAGACCGGTCACGCCGATCAGGAAGATGATCACGGCGGCGGTGATGTAGGCCCCCACCGCTTCGTTCAGGGACAGGGACGGAAACAGCGTCACCAGCAGCGCGGTGCCAGGCGCCGACCAGGCGGTCACCACCGGCACCTTGAGCCAGACGCTGAGCAGGATGCCGGACAACGCCGCGGCGATGGAAATGGCCCAGACCCAGGACGTCATCATGGCCGGTGAAATGCCGGCGCTGTCACCGGCCTGGAAAAAGATGGCCAGCGGCCCGGAATAGGATATCAATACCGCCAGGAAACCGGCGGTCACCGCTGAGATCGACCAGTCTCGAAACATCGGGTTCACTCTCCTCGGGTCAGAAACGAAAACGGCCCCGGAGGCCGTGAAACCGCCGGGGCAAAGTGGGGCTTGCGAACAAAGAGGAGCCCCAGTGACCGTCAGGTATTGCCGGACAGGGCGGTCGCCGGCCGCACGTCGGGCGTCGCCGGCTTGCGTTCACGATCCACCAGCAGCATGGCCAGGGTGGCGATCGCGCCCGGCACCGCCAATGCCAGGAAGTTCATGTGATGCGGCAGGGCCAGCGCCAGCAGCGCGCCACCCAGCAGCGGCCCGACGATGGCGCCGTTGCGGCCGATGCCGGAGGCCCAGCCCAGGCCGGTGGAACGGATCGCCGCCGGGTAGTATTGCGCCACATAGGCGTAAAGCAGGATCTGCGAGCCGATGGTGGTGGCCCCGGCAATGCCGACCAGCGTGTACAGCAGCCACATCGGGCTTTCGTGGCCCAGCATGATCAGCGACGCGGAGCCGAGGACGAAAAAGCTGACCAGCACCTTGCGCAGGGACAGACGATCCGCGAGCCAGCCGCCACCCACCGCACCGACGATGGCGCCGACGTTGAGGATCATCAGGAACATCAGGCTGGAGCTGAGACCGTAGCCGGCCATGGACATCAGCTTGGGCAGCCAGGAGCCCAGTGCGTAGACCATCAACAGGCAGGTGAAGAAGGCGGTCCAGAACATCAGGGTGCTCATGGTACGGCCGTTGCGGAACAGCTCCACCACCGGCGCCTGGTCGGATTCGGCTGGCGGCAGGGCCAGGGTGTCCTGTTCACGGATGTTGGATTCCGGCGAAATGGCCCGGACGATGGCGCGCACCTCGTCCTCACGGCCCTGTTTCTTCAGGAACGCCACCGAATCCGGCAGGTAGCGCATCACCAGCGGCAGCATCAGCAGCGGCACCACGGCCAGGTAGAACATCACTTCCCAGCCGAAGGTGGGGACGATCCAGATGCCCAGGCCGGCGGACATCATGCCGCCCACGGCATAGCCGCTGAACATCAGCGCCACCAGGGTGCTGCGCTTGCGTTTCGGGGCGTACTCGGTCATCAGGGCGACCACGTTGGGCATCACCCCGCCGATGCCGAGCCCGGCGATGAAGCGCAGGATGCCGAACTGCCAGGGCGTGGAGGCAAAGCCGTTAACCACCGTGGTGACACTGAACAGCACCACGCACAGGATAATCACCTTCTTGCGCCCCCAGGCGTCGGACAGCATGCCGAAGCCCATCGCGCCGAACATCATGCCGAACAGGGCGGCACTGCCCAGGGCGCCAGCGGCCATGGGGCTGAGTTGCCACTGTTCCATCAGCAGCGGCAGGACGACCCCGTAGATCACCAGGTCGTAACCGTCGAAAATGATGATGAGGGTGCACCAGAACAGTACGTTCCAGTGGAACTTGGTAAAGCGCGCGTGGTCGACCACGCGGTTGACGTCGATCGTATTCATTTCTGTTGTGCTCCACTACTTGTTGTTGTCGGGAGCCCGCCCGCAGGCGGGGAACAGCTTGGTTTGTCGGATGCGTTGTGTTTTCCGGGTCTCTCTCACGTCCCGCCGGTCAGCCCAGGTCTCCCCCGGCCACCGGCAGGACCGTTCCGGTGATGTAGCTGGCGTCGTCCGAGGCCAGGAACAGGATGGCTCCGGCCTGCTCGTCGAGCGTGCCGTAGCGATGCATCAGGCAGGACGCTTTGGTCTGGTCGATATGGGCCTGGAACCAGGCTTTTTCCTGCGCGTTCGTGGCTTCCGGCGTACCGCGCGAGATCCGCCGCGGCGGCGCTTCGGTACCGCCCGGCGCGGTGGCCACGACGCGGATGCCGTGCTCGGCATACTCGAAGGCCAGCGACGCGGTAATCGCGTTGACTCCCCCCTTGGCGGCCGAGTACGGAATCCGGTGGATGCCCCGGGTCGCGGCGGAGGAGACGTTGACGATCACGCCGCCCTGCTGGGCGACCATGGCCGGCAGCACCGCCCGGCAGCACCACAACGTGGGCATCAGCGAGCGGGTGATCTCGGCGCTGATCTCGGTGTCGGAAAACTCGGTGAACGGCTTGAAGTTGATCGCCCCGCCCACGTTGTTCACCAGCACGTCGATCCGGCCGAAGTGGGACAGGGCCCTGTCGGCAATCCCGTTGGCGCCGTCCCAGGTTTCCAGATCGGCCTGCAGGGCAATGGCCTCGGCCCCGGTTTCGGTCAGCTCGGCGACCAGCTCGAGGACCAGATCGGAGCGGTCCACCAGGGCCAGTCGCGCGCCCTCGGCGGCGGCCCGCTCGGCGACCCGCCGCCCGATCCCCTGGGCGGCGCCGGTGATCACCATCACCTTGTCCTGGAAACGCAGGCTCATGCGACTTTCTCCTTGGCGGCCGGTGCGCTCGGGGTGAACTTCTCGTAGTGGAACGAGTTGGGTTCAATGCCCTCGTCACGGAAGTACCCCAGCACCGCGTCCACCATCGGCGGCGGCCCGCACAGGTAGACGTCCACATCGCCATCGGCCAACGGCGCGCCGTCCATATGCTGGGTGACGTAGCCCTTGCGCGGGTGGTCGCTGGCCTCGCCCGACACACAGGTGGTGTAGGTGAAGTTGTCCAGTTCGGCGGCGAACGCATCCAGGGCATCAAGGCCAACCAGATCGTCGTCGTTGGTGACGCCATAGATCAGGTGTACCGGCTGGTCGCTGGGGTTCGCTTTAAGGTGCTTGAGCATCGACAGCAGCGGCGCCAGACCGGTCCCACCGGCCAGCATCAGCACCGGGCGCTCCACCGCGCGCAGGTAGAAGCTGCCCATGGGGCCGGTGAGCGTGAGCGTATCGCCGGTGCGGGCGGTGCCCACCAGGTAGCTGCTCATCAGGCCGCCCGGCACGTTGCGGATCAGGAAGCTGAGATCGCGACTGCCGGGCTCGGAACTGAACGAGTACGCCCGGGTCTCCTCGGTGCCTGGCACCTGGATATTGACGTACTGGCCCGGCAGGAAGCCGATGTCGTCATCGGCGCTGAGCTTCAGCTCGATGGTGGTACTGGACACCAGGTTGACTTCCGCCACGGTCGCCGCCACTTCGGCGATGCCGGTCTTGCACAGGGTCGAGGCCGCCGGCACCTCCACCACGCAGTCGCTGGAGGGCACCATCTGGCAGGTCAGCACCATGCCCTGCTCGGCTTCCTCGTCGGACAGGGCTTCGTCGATGTACTCGTCGCCCATGTCGAACGCGCCCTGGTGGCAGCGGCCCTTGCAGGTGCCGCACACGCCGTCGGAGCAATCCATCGGCAGGTTGATCTGGTTGCGGTAGGCCGCATCCAGCACGGTTTCCCCGTCGTTGCAGTCGATGAAGCGGGTGACCCCGTCTTCGAAGTTAAGCGCGATGTTGTAACTCATGATGTTGCCCTCCCATCAATCCAGGCTGGTTGACGCCCTCACAGGTGATAGACGTCGAGTACCTGGTTGATGCAGTCATTGATCAGAACGATCCGCTTCTCGCGGATCAGCGGCCGCTCGCCGGTAACGTCCAGGGTGTAGAAGGACGTGCCGTAGTATTCGGCGGACTGCTTGTAGCGATAGGCCTTGGTCAGCCAGTTGAAGCGCAGCTTCACCTCGTTGTCGTCCTGGGACAGGATCTCCAGGTTGCTGGTGAAGTGCGTGGTGCGCGGCTCCGGCAGTGAGCTGGCACCCGAGCGCTCGGTCTTCAGGCGGAATACCCGGTCTTCCAGGCCGTCCTTGTTCGGGTAGTAGATCAGCGAGATCTCGGTCTGCGGGTCCTCGGTCAGCTCGTCGTCGTCGTCCCAGGCCGGCATCCAGTAGGTGACGTCCGGGTGGTAGCACTCGAGCCACTTGTCCCACTCGCGGTCGTCCAGGAAACGGGCCTCGCGGATGATGAACTGCTCGATGTCGTGGTAACTCAGGCTCATGCCGTGCCCTCCTTTTCACCTTCTGTTTCACCGTCGGATGCCGCCATCGGGATGAAGCGCGCCTTCTCGGCCGCAATCGCCCGGCTCATTTCGTCCTGCCAGTGCTGGTGGTGGTTGACGTAGAGGCCCTCGTCCTCCGGCTTGGCACCGCTCATGATCGGTTTCATGTCGAGCTGGTTGGCGTGCTCGTCCGGGCCGTCGATCCAGTGCGCCGCGCCACGACTCATGTCGTTCCAGCGCATATCGCGGGCTTCATAGCCGTTCTGGCAACCGCGGAACTCTTCCAGATCGTCCGGCGTGCCCATGCCGGACACGTTGAAGAAATCCTCGTACTGCCGGATGCGCTTGGCGCGCAGCTCGGCCGGCTCGTTCCTGGGGCCGAAGGCGTAGATGGTGATCTCGGTCTTGTTGACGTCGATCGGACGGGCCACCCGGATCTGGGTGGAGAACTGGTCCATCAGGTACACGTTCGGGTACAGGCACAGGTTCTTGGTAGTGCGCACGATGGAGTCGGCACGGGCCTCGCCGTAGGTCTCCTGCAGACGCTCAAGCTGGCTGAAGATGGGCCGCACCTCCGGGTTCAGCAGGCGCGTCCAGAGCATCATGTGGCCGTGCTCGAAGGAATAGAAACCGCCCTCGGCGGACCAGCTCTTGGCGTCCACCGCTTCGGTGCCGCCCTTGTCGTAGTTGCGCTGGCCCATGGTGGACAGGTAATTCCAGTGCACCGTGGAGACGTGGTAGCCGTCGGCGCCGTTCTCGGCGGTCAGCTTCCAGTTGCCCTCGTAGGTGTAGGTCGAGTTGCCGCGCAGGATCTCCAGGCCGTCCTCGGACTGGTCGACGATGTTGTCGATGATCTTGGTGGTCTCGCCCAGGTGCTCTTCCAGCGGCACCACGTCCGCATTCAGGCTGCCGAACAGGAAGCCACGATAGTTCTCGAACTTCGGCATCTGCTTCAGGTCGTGGGAGCCATCGGTGTTGAACTGCTCCGGGTAGCCGCCTTTCTTCTGGTCCTTGGCCTTGAGGAGCTTGCCGTCGTTGCGGAAGGTCCAGCCGTGGAACGGGCAGGTGAACGAGGTCTTGTTGCCGCGCTTCTTGCGGCACAGGGTCGCGCCCCGGTGCGAGCAGGTATTGAGGATCGCCTTCAGCTCGCCGTCTTTGGTGCGGGTGATCACCACCGGCTGGCGTCCCACCGTGACGGTGAAGTAATCGCCGGGCTCGCGGATCTGGCTCTCGTGCGCCAGGTAGACCCAGTTACCCTCGAAGATGTATTTCATCTCCAGTTCGAACAGGTCGCGGTCGGTGAAGATGCCGCGGTCGCACTGGTAACGGCCGGTTTCCGGGTCGGCGACGACCGCGTTGCGGACTTTCTCTTGCAGTTGATCAAGCTTGTTCGTCATCTCATCTCTCCTCTTGTTCTTGTGATGGCCGGGCGGGCCTGGCTGTTTTTCGGCGTAGAGGCCCCCTGTCGGCCTGCCGGGGCAGGCCGTCGCAATCACAAAACAGGGACGGTCCGGTTTACGGGAAAATCAGCCAGCCTCACCTTCGAGCGCACGGGCCCGGGTGTGACGATCCTGAAGGGTCGCGTCGTCGGTCGAGACCAGGTCGACGTTGAACACGACTTCGGTGAAGGGGCCGTTGAGGCCATAGGCTTCCGCCCGCGACGGGTCCTCGACGCGCTCGGCGTCGATCACCAGCTCCTCGCGGGTGGCGAAGGCGAAATCGTCGTAGACGTATTTGTCGCCGGCCAGGTTGATCTGGGTGGTCAGATGGCGATAGCCCGGTTTGGACACGAAGTAATGGATATGGGCCGGACGATTACCGTGACGCCCCAACTGGTTCAGTACCGCCTGGGTGGCGCCTTCCGGCGGACAGCCATAGCCGGACGGGACAATGCTGCGGGCGACGTAGCGGCCGTTCTCGTCGGTGCGGATGCGACGACGCAGGTTGTATTCGCTCTGGCTGGTGTCGAAGTAGGAATAGCCACCCTTGGTGTTCGCGTGCCAGATGTCGACCACCGCCTCTTTCAGGGGCTGGCCGTTCTGGTCGCGCACAACACCGGTCACGATCATGGTTTCGGCGTCTTCGCTGCCGTCGTCCATGCGGGCATAACCGTCGCTGATCGGTGCACCGGCCACGTACAGCGGGCCTTCGATGGTGCGGGGCGTGCCGCCAGTCAGGCCGCGTTCGGCGTCCTCGGCGTCCATGCGGATGTCCAGGTAGTGGTCGAAGCCCAGCCCCGGCGCCAGCAGCGGCGCTTCGCCGTTCTGGCCCAGACGGTTGACGTAGTTCACCGCGTGCCAGAACTCATCCGGGGTGACATCGAAGTCCTCGATCAGTCGGTACACATCGCCGACCAGTCGATGGATGATTTTCTTGTAGCGGTCGTTACCGCCCTGCTGGTCGAATCCCGCGACCTTTTCCAACAGCTCCTTGACGTCCTGTGTGTGCATTGTTTTGACAGTCATCGTTAGCTCCTCGGTCTTTGTTCTTATTGCTCGTTTCATCAGGAGGGGACTGATTGGCCCCGCCGTTCGTTAACGGTCGTCCTCATGGATCGAAGACGGGTGGCGGCACAGGGCCGTCACGTTGATGTCCATGTACGGGAACAGCGGCAGGCTGCTGACCAGCTGGTGCAGTTCGGCGTTGTCGGCCACGTCAAAAACGCTGACGTTGGCGTAGCTGCCGCTGATGCGCCACAGGTGACGCCACTTGCCCTGAGTCTGCAGCTCCTGGGCGTAGGCCTTTTCCCGGGCCTTGATGTCGGCCGCCGTGGCTTCCGGCATGTCCGCCGGGAGGTTCACCGTCATTTCTACTTTGAACAGCATGCGTGTCTCCGCTTGATGCAATGGTTGATTCGATCGGCGACGGTACTCAGCCCTTGCGGCGGTACTCGGCCAGCTTGTCCTCGTCCAGCGCCACACCCAGGCCCGGTCCCGCCGGCAGGTCGACGCCGTTGTCGTGGTAGTTCAGGGGCTGCACCACGATGTCGTCCTTCATCAGCAGCGGGCCGAACATCTCGGTGCCCCAGTGCAGTTCTTTCAGGGTCGACCAGGCGTGCAGCGCGGCGGCGGTGCCAATGGTGCCTTCCAGCATGGTGCCGCCGTAGAGTCCGACGCCTGCCGCTTCCGCCACCCGCGCCACATTGAGCGCAGCGACCGGGCCGCCGGCCTTGGCGATTTTCAGGGCATAGGCGCCGGAGAAACCGGCCGCCGCCAGGTGGTAGCCGTCGGTGGCATCGCTGATCGCCTCGTCCGCCAGCAACGGGATGTGGAAGCGGTGCGACAGGCGCACCAGCGCCCCCAGCTCCTTGGCCGGCGTGGGCTGCTCGACCAGGTCCACCCCGGCGGCCTGCAGCTCGGCCATGCCCTTGGCGGCGGTGACCTCATCCCAGGCCTGGTTGACGTCGACCCGCACGCTGGCGCGGTCGCCCACCGCGGCCTTGATCGCCGCGACGTGACGCACGTCGTCCATCAGCGGACGCGAGCCGATCTTGAGTTTGAAGTCGCAGTGGCGGCGGGATTCGATCAGGGTCTGGGCCTCGTCGATGTCGCGCGCAGTGTCGCCGCTGGCCAGTGTCCAGAGCACCGGCAGGTGGTCGTGACAGGCACCGCCCAGCAGATCCGCGACGGACCGGTTAAGACGCTTGCCAGCCAGATCCAGCAGTGCGGTTTCAATGGCCGACTTGGCCAGCGGATTACCTCGCACCGCCTGCCCCAGAGATACCTTCAGAGCATTGATATTTCGCGAAGATTTCCCGATCAGCAATGGCGTGATGTAGGTATCGATGGTCAGCTTGATGCCCTCCGGACTCTCCGGCCCATAGCTCAGGCCACCGATGGTGGTCGCCTCGCCCAAACCCTCGAGCCCCTCCGAGTCCCGCAGACGCACGATTACCATGCTCTGACAGCCCATTGTCGTCATCGACAGCTTGTGCGGACGGATGGTCGGGATATCGACCAGGATGGCTTCGATGCTGTGAATGGTGGCGGACATGGTGACTCCGTATGCGCTGCAAAGTGATCGTTAAGCAGACAGTACGGAGTTACACTTAGGCGCACCAATATTGATTTAGTGGGGAGCAATACCCTGGAGGTATGATGGAGTTAAGGCACCTGCGGTACTTCTGCGTGGTGGCGGAAGAGCTGAACATGACCCGGGCGGCGGAGAAGCTGTTCATTGCACAGCCGCCGCTGACACGGCAGATCAAGCAACTGGAAGAGGAAATCGGCGCCCCGCTTTTCATTCGCGAGGCGCGGGGCCTGAGTTTGACGCCGGCGGGCAAGTTTTTCCTGGAACAGGCCCGGCAGATTCTGGACAAGGTCAACACCACGGTATCGGATACCCGGCGGATAGCCTCGCACGGCAAAGTGATTTTCGGGATTGGCTTCGTGCCCAGCGTGTTCTATGGCCAGCTACCGATCCTGGTGCGGCGCCTGCGTCAGAACAAGAACCTGGAAATCGTGCTGCACGAACTCAAGACCGGGGATCAGGTGGAAGCCCTGAAAACCGGGCTGATCGACATCGGTTTCGGGCGCCTGCGCATCGACGACCCGGAAGTGGATCAGGAGCTGCTGTTCAATGAACCCATCATCGCCGCCCTCCCCGCCAGCCACCCACTGGCGCAGAAGCGCCCGTCCCTGAAGGAGCTGTCGGAGATTCCGATGATCTGCTACCCCGCCGGCCGGGCCCCCAACTTCGTGGATATTTCCCTGGGGCTGTTCCACCGGCGCGGGCTGCGCATCAACGTCGCGCAGCAGGTCAATGACGTGCAGACGGCACTGGGTCTGGTGGCGTCGGAGATGGGCTTCTGCCTGGTGCCGGAACAGGTGCGGCGGGTGCACCGGGAGGACATCGCGTTCGTGCACCTGGACGACGACAACATCACCTCGCCGGTGCTCTGCTGCCGTCGCCGGGAGCCGCCCAACGCGGTGATGCGGCTGAGCAACGTGATTCTGGAGGAACTGGTGGAGAACCGGCGGACCGGCCGCTACCCACCGGCTACCGAGCGTGACGGCGGATCGCCTCGGCGACCTCCCGAAGGTGCGGAAGATAGCGTTCCATAAGCGTATCCATATCCACCCGTGCCGCGTTGGTACTGATGTTGATCGCCCCCAGCGGTTCGCCGTTGGCGGCGTAGACTGGCACCGCCGCCGAGCGCAGTCCCAGGTCCAGCTCCTGGTCGACAATTGAATAGCCCTGCTCGCGCGCTTCGACGATGCGCTGGCGCAGGGTATCCCGGTCTACGATGGAGGTGGGCGTATGACGCTCCAGCTTCACGTTATCCAGCCAGGCGTCCAGTTCGTCGTCGTTCAACTGGGCCAGCAAGACCCGTCCCATGGAGGTGTAGGCGGCCGGCAGACGCGTGCCCACCGAGAGTGTGATGGCCATCAGCCGATGATGGGCGGACGAGCGCACCACATACACCACATCGTCCCCGTCCAGGACCGCCAGCGACGACGATTCCCCCAGTTCGCGGGTAATGTCTTCCAGATAGTGCTGGATCATCGGCCGGTACTGGTTCGACGCCTGGTAGGCGTAGCCCAGCTGCAACACCTTGGGCGTCAGTTCAAACTGTCGCCCCAGCCGCTTGACGAACCCCAGCGCGTGCAGCGTCAGCAGGAAACGCCGGGCCTTGGCCCGGTCCATGCCGGTGCGGGTCGCCACTTCGCTGAGGGTCATGCGCCGGTGGTCGGCGTCGAACGCCTGCAGCACGTCCAGCCCCGCGGCCAGCGCGCCGACGAAATCCCGGTCGCCGGGCTTGAGAATCGCTTCATCCATCGAATGGCCTGCTCTGTTTCCGTGACAACGCGACGAGACACACGTCTCGCCGGTTTATGGCTTTCGCGCATCCTACCAGCTCGTTCGGCCTCCGAACATACGTTCATTATTCAACAGTTGATGAAAATTTGCACTTGACGACACCTGTGAAGGGTATCAAGATGTTCGTTATATAAACTTATGTTCGCATGTCGAACTTTCAGCAACAATGACTCAAAAACCGGAATGAGGACATCCCCATGGCCGAATTTCTCTCGCTAAAGGAAGCGGTCAGCCGCCATATCAGCGACGGCGACACCGTTGCGATGGAAGGCTTCACCCATCTGATCCCCTTCGCTGCCGGACACGAAATCATCCGCCAGAAGAAGCGTGACCTGACCCTGATCCGCATGACGCCTGACCTGGTCTACGACCAGATGATCGGCGCCGGCTGTGCCAGCAAGCTGATCTTCTCCTGGGGCGGCAACCCGGGCGTGGGCTCGCTACACCGTCTGCGGGACGCGGTCGAGAGAGGCTGGCCCAACAAGCTGGACATCCTCGAGCACAGCCACGCCGCCATGGCATGCGCCTATGAAGCCGGCGCCGCGGGTCTGCCGCTGGCGGTCCTGCGCGGCTACGTGGGCAGCGACCTGCCCAAGGTCAACGACCAGATCAAGTTCATCGAATGCCCCTTCACCGGCGAGAAACTGGCGGCGGTGCCGTCGGTCCGTCCGGACGTTTCCGTGGTTCACGCCCAGCGTGCCGACCGCAAGGGCAACGTGCTGGTGGAAGGCATCATCGGCATCCAGAAGGAAGCCGTACTGGCCGCCAAGCGCAGCATCGTCACCGTTGAGGAAGTGGTGGACGACCTGGGCGCCTCCGTGAACGCCTGCGTCCTGCCGTCCTGGGCCGTGACCGCCATCGCCGAAGCGCCCAAGGGCGCCAAGCCATCCTACGCGCTGGGCTACTACGATCGCGACAACGCTTTCTATAAAGAGTGGGACGGCATCGCCCGCGATCGCGACGTGTTCCAGAAATGGCTGAACGACAACGTATTCGAGAACGGAGGTGCCTGAGATGAGCCTGGAATTTACCTCTTCGGAAATGATGAGCGTCACCGCGGCGCGGGCCCTGACCAACGACATGACCTGCTTCGTCGGCATTGGCCTGCCCAGTGAGGCCGCCAACCTGGCGCGCCTGACCCACGCCCCGGACGTCACCCTGATCTACGAATCCGGCACCCTGCAGACCAAGCCGGACGTACTGCCCCTGTCCATCGGCGACGGCGAGCTGTGCGAATCCGCCCTGACCACCGTGTCCGTGCCGGAGATGTTCCGCTACTGGCTGCAGGGCGGGCACATCAGCGTCGGCTTCCTGGGCACCGCCCAGATCGACCGCTACGCCAACCTCAACACCACCCTGATCGGCGACTACCGCGAGCCGAAAGTCCGCCTGCCGGGCGGTGGCGGGGCGCCGGAAATCGCCACCAACGCCCACGAAGTCTTCATCACCGTGAAGCACTCCAAGCGCACCTTCGTCAAAGACGTGGACTTCGTCACCACCGTCGGCTTCGGCCGCGATGGCAAGGCGCGGGACAATGTGCCCAACATCGGCCGCGGCCCCACCGTGGTGATCACCGACCTGTGCATCCTCAAGCCGGATCCGCAGACCAAGGAGCTGGTGGTCACCTCCCTGCACCCGGGTGTCACCCGCGAGCAGGTCATCGAGGCCACCGGCTGGGAGATCCGTTTCGCCGACGAACTGGAAACCACCCCGGAGCCGAGCGCGAAAGAGCTGGAAGTACTGCGCGACCTGAAAGCGCGCACCAACGCCCACCATGCCGGCCAGCAATAGCGGTGAACCAAGACTGAAGAGGTGAATCATGACTGACGTCTATCTCTGCCATCCGCGCCGTTCCGCCGTGGGCCGCTTCGGCGGCACGCTGGCGGCGGTCCGCCCGGACGATCTGGCCGCCGACATCTTCAAGGCGGTGCTGGCCGAAGCCCCGGACCTGGATCCGGCCGCCATCGAGGAAGTGATGATGGGCTGCGCCAACCAGGCCGGCGAAGACAACCGCAACGTGGCCCGCATGTCCGCGCTGCTGGCGGGCCTGCCCACGTCCGTGCCGGGCACCACGATGAACCGCCTGTGCGGCTCGGGTATGGACGCCATCGGCACCGCCTTCCGCGCCATCCGTGCCGGGGAAATGGACCTGGTGCTGGCCGGCGGCGTGGAATCCATGTCCCGCGCGCCCTATGTGTTGGGCAAGGCCGACAGCGCCTTCTCCCGCGGCCAGAAAATCGAAGACACCACCATCGGCTGGCGCTTCGTCAATCCGCTGATGAAGCAGCAGTACGGCATCGATTCCATGCCGGAAACCGCCGAGAACGTGGCCGAGCAGTACAACGTCTCCCGCGAGGACCAGGACCGGTTCGCCGTGCGCTCCCAGGAGAAAGCCGAGGCCGCCCGCGAAGCCGGTCGTCTGGCCGAGGAAATCGTGCCGATCAGCATCCCGCGTCGCAAACAGGAGCCGCTGGTGTTCGACACCGACGAGCATCCCCGTGCCGGCACCACCCTGGAGAAACTGGCCAAGCTGCCCACTCCGTTCCGCGAGAACGGCTCGGTCACCGCCGGTAACGCCTCGGGCGTGAACGACGGCGCTGGCGCCATGCTGGTGGCCAGCGAAGCCGCGGTGAAAGCCCATGGCCTCAAGCCCATCGCCCGCATTCGCGGCATGGCCACTGCCGGCGTCGAGCCCCGCGTGATGGGGATCGGCCCGGTGCCGGCCACCCAGAAACTGCTCAAGCGCCTGGACATGACGGTTGATCAGCTGGACGTGATCGAGCTGAACGAGGCCTTCGCCGCCCAGGGCCTGGCGGTCCTGCGTGAACTGGGCATCGCCGATGACGATCCCCGCGTGAACCCCAACGGTGGCGCCATCGCCCTGGGCCACCCGCTGGGCATGTCCGGCGCGCGCATCATCCAGAGCGCCGCCCACGAGCTGCAACGCAGCGGTGGCCGGTTCGCCCTGTGCACCATGTGCGTGGGTGTCGGCCAGGGTATCGCCACGCTGATCGAACGGGTCTGAGGAGCGTCGCACCATGGCATTTCTCAAGCACAACGGTCGCACCGTGGCCTACCGCCTGCTCGGTGCGCCCGACAAACCGCTGATAGTACTCGCCCACCCGCTGGGAATGAGCCAGGCGGTCTGGGACGATCTGCTGCCGTCGCTGCTGGGTCAATTCCGGGTCCTGACCTGGGATCTTCCCGGCCACGGCGCCAGCGCCGCCTGGCCCGCCTCTGCCGGTCCCATTACCCCGGAAGCGCTGGCGGCGGAAACCCTGGCACTGGTACAGCAGGCCGATGCCGAGTCGTTCCACTTCATCGGCACGTCCATCGGTGGCGTGATCGGCCAGCAGCTGCTGATCGGCCACGGCTCGCGGCTGCTCTCCGCCACGCTGACCAACACCGGCGCCGTGATCGGCACACCGCAAGCCTGGCAGGACCGGGCCGGCAAGTGTCGTGAACTCGGGGTCGATGGGATTGCCGCCGACATCGTGCCGCGCTGGTTCGGCCCGGCCGCGACACAACGGCAACCGGCCCTGATCGAGGGCTGGACCGTGCAGATGGGGCGCGGCGACAGCGAGAGTTACGCCCTGCTGTGCGAGATGCTGGGACGTGTCGACTTTAGCGACCGGCTGCCCGACGGCCCCACGCCGGTACGCCTGATTGCCGGCGCCGACGATCTGGCCACGCCGCCGTCCGCCCTGGAAAACCTGGGTAGGCACCTGGGCGGTGTCGCCGTGTCGGTGCTGGGAGGCGTCGGCCATGTTCCATCCGAGGAAGCGCCGGAGATCTTCCTGAAGGAGTTGCTCTAAACTCCCGTTTGCCCTTGCCCCGCGCCCGTCGCGGGGCCTTCTTTTTCTTACCCTCCGCTTGTACGCCGCCTTCCCGGCATCGGTGCCGCACCCTCCCGGCCAACACAAAGTGGATAACGCTGTGCAGTCATTGGATAGGCCGTTCTCGCATCCCGGTTTAGGGTCTGAACACCGAAAGATGACGACAGCGAGATCGCGATGCCTCAAGAGATTGCCCCTCAGGTTCGGCCGACCTGGTTGAAACCCGCTGCGCTGGTGCTGATGGTTGCACTGCTGGCCCTGCAGTGCCTCCTGCTGACGTTACCGGATTGGGCCCCCGTGGCCTTGAGCCCGATGGCCGCCCTCGCCGCCATGGCCCTGGCGATCACCCTGGCATGGCGACTCCCCGCGACACGCACGGTGGAAGTTCCGGTCGAGGTAACGGTGCCCGCTCCGGAACCCACAACCTCCCACGCACCGATCGCGGATACACCCGCAACGCCGCAGCCCGATCTGGCGCCGGTGCGCGAACACGTCGAGCAGCTTTCCGCCAACGCGGCGTTCATTCTCGAGGAAATGGACGAGGCCGGGCGCCTGGCACGACAATCGGGCGAACGCGTTGCCGCCAGTGCCACCAGCATCACGGGGGCGGAAACCGGCGTGCGTACACTGGCCGCTGATATGCGCCGCATCGACGCCGTATTCGACCAGCTGGGCCAGCAGGCGGAACAGATCCAGGCCATCGTGAGCGCCATTCTCGACATCGCCAAACAGACCAACCTGCTGGCCCTGAACGCCTCCATCGAAGCGGCCCGCGCCGGGGAGCACGGGCGCGGGTTCGCGGTGGTGGCGGACGAAGTCCGCACCCTGTCCCACCGGGTCAACGACTCCAGCGAACAGATACGCGGCATCGCGGAGGGCCTCAACGCGTCCTCCCACGAGGCCCGCAGCGGCATGGCGCGGATCAACGCGGCCTGTGACCACTGCCTGGGACAGGCCGCCACCGCCCTCTCCGCGATGGAAGACATCCAGTCCGGCGCCCAGGCCCGGATGGAGGTGGTGCAACGCATCACCGCCCGCATCGACGATCAGCGTCGTCTGGCAGACTCGATCCGTGCCGAACTGGAGCCTGGCTGACGGAGTCTCCTGCCATCGAACCATAGCCGCGGCTCCAGCCCTTGCCCAGATGACTTTCTTTCTCTGGGCTTTTTTCGGTCCGGGATCGGAGCCTGCAATCCCGGGACACCGACGTGCAGAAAACGGATATTCGCCGGCCCCGCCTGCCGCCTCTAATGACATCACCGCACAACAACAATCCGAGGTGATGACATGAATCGAATCAAGACGCTGGCCGGCGCCACGCTGGCCACCCTGTCGCTGAGCGTGGCGCCGTTGGCGGCCAGTGCCGCCGACACCGTCAAAGTGGGCATCATGCTGCCGTTCAGCGGCATCTACGCCCAGCTCGGCGAGGCCGGGCGCGACGGCCTCAAGCTGGCGCTGAAACAGCAGGCCTCCAACCTGAACGGCGCGCAGATCGAATACATCGAAATGGACACCGAGGCCAAGCCCGCCCGCGCGCCGGAGCTGTCCTCGGCCATGCTCAGCCAGCACCAGGCCGACTTCGTCATCGGGCCGGTTCACTCCGGGGTGGCCATGGGCATGATCAAGGTGCTGCGCGGCAAGGACACGGTGATGATCATCCCCAACGCCGGTGCGGCGGCGGCCACCGGTCCGCTGTGCTCGCCCAACATCTTCCGCACGTCGTTTTCCTCCTGGCAGCCGTCCTACCCGATGGGGCAGGTGGCGCTGGATAAGGGCTACGACAAGGTCTACGCCATCAGCTGGAACTACGGCATGGGCCGGGAAAGCCTGGACGCCTTCGAGGAATCCTTCACCGCCGGTGGCGGCGAGATCGTCAAGAAGGTGCTGATGCCCTTCCCGTCCACCAACTTCCAGCCCCACATCAGCGACATCGCCGCCACCCAGCCGGATGCGGTGTTCGTGTTCTTCGCCGGCGGCGGGGCCATCAAGTTCGTCAAGGACTACGACGCCATGGGCCTGCGCGGCAAGATCCCGCTACTGGGTTCGGGCTTCCTCACCGAGGGCACGCTCGAGGCCCAGGGCGAGGCGGCCGAAGGTGTGGAAACGACCCTGCACTACGCCGAGCAGCTGGACATCCCGGCCAACCAGAGCTTCCGCGCCGCCTTCAACACCGAGTACGGCCACTACCCGGACATCTACGCGGTGCAGGGGTACGACGCCGGCCTGGCCATCGCCCAGACCCTGTCCCAACTGGACGGCGACGCCAGCGACAAGCAGGCGCTGATCGACACCATGGCGCAGTTGACCATCGACAGCCCGCGTGGCGAGTTCACCTTCTCGCGGGCCCATAACCCGGTGCAGGACATCTACCTGCGCAAGGTCGACAACGGCGTCAACGTGGTGGAACGGGTGGCCGCCGCCGCCCTGGAAGATCCCGCCCGCGGCTGCCAACTGTAATCCCTGTCCCCGCCCGGCCGGCTGAGACAGCCCGGCCGGGCGGTCACCACCGAGAAAGACTATGTCCACCGAACTCTTCGTCGTGCAACTGATCAACGGGCTGCAGTACGGCCTGTTGCTGTTCCTGATCGCGTCGGGGCTGACCCTGGTCTTCGGCGTCATGGGCATCCTCAACCTGGCCCATGGCTCGATGTACATGGTCGGCGCCTACCTGGTGTGGTACTTCGTGACCGTCACCGGCAGCTTCACACTGGCGGCGTTGCTGTCGGCGGCCATCGCCCTGGCCCTGGGCATCCTCATTGAGCGCGTGCTGATCCAGCGCCTGTACCACCGCAACCACCTGGACCAGGTGCTGCTGACCATCGGCATGATCTTCGTGTTCAACGCGCTGCAAAGCATCCTGTGGGGCAACGATCCCTACGGCGTGGCGGTGCCGGCGGCACTGGACGCGTCCATTCCGTTCACCGAGAACTCCAGCTACCCGGTCTACCGCATCTTCGCGGCGGTGCTGTGCATTGCCATCGCCGCGGCACTCTACTTCATGGTCAGCCGGACCCGACTGGGCATGCTGATCCGCGCCGGCGAGTCCAACCGCGAAATGGTCGAGGCGCTGGGGGTCAACATCAAGAGCCTGTACACCATCGTGTTCGCCATCGGCGTCATGCTGGCCGCAGTCTCGGGGATCATCGCCGCGCCCATCCGCTCGATCGTGCCGGGCATGGGCGAGAGCGTGCTGATCACCTGCTTCGTGGTGGTCGTCGTCGGCGGCATGGGCTCGATCCGCGGCGCCTTCGTCGGCGCCCTGCTGGTGGGCCTGATCAGCACCTTCGCGGCGGTGCTGATGCCCGGTCTGTCCAACATGATCATCTACATCTTCATGATCCTGGTGTTGCTGGTGAAGCCCCAGGGCCTGTTCAGCCATTAACGGGAGCTACGCATGATTTTCGAAAAGCGCACCGAGCGCATCGTCATCCCGGTCTTCTTCATCCTGGCCCTGTTGTTACCGCTGTTCCTGGAGGGCAACGCCTTCTTCGTCGGCAAACTCACCACCATCGTGATCCTGTCGATCTTTGTGATGTCGCTGGATTTCCTGGTCGGCCGGGTGGGTCTGATCACCCTGGGCCACGCCCTGTTCTACGGGCTGGGCGGCTACCTGTTCGTGATTCTGGCGCCGGAGTACGAGGCCGTGAACTTCTGGCTCTACACCGTCTACATCTGCGGTCTGTCGGCCCTGATCGCACTGGTGGTGGGGATCGTGGTGCTGCGCACCTCCGGCATCTACTTCATCATGATCACCCTGGCCATTTCCCAGATGGCCTATTACTACTTCTTCGACTCGCTGGATTACGGCGGCGACGACGGCGTGTTCATCTTTATGAAACCGGACACCCACCTCTTCGGACTGAAGTTTTTCAACCTGGATAACGGGGTCCACTTCTATTACCTGGCGCTGCTCTCGCTGCTCAACACCCTGCTGTTTTTCAAGCTGATCCTGCGTTCGCGCTTCGGCCGCATTGTCGAGGCCACCAAGCACAACGCCCAGCGCACCGAAGCCCTGGGCTACAACACGTTCGTCTACCGGCTGATCTGCTACGTCATCGGCAGCACGCTGGGGGCCTACGCCGGCTTCCTGTTCGCGCTGCAATACGGTTTCGTCAATCCATCCTTCCTGACCTGGGAGATGTCCGGCACGGCGCTGGTGATGTCGATCCTGGGCGGGCTGGGGAGCCTTTACGGCGCGATTCTCGGTACGTTCACCTACGAGGGCCTGCAGTTCCTGTTCGAACACCTCACCCAGGACTGGCTGCTGCTGATGGGCGGCGCCATCATCCTGATGGTGCTGGTACTGCGGCACGGCATCGCCGGTTACCTGGAAAAGCTGCTGGAGAAAAAACAATGAACCAAGACGCCATCCTGGAAACCGAAGCCCTGTGCAAACACTGGGGCGGCATCAAGGCGCTCAACAACCTGTCGCTGACCTTCCACGACCGCCAGCTACACGGGGTGGTGGGCCCCAACGGCGCGGGCAAGAGCACCCTGCTGAACATGCTGTGCGGCACGCTGTCCCCCACCAGCGGCTGCATCTTCCATCAGGGTCAGCGCATCGACCGCATGAAACCCTGGCGTTTCGTGCGGCGCGGCATTGGCCGGAGCTTCCAGAAGACCAACATCTATCCCGATGTCACCTGTCTGGAAAACTGCGCCATCGCCGCCCAGCGACGTTTCGGTGGCAACTTCAACCTGTTCGCCTCGCGCCACAGCAATCGCATGGTGGCCCAGGCCGCGGAGCAGGCCCTGGCGCAGGTGGGCCTGGAGAGTCGGCGCGATACCGTGGCGGCGGAGATCTCCTACGGCGAGCAGCGCCAGCTGGAGATCGCCATGGTGCTGGCTACCGCGCCCTGCATCCTGCTGCTGGACGAACCCATGGCGGGCATGGGCCACGAGGAATCCCAGCGCATCATCGCCCTGCTCAAAGAACTCAAGGAACGCTACTGCATCGTGCTGGTGGAACACGACATGGACGCCATCTTCGAGCTGTCCGACCAGTTGACGGTGCTGGACAACGGCACCCATCTGATCACCGGCAGCGTGGACCAGGTGCGCAACGATCCGCGGGTGCGCGCCGCGTATCTGGGTGCCGACGACGAAGACGAGGAGGCCGCCGCATGAGCCGGAATCTGCTGGAGGTGACGAACCTCAACACCCTGTATGGACGAAGCCATATCCTGCACGACCTGTCGTTCCGGCTCGGCCAGGGACAGTCCATGAGCCTGATGGGGCGCAACGGCATGGGCAAGACCACCACGCTGAAGTCGATCCTGGGGATTGTGCCGCCGCGCTCGGGCCAGGTGTTCTTCGACGGCGAGGACATCAGCCGCCTGCCCACCTGGAAGCGCATGCGCCGGGACATCGCCTACGTGCCCGAGGGGCGCGGCATGTTCCACAACCTCACGGTGAAGGAACACCTGCAAATGGCCGCCCGCGCCGGCAGCGATGGCCAGAGCGGCTGGGACTACGAGCGCGTGATGGAGATCTTCCCGCGGCTGCAGGAACGCCTGTCCAATCTGGGCACCGAACTGTCCGGCGGCGAGCAGCAGATGCTGGCCATCGGCCGGGCGCTGGTCACCAATCCCCGGCTGATGATCCTGGACGAAGCCACCGAAGGGCTGGCGCCGCTGATTCGCCAGGACATCTGGAACGTGATCGCCACGGTGCGCGAGTCCGGCATCTCGACCCTGGTGGTGGACAAGAACATCAAGGCGCTGAAGAAGCTGTGCGACCGGCACGTGGTGATCGTCAAGGGACGGGTCCACTTCGACGGCGGCTCGCGGGAGCTGGACGACAACCTGGAAAAAGTCGAAACCGCCCTGAGCGTCTGACCCCGATCCGCCGCTCCGAAAGGTGTACAGAATACGGATAACGATGTTCATTTACCGGATATTGGAGGCCCGCTGAATCCCCGATAGTTCAAGTGCCTAACAACAAGGAGAAGGTACATGAACTATCGCAATTCCCTGCTGGCTCTGGCCGTCGCGACGGCGGCCGGAACCGCTCCCGCCCACGCCATCGACCTCGGCACCTTCAAGGGCACCGACCTCAGCTTCGGCGGCTACATCAAGGCCGAGGGCATCTTCGAAGACCCGGAAGGCGAAGACTCCCACTTCTATGGTCGCGCCAACCAGACCCGCTTCAACTTCAAGACCGTGACCCAGAAAAACGGCCACACCATCGTCGGCTTCATCGAGGGTGACTTCTACGGCGGCAACCCCACCGGGGACGATCCCGACTGGCGCCTGCGTCACGCTTTCATCCGCATCGACGATACCACCGTCGGTCAGACCTGGACCGGTCAGTGGTGGGCGGTGTCCTACACCGACTACTTTGACTTCTTCGCCGGCCCGCGCGGTACCCTGGGCGGGCTGAACTTCCGCGCGCCGCTGGCCAGCTACGAGACACACGGCTTCCGTTTCTCCGCCCAGGATCCAGTCTTCGACGACGCCGATACCCCCGACCTCGCGGTCAACTACACCCAGCCGTTCAGCAATGGCAGCCAGGTGATTTTCACCGTCAGCGGCCGGGAAGCGGAAAACGAGGATTACGGCGTGGGCGCCGCCATTGGCTCGAAAATCATGATCGGCCGCCACCGCCTCAACCTCAACGCCCACTACGGCGATGGTCTGGGCGTGTTCACCGGCGTCGGTGTGGGTGGCGCCCCGGTGGATGTGGAAAACGACGACCTGGTCACCCAGATGGGTTTCAACGCGGGTTTCCAGTACGTGTTCAACGATCAATGGCGCGCCAACATTGCCTACACCCGTACGGATGTGGACGATGACGCCGACACCCGGTACGAAGGCCAACGGGTCAACGTCGTGCATAATATCCTGCCGGAACTGGAAGTCGGCGCCGAATGGCGCAAGTATAATCTGCCCTTCGGTGGGCTGATTCCCGAAGGCCAGCAGGTCGAAGTCATGGCCAAGTACCGCTTCTGACCAGCCCCAGGGTTCCGGCCCCGTGTCGTGCGAATGCCGCCCGTCTTCCCGGCATTCGCACGCCCGGCACAGCAGCCGTCAGGACGACCCGGACAGACACAGACAGGAAAAGGGCGGAACACATGGCAGACGAGCCCCCCAAGCGCCAGGGCATCGGTTCCCTGGAGATCGGGCTCCATATCCTCAATTACATCGCCGCGGCACCACGACCGCCGACGCTCAAGGAACTGTCCGGCGCGCTGGACCTGTCCCCCAGCCGCGCCCACAAGTACCTCGTCAGCCTGCTGCGCGAGGACTACATCAACCAGATCAACCAGGCCCAGTACACCCTGGGCAACGCCAGTCTGACCCTGGGTATCGCCGCGCTGCGCCGAATCAATCCGATCCAGCTCTCCTACGCGGCGCTGGACCGGCTCAACGAGGAGACCGACAAGACCGTTTCGATTACGGTCTGGAACGGCTCCGGTCCGCTGGTCATCAAGTGGCTCGACTCCAGCCAGCCGATTTCCGTGAACGTGCGCCTGGGGGCCGAGCTGTCACCGCTCAACTCCGCCGCCGGCCGCATCTACCTGGCTCACCTGCCGCTGGAACGCCGCCGCGCGATCATCGATGCCTTCTACAAACAGACCCGCAACCTGCCCCGGCACCACGGCAAACCATTGAGTCGGGAGGAACTGAGCCCGCACCTGGAGCGCATCCGGCAAGACGGCTACTGCGCCTTCTTCGGCGACTACCTGCCGGAAATCAACGTGCTGAGCATGCCGGTGTTCGACCTCAACGGCGGCATCGTCACAGTCATGACCCTGCTGGGCCTGGAGCAGGACACCGACGTCAGCGAAGGCTCGGCGCTGTTCCGGCAATTACGTGAGTGTGCCGACCGGGTCACCCGCCAGGTGTGTGGGCAGCAGAAGGCCCCGGACACGGTTCCCGCCTGATCACTGCACCAGGCGGCGGGTTTCCGAGGGCAGTTCACCGAACGCCTTGCGGTATTCCGAGGAGAAACGCCCCAGGTGCGCAAACCCGTAATCCAGCGCCGCTTCGGTCACATTGCGTACCCGGCCGTACTGGAGGTCGTCGCGCAGCCGCTGCAGGCGCAGTTGCTTGATGTAGCACTTGGGCGTGGTGGAAAAGTGCCTGGCGAACAGGTTGTAGATGGACCGGGCGCTGAGATTGGATACGGCCGACAGTTCCTCGATGCTCACCCCTTCTTTCAGGTGCTGCTGGATATACCCCAGCATGCGGTCCAGCGCCGGTGACGCGCACGGCTGACGCCCCGCCTCCACCGCCGAGTTGGGAAAGACGTGGATCAGCTTGCGCAGGATGATGTCGCGGTAGGGTCCGCACAGGGGAAGCAGTTCGCCGGCGTCCTCCTCCAGGTCGGCAAACACCGCTTCCAGTAGCTTGACGAAGCCCGGGCAGGTGCGCAGGTCCATGGGCCGGCTCAGGAAACTGACGCCGCGCGCCGGCTGCTGGCCGACCATGTTGGCCGCCGCCTGACGGATCTCCACCTCCGGCAGCTTCACGATCAGCTTTTCGCAGTCCTCGGAGTAGGTCAGGTCGATGGGCTCACAGGGGTTGATCATCATCGCCTGGCCTCTCTCCAGCACCAGACGTTCGTCCCCCAGCCGCCAGTAGCAGGTGCCCCGGGTAATCACCTGGAAGTGGTAGATCGCCTCCAGCTCCGGGGAATACACCCGCACCTCGTTGCCATAGCACACCAGGGACAGCCCCAGGCCCGCGAAATCCCGGTAGCTCAGGCTGGATCGGGCGTGGCCCCGGCCCCGGATATCCAAACGGTGCTGACCGATGTGCGCGTTGACGAACGCGGACACGTCTTCGGGATGGGCCTGGTCGAACAGGTTGGAGCCGGTGAGTGCGCGAGCAAGCATGAGAACCACCATTTGTAATTATTGTGTATCCGTTCACTTTATATAAACACGGACGTTCAATCAATAACCGATTCCCGACCTCAGTGACGGACGGCCATCGGCCATGGCTGACGAAAAAACACCAGGAACGGGGATAAAGGCAACGACCGGCCACCGCGGTGATGCCGGATGGCATGGGTTCGGCTGTCAGGTCAGAGCGGTAGAGAAGAGAAAAGAAGAGGAGAGAAGAAAGGCGGCGCCCCGGACAGGGCGCCGTTGCTGGGGCGGGCCATCAAGCCTTTTTACGACGCCCCTGCCCGAACAGCACGGCGGCGCTGTTCTCGTTCACGGTGGCTTCGCGGCTGATCTCATCGGCCCGGGCATACGCCCGCTGCACCGCCGGGCGGGATTCGATGCGCTCCAGCCAGCGCTTGACGTTGGGCAGGCTGTCGATGTCCTGGCGCTGCTTCTCCCAGCCCTTGGCCCAGGGGAAAGTCGCCATGTCGGCGATGGAATAGTCGCCGGCCATGAAGTCCCGGTCCACCAGCAGGTCGTCCAGCACGCCGTAGAGACGCTCGCTCTCCTTCACGTAACGGTCGATGGCGTAGTCGAGCTTCTCCGGCGCATATTGGGCGAAGTGATGGTTCTGACCCAGCATCGGCCCGAAACCACCCATCTGCCAGTACAGCCACTGCAGGGTTTCCCAGCGCTTGCGCAGGTCGTTCGACAGGAACTGGCCGGTCTTGTCCGCCAGGTATTCAAGGATGGCGCCGGACTCGAACAGGGGTAGCGGCCCACCGCCGTCCGCCGGAGTCCGGTCAACGATGGCGGGGATCTTGTTGTTGGGCGAAATTTTCAGGAAGTCTTCGGCAAACTGATCTCCCTGACCGATGTGAATGGGATGGATGGTGTAATCCAGCCCCGCCTCTTCAAGGAAAATGGTGATCTTGTGGCCGTTGGGCGTGGTCCAGTAGTAAAGGTCGATCATGGAGCGGCTCCCGTTATTGGGATGAATGAACGGATCTCGGCCGGCGGTCGCGCGCGGGTATTCACCGACCCGAAATAGACGACCGGTCTATTATTCTCAAGCCTAACGACGCCTGTCAACGTGGCTCAAATGACGCGATACGCCACCTCTTTGTGACGGACGTCACAATGAAACCAAAAGCCAACGCACAGTAATGTTGCCTTCCCGTCTCTCACCGCGACTCTTGACCAAAAACTGAATTTAGTTTCAACTTTTTGATATACAACCACTTAGCGTCGGCTTCCCCATCGGTATACGGTGCCGTGCCGACGCTTCGCGGCCTCATATGACTAGACGGACTGACCGGGCTGTCACTCAGGCCAAACACCTGAGCGCCGTGACGTCCTAAGATCGTTACAAAACAACAAATGTACAAATGTCTCATTAGGCGTACCCCCAAGCCGGATGCATCGCCAGCCAACCTGGCCCCGTATCCCGGGATAAAAACAGACAAGAACACAATAACGGAGTATCCAGATGACTATGTCGCCCCTTCAGGCATCCTCGGCATCACGTTCCCGCGGTCGACTCACCTCGGCCATCGCCCTGACCCTCGCCGGCCTGTCCACCGGTGCTCACGCCAGCATGGGCAACATCGGCACCACCTACGGTCTGTTTCCAGCGGACATTGCCTCGGCCCAGGCCCTGTCGATGTTCAACTCCCAGGTGTCGGCGACCTACTACAACCCGGCCTACCTGGCCAAGGACTCGCGCGGCGAGCTGACCACCGGCCTGCTCCACGCCGAGCCGGAACTGCGGGCCTCGTCACCGGCCCGCGACGGCGACATCCTGTCGGACCAGGAAAGCCAGCACGTGCTCATCGGCATGAAGACCAACCTGTCGTCCCTGACCCGTTTCGATCACCCGATCTACCTGGGCTTCATCGCCGGTGTGGAAAAGTATGGCAAGGAGATGCTGGCGTTCGAATCCACCACCTCCGAGGATGGCCAGTTCCTGGAATACGGCCGCCAGCCGTTGTTCCTGAACATCGGCGGCGCCACCACCGCCTGGCGCGGGATCGATGTGGGCGCCTCGTTCCGTATTACGCTGCACTCCACCGCCGAGCTGTCCACCACCACGGATCTGGCGGGCAACACCGAGTACGAATCCCTGTCGGTCAACGCTGAGCCGTCACTGCGCTCGATCCTGAGCACCAATATCGACTGGGGCGAGACCGTCTGCCCGGACAGCGACTGCTGGCTCGACGGCTGGGATACCTCGTTCGCCTACCGGAGCAGTTCCAACACCAACACCACCGTTGACGCCCGGACCGTTATCCCGGGGCTGATTCCCGAAAGCGCGCCGCTGGTGTTCTCGGTACTGACCTACGACTCCTACCAGCCGTCGATCTACGCCGTCGGCGTGCAGTACAGCACCGACAGCTGGCGCGTGGGCGTGACCCTGGAGCAGCAGAACTGGTCGGACCTGGAGGACGAGTTCGAGAACGACACCATCAAGGACCAGGCCAACGCCAAATTCGACGACATCCTGATCCCGCGCATCGGCGCCGAGTTCAAGTTCGCCGAGCATTTCGGCCTGACCCTGGGCGCGGCCTACCAGGAGTCCGCGCTGAAGAGCAACAGCACCCAGGACGTCAATTACTTCGACAACGACAAGTACATCTTCGGCATCGGCCTGAGCGCCGAGTACACCCGGACACGACTGTTCACCTACCCGATTCGCTTCGACATCGCCTACCAGCACCAGATGCTTGAAGAGCGCGACTTCGAAACCGACAACACGGCCGCCGGGGCACGCACCGGCGAGACGGTGACCACCGACGGCGATGTCGACGTGATCAGCGGCTCTGTCACGTTCAAGTTCTGAACCCCGGAGAAAACGCCATGACCAACAACAAAATCAAGATCCTGGCACTGACACCCGCCCTGCTTCTCGCCGCCTGTGGCGGTGAGGAGCAGAGCACGGACGAGCCCAAGACACCTGGCTCGGTGATCTACTCCTACCCGGCGGACGGCCAGGCCAGCATATCCACCGAAGCCGATATCGTGTTGCGCTTTTCCAACCCCATCACCGACGAGGATGTGGCGGGCAAGGTCCGCATCGCGCCCAGCGGCAGCGACGCCGGCATCGGTTACAGCGTCAGCGAAGTGGACGGCGGCAACAGCCTGGTGCTGACGCCGGACGAGGCGCTGGCGCCAGGCACCGACTACACCGTCAGCTTTACGGAAAACCTCGACGCCGCCGGCAATCGCACCATCGCTACGCCCAATGCGACGGGCGAGGCGGGTATCCAGTTCGTTACCCGCGGCGGTCTGACGGAGGTGGCGGCACTGGCCAACCTCAGCGACGATTTCACCGTCCTCGACAGCCTGCCCGACGGCGACACCTTCCACTTCATGGATTTCTCCACCGTGCGCCTGCGCACCAGCCACCCGATCCACCCGGATTCGGCGGTCTACGGCACCACCGTGTCGTTGCTCGACGGCGAGGGCTCGCTGGTTCCAGCCACGCTGCTGGTCAAGGGCAACAAGCTGACGGTGGACCCCTGCACCACCGACGATCCTCACGACTGCGGCGGCGCCGACGACCAGCTGGATCCCGCGCAGACCTACACCCTCAGCCTTAACGGGGTGATGGATCGAAAAGGCAATACCCTGAACTACGAGGAAACCTTCCAGCCCCAGGAAACAGGGCCGACCGAAGTGCTGTATCAGGAAATCGTCGATTCCGGTTTCAGCCAGCAGTCGATCCTCAACGGCCAGTATGTCAACGCGGTCACCCTCAACTCCGTGCTGCAGGGCACGGCCGGCCCCTCCCAGCAGACCGGCGCGCTTTACGCCGAACTGGGCTACGCCCCGAGTTTCCCGGGGGATACCCCGGTCCCGCTGCGGGTGCCCAAGGGCACCATCCTGGAGAGCACGAGCCTGGACGTTAAGGTCAACGGCAGCGTTCCGGTACTCGACGCGGCCACCGGCCAGTTACAGCAAACCGGCACCATCAAGGTCACCATGCTGTCCGACGCCATGGGCTACCTCTATCCCAATCCCTACAGCGACTCGGTCGAAGCGCCGCGTCACGTGCGCCTGTGGATGGACGTGTCCATGAACACCGAGGAGGCGCAGCCCAACGCCTCGCTGTCCCAGGACCTGCTGCGGGTGGAACTGAGCGGCGTTGCCATCGTCGAGGACGGCATCCTCACCATCGACGCCATCGGCATGGTCGAGCCCAACCTGCTGGGGCAGGAGTTCACCGACTCCACCATCGCCTTCCGCATCGAGGCGGACACCTCCGAGCAGGACATCGCCCCGGAGCGCCCCATCGATCAGACCGGGCCGCAACTGGTGAGCTGGATGCCCGGCCCCGAGGACGCGATTCCGGCCACCCGCCAGTCCATGCAACGCCCGGGCGACCCGGTGGTGCTGAACTTCGACGAACCGCTGGACGCGGATTCAGTGGCCAACGGCGTCACCCTGTTCGAGGGCGGCACGGAAGTGACCAACCTGCGGACCAGGCTCGACGGCACGGTGGTGGTGGTCAACCCCGAAGGCGGCCTCAAGCACGGTGTGGACTACTCGCTGAACATCAACAGTTCGCTGACGGATATTGCCGGCAATGGGGCAACGAGTGAGACGCTGAATTTTGCATTGCCAGCTCTGGATGATGACTCCACGACGGTCACAGAGCGTTCGCCAATTGCGCTCACGACGTACCCCGGCTATCCGTGTGTCACACGGGACCTGGACCTTGCAAACAACTCGCATGGCTACTGCATCGACAAGCCTTCCGAAACAGACGTTCCGCGCCCCGATGGCCAGCCGGTCGATGAGCTTCCAGTGACTTCGATGCCGGCCGACCGACCGATCGTTGTCGTGTTCTCACAATCCATGGAACTGGACTCTATCCGGCTGAACGAAACGTTCGAAGTGCAGAAGGTTGATGCTTCGGGATCCAGTCTGGGGAACGTCAATGGCCGGTTGGAGCTGAATAATCAACGTATCCGTTTCTATCCCGACCAGCCGTGGGAGGAGGACGCGTTGTACCGCTATAGGATGAAATCGGTCCAGGATGGCGTTTGTTCAGGTTCAGCGCCCGGCTTCATATGCGGCGAGAATGGCCTGGCTCTGCAAACGGACATCCTCGTGGACAGCGAAGATACCGGCGGCCCCAACCTTGATATTTACTTCCGTGGCGGACCTGCGCTTGAGTCGGTGTTTACACCACTGAGAAACCTTCCCATTCGAGATACCAATTCGAACTACATCGTGGACTGTGCGTCTCCCGGCGAAACGAACTGCCTGGAACCATTCAATCACGAAGCCGGTAACGACGGTTTCAAACCTTCCGCCAACGCGGCCAAGCTGCTTATGAACGGCAACGCGTCCATTCTGGGGACGACCAGTGACGGGAATGCGCGGGTAGGTTGTGACCAGAATGCGGCTGAAGACTGCCCGGAAAACAAGTTCATCTACCAGACCTATGGCCTGAATACAGAAGTCATCGGTCCGGCGGAGAACCCGATGACGGGCGAGAACACGGCCGTTCGCGTGTTGCTGTATCCCACATTGCTGGTCACAACGCCAGCACGGGTTTACCTCGACACCTTTGGGGAGCAGAACACCGGCCCGCAGATCCTGAGAATGCGGTACGGAGCAGCGGCCGACGGCAATCCAATGGGCTTGGTGGAAGGCGTTATTTATGAAGGGACTGACGGTCGGCCAACGTTCGAAACGAGCGCGCGGCTGACGCTGGATGCGCCAAACCTCACTTTGCCGCTGGGCGAATTGCTGTCGCATAACCTGTTCAGCTATCCATTTACCCTTGAGCTGGACGGCCCCATCACCTTCTTTGATGATGGACGCATGCAAATCGCACAGTACAACAACAATGTTCCGGAAATTAACGTCGCCGTCGCTGGCTCGAACGATACAACATCGGGATTCCTGGGCTTCGTCAGCTGTTTGGGTGGAATCTTCACGGGTAGCTTCGGAGCCTGCGAGGACCTGGGCGAAGGCTCTGGGCAAGCGGTCAAAATTCCTCTGAAGATTCCGGAACAAGGCGTCTACCTCAACTTCATCTCCAACCCCATCAAGGAAATTCCGGAAGAAGGCTGAACGATTGTTTCGCCCTGTTAGGCCAGCCTCCGGGCTGGCCTTTTTTGTTTCGGACGACTCGCAACCGGAAGCCCCCGTAGCATCGAGCGTGCTTGCCGGTCCCCCATCCTTCGTCAGATGCTGCTAATCTGGTTTCCTGACAAAACTCGAATAACCGGCACCACACCACCAATAACAAAACCGGAGAGAGACCATGGAAAACGGTATCCATTACCGGACCTGCCACCTGTGCGAAGCCATGTGCGGCGTGGCCATCGAGATGCGGGACGGGCACATCGCCTCGGTTCGTGGCGACCGGGACGACCCGTTCAGTCACGGCCACATCTGTCCCAAGGCGGTGGCGCTCAAGGATATCCACAACGATCCGGATCGCCTGACCCGGCCCCTGCAACGCACCGCCGAGGGCTGGAAGGAGCTGGACTGGGACTGCGCCCTCGACCTGGTCGCCCGTCGTCTGCACCAGGTCCGCACGGAACACGGCCGCAACGCCGTCGGTGTCTACCTGGGCAACCCCAACGTCCACAACCACGGCGCCCTGGTGGCCAACCTGCCGTTCCTGCGCGCGCTGGGCACCCAGAACCGTTTTTCCGCCACCTCCAACGACCAGTTGCCCCACATGCTGGCCAATCTGGAAATGTTCGGCCACCAGTTGCTGTTCCCGATTCCCGACATCGACCACACCGAGCTGCTCATCTGCATCGGCGCCAACCCCCTGGCCTCCAACGGCAGCCTGATGTCGGTACCGGATCTCAAGGGCCGGCTCAAGGCACTCAAGGCCCGTGGCGGCGAATTGGTGGTGATCGATCCACGCCGGACGGAAACGGCGCGCCAGGCGGACGCCTTTCACTTCATCCGCCCCGGCAGCGACGCCCTGCTGCTGATGGCCATGGTCAACGTGCTGTTCGCGGAGAACCGGGTGGATCTCGGTGCCGCCCAGCACTGGACCCGCGACCTGGAACTGGTGCGCCTGGCGTGCCTGCCCTACACCCCGGAAGCCGTGGCCCAGCAGACCGGTATCGAGCCGGTGATCATCCGCGACCTGGCGCACCGGCTGGCCACAACCCAGCGAGCCGTGCTCTACGGCCGCATCGGCACCAGTACCCAATCCTTCGGCGGCCTGGCCACCTGGCTCATCTACCTGCTCAACATCCTGACCGGCAAGCTCGACGCCACCGGCGGCCTGATGTTCACCCAGCCGGCGGTGGATCTGGTGACCCTGGGCGCCCTGTCCGGCCAGCGCGGCCATGTGGGACGACGCACCAGCCGCGTGCGCGGGTTGCCGGAGTTCGGCGGCGAATACCCTGCCAGCACCATGGCCGAAGAAATGCTGACGCCGGGCAACGGCCGCATCCGCGCTTTCGTGACCATCGCCGGGAATCCGGTCCTGTCCAGCCCCGGCGGTCAGCGGCTGGACGAGGGTCTGGCCCAGCTCGACTTCATGGTCTCCATCGACTACTACCTCAATGAAACCACCCGCCACGCCGACATTATCCTGCCGCCCACCAGCGCCCTGGAGCGCAGTCATTACGATGTGATCTTCAACATGCTCTCGGTGCGCAATGTGGCCAAGTACAGCGAGCCCCTGTTCCAGCCCGACGACAATGCCCGTCACGACTGGCAGATCATGCTGGAACTGGCCCATCGCCTGGAACGGCTGAAACGCGGTGGCTCGCTGGGTCTGCGCCGGGAACTGGGCTGGCGCGCTTTAAAGCGAATTGGGCCGGACGGTTTGCTGGATCTGGCCCTGCGCACCGGCCCCTACGGCCAACCGGTGGGACGCCTGCAACCCTTGTTGCAGCCGGCAGTGGACCTGATCGAGGCCGTCCTGCCTGAACGCCACCCCCTCAAGCACCTGACCGGTTTGAGCCCGTTGGACCGCCGCTGGCAGGATCTGCCCAAGGGATTGTCCCTGGCCGCACTGCGCGACCAGCCCCACGGCCTTGACCTGGGGCCGTTACGGCCGAGCCTGCCCGACCGGCTCTACACCCGGGATCGCCAGGTCCACCTGGCACCGCGACGCTACCTGGAAGACCTGCCCCGCCTCTACCAACGCCTGTCGGAGCCGGTCGGTGGTCACCTGCAGCTGATCGGTCGGCGCCACCTGCGCAGCAACAATTCCTGGATGCACAACAGCCAGCGTCTGGTCAAAGGCCCGGAGCGCTGCACCCTGATGATCCACCCCCGGGACGCGTCGCTGGCAGGACTGGCCAACGGCGACCAGGCGGAGGTGACTTCGGAGGCCGGACGCATTGTGCTGCCGGTCGAGATCACCGAAGATATCATGCCCGGTGTGGTCTCGGTGCCCCATGGCTGGGGCCACACCCGCGCCGGTACCACACAGCGGGTCGCCCAGGCCCACGCCGGCGCGAGCATTAACGACGTGATCCGTGACAACCAGGTGGACCCGGTCAGTGGCACCTCGGTGCTCAACGGGCAGGCGGTGACGGTCACACGCCATGCCAACGAACAACGCCGAAGGGCCTGACGCCATCGCAAACGCAGGAGGAAAACATGCCGCAGTGGATTCAATGGGTGCTGATTATTGCCGGGCTGGTCGTCATCGCCCTGCTGGCCCGGTTTATCTGGCAGCGCACCCGCCTGATGCGGCAGCAGGAACGCCAGGCCGCCCGCGCCGAGGCGTTCCACAACACGCGCCGGGAGCAAATGGTTGAAAGCGTGCGGGTGCTGGCCATGTCGGTGGAGCAGGATCAGGTGGAATACTCCGAAGCCTGCCTGCGCATCAAGGGGTTACTGGATCACCTGGCCCCGGAGCTTCTGGACGAAGCTCCCTACCGGATATTCCAGGAGATGCACGATGCCCTGCAGCACATGCCCACTCACCAGGCGCGCCAGGACACCTCCGCGCACTTTATTCGCAAGATGGACGAACAGCGCTTCGAACTGGAAACCAGGCACGCCGACGCCATCCGCCGGGCCGCCACCGCGATTCGCTATCACCGGTTCGACGACTGACCGGGCGGCCACAAAAAAGCCGGCCATTCCGGCCGGCAAATCACCCGCAGATGCAGATCAACCTGAGTAACCACCGGAGTGCCTCCCTGTCGATCGCGTCCACAAACACGACCCACAGAGCCCTCAGGCACTCCGCAACACCCTCCCCGAATGCAGGCCAGGGAGATTCCTGCCGTAAGCGATCCTGAAACCGCTGACTGAATTTAGGTAACGGAACGGGGATACGGCGTATCGCCGTCCTCCAGAGCCGGTTCGGCGACCACCCCTTCGTCGTGGAGTGCCCGGATCTGCTCCGGCTCCAGGCGCTCCCAGAACTCGTGGAAAAAGCGTTGTACCACCGGGTCCCGTGAGGCCGAGCATTGCCGCAGCAGCTCAAGTCGCTCGTCGGCGTCGGCCAGGTGGAAATGCCGCCCGCCCCGGTGACGGAACTGCGACTCGAGCTGATACAGATGAAAGATACTGCTGGAGTTGAAGATCAACGTGTCCATCAGCAACCTCCCGCACACCGGCCGGCGCGGCTGAACGCCGGCATCCGATCGATTCTCCTTTACTTTCACTGTAGACCAGGGAAATCGAATTGGCAGGCGGATAAAGCAACAGGCAGGACAAACGGCCACAAAAGGGAGAAAAGACGGTGCATCGCGGATCAGCGCGAAAAAGAAAGGCATCCCGGTCCCGCGGACGGGGCCGGGGCGACCGTCACGACTGCATCATGCCGGCCATGGCGAGGATACTGTCGCGGTCTTCCACCAGCGCATCCATCTGCTCGGCAACCGCTTCCGGGTCCAGGCCCAGTTCGTCGTAGATGGATGGGGCCAGCGCGGACGGTGCACCGAGCCCGACACCACGCTCGATGAGCAGGTGGCGCCCCAGGCTCAGGATCGACGCGTACGTGGCATTGGGGCCGTCATACCCCGGATTCTTCTGGTGGCGGATGGCCACCACGACTTCGTCGGGCATTTCCCAGTTTTCCATCAACTGGGCGCCAATCTGCTCCCGGCTCAGCCCCAGGATGTGATGCTCGATCAGCGACGAATCCAGATGACCGTTGGCTTCCACATTACGGCACACGGCGCGGAAATGGGGCGGAAACACCTGGTTGAGCAGCAGGTAGCCGAAGTTGTGCAGCAAACCGGCAAGATAAGCCAGACCAAACGAGGGCCGCTCGCCACGGCGCATCATCGCGGCCAGCACGCCGGCGGCCTGGGCCTGCCAGATGGCCTGCTGCCAGTAGCCGATGTAGCCGTCGGGCTCGTCCTCCGGCGGCTTGAGCGCCTTGCCCAGGGACAAGCCCATCGCCAGGTTCATCACCAGCTCGAAACCCAGTACCCGGGAGATGGCGTCGTGCACCGACCGCACCTCACCCGCGGCGGCGTAGAACGAGGACGACGCCCAGCTCACCACCTGCGCGGCCAGGCTGGGATCGCTCTCGACAACATCCACCAGGTCATTCATCACCGCGTTGGGATTGACCCGCAGATGGATGATGCGCTGAGCCGTTTCCGGCAGAGGCGGCAGTTCCAGTGTGTCGTCCAGGCGCTGGCGCACCCGCAGGTTGGTGAAGCGCTCGATGGCACTGTGCAGCTGCGCGCGGTCATTCTGGGGATCGGACAGGTTCACCTGGATCGCCGAGGCGGGTGTGGTCACCGACAGACGTCCAGCCCCAGCCGTCATCTGCCGGAACGCGGCGATGGGCAGCTGGATTCGCGGGCCGCCCTCGGCGTAGGCCAGGGTCACCACCTCCAGCCCGTCCACCGCCTCGTCCACCAGGGTGGGCCAACCGGTCAGGGACGGCAGCGCCGGCAGCAGCTGGACATTGAGGCGCTCGCGGATGCGATGCAGTTCCTGGCGGCTGATGATCCGCAGATCCCGCCCCAGTTTGGTGTTCAGGCGATTGATGTCGAGCAGGTCCTGGCGTCGGCAGATCACCTGCAACTTACCTTGGTGGTCTTCCAGCGGGACCATGCGCAGGGCCTGGTCCTGAGCCTCCGCCTCGACAATTTCGAACAGTGGCGTACCCTGGCTTTGCGATGCAGCCTGCAGGGCATCCCGAACTGCAATCGGCAGTTCCATGCTTACCCCCGAAATGGATCTAACTGTAAACGGATTGACGCCGGGGAACGGACACCGGATCAGACATCGCCGTAACGAATGCGTTCCCCCAGCCAGCGGCGAATCAGGGCGTCGACCCGGTTCGCGTCGCCCATCAGCGTCGGCGCCGCTTCCCGAATGATCGGTATCCAGCCCTTGTCCCGCTCGAAATCCGCCAGCCGGAACTGCATCATGCCGGTCTGGCGGGTCCCCAGAACCTCGCCGGGGCCGCGAATTTCCAGATCTTTCTCCGCGATGACAAAGCCGTCCTGACTGTCCCGCAGGACCTGCAGGCGGGCCTTGCCGTTCTTCGACAGCGGCGGATGATACATCAGCACGCAGAAACTCGCCTCGTGCCCGCGCCCCACCCGGCCGCGCAACTGGTGCAACTGGGCCAGGCCCAGGCGTTCCGGATTCTCGATGATGATCAGGGACGCGTTGGGGACATCCACCCCCACCTCGATGACCGTGGTGGCCACCAGCAGGTCCAGCTCGCCGTCCTTGAAGCGCTGCATGATGTCGGCTTTTTCCCTGGCCTTGAGACGACCGTGCACCAGGCCGATCGACAGACCGGGCAGTCGCTCGCGCAGTTCCCCGGCGGTGACTTCCGCCGCCTGGCACTGCAGCGCCTCGGATTCTTCAATCAGTGTACACACCCAGTAAGCCTGACGCCCGGCTTTACACGCATTTTGCACTCGCTCGATGACTTCCTCGCGTCGGGCATCGGCGATGGCAATCGTCTCGATGGGCTTGCGGCCCGGCGGCAATTCGTCGATCACCGAAGTGTCCAGGTCGGCGTAGGCGCTCATCGCCAGGGTGCGGGGAATCGGGGTGGCGGTCATGATCAACTGGTGCGGCGCCAACTGGCCGGCGGCGCCCTTCTCGCGCAGGGCCAGTCGCTGGTGCACGCCGAAACGGTGCTGCTCGTCCACGATCACCAGCGCCAGACGCTCGAAGGCAACGTCCCCCTGGAACAGGGCGTGGGTGCCGATCACGATCCGTGCCTCGCCGGTGGCCACACGCTCCAGCGCCGCCTGGCGCGCCTTGCCCTTGACCTTGCCGGATAACCACACCGGCTCCAGCCCCAGCGGCGCGAGCCAGTCGTGGAAATTCAGGTAGTGCTGTTCGGCGAGGATTTCGGTGGGCGCCATCAGGGCCACCTGGGCGCCGGCGGAGATCGCCTGCAGCGCCGCAATGGCGGCCACCACGGTCTTGCCCGAGCCTACATCCCCCTGCACCAGGCGGAGCATCGGCAGCGGCTGGCTCAGGTCCTGGCGCACGTCGGACAGGACGCGCTCCTGGGCCGGTGTGAGCTGGAACGGCAACTGGTCGCGGAAACGCTCTTCCAGATCCCCCTGGCGCAGCAACGCCAGCGCTTCCCGTGCCTGGATCTGCTCTCGTACCCGCAGCAGGCTGAGCTGGTGGGCCAGTAGTTCTTCCATCACCAGGCGCTGCTGGGCCGGGTGGCGCCCCTCGATCAGTTCCGGCACCGGCGCTCCCACCGGTGGTGCATGCACCTGATGCAGAGCGGTATTGATGTCCGGCAACTGGAAATCCGCCAGCAGGGACTCGGGCAGCCAGTCTCTCACCGGATAACGATCCAGATACTTAAGGGCCTGCTGGCAAAGGCTGCGCACACGCGGTTGCTGGATGCCTTCGGTCAGCGGGTAGACCGGCGTCAACGTGGCCTGGTCCGGCGGCGGCATGGGGGGCGGGTTGGTCTGGTATTCGGGGTGGTAGAACTCGAAACCGGCGCGACCGGGGCGCACTTCGCCGAAGCAGCGTACCCGTGTCCCTTCGCTGAGCTGGTTTTTCTGGGCGGCATTGAAGTGGAAAAAGCGCAGCACCAGGAAACCGGAGTCATCACGGAGAGTCACCTGCATGCTGCGGCGACGCCCCATGACGATATCGACCTTGACCACTTCGCCCTCGACCACGCCCACGTCACCGACGTGCAGACCGCCGATGGGCAATACCCGGGAGCGGTCCTCGTAGCGGTGCGGCAGGTGGAACAGCAGGTCCTGCAGCGAGTGGATGCCCAGTTTCGCCAGCGTCCCTGCCAGCGCGGCGCCAACCCCTTTCAGGGTCGTGACGCCGATGTCTTCCAGCGAGGCCATCCGCTCAGGCAGAGGCCGCCGAGACGGGCAGGGCCTTGTCGGACTTCTCGATCACGCGGCACTGGCTCGCGGCCAGCGACAGCACGTCGATGGCCTTGGGCCGCGGGAACGTGACACGCCAGGCCAGGGCCACGGTGCGGAAAGGCACCGGCGCCTTGAACGGGCGTACCGCCAGGATGTCTTCCCGGTACTCCATGGCCGTGGCGGCGGACATGGGCAGCACGGTCACGCCCAGTCCGGAGGCCACCATGTGGCGGATGGTTTCCAGGGAACTGCCTTCGGTCACCAGGGAGGGCTTGGCCGCGGCGCCGGAAACCCGTGCGGCGATGGCGTCTTCCAGCGGCGGGCAGGATTCCAGCACCTGATCCCGGAAACAGTGACCCGGTCCCAGCAGCAGCAGCTGTTCCTTGGCCAGTTGTTCCGGCGACAGGGACTCTTCGCGGGTCAGCGGGTGATCCGCCGGCAGCAGGACCACGAACGGTTCGTCGTAAAGCGGCAGAGTCACCACTTCCGGCTCTTCGAACGGCAGCGCGATGATGATGGCGTCCAACTCCGACTGACGCAGCTTCTTGCGCAGGTCGCCGGTGTAGCCTTCCTCGATGAACAGCGGCATCTCCGGCGCGGCGCGGCGCAGTTCCGGCAGCAGGTGCGGGAAGAGATAGGGGCCGATAGTGTAAATGGCTCCCACTTTCAACGGCGAATTGAGCTGGTTCTTGCCGTTTTGAGCCATGTCGCGGATCACGCCCACCTGATCCAGAACCCGCTGGGCCTGCTCGATGATCTGGGATCCGGTCTCGGTCACGCGGATGCTGCTCTTGCTGCGCTCGAACAGCGGCACGCCGAGTTCATCCTCCAGTTTCTTAACGGCGACACTCAGGGTAGGCTGGCTGACGTGGCAGCGCTCAGCCGCTCGGCCGAAATGCTTTTCCCGCGCCAGGGTGACGATGTAGCGTAATTCGGTCAGGGTCATGGAATACTCCGGACAATCTGGGCTCTCGATCAGGACAGCGTTTTAATGAGTAACAGAATAGGGATTGAAATTGACTATGGCAATCAGTGAACCACGTATTCTTGTGGCCGGTTGCGGTGCCCTGGGCAGCCGCATCGCTGTGAACCTGGCCGCAGACGCCGTGGTCTATGGTCTCAAACGCAATGTAGACACCCTGACGCGGGATATTATCCCGGTGCCCGGCGATCTGCTCGAAGAGGATATTCTGGAGGAACAGTTGCCCGACGACCTCGATGCCGTCGTCTACTGCCTGACGCCCAACCAGTACGACGATGCCGGCTACCGGGACGCGTTCGTGACCGGGCTGGGCAACCTGATCCGGGCACTGCGGACGCGCGGCCAGACGCTGAACCGGCTGCTGTTTGTCTCCAGTACCGGCGTCTACCATCAGAACGACGACGGCTGGGTCGACGAAGACAGCCCCACGGAACCGGAGAAGTTCAGTGGACAACGGCTATTGGAAGGCGAACGCCTGGCGCTCGACAGTCCGTGGCCGTCGACGGTGATCCGTTTCAGCGGGATCTACGGACCCACCCGGCGCCGCTTCCTGCAGTCGGTGCTGTCGGGCAAGATTCACCCGCCCTCACCGGGCCCCTTCACCAACCGGATTCATGAAGACGACGCCGCCGCCGCGGCGGCCCACCTGATCCGTCAGTCGCTGCAGGGCAACCCGCTGGAACCGCGCTACCTGGGCAGCGACTGCGAGCCGGTGCGTATCGATGAGATCGTTGACTGGGTTCGCCAGCAAGTACCATGCGATGCGCCGCAGGGCGAGGCGAGCCGGGGCGCCCGCGCCGGCAGCAAGCGCATCAGCAACCGACGCTTGCGGGACAGCGGTTTCGAGTTCCGCTATCCCGGCTATCGGGAAGGCTACGGGGAGATGCTGCGCGAACTCAGCTCAGCACCATGACCGCGTCCATTTCCACCGGCACGCCCTTGGGCAGCGCGGCCACGCCGATGGCGGCCCGGGCCGGATAGGGCTCCTGGAAATAGGTGGCCATGATTTCGTTGACGGTGCCAAAGTTACCCAGATCGGTCAGGTAGATGTTCAGCTTGACGATGTCCTGCAACTGGCCGCCGGACGCCTCGCACACCGCGGCCAGGTTGTCGAACACCCGGCGGATGCTGACGCTGATGTCACCGCTGACCACGTCCATGGTCTCCGGATCGAGCGGGATCTGGCCGGACAGGTAAACGGTATCGCCCGCCTTGACCGCCTGGGAATAGGTGCCGATCGCCGCCGGCGCGTTTTCGGTCTGGATTACGGATTTATTGGTCATCGTCTTCAAAGCCCTCACAACCCCGCCTGAGGCGGGACTTTTCTAATGAAAAACGGAGATCCTCACCGGGATCAGGCGCTCCTGTCAACCGCTGTCCACGGCGGCAAGCGAAGGGGTCAGTGGCGGACCCTGGCAATGTGCGTTACCGCGCGGATGTTGCGCACCCGGCGCATGACCCGGGCCAGATGACGACGCCCGTTGACGTGGACCACCAGGCTGACGATGCTCAGGCGCGCATTCTGCTCTTCCACGTTGATCCGCTCGATATTGCCGTCGGCCATGGACACCGCGCTGGCCACCTCGGCGATGACACCTCGCTGGCGCTCCAGCTCCACCCGAAGCTCCACCGAGAACTCGTCGGTGATGTCCTTGGCCCACTTCAGGTGCATCAGCGGCGAACCGTCGGCACCCTTCTCCGGCAGTTTGCGGCAGGTGTCGCTGTGGATAACCATGCCGGTGCCGGACTCCATGACGCCCACCACCGGATCGCCCGGGATCGGCTTGCAGCAGCCGGCGAAACGGATCACCAGGCCTTCGGTGCCCTGGATGGTCATGGTGCCGCGACCGGCGCCGGAGGGATGCAGGTTGACCACATCGAAGCCGTCGTGATCGGGCTGCTGGCCATCCCCGCCCGGGTCGGACACCAGTTGCCGCGCCACGATATAGGCCATGCGGTTGCCCAGACCGATATCGCTGAGCAGGTCGTCAAAACTGCCCACCTGATTATGCTTGCACACCCGCTGACGCTGGGAGTCGTCGATGTCCCCCAGCTTGTGGCCAAAACCGGCCAGGGATTTCTTGAGCAGCGTCTTGCCCAGTTCCAGGGATTCCGCCTTCTTCTGGTACTTGAGGAAATGACGGATGCTGCTGCGCGCCTTGCCGGTCACCACGAAACCCAGCCAGGCCGGATTGGGGCGGGCGCCCGGCGCGGTGATGATTTCCACCGTCTGGCCACTCTGCAGCGGCTGGCTCAGCGAGCCCAGGTTGCGGTTGATGCGGCAGGCGACGCAGGCGTTGCCGATATCAGTATGGATGGCGTAGGCGAAATCGATGGGCGTGGCGCCACCGGGCAGCTCCAGGATCTTGCCCTTGGGCGTGAACACGTAGATCTCGTCCGGGAACAGGTCGACCTTCACGTGCTCGATGAATTCCAGCGAATCATCGGCCCGCTCGCGCATCTCCATCAGGCCCTTGACCCAGCGATCCACCCGCCGCTGGCTGACCTCCAGCACCGACGAGTTGTCGTTCTTGTAGAGCCAGTGGGCGGCGATCCCGTTGTTGGCGATGTGCTCCATCTCCTCGGTACGGATCTGGATCTCGATGTTCACGTGCATACCGAACAGCGTCGTGTGCAGGGACTGGTAGCCATTGGCCTTGGGCATGGCAATGTAGTCCTTGAAGCGTCCGGGAAGGGGTTTGTAGAGGCTGTGAACGGCGCCGAGGATGCGGTAACAGTCGTCGGTGGAGTCGGTGATGATGCGGAAGGCGTAGACATCCATGATTTCATGGAAGGATTTGTGCTTGAACTTCATCTTGTTGTAGATGCTGTTCAAGTGCTTCTCGCGCCCCATGATTCGCCCTGGCAGGCCGCGCTCATGCAGTTTTTCCTCCAGCCTGCCGCGGATCTCCTCGATGATCTCACGATGACTGCCGCGCAGGGTCTCCACCGCCTTGGAGATGTAGCGCGAACGCATTGGATACAGGAACGAGAAGCCCAGGTCCTCCAGCTCGGTACACAGGGTGTGCATGCCCAGACGGTTGGCGATCGGCGCGTAGATGTCCAGGGTCTCGGTCGCAATACGCTGGCGCTTTTCGTAGGACATGTGCCCGAGCGTGCGCATGTTGTGCAGGCGGTCCGCCAGCTTCACCAGGATCACGCGGATATCCCGGGCCATGGCCAGGGTCATCTTCTGGAAGTTCTCGGCCTGGGCTTCAGCGCGGGAGCGGAATTCGATCTGGGTCAGCTTGGAGACACCGTCCACCAGGTCCGCCACCGGTTCCCCGAACTGTTCGGACAGGGCGTCCTTGGGAATGCCGGTATCCTCGATGACGTCATGCAGCATGGCCGCCATCAGGCTCTGGTGATCGAGCTTCATGTCCGCCAGGATGCCGGCCACCGCCAGCGGATGAGTAATGTAGGCTTCGCCGGAACGGCGCATCTGGCCTTCGTGGGCCTGCTCGGCGTAATAGTAGGCCCGCCGCACCTGATTGATGCGGGGCCGGTCAAGGTAGGTACTCAGCTGATCCGCCAGTGTTTCGACGGATGTAAGCGCTGGAGCCTCTGCTGACACTGCGCCTCCGGAGACGACATGGACCGCCAGGTCCGAATGAATCACCGACAAAAAAACCCGAATGCAGTCACACCCGGGTCTTCCTTTGCCCTGCCGGAGCTGCCTGAAGCAGCCCCTCAACTCCTACTATAAGAGCCGTGGCGCAGATTTCAATGCGGCATTAGCCGCAAGCCCCGTACTGACGGGGCTGAAGCGGAGACGCTTACTCGTCGTCGTCCTGCTCGACCAACGCGTTGTCGACCTTGCCCTCGGCGATTTCGCGCAGGGCCAGAACGGTTGGCTTATCGTTTTCCTCAGGAACCATCGGCTCGTGGCCCTTGGTTGAAATCTGACGAGCCCGTTTGGTCGCCAGCATAACCAGCTCAAAACGGTTATCGACGTGATCCAGACAGTCTTCAACAGTGACTCGTGCCATAACTTCCCCGAAAAAGTAATTGGATAACTGGTTGCCCGGCCGGGCGGAGCCGCCCCGAAGCAGACCGCGCAGTATAAATGGAAATGCTCAATTTGTATACGCCGAACCACCGGAAACCAGCGCCGCCAGCAGATCGGCGTGGCGCCGCTCCTGGTTCTCGACCCGCAGGCGCTGGGTACGGACGATCGAAAGCAGCTCTTCCAGGGCCACCTCGAAGGCATCGTTGACCACCAGGTAGTCGAATTCCAGGGCGTGGCTGCATTCTTCCGCCGCTTCCCGCAGACGCCGCTCGATGACCTCCGGCTCGTCCTGGCCACGGCCAGTCAGACGGTCCCGCAGGGCTTCCGGCGACGGCGGCACAATGAAGATGCTGACGCAATCCGGCAACTGTCGGCGGACCTGTACGGCGCCCTGCCAGTCGATTTCGAGGATCACGTCCTGCCCCTTGTCCAGGGTCTCTTCCACCCACACCTGGGAGGTGCCGTAGTAGTTGCCGAAAACATCGGCGTGCTCCAGGAAATCGTCGCGGCCGATCATCGCCTCGAACTCGTCGCGGCTGGTGAAGTGGTAGTTCACGCCATCCTGCTCACCCTGGCGCATGGGCCGCGTGGTATGGGACACGGACACGCCCAGTTTGCTGTCCCGGGCCAGCATCTCAGCCACCAGGCTGGTCTTGCCGGCACCGGACGGCGCAGAAATCACATACAGGGTGCCCTTCTCTGCGACCTGACTCATGACGTACAACTCCGGAAATTTCGCTTCGAAGCCGCCGGCGCATGCGTCCGCGGCTTCGTTGTCATAGGGGTTTCATGGATAACAGGCGCCGCATTATACGGAGATTGCCGCGATCCGGCACCCATCGGCAGCGAAATGGCTTACTCGAGGTTCTGCACCTGCTCGCGCATCTGCTCAATCAGGACCTTGAGGTCGACCGCCACGCGGGTGACTTCCGCGTCGATCGACTTACTGCTCAGGGTATTGGCCTCGCGGTTCAGCTCCTGCATCAGAAAATCCAGGCGGCGACCAATGGGCTTGTCGCCGGACAGGGTCTGGCGCACTTCGCTGACGTGGGTATCGAGCCGGTCCAGCTCTTCGGCCACGTCGGACTTCTGCGCCAGCACGACCATTTCCTGGGCCAGGCGGTCCGGGTCCAGCTCCACTTTCGCCGCCTCGAAACGCTCGCGCAGACTGTCGGACTGCTGCTCAAGCAGTTCGGGCATGCGCTTGCGAACCTGACTGACCGAATCCGTGATCTCCTGCAGCCGCTCCTCGAACAGCGGACGCAGGCGCTCACCTTCGCGCTCGCGGACGCCGACCAGCTCGTCCACGGTCTCGGCAAACAGGGCCTGCGCCGCTTCCTTGACCGGCTCCAGGTCGCGCTCGCCGGACTGCAGCACACCGGGCCAGCGCAGGATATCCAGCGCATTGATGTGGGCCGGGTTATCGAGGATGCGGTTGATGTGATTGGCGGCGTCGTTGAGCTCTTCGGCCAGGGCCTGGTTCACCGTGAGGCCACCGGTGGCGTCGTCCGCCAGCTGCAGACGCAGCCCGATCTCCACCTTGCCACGGCCCAGCCGCTTGCGCAGGGTTTCCCGGAAGCCGTTCTCCAGTTCCCGCAGCGGCTCCGGCAGGCGAAACGCCGGCTCCAGGTAACGATGGTTGACCGCACGGATTTCACAGGTGAGGCTGCCCCACTCTCCTTCGGTGTCCTTGCGCGCGAACGCGGTCATACTCCTGATCATGTGAACTCCGGCCTGTCGTTGGAATGGCTGTATTCTAGTGCCCTGTTCGTGAAATGGACAGGAAACGGGCATCCGGCACCACACTTGCCCGAACGTCGAGCCACCGACGCCATCCTGGTTCCTCCATGTTACACTGAACGGCTATTTCACGGGACCGGTCCGCCTCCCGGCGATGGCCGGCCAACACCCTCCACCCAATCAGTACAGGAATCGCTATGCGACCCAGTGGACGCGCTCCAGAACAGACTCGTGACATCCGCATCACACGCAACTACACCAAGCACGCGGAAGGCTCGGTCCTGATCGAATTCGGCGATACCAAAGTCATTTGCACGGCTTCCGTCGACAACAACGTACCCCGCTTCCTCAAAGGCAGTGGCAAAGGCTGGATCACCGCCGAATACGGCATGCTGCCGCGTTCGACGGGCAGCCGGATGGGCCGTGAAGCCGCCCGTGGCAAGCAGGGCGGACGCACCGTGGAAATCCAGCGCCTGATCGGTCGCTCACTGCGCGCGGCCGTGGACCTGACCAAACTGGGCGAGCACACCATCACCATCGATTGTGACGTCATCCAGGCCGACGGCGGCACCCGCACCGCGGCGATCACCGGCGGCTGCGTGGCTCTGGTGGACGCGCTCAATCACCTGGTCAAGGAAGGCCGCCTGAAGGCCACGCCGCTAGTACAGATGGTCGGCGCCATCTCCGTGGGCGTGTACGAAGGCGCCATCGTGGTGGACCTGGACTACCCGGAAGACTCGGCGGCGGAAACCGACATGAACGTCATCATGACCGACCAGGGCGGTTTCATCGAGATTCAGGGCACGGCGGAAGGCGCCCCCTTCGCCCAGGACGAACTCGACAGCATGCTGTCGCTCGCCAAGCAGGGCATCAACCACCTGTTTGAGCTGCAGAACGCCGCCCTGGCCGAATAAACCCCGGCTCCGGAACGCAAAAAGGCCAGCAAACGCTGGCCTTTTCTTTTGGAGGATCCGCCGACTCGACGCCGGATCAGAAACCGATGTCGATGTCGTAATCGATGATCAGCGGCGCGTGGTCGGAGAAACGGGTCTCGTCATCGATCCAGGCATTCTGGATCGTCTTGCGGATGCCCGGCGTGGCCAGCTGGTAATCGGTGCGCCAGCCGGCGTGCTGACGCCAGCCTTCGGCCCACTCAGGCCACCAGGTGAACTGGTCGCCGTCCTTGTTGACCTCGCGGAACGCATCAACCGCGCCCAGCTCGTCGAACAGGCGGTCCAGCCATGCCCTCTCATGGGGCAGGAAACCGGACACGTCCAGTTTGTGGTAACGGGGACTGGTGTCGGTCACATGATGCGCGGTCTGCAGGTTGGCACCAAAGATGAACTGCCGGCGCTTGCGCAGGGTCTTCTGCATGTGCTGGCCGTAGCCTTCCATGAAGGCGTCCTTGTGATCCAGCATGGTCAGGTCGTTGCCGTCGCCCAGCAACTCTTCCTCGCGGCCCAGGGCGTTGGGCGCCAGCACCGAGGCCACACTGACCTTGTCGAAGTCCGCCTGGATGAAGCGGCCCTCGCGGTCGGAGATCTCGTTGCCGAAACCGTAGATGATGGCTTTCGGGAAGTGGCGGGTATAGATACCGACGCCGCCGTACTCGGTTTCCTCGCCGTCGATGAAATACGCTTCGTAGCCTTCGGGGACATAGCGGGGATCGTCGAATTCGTAGACCCGCATGCGATGATCCTGGACACAGACCACGTCTGCATCCTGGCCCGCCAGCCAGTCAAAAAAACCACGGTCAATCGCCTGTGCCAGGCCGTTGACGCTGATCGATACTACCCGCATAGATGTTCCCTGAAACGTTTGTGTGTATGATACCGTTTTTACGCCTTTTTGAAAGAATCCAACCCTTCCAGATACCTTGCCATGCACGACTATCAACGCGATTTCATCGAATTTGCCATCCGTCGGGACGTCCTCCGTTTTGGGGAGTTCACCCTCAAGTCCGGACGCAAGAGTCCCTACTTCTTCAATGCAGGCCTGTTCAATACGGGGTCGGATTTGCTTCAGCTCGGGCGTGCCTATGCGTCTGCCCTGCAAAATAGCGGCCTGAATTATGACATTCTTTTCGGACCTGCCTATAAGGGCATACCGTTGGCCGCAGCGACGGCGATGTCCCTGGCGGAAACCGGCGACGACCGGCCCTACGCGTTCAACCGGAAAGAGAAAAAAGATCACGGAGAGGGCGGCAACATTGTCGGCGCACCATTAAAGGGCAAAGTGCTGATCATTGACGACGTCATCACCGCCGGGACCGCGATCCGCGAGTCCATCGACATCATTCACGAAGCCGGCGCCGAGCCTGCGGGCGTACTGATCGCCCTGGATCGGCAGGAGCGGGGCCAGAGTGAGCTGTCGGCCATCCAGGAAGTGGAACGGGATTACAAGCTGCCGGTCACAAGCATCATCCAGCTGGACCAGGTAATCAGTTATCTGGCGGATCGTCCGGATTTCCAGGAGAACGCGCGCAAAGTAGCGACCTACCGCGAGGAATTCGGCATCTGATCGCAATTCAGGGCTTCGCCGGGCACGGCCTGTTGCCAGGCCGGCGATTCGCCCGCTATGCTCAGCCGAGGCCAACCAAACGGTGACCAAGCAGTCTATGAGACACCCCTCCTCCCTTACCTTTGCACTCCTCTTTTGCGGCGTTTTCGGCGCTTCGTCGGCGCTGGCATCGACCATGTATCGCTACAAGGACGACAACGGCCGCATGGTGATGAGCAACACTGTGCCGTCCGACGCCACCAAACACGGCTACGAAGTCCTCAACTCGCAGGGTCGCGTGGTCAAAGTGGTGCCTCCGGCACCAACGGAAGAGGAACTGAAAGCCCGCGCCCAGGCCGAGCAGCGCAAACAGGCGGCTGAACGCCAGCGGGAGGCGGACGAAGAGCTGCTGCGCATCTACAGCCATCCGGACGACGCCGTGCGCGCCCTGAACCGCAAGCTGCAGGAACGCCACAGCCTGGTGCAGCTCAAACGCGGCAACATCGCTGTGATCGACAGTCAGCTGGAGGAACAGCAGGGCAAGGCAGCGGACCTGGAACGGGCCGGACGCAAGATTCCGGATAACCTGAAAACCCGCATTGAACGACTGCAGTCCCAGAAACGCGAGCTGGAGCAGGAGATCAACAAGCAGGATCAGGAAACCGCCAAAATCCGCGAATCCTACGAGGCCAAGATCCAGCGCCTGGAACAGATCACCGGGGAATCCCGAACCGTCGAACTGCACACCGCGGAGACCCGCGCGACGGAATAAGCCGGAGTCGGAGTCGCACTCGCGGCACGCGGGTATAAAGGCAAGCAGGTATTAAAAAGGGTCGCCGAAGCGACCCTTTCTGTTCTGGCCAACCCACTCGGCGATCAGGCGGAGGTGGTGGTCGAGGTCGACTTGCGTGCGGTGCTCTTACGGGCCGTGCTGGTCGACTTCTTCGCCGTTGAAGTGGCGGATTTCTTCACCGACTTGGCCTGATCGGACACTTCGTCCGCGGCCTCGGACACCGCTTCAGCGCCCTCTGCGGTTTCCTTCTCGACCCTGGCCACCATTTCCGACGCAAAGTTACCGAAACGGCTGTTCAGGCTGCGAAGCTGCTCGAACAGGTTCTCGCTGTAGCCGTCGTAACGCTTGCGCAGCGACTTGACGCTGTACTCGCGGGCTTCGGATTCCAGCTTTTCGGCATATTCGAACGGCTTGGACGACAGCTTCTTCTGACGCTCTTCCGCCGCATTAATGCCCTTCTCGACCATCTCCTGAATCTGTTCCTGATAGCTTTTCAGTTTACCCATTGTGGTGCCTCTCCATTGCTTTGACTGCAGATTGATTGAGAGATTGACGGAGGCGTGCCTGACGCCTTTTCCGGATAACACCACGGACGTTAATCGCAAAAATTAGAATATTCATACTAGGGTTCCATTCGACCGCCGAGACAACCGGGACGCCCTAGTTATTTGTCACCAAAGCTTTTTCCGAAAAAACCCCAGAGACCCTGCAAGAAACGTGACTCCATATCATAAAAAAACTGACGAAATGTTCACTTGTGAGTCTCAATCTCATTCGCATAATGAGGCGGCAAAGGACTTGTGAGGATGGAGCCTACTCCGCTGTGCCTCTCTAAAAAGAACTCGCTAAAGCGAGCCATCATCTATTAGAGAAACGTCAGGTATATCAATGTCCTATTCAAATCCTTGCCGGGCCCGGCACGTCATCGCCCTGTGTTTTATTTCTGTCACGCTCCTGCTTGCCGGCTGCAACGGCGGCGGGTCATCTTCCGATAGCTCCAGCAAAACCTCGGACAGCACGTCGAATTCGGGATCAAGCGGAAGTTCTGCAGCCAGCGAGGCCACAGTCTCTTCCAAACTGCGCTGGACGGCGCCCGCCACCCGGGCTGACGGCAGTAAACTGTATGTGGGGGAAATCAGCGGCTATCGGATTTACTACAAGCTCAAGCACCAGAGTGGCTACCGCTCCATCAAGGTAAGCGGCTCGGACAGAACCCAATACCCCTTAAAGGCTTTCGAACCGGGGCAGTACGAGTTCTCCGTGACCACCCTGGACACCGACGGCTTGGAAAGCCAGCGTTCCGAAGTGATCTCGGTCAGCGTGATCTGATCGCTACCAGCGGAACAGGACCCATTTGGGCACCACGAGCTGGGAGCCGTCCTGCCGGATGAAGCCACCGCCGTCGGCCGGAACCAGGTAGTAGACGGGGCCCACCTTGGGCTCCACCCGGATTTCCCTGAGCTGGCCGTTCACGCGGTACTCGTAGTAGGTGGCTTCCTTGCCTGGACGAATCACCACCTGGGGTTCGTCCGGAGACGCGGCCTGGTATTCAGACGCCCGCACCGGGGCGGACGACGACGCGCCGTCTTCCTGGGCGGCCGCTATCAGGCTGAACGATGCGATCACCAATGCAATCACGAGGGGGATCGTTTTTTTCATGTTAACCTTGGCATCCTGAAATCCTTGATTGTTCTCTGAGATTTACACATCCCAGGGCACTAGACAACCTGATTCCGGATACCAGCCCCTATGAGCCAGAAGCAGACGCCACCGGTCGTCCTCGTCGACGGATCCTCCTACCTTTTCCGCGCCTTCCACGCCCTGCCGCCGCTGACCACCAGCAAGGGTCAGCCCACCGGCGCCATCAAGGGCGTCATCAGCATGCTGCGCCGGCTCGACCAGGACTACCCCGGCTCCAAGGTCGTGGTGGTCTTCGACGCCAAGGGCAAGACATTCCGCCATGACCTTTACGAAGAGTACAAGGCCAACCGTCCGCCCATGCCGGAAGACCTGGCCACCCAGATCGCGCCCATCCACGAGATCGTGCGCGCCATGGGCCTGCCGCTGCTGATCGTCCCCGATGTGGAGGCGGACGACGTGATCGGCACCCTCGCCTACGAGGCCACCGAAAAGGGCGTTGATGTGGTGATCTCCACCGGCGACAAGGACATGGCGCAGCTGGTCAGCGAGCACGTCACCCTGATCAACACCATGACCGAAACCGCCATGGACCGGGACGGCGTAAAGGACAAGTTCGGCATCACCCCAGAGCAGATCATCGACTACCTGGCTCTGGTGGGCGACAAGGTGGACAACATCCCCGGTGTGGAAAAGTGTGGCCCCAAGACCGCGGTCAAATGGCTGGAGCAGTACGAGACGCTGGAAAATCTCGTCGAGCACGCGGACGAGGTCAAGGGCAAGATCGGCGAGAACCTGCGCAACGCTGTGGAGCAACTGCCGCTGAGCAAGGAGCTGGCCACCATCAAAACGGATGTGGAGCTGGCATTCGGCATCCAGGACGTTAAACCCGATGACGCGGATAACGACAAACTGCTGGCCCTGTTCCGCGAGTACGAATTCAAGACCTGGATCGCCGAGCTGAGCGACGACGCCCCGGCGGACACCGAGGACGACAGTACCCCCGATATTCCCGAGAAACGCTATAGCGTGGTCACCGACCAGGCGGAGCTGGACGACTGGGTCAAGCGCCTGAACAAGGCGGACCTGTTCGCCTTCGACACCGAAACCACCAGCCTCAACTACAGTCAGGCGGAAGTCGTAGGGGTGTCCTTCGCCATCGAAGCGGGTGAAGCGATCTACGTGCCCTTCGGCCACGACTACATGGGCGCGCCGGACCAACTTGACCGGGAGGCCGTGCTGGAGCAGCTCAAACCGCTGCTGGAAGACCCCAGGCTCAGGAAAGTCGGCCAGAACCTCAAGTACGACAAGAACGTGCTGGCCAACCACGGCATTTCCCTGGAAGGCATCGCCGAGGACACCATGCTGGAGTCCTACGTGCTCAACTCCACCGCCTCGCGCCACGACATGGACAGCCTGGCCCTGAAGTACCTGGGTGAAGCCACCATCTCGTTCGAATCCATTGCCGGCAAGGGCGCCAAACAGCTCACCTTCAACCAGATCGATCTGGAACAGGCCGGCCCCTACGCCGCCGAGGACGCGGACATCACCCTGCGCCTGCATCAGGCCCTGCGCCCACGCCTGGCCAGGGAAGGCAAGCTGGAAAGCGTCTACACCGACATCGACCTGCCGCTGGTGCCGGTGCTGTCACGCATGGAGCAGCGCGGTGTGATGATCGACGCCGGCACGCTCAAGCGCCACAGCCAGGAGCTGGCCGAGCGCATGGCGGAGCTGGAGAAGGCCGCCCACGATGAGGCCGGTGAAACCTTCAACCTGGGGTCCCCCAAGCAGTTGCAGGCCATCTTCTACGAGAAGCTGGGGCTGCCGGTGATCAAGAAGACGCCCAAGGGCGCACCGTCCACCGCCGAGCCGGTGCTGCAGGAACTGGCCCACGACTACAAGCTGCCGCACCTGATCCTGGAGCACCGCAGCCTGAGCAAGCTCAAGTCCACCTACACCGATCGCCTGCCGGAGATGATCAGCGCCCGGGACAACCGCGTGCACACCTCCTATCACCAGGCGGTGGCGGCCACCGGGCGCCTGTCGTCCTCCGAACCCAACCTGCAGAACATTCCCATCCGCACCCACGAGGGCCGGCGCATTCGCCAGGCGTTCATCGCGCCGGAGGGCTACAAGCTGGTAGCGGCGGACTATTCCCAGATCGAGCTGCGCATCATGGCGCACCTGTCCGGCGACGAGGGGCTGCTCAAGGCTTTCGCCGAGGGCAAGGACATCCACAAGGCCACCGCCGCCGAGGTCTTCGACACCACGGTGGACAAGGTCACGTCCGACCAGCGCCGCAGCGCCAAGGCCATCAACTTTGGCCTGATCTACGGCATGTCCGCCTTCGGCCTGTCGCGCCAGCTGGGCGTGGAACGCAAGCTCGCCCAGGAGTACATCGACCTCTATTTCCACCGCTACCCCGGTGTTCGCCAGTACATGGACGACATCCGCAAGCAGGCCCACGACGACGGTTACGTGGAAACCCTGTTCGGCCGTCGCCTGTACCTGCCAGAGATCAACGCCAAGAACAAACAGATGCAGCAGGCCGCCGAGCGCACCGCAATCAACGCGCCCATGCAGGGCACCGCGGCGGACATCATCAAGAAGGCGATGGTGACGGTGGAGAACTGGCTGCTGGACCAGCACGCCAGGGACGCCCGCATGGTCATGCAGGTCCACGACGAATTGATCCTGGAAGTGAAGGAGTCGGCCCTGGACGACGTCATCAAGGGCCTCACCGATCGCATGTCAGCCGCCGCCGACCTCAAGGTGCCGCTGCTGGTGGAAGCCGGTGTCGGCGACAACTGGGACGAGGCGCACTAGCGACCTCGCCCCGGCTGCGTTCAGTAGCGGTAGCGCAGGGAGGCCAGCAACGCCCGTTGCTGGCCAGAGTATCCGGCCACGGTGACCGCCTCCTGATCGAGCAAGTTGCGCCCCTTGAGCGTCAGGTCGAGGCGGTCGGTCGCGGCATAGGCCAGCGTCAGGTTGGTCATCCCATAACCGGGAATGTCGCTGTCCGCCGCCGTATCCACCGAATCCGTCCGCCCCAGCCATTCCAGGCTCGCTTCCAGCGGCCCGAACGTTTTTGTTCCCGCCAGGCGCCCGTTCCACTTGGGTCGCCGGGCCAGGGCATCGCCGGTGTCGTCATCGGTGGCGCGGGTATAGCCGGCGCCCATTTCCAGCCGCCAGTCACCGCCCCGGTAGATGACGCTCAGTTCCGTACCTTCCGCCGTCGCCGACTCCGTGTTGTAGGGAATGAACAAGGCGTCCAGCTGGATCAGGTCATCGAAGTTGGTGCGATAGGCCGCCCACTCATAGGACAGACGTCCGACACTGCCCTTGAGCCCTACTTCGTAGGTTTCCGAGGTTTCCGCGTCCAGGTCCGGGTTGGCGCCAAACGGCGAATACAGATCGTTGAAGTTGGGCGCCTTGAAGCCGGTGCCGTAGCTGACGTAGGGCTTGAGCGCGGGCGTCAGCTGGTAGCCTACCGATACCGCCCCGGTGGTCTCGTCGCCGTAGGCCTGGTTGTTGTCGTAGCGCAGCGACGTCTCCACATGCAGCGGCTGATCGACGGTCTGCCACTGACCAAACACCGCATTGTTGTAGCGAGCGTCTTCCGTGTAGGCCGTCGAGGCCTCCACACGCTCTTCAACCCGCTCGACGCCCACGGTCAGCAGCTGGTGGCCAGTGAGGTAGGCATCGGACTGGACCAGGTACTGGCGGCGCCGGGTTTCATAGTCAAAGTAATCCGACTGGTCGATAAAGTTGTCGTTGTCCTCGCGCCCGTAGCCGATCTGGGCGTGCAAGGTGACATCGTCGCTGGCGGCGAAATCGGCGAAAACCCGCCCGGACTGCTGCACGAACTCGTTCCAGTAGCGCTGATCGGCTGTACCGAAAACGCTGTCGTAATCGTTCTCGCCCTGGGCGTGCATCGCGTTGAGGCCGAGCGACAGGCGATCATTCACCCGCTGATCCACGCTGGCGCTGAACGACTGGCTCTCGAAACCGTCGTCATCGCGCTGATTGCTGACCGGCTGGGAATCCACACCATCGGTCTCATACATCGACGCCGACAGGCTGTAGGCCGTATCGCCGGTGCGGCCCGAGAAGTGCTGGGTCAGGCGCGAGGAGCCCTCGGTACCGGCGCTCACCTCCGAAATGGCTTCCGGCTCCGGCGTGCCCCGGCGCGTGAATATCTGGATCACCCCACCGATGGCCTCCGAGCCGTAGAGGCTGGAGCGCGGACCACGCACCACTTCGATGCGATCCACCAGCGCCAGGGGAATGTTTTCCAACTGGGCCGTGCCCGCCGTTGCACCGCCGACTTTCAGGCCGTCCACCAGCACCAGCACGTGATCGGAATTCGAACCCCGCATGAACACGCTGGACTGCTTGCCGGCACCACCACTCTGGGACACGGTCACGCCGGGAACACCGCGCAACAGGTCCTCGATGCTGCTGGCCGTGCTGCGCTGGATGTCCTGCCGGCTGATGACCGTCACCGAGGCGTTCACCTCGTCGGCCGTTTGCGCGGTCCGGGTCGCGGTCACCACAAGGGGATTGAGAATGTCCGCGTTGAGCGGGGCGGCAAGACAGCCGGTCATCAGGCCGGCGGCCAGGGAAAAGGGCTTGTTCACAGAGGGCGTCCTGGGTTCGCATCCGGTTCAGTCGAAGCCGGTGGACGGAGGACGCGCGGTTACGGGATGGGCAACCACCGGTGAAGCCCTCCGCAGCACCGCATGCACCGGCCAGGATCAGAGAGATCCCTGCCGGGAAGCAGGTGGCCGGTCTCCGGGCTCATTCCTTCCCCGGGATCGGGGCCGGCAGCGCCTTCCCGGACCGGAGGTCCAGTGGCCTTGCTGCTGCAGAGGAATTTACCGTTGCGGGGGCAGCACTGGGTTTGCACCAGTTTCCCGTTTCACTCGCCGTGCGAGCACCGCCTGCCAATTGACGCCGGTGACGCACGCGTCACCGAACTTGCCGGGACTTTAGGAGGACTGGCCCACCGGGTCAACGCATTTTCCCGGATTTTCTCATTCCCCTGCACGCCCGCCGAACTCACCACAACGGTGCAGGCCGAACCCGTGATGCGTCATGGCGGTGCGTAATTCCATGCAAAGCTGACGTTTTCGCCTTTTATTTCAGGATTTTAACGATAGGCACATTTTTAGCTTAATATTCAGGGTCGATAACGCGCACGCTCTGATCCCCCACAGGCTCGGGACCGTCCAGACGCAAGAGCGCTTTGAAATGAGGTACGACAATGACGACGCTAGCAGCAGAACGCAGTTGGCTACTGGATCGCGGACTCCTCAAACTCGTCCACCAGTGCCGCCGACTGATCCTGGCGGAATTCGGCGTTAAGCTTCACCTGACCGACAACGACCTGGAGGACCAGTTGGCGTCCTACGCCAGGCAATCCCGCTCCAGCCACCTGAACAACGCCTGGGAAGAGCTCAAGAAACAGGTTCCGGATCTTGCCAAGCAGGACGACGACAAGCCGCGCAATTACCGCGGCCAGGAGTTGGCGGAGCCGGCCGCGGCGGCCAAGAAAGAGGAACCGGCCAGCAGCAGCAAGACCCGCACCATCACCTACCGGGGCCGCAAAATGGAAGTGCCCGCCTGATCGCGGCACGCCGACGGCGCGTTCAATCCACCGGGTCGGGAGTCCATCGCGGCGCGGGCCGCCAGAAGCTGTCCCCGCCCTCGCCGACCCGCTCGACCGGATAGCTGTAGACCCGCTGCAGGCGCTCCGACGACAGCATTTCAGACGCCGAACCGGCATCGTGGTGACCGTCGGGATACAGTAACAGGACCCGGTCGGCGTAGCGTGCCGCCAGGTTGATGTCGTGAACGGTCATGACCACTAACCGCCGCTGCTCCCGCGCCAGCGCACACAGGGTTGCCATCAGTTCCGCCTGGTGGCGCAGATCCAGATGATTCACCGGCTCGTCCAGCAACAGGACGCCGGGGGCCTGGGTCAGCAGGGTTGCCATGGCCACCCGGCGCTGTTCGCCGCCGGACAGGCGGTCGACCCGAGCCTCCGCCAGACCTTCCAGCCCACAGCTCGCCAACGCCCGGCGGATGATGACCTGATCATTCGCTCCCAGCGCCTGCCAGCCCGGTCGGTGCGCGTAACGGCCGGCCCCGACGGCTTCGGTTACGGTAAACGGAAAATCCATCGGCGACTGCTGCAGCAACAGGCCAACGCGACGCGCCAGCACTTTGCGCGGGCAGCGCCGGATGTCCACGCCATCGACAAACACCCGTCCCGCCAACACCGGCAGCAGACCAGCCAGAGTCAGCAGCAGCGAGGATTTGCCGACACCGTTCTCCCCCAGGATGGCCCAGACTTCGCCGCCTTCGGCCTGCAGATCAAGCGGCTCCGCCAGGGCACGGTCGCCACGACCAAAAGTCAGGCCGTCCAACTGCAAGGAGGGCATCAGCGGGTCCCCCGGCGTTGCAGCAGGTAGAGGAAAAGCGGCACGCCAACCGCCGCCGTCAACACACCGACCGGCAGCTGCCGTGGCGCTATCAGCGAGCGGGCAGCCGTATCGGCCAGCATCAGCAAGGCACCCCCGGCCAACAGGCTGGCCGGGGCCAACGCGCGGTGACCGGCCCCCAGCCACTGCCGCATCAGGTGTGGCACCACCAGCCCGACGAACCCGACGGGGCCGGCCAGCGTTACCGCACAGGCGGTCAGAAACGACGCCGTCAGGTAGCAGACACCCCGCAGGCGGCGGGTTTCCACACCCAGGACCGCAGCCTGTTCATCGCCACGAGCCAGAAGATCCAGCGCCGGCGCCATGAACCAGGCCGCCGCCAGCGCCAACGCCAGCACCAGCAGCGCCCACCAGGGCGTTTCCGGCCGGGACAGCTCCCCCATCAGCCAGAACAGCATGCCGCGCAGGGACTGATCCGGCCCCAGCACCAACAGAAGACTGATACAGGCACCCCAGCCGGCAGCAATCACGACACCGGTAAGCAACAACCGATCGCCCCGGCCATAGCCCATGCGACCACCCAGCAGGAACACCAGCAGCATGCTGGCCAGGCTGCCCACAAACGCACTGCCGGAAACCCACCAGCCACCCAATCCCAGGGTAATGGCGCCCAGGGCCGCTACGGCTGCCCCTCCGGAAATGCCCAGCACATAGGGTTCAGCCAGCGGGTTGCGCAACAGCACCTGCATCAGCACGCCAGCCAGGGCCAGCATACCGCCGACGGCAAACGCCGTGACGGCGCGGGGCAGGCGCAGCTCCATGACAATAGTGGACTGCCAGTCCGGCAGGTCGCCGGCAAAGACCTGCAGCGGATCGATTGCAATGGATCCCCAGCCCAGCGCCAGACCGAAGACCAGCAGGTTGAGCAACAGCAGCGTTGGAAGCCAGATCGTTGAATGCCGCACGAATCACCCGGTTCATGAAAGGAACACGAGTATAGCGGCGGGATGGCAAGGGGTTAAGGCGTGGGTAGTCAGTCGAGAGGCGGGTAGAGCATGAAGGTCCGGCCTGAACGGCCGGACCGAAAAGCGTCCCGCGCGGACCGCAGTCCACGCAGGAATTCGAGCGGGATCAGAACGCTTTGCTGACCTGAATGGCCGCGTTCCAGGCGTCCAGCTCGTAGGTGCCATTGTAGCTGGCAGCGCCCGGAGCCGGCTCGTCGTCGACGGTGTATTCCTGCTCGTCCACGTCAACGTCGTCAAACAGCAGCATGCCGGCAGCCACATCCACGGTCCAGCCGCTCTGATCGTCTTTCCACTGAGTGCCCAGGGACAGCCAGTGACGGTCGTCAGACGGCACCCGCGCGGTACGGAAGTCCTCGTCCACCGGGGACTGATCGTAGGCGTAGCCGGTCTTGAAAGCCCAGTGCGGCGTGGCCTGCCAGATGGCACCCACGTTGAACTGCCAGGTGTCGTTCCAGTTCTCGGAAACGTGGCCGATGATGTCGCTGTCACCGTACTTGGCGGCACCCGATACGGAGGAGATCGCGCCATTTTCCTCACGGCTGACAACGTCGAGCGCCTCGAAGTCGCTCCACTCGGCCCAGGTGGCACCGGCCAGCAGGGTCACGCTGTCGGTCAGCTTGTGACGGGCACCCAGGGTGACGCTGGCAGGAATGTCGACAGGTACGACGGCGTCTTCCTCGGCCGTGCCGGTGGTCAGCGTGGCGGCATCCGGGAAGTTGGTCAGCGTCGCATCACCCTTCAGTTTCAGGGTGGTGGCGGTACGACCGGTGATACCAAACTGGGTCCGGTCGTTCAGCTCATACAGCAGGCCGACGGTGAAGTTGGTCGCAATGTCGTCGCCTTCCGCCTTGAAGTAGCCGTCAGAAAGAGTCACCGGCATACCCGCGGCCGCCAGCTGCGCCTCGGTTGCACTGTATTCCTGATACTTGGTCAGCTTGCCGTCGGCATACAGGACGTTGAAGCTCACGCCCATGGACAGACCTTCGCCGTTGTTAACGGACAGGGTCGGGCTGAAGGAGATCACGGTGATCTCGGTCTTGTCCGCAAAATAACGACCGGTGAAGTCGTTGTCGTAATCGGCAGCCAGGCCATACGGCGCGTGGATACCGAAGCCTACGTCAACGCGATCGTTGACCTCGTGGGTTACAAAGAAATTGGGCAGTACGGACAGGTCGGCGATGTCGCCGCCTTCGCTACCACTGACCGGCTGGCCTACGGAATCCGTCGCGCTGGTGGAACCGTCCTTGGCTTCTGCATCGATGTCCAGGACCGCCGCACCGAAGGAAATATTGGTGCCGGACAGCTGGCTCATGCCGGCCGGGTTGTAGTAGACGGTGGTTGCGTTCTCGGGGTTGGCCGCGGTACCCGCGTTAGCCACACCCATGGCGCTGGCGCTCAGCTCGTTAAGGGAAAAACCGCCCGCAAAGGAAGCCGCCGGGGCGCACAGGATGGTCGCCAGCATGGCGCGTGATAGTGTCTTGTTATAGCTCATGATTGTTATATCTCCGCCGTAAGTCTTGTGACCGGCGGAGTATACAGGGGTGTATGGACTGGCCTCAAATGCTAATTTCATTGATTAGCTTTGCAATTCAATAATATGCCGCCCAGGTTTCATGCCAATTTTAAAAAGAGCGTATTAAAGGGGCGTATGAATAGACCGTATGACTACTGGCCGGAGCGACGCACAGCATGCCTTCGGCACAACCACGGGCTCCGATCCGCGCGGAAGGTGAGACAGAAACAAGAAACGGGCACCGCCAGAAAAGCAGGAAGGAAAACCGGACGTGGCGGCACCCCGCCACGCCCGGGCAAAGACACTTAATCGTTCTGGATCGAGAGCTTGTCGACAGTGGACGACAGTGCGTCGGAATCGGTGGCATCGGCCCCCAGCTTGATCATCAGACGCAGATCGTTGGCGGAGTCGGCATGCGCCAGGGCGTCTTCGTAGGTGATCGAGCCCTCGGCATAGAGCCGGTACAGCGCCTGGTCGAAGGTCTGCATGCCGCCTTCCGTGGACTTGGACATCAGCTCCTTGAGCTTGTGCACCTCGCCCTTGCGGATCATGTCCTGGGCCAGCGGGCTGTTGATCAGCACTTCGATGACCGCGCGCCGCCCCTTGCCGTCCGGCGTGGGAATCAGCTGCTGGGCCACGATGGCCTTGAGGTTGAGGGACAGGTCCATCCAGATCTGGTTGTGCTGCTCGGGATTGAAGAACTGGATGATCCGGTCCAGCGCCTGGTTGGCGTTGTTGGCGTGCAGGGTGGCCAGGCACAGGTGACCGGTTTCCGCGAACTGCACCGCGTACTCCATGGTCTGCTTGGTCCGCACCTCACCGATCAGGATCACATCCGGCGCCTGCCGCAGGGTGTTCTTCAGGGCAACCTCGAAGCTCTCCGTGTCGATCCCCACCTCGCGCTGGGTCACGATGCAGCCCTGGTGCTGGTGGACGAATTCGATCGGGTCCTCGATGGAAATGATGTGGCCCCGGGAGTTGCGGTTGCGGTGGCCGATCATCGCCGCCAGGGATGTGGACTTACCGGTACCGGTGGCCCCCACGAAAATGATCAGGCCGCGCTTGGTCATGGCCAGATCCTTGATGACGTCCGGCAGCGACAGGTCGTCGATCTGCGGGATCTTCACCTCGATGCGACGCAGCACCATGCCGCACAGGTTGCGCTGGAAGAAGGCGCTGACCCGGAAACGGCCGATGCCGCGGGCGCTGATGGCGAAGTTGCACTCGTGGGTTTCCTCGAACTCCGCGCGCTGCTTGTCGTTCATCGCGCCGTAGACCAGCTCACGGGTCTGTTCCGGCGTCAGCGCGTTCTTGGTCACCGGCAGCACCTTGCCGTTGACCTTCATGCTGGGCGGCACCCCCGCCGTGATAAAGAGGTCCGATCCCCCCTTCTCCACCATCAGCCGCAGCAGTTTTTCGAATTCCATCAGTTCACCTGTCTTGTTCTGGTTCCCGGCACCGACTCAGCGGTGCGTCAGAAGTTATCCGGCATCTTGGCTTTCGACCGCGCCGCTTCCCGCGTGATCAAACCTTTCTGGAGCATCTTCAGCAGGCACTGGTCCAGGGTCTGCATCCCCAGGGAGCCGCCGGTCTGGATGGCGGAGTACATCTGCGCCACCTTGTCCTCACGGATCAGGTTCCGGATCGCCGAGGTGCCGATCATGATTTCATGGGCCGCAACCCGGCCACCGCCCACTTTCTTCATCAGGGCCTGGGACACCACCGCCTGCAGGGATTCGGACAGCATCGAGCGGACCATGGACTTCTCTTCCGCCGGGAACACGTCGACCACCCGGTCGATGGTCTTGGCGGCGGAGGTGGTGTGCAGGGTGCCGAACACCAGGTGACCGGTTTCGGCGGCGGTCAGCGCCAGGCGAATGGTTTCCAGGTCCCGCAGCTCACCGACCAGGATGATGTCCGGGTCTTCCCGCAGGGCCGAACGCAGCGCTTCGTTGAAGCCCAGGGTGTCGCGGTGGACTTCCCGCTGGTTGAGCAGGCACTTTTTGGATTCGTGCACGAATTCGATCGGATCCTCGATGGTGAGGATGTGCTCGTAGCGGGAATCGTTGATGTAGTCGAGCATCGCCGCCAGGGTCGTCGACTTACCGGAACCGGTAGGCCCGGTCACCAGCACCAGACCGCGCGGCACGGAGGCGATGTCCTTGAACACCTGCCCCATGCCCAGGTCTTCCATGGTCAGGACCTTGGAGGGAATGGTCCGGAACACGGCGCCGGCGCCGCGGTTCTGGTTAAAGGCGTTAACCCGGAAACGGGCGACGCCGGGAACCTCAAAGGAAAAGTCTGTCTCAAGGAATTCTTCGTAGTCCTTACGCTGCTTATCGTTCATGATGTCGTAGATCAGCGAATGGACTTCTTTATGCTCCATGGGGGGCAGGTTGATCCGGCGCACGTCCCCGTCGACACGGATCATGGGAGGCAGCCCGGCAGACAGGTGCAAATCCGACGCGCCCTGTTTCGCCGAGAAGGCCAGGAGTTCAGTAATATCCATCAGAATTCCTCGGAAGGCTTTTTCTTGATTCGTTCGGGTTCTGTATTCTATTTGCCGTTTATCCGCCCGGCGCCTGACGAGGGCGTGGCCGGGGCAAGGGGCGTAACCGGCCAGGCCAACCGCTCAGGGAAAGCGGTCTTCGCGACCTCACGACAGCTCGCCCTGTCGTCATCCAGTGCCTTGCGCAAGCCCGGAATGCCAAGCCAGAATTGCGAACAAACGTGCCCAGAAGTTCCAGAGATTCCTTGAATGGCCAGCATAGCAGACAACCTCGGGAGCGTAACCCGACGCATACAAAAAGCAACAATGGCCGCAGGCCGGCCTGAGAGCGGCGTCACGCTGCTCGCCGTCAGCAAGACGCGACCACCGGAAGACCTGCGTTCCGCCTATGCGGCGGGGCAGCGTTGCTTCGGCGAAAACTACCTCCAGGAAGCCCTGGAAAAGGTCGTGGCACTGGCCGACCTGGACGACATCGAGTGGCACTTCATCGGCCCGATCCAGTCCAACAAGACCCGCGACATCGCCGGCCATTTCCACTGGGTGCACAGCGTCGACCGGCTCAAGATCGCCCGGCGCCTGAGCGAGCAGCGCCCCGCGGACAAGCCGCCGCTCGACATCTGCCTGCAGGTCAACATCGACGACGAAGCCAGCAAGTCCGGCGTCGCCCTGGCGGACATCGACGCCCTGGCAGCCGACGTACTGGCCCTGCCCAACCTGCGCCTGCGCGGGCTGATGGCCATTCCCGATCCCGACCAGCCGGACGCCGACCTGCGCGCCAGCTTCCGGGCCCTGGCCGACAAACTGGCCGGGCTGCGCGAAGCCCATCCCGATGCCGCCGGCCTGGACACCCTGTCCATGGGCATGAGCGGTGACCTGGAAGCGGCCATTGCCGAGGGGGCCACCCTGGTGCGTGTGGGGACGGCCCTGTTCGGGGCCCGCCCCGCCTGACGGATGAACCTGTTATGATCTCAACCCAATGATCCACCTGACTGACGGAGTTCCAGCGTGAGCAAGACCCAGACGATCGCATTCATCGGGGCCGGCAACATGGCCAGCGCCATCATCGGCGGCATGATCGAGAACGGCTACAGTGCTGACAACATCTGGGTCAGCGCGCCGGACGACAGTCACCTTCAGGGCCTGCGCACCCGCTTCGGGGTGAGCGTCACCACCGACAACCGGCACTGCGCCCAGCAGGCGGACATCATCGTGCTCGCCGTCAAACCGCAGGTCATGCGCAGCGTCTGCCAGGACATCGCGCCGGTGGTGCAGAACACCCGCCCGCTGATGGTCTCCATCGCCGCGGGGCTGGAATGCGCCACCCTCGACGGCTGGCTCGGCGGTGGCCTGCCGCTGGTGCGGGTCATGCCCAACACCCCGTCACTGGTAGGCAAGGGCGCCGCCGGCCTGTTCGCCACAGACGACGTCAAGGACAAACAGCGTGATGCGGTAACCGCCATCTTCGGCGGCATCGGCGAAGCGGTCTGGGTCGAGGAAGAATCCCTCCTGCATGCCGTCACCGCCCTGTCCGGCAGCGGCCCGGCCTACTGCTTCCTGTTCCTGGAAGCCTTGGAGGAAGCGGCCATCGCCAACGGCCTGGAAGCGGCCACCGCCCGCAAACTGGCCATCCAGACCATGGCCGGCGCCGCCGAGATGGCCGCGCAAGGCAGCGACGAGCCGGCCCAGCTCAAGCGCAACGTCATGTCCCCCGGCGGCACCACCGAACGCGCCATCCAGACCTTCGAGGACGGCGACCTGCGGGCCCTGGTGCGGAAAGCCAGCCAGGCCGCGTTCAAACGCTCTGAGGAGCTGGCAGTCGAACTCAGCAAAGATGACGGCTGATCGCTGGAAAATCCCGACATTCATGCGCATTATTGACGCCGAAACCCCAGTACGGAGCCCCAAATGCTGGCGCAGATCGTAATTACGACGTTACAGATCCTTTCGACTTTCTATCTCACCATCGTGTTGCTGCGCTTCCTGCTGCAACTGGCCCGGGCCGACTTCTACAACCCGATCAGCCAGTTCGTGGTCAAGGCCACCAACCCGCCACTGCGACCGCTGCGCCGGATCATTCCGGGCTGGGGTGGCGTGGACGGCGCCGCCCTGGTGCTGGCTGTCCTGATCCAGATGCTCACGTTCTTCCTGATCCTGATCGCCCTGAGCGGCGGCGTCCCCTCCTTCAACCCGGTGACGCTGCTGGCGTGGTCGGCGGTGACCGTGCTGGGACTGATCGTCAAGATCTACTTCTGGTCGGTGCTGGCCATCGTCATCATCAGCTGGATTGCCCCCGGCAGCCCGCATCCGGCCATCCAGTTGATCGGTCAGCTCACTGAGCCGGTGATGCGCCCGGTGCGCAACGTCATGCCGGCTGTCGGCGGCCTGGACCTGTCACCGATCGTGGTATTCCTGCTGCTCAACGTGGTCTCGATCGTGATCGAATACATGGCCCGCGGCGTTGGCCTGGGGAACATCGGCGTCGCCCTCTGATGCGCGCCATGGCCGGGGGGCGATCCGCCCCTCGGCCCGTTACAAAATGACGCAATTTTCTACACACCGAAACCCGCCTCCAGCCTCCTGATTTTCCGAAGTTTCTCCAGCCACCGCCAATATCCTGACGCAAATCAGTTGCTTGACAGCCCACAGGACCTCGGTCCGATCTTTCCCAATCGCCTACCATCGCTACAATAGACCGGAAATGTCGTAACCCGACAAATACGGAAAAATCAAGACAAAAGAAAAGGTCCGACCGGTTACCGGCGGGCTAAAGGAACTGACCGAGCGCAAAAGGCTGGCCCGATGCACGCAACAGGAAGCTTGTCCCACCAGGTGGAGGCCTACCACGCCTGGAAGAAGGAACTGATCCGACAGATCTCCCGCTACCGTCTCTGGCTGCAGGACAACGACCTGTTTTCGGACGACGTCAGCCAACGCATCCGGCGCGGTCTGGAACTGCTGATCGAGGACGAACTGACCATCGCCTTCGTCGGCGAGTATTCCCGGGGCAAGACCGAGCTGATCAACGCCCTGTTTTTCTCGGAGTACGGCCAGCGCATCCTGCCCTCCCAGGCCGGCCGCACCACCATGTGCCCGACCGAACTGTTCTACGACCGCAGCGAGGGCAAGGACTACCTGTTACTGCTGCCCATCGAGACCCGCCGGGAAGACATCTCCCTGCAGCAGCTGCGCAAGCGCCAGGACCGCTGGCAGCGCATCGAGCTGGATTCCAGCTCCCCCGACGCCATGCGCGAAGCGCTGGCCCAGGTGGCGCAGGTCAAGAGCGTGACTCCGGGCGAAGCCCGCGATCTGGGCTTCGAAGAGAACATGCTGGAGCACGACCGCAAGCGCCCCGGCTACGTGCTGGTTCCGGCCTGGCGTAACGCCCAGATCAGCATTCGCCATCCGCTGTTTGAACGCGGGCTGCGCATCCTCGACACCCCGGGCCTGAACGCCCTGGGCTCCGAGCCCGAGCTGACCATCAGCATGCTGCCCAATGCCCACGCGGTGATTTTCCTGCTCAGCGCCGACACCGGCGTCACCGCCAGCGACATGACCATCTGGAAGGAGCACATCGCCACCGAAGATGCCGACCACCGCGCCGGCCGCTTCGCTGTGCTCAACAAGATCGACGTACTCTGGGACGACCTGCAGGGCCCCGAGCACACCGAGGCGTCCATCACCCGGGTGCGCGAGTACACCGCCGATCACCTCAACATCCGGCCCGAGGATGTGATCCCGGTCTCCGCCAAGCAGGGCCTGCTAGCCCGCGTGCAGAAGAACGAGGCCCTGTTCGAGCGCAGCTGCCTGCCGGATCTGGAAAAACTGATCATCCACCGCATCCTGATGCACAAGGAAGCGCTGATCACCCAGAGCCTGATCAACGACCTGCTGGGCATGCTGCAGAATAGCCAGGCCGCCATGCAGATCCGCCTCGACGCCCTGCGCGAGGAGCTGGAGGCCTGCAGCGAAACCCACACCGACAAGGAAGCGCTCAAGCGCCTGGCCGACCGAGCCCAGACCGACTACGACTTCTATTACAAGAAGCTGATCACCCTGCGCTCCAGCCGCCGGCTGATGCAGTCCCAGGGCGACATGCTCAAGGACCTGGTGCGCGAGGAGCGCTTCGAGGGCTACGTCGAGAAAGTCCGCCAGCTGCTCAACAAGAGCTGGACCACCGCCGGCATGAACCGGGCGATGAACCATTTCTTCGAGCTGCTGGAGAACGACTTCAACAACCTGCTGGCCGAAGGTCACCTGGCCGAGAAGATGGTGGACTCCATCTACCGGCGCTACAACGAAGATACCCGCGCGCGGCACCTGGAGCCGATTCCCCTGCGCGCCGGGCGCCACGTGATCGCCATCCGCGAGCTGCGCAAGAAAGCGGACCGCTTCCGCCTCAACCCGAAGAACATGCTGACCGAGCAGACCCTGCTGATCCGGCGCTTCTTCAACGTCATGGTCAGCGAGGCCCGCACCCTGCACAACCGGGTCCGCGCCGACGTGGAACGCTGGCCGCAGGAGGCCCTGCTGCCGATCATGCAGTACTCCATGGAACAGAAGCAGCTGCTGGAACACCAGATCCGCCGGGTACGCGACTCGGTCCGCAACGAGCGCACCCTGAAAGAGGAGCGTCAGCGGCTGAACGACAGCATCGCCGACCTGCAGCGCCAACTGGAACTGGCCGACAGCATGCATCGCCAGATTCGCAAGCCGGCACCGACGCTGATCCAGCAAAAAGTGGTCAACCTGTCCGGCATCGCCTGACACACCACGGCCCGGGGCGCCATGCCCCGGGCGAAGACAGCGCCCGCCTCCAGTTGCAGCGCCTGCCCCCCACCTTTAAACTGCTTCGCTGGCCGGCATTTGCGCGCCGATCGGCCACCGGTGTCGCCCAGACTACCGCCTTCAGGAAACCGCCGGCCGGGAAAACGGCCATTCAGGATCGTTCAGGATAAGATAAAGAGTCTCGATGCCCGATTCGCTGCCACCCGATTCCGTGGGCCTGGTTGAACCCCAGACCCTGCATTTCCCGGAGCCACTGACGCTCGCCTGTGGCCAGACCCTGCCAGAGTACGACCTGGTGGTGGAAACCTATGGTGAGCTGAACGCCGACGCCAGCAACGCGGTGCTCATCTGCCACGCCCTGAGCGGCCATCACCACGCCGCCGGCTACCACAGCAGCGACGAACGCAAACCCGGCTGGTGGGACAGCTGCATCGGCCCGGGCAAGCCCATCGACACCGACCGGTTCTTCGTGGTCAGCCTGAATAACCTGGGCGGCTGTCACGGCAGCACCGGCCCCAACTCGACCAACCCCGAAACCGGCCGCTGCTACGGCCCGGATTTCCCGGTGGTCACGGTGCGCGACTGGGTCGACAGCCAGGCGCGTCTGGCCGACCGCCTGGGCATCCAGCAGTGGGCCGCCGTCGTCGGCGGTTCGCTGGGCGGCATGCAGGCGTTGCAATGGAGCCTGAGCTACCCGGATCGCCTGCGCCATGCGGTGGCCATCGCCTCGACACCGCGCCTGACCGCGCAGAACATCGCCTTCAACGAAGTGGCCCGCAAGGCCATCACCTCCGACCCGGACTTCCACGAGGGCCGCTACGCCGACCACGACACAACCCCGCGCCGCGGGCTGATGCTGGCGCGCATGGTGGGGCATATCACCTACCTGTCGGACGCCTCCATGGGCGAGAAATTCGGGCGCGAGCTGCGCGAGGAAGCCCAGAAATTCGGTTACGACGCCGAGTTCCAGGTGGAAAGCTACCTGCGCTACCAGGGTGAGCGCTTCTCCGAGACCTTCGACGCCAACACCTATCTGTTGATGACCCGGGCCCTGGACTACTTCGATCCGGCCCGCGAGTTCGACAACGACCTGGCCAAGGCGCTGCAGCACGCCCGCTGCCAGTTCCTGGTGCTCTCGTTCAGCACCGACTGGCGCTTTACCCCGGAACGCTCCGAGGAGCTGGTCAAAGCCATGATCGCCGCCCGCTGCCGGGTCAGCTACGCCGAGATCGACGCACCCTGGGGCCACGACGCCTTCCTGATCCCGACGCCGCGCTACATGGACACCTTCACAGCCTACATGGACCGGGTCGCCCGGGAGGTCAGCGCATGAGAGCCGATCTGGAAATCATCGAAAAGTGGATCCAGCCGGAAAGCCACGTGCTCGACCTGGGCTGCGGCGACGGCACCCTGCTGGACTACCTGCAGCGCGAGAAGAACGCCAGCGGTTTCGGCCTGGAGATCAACCCCGACCACATCACCACCTGCATGGGCCGGGGTGTGAGCGTGATCGAGCAGGACCTGGACAACCAGGGGCTGGGCAATTTCCAGGACCAGAGTTTCGACGTGGTGCTGATGACCCAGGCCCTGCAGGCCGTGCGGCGGCCGGACGTGGTGCTGGACGAGATGCTGCGCCTGGGCCGTGAGTGCATCGTCACCTTCCCCAACTTCGCCTACTGGCGCCTGCGCTGGTACCTGATGCGCCGTGGTCGCATGCCCGAGTCCGAGACCCTGCCGTACAAGTGGTACAACACGCCCAATATCCACCTGTGCACCTTCAATGACTTCGAGACGCTCTGCTATCGTAAGAACATCCGGATTCTCAACCGTACCGTAGTGGACAGTGAACACCGCTACCGCTGGTTCAACCGGCTCTGGCCCAACATGCTCGGGCAAATCGCGATCTACCGGATTACCCGCTAGGAGCGCTCTCATGAAGACCCGCATCGTGTTCCGCCTCCCCCTGCTCGCCGCCCTGGCGATCCTGCTGAGCCTGGCCGCTCCGGTCCAGGCGGCCCAGTTCGTGCAGTTCGGCGACTACCAGGTGCACTACAGCGTCTTTCCCAGCAGTCTGCTGACGCCGGAGGTTGCCGCCCAGTACAACATCGTGCGCAGCAAGTCGATTGGCGTGGTCAACGTCAGCATCCTCAAGGAAGGCGACCACGGTCGGCTCAAGCCGGTGTCCGGTCAGGTGGAAGGCCAGGTGGTGAACGATATCCAGCAACAGCGCATCCTGGGTTTCCGGCGCATCAACGAAGGCAACGCCATCTATTACATCGCCGAGTTCCAGTTCATCGACGGCGAACTGCTGACCTTCGAGCTGGAAGCGAATGCCCCCGGCGCTCCCGACACCATGCCCGTGCGGGTCGCCCAAACCCTGCTCAACGACTGAGGTTCCATGACGCAACAACGACTGGTCCTGGCCAGCAACAACGCCGGCAAGATCCGTGAACTGGGCGACCTGCTCGCGCCGCTCGACTGGACGGTCGAGGCCCAGGGCGCATTGGGTGTCCCGGAAGCCGAAGAGCCGGCGGTGACCTTCGTCGAGAATGCCCTGCTCAAGGCCCGCAACGCCGCCCACCACACCGGCCTACCCGCCCTGGCGGACGATTCCGGCCTGGCCGTGGACGCCCTCGGCGGCGCCCCGGGCGTGCGCTCGGCCCGTTACGCCGGCGCCGACGCCAGTGACCAGGACAACATCGACCGCCTGCTGGCCGATCTCACGGACGTGCCCGAGGAGCAGCGCGGCGCCCAGTTCCACTGCGTGCTGGTCTACCTGCGCCACGCCGACGATCCGACGCCGCTGATCTGCCACGGCATCTGGCCCGGTCGCATCCTGGCCGAACAACGCGGCGTCGGCGGCTTTGGTTACGACCCGGTGTTCTGGGTACCCGAGACCGGCTGCAGCGCCGCCGAGCTGGACCGCAGCGAGAAAGGACGCATCAGTCACCGCGGCCGCGCCCTCAACCAGCTGATGGAACAGCTCCGCGCGCAAGCCCGACCATGACCGTTCCGGCCGCCACAGGCCCATTGCCGCCACTGAGCCTCTACGTGCACGTCCCCTGGTGCGTGCGCAAATGCCCCTACTGCGACTTCAATTCCCACGCCACGCGGGGCGAGATTCCCGAGGACGCCTACCTGGACGCGCTGCTGGAGGATCTGGAGGCGGACCTGCCCGGCGTCCAGGGCCGGCCTATTGAGACGGTGTTCATCGGCGGCGGCACGCCCTCGCTGCTGTCCGGTGATTTCTACGCGCGGCTGTTCGAACGCCTGTCCCATCACCTGGATTTCGCCGCCGACGCCGAGATCACCCTGGAAGCCAACCCCGGCACCCTGGAGCAAGGGCGTTTCCAGGCCTTCCGCAGGGCTGGCATCAACCGGTTGTCGCTGGGCATCCAGAGTTTCGATCCGGGCCAACTGCAGACCCTGGGGCGTATTCACGACGCTGACGCCGCCCGGGCCGCCATTACCGCCGCTCGCGAGGCCGGCTTCGATAACTTCAACCTGGACCTGATGCACGGCCTGCCGGGCCAGAGCATCGACCAGGCCATGGCCGATCTGGACGCGGCCCTGGCATGGCAGCCGCCGCACCTGTCCTGGTACCAACTGACCCTGGAGCCCAACACCGAGTTCTACAGCCGCCCGCCGGACCTGCCGGACGACGACGTCCTGTGGGATATCTACTGCGCCGGGCGCGACAAGCTGGAAGCTCACGGCTTTCGCAGCTACGAAATTTCCGCCTGGAGCCAGCCGGGGCGCCGGGCCCGCCACAACCTCAACTACTGGGAGTTCGGTGATTACCTGGCCCTCGGCGCCGGCGCCCACGGCAAGGTCACCTTCGCCGACACCGGCGAGATCCGCCGCTACTGGAAGACCCGACAGCCGGACGCCTACCTCAACCGGCTGGGCAGCCGCACCGCCGGCCAACAGGGCATCGCACGGGAAGACCAGCCGCTGGAGTTCATGATGAACGCCCTGCGCCTGCTCGACGGGGTGCCGGAGGACATGTTCGTGCAACGAACGGGTTTACCAGTGCGTGAGATTGCTGCGATACTCGAAACCCTGCGCTCCGAGGGCCTGCTGGAGCCGCACCGGCTTCAGGCCACCCCTCTGGGACAGCGCTATCTCAACAGTATCCTGGAGCGATTTCTGTCATGAGTGAAGCCACCCTGCCGCCGGTCCCGCCCACGCTCAAGCGGCTGATCTTCGCCACCCTCGGCCTGCTGGTCATCCTGCTGTTGATCAATCTCCCCCTGCTCACGCCGCAAGCACCGCAGGGCATCATCAGCCTGCAACTGGCCGCTACCGCCGAACAGTCGGCGCAGATCGTCCAAAGCTGGGGTGAGAACAGCGGCTGGGCGATGGCCTCGCTGCTGCTGGATATCCCGTTTGCGGTGATTTACGTGCTGATGCTTCTGGCACTGACCCGTTACCTGATGAGCGACCGGCCGGGCATTCGCGAACGTCAGTTGGGCCGCTGGGTGCGGGGCCTGTTCGTGACCGCAGGGGCCTGCGATCTGGGCGAGAATGTGTGTCTGCTGGGCAACCTGTCAGAGCCGGCGGATGCGGTCAGCCTGACCGCCACCCTGCTCGCCATGGCCAAGTTCACGGCGCTGATGCTGGGGGTGGCAGGTCTGGTGATCGTGCGCGCCTCACGCCGCCACCCGCTGAGCCACTGATCCGGCCGGCCCAGCGCCGGCCGTCGTATCAGTTGGTGCGCCGGAACAGCAGGTCCCAGACGCCGTGCCCACGGTTCATGCCGCGCTGCTCGAACTTGGTCAGCGGGCGCTCCTTGGGGCGCGGCGCGAAGCCACCCTCGGGCATGGTATTGGCGAAGCCTTCCGACGCGCTCATCACTTCCATCATATGTTCGCTGTAATTCTCCCAGTCGGTGGCCAGATGGAAGATGCCACCCACCCGCAACTTGTGGCGGATACGCTGGACGAACTCGGGCTGCACCAGACGACGCTTGTGGTGGCGTTTCTTGTGCCAGGGATCGGGGAAAAACAGCATGACCCGGTCCAGGGACGCATCCGGCAGGCACAGATCGATGACGTCGTTGGCGTCAATGTTGTAGACCCGTACGTTGTCCAGACCGCGCGTCTCGACTTCCTTCAACAGGGCGCCTACGCCGGCGGTGTGCACTTCCACGCCAATGAAATCCTGCTCCGGCGCGGCTTCCGCCATCGTGGCCAGTGACTGGCCCATGCCGAAACCGATTTCCAGGTTGAGCACCGCTTCCCGGCCGAACACTTCGCGCGGGTCGATCATGCCGTCTTCCCGGGTCAGGCCGTACTTGGGCCAACTGCGGTCGTAGGCCTTTTTCTGGCCTTCGGTCATCCGCCCCTGACGCAGCACGAAGCTGCGGATACCACGGCGCGTGGTGACCGGCTCATCACTGTGATCGGTGGTTTGCCTGTCTTTGTCGTCGGTCATTGGGGTCTCTCGTTCTGAATCGGTCTCTGGGGCGGTACGCGCCGCTGCGGCGCCCGCGCCTTATGCTGCGAAGTGTACCAGAGCTTACGCAGGGTGTGCGGAATGGACCACCGCACAGTCGCCGGCGAAAATAAGGACTATCCTGTTAAAACCACCGACTGTGAGGCTCAGGGAGACACTGACGCCATGGCTGCCCCACACAAGGTTACGGTTTTCTTCGACGAGCGGGTGCTGGCGCATGCACCGGACTCCGACCTGTCGTTCGTGCCGGGGCGGATGGACCGTCGGATCCGGCAGATCCTGTCCGGACTGAGCGTACCCTGGCGCTATCCCGAGCATCCCGGGCGGCTCACCAGCATCCTGCAATTCCTCGACGCCAATCCTGTCGACGGCGTGCATTTCGCGCACGGCGCCAAGGCCACCGCGGAACAACTGGGCCGCGTGCACACCACCGGCTACCTCGACGCCCTGTACCACCTGCGCGGCCAGAATGCCTGGCTCGACGTCGACACCACGGCGGTCTCTCCCGGCAGTATCGACGCCGCGGAGGTGGCCGCAGGCACCGCCATTGCCGCGGTCGAGAGCGTGCTGACCGGTGCCACGGAAAGCGCTTTTGCCCTGGTCCGCCCGCCCGGCCATCACGCCGAGTCGGTGCGCGCCCGGGGCTTCTGCCTGTTCAACAACGTCGCCGTGGCGGCCGCCCATGCCCTCGCCGCGCTGGGCTGCGAAAGGGTGCTGATCGTCGACTGGGACGCCCACCACGGCAACGGCACCCAACAGATTTTCTGGGCCGATCCGGATGTGCTCTTCTTCGACCTGCACCGGGCCTCGCCCTTCTACCCGGGATCCGGCCAGATGAACGAGGTGGGCGCCGGCCTGGGCGAAGGCACCACCGTCAACGTACCTCTGCCCGCCGGTACCGGCGATGCCGCCTACCTGAAAGCCATCGACGAGATCCTGGTGCCCGCGGCGGACTGGTTCCGGCCCCACCTGGTGCTGGTGTCCGCCGGCTTCGATCCACACTGGATGGACCTGGCGCTGAACGTGTCCTACGAGGGCTTCGGCGCCATGGCCGGCGCCATCCAGTCCATCGCCCGCAAGCACTGCGGAGGGCGCCTGGCGCTGGTTCTGGAGGGCGGCTACAACCTGGAGTCCCTGCCCCGGGGCGTGCATGCGGTGCTGGAGGTGCTGGCCGGCGGGCCGGTGCCGCAACCGGGCGTCTGCGGCTTCGCCGAAGTGGAAGCCGCAGCCCGCTTCCATCGCGACGCCTTCATTGCGCCCGACGCGGAGTGATCCGAACCGGGATCGTCAGGGCGTGGCGACGGGCGCACCGGCCTGGCGCCGGTCCAGCTTGCGGTAGCCCAGCGCTTCCACCAGGTGCGTCTGCTGCAGCTCCGGTTCGCCGGCCAGGTCCGCCAGGGTGCGCGCCACCCGCAGGATCCGGTGCAATGCGCGGGCCGACAGCCCCAGCCGCTCCATAGCCTGGGCCAGCAGCTGTTCACCGGCCTCCCCCGGACGGCAGTATCGGTCCAGGGCGTCACCGCTCAGGTCGGCGTTGAGCACACCGCGCTCGGCCTGCAACGCCCGGGCACGCAGCACCCGATCGCGCACGCCGCGGCTGTCGTCGGCCGACTGGTCCTGGCGCAACAGGGTCTGGCCGTCCTGAACCGGCACTTCCACATGCAGATCGAACCGGTCCAGCAGCGGGCCGGACAGACGCGACTGGTAGCGGGTCACCTGTTGCGGGCTGCACTGGCATTCGATGCTGGGATGGCCGCGGTAGCCGCAGGGGCACGGGTTCATCGCGGCGACCACCTGGAAACGGGCCGGATAGGTGACCTGCTGGGCGGCGCGGGAAATGACAATCTCACCGGATTCCATGGGCTCGCGCAGCACTTCCAGCACCTTGCGGTCGAACTCCGGCAGCTCGTCCATGAACAGCACGCCACGGTGGGCCAGGGAAATCTCGCCGGGACGCGGGCTGCTGCCCCCACCCACCAGCGCCACGGCGGAGGCCGTGTGGTGCGGCGAGCGATAAGGCGGCCGGCGCCAACTGCCCGGCTCCACCGACTCCCCCGCCACCGAACGCACGCTGGCGACTTCCAGCGCCGCCTCGTCCGTCAGCGGCGGCAGGATACCCGGCATGCGGCTGGCCAGCATGCTCTTGCCGGTGCCGGGCGGGCCGAACAGCAACAGATTGTGCCCGCCGGCCGCCGCCACTTCCAACGCCCGCTTGGGCACGTGCTGGCCGCGCACATCGCGCAGGTCAGGCCAGCCTTCATCCAGCGGAGGTTCCGGCGTGCGGGTCAGCGGCGGCAGGCGCTCTTCGCCGCACAGGTGCGCCACCACCTGCAGCAGGTGATCGGCGGCGAGCACGTCGTCGGCCGCCGCCAGCGCGGCTTCCTCGGCATTTTCCCGGGGGACGAGCAGTTGGCGTCCGGACGCCCGCGCCGCCATGACCGCCGGCAGCACACCGCGTACCGGGCGCAGGGTCCCATCCAGCGCCAGTTCGCCGACGCATTCCAGGCGCTCCAGCGTTTCCGCCGGAATCTGGCCCGACGCGGCCAGGATGCCCAGGGCAATGGGCAGGTCGAAGCGCCCGCCTTCCTTGGGCAGATCGGCCGGGGCCAGGTTGATGGTGATGCGGCGGGTGGGGAATTCGAAACCGGCGTTCATCAGGGCGCTGCGCACGCGGTCTTTACTTTCGCGGACCGCGGTTTCCGGTAACCCGACGATGGAAAGCGACGGCAGGCCATTGGAGAGGTGGATTTCGACCGTGACGGCCGGCGCGGAAACGCCCAGGCGGGCGCGCGTGTGAACGATCGCAAGCATGACAACCTTCCCTGGTTCGGGCCGGACACGGGGCATCCGGCAACTGCATGGACGGCGACGCGGCGTCCTGCCGCGCGGGTATCAGCCGTCGGTCTTATCGGTGGCCAGACGCTGCTCCATCTCCGCCACCTGTTTCTCGAGTACCTCGACTTTTTCCCGGGTGCGCTGCAGGACGGCCTGCTGGGCGTCGAATTCTTCCCGGGTCACGAGGTCCAGGCGATTGAGGACCGACAGAACCGTGGCCCGGGCGTGCTGTTCGAAGTCGTCCTTCGCGGCACGCGCCATATCCGGAACGAACTGGCCAAACTGGCCCTGGAGCTGTGACAGAAAATCCTGTGGTCTTTTCAACGTAATCCTCGCGGGTCCCAAGGCATGGTCGGAAAAGTGTACCATAATCGGGGTGATACAAGGCTGATCCAGCACGCACCGAAATGGCGCACCAATCCGGTTCGTTACGGAACAGTGCGCACCAGACTGATGCAACACTGTGACCCAATTCGGGGCCAGCCTTGATTAATTCACTGTTTTACCGGGTATTTTTTGCGTTGGCACACGCGATGCTTAATGCCTCGTACGCAATCCGCACACACTGTGTGCGAGGTGGCAGCATCCCGAGCTCAAACCAAACCCATAGAACAAGTTTGAGACGGAATTACCAAGGAGACAGCAATGAAACTTGTGACAGCGATCATCAAGCCTTTCAAGCTGGACGACGTCCGCGAGGCATTGTCCGAGATTGGCGTACAGGGCGTGACCGTCACTGAAGTCAAAGGCTTCGGGCGGCAAAAGGGGCACACCGAGCTGTATCGGGGTGCGGAATACGTGGTCGACTTCCTGCCCAAAGTGAAGGTGGAAGTGGCTATTGGCGACAACCTGCTCGACCAGGTCATCGAGTCCATCACCAAGGCGGCCAACACCGGCAAGATCGGTGACGGCAAGATCTTCGTGACCGAACTGGAGCAGGCGATCCGGATCCGGACCGGCGAGACCGGCGAAGAAGCCGTCTAAGACCACCGAATCCAACAACAACGCCAACGCAAATACCCAATTCACTCCTGAAGAGCCTTGTGCGGAGGGCTTCACATGGAAAACGAAATTTTCCAACTGCAGTACGCTATAGACACCTTTTATTTCCTGATTTGCGGCGCATTAGTCATGTGGATGGCTGCCGGTTTCGCCATGCTCGAGTCCGGCCTGGTCCGCGCCAAGAACACCACTGAGATTCTCACCAAGAACGTCGCGCTCTACGCGATTGCCTGCACCATGTACATGGTCTGCGGTTACGCCATCATGTACGGCGGCAATGTGTTCCTGTCCGGCATGGGCAGCGTCGATGTCGCTGGCGTTCTGGGCGATTTCGCCGGCCGTGAAGGCGGCTTCGAGGGTGGCTCCATCTACTCCGGCGCGTCCGACTTCTTCTTCCAGGTGGTCTTCGTCGCCACAGCCATGTCCATCGTTTCCGGTGCCGTGGCCGAGCGCATGAAGCTCTGGGCATTCCTGATCTTCGCGGTCGTCATGACTGGCTTCATCTACCCGCTGGAAGGCTCCTGGACCTGGGGCGGTGCTGCTGTCTTCGGCATGTACAGCCTGGGCGACCTGGGCTTCAGCGACTTCGCCGGCTCCGGCATCGTGCACATGGCCGGTGCGGCGGCCGCCCTGGCGGGTGTCCTGCTGCTGGGCGCGCGTAAAGGCAAGTACGGCCCGAACGGCGAAATCCGCGCCTTCCCGGGTGCCAACCTGCCGCTGGCCACACTGGGTACCTTCATCCTGTGGATGGGCTGGTTCGGCTTCAACGGCGGTTCCGTCCTGAAGCTGGGCGATATCGCCAGCGCACACTCGGTCGCCATGGTCTTCCTGAACACCAACGCGGCGGCTGCCGGCGGCGGTATCGCGGCGCTGATCACCGCGCGTCTGATGTTCGGCAAAGCCGACCTGACCATGCTGCTGAACGGCGCCCTGGCCGGCCTGGTGGTCATCACCGCTGAGCCGTCCACCCCGAGCGCCCTGACCGCCACCATCTTCGGTGCCCTGGGCGGTATCCTGGTGGTCTTCAGCATCGTGACCCTGGACAAGCTGCGCATCGACGATCCGGTCGGCGCCATCTCCGTCCACGGCGTGTGCGGTCTGCTGGGTCTGCTGCTGGTACCGGCCACCAACGGCGGCGTCAGCCTGAGCGGCCAGATCATCGGCGCCATCACCATCTTCGTCTGGGTCTTCGTAGCCAGCCTGATTGTCTGGGGCATCCTCAAGGCGGTCATGGGTCTGCGGGTTTCCGAGGAAGAAGAGTACGAGGGCGTGGATCTGTCCGAGTGCGGTATGGAAGCCTATCCGGAGTTCCTGAGCGCCAAGTAAGCGTTCTCTCCGGTAGCAACGAGAAAGGCGCCCTGCGGGGCGCCTTTTTTGTGGGCCGGTGCTTTCCAGACATCACGCGCGATCGGCTTAGCCGGTCGCCGACTTGCACGGCTGACTGTCCGCCTGCTGGAGAAAGAAATTGAGCTCCAGCTCCGCTTCCAGCTCATTCTCATACGGCCCCTTGACGATCCCTTCCCGGGTCTCGAAGAACCATTCCCCGTTGACGAAACTGAACCGCTCACAGCGGAACCAGTTCTTTTCCGGCTCTCCCTGTCTTACCACCATTTTGCCCTCCTGACTCGAATCGGTGTCACTGCCAGATGATGGGCATGCCTTGCCAGACGGTGGCGACCTTACGCCACCCGGTCCGGCACAACCAAGGATGCGAAAGTGAGAAAGACCTCACACTCATTAGCGTAGGAGATTGGGAGACAGCGGAGAGACCGATTTCGATGAAACGGGGGAACGCTTAGTGCGAAAAGGCATGTCCGCCGGCCCGGGCAACCGGGCCGGCGGGGCGGGTTCAGTCTTCGAGGATATCCCGCATGAACTGGGGCTGGGCCAGGGCCGCGTGGTGGATCGCTTCGTTGTAGTAACGGGTCACGAAGGGCCGCTCGGCCGCGTCTTCCTCACGGAAGTAGTGCAGCGGGTTTTCCTTGCTGGCCATGGTGCAGCTCCACCAGCCTGTAGGGTACACCGGCTGCGGGAACGGCAGGGTGATGACGTGGTCCAGGCCGGCTTTCTTCATGTCGGCGTGGATGTCCTTGATGATGGTATCGGCATGCAGCAGGGGCGACTCGCTCTGCTGCACGATGAGGCCGCCCTCACGCAGCGCCAGCATGCAGTCCCGGTAGAAATCCAGCGCGAACAGGCCTTCCGCCGGGCCCACCGGGTCGGTGCTGTCGATGATGATCAGGTCGATGCTGTCCGGGTCGGCGTCGCGGATCCACTGGATGCCGTCACCGAAGAAGAAGTTGGCGCGCGGGTCTTCGTTGGACTCGCACAGTTCCGGGAAATACTTCTCCGACATGCGGGTCACCCGCTCGTCGATTTCCACCTGCCAGGCTTCCTCCACGTCCGGGTGTTTGAGCACTTCACGCAGGGTGCCGCAATCGCCGCCACCGACGACCACGACCTTGCGCGGGGCCTTGTGGGTAAACAGCGCCGGATGGGTCATCATCTCGTGGTAGAGGAAGTTGTCGCGGCTGGTGAGCATCACGCAGCCGTCCAGCACCATCAGGTTGCCGAAGGTTTCGGTCTCGTAGATTTCCAGCTTCTGGTACGGGGTCTGCTCCTCGTGGAGCTTGCTTTTGACCTGGAGCGAGAACGCCGTACCCTGGTCCTGGAAGACTTCGGTAAACCATCCTTCATTCAGTGCCGACATCGTTTCACTCCTTCTGACCGGTGGATTCTCTTGCGTGCCGGAAGCGTCGGGCTCTCCCGGCCGGATCTGCGGGCGATTCTAGAGGCTCATTGTCCCGCGCAGAAGCATAAAAATACAGGTATTTGCCGAAGTCGGCCGCGCCTCGCGCTTCCCGCTCCGGCCCGCCATTCTTTACAATGACGGCCCCATTCAAGGATTGACGCCACCATGACAGACAGCACCGGCAGCAAGGCCCACCAGGTCTACAACATCGCCCACTGGGGCGAAGGCTACATGGACATCGACGCCGCCGGCGACGTGCTGATGCGCCCGGACCGGGGTCACAGCGGCGCCGCCATCAACCTGCGCCGGCTCACCCGGGAACTGCAGGATCAGGGCGTGCAGTTGCCGGTGCTGGTGCGTTTCGGCGACATCCTCCATGATCGAGTCAACCGCCTGTGCGAGGCGTTCAACCGGACCGCGCAGGACAAGGGCTACCAGGGCCGTTACACCGCCGTCTATCCGATCAAGGTGAACCAGCAGCGCCACGTTGTCGAGGCCATCACCCAGGCGGAGCCCGCCGCCAGCCAGGGCCAGATCGGCCTGGAAGCCGGCAGCAAGCCGGAGCTGATGGCGGTGCTGGCGCTGTCCCGCCAGCCGGGGTCGGTGATCGTCTGCAACGGCTACAAGGACCGCGAGTACATCCGCCTGGCGCTGATCGGCCAGAAGCTGGGGCACCGGGTCTTTATCGTGGTGGAGAAACAGTCGGAGCTGCCGGAAATCCTGGAAGAGGCCCGCACCCTCGGCGTGCAGCCGCTGATCGGCGTACGCGCGCGGCTGGCCAGCATCGGCAAGGGCAACTGGCAGAACACCGGCGGCGAGAAGTCCAAGTTCGGTCTGTCCGCCAGCCAGGTGCTGGACGTGATCGACCAGCTCAAGGCCGCCGACGCCCTGGACAGCCTGCAACTGCTGCACTTCCACCTGGGCTCTCAGATCGCCAACATCCGCGACATCCAGACCGGCCTGAAAGAGTGCGCCCGCTTCTACAGCGAACTGCGCCAGCTGGGCGCGCCCATCGGCACCGTCGACATCGGCGGCGGCCTGGGCGTGGACTATGAGGGCACCCGCTCGCGCAGCGCCTGCTCGATCAACTACAGCATGGACGAGTACGCCTACAACGTGATCCACACCTTGCAGGCGGAGTGCGACCAGGCCGGCATTCCCCACCCCGACCTGATCAGCGAATCCGGCCGCGCCCTGACCGCCCATCACGCGGTGCTGATCACCAACGTGATCGACCGGGAAGCGCCCGCCGCGCCGACGCCGTCCGAGCCCGCCGCCGACGCGCCGGGCCCGCTGCATGACCTGTGGCGCGACTACACCAGCCTGCAGCAGAGCGCACCGCGCCGCTCGCAGGTGGAGATCTACCACGACGTGGTGCACGCCATCAGCGACGTGCACACGCTGTTCGCCCACGGGCTGCTGTCCCTGAGCCACCGCGCCGAGGCGGAACAGCTCTACACCGCCTGCTGCCGCCGCCTGCAGATCCAACTGGACGCCGGCAACCGCGCCCACCGGGAGATCATCGACGAGCTCAACGAGAAGCTGGCCGAAAAGCTGTTCATCAACTTCTCCCTGTTCCAGTCCCTGCCGGACGTGTGGGGCATCGACCAGATCTTCCCGGTGCTGCCGATCAGCGGCCTGAACCAGCCGCTGAACCGGCGTGCCGTGATCCAGGACATCACCTGCGACTCCGACGGCCGCATCGACCGCTACGTGGATGGCCAGGGCGTGGAAACCACCCTGCCCCTGCCCGCCGACGACGGCCAGCCGATGCTGATGGGCTTTTTCATGACCGGCGCCTACCAGGAAATCCTGGGGGACATGCACAACCTGTTCGGCGACACCAACTCGGTGGACGTCACCCACGCCGACGACGGCCGCTACCAGGTGCGTCACCGGGTCGAAGGGGACACGGTCGCCAAGATCCTGCGCTACGTGAACTTCGATCCGGACACCCTGCGCGACGCCTATCGCCGCAAGTTCGGCGCCAGCGACCTGCCCACCGCCGAGCGGGAGACGCTGATCGGCGAACTGCTGCAGGGCCTGGAAGGCTACACCTACCTGGAAGACTGATCCCGGCCCGCGCTCGCGGGCCGGACTGTTCGCCCCTCGCTCATCCATTTGTCATCGACCGGTGATCCAGCGCCCAACCGGGCGCGTAAATCGGTCAACTGACAAATTCATGGCGAGCACATAGAATGATCACAACTACACGTTCGAACGCAGCCACGACAGGGGACCGCTCAGTGTCCACGCCCAACCCCGGCTCCAGCCGTGCCGAAGGTCGCAAGGATCCCTGGAGCCCATTGCTGGAAAAGGTCGGCAAATCCCAGGACCGGGAAGCCTACCGCGCCCTGTTCGAGCACTTCGGCCCGCAGATCAAGTACTACGCCATGGCCAACGGGCTCGCCGGTCAGGCCGAGGAACTGGTGCAGGAAGTGTTCGTCTCCATCTGGCGCCGCTCCTGCCTGTATGATTGGCGCAAAGCCGCCGCCTCCACCTGGATTTTCACCATTGCCCGGAATCAGCGCATCGACATGCTGCGCAAGATGCAACGCTCGCGGGCGGAAATGACCGTGGAAACCGAGGACCTCTGGCAGATCCCCGGCGATGACGAGAACGAACCGGTCACCTCCCTGCACCGCATCATGTCAGAGCGCCGCATCCGCAACTCGCTCCAACATCTGCCGGAAGAACAGATCACCGTGATCGCCAAAGTTTATATGGAAAACAAGTCGCACCAGGTGGTCGCCGACGAACTCCAGATTCCGCTCGGCACCGTCAAGAGCCGGGTCCGACTTGCCCTGAACAAGCTCAAGGTCATTTTGCAGGACGAGAACGCATGAGCCAGCATCATCCTGACAGTCACACCCTGATGGAATTCAGCGCCGGGAACCTGAGTGACCCGCACGCGCTGTGCATTCGCCTCCATCTGGATCAGTGCCCGCACTGTCGCAGCCGCGTGGATACGCTCGACAGCCTGGGCGCGGTGATGATGGAGGAACAGAGCCGGGTCGACGTCTCCGTCGACGCGTTCGACCGGATCATGTCGCGGATCGACGACGAGCCGGCGTCGATACCCGAGCCCAGGATACCGCGCGGCAACCCGCTCGAACGCCTGCTGGGCGAGGACCTGAACCACCTGCCCTGGAAGCGCCAACTGGCCGACGTCAGCGTGCTGGACATTACCGACCTGTTTCCCGGCCAGCCGGAGAAGGTGGTGCTGCAGAAACTCAACGCCGGCGGCAAGGCACCGGCCCACACCCATCGCGGCGTGGAAACCACCATCGTGCTGCAAGGCGCCTTCACCGATCACAAGGGGGTGTTCAAGCAGTGGGACTTCGTGGTCCTGGACCAGCACGACGAGCACCGCCCGGTAGCCCTGGAAGGGGACGACTGCATCACCCTGTCGGTGCTCAGCGCGCCGCTGAAACTGACCGGAACCTTCACCCGTCTGCTCAACCCGTTTATTCGCTGAGAAGCGATCTGCGTCCTTCCTGAATAACTCGCTTGCCCCGGTCCCTTCCCGGGGCTTTTTTTTGCCTGCCTCTCACCAGGGAAGCGTTGAACCGTCCCAGCTCAGGAACGCCCCGTTATCGGCTTCAGCCAGCCCATCGTAGATACCCAGCAGGTTCGCCGCGGTATCGCTGACGTCGTGCACCTGCAATTGCGCCAGGGACTGTTGGAACGGAGCACTGAGTTCGGTCCGTGTGGTGCCCGGATGCACCGCCACGCAGGTCACCGGTCTGGCCCGGCGCGGCAGCTCCACCGAGAGATTCTTCACCAGCATGTTGAGGGCGGCCTTCGAGGCCCGGTAGGCGTACCAGCCGCCAAAACCGTTGTCGCCGATCGATCCCACCTTGGCGGAAATCGCCATCAACCGCTTGAGCCGCTTATGCCGCAGGTACGGCAGCAGCGACTGGACCAGCATCGGGAAACCGACCGCATTCACCTGGTAGGCGTGAAGCAGGCTGTCGGCCGACAGATCCTCCAGGCGTTTCTCGGGACTCAGCCCCTCGCCGTGCAGGATGCCGGCGGCGTAGATCACCCCGTCCAGCTCCAGATCCCCAGGCAAGGCCGCCCTATCCAGGCCATACGAGCCAGCGTCCCAGGGCAGCAGCGTCAGCCGCTCGCCCGCCGGCGCCGCCCAATCGGACAACCGCGCCGGCTCCCGGCACAGACCGATCACCGCAACGTCGTCCCGATCCAACAGCGCCTCCGCCAGGGCTTTCCCGATGCCGCCACTGACGCCAGCAATCACTATGCGTTCCATCCTGCCTCCGGAATTGCTAAGGGGTTCTGGCAGGGAATACGCCGCAACTGTTGCGACAGACCGCCAGCACGGCATTGACCGGAAATGACCGACACTTGTCAGCTTCTGACCTGTTGCCGGAAGCGACAAACTGGAGAATGGAAGGCGTTGATTAGTGTCTCTGAATGAGTATGGCCTGCTTCGACGGGCGATTGCCCGGAGAGCGGCCCACTTGCTTGTCCAGCCACGCCCCCTTGGGCGTGGCTTTTTTATGCGCGGGAATCGCCCAACGGCGCCCTAGCCGGCATCGGAATCCGGCTGGAAGAGGCCGAAGGTGTTGCCCTCCGGGTCGATGAAATAGCCTTGCCAGCACAGGCCGGGCACGGCAAATTTGGCGAGGGCCACCTGGCCGCCGAGGGACTCGATGCGGGCGGCGGTCGCGTCGAAGTCGTCCACGCCCACCGAGCACACGTAGGCGTTGGTGCCCTGGCCCAGCGGGGGTGCCGGGCAGGGGCGCTGCAGCAGGCCGCCGTGCATGCCGTCCGTCTCGATGCGCCAGTAGGCCACGGGCAACCCGTCCTGTTTGACGAAGCGCCAGCCGAACACGTCCCCGTAAAACGCCAGGGCACGTTCCGGATCGTCCACCTGGATTTCAAAGTAAGCGATGCCAGCCATGGCCTGCCTCCCTATCCGTTGCCGCCAGCGACGTTGCCTTCCGCAACCAGCTCCCGCGCCGGGCGCACCTCCACCGAGCCGTAGCGCGCCGGCGGGATCTTCTGCGCCAGCCCGATGGCCTCGTTCAGGTCACGTGCCTCCAGCATGTAGAACCCCGCCAGCTGCTCGCGGGTTTCGGCGAAGGGGCCGTCCGTGAGGGACAGCTTGCCGTCGCGCACGCGCACGGTGGTCGCACTGCTGGTGGGAAGCAGCGGGCTGCCGGTGATGAAGTGCCCGCTGCTTTCCAGGCCTTCCACGCAGGCCATGCACTCCCGGTTGAGCGCGTCCCACTCGTGCTGGGGCATGCCATTCATGATGGCTTCGTCGTAGTAAACCAGCGCCAGGTATTTCATGCCTCGTTCTCCCGTTTGCCCATGGGACAGTCCGCCCCGGCAGAGCCAGGGAAATTGATCATCCAGGCGATGCCGAAGCGGTCGATCACACTGCCGAAACGCTCGGCCCAGAATGTGGCTTCCATCGGCATGGTGACGGTGCCGCCTTCCGCCAGCCGGGCGAAGGCCTGCTCGGCTTTCGCCGCCGTGTCGACTTCCACCTGCACACTCATCCCCTGGGGCGTCTGGTAGTGGTTGGGCGGCGCGTCGCAGCCCATCAGGTAACCTTTGCCCAGGCTCAGGTGAGCGTGCAGGATCCTGTCCCGCCAGGCGGGCTCGACCTCCTCGGCCATGGGCGACTCGCCAAAGGGAATGGCCGCTTCCACCCGGCCTCCCAGAACATCAGCATAGAAGGCGAACGCCTCCGCGCAATCCCCGCGAAACAGCAGGTGCGTACCGATACTGACGGGCTGCTTCTGCAGGCGCTGTTCCAGGTCCTTGTGGATACCCACGCCATCGCCTTCGACAAAGTCGTCCAGTTCGTAGAGCTGGCGCAGTTCCAGGTGGGTATGGCCATCCGCGTCTTCCGGCGGCCACCGTTTGACCAACTCCAGGGCGTGAGCCATGGAGTCCGCCTCGATCATCGTGAAACCGGCGATCAGCTCGCGGGTTTCGGCGAACGGTCCCTGGGTGACCACGGGCTCGCCGTCCTGGAAATCGATCCGGGCGCCGTCCCGGCTAGGCCGCAGGCCGGTGCCGTCGAGAAAGGCGCCTGCGTCCATCAGCGACTGGTTGTAGCGCCCCATGGCCTGGAGCATGGCGTCCGACGGCATGAGGCCGGCTTCGGTGTCCGCATCGGCGCGGCGAATGATCATGAATCGCATGGTGTTCCTCCTGCCCGCTCAGGGCTTGTCCGTTCGCTCAGGGCTGTTCTTTCGCTCAGGGCTGTCCGTTCGCTCAGGGCTGTCGACCGGCTCAGCGCCTTCAATTCGCTCAAGGCTGTGCATCCTGGATGATGGCCATGGTTTGCGGGTCGAACGGCGCCGAGAAGTGCTCGTGCACCACTTTCCAGTCGCCCGCCTCCTGGCGCAGGCAGGAGGTGCCCCGCATCCAGCCGGTCTGCATCTCGCCCTGCTCGTTGGTGCCGCCGCAATGCACCAGGAAGAAAGCGAAGGCCAGGTCGTCCGCCACACTGACGTCGATTTCGTGCAGCTTGAACTCGAACGGGCCGGAACACAGGGTCATGCAGTATTGCCAGTGCTTGCGGTAGGCCTCGCGACCCTTGAAACGCAGCGCTACGACGGCATCGTAGGCCACCAGGTCTTCGGCGTAGAACGTCATGATGCGCGCCACGTCGCCGCTGACCACGGCTTCCTGCCACTGCGAGAGCTGCGTGCGGATAGCGTCTTCCGCGGCGGCGTCGTTGTGTCGTGTTGTCATGGGGTGCCTCTTTGTCGTGATGGGCCCGCTTGTGGGGTGGTTCATCAGGTAGTCGAACGGCCGGACAAGGAATCGACAGGTGGGAAATTTTTTTACGGGGCGGTGCCCAGTTCATCGAGGCGGCGTTGCAGGAACCGCCGTTCGGCGTCCTGGGTCGCCAGTTCCAGGGCCCTGCGGTAGGCCGCGCGAGCCTCGTCGGCGCGACCAAGGCGACGGCACAGCTCCGCCCGGGTGGCGTGGGCCAGGTGAAACGCCGCCATGGGCTTTTGTTCGAGCAGTTCATCCACCAGCGCCAGGCCGTGGGCGGGCCCCTCGTGCATGGCCACCGCCACCGCCCGGTTCAGCGCCACCACCGGCGAGGGCTGCATGGCCAGCAAGGCATCGTAGAGCCCGACGATCTGGGCCCAGTCCGTCTCCTGCGCCGACGGCGCCTCGGCGTGTACGGCGGCGATGGCCGCCTGCAAGGTGTACGGCCCGAAACGCTGGCTGGCCAGGGCCCGCAGCACGCCATCGCAGCCTTCGCGGATCTGCTCCTGGTGCCAGAGGCTGCGGTCCTGGTCCTCCAGCAGGACCAGATCGCCCCCGGCCGCGACCCGGGCGTCGCGGCGGGAATCCTGCAGCAGCATCAGGGACAGCAGGCCCAGCACTTCCGGCTCGGGCAGCAGTTGCTGGAGCAGTCGCGTCAGGCGTATGGCCTCCCGGGCCAGGTCGTGGCGGATCAGCCGCTCGCCGGAGGACGCCGCGTACCCCTCGTTGAACACCAGGTAGAGCACGTGCAGCACACCGTTGAGGCGCTCGGCGATCTGCTCCCGGCCCGGCACTTCGTAGGGAATGCCCGCGTCACGGATCTTGGTCTTGGCGCGCACGATGCGCTGAGCCAGGGTTGGCGTGCCCACCAGGAAAGCGCGGGCGATCTCCTCAGTGGTCAGGCCGCAGACTTCGCGCAGGGTCAGCGCGATGCGGGCTTCCGGCGCCAGGCTCGGGTGGCAGCAGGTGAAAATCAGACGCAGCCGGTCGTCCTCGATCTCGGACGGCTCTTCCTCCTCGTCCAGTTGATCTTCCAGTTGCCGCACCAGTTCTTCCCGGGAGGCGTCGAACCGGGCTCGCCGGCGCAGCTGGTCGATGGCCTTGAAGCGGCCGGTGGACACCAGCCAAGCACGCGGATTATCCGGCTCGCCCCGCTCTGGCCATTGCTGGAGCGCGGCGGTAAAAGCCTCGTGCAGAGCCTCCTCGGCCAGGTCGAAATCCCCCAGCAGACGGATCAGGGTCGCCAGGACGGGACGGGATTCAGAGCGGTAGAGTTGCTGCAGTCGTTCGTTCATGGAGGAAGCCTAGCTCAGAACCGGGTTGGGATCGGTTCGATTGCACGCTCAAAAAATCTGCATTGCAACTGCAACCGATTCGCCGCCCGGGGCGTAGCTGCCTGTAACCCCATCGAGAACGACAAAGACGCCGATGGGTTATTATCCAATGGCAAGGAGAGAACCATGAAAAAACACCTGATGTGCAGTGCGTTTCTGATGGCCACCCTGGGCGCGACACCGGCCCTGGCGATGGACAACATGAAGATGGGTGTCTGGGCGGATAACCAGGACGTGGCCGCCGGCACGGTGACCGCCAAGAAAGTCACCACCGACACCAACGGCTGGCTGGTCGTGCACCGCACCGACGAAGGCGGCAAGCCGGGCCCGGTGGTGGGTCACGCGCCGCTCAAGAAAGGTAAGAACATGGACGTCGCCGCCATCCTGACCGAAGACGTCAGCGCCGGCGATCACCTGATGCTGATGATCCATGGTGAAGATGGCGGCATGAAAACCGGCCACTTCGAATACACCCTTGGCGCCAAGGAAGACGGTCCCGTGCGCATGGACGGCGACCTGGTCATGACCGTGATTATGGCGGAATGACGTCACCGGCGGGGCCCGATGCGGTCCCGCCGTTTCGTTACTGAGCGGTCTTCAGCCGAACCGCAACGCCACTGCTCTGTGCGCCGTCGCTTCCCGTCTGGTGCGATCCGAACAGCGGCAGCCAGCGGCCCTCCTCCATCACCAGCCCGCCCTCGCCCGACGACTCACCGCCATTCACCGCATAGCGCGCCGCGTACTCAAACCGGAACGCTCCCGGCTGGCCCTGAACCGGCGACAGCGAATACCCCATCGCCAAGGTCCCGGACGCCACAAAGCCGCGATCCGGCGGTGCCACATCGACCCTCAGCAACGACGAGTCCGTCAGAAACGACGGCAGCAGCGCCATCGGCGCGTCCGCCGCCGTGGCCGGGCAGGCGCAGTAGCGGATTTCGAGCAGGAACGTCTTCGACGCCAGATAGTCTTCCGGCTCGCCGGCATGGGCCCCGCCTGCGACGGTCGATAAAACAATAGTACCGATCAGGCGCATCAGCGCCTGGGTCTTCCATGACATCACATCGCCTCCTGCGATTGGGTTTGGTTTCTATATCCTAGTACTCATCGTGCATCCGCCACCACTCGTAGGGTGCCGTCTGCGGCCAGCCCTCGGGCGAGTCCTCCCAGGTTTCCTGGCGGCCGTACGGGGTCAGGTCCAGCAGGCGGAAGTTGGTGTCGAACAGCTCGACGCCGCGGTTATTGGTGAAGTAGGTGCGGTAGAGGCGCTGATCGTCGTCGCGGATGAACACGTTCAAGGCGAAGCACGTGCCGGCGCCGAAGGCATCGGCGAAACGGCGGTCGTGATCGGTGTACCAGGGCGCGTCCCAGCCCATCCGCGTCTGCAGGGCCCGGATCTCAGCCTGCGGCGCCGGCGAGGTAAACACGAACGTCGTGTCCCGGGCGCGAACGTGGACGAGATTGTCGCCAATGTTGTCCATCACCATCGAACAGCCCTGGCAGGGCGTCGCCCCCGGCTCAAGCATGGCGCAGTAGACGATCAGTTGCCGCCGGCCCTGGAACAGGTCAAGCAGCGACACCTCGCCTTCTGGTCCGGTAAACCGGTAATCGCCCTCAACGGGCACCATCGGCAACCGGCGCCGCTCCGCCGCAAGGGCATCCTGCGCCCGGGTCGCGGCTTTCTCTTTCACCAGCAGGGCTTCGCGGGCCCGCTCCCAATCGTCCTGCGTGGCGATTCGGGGAAATGTTGTGGGTTGTGAGCTCATGGATGCGCTCCTTTTGGTGCGTGTGCATCCTCTTGTCGTCTGGGACAACGCGATTTCGACACCCGTCGGCAGGATTCTCTCCGGGAGCGCGCGATCCCACCGAAACAACAGACGGAACGATCAGGACGGGGCGCTCGCGGGATCCTCATCCAGCGCCTTGGGCGCACTCAGGGCCTTGCTGTAATACCCGGACGGATCGAAACAGCACACGCGCTTTTTACCCGAGGCGAGCATGTCGCAGGCATCGTGGATCCGTTTGGTCCGCGTCCTGGCCTGCTTGGCGGACGTCATCCAGTGAATCCAGTCCAGGCGGGCGATGGGGGTGGTTACCTCCCACACCGCACGCGCTTCGGGGGCCGCCGCCAGGGCCGCCTGAAAATCCGGCGGGATGTCGGGCTCAGGTTCCTGCGCGACGGGGGCGATCTCGAAGGACGCCGTCTCCCCCACCGCCACGTCGGCGGATTTGAGCGTCTCCGGCCCCAAACGCAGCCAGTGGCTCAGTTGCCCATCCGGGTCGAGGGTCGCCTGAAAACCATGGCCGTTCAGTGTGACATCGACGGTGGTCCGGCCCCGGCGCGGCAGGGTATCGCTGGCGCTCTTGGGCAGCACCACGAACGCCCAGGCCGCGTCGCCGTCGGGTTTGGCCGGGCGCAGGATGGTGGCCTGGAACCGGGCCGGGGTGTCGCTCGGGCTCATGGTCGCGTCTCCCTGTTTGCGAATCACACCCAGCTAAGCATCGGCCGCCCGGTGCGTCCAGCCTGGCGTATGGTTTCTTTCAGTCTGCCGCCGCGAAATGGGCCATCTGGTCGGCGTAGGCCTTCCTGAAAGCCGGGCGTGCCGAGGCGCGGGCGACGTAATCGGCACAGGCCGGGTAATCCGCCAGCCCGTCGAACCGGTCCACCAGGCGCAGCACGTCGGCCATCAGGATGTCCGCCACCGAGAAAGAATCCACCAGCCAATCCCGCCCGGCGAGCACGCTTTCCATGTGCCGCAGTCGGGCGGCGAGAAAGTCTTCCAGGTGCTTCTGCGCCGGTGTTTCCGAGTTGTCATCGAGAAACCGGGCCAGGGACCAGGGCAGGCTCGCCATCTCGACCGAGTTGAGCGCCGCAAAGACCCACTGGATGGCTTCGCTGCGTTGACGCGCATCTGTCGGTAACAGCGCATCGCTGAGCTCCCCCAGATGCAACAGGATCGCCCCGCTCTCGAAAATGGACTGGTCGCCATCGGTCAGCCAGGGCACCTGCCCGAACGGCTGGTGCCCGAAATGCGCGGCCGCCCGGTCGCGAAACGGCACGCTCTCGACCCGGTAAGGCAGGCCGGCCTCTTCCAGCGCCCAGCGTACGCGCAGGTCGCGCACGTAGCCCCGGGGCAGATCGGGCACCCAGTCGAAGGTGGTCAGGCTCAGGGTATTCATGGTGGCTCCTTGGTTCGGTGCGGGTTGGACGCTCTGCATCCCCTAGTCGACCGGGGCCCGGTGAAATCGACAGGTCTGGCACACAAATCCGGGAAAGTCACGCGACCGGTCCATCAGGCGACACGCTACCTTTGCCAAGTCCCCTGCTCATGCACCAACACCTCGTCGCCGTGACGCACCACTTCCAGCAGACCGTCTTCATGAACCCGGTACGTCACGGCGCCGTTCTCGAATCGATAACCGAGGAACCGGCAGGGCGTGACGCCATCCGCGCAGGTGGTGTGCCAGGTGCGGCCTTCAAGGCTGATGGCGTTTCCGCTGATCTTGCTGGTGCCATGGTAGGTCATCCGGTCACAGGACACCTCGCCCTCGACGCAGTTGGATTCGATCTCGATGCGGTAGTTCGGGGTATCGAGGGTGGACGCCAGGGTGGTGAGCGGGAACAACGCGATCAGTAGCGTTTTCTTCATGGCGGGCTTTCCCTGTGCCAGATGTCGTCGTTGATGGTGAGCCGGCCTGCCAACCCTCTGGAAACCGAAGCCCGTAAAAACGCGATCAACTGCCGCGCCTAATTAGACCGTCCTGTCTCAGGATCTCCAGGTGCTCAGAAACCGACATGGCGCCTTCGAGCTTGATGACGCGACATGAGCGCGCTTCCAGCCACGCCAGGTGTCTGGCGAGACTTCGACCCGGCGCAGTTCCCTGATCATACTGCGCTGCCCATTCCAGAAAACCGGGATCGGCCGCGCCGAAAAGACGAGCCTCGCGTTCCCGCAGCCTCTCCAGGCGGACAGACGCTTCGACATAGAGAAAAATCACCACGTCGAACGCGTTCTCAACCCGCTCGCCCCAGTTCATCACCGACCCTGAAACCACCGCGCTCGGATCACGTTCCATACGAGCTAGCATCAGCCTCTGCCGTTCCTCAACCGGTCTTTTCTCCGTGAACGGCGGATGCGTCTCCAGCCAATAGACATCATCGGCCTCAATGAAAGCGGCATTCAGCTCGTTGGCGAGGGCCTCGCCGAGTGTGCTGGTACCGGAGCCGGCGGCTCCGGTGACAAGGATGTGCATGTTGGAATCTAACGACATGGCCGTCGGCCCGGAATAGACGTCATGGCGACGTCACGTTTTGAGTCTGGCCTGGATCGGTGCGGGACTCTTTACGTGGGGAGTTCACAGTCACTTGTTAGCAGATTCTGCCTGAAGACGCTCCACCAACCATACCTTGATGATCGATTGGCGGGTAACGCCAATGCGCGCCGCCTCACGATCCAACGACTCGACAACCCAAGCCGGGAAATCGACGTTGATTCGTTTTTGTTCCTGGTTGATACGGCGAGCAGAAGACAAGTCCAGGTCATCGAGAATATCTTCCCGATCTTCCTCAAATTTTTTATCGAAGTCTTTAGCTTTCATAAAGCTCAACCTCCTTCTTGCGGGAACGCCTGACCGAAATCAGACGAATACGAGCATCCCTGTAGGTGACAACAGCCGACCAATGCCTTTCATCAATCTTGCCTACCAGCAAGAACCTCTGCTCATCCTCTGATTTTGCACGGATCTCCAGTAGATACGGATCTTTCCACAGCCTCTGGGCAGCCACGAAATCAATACCGTGTTTATCGAGATTGGCCTGGCTTTTGGCTTCGTCGAATTCAAACTCATCCATGAGTACAAATTATTCCTTTTTTACTCACCCCGCAAGATAGGGACGAAGCCGTAGCGGGCAACGCCCGCTAGCAGTAGGCGTCCGCTCAATGGAGGGGTTAGGCATTGCTCAGTTCGCCAGGAGCTGCGCCTCGATAGCCGCTTTATCGATAACGGACCATACCTGCACAATCTTTTCGTCGCGGAATTCATAGAAGACGTTCTCGGCAAAGGACACCGTTCTTCCGTGTACACTCAGGCCAAGAAATCGCGCCTTTGGCGTACAGTTGAAGCGGAGCCGGCTGGCTATGTAGGGAGGATCGGATACCAGCAACTCAACGTTGAAGGATAGATCGGGGATCTCGGAAAAGTCTCTCTCCAGCATGCGCCGGTAGCCTGATACTCCGAGTCGCTCCCCGTTGTGCTTGACGTCATCATCAACAAAACGTCCCAACGACGGCCAATCCTGCCCGTTCAAGCAGGCGATGTAGTCTCGATAGATGTTCGATAGTTCGGACTGGGTCATCCAGGACTCCTCACAGCAAGACTCGACCATCGCTTGGAAGGCCGCATCGACGCTTAACGACGCTGTAGAGCTCTCCCAATTTTGAGCAGATTACAGCCGGATCGTACACCAGGCGGCCGGTGTCTTCGTTGTGGTGCTTTTTCTACAGCCTCAACGCTGCCAGCATGCGCGCGTTTGTAGTTGAGGCGAAGCCGCATCGAAAAAGGCGTCGCGTGCCTGGCGTTGTTATACAGTGTCGAAAAACTTCTCCTCAGCTTCCGACACAAATTTTGTGTAGTACTCAAGCCCCAATTGAGCAACATCCAACGGAGCAGGCCAAACTAGCCTAGCTCCTTTATGTTGCGATGGTGGGTTGTACCATTTGCTGCCATCCTTGACCGGCAGCAGTTCAACTCTATTTGGAAGATTCTCAATCAACAATGGCTTGTTGCCGCGATACTCGACAAGCCGACCACCTTTAATCTCTAGGCGCTCAATGTGAGTAACCCCGGGACCTCCCTCTACATACATAGAACTCGAAGCCACCTTTTTATCCATGTTTTCTTGAATGGAATGATGATCTGAATTTCGTGCATGTTTCAGATACTTCAAGAGAGGGTCTTTTCTTCGCTCGTTTGCGTACTGCCCCTGCCATGGCTGGAACTTGTTTCGGACATGCTGACAAGCTCTCTCGACTTTGATCCAGCACTTCTCGATTGCGCTGAGATAAGCCTTCCATTCATCCTCTAAGTCTTCGAGGGAGGAAGCCTGACCCATGCGTTCAATCGCTCTTTGCGCCGCGACCAACTCTCTTTTCGCATGGTAGAGAGGTGCCTTTTCCTCTGCACTCATGTGGCCTCTTCTTCTGTATAACGCCAGAATAAGCCGCCGTTTGGAGCGCCAGCGAAAAACGGTCGGCTTGATTCACTGGTTAAATCATTTCCGACTCCGATTCTTCCGACGAGCATTCTTTTGTCTTTTCCTTTCAGTCTTTCGCTTTTTCCCTGCTTCGCGCTTCGCTCGATTATCGGTTCTTTCTTCTGCAATTGGATACTGATAGTGCCTTTTGTTTTGTTCTATAACATTACCTTCTTTGAACAGGCCAAGATTTTCCCTTAATTCCTGCGCCTCTGCGTAGTCTTCTTCGGACCATTCGCTTGTATCATGGTATATCATATCTTCACTGCCACCATTCCCGCCTGGGGGATCAGTAGCCACACCAACTACGATGTTTCTTTCAGGTTTTAAAAGTTTTGCCGATTTACAGTAAGCGATTAGAAGACCCGCTCGAAAGTCGCGGTATTTCTGATATGATTCGAAATGATCAGACACGGGCACTACCAACCAAACATACATAGTCAAAGGATTGGTAGGTGATAGAAGGAGACGAACTCCCCTCTGGTCTGGTTTTAGTGACTTTACTTTTTCCTGTATGGAATCTGCTAAAATTCGCCTCCCAACCCTTGATTCGGAAGCAAATTCCCGTATCCCCATAGTAACCGAATCGAAGTCCTCAGCATTGCTGAAATGCCAAGTATTATCTCGTGCGTGGCTACCGAAGTACTCTATAAACCGATCAATAAAGTATGAACCAGAGTCAAGCTGCTTGCCTCGCCTGTATTGTGGTAACGACCTTAAGCTGTCGTATAGTCCGGGCTCTACAACAACTGTTTCGGAATCGTTGACATAAAAACCAGGGTCCCGATCCTTGTTGGATTCCGACAGGTAATAGCCGAGAAGCTCTTCTTCACCTGCCGAAAATAATAATTTCCCAGATGAAATTAACGCCTCTTTTTCAGTAAGATAGGTTGTTAAATCGTGGACTGTATCAAGCTCTCGCAGGAGAACATTAAGCGCGACATCGTCAAGAACATGAACGAAACCTTTGTCAGGATTCACAGTCCCTACCTGAAAAGGCGTTTTTTCCATCTCCTTTCCAGCTATTTCAGGGTTCAGAATCAGCGAGCCGGTTCCAGAAGTATGTTGCCGGAATCTCTCTGTCGCATTTCTGGCCACCAATACTCTATGTATCTTTATTTCATCATTGGAGGGAAATGCCAGCGGAAAAGCTTGTTCACACTTACGATCTAAAAATATTCGATCGGCGTGCTCACGAATAAATTTTTCGGCACCGTAAACCTGTGGAGCTGATTTCAGAACTGCCTTTCTAACCCAGCGCGCCCAATCTACTTCCAAGTTTCCAGTATCTTTAAAGGCAATATCTTTGTCGGAAAAAATGATGACGTGTTCTTTGAAAACAACGAGAAGGTCACACAGTTCTTTACCATCGCCACCCTCGGCTTTCTTCCCTTCGTCTGTGTACAGATTGGGGAAACACCAGGGACTTAGGAATGTATTTTTACCTAACCAAGCAAGATAGCGCTCTGATGCTGTTACTCCCTGTGCTTCTTCCTGCTCTGTACTCATTGTTACCCTTCGATTTAACGTTTGGCTCAGGTGCGCCGCAGGCGTCACCTGGAACCACTGGTTAAACGTTTCTATGTGAAAAATGATCTATAACCTTCATTCCTACTACCGAGTTCTTATGCCCGAAAAAATCCAAATATTTTTTTATATCAGATGTTCCGCTTCGACTAACAATAAGCCTATTCACCATAGATCTAACGCCAAACTGATTGGATAGCGCATTAATTGGCTGACCTTTCATGGCGACTTTTAGAACACCAATTCCCGCAGTAAATGTAGGAGCATCTGAATCGACTTTCCCAATCATTGAATCAACATACTTGGAAATTGACTGTAGAATTTTTGAAAATTTAATGATGTCCTTGTAGCTGCCATCACTCAGTGCCAACTGATAACAGTTTAGCCAGTCTCTCAACTCTTGATACTCTTTTCTTAATTCAAGCGCAACATCGATAAGATCGCGCGCAGAACTTGACTCCTGTATAACTCGAATAGGCAAGGGGAGCATGTTTACGTTCAAAGCGTATAGCTCAGAGCCTCTATTGTGGACTGAGGCGATAGAGGCTCTCTTTTCTGAAACCAGATTGTTTAGCTTTAAAACAGAATCCTCACCAGAAACCATTATGCCTGCTTCAGTGAAAAACCGTTTTCTGACTGGGTGGGGGGTGTAACCCTTCTCGTAAACGAAACCCCTTGCCAACATGCCGGCCCCACCCCAAAGAGTTTGCGATAGGTAACCATGAGGGGCAAACCTATCTTTGAGGAACCCCAATCGATTTTCCTCATGATCCTTCTTCAAATCGGATGTTAGGCTTAAACGACTAATAAACTCCTCTCTTGGAGGGCTAAGCTTTTTGTAATCAACTAAAAATGGATATGGGCGTATTACACCTTGAGAAAGAGCTCTCTGAAAGGGGTTGCCTTCCCAATTCCATGTATTAACAAACTTCTCTTCAACTAAAATTTGATCACGAAGTATAATATCGGTTATTAAGTCGAACAGTGCTTCTGTATTGATTATCGCACTCATGCTAGCTTCGTATGAGTAGCTATCATTCTCTTTATCAATGGTTATATAGTGCGTTTCACTTTCGTCAATACCAGAACTAAGCAACTCAGCAATATTCTGTAAAGACCAGTTATCCGAAATAACACTTTGGCTCATTTACAATATCCCTTTCACAAATTACACCCTTGCCTAGGCCGAAGCGTTTAACAGTAATTAGACCGCGTTCCGCGATATCGAATAATCGTGCGTTCTCGATAATGTCGCCCTACGGGCGGTCCTGGCACAGTCGTTAATTCCATTTAAACAACACCTTAGCGTCTCGTCGCCGTTGGCGCCATGTCTTCGTTTGACTTCTTCATTCTGTCATTTCAATACAACTGTATAAATACACAGCTTCGCAGACAGAAGGTCAGCGAATGGCGCAACGGGAACCTCGACTCAGGGAGCAGGTCCGCCGGGTGATGCGGTTGGGCCGGTACAGTATTCGGACGGAGAAATCCTACTGGTACTGGATTCGCTATTTCATCCGCTTCCATAACCTGACCCATCCTCGCCAGTTGGGCGCGTCCGATGTCAGGGACTTTCTGACCTGGCTGGCGGTGGAGCGGAATGTCGCGGCTGCGACGCAGGATCAGGCGTTGAACGCCCTCGTTTTCCTGTACAGCAAGGTGCTGGAGGCGCCACTGGGGGATATCGGTAACGCCACCCGCTCGAAACGGCCGCCCAGACTCCCCACGGTGCTCACCCACGATGAGGCCATGCGGCTGATTCAGCAGTTGTCATCGCCGTATGACGTGATGGCGTCTTTGATGTACGGCGCCGGCCTGAGGGTGACCGAAGCCGCCCGCCTGCGCGTGAAGGATATCGACCAGGCCCGGCGGGTCATTACGGTTCGCGATGGCAAGGGCGGGAAAGACCGCACGACCCTGTTGCCCGAGGCCTTGGCAAGCCGACTGGCCGCCCACATCGAGCGCATCGCCTTTTCCTGGCGCGGGCGGGATCGGCACATAACCGCACCCGTCACCCTGCCCTTTGCCCTGCGCCGCAAATACCCCGGCGCGGACACGTCGCTCGAGTGGCAGTGGCTGTTTCCGTCCCAAGGGTTGTGCGCGGACGATACCGGGCGCGCCGTGCGTCACCACATCCATGTCTCCAGCGTGCAGAAGGCGGTCCGCAACGCGGCAGCCGAAGTGGGGCTTCACAAGCCAACCGGCTGCCACGCGCTGCGCCACACGTTCGCGACAGAGCTGCTACGGCGCGGCAGCGATATCCGCACGGTCCAGTCGCTGCTGGGCCATGCGAACGTGCGCACGACCCAGATCTATACCCATGTGCTGGGCGAAGGCTTTGCGGGGGTGAATAGCCCGCTGGGCTGAAATCAGCGGCCCGCCTGGCCCACCGCGCCCGCCGTGGCCACCAGCTCGTCGATCACGCCATCCAGCATCGGTTGCCAGTTGTCGCCCTTGAACTCGCCGTTGCCGTCGAATACCTGGTTGGCCTGGGGCACGGCCATTTGCGTGGGGATCACCTGCACGCCGATGTTGCCCAGCATCATGCGCAGGGGCACGAGGCCACGCATGCCGCCAAAACCGCCGGGGGACGCGGACAGCAGCCCCGCCACCTTGCCCTTGAAGGCCGCCAGACCGGGCTCGTCGCTGGATTCCGGGCGACTGATCCAGTGCAGGGTGTTGACCAGCAGCGGCGTGAGGGTGCTGTTGTATTCCGGCGCAGCGATGCAGAAGCCGTGGTGGTCGCGGAACACTTGCTTCAGGTCACGTGCTGCCTGGGGCAGCCCTTTTTCCGCTTCCAGATCGCCGTTATAGATGGGCATCTCGTAGTGGGCGAGGTTGATGCGGGTGACGCTGACGCCGTCGCGCGTCTCCGCCGTGCGGGCGGCGGCTTCGGCCAGTTGTGCGTTGAAGGAGCCGGTGCGGGTGCTGCCAGCCATGAACAACAGCTTGACGGGTTGGGCCATGGTTCGTGTCTCCTGGTCCGGTGATGGATTTCGTTACCAAGCTAAACGGTATAGGGTGAATAGCAAGCAAATCGATATTTGACGATTCTATAGGCCCCATAGGGCCTTACACGTGATCCATTAAGGTGACAGTAAGTGGCGATTTTCTATACTAGGGGGGATAGAAGAACAAATAAATGACAGAGTGCGTTTGAGACAGCATGGCGAATTGATCGGGGGCCCCATCAGGGGATTCGAACTTTCAGGGAGACCACCATGGCGTATCAGAACACCCAGACCGGCCACGAGTCGGCCAGCGAGCCGCGACAGGAGAACGCCCTGTCCATCCCGCTGGAAGCCTACCAGACCCGTCGCGCATCCTACTTCTGGGAGCGCAAACTGTTGCAGAAGCTGCTTGAGTTCGCCGGCAGCCCACCGATCCAGTGCGAACTCTGGGACGGGTCGCAGGTGCGGCTCGACAACACCTCGCCACGCTTTACCCTGGGCCTGACCGACCCCAAGGCACTCTATCATCTCGTTTCCAACCCCAACCTGTCGTTCGGCGATCTCTACAGCGCCGGCCGGCTGACCGTCTCCGGCGACCTGACCGAGCTGCTGGACACGCTCTACCAGGCCACCCGCCAGGCCGAGTCCAGTTGGCCCGCCTGGCTGGAGAAGCTCTGGGCCAACCACGCGCCCCGTTCCACCGATATGGGCGATGCGCGCCAGAACATCCACCACCATTACGACCTGGGCAACGACTTCTACCGCCTGTGGCTGGATACGGCAGAGATGCAGTACACCTGCGCCTATTTCGAGAGCGCCGACAACACGCTCGAACAGGCGCAACTGGCCAAGCTGGAACACGTCTGCCGCAAGCTCCAGCTCAAGCCGGGCATGACCGTGGTGGAAGCCGGTTGCGGCTGGGGCGGGCTGGCCCGCTACATGGCGCGGAACTATGGCGTGAACGTGCACGCCTACAACATCTCGAAGGAACAGCTGGCGTTCGCCCGCGAGGAAGCAAAACGCCAGGGCCTGGACCAGCAGATCGACTACGTGGAGGACGACTACCGCAACATCAGCGGCCAGTACGACGCCTTCGTCTCGGTGGGCATGCTGGAACATGTGGGCACCAGCCACTACGACGACATGGCCACGGTGATCAAACGCTCCCTGAAACCCGATGGCCTGGCCCTGCTGCACAGCATCGGCCGCAACTCGCCACGCAAGATGAACGCCTGGATCGAGAAACGCATCTTTCCCGGCGCCTACCCGCCCAGCATCGGCGAGTTCGTCGGCATCTGCGAGCGGGGCAATTTCTCGGTGCTGGATGTGGAGAACCTGCGTCTGCACTACGCCCAGACCCTGGAACACTGGAAGGACCGCTTCGAGGCCCACGTCGACGAGGTGACCGACATGTACGACGAGAACTTTACCCGCGCCTGGCGGCTGTATCTGGCCGGTTCGATCTCGGCGTTCCGCACCAGCTCATTGCAGCTGTTCCAGGTGGTATTCAGCCACGCGGACAACAACAGCGTGCCGCGTAACCGCAAGCACCTCTACGCATCCTCGGCTGCACCGGAGTCCGTCTGACCATGGAACACTACGACCTGATCATCGTCGGCGGCGGCCCGGCCGGCTCCACCCTGGCCTGGGCCCTGCGCAACAGCGGCAAGCGCATCCTGCTGATGGACAAGGCCGACTTCCCCCGGGACAAGACCTGCGCCGGCTGGGTGACGCCCGCCGTGGTGGAAAGCCTGGGCATCGACCTGGACGACTACCGCCAGGCCAACACCCTGCAACCGATCAACCGTTTCCGCATCGGTATGATGGGCCAGCCTGCGGTGGACAACGACCACGGTGACGAGCCGGTGAGCTATGGCATCCGCCGCTGCGAGTTCGACACCTACCTGCTGGACCGCGTGACCGCCGACAAGGCGCTGAAGACGCCCGTGAAGTCCATCGTGCGCGACGAGGGCAACTGGATCATCAACGACACCTACCGGGCCCCGCTGGTGGTGGGCGCCGGCGGTCACTTCTGCCCGGTGGCACGCCAGCTCGGCGACGGCCCCGGCGGGCACGAAACCGTGGTCGCCGCCAAGGAAGTGGAATTCGAGATGACCGACGCCCAGGCGCAGACCTGCCGCGCCCGGGGCGACCAGCCGGAACTCTGGTTCTGCCGGGACCTCAAGGGCTACGCCTGGGTGTTCCGCAAGGGCAACTACCTGAACATCGGTCTGGGCCGGGAGGACAACCACAAGCTCACCGACCACCTGGAAGCCTTCGTGCAGGACATGAAGGACCAGGGCCGCATCCCCGAGGATCTGCCCGGCCGTTTCAAGGGCCACGCCTACCTGCTCTACGCCCACGCCGAGCGGCCGCTGGTGGACGACGGCATCCTGCTGATCGGCGATGCCGCCGGACTGGCCTACACGCAAAGCGGCGAGGGCATCCGCCCGGCTATCGAATCCGCGCTGCTGGCCGCCGAAACCATCCGCCGCGCGCCGGACATGCACGCCCAGAGCCTGCAGCGCTACGGCGACGCCATCGCCGACCGTTTCGGCCGCCGCGCCCTGTCCGAGAACGAAGGCTGGCAGCTGCCGGGCTGGGTCAAATCCACCGTCGCCAGCGGCCTGATGCGCTCCCACTGGTTCACCCGCAAGGTGGTGACCGAGAAGTGGTTCCTGCATCAGGATATGCCGGCGTTGAAGGTGGCGGTTTGAGGGTTGGTGGGATCGTGCCCTGGGGATGACGGGGCAGGCCTGCGGCCTGCTCGGAAGCTGAAGCTTCCGCTACATTGAGCGGGCCGCCCGAAGCGAGCGGCATAGCACCGTCAATGTAGCCGAAGCTTCAGCTTCGGGGGGGCCGCCAGGCCCCTGGGTCCTGACGGCCCCACGCCTGAACTCTGGACACCCCATCCGCCCAACAAAAAAGAGGCCCAACCGGGCCTCTTTTTCATTCGGACCTGGCGCTGAGCCCAACGTCCTATTCCACGGCTTCTTCGGTCACCTTGACGGTGTACAGGGTCATGGTGCCGCTGATCTCGTTGCCCACCGCCAGCATCGGCTCGCCGCTGGGGCTGTCGCTGGCGCTGATGAAGACGATGCTTTCCGGACCCAGGTCACCGGCCAGGTAGGCCGGTTCGCCGCCGTCGTCGATGCGGGTTTCGATGTCGAAATCGAAATCGCGGTTGGTAACATATTCGACGAACGCCGGCGCCTGCGGGTTGGAGACGTCGTACACCATGATGCCGCCCACGCGCTCCAGGCCGATGAAGGCGTAGGTTTTGTCTTCAATCGCACCGACGGCGATGGCTTCCGGCTCCGGCCCCTTGGCGTCGCTGCGGCTGTCGCCACTGCCGTTCTCGGTGTTGTCGCTGTTGAAGTCCTCGCCCAGCTGCTCGAAGGTGATGGTTTCAAAGTCGCTGCCGCTGTCCGCCACCAGGCTGCCTTCGGCGTTCCAGATGGAGAAGCTGCGGGCGCCGTAGATTTCCGGGGTATCGAGCACGCCGTTGCCGTCGGTATCGGAGGTCAGGCTGGTGGCCAGGCGGCCCAACTGGGCCTCGTCGCCGAACGCGGCGTCGCTCAGGTCGCCCTCGCGCGGCGCGTCCTCGAAGCGCAGTTCCTCCACAAAGCCGTCGTATTCGCGGCTATCGCCCTCGTTGGCGGTGAAGTAATAGGCCTCGCCACCGATCTCGATGGACGCGATGGTGTCCGGCATGTACATCCCCCGCACCGGCCAGTTGGCGATGTTCGCGCCGTCGTCCTTGTCGGACGGGTCCAGGCCGTTGCCGTCCTCGTTGAAGTCCTTGGTGCCCAGGGCCACGATCGTCTCAACGGAGGCGCTGTCGATGTTGATGATCGCCACGGCGTTGTTTTCCTGCAGGGTGACCCAGGCCTGGGTGCCGTCCGGGGAAACGGCGATGTACTCCGGCTCCAGGTCCTGGGCCACGGATGACGCACCGTCGTGGAGGTAGACGGTCAGGCCGGCGGCGCCCGCTTCGGCGAGCGTGTCGGCAATCTCGGAATCGCCGTCGAAATCGGTCGTCAGGGTCAGGATGCCATTGACGCTGTCCACCGCGGCCACCTGATACGGCAGCGGGTCGCCCTCTTCCGAGGCCAGGGTGAGCCAGTCGTTGACGCTGACGCCGGAGATGTCTTGGTTGACCTCCAGCGTGGCGGGATCGGCATCGGGGTCCGGGTCGGCGGCGAGGGTCAGCTCGGTCCGCCCGAAGTTACCGAACACGCGCACACCGTCCGGCAGTTCCGCCGCACGGCTGCCGCCCGCATTGAAGTCGCCGAAGCCAATGGTCTGGGCCACCGGGTTGTCCGGGTCGGTCACGTCGACGATGCTGACCGAGCCTTCCGGGTCGACGCTGTAGTCGTCGTTGGGCTCGCCCTCGTTGGCCAGCAACACCTGGGTGCCGTCGTGGCTGAAGGTGACCATGTCGGGCAGGCTGCCGACATCGGTCTGGCCGCGGAAGTTGAGATCCGAGGCGTTGTAGATCTGCACCCGGCCGGCGTCGGTGGAGGTGTCGTTCTCGACGGCGATGGCGATCAGGCCATTGGCGTAGGCGATGCTGTTGATGCCGCCCGCGTTGGCCCATTGGTCGACGGCGTCGATCTCACCGGTTTTCTCGGGGTTGGTGGGATCCTGGACGTTGAGCACGTCCACACGGTTGGCCTCCGCGTTGATCACGAACAGCGTGGTGGAATCCTTGTCGTAGGCGACGATCTCGGCGGAGCCTTCGTCAAAGCCGTTGCCGTCGTCGGTGTAGCGGCCGGTCTGTTCCAGCGCAATGCTGATCCGGGTCTCGGGGTCGTCGCTGTTGTCGTCATCGTCGTCGTTACAGGCCGTCAGGCCCAGGGTCGCGGCCAGGATGAGGCTGGTCAGCGCCGTCTTTTTGAACAGGGACTCTTTAAACAGCGGGTCTTTTAACAAGGGGTCTTTAAACAGGGAGCCTTTGGAAAGGGAGTCATTAGAAAGGGAGTCATTCGTCATCTCATTCGCCCATTGTCTGGTTTTTTGGTCATGAAGCGCCGGTACGACGCTAAGGGCGACAGGTGACACGTGGATGACGATTAAATGACAGGGCGATGACGTCTCGATGACACAAAAAAGCCCCGCGCTGGGCGGGGCTTTGCGGACAGGGCAATCCGGGCGGGTTATTCGCCCAGGTAGCTGCGGTACATCCAGACCGTTTTCTCCTGCTGGGAGATGTAGTCGCTCATCAGCGAAACGGTGCCTTCGTCCTCGGCATCGCCGGCCGTGGCGAGGATTTCACGCTGCTTGCCGATCAGTTTGGCGAAGCTTTCCACGATCTGGCCAACGGCGGTTTTGCCGTCGCTGACGTTCTGGCTCTCGTTCACCCCGGAGCGATCGATGTAGGCGCTGTAAGCGTGCGCGGGGCGATGGCCCAGGGTCAGAATACGCTCGGCGACTTCGTCCACTTTCTGCAGCAGGTCGTCGTACAGCTCCTCGAACTTGGCGTGCAGCTCGAAGAAGTTGTCGCCCTTGATGTTCCAGTGGTAGCCGCGAACGTTCATGTAGAAGATCTGGTAGTTGGCCAGCAGGTCGTTCAGATCCTTGGCCAGTTGCTCGGTTTTTCCGGTATCCAATCCAATCAGGTTCGTGCTCATTGGGTTCTCCCTCAGTCAGTTTCGAGTCGTTTTAAACTCTGATCGTTTTTTCTCTAACTTACCTACGCGAGCTTTCCTTAGAAAGTTTATTGACCATATTCAATTCATAGGGGCGCGCTATGCCGTTTTCAACGCAGGTGACTGATTTCTCATTTTAACGGCTCATCCGACGGCTCACATCAGTAATAGCCGACATCTATTGAAAACAAAAATACAATTTACTTAATAATCGGTCTCAGTCGCGTTTTAATGGAACGGTACAACGTCAGCCAGCGGAGATGATCATGGGTGTACTTAAGCTGTTTTTCCATAACCACGGCGCGGAGGGTGATCACTCCCTGACCAAGACGATCACCTTTGCCTGTACTCACTTTACCGTCGCTTTCACCGTGGCCTACGTGCTGACAGGCGACATCATCATCGGCAGCCTGATTGCCATGGTTGAGCCAGCCATCAACACGGTGGCCTACTTCTTCCACGAGAAGCTGTGGAACCGTCGCTCCCAGAGGAACCATGGTGCTGACAGCGGCCGCAACGACCAGCCGGGTGATCTCTGCCGGGGTTGTCCGATGACCCAGATGTCGAGCATCACCGCGGCCTAACCCGTCGAGTTTTTCTGAAGGCTTTCCCCCTTCTGCCCCGCCCCGCGGGGCTTTTTTACACGTTTTTTACAAACACCTTCCAGCCAGCCCGCTTCGTCCCGGAAAGCCGCCCTGCCAGAGGCCCGGTGGTGTGTTATCCCGCCACCTGGGGCTAACAACGACATGACTTTGAGCAACTCACTCAGTCCGCCCGCCTGCCCTCTTTATTGACATACCAGTCATTAATGCGAATCATTATTGTTTGTATTTACTAAACCGCATGGCGATACGACCTATGAAGCGAAGTAAGCCGTTTGATTTCTCCCTGTCCAGCCAGACCCTCATTCCCCTGGCGTTCACCACCCTGATGGGCTCCAGCCCGATGATCTACGCCGCCACCAACGGCTCCGACACCGACGATGGCGACACCTCGACCATCGAGCTGCCCCAGATCCAGGTCACCGCCGACGGCGCCCGCAGCGCCACCGAGAAGACCGCACGGGAGGAAGGTTCGGTCTCCGACGTCAGCGCCGAGGACCTGGACGACACCGTGTCCTACTCGGTGGATGACATCTTCCGCTACGACCCGAGCGTGCTGACCACGGACAACGGCCGCTTCGGCCTGTCCGGCTTCAACGTGCGCGGTCTCGATGAAAATCGCATCTCGATCCAGTTCGACGGCCTGGAAGCCGCCGAGGCCTATGGCCCGACGTCCAGCTACCTGAACAGCGGTCGGCTCAGTACCGACATCGAGTCCCTCGCCGGGGTGTCTGTCATCAAGGGCGGCAACGCCCAGAGCGGCGCCGGTTTCAGCACCGTTTCGATGCAGCTGGCCTCGCCCGAGAACTTCCTGGAAGGGGAAGGCGACGACGCCTACGCCAGCGTCAAAGGCGGTTACCGCAGCGACAACAACGGCTTCTTCGAGACCGCCACCGTCGCCGGCCGGCGCGGCGATTACGAAGCCATGCTGATCGTCACCAACCGCAACGCCGACAACACGGAGAACTACTTCGGCGACGGCGAGGGGGACACCACCATCGGCGACGAGCGCACCGAACCCAACCCGGGCGACGTGGATAACTACAACGTCCTGATGAAGCTGCAGAAGCGGACCGACAGTGGTCGCATCGGGGTGGTGGCCGAAAAGTACAAGGCCACCTCCGAGCTGCGCCTCTACTCGGAGGAAAGCGCCAGCGGCTTCGTGACCTACGACGATTACACCACCGACGACTCCCTCACCCGCTACCGCCTGGGCCTGTACCAGGAGGCCGAACTGGACACCGTCCTGTTCGACAACCTGCACTGGCAGCTGGACTGGCAGGACACCGAAACCGTCAACCGCAGCGAGATGGTCTATTCCGGCTATAACCGGCTGGTGGATCGCGACTACACCCAGACCACCTACCAGCTCAAGACGGACTTCAGCAAAGACCTCACCTTCGGTGTGCCGCAGCAGATCGCCTACGGCCTGACGCTCAAGCAGGACGACTACGACAGCCTGCAGAAGGACATCAACCTGGACAGCGACACCGTGTCCGAAAGCCGCTTCTCACCAAAAGGTAAAGCCACCCGCATCGGCCTCTACCTGCAGGATCGCCTGAGCCTGGCGGACAACCGCGGCTCCCTGACACCGGCGGTGCGCTTCGACAGCTACGACTATGACCTGGACAGCGACGGCCTGACCTCGCTGGACTATGACGGCGCCAGCGGCGAGGCAGTCACCGGCCAGATCGGCGGCACCTGGGACTTCACGCCCAACCTGCAGCTGTTCGGCAAGACCGGCCTGGGCTTCCGCACGCCGTCCTACGACGAGCTCTACTACGACTACGACGGTGGCCGCGGCTACCGCTTCGTCGCCAACCCGGACCTGGACGACGAACACAGCAAGTTCGTCGAACTCGGCCTGCGTGCCCAGGGCCGCTACGGCAACGCCGAGCTGACCGGCTTCTACACCGACTACGACGACTTCATCCAGAGTTCCGTCTCCGTCAGCGTCGACCCGGCCAATTACCCGTACGGCGAATACACCACCGAGAACGTGGACCGCGCCATCATTCGCGGCGTCGAGTTCAAGGGCGCGCTGGACCTGAACGACGCCGTCGGCTTGGCGGACGGCTGGTACTCCCGCACGGCGGCGGCCTACATCGAAGGCAAGAACCTGGAGGACGGCACCGCCCTGGAATCCATTCCGCCGATCCAGGCCGTGCTGGCGCTGGGCTTCGAGGATCCCGACAACGCCTGGGGCGCCGAGGTGGCCGGCACCTTCGTCAATCACGTCAGCGACTACGACGCCGGCGACGGCCAGTTCGCACCGTCCGCCTACCAGCTGTACGACCTGACCGCCCACGTCACGCCGCTCGACGGCCTGACCCTGCGCGGTGGCGTGTTCAACCTGACCGACAAGAAGTACTGGGTCTGGGACGACGTGCGCGGCATTGCCTCCAGCACCGCCACGGCCAATCGCCTGTCGGAGCCGGGACTCAACTTCGGCGTCAGCGCGGAGTATGTGTTCTGACGGCTCGACGCCCGCGGATCGGGCCGGGGCATGCCGCCCGGTTGACCTGACCTTAAACGCAAATGATAATCAATTTTAATTGAGTCTTCGAGGAGCCCGCCCACGCGCTTCGCGAATGCCTTTGACGCGATCCCGCCCGGCAAACCTGCGCCAGGCGGGATCGCAGCGTTGGTCCCGGCCGCCACACCAAGCCGGCCGCTGATCAACTGACGAAAACGGAGTTATCCCATGCAGACAGACACACACACGCCGCACCCCTCCGCCAGTGCCGAGCTGGCACAGCGCTGGGCGGCCCTGCGCGCCGACAACCCGGGGCTGCGCATCCGCCAGGCGGCACAGGAACTGCAGGTCAGCGAACTGGCCCTGCTGCTGTGCCGGGAGCCGGAGACGGTGCAGCCGCTCAAGGCGGACTTCCCCGCGCTGATGGAGTCCATGGACGCAGTTGGCGAGGTCATGATCCTGGCCCGCAACGAGTCGGTGGTGCACGAAGTCACCGGCACCTTCAAGGATTTCCACACCGCCGGCTCGGGCGCCATGGGCCTGGCGGTGGGGCAGATCGACGTGCGCGTCTTCTTCCGCCAGTGGGCCTATGGCTTCCGGGTCTGGGAACAGGTGCGCTCCGGCGAGCGGGAAAGCCTGCAGTTCTTCGACAGGCACGGCCAGGCCCTGCAGAAGATCTACCGCACCGACAACACCGACCGCGACGCCTGGCAGACATTGCTGGACCGTTTCCTGGACGATGCCGGCCAGGCTCCGGCCATCGAAGCGCCGCGCGCCCCGCTGCAACGGACCAACCCGGCCACCCTCGACGCCGACGCCCTGCGCCGGGAATGGGCCGAGCTCAAGGACGTGCATCACTTCAACGCCCTGCTCAAGCGTCACGACGTGGATCGCCTGACCGCCCTGGAGCTGGTCGGCACCGATGCCGCCCGGCGCCTGGACGACGGCATCGACCAGGGCCCGGAAGACAGCGCGCTCAACGTACTGCTGCAACAGGTCAGCGCCAGCGGCTGCCCGATCATGGTGTTCGTCGGCAATCCCGGCATCGTGCAGATCCACACCGGCCCGGTGTCACGCATCCTGCCCACCGGCCCGTGGATCAACATCCTCGATCCGGCATTCAACCTGCACGCCAACGTCAGCAGCATCGAGCAGTGGTGGCGGGTGCGCCGTCCCACCAGCGACGGCATCGTCACCTCGCTGGAAGGCTACGACGCCAGCGGCACCCTGGTACTGACGCTGTTCGGCGCGCGCAAGCCCGGCCAGCCCGAAGACGAGGCCTGGCGACTGGAAATGCAGACCCTGGAGAACCGGCTATGCCCCTGATGCGATCCCTCGCCGGAGCCCTGGGCCTGTACCTCGCCCTGACCGCACCGGCGGTCATGGCCGGGCCCCGGGTGGTCAGCGCCGACGGCGCGATCACCGAAACCATCGTCGCCCTGGACGCAACGGACCTGCTGGTGGGCGTGGACACCACCAGCCACTATCCGCCGCAGGTCGTGGGCCCGCTGCCGAAGATCGGCTACCTGCGCGCCCTGCCACTGGAAGGCGTGCTGTCGCTCAAGCCGTCCCGGCTGATCACCACCGAGGAAGCCGGGCCGGCCCAGACCATCGAACGCATCGCCGCCGCCGGCGTGGACGTGGTGCAGTTGCCGGTAGCGCGGGACGTGCCCGCCACCCTGGCGCGAATCGAGCGGGTCGGCGAGTTGGTGGGCCACGCATCCGAGGCGCAGACGCTGACCGGCCGGATGCGCGAGCAGATCGAAGCGGTGCAGGCGACCATGGCCGGCAAGGCCGACGCGCGGGTACTGGTGCTGCTGGCCGCCGGTGACCACGGCGTCATGCTGGCCGGTCGCGACACCGCCGCCGATGCCCTGCTCAAGACGCTGGGGCTGGCCAACGCCCTGCCCGACGTGAACGGCTACAAGCCCGCCAGCCGCGAGGCGCTGCTGGTGTCCAGGCCGGACGCCATCGTCATCGCCGAGGCGCGCCCGGGCGAGTTCCGCGCCGACCAGTGGCCGGGGCTGACGCAGCTGCCCGCCTGGCAGAACGGCTATCACGTTGCCGCCAGCGCCATGCTGTTGCTGGGTTTCGGTCCGCGCCTGGCGGAAGCCATGCAGACCGTCGCCAACGTGATTCCGGACGCCAACGCCAGCCCGGCGACCACCGCCCATGCCCAGTGACGGCATACGCCGGCTGCCGCCAGCCCTGAACTATTCGGGGCTGGTGCTGATGCTGCTGGTCGCGGCGGTCCTGGCGCTGTCCAGCGGGGCCTACCCGATCAGCCTCGATGACCTGACCAGGCTCGCCGTCGGCGCCATGCCCGGCGATCAGACAGCGCACCTGGTGCTCTGGGACATCCGCCTGCCGCGTCTGCTGCTGGGGCTGCTCACCGGGGCCGTGCTGGCGGTCTCCGGCGCCCTGTTGCAGGGCCTGTTCCGCAATCCGCTGGCCGACCCGGGCCTGATCGGGGTCTCCAGCGGCGCCGCTTTCGGTGCGGTTGCGGTGATCGTGCTGGGAGGCTCCAGCCTCGCCGGCTGGATCGCATTCGCCGGGCGCTGGGCCCTGCCGCTGGCGGCCTTTATCGGCGGCACCGTCACCACGCTACTGGCCTGGCGCATTGCCCGCCGCCAGGGACAGACCAGCGTATCCCTGCTGCTGCTCGCCGGCATCGCCATCAACGCCATCGCCGGCGCCGGCACCGGGGTTCTGACCTTCTACGCCGACGACAGCGAGCTGCGCTCGCTCACCTTCTGGACCATGGGCAGCCTGGCCCACGCGCGCTGGGAAGACCTGTGGATGGCCGGCCCCTGGATGATCGCCACGCTGCTGATCGCGCCCGCCCTGGCGCGCCCGCTGGATGCCTTCCTGATGGGCGAACCGGTGGCCGGTCATCTGGGCTACTCCACCGACTGGGTCAAGCGCGGCGCCATCCTGCTCGCCGCCCTGGGGGTCGGCTCCGCGGTTGCCGTTACCGGCCTGATCGGTTTCGTGGGTCTGGTGGTGCCGCACCTGCTGCGCCAGCTGTTCGGCGCCGGCCACCGCCTGCTGCTGCCGGCCTGCGCCCTGGGTGGCGCGGCCCTGCTGGTGCTGGCCGACTGCCTGGCGCGGGTGATCGTCGCGCCGTCCGAACTGCCGATCGGCCTGATGATGGCCTTACTCGGCGGGCCGTTTTTCCTGACCATGCTGATGCGTAACCGGTTTGCCTGATATGTCCGACATCACACCCTCCGCCCCGACGCCGGCCCTGCTGCAACTGAGCGGCGTCTCCGTCGCGCTGGGTGGCCACCCCATTCTCGACGACATCTCGCTGCAGGTGGCGGCGGGCGAGATGGTCGCCCTGCTGGGACCCAACGGGGCCGGCAAGTCCACGCTGATCCGTACCCTGGCGGGGGAGCTGTCCGCCAGCGCCGCCGGTCAGGTCGGTTTCGGTGATCGGCCCCTGGGCCGCTGGCACCGCAAGGAACTGGCGCGCCATCGGGCGGTGATGCCGCAGAAGGTCGATCTCCAGTTCCCCATGACGGTGGAAGAAGTCGTCGCCCTGGGACGCCCGCGCGAACCCCAGGCGCGCCGCTCGGCAGTGATGGCCGAGTTGCTCGACTGGCTGGACATCGCCCACCTGCGCACACGCCTGGTGCCCACCCTGTCCGGCGGCGAACAGCAGCGGACGCAGCTGGCGCGGGTGATGGCCCAGGTCTGGGATCAGCCCCGGCCGCGCCTGCTGCTGCTCGACGAGTGCTCCTCGGCACTGGATCCGGCGCACCAGCAACTGGTGTTCCAGCGCCTGCGGGGCATGGCCAATGCGGGTGCCGGGCTGCTGGTCGCGGTCCACGACCTCAACCTGGCCGCCCAGTTTGCCGACCGCCTGGTGCTGATGAAGAACGGCCGGCTGTTCGCCGAGGGGACGCCGGAATCGGTCCTGACCAGCGCCAACCTGTATGACGTGTACGGCCTCTCCGCCCGCGTGGAACGGTTGGCCGAAGGCTACCCGATGGTGATTCCGCTCACGGAGCCGGCGACCGGTGCCAGCGAACCCTCACCGGCCCCGATACGACCCGCCGCTTCGCTCCCACGCTGAGCCCGGCAAGCGGGCGCCCGGCTCACGCGCACTGTTATGGAGCGCTCCCGCCATGTCCAGCCGGCCGGGCATGGCGGGAACCGCACCCACCGCGCCGCGAAGAGCACTTCAGGGCGTTGACGCTTCCCGGCGTTTGGTGAATGCTGGCCTATTCACCGGTTCCACGAGGCCCCCATGCTCCAGTTTCTGCCCGAATTCCTGACCATTGCCCTGATCCACCTGCTGGCCGTGGCCAGCCCGGGTCCCGACTTCGCGGTGGTGCTGCGCCAGGCCCTGTCACAGAGCCGGCGCAACGCGCTGCTGACGGCGGTTGGCGTCGGGCTGGGCATTCTGGTGCATGTGACCTACTCCCTGCTGGGCATTGGCCTGCTGATCCAGCAGTCGATCTTCCTGTTCAATATCCTCAAAGTGGTCGGCGCCCTCTACCTCACCTGGATCGCGCTGCAGTGCCTGCGCTCCAAACCGGGCAGCATCCAGGTGGGGAATGGCAGCACGTCCCGGCAGTCGGGCGCCAAAGCTTTCCGTCTGGGCTTTTTGACCAACGCCCTCAATCCCAAGGCGACGCTGTTCTTCGTCTCCGTGTTCTCGCTGATGATCAGCCCGGATACCCCCACCGGCGTGCAGGTGTTCTATGGTGTCTACATGGCGTTGGCCACGGGGCTCTGGTTCAGCATTGTCGCCCTGTTCTTCACCCTGCCCCGGGTGCGTCGGGCGTTCGGCCGCTTCGGCCACTGGCTCGACCGGATCATGGGCGGGCTGTTGCTGGCACTGGCCGGACGGCTGGCCTTGTCGGCGGCGACTGGCACAGAAACTGCTCCATAACGCCACAAACCAGACCCCGGGATAAAACCTGCCGCTTTTCGCCGGATTCGACGCCGGCAGCGGCCACAACAAGGCGGTTCCGGGACCATTTGTGTGATGGCGCCTCCGCGGGGCGCGCTATGGCAGTAGGGGTTCGCTATGCTCGGTTTTATCAAGAACGCGCTCAGCAGTCGGCTGGCGCGTCCGCTGTTTCTGGCGTTGCTGGTCGCGGCCGCCGCCCAGGTGGCGCTGGTGGTCCTGATCACCAGCCACAACGTGGGCGAACTGGAAAACGCGATCGCCACGGAACTGGAGAGCGCCGGTGCGCAACTGGGCACCACGCTGGAGGAGGACCAGGCCCGGCTGGATGAGGTGGTCAACAACCTCACCGGCAACGTCCAGACCGAGCTGGAGAACAGCCTGACCACCTCGCTCGAATCCGAGCAACAACGGGTGATCGACCGCTTCGAGGAGACGCTGGTCGAGTCCAGCCGCACGGTGGGCCAGATCCTGGCCCAGATCGCCGCCCCCTACGTCTGGGACAACGACGTGCCCACCCTCACCCGCTTCGTGGAAATGGCCCACGAGAATCCCAATGTGATCTTCGCCATCTACCTGGACCGGGACGGCAACCCGCTGACCCGCTATGTGGATCGCACCAACCCGAACGTGAAGCGGCTGATCGACGCCAGTCCCATCCGCAGCTCCGTGCGCAGTGTGCTGGACGCGGCCCCGGACGACGCACAGACCCGGGTGATCGAGCTGCCGGTCACCTCCCAGGACGTGGAGATCGGCAAGCTGGTGCTGGGGGTCAGCAACGCCGCCATCGCCCAGGAAACCGAAGCCCTGACCGAGCGTTTCAATACCCTCAAGCAGTCCGCCACCCAGGCCACCCAATCCGCCATCGCCGATGCCTCGGCCAGCATCAGCGAGCCCCTGAACGATGTGCTGATGGCGGTCAGCCTGGAGTTCAGCCAGGTCACCGACAGCCTGCGCCGCACCGCCGATAATCAGTCCGACGGGCTGATTCGGTCGGTCCTGGTGGTTCTGGTCATCAGCGCCGTCGCCCTGATCCTGATCATCGGGCTGGTGATCGGTGCCCGGGTGATCAGCCGCCTGAACGCCCAGCGCACGGCGGCCGCGGAGATCGCCGACGGCGACGGGGACCTGACCGGCCGTGTGCCGGAAACCGGCAAGGACGAGATGACCGACACCGCCCGGGCGCTCAACCGCTTCATCGGCCGCACCCAGGACACCATCCGCGAGGTACACGGCGCCGTGGCCGACACCCGTCAGCGGGTCACCGAACTGGCCGGCGCCGCCGGCGAGGCGGACCAGTCGTCGCAGCAGCAGCGGGCGGAGCTGGAGCAGCTCACCTCCGCCATGCAGCAGATGGGCGCCTCCATCCAGCAGGTGGCGGAAAGCGTGCAGCAGGCCAACAGCCACGTGGACACGATCAAGGGCGACATGACCCGCAACCGGGACATCACCCGTCAGGTCAACACCGAGCTGAACGCACTGCTGGAGAAAGTCGCCGACACCACGACGGTCATTGAATCGCTGGATACCAAGAGCCAGGCCATCGGCACGGTGCTGGACGTGATTGCCGGTATCGCCGAGCAGACCAACCTGCTGGCGCTGAACGCCGCCATCGAGGCGGCCCGGGCCGGTGAGAGCGGGCGCGGGTTCGCGGTGGTGGCGGACGAGGTGCGCGGACTGGCCAGCCGCACCCAGGATTCCACCGAGGAGATTCGTGGCAACATCGAGGCGCTGCAGGACGGCAGCCAGAACGCGGTCCGGGCGATTGGCGCGGCATCGGAGCTGACCCGCAACGGCCAGCAGCGTTTCGCCGAATCCGATGCCCTGATGAGCAACATCGACGGCGCCACGTCACAGCTGTTCGACATGACCACGGAAGTCGCTTCCATGGCTGAGCAACAGAGTTCGGTTTCCGAGGAAGTGAACCGCAACGCCGTGAACATCAGCGAAGCGGCGGAACGCTCCAGCAGCGCCATCGCCCAGGCGTCCGCCGTGGCGCGGGAGCTGGATGGCGCCATGCAGCGGCTGGCGCAGGCCGTCGGGCGGTTTCAGGTTTAGGGCAGGCTAAAGGCCTGCCCGTCTTACAGCCTCGCCGATCCGGACAACGCCCTACGGATTCCGCCCCATCGCCGCCAGCGATTGCAGCAGCGTTTCGGTCTGCTCCCAGCCGAGGCAGGGATCGGTGATGGAGCACCCGTAGATCAGCTCCTCGCCGTCGTTCTGGCGTCCTTCCTCCAGGAAACTCTCCAGCATGAGCCCGCGGATGTCGGTATTACCGGCGCCGCGCTGAGCCATGACGTGGCGGGCAATATCCAGTTGGCGGTGCGCCTGTTTCTGGGCGTTGTCGTGGCTGCAATCCACCATCACCGAGGGCATCACGCCGGCTTCGCGCAGGGCGGCGGTGGCCCCGGCGATGCTCTGGGGATCGTAGTTGGTGATGCCGCGGCCGCCGCGCAGGACCAGGTGCACGTCGCGGTTGCCCGGGGTCAGGATCATGGCCGGGTGGCCGTCGTCGTCATGGCCCAGGCGGTGATGGCCGTGAGCGGCGGACTTCATGGCGTTGACCGCCATACCCACACTGCCGTCGGTGCCGTTCTTGAAGCCCACCGGCATGGGCAGGCCGGAGGCCATTTCCCGATGCAGCTGGGATTCGGTGGTGCGGGCGCCGATGGCGGTCCAGCTCACCAGGTCCTCCAGGTAGCTGAAGCCCACCGGGTTGAGTGCCTCGGTCGCCAGCGGCAGGCCGAGGTTGGCCAGGTTCAGCAACAGCCGGCGGCAGCGCACCAGCCCCTGGGCCATGTCACCCTCGCCGGTGCGCTCCGGGTCGTACATCAGACCTTTCCAGCCGACGGTGGTGCGGGGCTTTTCGACGTAGGCGCGCATCACCACCACGCACTGGTCCTTGATTTCCTCCGCCAGCCGCGCCAGGCGCTCGCCGTATTCCAGGGCGGCCACTTCGTCGTGCACCGAGCAGGGACCGATCACTAGCAGCATGCGCGGGTCGGCGCCCAGCAGCACCCGGCGCACGGTTTCCCGGTGCTCGGCAATCTGGCGCGCCAGGTCGGCGCTGAGCGGCAGCTCCTGGCGCAGCTGCGCCGGCGTCGGCAGTTTTACGACGGTCTGGGTCGCGGTTTCGCTGGGCAGGGTCGATCGTTGATCGATGGTGGTGTCGGTGGCTGTCAGTGGCATGTTCATCATGAGTACTCCGGTTCAGAAACGTATTGGCAATCATCAGAAATCGGTAAAACCCGCGGGCTGACGTTCAATAACGCCAGCCGCTGATAAATCGCCAACCGTTCTGGCCGGAGAGCCGTCGGCTGCAAAGAAGCTGTCTGCGTGCTTGAGCTTCGCTACTCATGTTTGTGTCCTTTCACGTCCTTTCAGTCCGAAATGAAAAAGCCCCGATGGCTGGCTGCCGATCGGGGCTTTTCAAGTCCGGTGGCAGCCTGGGTTTCCGCCGGGCCGCCTTCTGAATCTGTGAAGGTTTTCTACGCGTGGCCCGACCTCTGGCTAAAATAAAAGCCATAGGCAAACCACCAAAAGTACACGGACGCCACAACGCCCGCCGGGTTACCAGCAGCCGCTACAGAGTGAAATTGACAGGCGTCACGTGAAGTCATCATGCTCAGCATCATAGCGCACTCTGATCACATTGCAACCACCGGAGATTCATGGATGTTCAAAGACGGCGTGTTCACCCGCGGGCTCGTCACCCTGCTGCTTCTGCTCATGACCCACGCGGCGCTGGCCGCTCCTCAACTGCGGACCTTTTCGCTGAACAACCGGCCGGCCGATGACATCGCCGCCCAGTTGCGCCAGCTCTATCCCCAGGACCAGCTCAACGTCACCGCCCAGGGCCAGAACCTGGCGGTCCGCGCCGAGCCCCAAGTGCTCAACGAGATCGAACAGCTGATCGGCACCATGGATGTGGCGCCGGTGCAGCTGCGGATTACCGTACGCAGTGGCCAGGGCCGCAGCGGCCAGCGCCAGGGCGGTGGCGTATCCATCAATAACGGCAACGTGTCGGTGCAGGCCGAGAACAAGGTCACCACCACCCGGCGCAACCAGGAGCAGACCCTGGTGGTGCAGGATGGCCAGTCGGCCCACATCAAGTCCGGCCAGGTGCGGGCGCTGCCGGTCGCCGTGCAGGGCGGGTTTAACCCGGCGGTACTGCTCGATCAGGTGGATATCAGCAGTGGCTTCGTTATCACACCGCAGGTGATCTCACGCCAGCAGATCCAGCTGCAGATCATGGCGTTCGACAATACGCCCCAGGGCGACCTGCCCGCCGGTTACGAAACCGAAGGCGTCGTGACCATGCGCCGCGTCGCCCCGGGGGACTGGTTCGAGCTGGGCAGCACGCAAACCCGCCAGGGCGGGAACCAGTCGGGCATTACCTATGAGGTGGGCGGCAGCAGCCAGCGCTCCCAGCACTTCGAGGTGAAGGTCGAAGTGATGTGAATGCAGATGATGTGAGTCAGACCTGGCGGTCCAGCAGGACCGCCTTGGCTTCATTGATCTGGGCCGCGAGGAAATCGTTGCCGCCCCGATCCGGATGCACTTTCTGAATCAGGCGGCGGTGCGCGGCGATGACGTCGTCCCGCGAGGCCGACGCCTCCAGCCCCAGGATCTCCCGCGCCTGTTCCACACTCATCCGCCCGCTGCCGGGGCGCGCCCCGGTTCCACCGGCCTGCTGCTGGCCCTGATTCGCCCCGCCCTTGTAATCCCGGTACAGCCGGTTCGCCAGCGGCAGGTATTTCAGCAGGGCCGGTAGTTTGCGCAGGAACGGCAGCAGCGCGCCCACCGCCGCCACCAGCACGTGGATCCGCCCGGTCAGCAACAGCAGGAGCATCAACAGCACGAAGCCACCGGCCAGACCCCGGAACAGGTAGGCCTTGCGTTTCTCCTCCGGCAGGTCGCCCCAGTGGCGCAGCATGTAGAACGCCAACACCGTCAGGCCAATTCCCAGGATCCAGTGCATGCTGTGTCAGACTCCCGAAACCGTTCAAAACCAGTATGATGGGCGGAGGATACCAGCTTTGCTAAGCTGGCCCGGCCTTACCGGATCAGGATACCGCCATGAGCCACGATTTACCCGCCGACGCCGCCATCGCCTTCCAGGGGCACCGCGGTGCCTATTCGCACCTGGCCTGCCAGAAAGTCTTTCCGGACCAGCCAGTGCAGCCCTGCCCCAGTTTCCTCGACGCCATGCGCGCGGTCGAGACCGGCCAGGCCGCCCGCGCCATGATCCCGCTGGAAAATTCCACCGCCGGCCGCGTGGAAGAGATCTACCGGCTGATTCCCAAACTCAAACTGCACCTGGTGGGCGAGCACTTCGAACCGGTCAACCACTGCCTGATGGGGCTGCCCGGCGCCCGCGCCGAGGACATCAAAACCGTGTCCTCCCATCCCCAGGCGCTGGCCCAGTGCGCCCGCCACATCGATGAGGCCGGCATGCACGCCGAAGCCATGCTCGATACCGCCGGCGCCGCGCTGTCGGTGAGCGAGGGCAACGACCGCTCGCGGGGCGCCATCGCCTCAAGCCTGGCGGCGGAGCTGTATGGGCTGGAAATCCTCGACGACCAGTTCCAGGACGTACAGGGCAACACCACCCGCTTCATCATCCTGTCCGGCACCGAGATCCAGCCGGCGTTCGATCCGCAGAAGGCCTACATCACCTCCATCGTGTTCCGGGTGCGCAACATTCCGGCGGCGTTGTACAAGGCCCTGGGTGGCTTCGCGACCAACGGCGTCAACATGGTGAAGCTGGAAAGTTACATCCTCGGGTCACAACTCAGCGCCAGCCAGTTCCATGTGGACATCGAGGGCCACGTGGACCAGCGCCCGCTGCAGCTGGCCATCGAGGAACTGGGCTTCTTCGCCGAGGACCTGCGCATCCTGGGCACCTACGAGGCCCACCCGTTCCGCGCCAGCCGACAGTTCCGGGACTGACCGTGACCCTGTTCGACCTGACCCTGCTGTTCCTGTTCGGGTTTCTGGCCTGGTACTGGTGGCGCGCCAAGGAGATCAAGGACCTGGTGCTCGACGCCGCACGCCGCTACTGCAAGCGCATGGACGTGACCCTGCTCGACGACGCGGTCTACCTGCGCGGGCTCTGGTTCAAGCGCGATCCGGAAGGCCGCATCCGGGTGTGGCGGCGCTTCCTGTTCGAGTTCACCGCCACCGGGGAGGAGCGCTATACCGGCCGCGCCATCCTGCTGGGCAAGCGCATCGAGCACCTGCAGCTGGACGCCCACCGCATGCCGCCCAGCGACCTCCACTGACGGCGATCACCCGCGCCCCTGACAATCCGGTAACGCCGCCCGCTTGCCTGAGGGTAAGGCCATCGCTCATAGTGAATGGCCCCACCAATTGCGACACAGGGAGCCAGCATGACCGGACACGCACCCATCAAGGGCTCGGATCTTTTCGTTAAGGCACTGGAAGAGGAAAAGGTGGAGTACATCTTCGCCGTACCCGGGGAAGAAAACCTGGACCTGCTGGAATCGATCCGCAACTCCAGCATTCGCCTGATTCTCAATCGCCACGAGCAGGCCGCCGGTTTCATGGCCGCCACCTATGGCCGCCTGACCGGACGCGTGGGGGTCTGCCTGTCGACGCTCGGCCCCGGCGCCACCAACCTGGTCACCGCCGCTGCCTACGCCCAGCTTGGCGCCATGCCCATGCTGATGATTTCCGGCCAGAAGCCCATCAAGTCGTCGAAGCAGGGGCTGTTCCAGATCCTCGATGTGGTGGACCTGATGCGGCCGCTGACCAAGTACACCCGCCAGATCACCAACGCCAACACCATACCGGCCAAGCTGCGCGAGGCGGTGCGCCTGGCCACCGAGGAGCGCCCGGGCGCCGTCCACCTGGAGCTGCCCGAGGACATCGCGGCGGAACACGCCGAGCCGGACACCCACATTTTCAGCCCCAGCGACGCACGCCGGCCCACCGCCAGCAGCAAGAGTCTGCAACAGGCCTGCGACCTGATCCGCAAGGCGCGTCATCCGCTGATCATGATCGGCGCCGGCGCCAACCGGAAGCGCATTTCCAAAGCGTTGATCCACCTGGTCGAAGCCACCGGCATTCCTTTCTTCACCACCCAGATGGGCAAGGGCGTGGTGGACGAGCGCCACCCGCGCTACCTGGGCAACGCGGCCCTGTCCGACGGCGACTTCGTGCACTGCGCCATCGACCACGCCGACCTGGTGGTCAACGTCGGTCACGACGTGGTGGAGAAGCCGCCGTTCTTCATGCATCCCGGCGGCAAGCAGGTCATCCACGTGAACTTCAGCCCGGCGGACGTGGACCCGGTCTACTTTCCGCAGCACGAAGTCGTGGGCGACATCGCCAACAGCGTGGAGTGGCTGGCCGAGCACTGCGGCGCCTGCGAGCACCACGACTTCGCCGAATTCATGCGGGTCAAGCAGTCGGTGGAAAACCACCTGGAAGAACGGGTCGATTCGGACGCCTTCCCGGTGCTGCCCCAGCGCATTGTCGCCGACGTGCGTCAGGTCATACCCGACGACGGCATCATTGCCCTGGACAACGGCATGTACAAGATCTGGTTTGCCCGCAACTACAAGGCCTACGACAACAACACCGTGCTGCTGGACAACGCCCTGGCCTCCATGGGCGCCGGCCTGCCCAGCGCCATGGCCGCGGCCATGCTCTACCCGGACAAGAAGATCATGGCGATCTGCGGCGATGGCGGCTTCATGATGAACAGCCAGGAGATGGAAACGGCGGTGCGCCTGAACCTCAACATCGTGGTGTTGCTGATCAACGACAGCGCCTACGGCATGATCAAGTGGAAACAGGCCCAGGACGGCTTTGAATCGTTCGGCCTGGATTACGGCAACCCGGATTTCGTCCGCTACGCCGAATCCTATGGCGCCACCGGCCATCGTATCGAGAGCGCCGACGAGTTAGCGCCCACCCTCGCCAAAGCGCTTGAGGAAGGCGGCGTTCACCTGGTTGATGTGCCGGTGGATTACAGCGAGAACGAGCGGGTTTTCAACCAGGAACTGAAGGCGCTCACCTGCGACCGGACCGGATAATCGGTTGCAGTTTTTATTTCGGCAATCACCTATGCGGTAACGGCTTCATCCGCGGTGGCGATTTTCTATACTGGCTCTGGAACCGCTGAACAGGCACCGGCGTCCCTTCGATGGACGCTGCGTGCCACAGCAGGCCGTCTCGGTGCCTGTTTGGAGATTCCTTCGGAATCACGCCCCACACAAAGACCGGAGCCATGGACATACAAACCGACCACCGCTATGCCATCAACCTGAACGTTCGCGGTATTCAGCCGTCCGCCACCCTGCGCATCAACGAACTGAGCAACCACCTGCGCCAGCAGGGACGCGACATCATCAAACTGGGCCTGGGCCAGTCGCCGTTCCCGGTGCCCGAGCGGGTCACCGAAGCCCTGCGCGAGCACGCCGCCGAAAAGGACTACCTGCCGGTCAAAGGCCTCAAGGGCCTGCGCGAATCCATCTCCGGCTACATCAACCGAAGCCAGCATGCCCGCTCCACCTGGGAAGACGTCCTCATTGGCCCGGGTTCCAAGGAGCTGCTGTTCATCCTGCAGCTGGCCTATTACGGCGATCTGCTGATCCCACGCCCGAGCTGGGTATCCTACGCACCCCAGGCACGCATCATCGGCCGCTCGGTGCACTGGCTGCCGACCCATGCCGAGAACAACTGGCAGCTGACCGCCGAGGAACTGGACATCATCTGCCGCGACGATCCGACCCGGCCACGCATCCTGATCCTCAACTACCCGTCCAACCCGACCGGTTGCACCTACACCGACGAGCAACTGCTGGCCATCGCCAACGTGGCGCGCAAGTACCGTATCATCCTGCTGTCGGATGAAATCTACGGGGAAGTGCATTTCGAGGGCAAGCACAAGTCCATCGCCCGCTACTACCCCGAGGGCACCATCATCAGCACGGGCCTGAGCAAGTGGGCCGGCGCCGGCGGCTGGCGCCTGGGCTGTTTCGTGTTCCCGGAAGAGCTCCGGCCGCTGCAGGACGCCATGGCCATCATCGCCAGCGAGACCTTCACCTCCACCGCCTCGCCCATACAGCACGCCGCCATTACCGCGTTTAACGGCGGCGAGGACATCGATGAGTACCTGAAGCAGTCGCGCCGGGTATTGAAGGTGCTGGGTGAATACCTGCACCGGCGCCTGGAGGCCATGAACATCTGGTGTCAGAAACCCCAGGGCGGTTTTTACCTGTTCCCGGATTTCTGCGAGTACCGGGACGCGCTGGCCGACCACGACATCAAGACCAGCGCCGCGCTGTGCAAGGCCCTACTCGAGGACACCGGCATCGCCATCCTGCCGGCCAGCGACTTCGGTTTCGTGCCGGACAAGCTGAGTGCGCGCCTGGCGTTCGTCGACTTCGACGGCAGCGAAGCCCTGCGCCTGGCCGGCAACGACTTCGCCGACCGCGACCTGGACGACGCGTTCATCGACCAGGCCTGCCCGCGCCTGATCCTGGCCATGGACAAGCTGGAGCAGTGGCTCAAGGCTCTCTGACGCCGACCGTTTGCGTCGAATCGCCGGCGGGATCGGTCATCCCGGATCCCGCCGGCATTGTGCCTGCCACCCCTGGCAGGCATGCTTGTTCCCACCACGCTATCCCGCGAACCGCGCAACTATCGAAGGAAACTCTCGTGTCCCTGTCCGACATTGCCGATTTTGCCGAGCAGATCGCCCGCCAGGCCGGCGAACTGATCGCCCGAGAACGCAGCGAGAACACGCTGCGCACCGACTACAAGGACCAGACCGAACTGGTCACCCACGCTGACGTGATGGCCGACGAGCTTATCGCCAAGGCCATCCGCGAGCGCTTTCCCGACCACCGCATCCTGTCCGAGGAAACCGCGCCGGACCGGAGCCAGGCGGAGAACCTGGACACCCCTCTGTGGATCGTCGACCCGATCGACGGCACCGTGAATTACGCCTACGGCCATCCCCAGGTGGCTGTGTCCATCGCCTACGCCGAACGCGGCCGGGTGCGGGTGGGCGTGGTGCATGCCCCCTTCTCCGGCGAGACCTTCCGCGGCATTCTCGGCGACGGCGCCACCCTCAATGGCCAGCCGATTCGTAACAGCGGCGCCGACACCCCGCGCCAAGCGCTGTTCGCCACCGGCTTCCCCTACAACAAGGACGCCCTGGCGCCGCTCCTGCGCCGGCTCGACGCCATGATCCACACCTGCCGTGACCTGCGACGGATCGGCTCAGCGGCGCTGGATATCTGCTGGGTGGCGGCGGGACGCCTGGACGCCTACTACGAAAGCGTCAGTCCCTGGGATTTCGCGGCGGCGCGGGTGATCGCGCTGGAGGCGGGGGCCCGCTGCGGGCACTTCAACGCCGTGCCGGAAGGCTATCCGGACGACCTGTGGGGTCAGGATATCCTGATCAGCGCCCCCGCCCTGTTCGACGACCTGCAGGCGCTACTGCATAACGCCTGACGGCTCAGCGTCACTCGCCGGCGCGCCGCGCACCGCCCGCTGGTCGGCGTAGATGGGGTTGAGCAGCCGCTCCAGCTCACCGCTGTCACGCATGGCGCGCAGTTCGCGGTCAAAGACCGTCATCAGCTGCTTGCCCCGCTCGCCCTGGCGCCCGAACAGCAGGTGCAGGGATTCCCGGTGCAGGGGACGCGGATCGTGGGTAATGCCGTGCCACTGGGACTCCGGCAGGTTGGCGCGGATCATCCCGTAGCCAACCGCCCGGTCCTGCGGATAGAGATCGATGCGGCCGCGCAGCAGCAGACGCAGGTTGGCCGCATCGTCGGCAATACGCTTGACGGCGATGGTGCCGCGCTGCTCGGCCCGCTCGAAGGAGCCTCCGTAGAAATAGCCCAGGGTCGCGCCAATGGTCTGGTCGGCCAGATCCGCCATTGAATCCCAGTCCAGAGAGTCACCGTCGCGGTGGAAGAAGACCTGCTCACCGCTGACAATGGGCAGGCTGCAGCGGTACTTCCGGGCCCGCTCCGTGGAGCAGTAGTAGGGCATCATCGCGTCCTGCTCGCCGGTGGCCACGAACTGGGCGTTGCGGGTCCAGGGGAAAACGCGGTAGCGGACCTCGTAGCCGGCCCGCGCAAAGGCGGTGCGAATGACATGGCCCAGGGGCCCGAAATCCGGCTTGGCGGAGTCGACATAGGGTTGCCAGTCCCCGGTGGCGATGCGCACGATGCGATCGGCCGGCATCCCGCTGTCCTCAGCATCGACCGTCGTCGCCACCAGCATCATGCCGGCGACGATCGCCAGAATCCTTGCACACGTCTGGAATAATCCGGACATCCTGATCCTTTGCAGCGCTCGCCTCCTCCCTTGACCGGGCCCCAATCGGGTGGCCGTCGCCCGGTCGCAACCGGCTTCCTGTCTTCGACCACCCCGTTCAGTGTAGCGGCTCCGCCAGGATCTGCGCCCGTAAAGACGACGGGGATGCCCTGGATCAGGCCGGCTCGGCGACGCGCCAGATGCCCTGCTGGGTGGCATTCCAGAATTCGTCGAAGTGGGCATCCGGACGATGACTGAACGACGAGCGGGTAAAGCGCTGGATGCGGCCTTCAATCAGGGTGATGTACCACTCTGCCGTACGGGCGGAACTGGTGGCCGGGCGCAAACCCTGGCGGATCTCGCCTTCCTTGATCACCTGGCGGGCCTGGGTTTCCAGGCGCTCGAAGAACTGGGAGGCGCGCTGGCGCAGGGCCGAGTCCTCGCCCACCAGGGCGTCGCCGGTCAGCACGCGGCACAGCCCCGGATTACGCTGGGCGAACACCAGTACCAGTTGGGCCAGATTACGCAGCCGCGCCTGGGCGTCTTCTTCATCCTGCAGGATGCGTTGGCAGCGGGAGAAGACCGTCTCTTCCACGAAGTCGATCAGGGCCTCGAACATCTTTTTCTTGCTGGGGAAGTGCCGGTACAGGGCGGCCTCGGTAACCCCCACCGAGCGCGCCAGCGCCGCAGTGGTTATCCGTGCATCGGGGTCGGTTTCCAGCATCTCGGCCAGAGTCTGCAGGATCCGCTCGCGGCGGCTCGGTGTTTTGTCTGTCATTCGGTAATTCCAGCTCCGAAAGATTATTGGGTCGTCTTTCAGGGGTCAGCGCTGAGCCCCGTTGTTATCGCTCTTTTCAGCGTTTGTCGTGATGGCCGCTCTTCGGCGACTTGTCTTCTTCATTAAAGAGCGGGGCCCGAAGGCCCCGCACGTGAAAAGGATTAAAGATTATCAGAAAAAGGTGCCGTCGATCGGTGACGACGCGCTGGCGTAGGCCTTGCGCGGCATGCGGCCGGCCAGGTAGGCCTCACGGCCGGATTCGATGGCCAGCTTCATGGCGCGGGCCATGCGGATCGGGTCGCCGGCCTGGGCGATGGCGGTGTTCATCAGCACGCCGTCGCAGCCCAGCTCCATGGCAATGGTAGCGTCCGAAGCGGTGCCCACGCCGGCGTCCACCAGGATCGGCACCTCGGCGTTTTCCACGATCATGCGGATGTTGTAGCGATTCTGGATGCCCAGCCCCGACCCGATCGGTGCGCCCAGCGGCATCACGGCGACGCAGCCCATCTCTTCCAGGCGCTTGGCCAGCAGCGGGTCGTCGCTGGTATACACCATCACGTCGAAACCGTCCTTGATCAGGGTCTCGGCGGCCTCCAGGGTTTCGGGCATGTTCGGATAGAGGGTCTTCTCTTCCCCCAGCACTTCCAGCTTGACCAGGTTGTGGCCGTCGAGCAGCTCCCGCGCCAGGCGGCAGGTCCGCACCGCATCCTTGGCGCTGTAGCAACCCGCGGTGTTGGGCAGGATCGTGTAGCGCTCCGGCGATACCGCATCCAGCAGGTTGGGCTCGTCCGGATTCTGGCCGATGTTGGTGCGGCGCACGGCCACGGTCACCATTTCCGCGCCGCTGGCTTCGATGGCCTGGCCGGTCTGTTCCAGGTCACGGTACTTCCCGGTGCCCACCAGCAGGCGCGAGGTGTAGGTTTGTCCGGCAATAACCAGTGGTTTGTCCTGTTTCGGCTCGGTCATAGTTCAGTCCTGATAACGGCGGACGCAGCCGCCGGTCGATGAATACACAGTCAATGGATTGCTCCGGGCGCCGGCTCAGCCCCCGCCGATGGCGTGGACCACCTCCACCCGGTCGCCAGCCTGCAGCCGGTGTTCGCCGTGGAGGCTGCGCGGGACGATGTCCTCGTTCACCTCCACCGCCAGCCGCTTGCCGGTCAGCTTGAGTTCGTCGATCAGTGTGGCCACGGTGGCGTTGTCCGCCAGGTCGTGGGATTCACCGTTCAGCTGGATCAACACGTTGATCGTCCTCCGGTTGTCGCTTGACGGCCGCGATCATCAGACAGACCCAGCCGATCATGAAACACAGGCCTCCGATCGGAGTGACCGGGCCCAGGGCCGCCCACTGCAGCAGCACCAGCCCGTACAGGCTGCCGCTGAACAGCACGATGCCCAGCACAAAGAAACCGCCGGCGAGGGTCAGCCAGCGCCGGCCCAGGCCCGCCAGCCCCAGCAGAGCCACGGCTATAAGCCCCAGGGCGTGGTACATCTGGTAGGTGACGCCGGTCTGGAAGACCTCCAGGCTGCGGGGCGTCACCGACTGGCGCAGGCCATGCGCGCCAAAGGCTCCAGCCATAACCCCGGTCAGCGCGGCGAGGGCGCCCAACAACAGGGCCCAGCGCAGGATACGGCGCTCAGCAGTCACAGTGGATGCGCTCCCCGCTGTCCAGGTTCATCAGCGTGAGCTGCCCGCCCCACACGCAGCCGGTGTCCAGGGCGATGTAGCGGTCGATGCCGGTGCGCCCTTCCAGTGCCGCCCAGTGGCCGAAGATCACCCGGGTCCGGTCATCCCGCGGGAACCGGAACCAGGGCAGGTAGCCGTCCGGTCCGTTGGCGGCGGCATCCTTGGTCAGCAGGTCCAGGCGGCCGTCCTCGGCGATAAAGCGCATGCGGGTGAAGTAGTTGGTGATCACCCGCCAGCGGTCCATGCCGGTCAGCCCGTCCGACCAGCCGGCCGGCTCATTGCCGTACATCTCGCGGAAATAACCGGCGGGGTCGGGGCTCTGCAACACCGACTCCAGCTCCCGGGCGTAATCCATGGCCTCGGGCACCGTCCAGATGTGAGGCAACCCGGCGTGGCTCATGAACACGTCGCGACGCTCGTCATAGACCGCCAGGTTCTGGCGCCGCAGCCAGTCGGTCAGGTAGACGGCGTCCTCGGCGTCGAGGATCTCCTGCAACGTGTCCTTGCGCTTGACCGAATGGCCACCCAGGGCCACCGCCAGCAGGTGCAGGTCATGATTGCCCAGCACCACGCGGGCGGAGGGCCCCAGGCTCTCGATGAAACGCAGCGTGGCCAGGGACGACGGACCACGATTGATCAGGTCCCCCGCCACCCAGAGGCAGTCCCGCGATGGTGAAAAATCCACCTTGTCGAGGACGTCGATCAGGCGCTCATAGCAACCCTGGATGTCGCCTACGGCATAGTCGGTCATGATGCGGTTGTATCGGTTCTGGTTCGGTGTTGTCGATTCGGGTTCGGCGATTCCGGCCCGGGTTACTGCCCGGCCAGATGATCGGCAATCCGGACATAATCCTGCAGCGCCAGGTTTTCCGGCCGCAAGCCGTCATCGATCCCCAGTGACTGCAGCTGGTCAGCGCTGACCAACCCGCCCAGCGCCTTGCGCAGCGTCTTGCGCCGGGCATTGAAGGCCGTCCTCACCACCGACTGTAACAGCTTCAGGTCCTGCGTCGGAAACGGCAGCTCCCGGTGCGGCACCAGGCGGACGATGGCCGAATCCACCTTGGGGGCCGGCTTGAACGCACCCGGCCCGACGTCGAACAGCGGCTGCACCTGGCAGAAATACTGGGCCATGATGCCCAGGCGTCCGTAGTGCCGGTCCCCCGGCACCGCCGCCAGCCGCTGCACCACTTCTTTCTGCAGCATGAAGTGCATGTCCTGCACCACACCGGCCTGCCCCAGCAGGTGGAAGATCAGGGGCGTGGAGATGTTGTACGGCAGGTTGCCGACGATCCGCAGCGGTTTGTCCGCCGCCAGTTCGGCGAAATCAAACTTGAGCGCGTCCGCCTCGTGAATGCGGAACTCAGGGTAATTGAAAAACTTGGTCCGCAGCACCGGAATCAGGTCGCGGTCCAGTTCCACTACCTGCAGCGCCGGATTGACCGACAACAGCTCCTCGGTCAGCGCGCCCAGCCCCGGACCGATCTCCACCATGACGTCGTCAGGGCGGGGATGGATCGCACTGACGATGCGCTCGATCACGCCCGGATCGTGCAGGAAATTCTGGCCGAAGCGTTTGCGGGCCTGATGGCCGGCCGGTTTAGACATGGTTCTGTTCCCGGCGACAATGCGCCATCTCGATTGCGGTGTTAATGGCGGTGCGCAGGCTGCCCGCGTCTGCGGTGCCCTTGCCGGCCAGGTCCAGGGCGGTGCCATGGTCCACGGAGGTGCGGACGATGGGCAGCCCCAGGGTGATGTTGACGGCGTTGCCGAAGCCCTTGAACTTGAGCACCGGCAGGCCCTGATCGTGGTACATGGCCAGCACGGCGTCGGTCTGATTGAGCCAGTGGGGCGTGAACAGGGTGTCCGCCGGCAGCGGACCGGTCAGGGTCATGCCCTCCTGGCGCAGGTCCGCCAGGGTCGGCTCGATCACGTCCAGCTCTTCACGTCCCAGATGACCGCCTTCCCCAGCATGGGGATTAAGGCCGGCCACCAGGATGCGCGGGTCCGGGAGCCCGAAGAATGTCTGCAAATCGCGGTGCAGGATACGCGTCACCTGGCTCAGGCGCTTGGGCGTGATGGCCGCCGCCACGTCCTTGAGCGGCAGGTGGGTGGTGACCAGCGCCACCCGCAGGCCTTCGGTGGCCAACATCATCACCACCCGGTCAACGCCGCACAGGTCCTGCAGGAATTCGGTGTGGCCGCTGAAGGCGATGCCGGCGTCGTTGATCACGCCCTTGTGCACCGGGGCCGTCACCATGCCATCGAAAGTGCCGTCCAGGCAGCCGCGGGCGGCGGCTTCCAGCGTGGCCAAGACATAGCGGCTGTTGTCGACGTCGAGCCGCCCGGCATCGCGGCTCTGCAAGCCCGGCACCGTCAGCACTGACAGCTGGCGGGCGCCGGTCGCCGCCGGCTCACCCGGGCGCCAGTCGTGCAGGGAGACGGTCAGCCCCAGGAGCGAAGCACGGCTTTCCAGCAGGGCCCGGTCGGCCACCACCACCAGACCCGCCGACCGCTCGCGCTGGGCGATCTGCAGGCACAGGTCCGGCCCGATGCCGGCGGGCTCGCCAGCGGTCAGGGCCAGGGTCAGCGGCTTGCTCATGATGCGTCCGCACCTCCGTCGTTGCCGGCGCCGGCGGTCTTGATATCGACATAGGCCTCTTCACGAATCTCGCGCAGCCAGCTCTGCAGCTCCACCTCGTACTTGCGGCGGTAGAGCACCTGGCGCGCCTCGTTCTCTTTCAACTGGTCGCCGATGTCTTTCTGGCGGCGCTCCTGAACCTGCAGGATGTGCCAGCCGAAGCGGGAGCGGAACGGGCCTTTCAGCTGGCCCACCCGGGCGTCGTTCATGGCCTGCTCGAAAGCCGGCACCATCTCACCCGGGCTGACCCAGCCCAGGTTGCCGCCGTCGGAGCCGGAGACGGCGTCATCGGAGAATTCCCGCGCCAGCTCGGCGAAGTCGGCACCGTCTTCCAGTTGCTCGTAGATCTCGTTGATCTTCTCCTGGGCCTGGGCGTCGGTCAGCGCCTCGGAAGGCCGAATCAGGATGTGGCGCACTTTCGACTGTTCGATCACCTTGCCGGTGTCGCCACCGCGCTTGTCCAGCACCGTCACGATGTGGAAACCACTGCCGCTTTGCAGTACCTGGGACGGCTCACCCACGGCCAGCTCCGGGGCCACGTCTACCACCAGCGAGGGCAGCTGGTTCTCGGTACGCCAGCCCAGCACGCCACCCTCCAGGGCGTTGGCACCGTCGGATTCGGCCACCGCCACCTGCTGGAAGTCCTTGCCGTCGGCGATCTCCTGGCGCAGTGCTTCCGCCTTGGCGCGGGCCGCGTCGACTTCCGCCTCGTCGTTGAAATCGTCCACCGCGATCAGGATGTGACCCAGCTGGTATTCGACGCCGCTGTTCTCGCGACCGGCCTGGGACTGCAGGAAGTTATCCACCTCACGCTGGGTTACCCGCACCCGGTTGTCCACCCGGCGCTGCTGGACGCGGCTGATGATCATCTCGCGGCGGATCTGCTCGCGCGCCTCGCGGTAGGTCAGGCCCTCGCTGGCCAGAGCACCCTCGAACTGGGCCAGCGTCATGTTGTTGCGGCGGGCGATGTTCTGCATGGTGTCGTTCAGCTCGTTATCGCTGATGCGCATGCCCATCTTCTCGGCCATCTGCAGCTGGATGGAGTCCAGGATCAACTGGTCCAGCACGCGCTCTTCCAGCACGTTATCCGGCGGCAGCGAGGTGCCCTGCGCGTTGAGGCGGGCCTTGACCGTGCGTACGCGGCTGTCCTGCTCCGATTGCAGGATGACGCCATCGTCGACGATGGCGATCACCCGGTCCAGCGGCTTGCGTTCCGCCATTGCCGTCTGGGCGGCCACCGCGAAAACCAGCAGGGCCATGACACGTGCGCACAGGCGCGGGAATGCCTTCATATTCACCTCAGTAGTCCAGTTTCCGAAGGGTTTCAGTAGGTGCTGGAACCGCTCCGGCCAAAGCGTCGGCTTTCACGCTCGTTGAATCCATAGATCGCATCGGAGACCCGATCGCTGGAGCCACCGCTGCCGCCCAGTCCTTTCAACTGGATCTGGAACAGGATGCGGTTTTCCAGCTCGCTGTCATCCGTCAGGTAATTCTGGCTGACCAACTGCACGCTCCAGCAGCAGTCAGTGTATTCGATGCCCGCCAGGGAGCCGGCCGTGCGATCCTCCTGGGAATCATACAGCCAGCGGCCAATCAGACTGATGTGGTCTGAGACCGGAAAAACCGCGCCGATATCCATCTGCTCCCGATCGCCGCGATCGTAGGTGTGTCCCAGGGTCGCCAGATACTGGTAATCGTCGGAGTGGAACACCAGCTGGCTGCGGCCTTCTTCGGTCTGGCGCTCGCGCGGGTCCCACAGACCGGACACCCGGATGTCCAGGTTCTCCAGCGGGCGCAGAACCGCTTCGCCGGCCAGGGGCGAGTCGCTGCGGGTATCGGCGCCGTCGCCGTCCAGGCTGACCTGGCGTTCGTCGTAGTAGTAGACCTGCCCGATGCTAAAGCGGGCCCGCTCGATGCCGGTATCCAGATCGTTGAAACGGGTGGTCACCGCGGCGGTCAGGCGGTTGTTGTCCGCCACCCGGTCACCGCCACTGAAGCGGTTGGGGCTGAACAGGTTGTCGAAGCTGAAGTCCTTCAGGCCGGTGTCGAAGTCCGGGATGTCGCTCTGATCCTCGTACTCGGAGTAAACGTAGTACAGGCGCGGCTCAAGCGTCTGGTTATAGGGAATGTCGAAGAAGGTGTCGCGACGGTCGAAGTAAAGGCCGTTGTCCCACTCGTAGACCGGGATGGAGCGGTCGATACTGCTATCGCCGTCGACGGTATAGTCTTCCAGTGCGTAGTGCGTGTAGTCCAGCGTGACGGACGGCCGCGAATAGCCCCAGATCTTGCGAAAATCGAGCGCCAGCTCCGGACTCAGTCGCACGCGCTGGCCGTTGGCCCGATCGACGCCCGACAGATCGCTGTTGTCCCGATAGAAGTAGGTGTACTGGGATTCCAGGTTGGTTTCCACCACGCCCCACTGGTAATTGGCGTCGTACAGGATCTCCGGCAGCTGCGCGTAGGGCTTGTTGGCGTCGCTGATGTCCTCGTCGATGGTCTGGTAACCGTAGGCGTACGCTTCGAAGTACTGGTTTCTGTCGTTGTACCTAACCCCGGCGCGGCGGGTCAGGTGCGTGGCCTCGTTGATCTCCAGGGTGCGGTTGAGGTCGCTCAGGTAGTCGTCGTCGGAAATCACCGAGTAGTCAGCGTAGCCGCTCCAGCCGCTGCCAAAACGCGCCCGGCTGGTGAAGTCCAGCCCCCAGCGACTGCCGTCCTCACCGGGGTTTTCGTCCACGTAGTCTTCGTCGTCGTTGATGTAGCCCAGCTGCAGCACGGATTCGCCGTACTCGCTCAGGTAGCGACCTTCCACTTCATTGAACAGACCGCGGCCATGGATGTACTGGGGCGTGAGCGTGGCGTCGTAATTGGGCGCCAGGTTCAGGTAATAGGGCACGGACATGAACAGCCCGCTGCCGGTGTTGGCGGTGCCGAACGCCGGGTAGAGGAAGCCGGTCTTGCGGCGGTCGTCGATGGGAAACGAGGCGTAGGGCCAGTAGAACACCGGGATATCCTGCACTTCCAGGCGCACGTGGGTGGCGGTGCCGAAGCCTTCCGCCCGGTCCAGTTCGATGTCCGACGCCACGATGGCCCAGGCGTTGCTCTGGGGCGAGCAGGTGGTCAGGCGTCCGTCCCGGATAGTGACGATGTTGTCGCTGGGACGGGCCAGGTGCTCGGCCTGACCGCGCATTTCCGACTCGTGGATCAGGAAGGTGGCGGAGTTGACCTGCATTTCGCCGCTGTTGGCGTCATAGCGGGCCGAGTCGCCGGTCATCAGAAAGCCCTGGCCGCGGCTGACCATGGGGCCGTCCAGCGCCATCACGCCGGACGTCTCATCGTAGGTGGCGCGACTGCCCTGGGCGCTGAAGGTGCCCTGCTGCAGGCGCACGTCGCCGTCCAGCACCAGGCGGGTGTCCATTTCATAACGGGCGGACAGGCCACTGGCCTCGATGGGCAACTCGGTGTTGCTGCCGCTACCGTTGTCGAACAGCGGCGAGCCGCTATCACCCAGATCCGGTTGCACGTAACCGCCGGCGCAATAGGCCGGCAGGGTTTCCTGCTGGGCTTCGGGCAGAAGGTTCCGCGGACGCCAGTCGATCTCGGCGGCGGTCTGGGCGCCAGCCGGGGCGCTGACGACCGAGGCGGCGAGGACCCCGATCCACACCTGGCCACTGCCAATCCGGTTACGCGTTTTAGTCGAGGGTAGCAATGGCACGATCATTCGGGTCCCGTACTGTCTTGAAGGCCGCCGGTAGTTTACACGCCCCGGACAGGCTTGTTAACGACGCAACCAACGCGCGTCGACGTCCGGGATCAACAGCTTTTGCCGCCACCGGCGCCTTCTGATATTTTCCGTGGGACGGATACTGTGCGCATCGCACGACAATCGTCGGCCCTCTTCCACTCAGAACAGACAACGCTTTCATGGACAGCAGACTTGCAGCACTGACCGCCTGGGTGCGGCGCCAACCGGGGTTCGAACAGACCGAACCGGTGACCGTTTCCGGCGACGCCAGCTTCCGCCGCTATTTCCGGGTCACCGGAGCCCCCGAAGGCACCGCCTGCACGCGGATCGTGATGGATGCGCCTCCGGAAAAGGAGGACACCGGCCCCTTTGTCGCCATCGCCCGGCACTGGCGTGAGCAAGGCGTCAACGTCCCGGCAATCCACGCCGAGGACCCGGAGCAGGGCTTCCTGCTGCTGGACGATTTCGGCGACGCCCTGCTGCTGGATCACCTGACCGAAGACAACGCCGAGGACCTGTACGGCATCGCCCTGGACGCCCTGGCCCGCATTCAGGCCACCCGCGAAACGCCGGACTACCCGCTGCCAACCTACAACGAAGCCCTGCTGGACCGGGAAATGGCCCTGTTCCGTGACTGGCTTCTGGAGCGCCACCTGGGCCTGACCCTGAGCGACCAGGAACACTGCCTGCTGGACACGACCTTCGCCCTGCTCAAGGAAGCCGCCCTGGCCCAGCCGGAGGTGCCCGTGCATCGCGACTACCATTCCCGCAACCTGCTGGTGCTGGACGACGACCGCGACCTGGGCATCATCGATTTCCAGGATGCCGTACGCGGCCCGGTCACCTACGACCTGGTGTCGCTGATCAAGGACTGCTACATCCGCTGGCCCGAAGCACGCATCAGTCGCTGGGTCGAGCAGTTCCGCCAACAGACGCTGGCCGCCGGCATCCACCACGCCGACGCCGAAACCTTCCGCCAGTGGGTCGAGCTGATGGGCATGCAACGCCATCTGAAGGCCTCCGGCATCTTCGCACGGCTCTACATACGCGACGGCAAGCCCGGTTACCTGGCCGATATCCCGCGCACCGTGAATTACCTGCTGGAAGCCAGTGCCCGCCAGCCCGCACTGCGCCACTTCCACGACTGGCTGGGCAACCGGGTCATCCCCCTGCTTGACGATCAGGCGGCTTAATCGTGAGAGCCATGATTCTCGCTGCCGGCAAGGGGGAGCGTATGCGACCGCTCACCCTGGAGACGCCCAAACCCCTGCTCCAGGCCGGCGGCCGCGCCCTGATCGAACACCAGATCGACAAGCTGGCCCGAGCCGGTTTCCGCGAGCTGGTGATCAATCCGTCCTGGTTAGGCGACAAGCTCATCGCGGCGCTGGGGGATGGCGCCCGTTACGGGGTCTCGATCCACTATTCGCCCGAACCGGAGCCGCTGGAAACCGCAGGCGGCATCCGCCAGGCGCTGGACACGTTGACCGCCGACGATGAGAAATGGTTCCTGGTGGTCAACGGCGACATCTGGAGCGACGTCGATCTCACCCGCCTGCAGCCCTCGCCCGGCGACCAGGCCGTATTGGTGCTGACCGACAACCCGCCCCAGCATCCGCAGGGCGACTTTCACCTGGATAAAAACGGCCGCGTGCACGATACCGGCCAGCCGACGCTCACGTTCAGCGGCATCAGCCTGCTGCACCGCAGCCTGTTCGAGAACCTCGCCCCCGGCTTCCGCAAGCTGGCCCCACTGCTGCGCGACGCCATGGCGCAGGGCCGTGTGGCCGGCGTCCATCACCGCGGCGACTGGCAGGACATCGGCACACCGGAACGCCTGGCCCACCTGGACCGCCAGTTGTCGGCCGACGGCGAAGCCCAGGCAGGAGGCGCCCGATCATGAGCGAGCGCACCTCCGGCCTGCAGCAATCCGGTCGCCTGGAGCACAAGTTCTACGAGCTGCTGGAGGAGTTCAACGCCTGCGGCCTGCAGGCCCAGACGCTGTTGCAGCGCACGCGCCTGCCCGGCTGGTGCCGGCGCAGTCTGTTCTATTTTCTGGGCTACGTGGCCAAGGCCGACGGCCGGGTCACGGAGACCGACATCCGCTTTGCCGAAAGCCTGATGAAGGCGCTGCTGCTGTCCGAACGCCATCGCAAGGAAGCCATCGCCCATTTCCACAAAGGCAAGCTGGCCGACCCGCTCGCCAATCAGCGCGGTTTGCGGCTGCGCCTGACACTCGGTTTGTGGCCGGCCCCGGCCATCCAGATCCTGTTCTGCCTGAGCCACGCCGCCCAGCTACATGGACAACCCAGCAAAGCCCGCCGCCATCGCTGCGAGGACGCCATCGACCGACTCGGGTTACCGGTAGAAGCGTTGGACATCGTGATGGAGCACTACGCGCGCAAGCTCTGGATCCGGCGACCCGAACTGCAACCGGCGCCGACCAGTTTCGAATCCGCCTGTAAATTGCTGGGCGTCAGTCGCCAGGCGTCCCTGCAGGAGATGAAGCGCGCCTACCGCCGCCGCGTGTCGGAATGTCACCCGGACAAGCTCGGCCAGGGCCTGAGCGACAAGGAATACGCGCTCGCCAAGGAACGCCTGCACCGCTATCAGTTGGCCTGGGACCTGATCAAGCGCCGCGAGAAGTTTCGCGGCCACTGAGCCGGCGACCATGCGGCTCAATGGCATCAGGGTGCCGGCGGCGACAGGGTTCGCCGCAACCAGCCACTGACCCGCCCCGCCACCAGAGCGGCATCCGCCGAGGCCGGCGGCGATGCCATCGCCAACACCTGCTGCTGATACCCCGGCATCCCGGACCGCTTCAACTGGCCTTTCTGAGCCTTGCGCGCGTCCGACGCCGACGCATTGGAGCGCAGGTCCAGCAGACGCAGCCGGGGAGCGCCGCCCACCGCGCCGAGATCGTCGTCGTCCAGCCGGGGCGCCACCCAGACCAGCAACGCGGGCTCCCCAGGGCCGGCTCCAACACCCTGGGCCGCCACACGACTGGCCAGCGCCGCGCCGTGACCGACCCCCACCAGCGCCACCCGCGAGTACCCCTGCCCACGCAGGTGCGTGATGGCCGCTGTCAGTTGGGCCTGGATCTGTTCCCGGTACGCGTTGCGGAGCTGGTCGAGATCGTCCCTGGCCATCACATCGATCATGATCGAATCCTCGTTGGCCTGAGGCTCGCCCTGGGCCTGAGGTGGCGCCGGGTCCGCGGCGTCGGCGTCGCCCTCACCCGCGCCGTCCTGTGCCGGGGCGTCACCGGCGGCCACTTCACGCGGCTTGGGCATCTGGTCGAGCCGCAGCAGCTCACGCCGGGCCCTGACCAGCGGATAGGGCGGTGACTCCAGCCCCAGGCTCATGGTCGCCCAACCGGCTTCGGCGAGGGGCTCGCGCAAGGCACCGGCCAACGCCGTATCCGCGCTCTGGCCTTCATCGGCAAGCACCAGTACGGCGCCCTTTGCTTCACTGCCGGACTCCCGCTCCAGCAGCCCCAACACGCGACCGCCTGCACCGGCGTCCAGCCACACCGCCTGTTCCGGCCGCTGGGCAGCCAGCGCCTCCTGACCCAGTCCGACGGAGACGAAGGGACGCTCAACCGGCTTCTCCGGCGCGCTATCGTCATTCCCGTTCCCGGCCGAGTCGGCCGCGGCGCCCTCCGGTGCCGACTCGGCATCCGGCTCCTGCGCCAGCCCCGACAGAGACCACAAAAGCAGCGCCACCATCAGCCAGACACGGCGTTCCGTCAGCATCGTACGCACAATCACCCTCTTATATCCCCAGCCAAACTGATAAACTGACCCACCGTTGCCAGGGAGCCGTATTCGCCATCATCGTAACCCTGGCCGCCCGGAAGAACCCAAATTCCCGAGAGAGACCTGTCATGCAGCCCGATCTGATCGCCCCTTCGATCCTGTCTGCCGATTTTGCCCGACTGGGCGAGGAAGTCGATAACGTCCTGGCCGCCGGTGCCGACATCGTGCACTTCGACGTCATGGACAATCACTACGTGCCCAATCTGACCATCGGTCCGATGGTCTGCGAAGCCCTGCGCAAGCACGGCGTGACCGCGCCCATCGACGTGCACCTGATGGTCAGCCCGGTGGACGACCTGATCAGGATGTTCATCGACGCGGGTGCCAGCTACATCACCTTCCACCCGGAAGCGTCCGGCCACATCGACCGCTCCCTGCAACTGATCAAGGACGCCGGCTGCAAGGCGGGCCTGGTGTTCAACCCGGCCACCCCGCTGCACTACCTGGACTACGTCATGGACCGCCTCGACATGATCCTGCTGATGTCCGTCAATCCGGGCTTCGGCGGCCAGAAGTTCATTCCGGGCACACTCGACAAGCTGCGTGAGGCGCGCCAGCGCATCGATGCCAGCGGCCGCGACATCCGCCTGGAAATCGACGGCGGCGTCAAGGTCGACAACATCCGCGAGATCGCCGCCGCTGGCGCCGACACGTTCGTTGCCGGCTCCGCCATCTTCAACACCGACGACTACCAGGCCACCATCCAGGCCATGCGTGAGCAGATCGCCCTGAGCCGCTGAACATGAAAACACTGTTTCAGGGCCAGTGGCCACGTACCGTTCTGTTCGATCTTGATGGCACGCTGGTGGACAGCGCGCCGGACCTGGCCGCCGCCATCGATTCCATGCTGGAAAGCCTGGGCCGTGACCCGGCCGGCGACGACCGGGTCCGCCAATGGGTGGGCAACGGCGCCGGCGTGCTGGTGCGCCGCGCCCTGGCCGGCCGCTTCGACCACGAAGCCGGCCCGGCCATCGACGACGCCGCGTTCGACGATGCCCAGGAGCGCTTCTTCAACGCCTATACCGGCCTCAACGGCCACATGTCCCGGGTCTACGACGGCGTGGTGCCGTTCCTGATGGCCCTGCGCGAGGCCGGCGCCCGGCTGGCGGTGGTGACCAACAAACCCGGCGCCTTCACCGGCCCGCTGCTGGAAAAGATGGGCCTGGACCACTGGTTCGACACCACCATCAGCGGCGACACCCTGCCGGTGAAAAAGCCGGACCCGGCGCAGCTGCACCTGGCCATTGAGCAATTGGGCGGCGACAGGGCCTCCACGCTGATGGTGGGCGACTCCATCAACGACATCCTGGCGGCGCAACGGGCCGGTGTCCCGGTGGCCGCGGTGCGTTATGGCTACAACCACGGCGCCAACATCGACGACGCCGGAGCGGATCGAGTGGTTGATTCGCTCGAAGAGCTTTTGTAACCTCGTTCTAACTTTTGTCGGGCCTGCTTCCAGTAACGGGCCCGCTCCACTCTCACCTTCGGAGCTTTCCTGCCGTGCGGGGACTGAAACTGACTGCAAAATCGCGCAATGTGCTGAGCACGCGTGCGACTCGATGGTGGCGATGGCGCACCGGCTGATCCCCTCAGCCCGGTCGGTGCTCGCGTGAGCATGCCGGCCTGAAACCACCCCACGGTGCACCGACTCCGGTCGCCTGTGGCGGTACCCGCAGATCAGATTTCAGGAAACCGATCCATGACGCCCGAACAGTTCACCGAGCTGGCACAGGCCGGCTATAACCGTATTCCCGTCCAGCGCGAAGTCCTCGCCGACCTGGACACGCCGCTGAGCACCTATCTCAAACTGGCGACCGGCCCTTACACCTACCTCTTCGAATCCGTCACCGGCGGCGAAAAATGGGGCCGTTACTCGATCATCGGCCTGCCCTGCCGGGAACGGCTGGAAGTGCGCGGCAAAGACATCACCCTGTTCCGCAACGACCAGGCCACCGAACGCTTCACCCGCGAGGACCCGCTGGCGTTCGTCGAGGAATACCAGGCCCGCGTGAAAGCACCGGATCTCCCCGACCTGCCGCTCTTCAACGGCGGTCTGGTGGGTTACTTCGGCTACGACACCGTGCGCTACATCGAACCGCGTCTGGAAGATTCCTGCCCTCCGGACCACATCGGCACGCCGGACATCCTGCTGATGGTGTCCGATGAAGTGGTCGTGTTCGACAACCTGCGCGGCAAGCTGCACCTGATCGTCCACGCGGACCCGGGCGAAACCGACGCGCTGGCCGCGGCCGAAGCGCGCCTGGACGCCCTCGAAGATCGGCTGCACCACGCCAGCGTCGACGCCCCGGTCACGCCGGACGCCCTGCGCGGCACCCAGGTGGACGAAACCGATTTCGTGTCCGGCTTCAGCGAGGACCGCTTCAAGGACGCGGTCGACACCATCAAGAACTACGTGCTGGACGGCGACGTTATGCAGACGGTGATTTCCCAGCGCATGTCGATTCCCTTCGCCGCGCCGCCGCTGAACCTGTACCGCTCGCTGCGGGTGCTGAACCCGTCGCCGTACATGTACTTCCTCGACCTGGGCGATTTCCACATCGTCGGGTCGTCGCCGGAGATCCTGGCGCGCGTCGAGGACGAGCAGGTGACCGTGCGCCCCATCGCCGGTACCCGCAAGCGCGGCGCCACCGAAGCCGAGGACCGCGCCCTGGAAGCCGAGCTGGTGGCCGATCCCAAGGAGATCGCCGAGCACCTGATGCTGATCGACCTGGGCCGCAACGACGCCGGCCGCGTGTCGGAAACCGGCACCGTGCGCCTGACCGAGAAAATGGCGGTGGAGCGCTACTCCCACGTCATGCACATCGTCTCCAACGTCACCGGCCGCCTGAAGCCCGACACCTCCTGCATTGACGTGCTGCGCGCCACCCTGCCCGCCGGCACCCTCAGCGGCGCCCCCAAGATCCGCGCCATGGAGATCATCGACGAGCTGGAGCCGGTCAAGCGCGGCGTCTACGGCGGCGCTGTCGGCTACCTGTCCTGGAACGGTAATATGGACACAGCGATCGCCATCCGCACGGCGGTGATCAAGGACGACACCCTGCACATCCAGGCCGGCGCGGGCATCGTCGCCGATTCAGTGCCGCGTCTCGAATGGAAGGAGACGATGAACAAGGGCCGCGCCATCTTCCGCGCGGTGGGCATGGCACTGAACGAATTTGACCGCTGAGGGCTGCATCATGCTTTTGATGATCGACAACTACGACTCCTTTACCTACAACGTGGTGCAGTACCTCGCCGAGCTGGGTGCCGACGTCCACGTCTACCGCAACGACGAGATCACCGTCGAGCAGATCGAAGCGCTCAATCCGGAGCGTCTGGTGGTGTCGCCGGGGCCCTGTACGCCCAACGAGGCGGGCATTTCCATGGAGGCGATCCGCCACTTCGCCGGCAAGCTGCCGATCCTCGGCATCTGCCTGGGGCACCAGTCCATCGGCCAGGTGTTCGGCGGGCAGGTGATCCGTGCCGGCCAGGTCATGCACGGCAAGACCTCCCCGGTGTTCCACGCCGACAAGGGCGTGTTCCGTGGCCTCAACAACCCGCTGGAAGCTACCCGTTACCACAGTCTGGTGATCGACAAGGACAGCCTGCCGGACTGCCTGGAAGTCACCGCGTGGACCCGCAACCCGGACGGCTCGGTGGAGGAAATCATGGGCGTGCGCCACAAGACGCTGCCGATCGAGGGCGTCCAGTTCCACCCGGAATCCATCATGACCGAGCAGGGCCACGAGCTGCTGCGCAACTTCCTGCGCGAGCCCACCGCAACGCCGACCCAGGCGGCCTGAGCGCCGACGGATAACGACAAGAGAGAGCCCCATGGACATCAAAGCTGCACTGAACCGCATCGCTGAGAACCTGGACCTCACCACCGAGGAAATGAAGTCCGTCATGCGCATCGTCATGAACGGCGAGGCCACCGACGCCCAGATCGGCGCCCTGCTGATGGGCCTGCGCATGAAGAGCGAGACCATCGACGAAATCACCGGCGCCACCGAAGTGATGCGCGAGCTGGCCACCAAGGTCACCGTCAACGCCGACTACATGGTGGACATCGTCGGTACCGGCGGCGACGGCGCCAACCTGTTCAACGTGTCCTCGGCCTCATCCTTCGTGGTGGCCGCCGCCGGCGGCACCGTGGCCAAGCACGGCGGCCGCGCGGTGTCCTCCCGAAGCGGCAGCGCCGACCTGCTGGAAAAGGCCGGCATCAACCTGGAGATGACGCCCGAACAGGTGGCCCGCTGCATCGAGCAGATCGGCGTCGGCTTCATGTTCGCGCCGGCGCACCACAGCGCCATGAAGCACGCCGTGGGCCCGCGCAAGGAACTGGGCATGCGCACCCTGTTCAACATCCTCGGCCCCATGACCAACCCGGCCGGCGTCAGACGCCAGGTCATCGGCGTCTTCACTGAGCGGCTGTGTCGCCCCATGGCGGAAGTGCTGCACCGCCTGGGCAGCGAGCACATCATGGTGGTCTGCTCCAAGGACGGCCTGGATGAGATCAGCCTGGCCAACAAGACCCACGTCGCCGAACTGAAAGACGGCGAGATCACCGAGTACGACATCGCCCCGGAAGACTTCGGCATCAAGAGCCAGAGCCTGGTGGGCCTGGGCGTGGACAGCTCCGAAGCCTCGCTGGAGCTGATCAACGCCGCATTCGGCATCGGCCACAGCGAGAACGCCGACAAGGCCCGCGACCTGATCGCCCTCAATGCCGGCGCCGCCATCTACGTGTCCGGCCTCGCCCGTTCCATGCAGGAAGGCGTCGAACTCGCGCTGGACGCCATCGGCAGCGGCCTGGCCAAGGGCAAGATGACCGAGCTGGCCGACTTCTCCCACTGTTTCTGAGATTCTTCCGAGGTTTTGCCATGAGTGCATCCGCCAACGACCGCACCCCCACGATCCTGCGCCGCATCGTCGATCGCAAGTGGGAAGAGATTGAGCAGCGCCAGCGTCGCCAGCCGCTGGCCGACGTGCGCGCCCGGGCGGCGGATACGCCGGCGGCCCGCGGCTTCGCCGACGCCCTGCGTGAGCGCATCGCGCGTCAGACGCCGGCGGTGATCGCCGAGGTGAAGAAAGCCTCGCCCAGCAAGGGCGTGATCCGCGATCCGTTCGAGCCGGGTGCCATCGCCGAGAGCTATGAAGCCGGCGGGGCGGCGTGCCTGTCCGTGCTCACCGATCACGATTTCTTCCAGGGCCACGAGGACTACCTGCAACAGGCCCGCGCCGCCTGCAGCCTGCCGGTGATCCGCAAGGATTTCATGGTAGCGCCCTATCAGGTGTACGAAAGCCGCATGATCGGCGCCGACTGCATCCTGCTCATCGCCGCCTGCCTGACCAAAGACCAGATGCAGGAGCTGGCCGGCATTGCCGGTGAGATCGGCCTGGACGTGCTGGTGGAAGTCCACAACGGCGAAGAGATGGACGAAGCCCTCACCCTGGACACGCCTCTGGTGGGCATCAACAACCGCGACCTGCACACCTTCGACGTCTCTCTGGATACCACCTTCGAGCTGCACAAGCGCATTCCGGACGACCGCCTGACCATCACCGAAAGCGGCATCCTGACCCGCGAGGATGTGGACGCCATGACCGGCCACGGGATCTACGGCTTTCTGGTGGGCGAGTCGTTCATGCGGGCGCCGGATCCCGGCGCGAAGCTCAAAGAGCTGTTCTTCTAACGTCTCCGTGACCGCCGGGTCTTCGCCCACCCGGCGGCCGGAATCACGCCGTTGTCACCGGACGATCAGAAACGACCCACGCGTCACCCTTCACCAACAGGCCCCACGCCACCGTTCGGCGAGCAAGATCTCGCCCAACCAAGCAAGATCTTGCTCGATTTGAGCAACTTGTTGCCCGGCGACCGGTGGGTGAATCGAGTGGAATGGCGTTAGAGATCTGTTTTTATTGGCCTTTCTTTTTCTGGCACAGGACTTGTCTCTCAGAGTGGACCCTTTGCGAAGGGAATCACTTATTCAATCGCCAAGAGGGGTTTTCAAGCGCCACGAACGCAGTAGCTTGACACCCCCTCCACGTCACGGAGCAGACCCCATGCCAACTCCTTGTTATATCAGCATCGAAGGCCAGACCCAGGGCAACATCACCGCCGGTGCCTTCACCGCCGATTCGGTCGGTAACATCTACGTCGAAGGCCACGAAGACGAAGTGCTGGTCCAGCAGTTCGACC
>NZ_WSSA01000006.1:0-189097 GCF_011421605.1 Marinobacter sp. JSM 1782161
CGCTTCTCAACCTTGTCAACCGTTATTTTTCAGCGTTTTCGATGCTTCCGAAACCGCCGAATCGTTGCCGGCTGACCCGTTCAAGGTGGCGCGCATTTTACGCTGTTTCGCCACCCTGTCAACCGTTATTTTAGGACGCTTTTTGCGTCGCCGCCATCGCGGTTGACCGGACTCCTGAAGGCCGCTGCGTTTCCGCTGTGTGCCTCAGAAGTGGTGCGCATTCTACACGCCACCGGTGACCTGTAAAGCGCTTTTTTCGAATTTTCTTTCGCTCTTTCGGTTATCCGAAACAAGCCGCTCAAGCCGTGTACAGAAACACCCGAAAAAGCCGGTGAACCGATCATTTTTCAACCATCTCGCCACTATCGCCATTTACGGGAGCACCCTCTTCTTTATGACTGCCAGGCTCCACACCTTTGCGGCAATGAACAGGATAACGAGAAAAGGTGACAGAAGGAGAGGAGCAGAGAAGGATCGTTGTAGCAGGGGGGGGCTAAGCGGGGGATAGGAGAAGGAAACGCTACCCGCCCCTGGCGGATAGCGCTAGAGCCTGGCAGGTCAGACGTCCTCGCCCCCGCCACCAGTAACCGGTTTGGGCTTGCGAGCTTTACGCAACAGCGCCTGCACGGGACCGGATAACCCATAGACCAGAAAGCCGGCAAAGAGAACCGTCCCTGGGTCCAGCGTGATCACCACAAAAATCAGGACGACCACCAGGATTGCGGCAAACGGTACCTTCCCCTTGAGATCAAGGTCCTTGAAACTCCGATAAAAGATGTTGCTGACCATCAGCACACCAGCGCCGCCAACCACCAGCACGGTCAGCACCTTGATCCAGAACTCCGGCGTCACATCGTGGAAGCACCACACGACACCGGCCACCACCGCCGCCGCCGAAGGACTCGGCAACCCCACAAAGTACTTCTTGTCGACGGAGCCGATCTGGGTGTTGAACCGAGCAAGACGCAACGCCGCACCCGCCACGTAGATGAAGGTGATCGCCCAACCGAACTGGCCAAAGCCATTCATCAGCCAGAAAAAGGCCACCAGACCGGGCGCAACACCAAACGCCACCATATCCGCCAGGCTGTCGTACTCCTCGCCGAACTTACTCTGGGTATTGGTCATCCGGGCGACGCGACCGTCCAGACCGTCGAGGATCATGGACACAAAGATGGCAATCGCCGCTTTCTCAAACATGCCGTTGGCGGCTGAGACCATGGCAAAGAAGCCGGAGAAAAGGGATGCCGTCGTCAGAAGGTTGGGCAGCAGGTAGATCCCTTTACGGCGCACGCGGGCGCCCTCGACAACCTCTTCCTCAACCACCTCGCCGTCGTGCAGCGCCTCTTCCGTCGAAACCGATTCGGTTTCCTTTCCGCTCTTATCGTTCATTCCACATCTATCCAATTTGAATGCACACGGCATTATAGCCGATCCGGGTGGCCGCTCCGTCAAGTGACGGGCACGCAATTCGACGAATATCCCCTGCCCCAACGAAAAAACGCGACCCGAAGGTCGCGTTTCTCTCGAACCAGCCGAAGCTTAGTTCTTATCCTTATCGACGATCTTGTTGGCCGTGATCCAGGGCATCATGGAGCGCAGCTTCTCACCGACAGTCTCAATCTCGTGCGCCGCATTCTGACGACGACGCGCGGTCATGGACGGGTAGTTCGTGTTGCCTTCCTGGATGAACATCTTGGCGTACTCGCCGCTCTGGACACGCTTCAGTGCATTGCGCATGGCTTCGCGGGACTGCTCGTTGATGACTTCCGGGCCGGTCACGTACTCGCCATACTCCGCGTTGTTGGAGATGGAGTAGTTCATGTTGGCGATACCGCCTTCGTACATCAGGTCGACGATCAGCTTAAGCTCGTGCAGACACTCGAAGTATGCCATCTCCGGCGCGTAACCGGCTTCGGTCAGGGTCTCGAAACCGGCCTTGACCAGCTCAACGGTGCCACCACACAGAACGGCCTGCTCACCAAACAGGTCGGTTTCGGTTTCGTCCTGGAAGGTGGTTTCGATGATGCCGGTGCGGCCGCCACCAATGGCACTGGCGTAGGACAGCGCGATGTTCTTGGCATTGCCGGAAGCGTCCTGGTGAATCGCGATCAGGTCCGGGATACCGCCACCACGGGTGAACTCGGTGCGTACGGTGTGCCCCGGCGCCTTGGGGGCAATCATGATCACGTCCAGGTCGGCGCGCGCAACGATCTGGTTGTAGTGCACGTTGAAACCGTGAGCGAACGCCAGCACGCCGCCTTTCTTCAGGTTCGGCTCGATCTGACCCTCGTAGATGGCCTTCTGGTTCTCGTCCGGAGCCAGCACCATCACGATGTCGGCTTCCTTGGACGCGTCGGCGACGGATTTGACGGTCAGGCCGGCGGACTCAGCCTTGGCTGCGGAGGCAGAGCCTTCGCGCAGACCGACAACGACGTCTACACCGGACTCTTTCAGGTTGTTGGCATGCGCGTGACCCTGGGAGCCGTAGCCGACGATGGCCACTTTCTTGCCCTGGATGATGGAAAGGTCACAATCTTTGTCGTAATAAACCTGCATAACATTCCCCTACTATTAGGTATCGGACCGAGTCTCTATCGGTCACGACTCAATGAACAATTTCAATCAGATACTGAGTACTTTCTCGCCCCGGGCAATACCGGAAACACCGGAGCGCACGACTTCGAGCACGCCCGTCTCGCCGACCGCCTGAATGAAGGCATCCAGCTTGTCGCTGTCTCCCGCCAGCTGGACGGTGTAAACCGTGCTGGTCACATCGACGATCTGGCCACGGAAGATATCAACGGTTCGCTTGATCTCGGCCCGCTGCGACCCGCTCGCCTTGAGCTTGATCAGCATCAGCTCACGCTCGATGTGTGAGCCTTCGGTGAGATCCACCAGCTTGACCACCTCGATCAGCTTGTTGAGCTGTTTGGTGATCTGCTCAATGACGCGATCCGAGCCAGTCGTGGTGACCGTCAGGCGCGACAGGGTCTCATCCTCGGTCGGAGCAACCGTCAGTGTCTCGATGTTGTAATTGCGCTGGGAAAACAACCCAACCACGCGGGACAGCGCGCCCGGCTCGTTTTCCAGCAAAACAGAAATGATTCGACGCATGGTGATCAGACCCTCTCCGTTTTGCTGAGCCACATATCCTTCATCGAGCCACGCGCCACCTGCATCGGGTAGACGTGCTCGTGTGGGTCAACATAAATGTCGAGGAAGACCAGCTTGTCTTTCATCGCAAAGGCTTCGCGCAGCTTCGGCTCCAGATCTTCCTTGCGGTCGATGCGGATACCGACGTGGCCATACGCTTCCGCCAGCTTGATGAAATCCGGCAGCGATTCCATGTAGGACTGCGAGTGACGGGATTCGTAGTTCATGTCCTGCCACTGCTTCACCATCCCCAGGGCCTGGTTATTCAGGTTGACCACCTTGACCGGCAGATTGTACTGGTTACAGGTACTCAGCTCCTGGATATTCATCTGGATGCTGCCCTCACCGGTCACGCAGATCACGTCGTCATCGGGATAGCTCAGCTTGACGCCCATCGCAGCCGGCAGACCAAAGCCCATCGTGCCCAGGCCGCCGGAGTTGATCCAGCGATTGGGCTTGTCGAACTTGTAGTACTGGGCCGTGAACATCTGGTGCTGGCCGACATCGGTGGTGACGAACGCCTTGCCGTCGGTGATGCGGCACAGCGCCTCAACCACCTCCTGCGGCTTGATGTACTCGTCGCTCTTCTCATAGCGCATGCCATGGAAGGCGCGCCACTCGTCGATCTGTTTCCACCAGGCTTTCAGCGCGTCCTTGTCCGGTTTTTCCTTTGTCTCCTTGACCAGCGACACCATTTCTTTCAACACGGTGTCCACCGGGCCGACGATGGGCACGTCCGCTTCGACGGTCTTGGAGATGGAGGCCGGATCGATATCGATATGGATGATCCGCGCCCCGGGACAGAACTTCTCCGTGGCATTGGTCACCCGGTCATCGAAACGGGCACCAACTGCCAGGATCAGGTCGGAATGATGCATCGCCATGTTGGATTCATAGCTGCCGTGCATCCCCAGCCAACCCAGCGACTGCTTGTCGGAGGCCGGAAAACAGCCAATCCCCATCAGCGTCGTCGTGACCGGATGCCCCAGCAGGTGCGCCAGTTCCGTCAGTTGATCGGACGCCTTCCCCAGCACCACACCACCACCGGCGTAGATGATGGGGCGCTTGGCCGCCAGCATCATTTCCGCCGCCTTGCGGATCTGACCGGAATGGCCGCGCACCGCCGGATTGTATGAGCGCAGCTTGACCTTTTTGGGGAAGCTGTACTCATAACGCTCGTTGGGCGTGGTCATGTCTTTGGGGATATCCACAACCACCGGGCCAGGACGACCGGTAGCGGCAATGTAATACGCCTTGCGGATGACTTCGGGGATCTCGGACGGATGCCGCACGGACATGTTGTGCTTAACGACCGGCCGGGAAACACCGATCATGTCGGTTTCCTGGAAGGCATCCTCGCCGATCAGCGTGGACGCCACCTGGCCACACAGCACGACCATGGGAATCGAATCCATGAACGCGGTTGCGATACCGGTGATGGTATTGGTGGCACCCGGACCGGAGGTGACGAGCACCGTGCCGGGCTTGCCGCTGGCTCGTGCGTAGCCGTCCGCCATGTGTACGGCGGCCTGCTCATGACGAACCAGGATGTGTTTGACCTTGTCCTGCCTGAACAGGGCGTCATAGATATGCAGCGCTGCTCCACCCGGATAACCGTAGATGTACTCGATCCCCTCATCCTGCAGGGAACGAATCAGCATGTCTGCGCCAGACAATAACTCCACTTTCTCTACCCTCTCTATAGAGTGAATGTGCCGGACTGAGCCGGTCTGCCTGGGGATCCGATGCATCGCTTCTTGTGGAAGCCGGACCGGACATTCCACCACACCGAGTGACGCAGAGGTTGTCTCCTGGCCAACCGAACCTCCTGAGGGTGCCGGAGGACGGCCAATCAACGGACTGTTGCGAGATGCTGAACAGCCCTGTCACGCGGGACGCGCAATTAAGTTCAGTGTGGTAATCAACGGGGATACTGCTCGGGATTGCCTGCCGTATTCACCCCTGTTTTCAGGCAATCGCCAATTGTGACAGCGGGAAATGTCCTGTCAATAGCGCCGCATCGCCAAAAGGCGCGCAACACGCGCTTTCCCGGCGATTCGTTCATTCCGTTTCCAGCGGCGGAGCCGTTAGCCAACGCACAGATTTCAGCTAATCTTGAGCACAAGGCGACAACCCGTGGCAGAATGGGGCCAGTCGATGGGTAGCCATCGGTCGCAATGGATTACCGGGCTCACAGAAAACAGGTAGTACCCGCATGAAAATTTCAGGACTTCTGCTCAGTTTGATCATTGCCTTCGGCGCCACGAGCGTCCAGGCCGAATCCGTCTACAAGTGGACCGACGACGAAGGCGTCACCCACTTCGGCGACCGCCAGCCGACCGGCAAAACCAGCGAAACGGTCGATGTGCGCTCGGGCACCAGCCGCTCCAGCGACCAGGCCAGCCCGCAGGAACAGGTACAAGCCATGGACGAGGCTCGCGAAGAGCAGGCCGAGAAAGACAAGCTGACCCGTCAGGAAGAAGCGATTGCCAAACAGCGCCAGAAGAACTGCGAAATCGCCAAGGCCAACCTCAACACCCTGAACAGCCACGCGCGCATCAAGGTCCGGGAAGGTGGCGAGGAGCGTTTCCTGACGCCGGAAGAAATCCAGACGAAGAGAGCCGAGTTCGAGAAGATCGCGAACGAGGACTGCCAGGACTGATCAGCCCCGGGGCGGGTGATAGACCGCCTCGCAACCTCTTCCGAACCATAAGAAAGGGGCCTTGTCGCAAGGCCCCTTTCTGGTTTCAGGTTGAATTAACAACCGCGGCTAGTGAACTTGGGCGGTGAATCCCAGACCTTCGCCCTCCACCTCGGCGACGATCTGCGCGCCCGCGCTGAATTCGCCGTTGAGCAGACGCTGCGCCAGCGGGTTTTCGATCAGGCGCTGGATAGCCCGCTTCAGGGGCCGCGCACCGTAGACCGGATCGTAGCCCACCTCGCACAGCCGGTCCATGGCCGCATCGGTCAGCGTCAATGTCATCTCCTGCTCGCGCAGACGGCGGTTGAGCGAGTCGATCTGGATCCGGGCGATGCCATGGATCTGATCCTGCGCCAGCGGGTGGAACACCACCACCTCATCCACACGGTTGATGAACTCCGGCCGGAAATGGTTGCCGACCACTTCCATGACCGCGTTCTTCATCGGCTCATATTCCTCTTCCCCGGCCATGGTCTGGATCAGGTCCGAGCCCAGGTTCGAGGTCATCACGATCACGGTGTTGCGGAAGTCCACGGTGCGTCCCTGACCATCGGTGAGACGGCCGTCCTCCAGCACCTGCAACAGGATGTTGAACACGTCCGGGTGGGCCTTCTCCACTTCATCCAGCAGCAAGACGGAATACGGCCGCCGGCGCACCGCCTCGGTCAGGTAGCCGCCTTCCTCGTAGCCGACGTAGCCGGGAGGCGCGCCGATCAGTCGGGCTACGGAGTGCTTCTCCATGAACTCCGACATGTCGATGCGCACCATGGCCTCCTCGGTATCGAACAGGAACGAGGCCAGCGATTTGCACAGCTCGGTCTTGCCCACGCCGGTCGGTCCCAGGAACAGGAAAGACCCGTTGGGCCGGTTCGGGTCGGACAGGCCGGCCCGGGATCTGCGCACCGCGTTGGCCACCGCTTCCACCGCCTCGTCCTGGCCGATCACCCGCTGATGCAGCGCCTCTTCCATGCGCATCAGCTTGTCGCGCTCGCCTTCCAGCATCTTGGACACCGGAATGCCGGTCCACTTGGAAACGATCTCCGCGATCTCCTCGTCAGTGACGCGGTTACGCAGCAGCTTCATTTCCATCATCTCGGCCTGGCTCGCCATATCCAGCTGGCGCTCAAGTTCCGGGATGCGGCCGTACTGCAGCTCCGACATCTTGCCCAGGTCGCCGGTACGGCGCGCGTTCTCCAGGTCGATGCGGGCCTGCTCCAACTGGCTCTTGATCTTTTGGGAGCCGTGCAACGCCGCTTTCTCGGTGTTCCAGACCTCTTCCAGGTCCGCGTATTCACGCTCGACCCCGGTGATAACGTCGCTCAGCTCGGTCAACCGCTTCTTGGAGGCGGCGTCGGTTTCTTTCTTCAACGCTTCCCGCTCGATCTTGAGCTGAATCAGCCGGCGCTCCAGACGATCCAGCGCTTCCGGTTTGGAGTCCATCTCCATGCGGATCTGGCTGGCCGCCTCGTCCACCAGGTCGATGGCCTTGTCCGGCAACTGGCGATCGGTAATGTAGCGATGCGACAGCTTGGCGGCAGCGATGATGGCGCCGTCCGTTACTTCCACACCGTGGTGCACTTCGTAGCGCTCTTTCAGCCCGCGCAGGATAGCGATGGTGTCTTCTTCGTTGGGCTCGGTAACCAGCACCTTCTGGAACCGGCGCTCCAGGGCCGCGTCCTTCTCAATGTTCTCACGGTACTCGTCCAGGGTGGTGGCGCCGACACAGTGCAGCTCGCCCCGGGCCAACGCCGGCTTGAGCATATTGCCCGCATCCATGGAGCCTTCCGCCTTGCCGGCCCCCACCATGGTGTGGATCTCGTCGATGAACAGGATGATCTGACCTTCCTGTTTGGACAGCTCGTTGAGCACCGCCTTCAGCCGCTCCTCGAACTCGCCGCGGAACTTGGCGCCAGCGATCAGGGCGCCCATGTCCAGAGCCAGCACCTGCTTGTCTTTCAGGCCGTCGGGCACCTCGCCGTTAACGATGCGCTGCGCCAGCCCCTCAACAATGGCGGTCTTGCCCACGCCCGGCTCGCCAATCAGCACCGGGTTGTTCTTGCGACGACGCTGCAGGACCTGGATGGTGCGGCGAATCTCATCATCCCGGCCGATCACCGGATCCAGCTTGCCGGCCTCGGCGCGCTCGGTCAGATCGATGGTGTATTTCGACAGGGCCTGGCGATTTTCCTCGGCCGAGGCGTCGTTGACGGACTCGCCGCCGCGCACCTCATCGATGGCCTTTTCCAGGGCCTTACGGTCGATGTTGTGTTCACGCAGCACCCTTCCCAGCGTGCCCCGATCCTCCAGGGCCGCCAGCAGTACCAGTTCGCTGGAAATGAACTGGTCCTTGCGCTGCTGGGCCAGTTTGTCGGCAATGTTGAACAGCCGGCCCAGATCGTTCGACATGGCGACATCGCCCGCCGAGCCCTTGACCTCCGGCAGGTTCTCGATTTCCCGGGCGACCGCCTGGGTCAGGCGCGCCGGATCGGCGCCCACCTGCTTGAGTAACGGTTTGATGGCACTGGCATCCTGATCCAGCATGGCCTGCATCAGGTGCAGCGGTTCAATGAAATTGTGATCCTTGCCGACCGCAATGGACTGGGCGTCCGCCAGCGCGGTCTGCAGACGACTGGTTAATTTGTCGATTCGCATGATGTGTCCTCAATTCGTCATGACGCGCCGGTTGCAGGAGGCCTCACAGTCGGCCTCTGGCGCTTAGCTTTGTCTTAAATGTAGGGGCGGGGGTGAGGACTTCAAGCAGGGAAGGAAGAAAACTGGCCGGGCTTTGCGCCCTGTCAATCCCGGAGGTGGCAGGGCCGGCACAAAGCCCGGAAAGAGGACATCACTCGAGCCAGATCAGGCTCGCCATCCGGCCGGTCTGACCGTCTCGACGGTAGGAGTAGAAACGCTCGATATCGCTGTAGGTGCAGTATTCACCGCCGTAGATCTGGCCCTCTGGAACACCGGCTTTCAGCAGCCGCGCACGGGCCAGTGCACACAGGTCCGCCAGGAAATACCCGGGACGCACCGAGGGCTGGAAGGCTCGCGCCAGTGCCGGATCTTCCTCGACAAAGACATCCCGGACTTCCGGCCCCACCTGGAAGGCATCCTGCCCAATGGCTGGCCCCAGCCAGACCCGGACGGACCCCGGTGAGGGGAACGCCGCCAGCGTGTTCTCCAAAACCCCACCGGCCAGCCCGCGCCAGCCGGCGTGTGCGGCGGCAATCTGGTCGCCGGCCTGGGAGCAGAACAGCGCCGGCAGGCAGTCGGCGGTCAGGATCGCGCAAACCGTCCGGCGCTCGCGCGTCCAGGCGGCGTCAGCTTCGCTCCCCGCGTCGCCGGGAAGCTGCACCAGGTCGGTGCCGTGAACCTGCCGGATCCAGCCAAACGAATCGTTCGGCATCCCCAGAGCGTCCGCCAGGCGGGCACGGTTTTCAGCCACAGACTTCGGCTCGTCGCCCACGTGGTCGCCCAGGTTCAGGGATTTGAACGGAGCCTCACTGACACCGCCAAAGCGCGTGGTCACCACAGCGCGAACTCCGGGCGGCGTCGGCCAGTCCGGGATCAACAGCGGCAGGCTCATAAAGCCTCCTGCTCGAGGGCGTGAGCGCGCAAGGCCTCGACCAGCGCCGTCATATCCTCGGGCAAAGGTGCCTCCCAGGTCATTTCCTCGCCGCTTGCCGGGTGCATCAGCGTAAGCCGGCGGGCGTGCAGGGCCTGGCGCTGGAATCCACGCAGCACATCCTGAAGCTCCGGCGTACAGCCTTTCGGCAGCTGCATGCGACCGCCGTAGACCGGGTCACCCACCAGCGGATGACGGATGTGCGCCATGTGGACGCGGATCTGATGGGTGCGCCCGCTTTCCAGTTTGCAGCGGACGTGCGTGTGAGACGGAAAACGCTCAACCAGCCGGTAATGGGTCACCGCCGGCTTGCCGTCGGGCACCACCGCCATTTTCTTGCGCTGGGTCGGATGGCGACCAATCGGCGCATCCACCACGCTCCCGCCGGTGACCGTTCCCACCATGACGGCGTCATACTCGCGCCCCATGGTGCGCTCCTGTAACTGGTCCACCAGTGAGGTGTGGGCAATGAGGCTGCGCGCCACCACCATCAGACCGCTGGTATCCTTGTCCAGGCGGTGAACGATGCCGGCCCGGGGCAGCTTGTCCACCTCGGGCGCGTGATGCAGCACGGCGTTGACGAGCGTCCCCGCCGCATGGCCCGCTGCGGGATGCACCACCAGGCCCGCCGGCTTGTTGATCACCAGCAAATGCTCATCTTCGTAGACGATGTCCAGCGAGATGGACTCCGCCTCCCAGGCCACCTGGACTTCGGGTTCGGCGTCCACGGCAATGACGTCCCCCAGCATGACCTTGTCCCGCGGTTTGCGCGTGCGGCCGTTGACGGTGAGGTTGCCGTCCTTGATCCAGCCCTGGATGCGGGAGCGGGAATGCTCCGGCATGAGCTCGGCCACAGCCTGGTCAAGCCTGCGGTCGCTGAGTTCGGCCGGCACTTCGAATTCGCCGCTGATTCGGTCTGCTGCGGTCATTCAATCCCCTGAAGTTCTGCTAAAACATGTTTGCACCCTGCACAACACCGGGAAGGGTCGTTACAATGGCGCTCGGTCACTCATTATACGGGATTCAGGCATGAGATCAGGTTTTCGCTTGTTGCTGCTGTCGATCGTGCTGGTCACAGCCGGCTGTGCTTCCAACTCACCCCAGGAAGAGGTCCTGCCGGAAAAGACCTATTACGAGGAGGCCCGCTCGGCCATGAACTCCGGCAACTTCAATGAAGCCGAGCAGAACCTGGAGTACCTGGAAACCTACTATCCGTTCGGCCGCTACGCCGAACAGGCTCAACTGGACCTGATCTACGCCCGCTTCCAGAACCTGGACCTGGAAGGCGCCCGCGCGGCGGCCGACCGTTTCCTGCGCCTGAACCCGCAGAGCGAGCACGCGGACTACGCGCTCTACATGCGCGGTCTGGCCTCCTACAACATGGACATCAGTCTGGCGGGCAAATTCTTCCCCATCGACATCAGCGAGCGCGACCCGGGGGAACAGCGCCAGGCTTTCCGCGATTTTTCCGAGTTGCTCAACCGCTACCCTCAGAGCGACTACGCGCCCGATGCCCGCCAGCGCATGATTGCCATCCGCAACCGCCTGGCCAAACTGGAACTGAACGCCGGGCAGTACTACATCAAGCGTCAGGCGTACATCGCGGCCAACAACCGGGCACGCTACATTGTCGAGAACTTCCCGAACACCCCGGTGGTGGAAGACGCCCTGAAGATGCTGATCGACACCTATCGCTACCTGGACCTGAACAAGGCGGCCGAAGACGCCACCGCGCTGCTGGCCATCAACTACCCCAACAGCGATGCCTTTGACGAAAACATGACCTATCAGCCAAGCACCATCAAGCACGAAGAGCGCTCGCTGACCAGCGTCATCACCTTCGGCCTGGTGGGCGACGAATAAAAGCCGTCAGTGTTCCGGGGGCCGGCCAGGACCGGCCCCCGGCCCCACCTTACTTGCCCAGTTTCCAGCCGTTGGTGATCGGATAGCGCCGATCCTTACCGAATCCCCGCTCTGAAATCCGCACGCCGATCGGCGCCTGCCGGCGTTTGTACTCGTTGATGTCCACCAGTCGTACGACCCGTTCTACGTCGGCGCGCTCGAAACCGTCCGCAATGATCGCTTCCGCGCTCAGGTCCCGCTCGATGTAGCGGTGCAGGATGTCATCCAGCACGTCGTAGCCCGGCAGGCTGTCCTCATCCTTCTGGTCCGGCGCCAGCTCCGCGGACGGCGGACGGGTGATCACCCGCTCAGGGATCACCGGCGACTGGGTATTTCGGTAGGTCGCCAATCGATAGACCAGGGTCTTGGGCACGTCCTTGAGCGCATCGAAACCACCGGCCATATCCCCGTACAGCGTCGAGTAGCCCACCGCCATCTCGCTCTTGTTGCCGGTGGTCAGCACCAGTGAACGGAACTTGTTGGACAGGGACATCAGCAGCACACCGCGCAGACGGGCCTGCAGATTCTCCTCGGTGGTGTCCGGCTGCGTCCCTTCGAACGGTGCCGACAGCGCCTGCATGTAGGCATCGTACATGGGCTCGATGGAGAACACGTCGTACTGGACGCCAAGGGCTTTGGCCTGTCCGGCGGCGTCCTCCAGACTCATATCGGAGGTGTAGCGGAACGGCATCATCACCGCCCTCACCCGGTCCTTGCCGAGGGCATCGGCCGCCACCGCCAGGGTCACCGCCGAATCGATGCCGCCGGAAAGCCCCAGCACCACCGACTTGAAGCCGTTCTTGTTGACGTAATCCCGAACGCCCAGCACCAGCGCCTTGTAGACGTTCTCTTCCAGGCTCGGCTCCGGGATCGGCGAGCGAGTCGTCGGCTGGCAATGGTGATCCACCAGGAAATCGACCGGGTAGAGCCCTTCGGCGAACTGCGGCACCTCCACCGCCAGTTCACCGGAGTGGTCATAGACCAGCGAGCCACCGTCGAAGACCAGCTCGTCCTGGCCACCCACCAGATTCACGTAAACGATACTGACGTTGTTGTCCCGGGAGCGGCGCTCCAGCAGCGCCTTGCGGCGGGCCTGCTTGCCCATGTCGTAGGGCGAGGCATTGAGGTTGAGGATCAGCCGGGCGCCCGCCGCGGCCGCCTGCTCAACGGGGCCGTCGGTCCAGATGTCCTCACACACGGTCAGGCCCACCGGCACCCCTTTGATCATCGTCACACAGGGTTCGGTGCCTGCCGCGAAATAACGCACCTCGTCAAAGACCTGATAGTTGGGCAGTTGCTGCTTGAGATAGGACGCCTGAACAGCTCCTTCCTCAATGACCACGGCCGCGTTGAACAGAAGTCCGCCGCGCCGGATTGGCGTGCCCACCACCAGCGCCGCCGGCAGGCGGGCCTGGGCCAGACGGTCGAGCGCCTCCGCCACCCGGCCATCCAGACTCGGGCGCAACAGCAGATCTTCCGGCGGGTAGCCGGTCAGCGACAGCTCCGGGAACACCACGATGTCCGCCTGCTGCTCGTCCACCGCCTGCCGCGCGGCCGCCAGCATGCGGTCGGCGTTACCGGGAATATCACCCACCAGGAAATCCACCTGGGCCATGGTGACTCGCAAACGTTGGCCGGGCGGCGTATCAGTCTGACCGGAATTCATGCCTCTCTCCTGTCCACAAGCGGGTTTAAACCGCTATTATACCTGCGAATCCTGAATCGCTTCGACCACCGACCGGCTTATCCAGCAACCCATGATGATGACGGACAGTCCGCCCACGGCACAGACCGACTCTTTCCCTTTCCAGCAAAGCCAGCGCCCGCGCCTGTTCCGCATCTATAACCATTACCGGCTGGTGATCAGCCTGATCCTGACCGGGCTGCTGTTCATCGACCCGGGCACCCTGGACACCAAATTCCGCCTGCCCGAGATCTACCAGATCTGCGTGCTGATCTACCTCACGCTGAACGTTTTCACCGCGCTGATGCTGTTCACCGGTTTCCGGCCACGGCAACGGCACATCACGCTGTCGATACTGATCGACATCGTCGCGCTGCACAGCCTGCTTTTCTTCAGCGTTGGCATGACCAGCGGCCTGGCCAACCTGATCATTGTCACCGTAGCGGCCGGTAACATCCTGACGCCAAGCCGCGTGGGTCTGTTCTATGCGGCCCTGGCCGCCATCGGGTCGCTGGGCGTCGCCGGCTGGGCCGCCCTCACCCTCGACACCAACGCCGACGAAGTGGTCCGCGCAGGCTCCCTGGGCATCCTCTATTTCGCCGCCGCATTCCTGCTCCAGAGCATCACCCGGCGAATGATCCGTAGCGAACAACTCGCCAGCTCACGGGCACGCAGCCTGCACGAGCTGGAGCAGATCAACCAGCAGATCATCCAGCGCATGCGCACCGGCATCATGGTGACCGACCGGTTCGGCCAACTGCGTCTGGCCAACGCGGCGGCCCACGAACTGCTGTTTGGCGACAGCGGACAGACCCAACCCGTCCAGCACCTGCCGGAACCGCTCAAGGAACGCCTGGACCAGTGGCTCGAGTTCCCCGGAACGCGGACCGAGCCGTTCCAGGCCGCCCCGGTCGCGCCCATGTTGCAGGCCAACTTTACCCGGCTGCACCAGGAACGCGGCGACCTGATCCTGATCTTCATTGAGGACATGAGCAAGGTGACGCTCCAGGCCCAGCAAATGAAACTCGCCTCCCTGGGCCGACTGACAGCGGGCATTGCCCACGAGATCCGCAATCCACTGGGCGCCATCAGCCACGCCGCCCAACTGCTGAACGAATCCCCCAACTGCGACGCCGCAGACCGCAAGATGGTGGACATCATCCAGCGTCACTCGCGTCGCGTGAACGGCATCATTGAGAACGTGCTGGACCTGTCCCGGCGGCGCCCGGCCAACACCGAACTGGTCGATATCAACGAGTGGCTGGCCGAACTGGTGGACGACTACCGCCAGGGCGTCGGTGGAGACCGTGAACGGAGCCCTGACATTACCCTCGTTTTGCCGGACAATGCCCCTCCGGCCCGCTTCGACCGGAGTCAGATGGCGCAGGTGCTGGTCAACCTCTGCGACAATGGCCTGCGCTACAGCGAGATACACAGCGGAAAGGCCTGCCTGGGCATTACGGTCGGCGTGACCAGCGACGGCGAGCGCAGCTACATCGATATCCAGGACGCGGGCCCCGGGATCGACGATGAAAAGAAAGAGCATATTTTCGAGCCCTTTTTCACCACCGACCAGAGCGGCACCGGTCTGGGGCTCTACCTGGCGCGGGAACTCTGCGAAGCCAACCAGGCCCACCTGGCGCTACTCGACAATGAACAGCCGGGCTGCTGCTTCCGCATTACCTTCGCGCATCATCGCCGCCTGATCTGATGCGGGATAACCGACTGATCTCGATCGACGTCAACGACCTTAACGAGAGCCAAGAATGACCACTCCAACAGCGCTGATCATCGACGACGAACCGGATATTCGCGAGCTGCTTGAAATCACCCTCATGCGCATGGGCATTGAGGTGCGCACAGCCGCGGACCTGACCTCCGCCAAACGGCAGCTGGAGAGCGAGCCGCCGCAGCTGTGCCTGACCGACATGAACCTGCCGGACGGCAATGGCATCGACCTGGTCCACTGGATTCAGCAGACCTGTCCGCAAACACCGGTCGCCGTGATCACCGCCTACGGCAGCATGGATACCGCCATTGAATCGCTCAAGGCCGGCGCCTTCGATTTCGTGTCCAAGCCGGTGGAACTGCCGCGCCTGCGGGAACTGGTCAACAGCGCGCTCAAACTCTCCGGCCCGGCTGCGGACGAGACGGCCGAGGACGAACCGGGCCTGCTGCTCGGCCAGTCGGAATCCATCCGTCGCCTGCGTAACCAGTCGCGCAAACTGGCGCGCAGCCAGGCGCCCGTGTTCATCAGCGGTGAATCCGGCAGCGGTAAGGAACTGGTCGCGCGGACGATCCACCTGCAGGGGCCACGCCAGGACGGCCCGTTCATCGCCGTCAACTGCGGGGCCATTCCTTCGGAGCTGATGGAAAGCGAGTTCTTCGGCCATAAAAAAGGCAGCTTCACCGGGGCGACCGACAACAAACCCGGCCTCTTCCAGTCCGCCGACGGCGGCACCCTGTTCCTCGACGAAGTTGCCGACCTGCCGCTGAACATGCAGGTCAAGCTGCTGCGGGCCATCCAGGAAAAAGCCGTACGGCCGGTGGGTGACTCCCGGGAAGTGCCGGTGGACGTGCGCATTCTCAGCGCCACCCACCGCGACCTGCCGGCACTGGTCCAGGACGGCAGTTTCCGCCAGGACCTGTTCTACCGCATCAACGTTATCGAACTGAAAGTCCCGCCTCTGCGCGAGCGCCGGGAAGACATCGAACTGCTGGCCAAACACATTCTCGATCGACTGGCCCGGGACTACGAATGCGACGCCGCAACGCTCACCAGCGCCGCTCTGGACAAACTGCGCCAGTACGCCTTCCCCGGCAACGTGCGGGAACTGGAGAACGTCCTGGAACGGGCCTTCACCCTGTGCGACCGCGACCGCATCGACGCCGCCGACCTGCAGATGGGCGGCGCCCCGGTGCCCACGCCCCAGGTGGAGGTGATCGCCGACGAGGAACGGGACATCACCGTCGAATTACCACAAGACGGCGAGCTGGACCTGGAAAGCTACCTGGAGTCGATTGAACGCAAGGCCATCGAGAAAGCGCTGGAAGCCACCCGCTGGAACAAGACGGCGGCGGCTAAAAAGCTGGGGATCAGCTTTCGGGCGTTGCGGTATAAGTTGAAGAAGTTGGGGATGGAGTGAGACCTAACCTGTCGCCAAATGCGTCAAAAGGCTTGAACCCGTACTGCTCTTTCCGATAACGTCGATATGAAGCGAGGCGCAGGAAGCGCCCAATCGCTGAACATTTCTCGAAATCTATGGAAATAAGGACTCAAAGGAATGAAGACTTATTTCGCTCAAGGCTTTAGCCTGGTCGAATTATTACTGACGCTCGTCCTTGCCGCGATACTCCTCTCTTTCGCTATCCCCTCCATGAGCGATTTAATCGATGGAGCGCAACGCCGTAGCTCGATTCACGACTTGCTGTCATTCATGTCTTTCGCACGCCACTATGCCATCGACTCCAGCCGGATTGTTACGGTTTGCCCCCTGGACGAAACCAATCATTGTGGAAACGACTGGAATGGCCCGCTTTCGTTGTTTGTGGATCCATACAACGAGCGCGGGCTGAGCGCGGCAACCCACATCCTTCGCACCTTGCCTTCACCGGAAACAGGCACTCTAAAGGCAAGATCTCTACACAGCAGCTACTTCCAGTATCAGCCTAGCGGACTCATCTACAGCGATTTGGGCAACATCACCTGGTGCCCCGAAAACCGGGACAGAACGCAAGCCGCCCAGCTAATCATCAGCCGCGGCGGCCGTATCCGCATTGCCCCAGACAGTGACGGCGACGGGATACCGGAGGGTTCCGACGGCGCTCCCGTCGATTGCTGAGCGATTCGCTGCTAAAGGCTTACCAGCAGTCACCGCCGCCCGCGCTTCCCCGGGCACCTGTATGGTTAAGTGTGAGCGTTCCACAGTCGTCGTTGGCCTGGTCGCCCGTAGGCACGGCCTGCAGCGTATACGTGGTCTGGGTCATATCGCCGGCCACCAGGCTGAGGTTATAGAAGCTGGTACCGCTCTGGGGAGACGCGGTGAACGGCAGAGCTGGCGTATTCCCGCCTTCCAGGTAGCTATAGTCAGCGGAATACTGCCGTTCCATCCACTGGGCCAAATCCATCAGGTCAGCCTGGGCTGCTGTTCTTCGAGTGTCCCGCACGTTGTTCATGTATGAGGGGTAGGCAATGGCCGCAATGATGCCGATGATCGCCACGACGATCATCAGTTCAATCAAGGTAAACCCACGGCTTGGTGATCGGTGATTCATTACTACTTCCTTACTCGTTGATGGGCTGCCATCAAGCTGCCGGCCCTTTATGCAATGCGTCGGTCTTTCTGGAAGAGCCGGTCCGTATGGGATCGGACCGGCCCAAAGGAACCGGATATTACTCGACCAGCTCCTGCCAGCCGCGGCGACCGGCACCGGCTACGCTGCCGCTGAGCGGCGGAATTTTAGTAACATCGACGTTTCCATCCGAAGTCGGAGTGAAACGGAAGGTTCCGAGGATGGTTGACTGGTTGGGCAACCCATTTACCTTGTAGCCCACGACGCTCTCAGGCAAATCCACAAACGCCTTTGCTTCCGGTGTCCGGCCATCCAGGCCAAACGCCATCAGCCAGCCGCTGCCCCCCGATTGGCAAGGATCCAGATCGGGGACCATCGAGTTGATATACATAAACTCTCCGCGCGTCTGGGCGCTGACGATCACCCGCTCGCCGCTGTCAGTCATATCCGCATACCAACCGTACTGGCCGTTTCCATAGGTAATGTCATCGCCACCAGACTGCCGGACGGTGAGCACTTCACCATCAACAGTCTGAGTCCCCTCCGTTAACGTCCGCGACGCGAGATCATCACGGTCCAGCGATGACTCTCCCCGGTCCCAGACCCCATAGACGCTTTGACCATCCGTATTGGAGACATCCGTCGTTTCCAGGTATTTTCCCGTACCGAAGAAGATCAACAGGTTCGGTACGTTTCCGGCTCGTGGCATGTCGGGATGCGCTACCACTTTGGGCTCCGCAGTGATCGGCTGGTTGAGGCTCGCCGTAAACAGCGGTTGTGGCGTGTCGTCCTGGGCAGACACGGTATAGTCGGATGCCCAGGTTCCGTCGGTGGACACGGTAGCTACCCAAACGTTCCCATCCAGGTCTCCGGCATAGATACGGTCAGACAGATAATCACCGGTGGTATCAAGAACCGTGAGCGGTGAGAGGCCATCCCCACCGTTCTCAAACTCAATGTAACGGTAGTCCCCATTATCCCAGGAACCATCAAGCCCACCTTCAACGTCGAGCATAAAGAAGCCCGTGGTTCCAGCAGTGCTGTCATAGCCATTGGCGACAAACGCTGTCCAGCGCACGTCATCAGTTCCCCACTTCGCCATGCTCACGATGGGAGGCTGGGTAACATAGCCAAGACGGTTGTCGTCTTCCGCTGTGAACTCCCACAGCACGAATTTCCCAGCATCCGTCTCAGAGTAGGCTGACGGATCCGTCACATCGAGCGCGTAGATACCTTTGGCGCCGGCCCGGCCGCCGCCGACAAGGACACTACGCCAGCTTTTATCGGCAGTCACACTGCCATCCGCCGCACGCCCCTTGGTATAAATATCCTGCTGACGAGTCGACAAATCCACGAAATACCGATGCTGATAGTCCGGATCAGCCAAGTAGTGCAGCCCCTGGTCGTCGGCACCGTCGGAATAGACAAAATTGGGAATATAGGCCAGCACCTCATTACCGCCATCGGCCGTCGCATTGAACCCGTGCAACATGCCGTCGTTGGAGCCCACATAGGCGATCGGAGTACGATTCTCATTGGCACTGGCGAATGCCGCATAGCGCTCGCCGTCAACGCCAAACGGCGCGTTTTCGGGCCAGCCGGCATCAGGTTTACCGACATATTCCGGAGACGAATTGACGATCGAGCCAAGCCGGCTGCTGCGCTCCCGGATCTTCGACCCATCCTCGTTACTTCGGTCACCTCGAATGAAGCTCAGAATCTGCTGACCGAAAGTCGCCGAGCCACCGTAGCTGAGGTCATCGGTTTGATCGGTGTCCAGGTTGGCCCAACGAAAAGCAACGGCTTTCGAACTGTCATCCGAGTAGGTAATGATCGTTCGATCGTCGGTTGTGAGATCACGGTTGTCCAGGATGGCTTTGGCCGACCACCCGTCGCCGTTTTCTATGGCGGTTTCAGCGTCGGGAACGGTCGGCTCATCCTCACCTTCCAGCTCCAGAGCCTGGAGATCACCCGACCAGCCATTGGGGTCAAACTGTGCGGAAAAAATCAGCGCCCCTTCCTGGAACGAAGACACGTCAAACTCTACCGCCGTTGCCGAGCCTGCATCGGCCGTAATATCGCCAATGGTCCCCGCCAACTGAGTGGCAAAGGTCTCTGGGTCATCAGCACTGAAAAAGCCACCGCGCCCGTTGACACTGGCGTGAAGCAAGTCATTGATCTTGTTTTCACCGCTGCTACCAGCCCACCAGTCAACGTAATCACCCGTTGATATCGCATCAAACGCCGAGTCTGGGTCAACAGAGCCCGTAACCCCCAACCCGACGCCGTAAACGGACATGTGTTGCCAGAAGGCTGGGTCTGAACCGCTGGTTGGTACAAAATTCTCCAAATCCGACCGCAAATCACGCTTCCAGTAGTGCATGGCCACATCGGCCAGCGTAATATCGTTACGACCATCCTTAAACGGATCTACCGGGGAATACTGGTAGTTCTCGCCTTTCGGGTTATTTATGGATTTACCACTCTCGTCATCCGACTTCTCTACGTTATCGGACGGATCGCTCCCGTTATAATACCCATCAGTCATCAAGATCGTGTAGGCACGCCGACATTCCCTCGCGGGATTACCAGACGAGTTGCCGTTCTCGGGCTTGTCACGCCAGGCATGAAGGCTTTCTTCGTAATATTCTCCAGCACCTTCAAGGGCCCGTCGTAACGGAGTGCTCCCATTGCCATACTCGCCATACAACCAATCATAGAAATTGGTCCGGTGATTTGATGAATACTCGCGAACGCCCTGTTCGACGGCTCGAATGTTATCGGCGTCATCGACGTCCTGGCGACCATTGTTAATCGCACCCCAACCGAGTCGAAAATACTCCGGCAACGAATTGAAAGCCTCGCCGATGCCTGCCTTACTCATCATCATCCGCGTTCGATAGTATGAATACCAGTTCGCGAAATTAGCCTTATCAGACGCACTCAGATTATTGACGTCGACATAGTCGTAACAGTCACTTTCATAAACATCATTTGCTCCGCCACAGCCTGAGTTACTAGAATCAAAAGCGTAATAAAAGCCATTCTTGAAATCGTAGTTCCCGAACTCAAACTCATCATCACTCAAGTCATTATTGTTGCTACTTGAGTAATAACCGTTTTCAGATGCATTGGTATACGAGGAACCAGACATCCTCCCGGACCCATCTTTCTTGAAGGGCGGCAGGTAAGTAATACTTGGGCTGTAGTAGACTTTGTTAACTTTCGCGGAATAGTAGAACGGATAGTAGGCCTTATCACCCGAGTACTCTCCATCCACACAGCGCCGATTGCGCCCACGTCCTGTCCACTCATTACAAGTGTATTCCACGCCTGAATAACGAGAGATGCTATCTGGCATGTACTCTCGCTCCATCGAGCCAGAGTCATCAATAATAAACAGCAAGTTAGGAGCCACCGGAGAGCCCACAAAAAGCGGCTCCTGAGCCAGATCCGGCGCGGCGGAATAACCGGCCGTCGGCAGCACCATGGCCATCCCGACCAGCAATACCCTGAACTTCTCAACCATCCACTTCATGATTTAACCTCCTGCCCCGGCACCCGCCAGTCCTTCGGGCTCGAATACGTAATAGCTCTCCAGCAACCGGCGACTCTGCCCCGACGGTCCCTGAGCCATGACAATTATGCGCGCGTAATCCATCTCGACCTGATCCGAGCTCCCGTACTGCCCCTGGTCCCGAGGCAGTTGCCCCTCTTCGTCCAGTACAACCTTGCCCAGATACTCCACGAAATAGCGAGGCGTCATGCCGTCAACCGAGCTGGCGGTCGCGGAGCCGTCAGCCGTCCAGGTATCCTCGTCAAACGGGCTCGGGGCGTCATTGACGTCGTAGAACCCGGTATCCGAACCGAAACCACCCAGGTCGGTCATCTGATCCAACTGCCCTTCAACTTCGGCCAACGCGGTTTCCGCTACTTCAAGCGCCATTACCCCATCCCGCTGCGCCGTCGCCATGCGCTCCTGCATAACGCTGCCCTGCATCCCGGATATGGCCAACAGGGACAGAACCAGCAGGATTACCAGTGACAACAGTAAGGCCACCCCTTGCTGACGTTTGATGCTCATCTCAGTCAATCCTGTTTCGAAGCGTTGTGGTCAGGGTATATACCCGGTAGAGCCGTTGATCCGGCGCCGTCGTGAGGTTGTTGTCATCGGTACAATCAAGCCATCCCGGAAAGCAGTAGCTCATTGCTTGCGCGATCACATTGTTCTGTCCTGCACGAACGAGAAAGCTGGTCTGCACAGCCATGACGCCCCCCCAGTCGGCAACGGACGCCGGATTGTCCTCCCAGTTCGTGACTCCACCATTTACCGTACCCTCGCCGAATCGCACGGCCATATCGACAACGTTATCCACCAGTTCCACGGCCGAGCCTGACGCATCGCGGAAAAACAGGGCAGGATTGCCGGTAGGCCCCGTCCCGATGTAGTAGATTTCGGTATATGGATTGCGGATCTGCACACCCTCGTCATAGCTCGACCCCAAACAATCCTCTCCTGCCGGGCAGGCCGCAGGCGCGTTGGCGGAAAAGTCGTTGCCAGGCTGGCCATCAACATTGTCCTGATTGTTGCCGACCAGCGTGATGGTCGTGCCGTCGTTCTGAACCTCCGAAATCTCAAAAATATCGCCATTCTCACAGTCGTTGATCATGATGATACTGCCAGCTTCGAGATTCCCTTCGTCGTCCACTTCGATGGACGCAGACACCACGTCTGCTTCCGCGGCGACGCCTCCACTGGAACGGAGACCGGATACGGCGAAGAAATCCGTTCCTGCGACCGCATCGTTGGGCCGGAATGCATTCTCCGCGGACAAACCGTCGAATTCATAGTCATACAGACCGGGCTGGTAATCATCGTCCGTGGTATCGAGATTGTTCGTGACCGGGTTAATCGGGTAACAGCCAAAATAGCCCGAATTCCGCAAAGCTCGTGAAACGATGTCGGTCGAAATACGCCCGGCCTCTTGCGCCCGGGCTTCGGCCTCGTTCAGCCGGAACGTCTGGCTATTGGACGTAAAAATCTGCACCAGCCCAATGGTCAACAAGGCCCCAAGCGCAAGCGCCACCATGAGCTCAATAATCGAGAGGCCCTGCTGGCCAGACAATCCGAAACGTCGACTTAACCTCATATTCAAACTCACAGTCTGGCTCTCAGGGTGATTGATTGAGCGCTTTCGCCATCGCTGCCACCAAACGGATCCCGCTCGTTCCACTGGACCTGAACATCCACGAAATCCCCGTCCATCTCCACGGTTAGGTCGCCATCAGGGCCAAGCGTCTTCTGCATGTTATTTTCTATAGCGGTCAGGTCGCTCGCGCCCAGGTTGGCACCACCATTGGCACGAACTCGCTCAGCCACATCCTGGGCATAGATCGTCGCAACGGAACGCATATTGGAGTTCGACGTCTGCTGCATCGAGAGCAACTGGACACCGGCAACACCGAGCAGGCCGATCGCAAGAATCAGCACGGCGACGAGAACCTCGATCATGGTAAAGCCGCGCTGCCCCACTTGAGCGCCCCTGCGACGGGGGACTGTCTTTCGCATCATTCCATTCCTCAGGGACATACAATCTGCGCTGAACGGACCAAACCGCCAGCCGTCACACTGATTTCCGTGCCATCCTCACCGGAATCAGCACAGACCTGATACTGCACCGTATTCCCCTGGCCACTCATTCCGTTGGCCCGGAACGAGAGGGCTGCTCCACTGGTCATGGCAAGGGAAACGCCACCGCCCGGCCCTTCGATCTCACGCAGGGAATTGCCGCCAGCGTCCTGTACCGTGATGCCGTCGTCGTAACTACCGTCCGTAGGTACAACGTTGACGATGGTTCCACGGCGAACCGCCTCGGAACGGGCATAATTCAGAACACCGATGACACTGTTGGAAAGCGAACTGATACGGTTGTTTTCGACGAGACGCCCGAAACCGGGCAATGCGATCGCCGCCACAATCCCCACCAACATGATCAGCACCAACAGCTCGATCAAGGTAAAACCACGCTTAGACTTCATAGCCACCGATCCTATTTTCATGGTTCCAGTATAGGAATCGATGGTGCAGCAGAAAGCGCATAGCGACGAACGGTCAGGAATGCCGGATAACCGGTACACGCCCCATGGGTCTCGTGAACCGGTGCACAATTCGGGTATCAGGGGAGCTAGTCGAGAGCGAAGAAATCGCTTCGCGGTATGGTGGGGCTGGAAGGCGCTTCAGGTCGGGCCAGGAACTCAAGGCTGGCGAGGCGGGCTTATCAGCTCACCTCCACCGCCTTGATCCGCAACTCCTTCGGCATCGAGAACACGATATTCTCTTCCCGCCCGGGCACTTCTTCCGGCGCGTTGCAGCCGAGGTCCTGCAGCTTCTTGATGACGTCGTGTACCAGCACCTCCGGGGCGGAGGCGCCGGCGGTGACGCCGACGGACTGGCGGTTTTCCAGCCAGACCGGGTCGATCTGGTCGGCGTTGTCGATCAGGTAAGCGGGAGTGCCCATGCGCTCGGCCAGTTCGCGCAGGCGGTTTGAATTGGAGCTGTTGGGGGAGCCCACCACGAGCATGAGATCGCAGTCGCCGGCCAGCTGTTTAACCGCGTCCTGACGGTTCTGGGTGGCGTAGCAGATATCGTCCTTGCGCGGGCCCTGGATCTCGGGGAAGCGTTCGCGCAGGGCGTCGATGACGCGGGCGGTGTCGTCCATGGAGAGGGTGGTCTGGGTTACGTAGGCGAGGCGGGACGGGTCTTTGACGTCCAGGTTCGCCACGTCCTCGACGTCTTCGACCAGGTAGATGTCGCCGCCGTTGCTGCGGTCGTATTGCCCCATGGTGCCTTCCACTTCCGGGTGGCCCTCGTGGCCGATCAGGATGCACTCGTGGCCGTCCCGGCTGTAGCGCATGACTTCCAGATGCACCTTGGTGACCAGCGGACAGGTGGCGTCAAACACCTTGAGACCACGACGTTTGGCTTCATTCTGCACCGCCTGGGAGACGCCGTGGGCGCTAAAGATCACCAGATGGTCGTCGGGCACTTCGTGCAGCTCGTCGACGAAAATCGCGCCGCGCTCGCGCAGGTTGTTGACCACGAACTTGTTGTGCACGACTTCGTGGCGCACGTAGATGGGCGCGCCGAATACATCGAGCGCCCGGTTAACGATTTCAATGGCGCGGTCGACGCCGGCGCAGAAGCCACGGGGGTTGGCCAGTCGGATTTGCATTGCCTGTCCTGATTTGCTCGATGTCAGTTGCGCTGATCAGTGGGTCGTCTGCGCCGGTTCGACGCTGACGATTTCCACCTCGAAGGTCAGTGTACGCCCCGCCAGGGGGTGATTGAAATCCACCTCCACCTGATCGCCTTCCACGTGATGAACCACGCCCGGCAGTTCGCCCTGGCGAGCGTCCGCGAATGAAATCACCGCGCCCGGTTCCAGCACCATGTCGGGACCGAATTCGGAACGCTTGAAGGTCTGGATGTTGGACGGGTTGTGCTGGCCGAACGCTTTCTCCGGTGGCACTTCGAAGGTCTGCCGGTCGCCGGCGGTCAGGCCGATCAGGTACGCCTCGAAGTTCGCCGGCAGGTTGTCGTCCCCGATTTCCAGGGTCGCCGGTCGCTTACCGAAGGTCGAATCGATTTCACTGCCATCGGGCAAACGCAGCGCGAAATGCAGCGTTACCCGGGTGCCCTTTTCAACAGGAAGCGCACTCATGCTTGCTATTCCCCCTGGTCCGCCGACGCATCGGACGGTTTGCGAAACATGTCCAGCACCATCATGACGGCGCCGATGGTGATCGCCGTGTCCGCCAGGTTGAAGGCGGGGAAATGGTACTGATTCCAGTAGAAGTGTAGGAAATCCACGACGTAGCCGTGCACAACGCGATCGTAGAGGTTGCCGATGGCGCCGCCGAGGATCAGGGTGATGGCAACCGCCAGCCACCGCTCGTCGGACTTCAGGTGCGCCAACCAGCGCACCAGCACCACGCTGACCACCACGGCCAGCACCACGAAGAACCAGCGCTGCCAGCCGTCAGCGCCCGCCAGGAAGCTGAACGCGGCGCCGGTGTTATGCAACAGTGTCAGGTTGAAGAACGGCAGCACCGGTACCGGCTCGCCATACGTCAGCGTTGCCGAAACCAGCGCCTTGGTGCCCAGATCCAGGGCGATCACCAGGACCGCCAGCCACAGCCAGTTCAACGGCGAGCGGGTTACGCTCGCCTCTTCTGCCCGCGCCATCATCAGGCAAACGCCCTGTGTTCACCCTGACCATCGATGTTCTCGATGCAGCGACCACACAGCTTGGGATGCGCCGGATGCTGGCCGACGTCTTCGCGATGGTGCCAGCAGCGGTCGCACTTCTCGTTCGAGCTGGCCGACACGCTAACGCGCAGGCCTTCGTAGGCGGACACTTCCGCCTCGCCCGCTTCGGCCAGCGTCGCCACCCGGGCGCCGGAGGTGATCAGCACGAAGCGCAGTTCTTCACCCAGTGCTTCCAGGTCCGCCTTGAGGTCGCCTTCGCAATAAAGGGTGACTTCCGCACTGAGCGAGCCCTTGATGTCGCCGCGATTACGGGCGTCTTCCAGGCATTTGTTGACCGCTTCCTTGACGCCCTGGATCACGGCCCAGTAATCGCGGCCCATGGTCAGATCGTCCGGCAGCGGCGCGAGCTTGTCGTACCACTCCTCGAGGAACACGCTCTCGCCATGCTCGCCCGGCAGGTGCTGCCAGATCTCGTCGGCGGTGAAGCTGAGGATCGGCGCGATCCAGCGCACCAGCGCCTCGGCCACATGGTACAGGGCGGTCTGGCAGGAACGCCGCGCCAGGCTGTCGGCCTGGGTCGTGTACTGGCGGTCCTTGATGATGTCGAGATAGAAGCCGCCCAGGGTCGCCTCGCAGAAGTTGTAGAGCTTCTGGTAGACCTTGAGGAAGGCGTAGTTCTGGAAATCCTCGTCCAGCGACTGCTGCATCGCCAGCGCCTGATCCACCATCCAGCGGTCCAGGGCCAGCATGTCCTCGGGCGCCACGGCGTGCTGCGCCGGGTCGAAGCCGGTCAGGTTGCTCAGCAGGAAGCGTGCGGTATTGCGGATGCGGCGGTAGCCGTCGGCGGTCTGCTTGAGTATGTCGTTGGAGACCGTCATCTCACCGCTGTAGTCGGTCGCCGCCACCCACAGCCGCAGGATATCGGCGCCCAACTGGTTCATCACCTCCTGCGGCGCGATCACATTGCCCAGGGACTTGGACATCTTGCGGCCCTTGCCGTCCACGGTGAAGCCATGGGTCAGCACCTGGCGATACGGCGCCACGCCGTTGATGGCGATGGAGGTTTTCAGGGACGACTGGAACCAGCCACGATGCTGATCGGAGCCTTCCAGATACATATCGGCCGGGAACTGGCCCAGGTCCTCACGCTTGGACAGGACCGAAGCGTGGGTCACGCCCGAGTCGAACCAGACGTCCAGGGTGTCGGTCACCTTGTCGTAGTGCTCGGCGTCGGACCCCAGCAGGCTGGCCGCGTCCAGGTCGTACCAGGCGTCGATGCCGCCCTCTTCCACCTGTTTGGCGACCGCTTCGATCAGGTCCGGGGTTTCCGGATGCAGCTCCTGGGTTTCCTTGTGGATGAACAGCGCAATGGGCACACCCCAGGTCCGCTGACGCGAGATGCACCAGTCCGGGGACTGCTCCACCATCGCCTCGATCCGGTTCTGGCCCCAGGCCGGCACCCAGCGCACACCCTTGATGGCTTCCAGGGCGCCTTCCTTCAGCCCCTTGGCTTCCATACTGATGAACCACTGCGGCGTGGCGCGGTAGATCAGCGGCGTCTTGGTGCGCCAGCAGTGCGGGTAGCTGTGCTGGAACTTCTCTTTACGCACCAGCTTGCCTTCACGCTCCAGGGCGGCGCAGATCGGATCGTCGGCCTTGTAGACATGCACACCGGCAAATTCGCCGGCCGCACTGGTGTAGGTGCCGTCGGCCTGGACCAGGTTGAGGGTATCGATGCCGTAGACCTTACCCACCTCAAAGTCTTCCATACCGTGGTCCGGCGCCGTATGCACCGCGCCGGTACCGGCGTCGGTGGTCACGTGATCGCCCAGTACCACCGGCACCTGCTTGTCGTAGAACGGGTGTTGCAGCTTCTGACCCTCCAGCGCCGCGCCCTCACAGGTGCCCAGGACCTGGTAATCCTCGATGGACCAGCGGGTCATGATGTCTTCCAGCATATCGCTGGACAGCACCAGGCGCTCGGGGCCGTTGCCGGCATCCACCTGCACCAGCGCGTAGGAGAGTTCGGCGTTGAGCGACACCGCCTGGTTGGCCGGGATGGTCCAGGGCGTGGTGGTCCAGATCACAACGGAGACAGCGCCCTCGCCGCCGGAGACGCCGAACGCCGACAGCACGGCGTCCGGATCGGCGACGGTGAAACGCACGTCGATCTGGGTGGACGTCTTGTCCTGGTATTCGACTTCCGCCTCGGCCAGCGCGGACTGCCCCACGACGCTCCAGTACACCGGCCGGTAACCACGCACCAGGTGGCCGTTGTCGACGATGCGACCCAGCGCCCGGATGATGTCCGCTTCCACCTGCGGGTCCATGGTCAGGTAGGGTTTGTCCCAGGATCCGAACACACCCAGACGGATAAAGTCGGCTTTCTGCCCTTCAATCTGCTTGGCCGCGTAATCCCGACAGGCCTGGCGGAAGGTCTTGTAATCCACCTTCACGCCCGCCTTGCCGATTTCCTGCTCCACCTTGTGTTCGATCGGCAGGCCATGACAGTCCCAGCCCGGCACGTAGGGCGCATCGTAGCCCATGAAGCTGCGGGATTTGACGATCATGTCCTTGAGAATCTTGTTGACCGCATGACCGATATGAATGCTGCCGTTGGCGTACGGAGGACCGTCGTGAAGGATCCAGCGATCCCGGCCCTGACGGGCCTGACGCAGTTTCCCGTAGATATCGGCGTCCTGCCAGCGCTGGAGCATGTCCGGCTCGCGCTTGGCCAGGTTGCCACGCATCGGAAACCCGGTTTCCGGCAGATTCAGGGTGTGCTTGTAATCGCTCATAGTGCTCTATCGGTCAATGGTGAATCATGCAGTTGAAATGCGACTCGGGTGGTTTCAGTGTGCGGCCAGCCAGGTGCGGGCGTCACGGAAATCCTGCTCAATTCGGGCCTTGAGCGCATCAACGGAATCGAACTTGATCTCGTCCCGCAGCGGATGGCGGAAAACCACCCGCATATGCTGGCCATACAGTGTGCCAGTAAAGTCCAGAAGGTGCACTTCCAGGGACGGCTGGCGGCCGTCAACGGTGGGCCTCAGGCCGATGTTGGCAACGCCGTCTAACGCGCGCCCGTCTTCCAGCTCGGCGCGCACCACGTAGACACCGCGCAGGGCCGCGAGCCGTTGCAGGTTGATGTTCGCGGTGGGCGCACCAATCTGGCGCCCCAACTGGCGCCCGTACACCACCCGGCCGCCGATCGCGTAGGGCCGGCCCAACAGGTCCGAGGCCTCGCGCAGGCGATTGGCCTGCAGCGCCTGGCGTACCCGGGTACTGCTGACGCGCTCGCCCCGGACTTCCACGGTACGCGTACTTTCCACGCTGTACCCTTCCTGCTGCCCGACGCGCTCCAGCAGCTCGAAATCGCCGGCACGGTCGCAGCCGAACCGGAAATCGTCGCCGATCACCAGATGACGCACGCCCAGGCCATCGATCAGGATGTCCTCGATGAACCCCATCCCGGAATACTGACGAAACTGTTCATCGAAACGGACACACAGCACCACGTCGACGCCTTCCTCACGCAGGGCTTCCATTTTCTGGCGAAAGCCGGTCAGGCGCGGCGGCGCTTCGTTACCCTGGAAGAACTCGCGGGGCTGGGGTTCGAACACCATCACCAGGCTGGGCACACCCAGATCGCGGGCGCGGGTCTTTACCTGCTCGATGATGGTCCGGTGGCCGACGTGCACCCCGTCGAAATTGCCGATGGTGGCCACACAACCGTTCCTCAACGGTGAATCGGCCCGGGCCTTGAGTCTTCTCAGGTTGGAGAGGCCTCTGATGAGACGCATGAACTACGCACCTTTGGCGGGTCTTGGTGATAAAACACGCGATTATAAACGATCTGGCGCAGCGGGATAAGATGCGCCATACCGAGGCATGGACCTATTTCAGCCGGAAGTGACGCAAGCGCACACCGGCCAGCACCAGCACCAGGAAGTAAACCGCCGCGCCGGCCACCACCAACAACGCCATCTGCTGCGCCCGCTGCAGCCCACTCATGGCCAGCCACTGATCGACCGGGCTGTTCAGCCAGAAGACCACCAGCGCCAGGGCGCCATTGGCCACCAGCAACTGCAGCAGGAAGCGCCACCAACGGGCCTGCACCTGCCAGGCCTTCTCCCGGCGCAGCCCGCGCCACAGCAGGGTTGCGTTGAGCCAGGCCGACAGCGACGTCGCCAGCGCAAGTCCCGCGTGGGCCAGCGGCAGCACCAGCGCCAGATTGAAAACCATATTCGCCACCATCGCGATGACCCCGATCTTCACCGGCGTGCGCGTGTCCTGACGGGCGAAGAATCCCGGGGCCAGCACCTTGATCAGCATGAACGCCAGCAGGCCCGCGGAATAGGCTCGCAGACTCTGGGCCGACATCACCACATCGCGCCCGGTCACCTCACCGTAGTGGAACAGCGTGGCTATCAGCGGCTCCGCCAGCATCGCCAGCGCCAGCGCCGCGGGCGCACCAATCAGCAGGACGGCACGAATCGCCCAGTCAACGGTGCGGGCGAACTGATCCGGCGCCTCCGCCGCGTGCTTGCGCGACAGGTTGGGCAGGATGACGGTGCCGATCGCCACGCCGAACACCCCCAGCGGCAACTCGGACAGGCGGTCGGAGTAATACAGCCAGGACACGCTGCCGGTTTGCAGGAACGAGGCCAGCACCGTGTCCAGCAGCAGATTGATCTGGCTGACCGAGACGCCAAACAGCGCCGGCGCCATCAGCCTGAGCACGCGCCGCACGCCTTCGTGGCGATAATCCACCCGCGGTCTGGGCAACAGCCCGAGACGCATCAGGAACGGCAGCTGGAAGAACAGCTGCAGCGCCCCGGCGATGAAGACGCCCCAGGCCAGTGCCATCACCTTCGTTTCCATCAGCGGCGACAGGAAAATCGCCGCGCCGATCATCGCCAGATTAAGCAGGACCGGCGTGAAGGCCGGCACGGCAAAGCGGTCGTAGCTGTTGAGGATCGCCCCGGCAAAGGCGGTCAGCGAAATCAGTAACAGATAGGGAAAGGTAATGCGCAGCATGTCGCTGGCCAGGGCGAATTTTTCAGGCTCGTCAATAAACCCGGGCGCAAACACCATGGTCAGCACCGGCGAACCGAGCATCGCCACCAGCGTCACCCCCAGCAGCACCAGACCCAGGCTGCCCGCTACGGCATTGACCAGCTGGCGCACGGCGCCGATCGCTTCTTTCTCCCGATAGGACGAAAGCACCGGCACGAACGCCTGGGAAAACGCACCCTCGGCAAACAGGCGACGCAGGAAATTGGGAATCTTGAAGGCGACGAAGAACGCATCCGCCCCGGCGCCGGCGCCAAAGTAGCGGGCAATCACCATGTCCCGCACCAGCCCCAACACCCGGGACAACATGGTCATGACACCGACGACGCCGGAAGAGCGCAGCAGACCGGGCGCTTTGGGAGCAGACTCCTTGGAAACCTTCTGGGCTGGCTCGGACGCCATCAATGCACTTCCTTTTCGCACGGAATCATGGGACGCTGACGACCTCTGGACGGCCCCTTTCAGGGCCTCCGACCGCCGGCGCACGGCAGTCTACCACAGCCCCGCGCGACGGGGATTTGAGGGGGATTTCACTTGACATCACGCCCCTTAAACGGCATAGTTCCGCGTCATTTATTTTGAGGCGCTGATTGTTGGCGCGCCCGTTATTGTTCAGAAACGAATTTCAGGAGTTATACGGTGGCAAACTCTCCCCAAGCCCGTAAGCGCGCTCGTCAGAACGAGAACAACCGCAAGCACAACGCTAGCCTGCGTTCCATGTCGCGCACCTACGTGAAGAAAGTACAAAGCAAGATCGAAGCTGGCAACTACGAAGAAGCCCAGGCGGCCTTCACGTCTGCCCAGCCGATTCTCGACAGCATGGTCAACAAGGGCATCTACACCAAGAACAAGGTGGCCCGCCTGAAGAGCCGCATGTCGACCAAGATCAAAGCCCTGAAAAGCGCCTGATCCTGCAGTCTGAAAAAACCGGCCAATGGCCGGTTTTTTTATGCCTGAAATTCAGTGGCGCGACCTTACGCCACGCGATGTCAGATCACACAATGACCAGATTATCCCGGTGGATAACCTCCTCGTCGGACACGTAGCCCAGCACTTCGGTGATCCGGTCACTGGAACGCCCGGCAATCGCCCGGGCCTCATCCGCGTCGTAATTCACCAGGCCACGAGCCACTTCGCGCCCCGCCTCGTCAACGCAGGACACCATTTCGCCCCGCCGGAACTGGCCGGAAATGGAACGCACCCCTACCGGCAACAGGCTGCGCCCACCCTTGCACAGCACCCGCACCGCACCGGCGTCCAGGACCAGTTGCCCGCGGGTTTTCAGATGACTCGCCAGCCATTGTTTGCGCGCCGCCAGACGCTCCTGCTCGGGCAACAACAGCGTGCCCAGCGCCTCCCCGTCGCGCAAGCGCTGCACCACGGATTCGAGACGACCTCCCACGATCACGGTAAAGGCACCGGAGCGCGCCGCCAAACGCGCCGCGCGGACCTTGGTCTGCATACCGCCACGCCCCAGCATGCCCGCCCCGCCGGCCGCCATGGCATCCAACTCGCCGTCGCTGGCCAGGCCCTCATCCACCAACTGCGCATCGGGATGCTTGCGGGGATCCCGGTCGAACAGGCCATCCTGGTCGGTGAGGATGACCAGGCCATCGGCTTCGACCAGGTTCGCCACCAGCGCACCAAGCGTATCGTTGTCGCCAAAACGGATCTCGTCGGTGACCACCGTGTCGTTCTCGTTAACGATGGGAATCACCCCCAGATCCAGCAGGGTTCGCAGCGTGCTGCGTGCATTGAGATAGCGCTTGCGGTCGGACAGGTCGTCGTGAGTCAGGAGGATCTGGGCGGAGTGCAAATCGTGGCGCTTGAACTGGGCCTCCCAGGTCTGGACCAACCCCATCTGCCCAACGGCGGCGGCGGCCTGGAGCTCATGCAGGTGCTGCGGACGGGCCGACCACCCCAGCCGGCTCATCCCCTCGGCCACGGAACCGGAGGAAACCAGCACCACTTCGACGCCACTGAGGATCAGAGCGGCCATCTGGTCGACCCAACCGGCCAGCGCCGGTACGTCCAGACCCCGGCCATCGTTGGTCAGCAGGGCGCTGCCAATTTTCACCACCAGGCGCCGGGCGCCCCCAATCCGTCGACGTTCTGACATAGCCTACCTGCCTACTCCCCAAACCTGGCGGTCATTACCGGCCGCCCGACTGACGGACGGCCACCTGCTTGGCGCCATTTACTCCGGCGCGTACACCACCTCGACGCCGTCATCATCATCGTCGTCGTCATCGAAGTCGTCGTTCTCGCGATCGGCACGACGGGCGGCCTTGATCGCCTCGATCTGCTCACGCGCCTCGTCATCCATCTGCCGGCGCAATTCCGCTTCACGCTCGGCCAACTCCGGGTTGTCCGCCTCTTCCTCGGCACGCCGCTCGATCCAGCGCATCACCGCCTGACACAACGGCTTGGTACCTTCACCACTCAACGCCGAAACACGGAACACCGGGCCCTCCCAGCCCAACTCGTCGACGATCGACTGGCACACGGATTCGCGCTCGTCTTCCGGCAGCACGTCCACCTTGTTGAACACCAGCCAGCGCTCGCGACCGGCCAGGGTTTCGCTGAACTTTTCCAGCTCGCCGGCAATGGCTCGCACACTCTCAACCGGTGACGTACCGTCATAAGGTGCCACGTCCACCATGTGCAGGAGCAAGCGTGTGCGCACCAGATGCTTGAGGAAGCGGATGCCCAGGCCCGCGCCTTCGGCCGCCCCCTCGATCAGACCGGGGATATCGGCCACCACGAAACTCTGGTGGGCCTGCACACTGACCACACCCAGATTGGGCACCAGCGTGGTAAAGGGATAGTTCGCCACCTTGGGACGCGCTGCCGACACCGCACGGATGAACGTGGACTTGCCGGCATTGGGCAGCCCCAGCAGCCCCACGTCCGCCAAGACCTTCAGTTCCAGACGCAGGTTACGCACCTCGCCCGGGGTACCGTTGGTGGTCTGACGCGGCGCCCGGTTGACCGAGGACTTGAAGCGGGTATTGCCCAGTCCGTGGAAACCACCCTGAGCCACTTTCAGGCGCTCACCGGCGCGGGTCAGATCGCCCAGCACTTCGTGGGTATCCATGTCGACCACGGTCGTCCCCACCGGCACTGACAGTACCAGCTCTTCGCCCTTGCGACCGGAACAGTTCCGCCCGGCACCGCCCTCGCCGGACTGCGCCTTGTAGGAGCGCTGGAAACGGTAGTCCACCAGGGTATTGAGGGCCGAATCGGCCTCCAGGTACACCGATCCGCCATCGCCGCCATCACCGCCATCGGGACCGCCTTTGGGCACGTATTTTTCGCGGCGAAAACTCAGGCAGCCGTGACCGCCGTTGCCCGCCTGGACCCGAATGGTCGCCTCATCTACAAATTTCATGATTCCCGCCCGTCTGGAGTGAATGCACAGCCATTATAAAGAAAACCGGATAACCCATACGAAAAAGCCCCGCAGGCTTGAAGCAAGCTTGCGGGGCTTTTTGTAACCGCTTTCGCCTGGTAAGCGTCGAGCCCCTTACTGGGCTGGAACGATGCTCACGAACTTGCGGTTTTCCGGACCTTTGGTCTCGAACTTGACAACACCGTCCGCCTTGGCGAACAGCGTGTGGTCGCGACCCAGGCCGACGTTGACACCAGCGTGGAAACGGGTGCCACGCTGACGCACGATGATGCTGCCGGCGCTGACGGACTGACCACCGAAGCTCTTGACCCCAAGTCGTTTCGACTCGGAATCGCGACCGTTACGGGTACTACCTGCTGCCTTTTTATGAGCCATGACTAGCCTCCTTTAATGGGGTTTCAGAGCCTCAGCCCTTGATACCCGTGATCTTGACCTCAGTGAACCACTGGCGGTGGCCCTGACGCTTCATGCTGTGCTTGCGACGACGGAACTTGATGATGTTCACCTTGTCGCCGCGACCGTGACGAACCACTTCCGCGCTGACGGTTGCACCGTCAACCACCGGCTCACCCACTTTGACGCTGTCGCCATCGGCAACCAGAAGGACGCGGTCGAATTCGACGTTGCTTCCGGTTTCAACTTCGATCTTTTCCAGCTTCAGGACATCGCCTTCAGCGACGCGGTGCTGCTTGCCACCGCTGACAATAACTGCGTACATGGTCTTCTCCGCTTGTCGGCCGCCCCGATAACTGACGGGGCCGCGATTGACCCATCCCTGCTCTTGAATCCACCTGGTTCTAAGGGAAGCGCTTCGGCAACCCTATAGCAGGGAGCGCAGGTTGGGATGAGTTAGGGCGCGCAATTGTACGAAAACCAGCCGCCGGTGACAAGCACTCTTCGCACGTAATCGCCCCATTGGGCCAACAACGCCATCCAGCCCGAAGCCGATGGGCCGCTCAAGTTGACAGTCCCCGGAGCAAAACCTAGCATTGCCGCGTTCTCCCTCCTTTCAGACCGGATCATCTGCATGACAGCGCAGCGTATCTACGACACCGTCGCGGACGACTTTTCCCGCGTCAACGACCTCATCAGGCACCGCCTTTCCTCGGATGTTCCCCTTGTCGAAAAGATTGCCCAGTACATCGTGGAGAGTGGCGGCAAGCGGTTGCGCCCGCTGCTGGTCCTGCTTTCCGCCAGGGCCCTGGACTACGGCCAGGACAACCACCTGAAGCTGGCCGCGGTTATCGAATTCCTGCACACGGCGACGTTGCTGCACGACGACGTGGTGGACACGTCCGACCTGCGTCGCGGCAAGGCGACGGCCAACGCCCGCTGGGGCAACGCACCCAGCGTGCTGGTGGGCGACTACCTCTACGCCCGCGCCTTCCAGATGATGGTCGAGCTCGACAGCATGCGCATCATGGACATCCTGTCCAACGCCACGGCGGTGATTGCCGAGGGCGAAGTCCTGCAGTTGATGAACACCCGCAATCCGGACGTCTCGGAAAGTCACTACATGACGGTCATCCACAACAAGACCGCCATGCTGTTCGAGGCCGCCTCCCATACCGGCGCCCTGCTGGCCGGCGCCACGGAGGAACAGGAAGAGAACCTGAAAGCCTACGGCAAGCACCTGGGCATGGCGTTCCAACTGGTGGACGACGTGCTCGACTACCGGGGCGACGCCGCCGAAATGGGCAAGAACGTCGGTGACGACCTGGCCGAGGGAAAACCCACCCTGCCGCTGATCCATGCCATGGCCAATGCGCCGGAAGCCGACGCGCAGCTGATCCGCCAGGCGATTCGCAAGGGTGGTCTGGACGATCTGTCGCGCATTATCGAGATCGTCGAGACCTCCGGCGCGCTGGACTACACCGTTCGGAAAGCCCACGACGAAGCGGCACAGGCCCGCGCCTGCGCCGAGTCGCTGCCCGCGTCGGACCACCGCGACGCGCTGATCCTGCTGACGGAAGTGGCGGTCGCTCGCACCGCCTGAAAATCCGGCCGGCGTCAGAACGCCGGCATCTCTCCCAATGCCTCACGACCGTGGGGCAACTCGAAGTTCAACCGCGGGCCGACGGGCACGATCTGGGTCGGGTTCACGGTCCGCTGACTGACGTAGTAATGCTGCTTGATCTGCTCGATGTCCACCGTCCCGGCGATCCCCGGCACCTGGTACAGGTCCCGCAGGTAGCCGGCCAGGTGGGGGAAGCTCGCCAGGGTCTGGCGGTTACACTTGAAGTGAGCAAAGTAAACCGCGTCGAAACGAACCAGCGTGGTGAACAGGCGCCAGTCGGCTTCCGTCAACCGATTACCCGCCAGTAAACGCGATGACGCCAGCCGCTCGTCCAGCCAGTCCAGTGAATCGAACAGCTCCCCGAAGGCTTTCTCGTAGGCGGCCTGGGACGTGGCGAAGCCCGCCTTGTAAACGCCATTGTTCACGGTGTGGTAGACCCGCTCGTTGACGGCTTCGATCTCGCCCTGCAAGCCGGCGGGATAAAAATCCAGGTCCGATCGTACGCCATCGAGACCATCGAAAGCGCGATTGAACATGCGGATGATCTCGGCCGATTCGTTACTGACGATCGTCTGGCGATGCCTGTCCCAGAGCACAGGCACGGTCACGCGGCCGGTGTAGTCCGGCGCAACTTGCGTGTACACCTCGTGCATAAACCGCTTTCCGTTGATGTCATCCCGATGGTCGCTGGAGTCGGGCCGGAACTCCCAGCCATTGTCCAGCATGTGAGGATGCACCACGCTGACCGAGATATGGCGCCCCAATCCTTTCAGGGCGCGGAATACCAGTGTGCGATGCGCCCAGGGACACGCCATGGAGACATACAGGTGGTAGCGACCCGACTCCGCCGGAAAGCCGCCCTCACCCGTGGGCCCCGGCTCGCCATCGGCCGTCACCCAGTTGCGAAACCGCGCGCTTTCCCGCTCGAACTTGCCGCCGGTTTTCGACGTGTCGTACCACTGGTCGTGCCATTGGCCGTCAATCAGCAATCCCATGGGGCCTCCCGTTTCAATGGATTCGTACTTGGGCTCCGGGAATCGAGTCCGCCCGGCTGGCCCTTTTCCGCAGACTACGATTACACTGACAGGGACTCAAACGATGAATTCTGGCCAACTCCTTCAAACTGACTGAACATGCATAACGCCATCACCATTGATGCCCTCAAAGTCCTGGACGCCATTGAGCGGAAGGGCAGTTTTGCCGGCGCGGCCAGCGAGTTGTTTCGCGTGCCCTCGGCCATCAGCTACACCGTGCAGAAACTGGAAGACGATCTGGGCATCGATATTTTTGACCGGACCGGTCATCGCGCCAGGCTCACCCCCGCCGGGCGCTACCTGCTGGATGAGGGACGCGCCCTGCTGGACGCCACCGATGCCCTGGCCCACGCCACCAAACAGGTGGCACAGGGCTGGGAAACGCGGATCAAGATCGCCGTCAACAGCCTGCTGCCCATGGAAGCACTGTACCCCGCCATTCGCGAGTTCCAGGCGTTGGGCGTGCCGGTGGAAATCCAACTGGTCGAGGAGGTGTTCACAGGAGCCTGGGATGCGCTGCAGTGTCGCCGAGTGGATCTGGTCTTCGGCGCCGACGCCATGAGCCGTCCTGCCGGCCAGTTCATGACCCGTATTCTCGGGCAGATTCCGTTTCGTTATGCCGTGGCGCCGGATCATCCGCTGGCGCGGCATCAGGGCCCGATCAACGAGGAGGTGGTATCGGCCTACCCGGCGGTGGTCGCCGCCGACTCGGCACGCCACCTGCAACCGGGCACGACCGGCATTTTTTCGCGCCAGCGCACCATAACCGTCAGCAACATCGCGCAAAAGATCAGTGCGCAGAAGGCCGGACTGGGAGTAGGCTGGCTACCCGAGCCACTGATCAGAGAATCGCTCGCCAGCGGTGAACTGGTGGAGCTGAATGTGGAGGCCGTGCGCCAGCCAGCCGTCATTCACCTGGCCCGGCATCAGGACAACCAGAACGGCGAACCCAGGTGCCAGGGCAACGCCCTGAAATGGTTCTGGGACAAACTCTCGGAACCGCACCAGTTCAGCCGCTGGATCGATCCACACACCCAATAGCCGAAACAGTTGAGCCCGGAAAGGCCCCAGAAGCCAGAAATCAGGCCGGTATGCGCCTCGACGCTGCCGGACCGGGAACGCACAATGGCCAACGTTCCCCATAGACCCTAGGCTGTTAACGCAGGGAGTCCCAGATGCGGCAGTTGTCCGAATTGGATGCGTCCTTTCTCTACCTGGAATCCGATACCGCGCCCATGCACATCGGAGGGATCTATATTTTCGACGGTCAATCCTGTGACCAGCCGCTGACGTTCAGCCGATTCGTATCTTACCTGCGCAGCCGGCTGCACCTGGTGCCTTTCTTCCGTGAGAAGCTGAAGCAGGTACCACTCCGGCTCGGCGCCCCCTACTGGGTCGACGACGCCAACTTCTCCATCGAACGCCACCTGGCCTACGTCAAGATGGGCGCCCGCAACGACCAGGACAGCCTGCTGGCGCTGGCCTCGCGCATCATGCAGGAGCCGCTCAAGCGCGACCGCCCGCTGTGGCACATTACCTTCGTCGATGGGCTGGCTGCGACCGATGCGGAAACCGGCAATGAATCCGCCAGTGGCTTTGCCCTGATCGTGCGCCTGCACCATGCGGCGATCGATGCCTTCAGCGGCGAGGAAATCATGGGCAAGCTGCTTGAGTACAGCGCCACCCCGGAGCCCATACGTCCACCCCAGCCCTGGTACCCGAAAGCGGCCCCCAGCGAACGGCGCGCCCTGCTGCAGGTGGGAAGCAACCTGGCCCGAAAGCCATTCCGGATCGCCTCGCTGGCTGCCCACGCGGCGGAAGCCGCCACCCGCGGCGTCATCCAGCGCCAACTGAGCAAACTGCCCCTGCCACTCCCGCTGTTCTCGGCCCCCCATTCGCCGTTCAACCGCCAGATCACCGCCAACCGCCAGGTGCTGGGAAAAACGCTGTCTCTGTCGCGGCTCAAGGGCGTCAAGACCAGCATCGGGGATGTCACTCTCAACGACGTGGTACTGGGCCTCTGCGCGGAAGTCCTGCGCCGCTACATAGCGGAGCACGACGGTGACCTCAAACGGCCGCTGGTGGCGATGACCCCGGTGTCGGTGCGTTCGAAAAGCCTGCGCAGCCCCACCGGCAACCAGATGTCGGCGATGCTGCTGAACCTGGCCACCGACATTCCGTGCCCGGCCTCAAGGATACGCCGCATCCACTGGAACGCAGTGGCGTCCGAACCCTACCAGGAAGCCATCGCCGCCGATCGCCTGACGGAACTCGTGCCATCCACCATGCTGGCCCTGTCGGCCCGTCTGTACGGCGAGCTGCAACTGGCCCAGCGCTACCGTCCGGTGTTCAACGTGCCGATCACCAACGTACCCGGCCCCCAGGTACCGATGTATCTGCAGGGCGCCAAGCTGGCGCACCAGTACAACCTGGCGCCGCTGTTCGACAGCATGGGGCTGGTGATCGTCGCGGTCAGCTACGAAGGTCAGCTCACCCTGAACTTCACCCTGTGTCCCGATGTGGTCCCGGACGGCGAACGCCTGGTCGAGCTGGTGGAGGAGAGTCTGCAGGCGATCGAGGAAGCCGCGGAGTCCATGCCGGCCGATCAACCACCGGACCTGCCCGGCGAGGGGCACGGTTCGACGCTGCTGGACGACACCCTCAACCTGATCGAAAGCACGCTGCAGAAATCGATCAAACGGCTGCGAGGATGAGACTCCCTCCCGACCGGCAGACATAAAAAAACCGGGCAAAAGCCCGGTTCTTTCTAATCGCTCAGTCGCTTGGCTTACTGGAACGCCCAGCGCAGGAAATTCTTCTTCTCTTCCTTGGAGGCGCGTTCCCACAGCAGCTTGAGACCCTCAAGTGTGGGCAGTCCCTCGGCGGCCGACGGCACCGCCGGCGCGGAACCAGACGAAGAGGCGGCTGCCGCACCCACAGCGGCTCCGGCCGTTGCTGCAGGCGCAACCGTCTGCGCGGTATCCGATGCCGGTGCCTGCGGTAACTGGGGCAGCTGCGGCTTGGGCGCAACGTAGTCGCCGGACACAGCCACCTGACGGTTCTGCTCGTCCACCACACGAATCTGCATGTTCTGGGCCATCCGCTCGGCTTCACGCTGAGAAGAGGCCTTGGGCACCACAAACTGGTAAGTGCGTCCGGCCTGGGCATTGATCACCACCTGCAGGGGATCGGTCTCGATCACATTGACCTTGGAGCCCTCGTCCTGCGAGGACCTCTGATTCGCCCACACCGTCTTGTAGGTAAACGCCACCGTGTTCTGCCCCGGCAGCAGCTCATAGCGAAGCTCGATATCGTCCATGAGGTAGCTGTTCACCTCCCGGCCATTGACGGAAAGGATCTTGATCGATTCGGGCTTTTCCAGAATCGCCACCTGCCCGGCCTGGGCGGAAGGGCCATCCCAGGTCTGGATACTCCTGAGTGACGAGCTGCTACAGCCCGCCACAACCAAGGCCGTGACCAAAAGCGCAGCCAATTTCAGACACTGCTTGAATCCCTGTCCGTTTTGACCAGAAGACATGAAAACCTCGCGACGATGATTCGGAAATGAGGAGATGGCCGCGGGGATTCGCGGCAACCGATTCGGCATTTTGACGATTGGTCCGGCCGAGCGCAAGGCGTCGTCCCGTCTCGACCATGGCCGACATACTCTGCGAGGCTGTTCGCAACGCTTTGCAATGACGTCGATTTTCAGTTGATTTGCCGTGCGGATCGATTAAATTGAACGCATCGGCATCCAGCAAACCGTTTTGCTCCGGCCTCGACACAACTGCAGCGACACAATAATGACGTGACGAGCCGGTGGCAGGAGACACTGACATGGACACCAGCAATCGCCAGGGAGAACAGGGCCCGGTGCCGTTCCGCAGCAGCCGCTTCTTCTGCGTCAGCGGCGAGTGGTACTTTACCACGCGCGAAGGCTTCGACAGCGGCCCCTTCGCCACCCGCAATCGCGCCGAAACCGGTCTCAAACGCTTCCTTCACGTGGTGCGCCTGCTGCCGGCCCCGGAACGCCTGCACTAGTGTCCCGTCGGGTTACAGGGCGAACGGGATCAGCGTCTTATCCAGCGCGTAGACCAGCGCCATGGCCATGAAGCCGGCGATGACGTCGTCGATCATGATCCCCAGACCGCCAGGCGTGCGATCATCGATCCAATTGATCGGCCAGGGTTTGAGCACATCGAAGAAACGGAAGGCGACGAACGCCAGCAAGACCCCTTCCAGGGTCTGTGGATGCAGACCCAGCACGATCCACATGCCCACGAACTCGTCCCAGACGATCCCGCCGTGGTCGTGCACCTTCAGGTCCCGGGCGGTCTTGCCACACAGCCAGATCCCCACCAGGAAGGCGGCCAGCACCACGCCCCAGTAGGCCACCGGTGGCAACCAGAACAGGATGAAATACAGCGGAATGGCGGCAAGGCTACCCCAGGTGCCGGGCGCGCGATTGATGGCACCGCTGCCAAAGCCGAAGGCCAGCAGGTGCACCGGATCCTTGAGGAAGTGCGGCGGCAGCAGCGGTTCAATCTGTTCCGGTTCCTGCTCGAGGGAGGGATCAGTCATGCATGGCTCCAATCAGTCACCCGGGACTCCAAAATGGTCGTATCCGCCAATTCCGCTGGCAATCGACGTACCGTCGTTGTGGACCTGGACACCCTGCCCCGCAACCATCTCACCGACCCGGGCCAGAGGAACATCAACGGCTGCCTGCAGGGATTGCCAGTGCCGCGGCGGCAGGGTGAAACAGAGTTCGTAGTCGTCGCCGCCGGACAGCGCATGCAACAGCGCCTGTTCGCCGCAGACCTCGCGCAATGACGAAGACAACGGAATGCTCGCCGCGTCGAGATCGGCGCGACAGCCGGAGGCTTGGGCCAGGTGTGCCACGTCCGCCAGCAAGCCGTCGGACACGTCGATGGCCGATGTGGCCAGCCCGCGCAGCGCCGTGCCCAGGGCCAGACGCGGCAACGGTCGATGGTAGCGTGCCAGTAAGTGCTCCTGGGCCAGTGTCGGAGAGGGCTGCTCCAGACACGCCAGCGCACCGGCGGCGTCGCCCAGGCTGCCGGAAACAACGATCAGGTCTCCCGGCGCGGCACCGCTGCGACGCAGCGTCTGCCCCGCCGGCACCGTACCGTGAACCTGCAGGGTCAGCGTCAGCGGCCCGCGTGTGGTATCGCCACCGGCCAGGGCAATCCGGAAATCGTCGCTGGCGCTGGCAAGGCTTTCAGCAAACGCCTCTAGCCAGTGTCGACGGGCTTCCGGCAGCGTCAGGGCCAGCGTGTAGCAGACGGGATCGGCGCCCATGGCGGCCAGGTCACTGACCGCCACGCCCAGCGCCCGGGTCGCCAGATGGCGGGGATCATAATTGGCGGGGAAGTGGACACCTTCCACCAAGGTATCGACGGAGAAAACCAGCTCGCGACCGGGGCCGACCTGCTGGATCGCACAGTCGTCGCCGATGCCGAGCCGGAGGTCGGGGTGCGTGACCGATCGGGCAACGGGTTCGAAAATCTGTCGGATCAGTTCGAATTCGCCCATCGACAACTCCGGCCCGGACCGTCCAGCAACGCCGCCCGCTAGCGCGGACGGGTTTCCGCGAGCCGCAGGCGCCGGCTGAGTTTGTCCAGGAGGCTGTTGACGAACTTGTGGCCCTCGGTGCCGCCAAAACGCTTGGCCAGCTCGATCCCTTCGTTGATCACCACCCGGTATGGCACGTCGATCCGGTGCTTGAGCTCGTAGGTGCCCAGACGCACGATGGCCAGCTCGATCGGGTCCACTTCGCCCAGGGGGCGATCCAGATAGGGCTCGAACGTGCGGTCCAGGTCGTCCTGCTCCCGGTGGACGCCGCGCAACAGATCCCGGAAATAGGCGGAATCCACTTTGGACATGTCGTTGTCCACCATGAACTCCGCTTCGATGGCACTGATGGAGCTCTTGGAGTAATGGCGGTGGTAGAGCGCCTGCATCGCCAGAACGCGGGCGCGGCGCCGTTCACCGGCCTTGGGAGCTCCCGGAGTGGCCGCACCTTCGACCGGAGTACCTTCTTGGTCGCTCATCATTCACCTATCTTCTTGAACAGGCTGACCATCTCCAGCGCGGTGACGGCCGCCTCGGCGCCTTTGTTGCCGGCCTTGGTGCCGGAGCGCTCGATGGCCTGCTCGATGGAGTCCACGGTCAGGACACCGAAGGCCACGGGCACGTTGGTGTCCAGGCTCACCGCGCCCAGACCACTGGAGGCTTCGCCGGCGACATAGTCGAAGTGCGGCGTACCACCGCGAATCACCGCGCCCAGGGCAATGATGGCGTCGTATTCGCCGGTCTCGGCGACACGCTTGACGGCCAGCGGCATCTCGTAGGCACCGGGCACACGCACGACGGTGATATCGTCCTCGGCAATGCCGTAACGACGCAGGGTATCGATCGCCCCGTCCACCAGACTCTCAACGACGAAAGCGTTGAACCGGCCGACGACAAGCGCATAGCGACCACTGCACTGGGTAAAATCCCCTTCCAGCGTCTTGATTCCAGACATCTCTGACTCCTGTTTCCGGACCCGTCTCGACGGACGCCGGCGATTATGGGTTAAACGGTAGATACTCCACCACTTCCAGGTCAAAACCGGAAATGGCGGAGAACTTGATCGGCGCGCTCAGCAGGCGCATCTTGCCCACGCCCAGGTCCCGCAGGATCTGGGACCCGGTACCGACCGTGAAGTAGACACCGGAACTGCCCTTGGCGGCAGGCCGCGCGCCCTCGTCGAAGAATTCGTGGATCCGGTCATCCAGATTGTAGCTGTCCTCGCCGCTGTTCAGGATGACGACCACACCGCGCCCTTCGCTGCCCACCTTTTCCAGGGCGCGATGCAGCGGCCAGCTGTGAGACCCCGTGCGACGGGCGCCCAGCAGGTCACGCAGGGTATCGGTAATATGCACCCGCACCAATACCGGATCATCCTGACCCACGTCACCCATGGTCAGCGCCAGATGAGTGCCGCCGTGGATGGTGTCGCGATACGTACGCAGCCGGAACACGCCATATTCGGTGTCCAGATCATGCTCCTCGATGCACTCGATGGTGCGCTCATGCAGCGTGCGGTAGTGGATCAGGTCGGCGATGGTGCCGATCTTGAGGTCATGCTCGGCGGCGAACGTCTCAAGGTCCTCACGACGGGCCATGGTGCCGTCGTCGTTCATCACCTCACAGATCACACCGGCCGGCTCGGCGCCGGCCAGTGACGCCAGGTCGCAGGACGCCTCGGTGTGCCCGGCCCGGCTGAGCACACCGCCGGGATCGCTCATCAGCGGGAAGATATGACCCGGCTGGACGATGTCGGTGGGTTGGGCATCGCGAGCCACCGCGGCGAGCACCGTACGTGCACGGTCGGCGGCGGAAATACCGGTGGACACACCCTCGGCGGCCTCGATGGAGACGGTGAACTTGGTACCGAAGCCAGAGTCGTTCTGGCGCACCATCAACGGCAGCTGCAACTGCTCGCAGCGCTGGCGTGTCATCGGCATGCAGATCAGGCCGCGGGCGTAACGCGCCATGAAGTTGATCGCCTCGGGCGTGCAGAACTCCGCTGCCATGACGATGTCGCCCTCGTTCTCGCGATCCTCGTCGTCCATCAGGATCACCATCTTGCCCTGACGGATGTCCTCGATGATTTCTTCGATCGTGTTCAGTGCCATAAGACATTGCACCCTTGATTAAAATGACAGGCCGCCCTTCGAATGACCGGCCTCGTCCTGAACTTGCCGCCGCCCGATGCCGTCAGGCGGACGCTGTATCCGGTACCAGTATAAGCCGCTGGTCGTCGCCAACCTGACGGCGATCGAGTACGCGCCAGTGCTTCCGGTCCGCCATCCGGTCGATGGGCAGGGTCACGGTAGGCCGCCCCTCACTGCCAAGGAACACCGGCGCCTGATACAGCCAGAACTCGTCCACCAGGCCTCCGGCCACGAAACTGCCGGCAAGCCGGGGGCCGGCTTCCACCAGCACGTCGTTCACGCCTTCTCCGGCCAGCCATCCACTCAGTGCCGACAACGCCATGCCGCTGTCTTCGACGGGCAATCCGTGCAGGCGTGCACCGGCGGCGGACAGGGCCTCGGCACGGTCGCTGTCGAGCTGCGCCGGATCGCACAGAATCCAGACCTCGCCGGTGCTCAGGATCCGGGCTCCCGGCGGCGTCTTCAGGGACGGGTCCAGGATCACCCGCCGGGGCTGCGCGCCCGGTGCCACTGCGTCGCCCAGCGCCCCCATGTCGTCCGGGCGCACGGTCAGCGAGGGATCGTCCGCCAGCACGGTTCCCACGCCGGTAACAATGGCCCCACTCATCGCCCGCAGGCGCTGGACGTCGCGTCGCGCCGCCGCCCCGGTGACCCACTGGCTTTCACCGGAGGCCATGGCCGTGCGGCCATCCAGGCTGGCGGCCACCTTGACCCGGATGAACGGTCGCTGCCGGCGCATGCGCTGCAGGTATCCCGGGTTCAGCGATTCGGCGGCGTCGGCCAGCACACCTTCGACAACCTCAATGCCGGCCTGGCGCAGGCGCTGCAGCCCTCGCCCCGCCACGGCCGGGTTGGGATCGGTCATGGCCACCACCACCCGGGCGACCCCTGCGGTCGCCAGTGCGTCGGCGCAGGGCGGTGTGCGACCGTGGTGGCTGCAGGGCTCCAGGGTGACGTAAGCGGTCGCGCCCCGCGCCGCATCGCCAGCCGCCTGCAAGGCATACACTTCGGCATGGGGCTCACCGGCCCGTTCGTGACAGCCTTCCCCAACCACCTGGCCGTCACGGGCAATAACGCAACCGACACGGGGATTAGGGTGGGTCGAATAACGGCCTTTCCAGGCCAGGCGGATGGCCCGCGCCATCATCTCGGCGTCGCTCGGGGCCGGGCTCGCTGTTCTACTCAATGGAAGACGCCTTCAGTCCTTGGATTTCGACGGCGCGGTCAGGGCCTTGGCCACATCCACCGGGTCGGCGTTGTCGCCCATGTGCACGGTCAGGCGCTCGATCTCTTCCTTGAATTCGTTGATATCCTGAAAACTGCGGTAGACCGACGCAAAGCGCACAAAGGCCACCTGGTCGAGCTGGCGCAGCTCGGTCATCACTTCCTCGCCCAGCTCCATGGACTTCACTTCCCGCTCGCCGCGGGAACGCAGCCGGAACTTGATCCGGTTCAGCGACGCCTCGATTTCCTCGATGCTGACCGGACGCTTTTCCAGCGCCTTCATGATGCCCGAGCGCAATTTGTCCTCGTCGAAGGGTTGCCGGGTCCCGTCCTGCTTGACGACCCGCGGCAACACCAGTTCCGCCGACTCGAAGGTGGTGAAGCGTTCCTTGCACGACAGGCACTCACGGCGCCGCCGCACCTGGTCGCCATCGGCCACCAGTCGCGAGTCGATCACCTTGGTATCTGCCTCACCGCAAAAAGGACAATGCATGTCGTCCGCTCCCAGACAACGCGGGACGCCTCAACGGCGCCCCGAAAATTTCAGTGGCTATCAGCCGGCGTAGACCGGGAAACGCTCGCACAGCGCCTTGACCTGGCTGCGTACGCGGCTGATGGTTTCCTCGTTTTCCAGATCGTCGAGAATATCGCAGATCCAGCCCGCCAGGTCGCGACACTCGCCTTCGCCGAAACCACGGGTGGTGACCGCCGGGGTACCGATGCGCAGACCGGAGGTGACGAACGGCGAGCGCGGGTCATTCGGGACCGCGTTCTTGTTGACGGTGATGAACGCCTTGCCCAGCGCCGCGTCCGCATCCTTGCCGGTGATGTCCTGCTTGATCAGGCTGAGCAGGAACAGATGGTTCTGGGTACCGCCAGACACCACCTCGTAGCCGCGATCAACGAACACGCTGGCCATGGCCTGGGCGTTCTTGATGACCTGCTGCTGGTAGCTGCGGAATTCGGCGCTCATGGCTTCCTTGAAGCACACCGCCTTGCCGGCGATGACGTGCATCAGCGGGCCGCCCTGGCCGCCCGGGAATACGGCGGAGTTCAGCTTCTTCTGGATGTCTTCGTCGGCGCACGCCAGGATCAGGCCTCCACGCGGACCGCGCAGGGTCTTGTGGGTGGTGGTCGCCACTACGTGGGCGTGGGGCATCGGGTCCGGATAGACGCCGGCGGCCACCAGACCAGCGACGTGGGCCATGTCCACGAACAGGTAGGCACCGACCTTGTCGGCGATTTCGCGGAAACGGGCGAAATCCAGGTGCTGGGAGTAGGCGGAGAAGCCGGCAACGATCATCTTCGGCTTGTGCTCGACCGCCAGGCGCTCCACTTCATCGTAGTCGATCAGGCCGGTTTCCGGGTTCAGGCCATACTGGACCGCCTTGTAGATCTTGCCGGAGAAGTTGACGGAGGCACCGTGGGTCAGGTGACCGCCGTGGGCCAGGCTCATACCCAGCACGGTGTCGCCCGGCTTGACCAGCGCCATGTAGACGGCGCTGTTAGCCTGGGAACCGGAGTGCGGCTGGACGTTGGCGTAAGCGGCGCCGAACAGTTCCTTGGCGCGCTCGATGGCCAGATTCTCGACCACATCGACGTGCTCGCAGCCGCCGTAGTAGCGCTTGCCGGGGTAGCCCTCGGCGTATTTGTTGGTCAGCACACTACCCTGCGCTTCCATGACTCGCGGGCTGGTGTAGTTCTCCGAAGCAATCAGTTCGATGTGCTCTTCCTGGCGCTGGTTCTCGGCCTGGATGGCACTCCAGACATCATCGTCGAAGCCGGCGATTTTCATTTCACGATTAAACATGGATGCGCTGCCCCTGTAATGGCTGATCAGAAATTTGAAGGGCCCGTATTCTAGCCCAGATGGCCCTCCAAAATCATCTTTTAACCCGCATGATACGGGTTTTTCGCGCCCACCGCGCCGGTCCCGCCGAATTGCCAAAGTGACCCGGTTTCGCTACCGTAGGGGGCCTTCAGAATCCGGTCTTACCGGGGTAAATCCAGCGCCTCTCATGAGGCTCCCTAAAGGCCCCGGATCGTCCCCATTTCAATCGTTCGAATCGAGAGGACATTGCCTGACCATGGCTCAATACGTCTATACCATGAATCGCGTGGGCAAAGTGGTTCCGCCCAAACGCGAAATCCTCAAGGATATTTCCCTGAGCTTCTTCCCCGGCGCCAAGATCGGCGTACTGGGTCTCAACGGCGCCGGTAAGTCGACGCTGCTGCGCATCATGGCCGGCATCGACAACGATTACATCGGTGAAGCGCGCCCGCAGCCAGGCATCAACGTTGGCTACCTGCCCCAGGAACCGGAACTGGACGACAGCAAAACGGTGAAGGAAATCGTCGACGAAGCCGTATCCGGTATCCACGATGCTCTGGCCGAGCTGGATCAGGTCTACGCCGCCTACGCCGAGCCGGACGCCGACTTCGACGCGCTGGCCAAGAAACAGGGCGAGCTGGAAAGTTTCATCCAGGCCGCCGACGGTCACGACATCGAGCGCAAGCTGGAAGTCGCCGCCGACGCCCTGCGCCTGCCGGCGTGGGACGCCAAGGTGGTCAACCTGTCCGGTGGTGAACGCCGCCGTGTCGCCCTGTGCCGCCTGCTGCTGTCCGGCCCGGACATGCTGCTGCTGGACGAGCCCACCAACCACCTGGACGCCGAATCCGTGGCCTGGCTGGAGCGCTTCCTGCACGACTTCAGCGGCACCGTGGTCGCCATCACCCACGACCGCTACTTCCTCGACAACGTCGCCGGCTGGATCCTGGAACTGGACCGCGGCCAGGGCATTCCCTTCGAAGGCAACTACAGTCAGTGGCTGGAAGCCAAGGAGAAACGCCTGGAGCAGGAAGCCAAGCAGGAAGCCGCGCGCCAGAAGACCATCAAGCACGAGCTGGAATGGGTGCGCAGCAACGCCAAGGGCCGCCAGTCCAAGAGCAAGGCCCGTCTGGCCCGCTTCGAGGAAATGAGCTCCCAGGATTTCCAGAAGCGCAACGAAACCAACGAGCTGTACATTCCGCCCGGTCCGCGCCTGGGTGACAAGGTGATCGAGGTGGAAGGCGTGAGCAAGGCCTTCGAAGGTCGCCTGCTCTACGAAAACCTCGACTTCCGCGTACCGCCGGGGGCCATCGTCGGCATCATCGGTGGTAACGGGGCAGGTAAATCCACCCTGTTCCGCATGCTCAACGGCACCGAGCAGCCGGATTCCGGCACCATCACCGTGGGCGAGACCGTCGAGCTGTCCTACGTCGACCAGATGCGCGACCTGGACGGCGACAAGACCGTCTGGGAAGAGCTGAGCGACGGCCAGGACATCATCCAGGTGGGCAACTACCAGACGCCGTCCCGCGCCTACGTCGGCCGCTTCAACTTCAAGGGTGGCGACCAGCAGAAGCGCGTCGGCGACCTGTCCGGCGGTGAGCGCAACCGCCTGCACCTGGCCAAGCTGCTCAAGCAGGGCGGCAACGTCCTGCTGCTGGACGAACCGACCAACGACCTGGACGTGGAAACCCTGCGGGCACTGGAAGAGGCGCTGCTCAACTTCCCGGGCGCGGCGCTGGTGATCTCGCACGACCGCTGGTTCCTCGACCGTGTGGCCACTCACATCCTCGCCTTCGAGGGTGACAGTGAAGCCGTCTTCTTCGAAGGCAACTTCACCGAGTACGACGAGGACCACAAACAGCGCAAGGGCGACTCCGCCATGGTGCCCCAGCGCATGAAGTACAAGAAGCTGGCGTAAGCCGCGCTTCCCGGCAGCCGGCCATCCGGTCGGCTGCCCTTTCCCTTCCACCTGCAATCACCGAGCTTCCATGGCCAAGACCAAGACCGCCTACGTGTGCACCGAATGCGGTGCGGATTACTCCAAATGGCAGGGCCAGTGCTCCGCCTGCTCCGCCTGGAACACCATCAGCGAAGTCCGCGGTGTCAGCTCAGTGTCCGGCGGCGGCAGCCGCGGCGCCCGCTTCGAGGGCTTTGCCGGCAGCCTGTCCGGCGTGCAGTCGCTGGACTCCATCAGCCTGGCGGAACAGGAACGCGTCAGCTCCGGCATGAAGGAGCTGGACCGGGTCCTGGGCGGCGGCCTGGTGGAAGGCTCGGCAATCCTCATGGGCGGGCACCCCGGCGCCGGCAAGAGCACCCTGCTGCTGCAGACCGTCTGCCATCTGGCCGGCCAGCTCCCGGCACTGTACGTCACCGGTGAGGAATCGATGCAGCAGGTGGCGCTGCGGGCCAAACGCCTGGGCGTGCCTACCCGGGATCTGAAGATGCTGTCGGAAACCAGCGTCGAGCGCATTATCCAGGTGGCGGAAGCGGAAAAGCCCAAGGTGCTGGTGGTGGACAGTATCCAGGTGATGCACATGAGCGAGGTGGAATCGGCGCCGGGCAGCGTGTCCCAGGTACGCGAGAGCGCCGCCCTGCTGACCCGTTTCGCCAAGCAGACCGGCACCATCCTGTTCCTGGTGGGCCACGTCACCAAGGACGGCAGCCTGGCCGGGCCCAAGGTGTTGGAGCATATGATCGACTGCTCGATCCTGCTGGAAGGCTCCAGCGACAGCCGCTTCCGCACCCTGCGCGGCATCAAGAACCGCTTTGGCGCGGTCAACGAACTGGGCGTGTTCGCCATGCTGGAGCAGGGCCTGAAAGAAGTGAAGAACCCCAGCGCCATCTTCCTCAACCGGGGCGAGGACGCCGCCCCCGGCAGTGTGGTGATGGTGGTCTGGGAGGGCACCCGCCCCATCCTGGTGGAAGTCCAGGCACTGGTGGACATCTCACAGGGCAGTTACCCGCGCCGGGTGGCGGTGGGCACGGACCAGAACCGGCTGGCCATGCTGCTGGCGGTGCTGCATCGTCATGGCGGCATGCACGTGGCGGATCAGGACGTGTTCGTCAATGTCGTCGGCGGCGTGAAAGTCAACGAGACCGGCGCCGACCTGGCGATACTGGCCGCCATCGTCTCGTCCTTCCGTGACAAGGCACTGCCGCAGGATCTGGTGATTTTCGGGGAAGTGGGCCTGTCCGGCGAGATCCGCCCGGTGCCCAGCGGCCAGGAACGGATCTACGAGGCTTCCAAACACGGCTTCACCCGCGCCCTGGTGCCCAAGGCCAACGTGCCGCGCAAACCGATCGAGAATATGAAGGTGAAAGCCATCACCAAACTGAGTGAAGCGCTCGACGCCCTGCTCGACATGTAACGAGCGGGCGTTCACGGACGACGCCCGCCATCACCTATCGCTGCTCACCGAGATGGCGCAGCTCCCGGTCCAGCAAGGCCGGGTCCCCCAGATTGAGTTCCACCAGACGACGCAGGTGGGCGGCACTGTCCAGATCGATGTACTGGCACTGAAACCCCAGCACCTCATCCTCGACGTGGCGCAAGGCCACGGACATCACGATGCCGGTGTCCTGGTCGTTCAGGTGAATCGTAATCTCGAATGGATCGTTCAGACGGGAGGTCCAGTCCGGTGGGCGCCGGACCAGCACCCCTTTGAGGGAGATATCCATGACCTGGCTGGACCAGGCGTTGTCGCCGACGTAGATGTCACAGGGCGCGTCGAACAAGATGCGCTCGAATCGGCGCCGATTGTGGGCCATGCTGGTTTCGCTCACAGTGCCGCGCTCCTTTCCCGGACTCTGCCCGGATCGTGTCCAGTTCCTTCTGACACTATAGTTCGCACCGCGCCGGACAGCCATCCGGCGCGGATGCTCACCTAATCGTGATAGGCACCGCTGAGCTCGCACACCGCCTCGATGAAGGCGCCGGCATGCGCGGGATCCACGTCCGGCGTGATGCCATGTCCCAGATTGAAGATATGGCCAGTGCCACGCCCATAGCGGGCCAGGATGTCAGCGACTTCCTGCCGGATGCGCTCCGGCGGCGCGTACAGCATCGCCGGATCCATGTTGCCCTGCAGGGCCACCCGGTCGCCCACCCGGGCGCGGGCGCGACCGATGTCTGTCGTCCAGTCCAGACCCAGGGCGTCCGCCCCGGTTGTCGCCATGGACTCAAGCCACTGCCCGCCATTCTTGGTGAACAGGATCACCGGTACGTAGCGGCCGTCGTGCTCACGGATCAGGCCATCGACGATCCGCTGCATGTAATCGAGGGAAAAAGCCTGGTAAGCCCAACTGGACAGGGCGCCGCCCCAGGTGTCAAAGATCTGCACCACCTGGGCACCGGCGCGGATCTGGGCGTTGAGGTAATCGGTGACCGCATCGGCCAGTTTGCCCAGCAACGCGTGCATGACGTCCGGCTCGCTGTACATCAGCTTCTTGGCTTCGCGGAAGTCCTTGGAAGAACCGCCTTCCACCATGTAGGTGGCCAGCGTCCAGGGGCTGCCGGAGAAGCCGATCAGCGGCACACGGCCGTTGAGCGCCCCGCGGATGGCGGATACGGCAGCCATCACGTAATCGAGGTCGGTTTCAGCGCTCAGCGTCGGCAGCGCCTCCACATCGGCCGCGGAACGCACTGTGCGCTTGAACTTCGGCCCTTCGCCGGTCTCGAAATAGAGCCCCAGGCCCATGGCATCCGGTATCGTCAGGATGTCCGAGAACAGGATCGCCGCATCCAGCGGGAAGCGCTCCAGCGGCTGCAGCGTGACCTCGCAGGCCAGCTCGGTGTTCTTGCACAGACTCAGGAAGTCCCCGGCCTGGGCCCGTGTCGCGCGATATTCCGGCAGGTAACGCCCTGCCTGGCGCATCATCCAGACCGGCGTGCGGTCTACCGGCTGGCGCTGCAGGGCCCGTAAAAACCGGTCGTTTCTGAGTTCTGTCATACTGCTCCCGTCGCTGGCTCGATACGTCGTGTTCAGACGTCCAGGTAGTCGAGGATCCCTTCGGCGGCCTGGCGCCCTTCCCAGATAGCCGTTACGACCAGATCCGACCCACGGACCATGTCACCGCCGGCAAAAATCTTCGGGTTGGACGTCTGATAAGCGAATTCTGCCTGCTCCGGTGCGGTCACACGACCGGAATCGTCGACGTTCACGCTCAGCTTGTCGAACCATTCCGCCGGGCTGGGCCGGAAACCGAAGGCCACCAAAACCGTATCGGCCGGAATGACTTCTTCACTGCCGGGCACCACTTCCGGACGACGACGACCGTTCTCGTCGGGATCGCCCAGGCGGGTCTGCACGACCTTGATCCCTTCCACCCGATCCTCGCCAATGATGGCGATCGGCTGGCGGTTGAACATGAACTTGACGCCTTCTTCCTTGGCGTTGGCTACCTCTCGCACGGAGCCTGGCATGTTCTGCTCATCCCGACGATAGGCACAAGTCACACTGGCCGCCTGCTGGCGGATCGCCGTGCGGTTGCAGTCCATGGCGGTGTCACCGCCCCCGAGCACCACCACACGCTGGCCTTTCATATCGATGAACTCGCCATCGGTGGCGCCCAGCTCCAGGCGACGATCCACGTTCGACACCAGGTACGGCAGCGCGTCGTAAACGCCCGGCAGGTTCTCGCCCGGGAAGCCGCCCTTCATGTAGGTGTAGGTGCCCATCCCCATGAAGACCGCATCGTATTCATCGATGATGTCTTCCAGGAACACGTCCTTGCCCACCTCGGTGGACAGCTTGAACTCGACGCCCATGGACTCGAAGATCTCCCGGCGACGGCTCATCACGCTCTTCTCGAGCTTGAACTCGGGGATGCCGAAGGTCAGCAGGCCGCCGATTTCCGGATAGCGATCAAAAACCACCGGTTTGACGCCGTTACGCGCCAGGATGTCGGCACACCCCAACCCGGCCGGACCGGCGCCGATCACGGCGACTTTCCTGTCTGTCCACTTCACGTGGGACAGGTCCGGACGCCACCCAAGGGCGAAGGCAGTGTCGGTGATGTACTTCTCCACCGAACCGATGGTGACCGCGCCGTAGCCGTCGTTCAGGGTACAGGCCCCTTCGCACAAACGGTCCTGCGGGCACACCCGGCCGCAGACTTCCGGCAGAGAGTTGGTCTGGTGACACAGCTCGGCGGCCTCCAGCAGGTTGCCTTCGGACACCAGCTTGAGCCAGTTGGGAATGTAGTTGTGAACCGGACACTTCCACTCGCAATAAGGGTTCCCGCAATGCAGGCAGCGGTGCGCCTGGCTGGCCGCCTGTTCCTGCTTGAACGGGTGGTAGATTTCCTGGAATTCCTTCTTGCGCTTGCTAGCCGGTACTTTTTTCGGGTCGATACGGCCGACTTCAACGAACTGGAAGTCGTTATTCAGTCTCTCTTTCATCACATCACTCTCAAGGATTCAACTTCGACAACGATTCAACAGTGCCCGCGCCTGCGGGCTGGGCCGGAGATTTACTCCGGCCGGGCCCGTGTGCTGGCCAGCAGTGTCCGCAGGCTCGCGGCCTTCGGTTTCACCAGCCAGAAACGGCCAATGTAGTCGTCGAAATTGTCGAGAATGTGTTCGGCCCATTCGCTCTGGGTCTCAGCCACATGCTCGCGGATCACACTGCGAAGATGGTTGCGGTACGGCTCCATGTCTTCGCTGGAAATACGCTGGATTTCCACCAGTTCGTGGTTGTATTTGTCGACAAAGGTGTTCTGCTGGTCCAGCACGTAGGCAAAACCGCCGGTCATCCCGGCACCGAAGTTGTGGCCGGTGGTCCCCAGCACGGTCACCAGGCCGCCGGTCATGTATTCGCAGCAGTGATCGCCAGCTCCCTCGACCACCGCGTGGGCGCCGGAGTTACGCACACCGAAGCGCTCGCCCGCGGTGCCAGCGGCGAAGAGCTTGCCGCCGGTGGCGCCGTACAGGCAGGTGTTGCCGATGATGGACGTGTCCTGCGTCTCGAAGCTGCTGCCGCGAGGCGGACGGACCACCAGCTTGCCGCCGGTCATGCCCTTGCCCACGTAGTCGTTGGCGTCGCCCTCAAGGATCAGGTTCAGGCCGCCGACGTTCCACACCCCGAAACTCTGGCCGGCAGTACCGTTCAGGTCCAGCGTGATGGGGGCGTCCACCATACCCTTGTTGCCGTGCACTTGTGCAATCTCGCCAGACAGGCGGGCGCCGATCGAGCGGTCGCAGTTGGTCACGCGGTACTGCCAGTGACCACCGGACTTGCTCTGTATGGCGCCGGTGACGTCCTTGACCATCTGCTCTGCCAGGGCGCCCTCATCGAACGGCTTGTTGCGCTCCACCTGGCAGGTGTGCGGCTTGTCCGCCGGAATCAGGTCATTGCCGAGGATCGGCGCCAGGTCCAGCTGTTTTTGACGCGCGGTATCGCCCGGCAGGACTTCCAGCAGGTCAGTGCGGCCGACCAGCTCTTCCAGGTTGGTCACACCCAGCTTGGCCATCCACTCGCGGGTTTCCTCCGCCACGAAGCGGAAGAAGTTCATTGCCATCTCGACCGTGCCCTTGAAATGTTCTTCACGCAGGTGATCATTCTGGGTGGCGACACCGGTTGCACAGTTGTTCAGGTGACAGATGCGCAGGTACTTGCAGCCCAGCGCCACCATCGGCGTGGTGCCGAAGCCAAAACTTTCGGCGCCCAGGATCGCGGCCTTGACCACGTCCAGCCCGGTCTTCAGGCCGCCATCGGTCTGCAGGCGGATCTTGCCGCGCAGGTCGTTGGAACGCAGCGCCTGCTGCGCTTCGCTCAGGCCCAGCTCCCACGGCGAACCGGCATAGCGGATGGAAGTCAGCGGGCTGGCCGCGGTACCGCCGTCGTAGCCGGAAATGGTGATCAGGTCGGCGTAGGCCTTGGCCACGCCAGCGGCAATGGTGCCGACGCCCGGCTCGGAAACCAGCTTGACCGACACCAGTGCCTGCGGATTGACCTGCTTGAGATCGAAGATCAGCTGCGCCAGGTCCTCAATCGAATAGATGTCGTGGTGAGGCGGCGGAGAGATCAGGGTCACACCCGGCACAGAGTAGCGCAGACGGGCGATCAGCTCGTTGACCTTGCCACCGGGCAACTGGCCGCCCTCGCCTGGCTTGGCGCCCTGGGCCACTTTGATCTGCATGACGTCAGCGCTGCGCAGGTACTCGGCGGTGACACCGAAGCGGCCGGAAGCCACCTGTTTGATCTTGGAACGCTTCTCGGTGCCGTAACGGGCCGGATCTTCACCGCCCTCACCAGAGTTGGAGCGCCCGCCCAGGGTATTCATGGCCACCGCCAGCGCCTCGTGCGCCTCCGGCGACAGCGCCCCCAGGGACATGGCGGCCGAGTCGAAGCGCGGGAAGATGGCTTCCACCGGCTCCACCTTGTCCAGATCGATCGGCGCGATGCCGTCGCGGAAACCCAGCAGGTCGCGCAGCGTCGCTACCGGGCGCTCATTGACCAGCGCCGCGTATTCGCGGTACGTGCCATAGCTACCGTCGGTCACCGCCCGCTGCAGGGTGTTGACCACGTCCGGGTTGAACGCGTGGTATTCCTGACCGTGGACGTACTTGAGTACACCACCCTGGGAAATCGGCTTGCGCGGCTTCCAGGCCAGGCGCGCCAACAGCTCCTGGTCCTGCTGGAAATCGTAGAAACCAGCACCCTGGATACGGCTGGGCACACCGCAGAAGCACAGGTCCACAACCTCATCGGCCAGACCGATGGCTTCAAACAGCTGGGCACCGCGATACGAGGTAATGGTGGAGATACCCATCTTCGACAGGATCTTCAGCAGCCCCTTGTTGATGCCCTTGCGGTAATTGTTCTTGGCCTCGATCGGATCCATCATCACCTCGCCGGTGCGGATCAGGTCGTTGAGGATCTGATACGACAGGTACGGATAGACCGCCGTCGCGCCAAAGCCGAACAGCACCGCGAAGTGGTGGGAGTCACGCGCCCAACCAGTTTCAACGATCAGGTTGGCATCGCTGCGCAGCCCCTTCTGGACCAGGTGATGATGAACCGCGCCGGTTGCCATCAGGGCATTGACCGGCACTTCACCTTCTTTCAGATCCTTGTCGCTCAGGATCAGCAACACCCGGCCATCGCGTACCGCCTGCTCCGCCTCGGCACAGACGGCCTCGACCGCCTGTTTGAGGCCGACTTCCGGCCGGTAACTCAGGCGAATCCGGGCTACTTCGAAGCCCGGGCGATCGTTGCTCTCGATGCGCAGGAACTTGGCCGGAGACAGCACCGGTGTCGACAGGATGATCCGGTTGGCGTGATCCGGGGTTTCCTCAAACACGTTGCGTTCAGCGCCCAGACAGGTCTCCAGGGACATCACGATGGACTCGCGCAGCGGGTCAATCGCCGGGTTGGTCACCTGGGCGAACTTCTGGCGGAAAAAGTCCGCCACGTGATGCACCTTGCTGGACAGCACCGCCATGGGCGTATCGTCACCCATGGAGCCCACCGCTTCCTGGCCGCTTTCGGCCAGGGGGCGCAGCACCTGGTCGCGCTCCTCGAACGACACGTGGAACATCTTCTGGTGCACCTTGAGGTCGTCGCTTTCCATCAAGCGGAACTCGGGGGTGTCCTGATTCAGCGTGGCCTCAACGCGCAGCGCATTCTCGCGCAGCCAGCGCTTGTAGGGCTGACTGGTCTTGAGGCGCTGGTCGATGTCCCTGGTGTGCAGGACTTCGCCGGATTCGGTATCAATCGCCAGCATCTGACCCGGTCCGACACGGCCCTTGGCCACCACGTCCTCCGGCTTGTAGCCGTAGGTGCCGATCTCGGACGCCAATGTGATGAAATCGTCCTTGGTGATCACCCAGCGCGCCGGGCGCAGACCGTTGCGGTCCAGCATACAGACCGCATGACGGCCATCGGACAACACCAGACCGGCGGGACCGTCCCAGGGCTCCATGTGCATGGAGTTGTATTCGTAAAAGGCGCGCAGGTCGGAATCCATGGTGTCGACGTTCTGCCACGCGGGCGGAATCATCATGCGCACGGCCCGGAACAGGTCGACACCGCCGGCGAGCAGGATTTCCAGCATATTGTCCATGCTGGAGGAGTCCGAACCGGTTCGGTTGACCAGCGGCTGCAGGGTCTGCAGGTCAGGCAGCTCCGGTGACTTGAACTTGGACGCCCGGGCGATGGCCCAGTTGCGGTTGCCGTCAACGGTGTTGATTTCGCCGTTGTGGGCCAGGAAACGGAACGGCTGCGCCAGCGGCCAGCGCGGCATGGTGTTGGTGGAGAAGCGCTGGTGGAAAACGCAGATCGCGGTCTGCAGATCGGGATCGCCCAGGTCCTTATAGAAGGTGGGCAGATCCACCGGCATCATCAGGCCTTTATAGGCGATGGTCTTGTGGGACAGGCTGCAGATGTAGAACTCGCTGTCGTCGGCCAGTTCTCGCTCGGCGTGGCGGCGCCCCAGAAACAGCCCGATACCGAATTCCCGCTCGCTCTTGCCCGCCGGCTCCACAAAAATCTGCTCGATACGCGGCAGGCAGTCCAGCGCCATTGGCCCCAGGCACTCGCTGTCGGTGGGGACTTCACGCCAGCCCACAACGTCCAGCCCCTGGTCCACCAGGTGTTTTTCCACAACCTTTCGGGCGCGATCCGCCTTGGCGTCGTCCTGATCCAGGAAAATCATGCCGACGCCGTAAAGGTCACCCAGTTCCTTGCCCAGGCTTGCCTTGGCAGCCTTGCGCAGGAAGGCGTCGGGTTTCTGCAGCAACAAGCCACAGCCGTCACCGGTCTTGCCGTCCGCCGCAATCCCACCGCGGTGGGTCATGCAGGTCAGCGACTCGATGGCAGTTTGCAGCAACTTGTGGCTGGCGTCGCCCTTCATGTGGGCAATCAGGCCAAATCCACAGTTGTCCCGGAACTCACTGGGATGATACAAACCTGTCATCATAAGCGTTCTCTCATATAAAAATTCTTTTCAATCAACGGGATAGATGCCGAGCCCAGGCACATCACCCGCCGACCCTGAAAATGGGGGCTGGCCATTTTACATGCGTGCTAGTACGTACTCAAATTCTTGAGCAATTTTTAGCGAGACTACGGAAATAACAAAGCGGCGTGAAAAGAACAAAAAAGAATAAGATCAATCCGGTAACGCAAACGGTTTCACGTCACTCCGGAATACGGCCCGAGCAGCCTCGGCCGGGCCAGCCCTACCCGGCTAGAGGCCTGATAATGAACGAATCCAGACGTCGTGCCGGGCCAGGTTCCCCGGCAGGCGCGCAATGGCCGCGCGCGCTTCTTCACGACTGGGGAACCGTCCGTAAATCACAACATACCACGGTTTACCCTGCCGTGTAGAGCGTGTATAGACGAGCTCGGTCACGTCCGGGTGCTGGTTGAGGAAGTCGATGGCCGTGGCCTCTTCGAAGCCGGCAATGAACTGCGCGGTCACGCCGGATTCCGTTCTGAGCGGCGCGACATCCCGGAAGCGCTGCGGCAGGTCCGGCTGGAAAGCGGGTGCCTCTTCCGCCGGTTGTGACAAATCGTTCGACTGAGCCCCGTCCGCTGGCGGCGCCTCAGCCGGCCGGGACGCTTCCGGTGTAACGGCATCCTCTTCTTCCGCGTCAGGGCCCGAAGGTCCTTGCGTCGGCACGGTTTCCGACAACGTTTCCGATGGCTCACCGACGGCTGCCTCGTCATCGGCGGCTCCCGGAGCTGCGCCCGACAGCGCACTCGCATCTTCGGCAACGTCCGTTGCCGCCCCCTCAGACGACACCGCAGATTCGTCCACCGGCGACGCCCTCTGGACATCGTCGTCAGACTCAACCGGAACCGGGGTCGCGGACTCCCCATCCGCGCCCGCATCGGCGGCGGACGTGCCTGGAGCCTCCGGATTCGCACGTGCCATCGTCCCCGCAGCTCCGGACTCAGCGGCGTCGGCATCGGCCGGGTGATCGGCGGCCTCCGCCCACTCTTCCGCGCCCGGCCCCAGTCGTACCGTCTTCCGTTCCGCCGGCGGCTCTGATGCCGTCTCCTGGGACGCCACGGTTGCATCATACTGCCAGGACACCACCAGCCATGACACGCCCAACAAGACGACGAGGGCCAGAGGGATCAGCAACGATCGGACGTTGAACGACCGGCGACGCGCCACTGCAGCGGGTTGATGCCCCGCCATGTCGAGCCAGACCGCAGGCGCCGTTCGCTTGAGCCGGCCAAAACTGCCCTGACTCAGTTCATGCAGTTTCTTGAGGCGGGTGCCGCTGAGCAAGTCGGCCGTATCGCCACCGGCTTTTTGCAGCCGGGGCCGCAAATAGTCGGCCAACTCCTCCCGGTTCAGGGGCCGCAGGCGCAAGGGGTGGACATACGATTCAAGGCCCGACGCCTCCGCCAGATCGGTCACCAGGGATTCCGCCCCCGCCAGAACCGGCAGCGCTCCCTGGCTCCGATCACCACGGCAATAGGCCGTCAGCAGGAGTTGAATCAGCGCGGTCGGCATGTGATCGGCGTCGTCAATCAGCAGGACTATCCGGCGCCCCCTGGATGTGGCGGTTTCGCTCCAGCGGAAGAAGCCAAAAATAGCGTCGCGAGGCGAGCGCCCTGCCCCCAACCCGTGATGCGCGATACGCAGCAATCGATCACACAGGGCCTGCTCGCTGTGGCAATCGGCGACCTCCAGACGCTGGAAGTCCAGCCGCTCCGACTCGCCACGAACCAGCTCGGCCAGCAACCGGGTCTTGCCGGACCCGCGCGCCCCGGTCACCACCAGGGCCATATCGCCGAACGCCGACAGGTGCCGCAGCGTTTCAAGAGTATGTTGGCGCTGTGCACCGGGAAAGAAGGGGTGTTCCATGGCCAGGGGATCCTGCCCCAGGCCATAGCGCTCCTGCAGTTTTTGAAACAGACTGCCGGGGTCGCTGGTAAGCCTATCGTCGATCATGCGTCACTTCATCCGTGACCGGCGTCATCGGCCGGGTCAATGACAGTATGCAGAGAGGGTTTCTTCCAGCAGCGGGAACGGAAAATCCGATGTCACAACGGCCTCTCCCATGGCCTCGAGCAACACCAGGCGCAACGCGCCATCGACATTCTTCTTGTCCACCGCCATCAATCGCAGAAAATCATCGGGCGTCATTCCCGCCGGCGGCTCGAGCGGCAAGCCGGCGCGCTCAAGCAACAGCCGGATGCGGGCCACGTCGGTCTCGGACAGGTGCCCGCAACGCCGGGAAAGGTCTGCCGCCATGAGCATGCCGGTACCCACCGCTTCACCATGCAACCAGGTGCCATAGCCGGTAAAAGTCTCGATGGCGTGACCGAAGGTATGCCCGAGGTTGAGAATGGCCCGAAGCCCTCCTTCGCGCTCATCCACCGCTACCACGTCCGCCTTGCAGGCACAGGACCGATAGATCGCATCCACCATCGCCGCCGGTTCCAGCGCCCGAAGGTCATCCACCCGCTGCTCCAGCCAGGCCAGGAACTCCGGCTCACGGATCAGGCCATACTTGATCACCTCGGCCAGCCCGGCAGGCAGTTCCCGGGACGGCAGGGTTTTCAGGCTATCGGTATCGATCAGTACCACTTCCGGCTGATGGAAGGCGCCGATCATGTTCTTGCCCAGGGGATGGTTGATGCCGGTCTTGCCTCCAACCGACGAGTCCACCTGGGACAGCAGCGTTGTGGGAATCTGTATAAACGGCACACCGCGCTGGTAACAGGCCGCGGCAAAACCGGTCATATCCCCGATCACCCCGCCTCCCAGAGCGACCAGCGTGGTCTTGCGGGTATGGCGCTTTTCCAGCAGGGCGTCGAATATACGGTTGAGGATTTCCCAGTTCTTGAACTTTTCACCGTCGGGCAGGATCACGTGATCGACCGACTTCCCCGGGAAGTTGGCCACAGCCTGCTCCAGATAAAGCGGCGCCACCGCCTCGTTGGTCACGATCAGGACCTGCTCGCCAACAACGTAGTCGCTCAGGTCTTCGCGGCCGATCAGGCCCTGGCCGATGATGATCGGATAGCTGCGCTCACCCAACGCCACCGTGAGCCGACGGGTCAAATCAGACATTGTGCTGCCCTTCCTTCCTCAACTGACGCTTTTTGCGCGGTACGCGCGGTTTGATGCGGTTCAAAAGCTGGCGCACCACCAGACGCGGGCTCTTGCGATCGGTCATCATGACCACATCCGCCAGGCGGGAGTAGATCGGATCCCGCGTACGGAACAATGCCTGCAGGACGCCGCGCGGATCTTCCTGCTGCAACAGGGGACGATTGCGGTCGCGACGGGTGCGCTCGTATTGCTGGTCTACGGAGGTTTTCAGGTAAACCACGACGGCGTCCCGGCACAGGTGGCCGTGGTTCTCGTCAAGCATCACGGCACCGCCTCCCGTCGCAATGACCGCGCCGTGTTCGTGAGACAGCTCTTCCAGGATGCCGGTCTCGCGTTTGCGGAAACCGCTCTCGCCTTCAACGTCGAAGATCCAGGGGATATTGGCACCGCATCGTTCTTCGATCAGACGATCGGAATCGATAAAGCGGTATCCGAGCTCCCTGGCCAGTAGTCGGCCGATCGTGCTTTTCCCCGCACCCATCGGACCGACGAGAACAATACGATCTGGCAACGACATAGTTCCACTCAATTCGGTACAGGGCGCTGAGCATAGCACAGGCGACTGAGTACGGATAACTCAAGCGCCACGGGCTCCCACAAAACACTCAGGCACAAAAAAGCCGCCCCATCGGGACGGCTCTCGGATCAACCCAGGCGATCAGTCGATCAGGTCGCCCTTGAGGATCTTCGGTGTAATGAACACCAGCAGTTCGCTACGCTCGTCCACCGTATTGGTGTTGCGGAACAGCGCGCCCAGGTAGGGAATATCACCCAGGAACGGCGTCTTGGTGATGGTCACCGACTGCTCAGACTGGAAGATACCGCCCAGCACGACCGTTTCGCCATTGCGCACCAGCAACTGCGTGGCCACTTCGTTGGTGTTGATGGCCGGACCGGCTGTGGTTTCTTCGCCGCGGGAGTCCTGGTTGACCTGCAGATCCATGATGATCTTGTCGTCCGGCGTGATCTGCGGCGTCACCTCCAGAGACAGTACCGCTTCCTTGAAGGATACGGACGTAGCACCGCTGGAAGACGCCTCTTCGTACGGGATTTCCTCACCGGACAGGATCTTGGCGGTCTGGCGATCGGCCGTCACGACCTTGGGCTGGGACACGATCTCGGCCTTGCCGTCGCTGGCGTAGGCTGACAGCTCCAGGTCGACCATGAAGTCGGTACCCACGTAGCCAAACGCGATGGAGGACGCGTTGGAATCGGAAACACCCAGATTTACGTTCAGGTCGTTATTGGCCAGATCCAGTGCGCCGCCTCCGGTAATACCGGACAGGCCACTTCCAGAGCCGCCCACAACCGCGTTGTTGTCGCCGCCATTGGCGTCACCACGACCGCTGAAGCCCCACTCAACACCGAACTCTTCCGCCAGGTTGGTCTGGGCCCGCACGATTCGCGCCTCGATCAGCACCTGACGCACCGGCACATCCCAGGTGGAGATCAGTCGACGGATCTGCTCCAGCTTCTCGCTGGTTTCCCGCACGCTGATGGTGTTGGTACGTGCGTCGGAAGACACAAAGCCACGATCGGAAATCAGCTCGTCGTCCGCCTGGATCAGCGCCACGATGTCCGCGGCCTTGGCGTAGTTCACCTGGATGATATCCAGACGCACCGGGGCCAGCTCGGCGATCTGCTTGGAGGTTTCCAGTTCGAGACGCTCGCGGGCGGCAATTTCATCGGCCGGCGCAACCAGCAGGACGTTGCCGATCTGACGCTTGTCCAGACCCTTGGTCTTGAGAATCAGATCCAGCGCCTGATCCCAGGGCACATTCTGAAGGCGCAGGGTGATGCTGCCGCTCACCGTATCACTGGCCACCAGGTTGAGGCCGGTGAAGTCCGCGATCAGCTGCAGGACGGAGCGCACTTCGATGTCCTGGAAGTTCAGGGACAGCTTTTCACCGGTGTACGGGAATTTATCCTCGCGGCGGCTCTCCGCCTCTTCCTCGGTCAGGGGCTCCACCTCGACGGTGAACTCGCTGCCGGCCTGGTAAGCCAGGTAGTCGTAGTTGCCTTCCGGGCGGATCTCGATCACCGCGTTGTCGCCCTGCATGAAGGTATCCACGCGGGTGACCGGCGTGGCGAAGTCAGTAACGTCCAGACGACGGCGCAGGGCTTCGGGCACATTGGCACCGTCCATGACCAGACGGATACGGCCGCCGCTCTCGGACAGGTCCACCGGCACCTTGGGGTTGCTCAGTGACACCACGACACGACCTTCGCCATCGGCTCCGCGACGGAAGTCGACGTTGGAGATCGCATCGCCCTTGATCGCGCGCGATGATGAAGACGCGCTGGACGTCGAGGCCGCCGCGGTCGCTGCAGAGGCGGCGCTGCCGGAGCCCGACTCGCCACCGATCTTCATGACAATCGCGTCGCCTTCAACGTCGGTGCTGTAGGGAACCAGTTCCACCAGGTTGAAGATCAGGCGCGTTCGATCCTTGGTTTCAACCACCGTCATGCTCTGCGCGTTGCCGCTGCCCAGCGAGAGACTACGCGATTCCAGCGCGCTGCTGGCACCTTTCAGGTCGATCGCGATCCGCGCCGGACGCTCGATGGTGTAACCCGTCGGCTGGGGCGGTGTGCCATCGAATTTCAGCACCACTTCCGTCCCCTCTCCGGGCAGGGAAGTGAACTCGACATCATTCAGGCTGACGGCATGGGCCAACCCGGACGCCATGCCGAGCGCTGCCATGCCGAACATCATTACAATTTTTCTGAACATCGTTAGCCTCGACCCCAACCTGTTTTGCTTACAACCTGTTCTTTGTTTGTTCATTCTGCCGCTCCTTAGCCCTCATCCAGCGATAGGGTTCGGGGACGCTCTACCCAACCGCCACGGCCGTTGGGAACAATTTCCACAAGCTCTAGGCGCGTCTCATTGACGCCGATGACGCGACCGTAGTTCTGTCCCATGTGATTTCCCTTGTGAACCCGATGGATACCACCCGTGTTGTCCTTGATCAGCGCGTACAGCCCACCGTTACCGCCGTCGGCCCGCTTGAGCGTGCCCACCATGTTCAGATCGGTCAGCTGGAAGCTCTCGAGAACCTCCTTGGGCCGATCCAGGTCCGGCTCGATGTTGCTCTGCGGCTGATCATCCACCATGGTCAGCTGCACTTCGATCGGCACCTCGAAAGGCGCACGACGATCCGATGCCGAATAGGTAAACGCTTCGTATGCCTTGAATTCCGGCAACGGTTCGACGTGGCCCCGCGGCTTTGCACGAGCCTCAGCCATGAACTGGTCCAGATCGGAAAAGCCGCTGCTCTGCGAACAGGCCGAGAGTAACGACGCCATACAGACACAGGTCCAGGCTTTCCATGCATGCTGTTTCATCATGCTCACTCCCCAGCCCGGTAACGGTAGGTACGGGCCTGAACCTGCATGTCCAGCAGATCCCCCTCACCACCTGTCGGTTTGATCGTAAAGTCGTGCAGGGTCACGATACGAGGCAGCCCTGCAATGCTGCTGACGAACGACGCCAGCTCGTGATAGGTCCCGCGAACCTGGATATTGATCGGCAGCTCGATGTAGAAATCGCGCTGCTGCTCCGGCTGCAGTTTGATCTCCTGGAGCTCGAGGCCACTGCCCCGCGCCGTGTTGGTAATATCTTCGAGCAAACCCGGCACTTCGGTGTCGCTGGGCAGCTGTTTAACGAGCGCGCCGAAGGTTTCCTCCATTTCCGCCATCTGTTTCTTGAACACCGGCAGATTGGCCACCTTGTAGGCCTTTTGCTCGTAATCACCCTTGAGCTCGACCTCCTGTTTCTCCACCCGATCCAACTGGGCGTACTGATCCTTGATGAAGAACCAGTAGCCGCCGCCGAGAATCAGGCCGAACAGCAGCAGGGCCACAATAATCTTCACCGGCATCGGCCAGATGCCGGCGTTGTTGACATCCAGATCGTTGATGTCGAATTCGTTCAGGCTTTTCAGTGAGTCCGCGAGGCTCATTACTTATCCTCCTCCTCGGGCTCCGGCGTCTTCTGCTGGACCGACAGGTTAAACTGGCTGTACCCGGCACGACGGCTGTCGGCCGCTGACACGTTGGTCAGGTTGGGATTGGCAAACCACTCGGACTCGTCGAATTGACGCATCAGGCTGGAAATCCGGCTGTTGGATTCCGCCATACCGACGATGGCAACGGTGTCCCCGGCTTTCTTGAGATCCGTATAGAACAACCCATCCGGCAGCGTCTTGACCAGCTCGTCGAAGACCCGAACGATCACCGGGCGCTTGCCCTGCAGATCCTGGATGACCTTCATGCGGGCGATCAGCTCGTCGCGCTGGCGCCGCAGATTCTCGATTTCCTTGATCTGGGAATCCAGCTCCTTGGTGGCATTCTTGATGTAGGCGTTACGCGATTCCTGGTAGTTGATCTGGTTATCGACCTGGGTCTTCCACAGGAACCCAAGGCCCGCCGCTACGATCACGGCACCCACCAGCATCACCACAAATTGCTGCTGCTTCTCCGCCCGTAGTTCTTCCCGCCAGGGTCTGAGGTTAATCTTCGCCATCAGTCAAAACTCCTCATCGCCAGACCACAGGCAATCATCAACGACGGCGCGTCATTGCTCAGAGCCGATGCGTTTACCCGGGACCCCACGGCCATATCGGCGAAGGGGTTGGCCACCAGCGTGGCGGTCGCGGTCTTTTCCTCGACCATTTCAGTCAGCCCCTGGATAGACGCGGTACCACCGGCGAGGACGACATAGTCCACGGCGTTGTACTGGCTTGCGCCGAAGAAGAACTGGAGCGCCCGCGCGACCTGCTGGACGACGGCCTCGCGGAACGGCGAGAGGACTTCGGACTCATAGTCATCCGGCAGGCCGCCCTGTTTCTTGGCCAGGCCGGCCTCTTCCAGGGACAGACCGTAGCGACGCTGGATTTCCTCGGTGAGCTGCTTGCCACCGAAGATCTGTTCGCGGGTGTAGACCGTCTTGCCATCGGCCAGCACGCTCAGGGTGGTCATGGTCGCGCCCACGTCGACAATGGCGACAACCAGCTCTTCACCCTGGGCGTCCAGCTGCGACTCGATGAGCGTGTAGGCCCGCTCGAGGGAGTAGGCTTCCACGTCCACGACCTTGGCGGACAGTCCGGCAATGGACAGCGCATCCTCGCGGATGTCGACGTTCTCCTTGCGGCAGGCCGCAAGCAGGACGTCCACCTGATCGGGGTTGGTTTCGGAAGGCCCCTGGACCTCAAAGTCGATGGCGACTTCATCGAGGGGATAGGGAACGTACTGATCCGCTTCCAGTGCGATCTGGTCTTCCATTTCAAACTCGTTCAGGCCGCCGGTCATCTGGATCACCTTGGTGATCACCGCCGAACCCGATACGGCCACTGCTGCCTGCTTGCACCCGGTCCGGGCCTTGCTCACCACTTTCCTTATGGCGTCGCCGACAGCTTCCACATCCGTGATATTTTTTTCGACAACAGCATTGGCAGGCAGCGGTTCAACCGCATAGCTTTCTACCTTATACCGCTCGCCACTCAGTCTGGAGAGCTCCAGAAGCTTGACCGAGCTAGAACTGATGTCGATGCCCAGTACGGCACTGGACTTCTTACCGAACAATCCGAACACGCGCTCACCCTATACCTGGTTTAATGCACCCGGTTACGTATTTTTTATTCAGAGAGAATTTGTTTTGCTTTGCGTCTACAATGCTCTTTCTTCGTGATTAGAAGAAAGGCATGTTGAACTTTGAGGATGCCTTATCCTTCTAAAGCAATTTCTCAGATGATAGACCTATATCCTACAGTTGTCAGAAAAAATGTCCCGAATGATCCGCTTTACTCGCGTCACCACATGGCTGTTTTTACTGGGTCTTTCCATAGGCGCCATGCTGCTTTCCAGCTTCTACCTTTATTTGAGGCCGGGATTACCGTCTGTGGACCAGCTGGTCGACATCCGACTCCAGACACCGCTTCGGGTCTATTCAAGCGACCACAGATTAATAGCAGAATTCGGTGAAAAGAGAAGGGCCCCGATCACAATCGAACAGATCCCTAAAACTCAGTTACATGCCTTCCTGGCGGCCGAAGATTCGCGATTCTACGAGCACGCCGGAGTCGACATCAAAGGCCTGGTGCGGGCTGCCGTGGAACTGGTGACCACCGGATCGATCCGTTCGGGGGGCAGTACCATCACGATGCAGGTTGCAAAAAATTACTTTTTGACACGTGATCGGACGTTTATTCGAAAGTTCAATGAGATATTGCTTGCCCTTCAGATAGAACGTGAACTTTCCAAACAGCAGATCCTGGAACTGTATCTGAACAAGATATATCTCGGGAATCGGGCATACGGCATCCAGGCCGCCTCCAACGTGTATTACGGCAAGCCGGTCGATCAGTTGGAAGTGGCACAGATGGCCATGCTGGCCGGCCTGCCCAAAGCGCCCTCCGCCTACAATCCGCTGGCCAATCCGGAACGCGCCCTGATCCGGCGCAACTGGATCCTCCAGCGCATGCACGAACTGGGCTTCATCTCCGATACGGAGTACAGTCAGGCCACCGACACCCCGGTGACCGCCAGCTACCATGGCGCTGAAACCGAACTCAAAGCCGACTACGTGGCCGAGATGGCGCGCTCGGAGATGGTCCGCCGCTTCGGCGATGACGCCTACACCGACGGCTACAAGGTCTACCTGACCATCGACAGCGACAAGCAGGCCGCCGCCAGCAATGCCCTGCAGGCCGGCCTGGAAAGCTTCGACCACCGCCACGGCTATCGTGGCCCGCTTGGCACCGCCGACGAGGACACGCTGGAGAGTGGCGAGTTCGACAAACTCCTGGGCAACTACCCATCCTACGATGCCCTGCAGCCGGTAGTGGTCACCGCCCTGAATGATGATTCCGCAACGGTCTACGCTCAGTCGCTGGGGCAGACGGACATGCCGTTCGACACCATGACCTGGGCCCGCGAGTACCGCAATCAGGATCGTCGAGGTCCGGCACCGAAGAAACCCGCCGACGTCCTCAAGGTGGGCGACATCGTCTACGCCAAGACCATCACCCCAGCACCGTCCGGCGACAACGACGCCAATCCATCAGACAATGGCGAGACCTCCACGCCGGTCACGCCAAAAATGGCCCTGTCGCAACTGCCCGACGTCCAGGGCGCACTGATATCCCTGGACGCCCAGAACGGAGGCATTCTGGCCCTGTCCGGCGGTTACAGCTACCAGGAGTCCAAGTACAACCGGGCCATCCAGGCGCGCCGCCAGCCCGGCTCCAACTTCAAGCCGTTCCTCTATCTGGCCGCCCTGGAGAAAGGCAAGACGGCCGCGACGGTCATCAATGACGCGCCCATCGTTCTCAACGACACCAACATGGACACCTCCTGGCGTCCGGAAAACTCCGGCAGCCGCTTTGCCGGCCCCACGCGCCTGCGCAAGGCGCTGTACCAGTCGCGCAACCTGGTCTCGATCCGTCTGCTGCGCTCGATCGGCATCGACTACACCATCGACTACCTCAACCAGTTGAAATTCGACACGTCCAACCTGCCCCACGACCTGACCCTGGCGCTGGGCAGCGGGACCTTCTCGCCCATGGACGTCGCCCGCGGATTCGCGGTCATCGCCAACGGCGGCTATGACGTTGCCCCCTACCTGATCGACCGGATCGAAGACAGCCGGGGCCACATCGTTTACGCCGCGCCCAGTGTCATCCAGTGTGACGACAACTGCGCCGAGATCGCCGACCAGTCGCCCACGCCGGAAGTAGGCTTTCCCGCCATACGCACCGCACCGCGCCTGGCTGACCAGCGGGCGGTGTACATCATGCATTCGATCCTGCGCGACGTTATCAAACGCGGCACCGGCCGGCGCGCCCTGGCCCTGAACCGGGACGACATCGCTGGCAAGACCGGCACCACCAACGAGCAGCGCGACGCCTGGTTCTCCGGCTTCAACCACCGCATCGCGACCACCGCCTACGTCGGTTTCGACACGCCGGAACCCATGGGGCGCGGTGAATACGGCGCCGTCGCCGCCCTGCCCGTGTGGCTCGACTACATGAAAGTCGCGCTCAAGGACACGCCTTCGGAGTTCATGCCCCGCCCGAACGGCATCGTGACGGTCAAGATTGATCCGGAAACCGGTGAACGCGCCGCCCCGGGCAACACCAACGCGGTATTCGAACTGTTCCGGGAAGAGAACGTCCCCGAGCAGCAGGCCAGCGAAACCATTCGCAACGACGCCAACGGCGATACGGTCCTGCCCCAGGAGCTGTTCTGACTTAGGGAAGGGAAACTCCGGGCATAAAAAAACCCGCCAGCGATCTGGCGGGTTTTTTTGTGGCTGCCGGCAGCCTTACTTGATGTCGTCCAGAGACTTCAGCGGGTAATGGGCCGGGTAGGCGTGACGCGCCACACCCGAGTCTACCGCCGCCTGGGCTACCGCCGCCGGAACGAACTCCAGCAGACGCACATCCATCGGCTTGGGAATGATGTACTCCTTGCCGAACTCGAAGCTGTCCACACCGTAAGCCTCGCAGATCTCCGCCGGCACCGGCTCCTTGGCCAGTTTCTGGATGGCATGAACCGCCGCCACCTTCATTTCCTCGTTGATGGCGGTGGCTCGAACGTCCAGCGCGCCCCGGAAAATGAACGGGAAGCCAAGCACATTGTTGACCTGGTTCGGGTAGTCCGAGCGGCCGGTGGCCATGATCAGGTCATCACGGGTCGCCAGGGCGACTTCCGGGCTGATCTCGGGATCCGGGTTGGAACAGGCAAACACGATTGGGTTGGGCGCCATCTTCTTGAGCTGCTCGGCGCTGAGCAGATCCGGACCGGAGACACCCAGGAACACGTCGGCGCCATCGATAGCGTCATCCAGGGTGCGTCTGTCGGTCTCGTTGGCGAACATCGCCTTGTACTGGTTGAGATCGTCGCGACCGGCGTGAATCACGCCCTTGCGGTCCAGCATGAAGATATTCTCGGAACGGATGCCGCAGCTGATCAGCAGCTTCATGCAGGCAATGGCCGCCGCACCGGCGCCCAGACAGACCACCTTGGCCTCTTCCGGCGTCTTGCCCTGCAGTTCCAGCGCATTGAGCATGCCGGCGGCGGTGACGATCGCGGTGCCGTGCTGGTCGTCGTGGAAGATCGGCACGTTGCACTGCTCTTTCAGGGCACGCTCAATCTCGAAGCATTCCGGCGCCTTGATGTCTTCCAGGTTGATGCCACCGAAGGTATCCGCGATGCGGGCAACGGTTTCGATGAACGCTTGCGGACTCTCGGAATCCACCTCGATGTCGAACACGTCGATGCCGGCAAAACGCTTGAACAGGACGCCCTTGCCTTCCATGACCGGCTTGCTCGCCAGAGGCCCGAGGTTGCCCAGCCCCAGAATGGCGGAACCGTCGGAGATGACCGCCACCAGGTTGCCCTTGGCGGTGTACTTGTAGGCGTTCTCGGGGTCCTTCGCAATCTCGCGAACCGGCTCAGCCACGCCCGGGCTGTAGGCCAGGGAGAGATCGCGGGATGTCCGGGTCGGCTTGGTGATTTCGACGCTCAGCTTACCCGGACGCGGGTTGGCGTGATAATCGAGGGCCGCTGTTTTCAGATCTTGAGACATTGCCACTGTTCCGTTTGTCACGTTTAAAAGAGTGGAGATACGTTATTGCCGTCGAAGACGTAACCTGCTTTATAAGGTTTTTTCCATTATACCGCCGCATCGCACGGCGGAAACTTCGACTTTATTCTCGCTTTATTTTAGCCCCGCCAGCGCTGACGGGAGCGCGACATTATGGCTCGCCTACCCAGAGCAAACAAGGGCTCCTGAACAATTACTGAACAGCTCGAAGTCGCTTGAATAGCGTGGAACAAAAAAACAGCCAGGCACAAAAAAAGGCGCCCGAAGGCGCCTTTTTCGCAGTGACCGACCACCCTGAGGAGACCGGCTGCAATGAACGGATCAGCTGCCTTTCTTGATACGGCCGCCGAAACGCTTCTGGAAACGGTCGATACGACCCGCGGTGTCCATCACCTTCTGCTTACCGGTGAAGAACGGGTGACACTGGGAGCAAACGTCCAGCTGCATGTCACGACCGATGGTGGAACGGGTCTTGATGACATTACCGCAGCTGCAGGTCGCGGTGATGTCTTCGTACTTGGGGTGGATACCTTCTCTCATGAGAAAAACCTCGCTAGGTCATGCCGCCACCTGATCTTTTGCCAGGCACCGCATTATAAAGTAAACGCCTTGACAGGAGGGCCCCTGCCAAAATCAGACGGCGAACTATAGCAGAACTGCACCGTTTCGCAATAGATGAGGCTGTAGCAAGCTTCCCCTATACTGCGCCACTGATCCCCGAATTCAGGACCAACTGCATGGAGTCTCTGTGAGCCAAACGGCACGCATTGCGCTGTCGCGCCCCCTGCGCCGGCTATTCGACTATCTTGTCCCGGACGGCATGACCGTAACACCCGGACAACGGGTCCGGGTACCCTTCGGGCGTCAGAGCCTGGTCGGCATTGTCGTGGAAACCGGCGTCGAACCGCCGGCCCATATTGCGCTGAAGCCGATAGCGCAGGTCCTGGAAGACTGGCCCGTCCTGCCGGAGGAAACCCGCCAGTTGCTGGAATGGGCCGCCGCCTACTACCAGCATCCACTGGGTGAGTGCCTGTTCATGGGCCTGCCACCGGCGTTGCGCCGCGGCCGGCCGGCCGAGATTCCCCAGGAAAAAGCCTGGCAAGCGCCGCCTTCGGCGGATGCCGGCGACCTGCCGACCCAGGCCCGGCGGCAGAAGGAACTGCTGGAATGGCTGCGGCACCAACCCACAGCGGCCAGTGAACGCAGCATCCGCGACGCTGGCTTTACCAGCGCCCAGATCAAGGGGCTCGCCGAACGCGGACTGATCGAACCGGCCTCCCCCGGCACACAGCGTACGGACGACGGAAACCTGGACACGCTGCCGGACCTGACGCCAGCGCAACAGACCGCCTTCGACCAACTGCCCCGTGCCGGCGACGGCTTCAACGCCACCCTGCTCTACGGCATCACGGGCAGCGGCAAGACCGAACTCTATCTTCATTATTTACAGGCGTACCTGCCGAATGACCGCCAGGCGCTGGTGCTGGTACCGGAAATCAACCTGACACCGCAGACCGTGCGCCGTTTCACCCGCTACTTCGGCGCACGCATCGCGGTCTGGCACTCGGCCCTGAACGACAGCGAGCGTCTGAAAACCTGGCTGCGCATCCGCCGCGGCGAGCCGGTCATCGTCATCGGCACACGCTCCGCGGTGACGCTGCCCTTTACAGATCTGGGCGCCGTCGTCGTCGACGAGGAACACGACACCTCGTTCAAACAGGGCGAAGGCTTTCGCTATTCGGGCCGGGACCTGGCGGTGCTGCGGGCCCACCGCAACGACTGCCCGGTGATCCTCGGCTCGGCCACGCCTTCGATCGAGAGCTACCACAACGCCCAGTCCGGCAAATACCGACTGGTCAAGCTCGAGGAACGGGTCGGCGACGCCCGACCTCCGGCCATGCGACTGCTCGACATACGTAGCCGCCCGCTGGAGGGCGGCCTGTCGCCCCGAGCGCTGCAGACCATCGGCGAACGGATCGAACGTGGCGAGCAGGTGCTGGTGTACGTGAACCGGCGCGGCTTCGCCCCGGTCATGATGTGCTTCGATTGCGGCCACCTCAGCGAATGCCCACGCTGCGACTCCAAGCTCACCTATCATCGCCGCGACCGCGCCCTGCGCTGCCACCACTGCGATTTCCAGACCGCCGCGCCCGACACCTGCCCGGAATGCCAAAGCGAGGCCTACAAGCCCATCGGCCAGGGCACCGAGCGCACCGAGGACGTGCTACAGGCCAGCTTCCCGGACACACCGGTGATTCGCGTCGACCGGGACAGCACCCGCACCCGGGGCAGCATCGACCGCATCCTCGAAACCGTGAACAGCGGCGAGCCCTGCATCCTGGTGGGCACCCAGATGCTGGCCAAGGGGCACGATTTCCCCAACGTCTCCCTGGTGGTGGTGGTCAACGCCGACGGCGGGCTCTTCAGCGTCGACTTCCGTGCCCCGGAGCAGTTGGTCCAGACCCTGTTGCAGGTGAGCGGGCGCGCCGGGCGCGGGCGCATTCCCGGCTCCGTCCTGATCCAGACCTGCCACAGCGAGCACCCGCTGCTGAACCAGTTGTGCGGCGGCGACTACCTCGCCATGGCGGACCACATCCTGACCGAGCGCGCCAGCGTGCAGATGCCCCCCTACCGCGCCATGGCCCTGCTGCGGGCCGAGGCGCCCACCATGGAGCAGAGCCTGGCGCTGCTCGACAACGCCAAGGCGCGACTACCGGCCGACACCCTGGAGGTCTGGGGGCCACTGCCGGCCGTCATCGCCCGCCGCGCCGACCGCCACCGGGCCCAACTGATCCTGCTCAGCGAGCGCAAGGCGCCCCTGCAACAGGCCCTGTCGCAACTGTGCATGACGCTGGAGGCCGAGAAACAGCCCGCGTCGCTCAAGTGGCAGGTGGACGTGGACCCGCTGGAAACCGGGTAACGGTATGCCGCATTGAGAAAGGAGGGGCTTTCCGCGATAATACGCGATCCCCGAAAAGTCGGGCGCGTGCGCCCATCAATGCTCCGATCCGACAGAGTCATCTGCCAGCATGAAAGATACGGTAACCCAGCTACTCGAAGCCGCCATTTCGGCGCTCCAGGCCGACGGCATTCTGCCCGAGGACCAGACCTTTACGCCCAATGTCGACAACACCCGCGACAAGGCCCACGGTGACTTCGCCACCAACGTCGCCCTGGCCACCGCAAAGGCCGCTGGAAAACCGCCGCGACAGCTGGCGGAAGCCCTGATCGAGCGCCTGCCGGAAAGCGCCGCCGTCACCAAGGTGGACATCGCCGGCCCCGGGTTCATCAACTTCTTCATGAGCGACGCCAGCAGCTTCGACGTGGTACGCACCATCATCGAGGCCGGCGCGCAGTATGGTCGCAACGACAGTGGCCAGGGCGAATCGGTGCAGATCGAGTTCGTCTCCGCCAACCCAACCGGGCCGCTACACGTGGGCCACGGCCGTGGTGCCGCCATTGGCGACTGCCTGGCGCGGCTGCTGGAGGCCAACGGCTATAACGTCTCCCGCGAGTTCTACTACAACGACGCCGGTGCCCAGATCGACAACCTGGCGCTGTCCGTCCAGGCCCGCACCAAGGGCATGACGCCGGAAGACGACGGCTGGCCCGCCGACGGTTACCGCGGTGATTACATCGTCGACGTGGCCAAGGCCTACCTGGCCGGCGATACCGTCACCGCCGACGACCGCGAAGTCACCGCCAAGGCGGACGCCGACGACCTGGACGCCATCAAGGCGTTCGCCGTCGCCTACCTGCGCCACGAGCAGGACCTGGACCTGAAAGCCTTCGGCGTGGCTTTCGACGTCTTCTTCCTGGAATCCTCCCTGTACACGGAAGGCAAGGTCGAGGCGACGGTCAAGGCGCTGACCGACAACGGTTTCACCTACGAGCAGGACGGCGCCACCTGGCTGCGCACCACCGAGTTCGGCGACGACAAGGACCGGGTGATGCGCAAGTCCGAGGGCGGCTACACCTACTTCCTGCCGGACGTGGCCTACCACCTGGACAAATGGCAGCGCGGCTTCACCACCGTGATCAACGAACAGGGCGCCGACCACCACTCCACCGTGACCCGGGTGCGGGCCGGCCTGCAGGCCCTGCAGAAAGGCATCCCCGAAGGCTGGCCGGACTATGTGCTGCACCAGATGGTGCTGGTCACCCGCTCCGGCGTTGAAGTGAAACTGTCCAAGCGCGCCGGCAGCTACGTCACTCTGCGCGACCTGATCGACGAAGTGGGCCGTGATGCCACCCGTTTCTTCCTGGCCGCGCGGCGCGTCGATTCGCAGTTGACCTTCGATATCGATCTGGCGCGCTCCCAGACCAATGAAAACCCGGTCTACTACATCCAGTATGCCCATGCGCGGATCTGCAGCGTGCTGCGCAAACTGGCCGCCGAAGGCGTCACGCCGGACCCGCAGGCCCTGGCCGGCAACCTGGACGGGCTCACCCTGGAGGAAGAGCGCGACCTGGCCAACCGCCTGGCCCAATATCCGGAGCTGATCGCCAACGCCGCCGTGCAGCGTGAGCCGCATCACCTGACGCACTACCTGCGCGACCTGGCCGGCCAGTTCCACACCTACTACAACGCGCACAAGGTTCTGGTGGAAGACACCGCGATTCGCGACGCCCGCGTGGCCCTGTGCCTCGCGGTCAAGCAGGTTTTGGTCAACGGCCTGGACCTGATCGGTGTCAGCGCCCCGGAAGAGATGTAACCGCAGAGCAGACTGAGCGCGAGGCCCATCGATGTCCCGTGATTACGCCAAGAAGTCCCGCTCCGGCGGGGCGGCGACGTCCACCCCCAGCAGCGGCAAAAAGGCCAAACCCGCCAAGCGAGCCCCGGCCAAGCGCAAGAGTGCACCGCCCAAGCAGTCCGGCGGCCTGTCCCTGCGCTGGATTCTGTCCCTGGCACTGGTGGGCGGCTTCATCGGCTTTATCGCCTACCTGAACTCGCTGCCAACGCCGGCACAGCAGGCCGCGCAGAGTGAAGCGGCCCAACCCGCCCCGAAACCGGCCCAGCCGGAATCGGCCAAGCCCGGGAGCGGCACAACGGAGCAGAAGCAGTCATTCGAGTTCTACGAAATGCTGCCGGAATCCGAAGTGGTGCCGCCCAAGGTGGAAGCCTACGATCCCGGCCCCGCCCCGGCTGAGCGCAAATACCGCTATCTGGTCCAGACCGGCTCTTTCCGTGGCGAGAAGGACGCCGAACGCCAACGCGCCCAGATCGCCTTCCAGGGCCTGCACGCCAGCATCGAAGAAGTGCACCTGGACAGCGGCAGCATCTGGTACCGGGTGAACGTCGGCCCCTTCGAAAACCGCAGCAAGATGAACAGCGCCGTCGACAAGCTCGTCAGCATCAACATCGAGCCCTTGGTGCGCAAAGTCCCGAAAGAAGGCTGACCAGTCGACACCGTGCCGGGCAACCCCGGCACGGCTTTTCCGCCCTCTCCCCGCCTCCGCTCGCATTGCCAAAATGTCACCCGGGCCCGATCGGGCCAAACCCTTGAAATCGGCGCCTTCACTGCCATATCTAAGACAATCTGATTTCCCCAACGAGCTCACCCGTATTTGGAGCAGGTATGACAACGATTCTTTCCGTTCGCCGTGGTGATGAAGTTGCCATGGGCGGCGATGGCCAGGTTTCCCTCGGCAACACCGTCATGAAGGGCAATGCCCGGAAGGTCCGGCGCCTGTACAACAACAAGGTGCTGGCCGGTTTTGCCGGCGGTACGGCGGATGCCTTCACCCTGTTCGAACGCTTCGAGGCGCAGCTGGAAAAACACCAGGGCAACCTGACCCGGGCGGCGGTGGAACTGGCCAAGGACTGGCGCACGGACCGGGCACTGCGACGACTCGAAGCCCTGCTCGCCGTGGCCGACGAAACCGCCTCGCTGATCATCACCGGCAATGGCGACGTGATCGAACCGGAACAGGGCCTGATCGCCATCGGCAGCGGGGGCCCGTTTGCCCAGTCCGCAGCCCGGGCCTTGCTGGAAAATACCGAACTGAACGCCGAAGACATCGTGGAGAAGGGCCTGGATATCGCGGCCGACATCTGCATCTACACCAACCACAACCGCACCCTCGAAGTGCTGTCCGGCAAAGACTGATTGGAGTTCCCATGTCTGGAATGACCCCACGCGAAATCGTACACGAACTCAACAAACACATTGTCGGCCAGGAAGAGGCCAAGCGGGCCGTCGCCGTGGCCCTGCGCAACCGCTGGCGCCGCATGCAGCTGGAACCGGCCCTGCGTGACGAAATCACGCCCAAGAACATCCTGATGATCGGTCCCACCGGTGTGGGCAAGACCGAAATCGCCCGCCGCCTGGCCAAGCTGGCCGACGCGCCGTTCATCAAGGTGGAAGCCACCAAGTTCACCGAAGTGGGCTATGTGGGCCGCGACGTGGAATCCATCGTTCGCGACCTGGCGGACATGGCGGTCAAAATGCTGCGCGAGAAAGAGATCAAGCGTAACGAGCATCGCGCCATGGACGCCGCCGAGGAACGCATCCTAGATGCCCTGCTGCCGCCGGCTCGCAGTTTCGAGGAGAACAGCCAACGCTCTGAAGACTCTTCCACCCGCCAGCTTTTCCGCAAGAAGCTGCGCGAAGGCCAGCTGGACGACAAAGAGATCGAAATCGAGCTGCAGAACAGCGGCGCGGGCGTGGAAATCATGGCGCCTCCGGGTATGGAGGAAATGACCAACCAGCTGCAGAACATGTTTTCCAACATGTCCAAGGACCGCAAGAAGACCCGCAAGATCAAGGTCGCCGATGCACTGGTCCGGGTCCGCGAGGAAGAAGCGGCCAAGCTGGTGAACGAGGAAGAGATCAAGCAGAAAGCCATCGAAGTGGTCGAGCAGAACGGCATCGTCTTCGTCGACGAGATTGACAAGGTGGCCAAGCGCTCGGAAACCGGTTCCGCGGACGTGTCCCGCGAGGGCGTGCAGCGCGACCTGCTGCCGCTGATCGAGGGCAGCACCGTGAGCACCAAGTTCGGCATGGTGCGCACCGACCACATCCTGTTCATCGCCTCCGGCGCCTTCCACCTGTCCAAACCGTCGGACCTGATCCCGGAGCTGCAGGGCCGCCTGCCCATCCGCGTGGAGCTGCAGGCCCTGACGCCGGAAGACTTCAAGCGCATCCTGACCGAACCGGATGCCTCCCTGGTGCAGCAGTACGAGGCCCTGATGGAAACAGAAGGCCTCAAGCTGAACTTCACCGAAGACGCCATCGAGCGCCTGGCCCAGGTCTCCTGGAAGGTCAACGAGAGCACCGAGAACATCGGCGCCCGCCGTCTGCACACCGTACTGGAGCGCCTGCTGGAAAGCGTTTCCTTCGATGCCGGCGACGGCGTGACCGGCGACTTTGAGGTGACCGCCGCCTACGTGGACGAAAAGCTCGGCGACCTGTCCGAAGACGAAGACCTGAGCCGCTATATCCTGTAACGGCCTCGCCGGGGCGAGACGTCAGTCGCGCCCCGGCCCTTTCACGGGCCACTGGAGACCTTATGACCACCTCCACCCCTCGCCCCACCGACATCCGGATCCGCCGTCAGAGCCGCATCCTCCAGCTCAGCTACGCCAACGGCGCCGTTCACGAGCTCCCGTTTGAGCTGTTGCGGGTTTACTCCCCGTCGGCCGAAGTGCGGGGCCACGGCGCAGGACCGGGCACCCTGCAGACCAGCAAGCGGAACGTGCTGGTCACCGGCGCCGAGATGGTGGGCAACTACGCGCTCAAGCTGAGCTTCGACGACGGCCACGACTCGGGCCTGTTCAGCTGGGCTTATCTGGAGGAGCTGGGCGAACAGAAAGCCCGCTTCTGGCAGGACTATCTCGACCGGCTGGAGCGGGAAGGTGGCTCCCGCGACCCGGCCAACGTCTCGGGCTGGACGCCCTGACCCTTACAGCGCCTTCTGCAGGATATCGCTGACGTTATCCAGCCCCGAGGACAACCGGTCCCGGGCGGAACGGCGGTTCTTCTTCGCCACGTACACCGGCAGCAACTCCCCGTAGAGACTGGTACTGATGGTGCGCTGATCGTCTTCCAGGCGATCACGGCGCAGCTCGATGCCGTAGGGCGCGAGAACCGACTCGATCTGGTCCGCACGGGCCAACAGATCACGCCGGGTCATCTGGTAGGCGTGCTCGCACACCATCCGCCGGGACTGGAAGCTGAACACGTTGGAGAAGAACAGTTTGGCGTCGTCCCGGGTGGGCTCGAACAGCAGGATGTCCTTGTCCGGGTATTCCCGGGCGTACTGGGCAATGCCGGACTGCATTCGCGAATACACCATGGTGCGGAACGTCTGCGCCAGCACGTTGGGCATGCCCGAGCGGGTCAACACACCGGGTTGCATGGTACCCGCCCGCACCGCCGCGCTGGCGTCGATGGGCACCTGGGGATTGATCGCCAGCACCAGATCCGCACCGTCCTCGAACGCCACCGAGGCGTGCAGCCCCTTGCGCAGCGTGCCATCCACGTAATAGCGGCCGTCGATCTGAACCGGCACGTAGAGACCCGGCGACGCGGTGCTGGCCTGGATGGCCCGGGAAATCGGCACGTGGTCGAAGCCCGGCGCGCCGAAACACACCGCTTCGGTACTTTCCACATCCGCCGCGACAATATAGAGACTGCGCCGCAGCTGGCGGAAATCATTGGTCCGCCCGAGCATGCTGAAGGCGCGGGCCAGGTAATCGTGCAGCCCTTCGTTGTCGAACAGCCCGGCCGGTGCCGCCTGAGCCAGGATGGTCATGGCCTCCAGGAAACTCTGGTCGTAGGGGTTACGCACGAAACGGCCCAGGGCGCTGGCCACCAGCCCGGGCACCGCCAGCAGGCGGTTGCCGATTTCCCGGAACGCCGGCCGATAGAAAACCTCCGGATGGAAGGGGTGCACCTCCGACTCGTTCTTCACGAAAATCCGGCACAGCTGGGCGGTGGTCATCTGGTTGGCGAGATTGGCGGACACGAACGAGCCGGCATTCACCCCGACGTAGACATCCAGATCGTTGAAGTTGATGCCGTCGAGGGCTTCATCCAGCGCCCGCAATGCACCAATCTCATAAATGCCCCCCAGCGGACCGCCGCCGCCAAGCGCCAGGCCGATGCGAGGTTTCTGTTTGATGTCTGTCTGAGTGGCCGCCATAGAACTCCGCGCGTTGCTGGGCGACAGGAACCGTGCCGCCGCCTGTTGGATCAGGATGCGTCCAAGCTAACAGTCTCGCCTAGAGTAAACACCCTAGTCGGGCAGCCAATCAGGCCCCTCGCGACTGCCGCACCTGACTGGGTGCCGCCGCCTCGGGCAACGCCCGCCCGGGCCGAAGGTAGCGGCCAAAACCGGCATTGCGCAGCGCCAGGTCAACGCAGCTCTTGATGACATGGGGGGAGTCCAGCTCCAGCACGTCTTCCAGCAACTGACGGGCCCAGGCTGAATCGATGCTGCGGATCACGGATTTCACCTTGGGCAGGCTGGCGGCGTTCATCGACAGGGCGTCATAGCCCATGGCCATGCACAGTGCGGCACCGCCGGGGTCTCCCGCCAATTCGCCGCAGATACTCACCGGCGTGCCGACCGCATGGGCATCGTCAACGATCCGCAACAGCGCCTGCAGCACCGCCGGGTGGAACGAATGGTAGAGCGAGGCCACCCGAGGGTTGTTGCGATCCACCGCCAACAGGTACTGGGTCAGGTCGTTGGAGCCCACGGACAGGAAATCGACCCGGTTGGACAGCTCACGGATCTGGTACACCGCCGCCGGCACCTCGATCATCACCCCTACCTTGGGCATCTGGATGTCGTAGCCCTCTTCGCGCACCTCGTGGTAGACGCGATAGATCAGGTGCAGGGACTCCTCCACCTCGGAAATATTGCTGATCATGGGCAGCATGATGCGCAGGTTATTGAGTCCTTCGCTGGCCTTGAGCATCGCGCGCACCTGCACCAGGAAGATTTCCGGGTGATCCAGGGTCACCCGGATCCCGCGCCAGCCCAGGAACGGGTTCTCTTCGCTGATGGGGAAATAGGTCAGCGCCTTGTCACCGCCGATATCCAGTGTGCGCATGGTGACTTCATTGGGCGCGAAGGCCTCAAGCTGCTCGCGATAGTATTCCCGCTGCTCCTGCTCCGACGGGAAGCGCTCGTTGATCATGAACGGCACTTCGGTCCGGTACAGGCCAATGCCTTCGGCACCGTGGCTGAGCGAGCGCACCACGTCGGTCATCAGGCCGGTGTTCACCAGCAGCGACACCCGTACGCCGTCGGTGGTGACACAGGGTTTGTCACGCAGCTCCTCGAGGCCACGGAACAGGGCCGCTTCCTCGTCGCAGATCTCCTGGTAGAAGGAGCGCAGGTCGGCGGAGGGCGAGGCGTAGATCTGCCCCTCGAAGCCGTCGACGATCAGGTCGCGCCCGTCCAGTTGGTTGACCGGCATGTCGATCATGCCCATCACCGTGGGCACCCCCATGGCCCGCGCCAGGATGGCCACGTGGGAGTTGCTGGAGCCACGCACCGACACCAACCCCACGAGCTGCCCGCGGGGCACCTCACCCAGCATCGCCGGAGTCAGCTCGTCGGAGACCAGCACGGTTTGCTCGGGGTAGGCCACATCCTGCGGGCCACCTTCCTGCAGATGCGACAGCAGGCGCCGGCCCAGGTCGCGGATATCCACGGCGCGCTCACGCAGGTAGAGATCCCCCATCATCTCGAAGTGGCGCACGTACTGCTGCACCACCTGCTTGAGGGCGCCCTGGGCCCAGTGGCCTTCCGCAATGCGGTGCATGACCTCTCCGGGCAGCGCGTTGTCGTCCAGCATCCGCAGGTAGACCTCGAACAGGGCCTGCTCCTCCGGTCGCAACTGCGGCGCCAGGCGCTCCGCCACCAACTGGATATCCTCGCGCACCGCGCTGACGGCATGGCGGAACAGCTCCTCCTCGGCGGCGACGTCTTCGACGGTCTTGTCCGGCACCGCGTCCAGGTCGGCCGGGGGATAGACCACCACGCCCTTGCCGATCGCCACGCCAGGCGCCCCGGCCACCCCTTTAAAGCTGACGTCCTGGGCTTCCTGACCGGTCAGCGACAGCCCGCTGATGGCGCCGGTGGCCTCACTGTGAGCGATGACGCCGGCCAACTGGGCGGAAATGGTGACCAGGAAGGCTTCCTCGCCCTCGTCGAAACAGCGCGAGCTCTCGCGCTGCTGCACGACCAGCACGCCGAGCACACGGCGGTGGTGGATAATGGGCACACCGAGGAAAGAGCGGAAACGTTCTTCACCGGTTTCGGGGAAATAGCGGTAGCGCGGGTGGGCGGTGGCGTCTTCCAGGTTGATGGGCTCCTCCCGGGAGCCCACCAGGCCGATCAGCCCCTCGGAATGCGCCAGGCTGACGTGCCCCACTGCCTTCTTGTAGAGGCCCTCGGTGGCCATCAGGATATACCGGTTGGAATCCGGATCCAGCAGGTACACCGAGCAGACTTCCGTGTTCATGGCACGCTGCACGCGGGAGACGATGATATCCAGGGCTTCCTGAAGATCCCGGGCACCATTGACTTCCTGAACGATCGTTCGCAGCGTGCTCAACATACGCAGTTAATCCGTCCTGTCCGTGAACGCCGACCTTCCCTGCCAGCGCTCCATATTGTGGAATAATCGAGGGGCCAGCTCCCGCAGGGCCCGCCGATAAACCTCCCGCTTGAAGGAAACGACCTGACCGAGCGGGTACCAGTAACTCACCCACTCCCAGCCGTCGAATTCCGGCGAGTCTGTCCGGTCGACGCAGACGTGGGCGTCGGGTGACACTAACCGCAGCAGGAACCATTTCTGTTTTTGCCCGATACAGACCGGGTGCGAATGATGGCGAACCATTCGCCGGGGTAGACGGTATCTCAGCCAGCCTCGTGTGCAGCTGATGATTTCCACATCCTGCTGCACCAGTCCGACTTCTTCGCCCAGCTCACGATACAGCGCTTCCTCTGGCGTTTCGTTGCTGTTGATCCCGCCCTGGGGAAACTGCCATGCGTCCTGCCCGATCCGTCTTGCCCAGAGCACTTCACCCCGATCATTGGCCAGAATGATTCCGACGTTGGGTCTGAAGCCGTCGGAGTCGATCACTTTATTGTCCTGTAATGTTGTCAGCAGCGGCTCGTTCGTCCTCTCGCGGCGCCCTGTATTGCCCGCTCACGGCGCCTGCCCGGACGGACAACGAGAAACCGCAATTTGCCTAAGTTGCCTTCATTCTTGCAGAAAGCGTACCGGCGGGCAAACCAGACCCTATGCCGCCGGCCATGCTAGAATCCGCCTCCCGGACTCGCCATCGACGGGTCCCGAATGCCTCAGTTTTCGGAAAGGACAGCGAACAGTGACCCTGGCAATCTTCGATCTCGACAACACCCTGATCCGGGGCGACAGCGACCACGCCTGGGGCGACTTCCTCGTCAATGAGGGCGTCGTCGACGCGACGGTCTACGAAAAGGCCAATGACCAGTTCTACCAGGACTACCTCAACGGCGACCTGGACATCCGGCGCTACCTGGAGTTCTCTCTCGAGCCGCTGACCCGGCACGATCTGGACACGCTCGACACCCTGCGTCAGCGGTTTGTCGAGACGCGGGTGCGGCCGATGCTGCTGAACGCCGCCTTCGACCTGCTGGAAAAGCACCGGCGCCAGGGGCACTTCCTGCTGATCATCACCGCCACCAACCGCTTCGTCACCCAGCCCATCGCCGACCTGCTGGGCGTGGACGACCTGATCGCCACCGAACCGGAAATGGTCAACGGCGTCTACACCGGCGGTGTGGCCGGCGTCCCCAGCTTCCAGGACGGCAAGGTCACGCGGCTGGCGGAGTGGCTCGACGCTCAGGGCCGCAGTGCCGGCGACGCCTGGTTCTACAGTGACTCCCATAACGATGTGCCACTGCTGGAGCAGGTCGCCCACCCGGTCGCGGTGGACCCCGATCCCAAGCTCGGCGCCCTGGCCAAAGACCGCGACTGGCCGATCATCACGCTGCGGGACTGATCCATGATGCCAAGGATGGGTAAAAGCGCCCTGCCCTGCCTGCTCGGCGCGCTGCTGTTGGCCGCCGGCTGCTCCAAGCAGGAGCCGGCTGGCGAGCGGGAAGCGTCGGCACCGATGGAGCACGCGACCCGCGTCCCCGACGGACTCCGGAAACAGGTCCGGCTGCTCGCCCGGCAGACCTGTGACACCACCGCCGCGCTGACCGGCGCCAGCCAGGCTTTCGTCGATGCACCGGACGTCGCCAAGCTGGAAACAGCACGGCAGCACTGGCAAACGGCGCACGCCCGCTATCAATCGCTGGCGTTCGGCTATCGCCTGGCGGGCCTGGCCATGCCGCAGGAAAAGAATGACCGGGACCCCATCGATGCCCACCCGCAGTTGCCCGGCTACCTTGACCAGGTCCCCGGCTACCCCCACAGCGGCCTTGCCTACTCCGAAGTGCCGCTGACACCGGCCCACCTGCGCAAGGAACACCAGTCCATTGACTTCTATTACCTGACGCTGGGATTCCACCCGCTGGAAGCCCTGCTCTGGCCCGCGGGGGAGAGCGATCCCCAGGCAACGGTGGAACGATTTACCGGCAGCACGGCACCGGAAAGCGATGAGGTGGTCGATGCGCCGGCCCGGCGCCAGGCCTTGCTGCGCGTCATCGCGGGGGAACTCAAGCGGGATGCCAGCGCGCTATGCAGCACCGGCAATGAAGCCTATCTGGTGACAGGCCTGGCGCCGCTACTGGAAGATCCACGCCGGTTTATGGCGTCGCTTGACGAAGCGCTGGGTGCCACCCTGGGGACTGCGCTGGACGCACTGATCTCAAACCCCGACGCCGAAGACCGCAACGGCATGCCGCTTTTGCACAGCCCCCAGGCCGGGACGGATATCACGGAGTATCGTCGCCTGATCGCCGACATCCGCCAGCAGTGGCTGCCGATGGGCCTGCCCAACAGCGAGGTCCGCGCGCCCATCGACCAGGCGTTGGACGAGCTGGCGACGCGGCTGGAAGCCATCGATCCGATGCAGCGCCCCCTGGATACCGAGGCGCTGACGGCCGCCCGGCAACAACTCGACAGAGTCAGCCAGCGCCTGAGCGCGGGCGGAGACGCTGGCTAGTGTCCCGCCCGCTGGCTCGCCGGATCAAAGAAACCCGGTCAGCGACCGCACAAAGCAGCTCTTGATGTAGTCGGTTTCCGGAATGCCCGGGATGACCGGATGATCCGGCGCCTGATGGCCCTGCTCGAGCAATTGCACGAACCGGTCGATGCGCCGGCCGCTGCCGCGAATGATGTCCACCAGCCGTTCGCCCGACAGGTGCATGGAACAGGATGCGGACACCAGCAGCCCGTCCCGGGACAACAACCGCAGGCCCAGCTGGTTGAGCCGGGCGTAGGCCTGCTCACCGGCTTTCTGGTCACGACGCCGCGGGATCAGCGCTGGCGGGTCCAGCACCACCACATCGTATTTTTCCTTCTGGTCGCACAGCTCCTTGAGCACTGCGAAGGCGTCCCCTTCCAGCGTGTCCACGTTCTGCAAGCCGTTGAGTCCGGCGTTTTCACGCACGGCGGACAACGCCTGCGCGGAGCTGTCCACGCAGGTCACCGAGCTGGCCCCGGCCGCGGCCGCCTGCACGCCCCAACCGCCGACATAGCTGAACACGTCCAGCACCCGCTTGCCCGGCGCGTAAGCCTGCAAACGCTGGCGGTTCATGCGGTGGTCGTAGAACCAGCCGGTCTTCTGCCCGCCGGCCAGCGGCGCCAGGAACTTGACCCCGTTCTCCTCCACCTCGAGCTGTTCGGGCAACTCGCCCAGGGCAGCCGTGACGTAGCTGTCGAGCCCTTCCACCTGGCGCATCTTGCCGTCGTTCTTGAACACGATGCAGCGCGGGTGCACCAGCTTCTGTATGGCGCGCACCAGCGAGTCGCGCAGGGTTTCCATGCCGGCGGTGGAGACCTGCACCACCACCACGTCGCCGAACCGGTCGATCACCAGACCGGACAGGCCGTCCCCGTCGCCGAACACCCAGCGGTAGAACGGACGTTCAAACAGCCGCTCGCGGATCGACAGCGCGGTCTCCAGCCGCTCCGTCAGCCGCTGTGGCGTCATGCCCTGATCCGGGTTGCGACTGATCAGGCGACCACAGATCAGTGCGTGGGGATTGACGAAAATCGTGCCCAACGGCTTACCGTTGGCCGCCATCAGACAGGCCTGCGTCCCCGCCTCGAAGCCGGTCAGCGGCGTGCGCCGGGTATCGACTTCATTACTGTAGATCCAGAGATGACCGGCGCGAACACGGCGCTCGGCCCCCTTGCGAAGATAAAGCTGGGGAAACATAAACAGACCATTTAAGAGAGGGGAAAGGCGGGAATTATACGGGGCCCGGCCAGGGACAGGAAAGCAGGCGGGCCGTCACCAGACGATCTGGCCGACCCCGCCGAATCGGTTACTCGGTGTCGGCGATCAGCTCACCGTAGGCGTCGGCCTCCATCAGGCCATCGAGCTCGCCTTCGTCCTTCAGGCGCACCCGGAACAGCCAGCCTTCACCATAGGGATCTTCGTTGAGCAGCTCCGGCGCTTCTTCCAGGGACTCGTTGATTCCGATCACCTCGCCGCTGACCGGGCTGAACACGTCGGACGCGGATTTCACCGATTCCGCCACGCCGGCCTCTTCGCCGCCGTTGACCTGGGCGCCCACTTCCGGCAGTTCCACGAAAACCACGTCACCCAGCTGGTCCTGGGCGAAGTCGGTGATGCCCACCGTCGCCGTGCCGTCGGCCGCCACGCGGACCCACTGGTGCGTTTCGATGTACTTCAGGTCCGCAGGGATCTGACTCATGGTTGCATGTCCTTTGAGGGAATTTTGTGCCAGTTTACCTCAATCCATACGGCTCAAAGAACCGCACATCGGGCTTCAGAAGCTTCCCATGCCCAAAAAAGCGAGGGCCGCGGGCAATACCCGGGGGAAATCCTGGAAGCGATGGTCACCGCCAGGCTGGATCCACTGGCTGGCGCCGGTATAGCGGGTCACCGCCTCCCGGAACTCGAGGGTCTCGTCGCCGGTTTGCAGCAACACCAGGAACCGCTCCGGGTGCGCCAGTGGACCCGGATCCATGTCACTGAGCTGGTGCATGTGCGTCTCGGTGACTTCGAAGCGTTCACCGGTGTACAGATTCTCCTGCACGCCGAGGTAGCCCCGCAGCAGCCGGTAAGGCGCCACGGCCGGATTGACCAGGACCGCGGGGAGACCGCTGCGCGCGGCCACCACGGTCGCGTAATAGCCACCCAGCGAGCTGCCCATCAGCCCCACCGGGCGATCACCGGCCTCATCCACCAGCGACGTCACCCGGGCGACCGCCTCGTCGGGGGCAAAACCGAGTTCGGGCGTCACCAGCTCCACCGGCACGTCACGCGCCGCCAGCCACTCGCGCAGCTCGGTGACTTTCTGGGACTGCGGCGAACTCCGGAAACCGTGCAGGTAGATCAGACGGGGCTGTTGGGACATAAGGCTCTCAATCGTAACGACGCTCAGCGACGCCGGTTAGCGGGACATCAGTAACCGTGGCTATCACGCTCGATGTTGTATTGGTAGTCGGTCGTACGGCGCACATGGGAGACCAGCCCGCCGTCGGGATAGAGTTCGAGCCAGCGATAACCGGGCGCCCTGTCGTCCAGGGAGAAGTCGGTGGATCCGGGCTCGAACTGGATGCAGGTGGACGGCGTGGCCATCAGGCGCATACCGTCACGCCGGTCGTCCCACTCCTGGTGGACATGCCCCCACAGCAACCCGCGCACCTGGGCATGGCCGGCAATGGCGACCCGCAGCTCGGCGCGGTTGACCAGACCAATCCGCTCCATCCAGGGGCAACCGATGTCTACCGGGTGATGATGGAAAACCACCAACGTCGGGGTGTCGGGAGCGTCGTCCAGGCAGTCGCGCAGAAAAGCCAGCTCCTGCGGTGCGATCTCGCCATGCACTTGGCCGGGCACCGACGAGTCGAGACACACGATCTGCCAGCCGCCCGCCATGATCCGGCGCTGGGCGGCGTCCGTGCCGGCGATCACCTTTGCCATCACCGCGGCATCGTCGTGGTTGCCGGCCATCCAGATGACCGGGCAGGCAAACCGCGCCATGATCGCCTGGAACTGGCGATACGATCCCTCACTGCCGTCCTGCGAGATATCGCCGCTGGCCAGCACCAGGTCAGGCGCGTCCTCTGCACGGTCGATCAGGTCCAGTACCGCCTGCAGGCTTTCGCTGGTCTTCATGCCCAGCAGGACGCCATCGGGGTCGTCCATCAGGTGCGGATCCGTCACCTGCAGGACACGCAGCGGCGCGCCGGCAGGACGTTCTGTTAACGAAGGCGTGAATGGGGTGTGCATGACAGGGCCGCAACTCCAGGACGGATCTGATCCATAACGGTACACAATTTCGATTGTGTATACAGTAACCGATCCACCGCGGATTTTCCTGAAAACCTGTCACATTCGACGGGAGATCAACGCCCTGACGTGAATGGCGCTGTCAGTCGGCGACCGGCCAGGCAATGCGCCCGGCGGGGACGTGCCCGAAACGCAGGCAGAACGCCAGCCAGTCCGCCAGGAAGGCGTTGACCTGGGTTTTCTCGTCCGGGTGATGCATGAACCGGTTGGGGTAGTCGTTGATCGCCTCGATCCGGTTGTAGCGGTAGCAGCTGATGACTTCCGCCAGTCCGGCGTCGTGGTAGACCCGGACCGTCAGGTGCGGGTTGTTGAGCCAGCGGCCGGCGTTGTGGATTTGCTCCAGCAGCAGGGTCTCGGTAAAGCGCGACTGCTGCAGCTGCTCGATACGCACACGTCCGAAATAGGCATCGCCGTCACGCAACTCGAACTCCGCCACGTCCGGATGTTCCTCCGCCAACAGGCGCAGGCGCCGGATGCGGCCGTAGTTGGCCTCGCAAAGCGCCCCGAAACGCCGGAGGTCCGGCACATAGGCCTTCTTGCGCTGTAATGTCGTGCCGGTGTCCTGAGCCATCAGCTCCACTCTTCCTTCAGTCGGTTGCGCTGCATGGCCAGCCATTGCAGCGCGATGATCGCGGCGGCGTTATTGATCCGTCCATCCGCTATCATACGCAAAGCATCCTCCGCCGCCATTACATGTGCGCGAATATCTTCGTTCTCTTCGGCGAGCCCGTACAGGCCGCCGGCGCCCTCGGTACTGACGTGTCCGCAGTACAGTGACACCATCTCGGTCGTCCCACCCGGTGACACCAGATACTGGCAGATTTTCTCCAGACGCCGGAAGGTCAGACCGGCTTCCTCATCGGCCTCGCGGTGGGCCACATCCTCCGGCGTTTCCCCCGGCTCGTTCATACCAGCCACCAGTTCCAGCAGCCACGGCGACTGATCGCGCCACAGAGCCCCGGGCCGGAACTGCTCCAGCAGCACGACCTCGTCGCGCACCGGGTCATACGGCAGCACGCAGGTGGCATCGCCGCGCAGAAACAGCTCACGCTCGAACGCCCCGGTCTCACCGCCGGCGAACAGGGCGTGGCTCAGGTGCAGCCGCTCCATGCGGAAAAAGCCCTGGAAGACGGTCTCGCGCTTGTCGATGCGAACGTCATCCTGGGAGAACTGGAAGGGTTTGCGGGTCGTCTCGGACATGAGCCTGCCTGTTTGCGGGAGTGAAGCAGAACAATAGAGGGCGCGAGGCCGATATTTCAAGCCCCGCCCCTGTCGACAGGTCAGGTCAGCGATGTCGCCCGGGGCTAGACCCGATCGTAAAGCCGGGCGCCGCCGTCCTTGAACTCGGAGGACTTCTCGCGCAGGCCGCGATCGATCGCGTCACGGGTTTCCAGCCCCTGCTCACTGGCGTAATCCCGAACTTCCTGGGTAATTTTCATGGAGCAGAACTTGGGCCCGCACATGGAACAGAAATGCGCCACCTTGGCCGAATCCTTGGGCAGGGTCTCGTCGTGGTAGGCGCGCGCGGTGTCCGGGTCCAGGCCCAGGTTGAACTGGTCTTCCCAACGGAACTCGAAGCGCGCCCGCGACAAAGCGTCGTCCCGCAGCTGGGCGCCGGGATGCCCCTTCGCCAGATCGGCGGCATGGGCCGCGATCTTGTAGGTGATGATCCCGGTCTTGACGTCGTCCTTGTTGGGCAGTCCCAGGTGCTCCTTGGGCGTGACGTAACAGAGCATCGCGCAGCCGTACCAGCCGATCATCGCCGCGCCGATGCCTGAAGTGATGTGGTCGTAGCCCGGCGCAATGTCGGTGACCAGCGGCCCGAGGGTGTAGAACGGCGCCTCGTCGCAGCAGTCCAGCTGCTTGTCCATGTTTTCCTTGACCAGGTGCATGGGCACGTGGCCCGGCCCCTCAATCATGCACTGGACATCATGCTTCCAGGCGATCTTGGTCAGCTCACCCAGGGTTTCCAGCTCGCCGAACTGGGCGGCGTCGTTGGCGTCGGCGATGCTGCCCGGGCGCAGGCCGTCGCCGAGGCTGAACGACACATCGTACGCCTTCATGATCTCGCAGATGTCCTCGAAGTGCTCGTAGAGGAAGCTTTCGCGGTGATGGGCCAGACACCACTTGGCCATGATCGAGCCACCGCGGGAGACGATGCCGGTGACGCGTTTGGCGGTCAGCGGCACGTGGTGCAAACGCACGCCGGCATGGATGGTGAAGTAATCCACGCCTTGCTCGGCCTGTTCGATCAGGGTGTCGCGGAAGATCTCCCAGGTCAGGTCCTCGGCCACACCGTTGACCTTTTCCAGGGCCTGATAGATGGGCACCGTGCCAATCGGTACCGGCGAGTTGCGGATGATCCACTCGCGGGTCTCATGGATGTTCTTGCCGGTGGACAGATCCATCACCGTGTCCGAGCCCCAGCGAATGCCCCAGGTCAGCTTCTCCACCTCTTCCTCGATGGACGAGCTGACCGCCGAGTTGCCGATATTGCCGTTGATCTTCACCAGGAAGTTACGGCCGATGATCATCGGCTCAACTTCCGGATGGTTGATGTTGGCCGGCAGGATGGCCCGGCCCCGGGCGATTTCCTCGCGCACGAACTCCGGCGTGATCTCACTGGGGATCGCCGCACCGTGAGACTGGCCGGGGTGCTGGTCGTCCAGCCAACCCTGCTCCCGCGCCTCCTGCAACTTCAGGTTCTCGCGGATGGCCACATACTCCATTTCCGGCGTAACGATGCCCTGGCGCGCGTAGTGGATCTGGCTGACGTTGCGACCCGCACGGGCCCGGCGCGGCTTGCGATGATCGTCGAACCGCAGGGTGTCCAGCGCCGGATCGCGCAGGCGGCGGCGGGTGTAGTCGGAGCTGTAACCGGGCAGCTCTTCGGTGTCGTCACGCTCGGCGATCCAGGCCGAACGCACCGGCGTCAGGCCCCGGCGCAGGTCGATGTCGGCGGCCGGGTCGGTGTAAGGGCCGGAGGTGTCATAAACCACCAGCGGGGCATTGGGCTGCGGCCCGTCCGATGTGGTGGTATCGCTCAGGCGAATCTCGCGCATGGGCACGCGCAGGTCCGGCCGGCTGCCGGTGACATAGATCTTGCGGGAACTGGGCAGCGGGTCCACCGCGGCCTGGTCGACCCGGGCGGCTTCGCTCAGGAACGTGGGCTTGGTACTCGTCATGGTAGCGTCCTCTTTCGTTGCCCGCCGGAGAAGCCGGCGGCGAACTGAAATCCATCGAGGCGGAATGCCCTTCTGGACGGAGCGCGTATGACGAGGTGGCGGTCTGGCCGATCCCGGCGCCCGAAACGGGCAGGACCGTTGAACAACTGCCACAACTGAGCCGCTACATAGAGAAGCGTGTCTGTGATTCCTACGCCGGTACTAACCGGATCAGGTTCTCGGGTTTTGCCTGAGGCAATCTCAGCCGGCACGCCGGCACCCCGTCAAGACGCAAACTGGATCATCGGAGGCATTCGATCGGGACGCGGAACCAAGCCGAGCGCCCCATATGTCTCCGGTGGTCATCCGGAGTGTAGAGATACGCTGTATTATTGTCCATAATGTCCAGCGCCGGGGCTCTTCCCCCATCTGGCCGACGCCCGGGTCGGCAGACAGGACGCTCACCAAAAAAATGTGCAGGCAGGAGAATTCATGAAGAAACCCTTGCTCACCGGCCTGGTAGGCTTGTTCGTCGCCCAGCCGTCGATGGCCCTCGACCTGATCGACGCCTACGAGAAAGCACTGGCCTACGATTCCGGCATCGCCTCGGCCCGAGCCACCTACGAGGCCCAGCAGGCCAACGTTGACGTCACCCGCAGTAACCTCCTGCCCCAACTGGACGCAGTCGGCACCGCCAGCCACACGGACACCGACGGGCCGGCCACGGACGAGTCGTACAAGAGCTACACCTACGGCCTGGAGCTGACCCAGCCGGTGTTCCGCCTGGACGCCTGGTTCAACCTGGACGCCAGCGAGTTCCAGAGCGAAAGCGCCCGGGCCGACTATAGCCTGGCCCAGCAACAGCTGATCCTGGATGTCGCCACCGCCTACTTCGACGTGCTGCGGGCGGAAGACAACCTGACCACGGTCAAGGCCGCCGAAGCCGCCTTCGAACGCCAGTACGACCAGGCCCAGGAACGTTTCGAGGTGGGCCTGATCGCCATCACCGAGGTGTACGAATCACGCGCCTCCTACGACGCCAGCAAGAGCGAGCGCATCGCCGCCGAAGGCGACCTGGACGTGGCGCGGGAACAGCTCAGCCGCCTGATCGGCGAGAACGCCGAAGACCTGCAGAACCTGGAACAGGACTTCCCTCTGTCGCGGCCACAGCCCATGGACCCGGCCGCCTGGGAAAACATCGCCCTGCAACAGAACTGGCGCATCCAGTCCGCCGCCTACCAGCTGCAGTCCAACCGCTCGCTGCTGGATGTGGCCAAAGCGGGCCACTACCCGACCCTGGACCTGAGTGCCAGTTACGGCAACACGGAATACGACGGCATCAACCAGCAGTCGCCGACTCAGGGTACCCAGGACGGGACCTACACCGAGGGCGTGATTGCGCTGAACCTGAATGTGCCCCTGTACGAGGGTAGCGGCACCGAAGCCAGCATCCGCCAGCAGCGGGCGCAGGTGGTGGCCGCCCAGGAGAGCCTGAACACCGTGCGGCGCGACGTCAGCGTCAACACTCGCAGCTTCTACCGCACGGTCAACACCAACATCGAGTCGGTGAACTCCCAGGCGCAGACGATCGTGTCCCGGCGCAGTGCCCTGGATGCGACCCGGGCCGGCTACGAGGTGGGCACCCGCAACATCGTGGAAGTGCTCGATGCCGAGCGGAACTACTACGAAGCCCTGCGGGACTACGCCAACGCCCGTTACGACTATGTGGTGAACACCCTGAACCTGAAGCTGACCGCCGGCACCCTGAGCCCGCAGGACCTGGTGGACCTTAACCGCTGGCTCAGCGCCTCCGCACCCGGCATCGAAGCGATTGCCGACGAGAGCAAGACCGTCGATCCTATGCAGGGTCAGTAGTCAGTAGGCGCACCCAACGGCATCCCCAGGTTCAGTCGAGCTTGGCGAGGATGCCGTTGACCACCTTCTCCAGAGCTCCCCGATTGGCGTCCACCACCGCCAGTGCATGGCGTCCCAGCGCCTCGCGCCGGGCCTCGTCTTGCAAACAGTCGGCCACCGCCGTGGCCAGCTCCCCACTGTCGCCAACCCGGACCAGCGCCTCGCCGCGCTCCAGGCGGTCGTAGATGTCGTCGAAGTTGAACACATGCGGTCCGGTCATCACTGGCATGCCCCAGGCCGCCGGCTCCAGCGGATTGTGCCCGCCCCGCTCGATCAGCGACCCGCCCACAAAGGCCACATCCGCAACGCCGTAGAGCAGCATCAACTCTCCCATGGAATCGCCCAGGTACACCTGGCAATCGTGGTTTACGGTACCGGATGAACGGCGCAGGAGATTGAATCCCTGCTGCCCGACCAGATCCGCCACATCGTCGAACCGCTCCGGATGGCGCGGCACCAGGATCAGCAAGGCATCGTCCATCCGCTCGCGAAGGCGGGCATGGGCCTCGAGAATCTGACGATCCTCGCCGTCGTGGGTACTGGCCGCGATCCAGACCGGCCGCTCCCGCCCCAGGGCTTCGCGCAGGGCCGCCGCCTGCTCGCGCAGGGCCTCGGTAACGCGCACGTCGAACTTGATGCTGCCGGTCACCGATACGCCATCCTCTTCGGCACCGATATCCACAAAACGGCGGGCATCACTGCTGGCCTGGGCGGCGATCCAGTTAATCTGCTGCAACAGGCGGCGGCTGGCATGGCCAAAGCGCTTGTAGCCCCGGGCGGAGCGTTCAGACATGCGCGCGTTGACGAGAAAGATCGGCGTCTGCGCCGTGGCGGTTTCATAGATCATGTTGGGCCACAGCTCGGTTTCCATGATCACCAGTGCCTCGGGCCGGGCACGCCTCAGGAAGCGGCGCACCGAACCGGGCGTATCGTAGGGGGAGTAGGCGTAACGCACCTTGTCCCCGAACAGTGCCTGCGCCCGCGCCCGACCGGTGGCCGTCATCGCGCTCATCAGCACGGTGACATCCGGGCGGCGCGCCAGCAGGGTTTTGATCAGCGGCGCCGCGGCGATGGTTTCCCCCACGGAGACCGCGTGCACCCAGATGACCGGACCCTCGACCGACGGAATCAGGCCGATCCGGTCCTGCCAGTGCTTCAGTGCGTCCGGGGACCGTCTGCCAAACCACCACAGGCGTATCAGCACAAACGGCAGGATCAGGCGAAAGGTCACGGAATAGACAAAACGAAGCATCGGAACTCCAGGCCGGAATCAGGATTGGCGGCGATTCTAACGAATCGTGCCGCACATTACGCCCCTCCACACCCCGTCTCCGGAGTGACAGCAACAGCATAGACCACCCGTGCGCCGCCGTTATCAAGACGTTACCCGGCTAAATGCCGGATTTGCTGATAAACTTTCGCCGATGACTGAATCGACCGGAGCCGATGTGAGTTCGACGAAAACCAGGAAACGCAAACGCGTCCGTGACACGGACCTGTCCCATTACCGGCATCCACGCTGGTGGCCCACCTGGCTGTCCATTGGGCTGATCTGGCTGCTGTCGCGCCTGCCCATGCGCCTGCAGTGGGCGATCGGCAAACTGATCGGCGAGCTGGCCTACCGCACCCTGTCCAGCCGCCGCCACATCACCCGCACCAACATCGACCTGTGCTTCCCCGAGCTGGGCGCCGCCGAGCGCGAGGCCCTGGTCCGCAAGTCGTTCCACTCCAACGGCATTGGTGTCATGGAAATCGGCCTGGCCTGGTTCCGCAACCCGGAAGACCTGCGCCCCATCACCCGCGTGCATGGCCTGGAACACGTCGATGCCGCCCTCGCCCGGGGCAAGGGCATCCTGCTGCTGGGCGGACATTACAGCACGCTGGACCTGGGTGGCAGCCTGGTGTGCATGTTCATCGAGGCGGACGTGATGCAGCGCGATCACAACAACCCGCTGATGAACGCCATCATGACCCGGGCCCGGGAACGGCGCTACGGCGTGGCCCTGGACAGCAAGGACCTGCGCGGCCTGTTCCGGCGCCTGAAGGCCAACCGCATCGTCTGGTACGCCACCGACCAGGACTACGGCCGCAAGGGCATCGTCTTCGCGCCCTTTTTCAATGTGCCGGCCGCCAGCATCACCGCCACCGCCCGCATCGTCGAACGCAGCGACTGCGCCGTGATCCCGTTCAGCCACTTCCGGAGCGAGGATGGCATCGGTTACGACATCTATTTCCACGCTCCGTTCGAGGAATTTCCCTCCGGGGATGACCTGGCCGATGCCACACGCATCAACCAGACCATCGAGCGTGAGATCCGCAGGCACCCGGACCAGTACCTGTGGATGCACCGCCGCTTCAAGACGCGGCCATCGCGGGACGATCCGGGGTTCTACCGCAAACGCAAAAAGCGCAAGAAGCGATCATGAGTGAACGCGCGCCGCCGATCGTCTGGTGCCTGCACGACGACCGCCCCGGTCACCAGAACCAGCTGCGGGGTCTGGCCAATCGGTTGCAGGCCCTGGCCGGCGCGCGCGTTTACTGGATCGACGCCAGCGCCATAAGAGTCAGCCGCTGGCGGGCCTGGCTGGGGCGGGCGCCGATCATGCCGGATCCGGAGCTGGAAAGTCCCGACTGGATCGTTGCCGCCGGCAGCGGCACCCATCGGCTGCTGCTGTCCCTGCGCCGACGGGCTCGCACCGTGGTGCTGATGCGCCCGGGTTTCCCGCGACGCTGGGTCGATTACGCCATCATCCCGGCCCACGACGAGCCGCAGGCCGACGACCGTACGCTGGTCACCATCGGCGCCCTCAACACCATGACGCCCATGGCACGACTGTCGCAGAAGCGTCACGGCCTGATGCTGATCGGCGGGCCGTCCAAACATTTCGCCTGGAATGCGGACCCGATACTGGACCAGGTGGACCGACTTCGCACAGGCTATCCTCAGTGGCACTGGACCGTCTCATCCAGCCGCCGTACACCGGAGGAGGTTATCGTGGCACTCAGGAGCCGAGCCGGAGCGCACTTCACCTTCAGGGATCATCGCGACACCCACAGCCTGTGGCTGAGCCATGCGCTGGCGGACAGCCGTGCCTGCTGGATCACGCCGGACAGCGTGTCCATGGTCTACGAATCCCTCACGGCCGGCATTCCCACCGGGGTGTTCGACCTCCCCCCCCGCGACAGCAGTCGCGTGGCGCACGGCGTGACGCAATTACTGGACGAGCATCGCGTTGCGCCCTTTACGCGGGCCCCGTCCATCATGACCGAGGGCGCAGCGCAGCCTGAGCCCCTCTGGGAGGCCGACCGCGCCGCACGCTGGCTGTTGTCGCAAGCGGACGGAGCCCGACCATGATGCTGGGAGGCGGGACATGAGGATCCTCCAGGTTCTGCCGGCCCTGACCAGCGGCGGCGTCGAACGTGGCACCGTGGAACTGGCCAGCGAGCTGGTCAAGCGCGGCCACGAGTCCTACGTGCTGTCGTCCGGCGGGCCCATGGTGCAGGCGCTCGAAGCGCGCGGTTCGCATCACATCACCCGCCCGGTGCACCGCAAGTCGCTGGCGTCGCTGAAGCAGGTGCGACCGGTGCGCCGTCTGATCCGGGAACTGCAGCCGGACGTCATTCACGTGCGCTCGCGCCTGCCGGCGTGGATTGTCTACCTGGCCTGGAAAAAGCTGCCTCCGGAGCAGCGTCCGGCCCTGGTCAGCACCTTCCACGGCATGTACTCGGTGAACCGCTACAGCGCCATCATGAGCAAGGCTGAGCACCTGATCGCCGTGTCCGACTGCGTGCGCCAGTACATTCTGGACAGCTACCCGGTCAAGCCCGACGACGTCACCGTGATCCAACGCGGCGTGGATACCCGGACCTTCCGCGAGGCCCCGCTGGCCCCGGAATGGCGTCGCGCGTTGCTGGCGGATTACCCACAGCTGGATGACCGCCGGATCCTGCTCATGCCCGGTCGGCTGTCCCGCTGGAAAGGCCAGCTCACGTTCCTCGACATCGTCGCCCGCCTGGTGCGCGACGACGACCGTATCCACGGCGTTATCGCCGGCGGACTGGAAGGCGGCAAGGTGCACTTCATGCGGGAACTGGAACAGCGCGTGCGCGACCTGAAGCTGGAACAGCACGTCACCTTCCTGGGGCAGCGCAGCGACATGCACGAGCTCTACCTGTTTGCCGACCTGGTGTGCCACCTGTCCACCAAGCCCGAACCCTTCGGCCGCACCCTGACCGAAGCCCTGGCCTCCGGCACGCCGGTAGTCGCCTACGAGCGCGGGGGAGCCGCCGAGACCCTGCAGGCCTGTTTTCCCGACGGCCTGGTGCCGCCGGACGACACCACCGCCTTCGTGCACAAGATCCAGGCACTGCTGGGCAAAACGGAGCCGGCCATCCAGATCCCCGAGCGCTTCCGCCTGGAAGCCCAGACCGAGGCGACCCTGGTGGTCTATCGCCAGCTGCTGGCCAGACACGGGAAGTCGGCCGCGTGACGGGCCCGACGCGGCGGATCGCTCTCATACTCGCCACCCCCGGAACCACCTGGGGCGGCATGGAGAAACACACCCTGGAACTGGCGCGGGGCCTGGCCCAGGCGGGGCACGAGATCCATATCCTGGCGGCACCGGACTATTCCGAACGCTTCCAGGAGATGGCCCACGTCCACCCGATCCCGGTCCATTTCAGCCGCCGCCACCCGTGGCTGGGCCTGCGTATCCGGCGCCTGCTGCGGCGCATTCGCCCGGACATTGTTCACGCCCAGGGCAACAAGGCCGCGCAACTGCTGGGCAACGTCAAGCGCCGTCGCGATGCGGCCCAGTGTACTTACGTCGGCACGCTGCACGGCACCAAATCCTCCCATCGCGCCTTCGCCAAGATGGACGGCGTCATCGCCGTCAGCGACGAGCTCGCCGCCCGCCTCGACCATCCCAACGCCACCGTGATCTACAACGGCGCAGCGCCAGCCGGCCCCGACGCCCGCACCACCTGGCCGATTCCGGCACGACACCCGCTGACCGTTGCCGCCGGGCGCCTGGAACCGGTGAAGGGCTTCCACTCGTTGATCGACGCCTGGGCCCGGCTGCCGGACGACGCCGGCCAGTTGGTCATCCTCGGGGATGGCGGTCAGCGCGAGGCCCTGGCCCGGCAGATTGAAGACACCGGCCAGCAAGCCCGCATCGCCCTGCCCGGTTACGAGGCCAACATCGCCCCCTGGCTGGCCCGGGCCGACGCCTGCATCATCAGCTCCGAGCGCGAGGGGTTTCCCTACATTCTGATCGAAGCGCTGCTGCAGGGCTGCCCGGTGCTGTCGACGCCGGTCAGCGGCGTGGGTGCTTTCCTGCCGGAGTCGGCACTGGCGGCGGGACACGACGCCGAGGCGCTCGCCACGCTGCTGCGCCGCGCGCTGGCCGATCCGGACGCGCTACGAGACCAGCAACAAGAAGCCTTCGCCAAGGCCGAACGCGAGTTGACGCTGGATGGCATGGTGCAGCGTACCCTGGCCTTCTACGAACGCCTCAAGGCCCTCACGCCGCCTGCTGGCGCTGACGCAGAGCGCGGATAACCCGGTCCGCCAGCAAGCGGTGGCCGGCTTCGGTGAGGTGGGTGCCGTCCGCCATAAGGGTCCGGTCCCGCTGCGCCCAGATCGCTTCGTAGGCATCGGCATAGACGGCGTTGTCCAGTTCCCGCGCCAGGGTTTCAAGCGCCGCGTTATAGCGCCGGATGTGCGGATTGCGCGACTCATCGCGATTGGGCGCCGTGGCCACAAGCACGAACAGGGTGTCTGGCGCGGACGTCACCACCTGACGGATATGCGCCAGGTACTCGGGCAGGGGTACCTGCTCCACCGATCCCAGCCGCTCGTGCAACCGGAAACGTCGAGCCCGTTTCTTGATCTTCTTGACCCATTTGCGCAGGAACCTGCGCCAGGGGTTGTCCGGGTAGTAAAGCACGTAGGGCGCGCCGCGGAAGGTCAGCCAGGCGTCCACCAGGCCGTACTGGATCAGCGCCAGCGAATAGTTCGCCGGCGGAAAGAACTCAGCGTAGCGACGCAGCTCCCGGGTGGTGCTCATCGTGTGGCCGCAGTTGGTCAGGCGGAGCCCCCATGCATCCGCCACCAGCCCGGCCCAGAGCGCGCCGGCATAGCCGTCGACACCTTCGGTGTTGCAGTCGCCGTAGGCCACGCAGCCAGCGCCTGACATCGGATCAACTCCCGGGCCCGAAGGCCTCTGCCATCATGGTACATTGGCGGCACACTGACTGGATGCGCCCGAATGATTGACCTGAGCCAGCTCGCCCCTTTCGCCGCGGGCTTCAACCGATACTGCTACGTCCACCCGGACGACCCGCGACGCTGCCTGAAGGTCTTGCGCCCGGAAAACATCGACGCCCGCTACGCCCGGCAAGCCTGGTACAAGAAGCTGCTGGGCAAGCAACGCATCAATGATAATAGACAGGAATGGCTGGCCTACCAGCAACCCGCCCTGAAGCACGCCGGAGACGAAGCCTGGCGCCATCTGCCGAAACTGTACCCGAGCGTGGTCACCTCCCTGGGCGAGGCCAACGTCAGCGACCTGATTCTCGAGGCAGACGGCCGCCCCGGCCAGACCCTGGAGCAGTATCTCAAGGAGCGGGGACAGACCGCCGCCATCGACGGCGCCGTGGCCCGCTTCTGCGACTGGCTGCGCGAGACCGGCGTGCTGACCCGTAACCTGCTGCCTCACAACCTGGTCGTGGTCACCCGCGACGACCAGCCGGAGCTGTTCCTGGTGGACGGCCTGGGCGCGCCGTCGGTCCCCAACGCGCTGGCGCGACTCCCCGCCTACCGGGACCGCTACATCGACCGCAAGATCACCCGCTTCCACCAGCGCATTGCCTGGGAGGCCGGCGGTCGATCCGGCTCCTGGGAGGACGCTTCGCGCATCCGCCGCTCACCGTGAGCCGGATACTGGCACTCAACGCACGGATCATGTAGTTTCCAGCCCTGTCCGTACCCACCCAGGAAGCAAGGCACATGGCCCTGTCGAAAATCTCGATCCTGACCACATTGCTCAAGCTCGCCGGCAAGCTGCCGTTGCGTGTCGCCCAGGCTCTGGGCACCGGCCTGGGCCTGCTGGGCTGGTGGTGCCGCAGCGAATCCCGGCGGGTGACGGAGATCAACCTGGGCATTGGCTTCCCGGACATGCCCGAAGATCAACGCCGTGACCTGGCCCGGGCCAGCATGAAGCAGACCGGACGCACCTTCATGGAAATCCCGCTGATGTGGGAATGGCCGGTGGAACGCTGCCTGGACCTGATTAAAGAGATTGACGGCGAAGAGCTGCTCAGTCGCCGTGACCCGAACCAGGGCCTGATTCTGCTGGCGCCGCACCTGGGCAACTGGGAGCTGGCCGGGCTCTATTTCTCCTCGCGCTACAAGATGGCCGCGCTGTACAGCCCGCCTCACATGCCGGAGTTCGAGGACTACATGATCCGCGTGCGCGGCCGGCTGGGCTCGGAGCTGGTACGCGGCGACCGCCGCGGGCTGGCGCGCCTGATCACCCTGCTGCGCGAAGGCGGCGTGGCCGGCATCCTCCCGGACCAGAGCCCGCGCGGCAAAGGCAATGCCTACGCGCCCTTCTTCGGTATGGATGTGCGCACCATGACCCTGGCCGCCAAGCTGCTGCAGAAATCCGGCGCCGCCGTGCTGATCACCTACGCCGAGCGGCTGCCGGATGCGGCGGGCTACAGGATCGTGATCCGCGAATGCGAACCGGGTATGGCGGAGAACGACCCGGTCATCGCGGCAACCGCCCTGAACGCCTCGGTGGAACGCTGCGTACGGCGTATCCCGGACCAGTACCAGTGGGAATACAAACGCTTCCGCCATCGCCCCACCGGGCTGCCGAACCCGTACCATCCGGGCAAGCTCTGCAAGTAATTCGCCCCGCCAATCGATCGCTTCGCAAAACAATCGTCATGCGACCTTAACCGCCGCGTCACACGGTTCGGCCAGAGTCGGGTCAAATCCCCGATCGAGCGGCCCGCATGCGCATTCTCATCTGCAAACCCCACCTGGACCAGTCCGAGCTGGCCCTGGCACTCAGTCTCCATGACCGGGGGCTGTGCGTGCGGGTACTGGCGGCGCGGACCACTCAGGGACGAGAGGAACTGGAGCGCCGCGGGCTGTTCGAGGAAATGGCGGCCATCAAGGGCAAACTGCGCCCCGCCCTGATTCGCCAGATGCGCCGCGTTATCCGCGAGGACCGCATCTCCCTGATCTACGCCATCGATTCGTCGTCGCTGGCCAATGCGCTCTGGGCCACACTGTTCAGCGGCGTGCACGTGGTGGGCTATCGGGGCACCCTGTCGCGCATCCGCCAACTCGACCCCACCTTCTGGCTGGGTATTCTCAACCCGCGGGTGGCCCGTATTTTCTGCGTCAGCAGCAGTGTCTACGACTACATGAGCCGCTTCGTGCCGCGTCGCAAACTGGTGCTCAACCCCAAGGGTTTCGACCCGGCCTGGCTGCCCGAGGCGTCCGCACCCAGCCATCCAATCCTGGCTAACCTGCCCGAAGACACCTGCGTCTGCATGTTCATCGGCAACACCGCCGGGCGCCCCTACAAGGGGCTGCAATCGCTGATTGAAGGCTTCCACCGCGCCAATCTGCCCGGGGCCCACCTGGTCGTCCTCGGGGATCATGACCCGCAAGCCCCAGAGTGGGTCGCCCAGGGCCCGGCGGCCGGCGCCATCACCCTGGCCGGCCGTCAGCACGAAGCCGCCCAATGGCTGCACCGGGCCGATATCTACATCCAGCCGTCGCTGCGGGAAGGTCTGCCCCGGGCCATCAAGGAAGCCATGGCCGTGGCGGTGCCGGTCATCGCCACCGACATCCCGGGCAACCGCGACCTGATCAGCGATCAACGTTGCGGCGCCTTGATCCCGCCCGCCGATCCGGACGCCCTGGCCCGCACCCTGCAGACCCTGCATGGCGATTCCGTCCAACGCCGGCGCCTGGGGCTGGAAGGGCAACGCCAACTGGCCCGTCTGTTCTCCCACGAACGCACCGTCGAGCGCACCCTGGAAGCCTGCCAGCCTCTGCACCAGGCCGGTCGGCCCGGCGCCGCGCGTCTGGCACGCTCCAGTCGGCGTCGGCACCCTGCCTGAAACGCTCGGCAAACGCCCCTTTCCCCGTAAAATCTGTATAATCTGGCCCATTCCGGGCCGTCCCGGAGTCCACCGTATTACCCACGAATTTGGTCGATTCCATGTCCCCGACACACATTGGCGTTGTTATCACCACCTACAATTCCCCAGTCTGGCTGCGCAAGGTCCTGATTGGCTATGAGGCCCAGACCGATCCGGATTTCCGGGTTATCGTTGCCGACGACGGCTCCACCGACGACACCCGGGCGCTGATCGACGAGTTCAAGGCTGCGGGCAGGCTGACCATCGACCACGTGTGGCACGAGGACGACGGCTTCCGTAAATGCCAGATCCTCAACAAGGCCATCGCCGAGACCGAGTGCGATTACCTGATCTTCACCGACGGCGACTGCATCCCACAGCCGCACTTCATCGCCACCCACCGGGCCCTGGCCGAGCCGGGCTATTTCCTGTCCGGGGGCTACATCAAGCTCACCATGCCGGTCAGCGAGACCATCGACGAGGCCGCCATCCGCTCCGGCGCCATCTTCGATCCCGAGTGGCTGGTCGCCCATGGCCAGCCCCGGACCCACAAGCTGTGGAAGCTGACCCCCAGCGAATTCAAGCGCAGCCTGCTCAACGCCATCACGCCGGCGGCCGCCAGCTGGAATGGCATGAACAGCTCCACCTGGACCCGCGACCTGATCGCCGTCAACGGCTTCAACGAAGACATGCAGTACGGCGGCCTCGACCGGGAGCTGGGCGAGCGCCTCTGGAACTACGGCCACAAGTCGAAGCAGATCCGCTACAGCACCGTATGCCTGCACCTGGATCACGCCCGGGGTTACTCCAAACCGGACATCTGGGCCCGCAACAAGGCCATCCGCAAGGCGGTGAAAGAGCAACGCACCTTCTGGGCCGCCAACGGCATCCGCAAGGACGGCGCGCCCGCGCAGAACTGATCCAGGGACAGGACATCCGATGAGAACACTCGTCATCGTTCACAGCCTGAAGATGGGCGGCATGGAACGGGTCGCCGTCAACCTGGCCGACGCCTTTGCCGAGGAAGGTCATGAAAGCCACCTGATGGCCTGCCGCAACCGCCCCAATGACCTGCAGCCCGCCCAGCCGGGAGTGATCCTGCATCATTTCGACCAGTTACAGGCGCTGCTCAAGTCGGTGATCGGCATTCCCGTGTTCCTGCTGTCGCGGCTGCTGCTGGGCGTGCTGCTGCCCAAATCCCATTTCCTGTGGGTGGGCTGGCTGCTGGGCTGGCTGCTGAAGGGCAGGATCCGTCGCATCGAAAAACGCTACGGACGCTTCGACCGCATCATTTTCCGCGGCCTGGGCACCTATAAGTACTTCTGGTCCTTCCGCGACGATCGCAACATCTACGTGCTGGAAAACGTGATCCACCACGACCGGCCCGCCTGGCAGAAACGCCTGGAATGGAAACGGGTGTTCGATCGCCGCCACCTGGTGTGCGTCTCCTCCGGCGTGCAGGCTTCCGCCGAGGACGCCTTCGCCCAGGGCCGGATCCGGCCGCTGTCCCTGCGTGTGGTTACCAACCCCTGCCCGACCGGCGCGATCCGCAAGCTGGCCCGGCAGGAGGACCCGGACCTGCCACAGCGCCCCTACATTCTGAACGTGGCGCGGCTGGTCCCGCAGAAAGGCCAGGACCTGCTGCTGGACGCCTATGCCCTGGCCCAGCCAGAGCAGGATCTGGTGATTGTCGGCGAGGGCGAGCGCCAATCGGCGCTGGAAACCCGGGCGCAGGAGCTGGGTATTGCCGACCGGGTGTTCTTTGCCGGCAAACGCGCCAACCCCTACCCCTGGATGCGTCAGGCCGACCTGTTCGTGCTGGCTTCGGAATACGAGGGGTTGGGCATCGTGCTGACCGAAGCCCTGGCCTGTGGCACGCCGATCCTGTCGGTGGAAAGCCGCGGCGGCGTGACCGACGTGTTCCGGGGCGATTTAGCGCAATACCTGACGCCGCGCACGCCGCGCGGGCTGGCCGAGGGCATGACCCGGGCGCTGGCGCAACTGCCCATCGAGGTCAAGCCGGAGTGGCTGGCGCCGTTTAACAGCGATACGGTCGTCGCCCAGTTCCTGGGGCAGGACCGGGGCCCGGCATGACGGCAAACGCGAGTCCCGCCAACATTCTGGTGGCCGGCATCTACTGGTCCGGCTCCGGCGCGGTGGTGGACTACCTCAAGGGCCACCCGGACTGCGTCGCCTTCCGCGGCGAATTCACCGATTTCAAACGTCACGGCCGCATCGCCAGCATGCTGTCGGCACCCGATCGAGCCAGCGCGCGGCGTATGGCCCGACTGCTGTGGATCGAAACGGTGTTCGGCCGCCTGCCCCAGGCCTACCTGAAACAGTGGCGGGGTGCCGACACCGGCAAACTGCCGCTGAAGAATCAGGTTCACCACAACCGCCTGAAGCGCGACTACATCAACCGCTACCGGCGCCATCTGGCGCGGGGCGGCGACCACCGCGACCCGGCGATCTGGAACGACTGGATGCACGCCCTGGGCACTGCCTACGCGCCCGGCAAGCGAGCCGTGGTCTGGGACCAGCCAGTCTGGGTCGGCGAGCACGCCGATATCTGGCCGCAGGTGTTTGCGCCAGTCAGGCTGATAGTGGTGCACCGTGATCTGCAGGACCAGTTCGCCGAGGTGGTGCGCCAGGGCAAGCTGGGCAAGCGCAAATCCGACCCGGCCTTCCAGGGCGACATGAGTGATCCCGTGGCCTACGTGCTGGACGGCATCCAGCGCAAGCTGGAAAGCCTGCTGGCGCTGCGCGAACAGCTGGGCGAATCACTGGTGCTGCCAGTGTCTTTCGAATCCTTCGTGCAGCGCCACGAGCGCGAGGCCGAGCGCATTGGCCGCTTCCTCGGGCTGAACAATGCCCAGCGCGAGGGCGCCCCCTTCGATCCGTCGAAGTCCGTGCGCAACATCGGCATCGGCCGGACCGAAGAGATCCAGTCCCTGCTGGCGCCGCACCGGGAGCGGCTGGCCGTCATGCAGGCCCTGCGCGACCGCCTCTAGCCCGACCTTCCTTCGGGATGGGACACCCCCATCAAAAAGCCGGCCGCTGTACCGATCAGGCCAGCCGGCAGTAGTCCTGCAACGAACCGTCCTCCGCCATGCGCTGGTAGGTCTCCAGTTCGTCGGCGGTATCCACTTCCAGCCAGCCGTTGTCCACCAGACAGGCGCGGGTGTCCCAGCCGCTGTCGATCAGGTGCTGGATGAAGCTGGTCATGTACATGTTGTCGAAGTCCTTGCCGTCGTAGATCGCGTCTCGATCCAGGGCATCGTAGGCGGCCTTGAAGTCGGCGACCCGGTCGCCGCGCACCTTGATCAGGCCCATGTACTGGGCGTGCACCTGGTCGTAGGACTGCGGCTTCTTGCCCAACTCGGCCACACGCCGGTCGGCGTCCATGACGAAGGTCTCGGCGTCGTCCAGGGGCTCTTCCATGCGCAGCTGCCAGAGCCGGCGCCATTCCCGGTCCGCCGCCAGGCACAGGGGCGCGTCACCGTCGAGGATGGCCTGCAGGACGTTGGGCTCGTAGATGATGTCGCCGTAGCAGACCAGCAGATCCTCGCCGTCGACCATATTGTCGCGGGCGCAGAACAGGGTGGCGACCATGTTGGTCTGGTCGTAGCGGGGGTTGAGCACCACATCGGCGCCCTGCCCGTCGAGCCTGTCGGCGCAGTAGCCGCCCACCAGTACGCGCCGGTCACCCAGGCCGGCGGCGTCGAGGGTCGCCAATTGCCGGTGCAGCAACGGCGTGCCGGCCAGTTCGACCATGCACTTGGGGGTGTGATCGGTGTAGGGGCGCAGTCGGGTGCCTTGTCCGGCAGCCAGGATAATGGTTCTCACGAAGGACCTCGGAACAGAGTGTGAATCAGTGTCAGATCGGCCTCAGCGAAGGGCTGTTCCCGCTCGGGGTGCCACATGGTGCCGATCCAGGGATGCTGGCGGTGGCGGACCGCCTCAATGGTACCGTCGTCACAGAACGCCGTCGCCACCAGGCCCCGGTCGCCCACGCTGACCACGCCCCAGTCGTGGAAGCTGTTGACCTCAGCAAACGCCTGGAACAGAGGTTCATCGGCCACCGGCCGGACCGGATGACGCACGGCGGTGTGCCCCTCCACCGGTGCCAGCTGGCCGTGCTCGTGCAGCACCAGCATCTGGAAACCGCGGCACACCGCCAGCACCGGCTTGGCGCGGGCGGCGGCGTGGTCGAGGATGGCCGTCTCGGTGCGATCCCGCTCCGGCGCGGTATTGCGCGCGCCCGGCAGGGAGGCGATGTCGTTGCCGCCGGTCAGGACGAAACCGTCCAGGTCGTTGGCCAGCAGCCAGTCGTCGATGCGCTCCAGGCTGTTGGGCACGGGAACCGGCACCAGCGACAGACGCCCCAGCAGCACCGTCCAGGCCTGGTCCAGACAGTCGCGGCGTTCGCCATAGCTGGCCACGACCTCGACACGCTGGGTGATCCCGATCCGCATCTCAGCGCACCACCTGGATACGGCGGTTGGCGGCATCGAGTTCCAGCACGGAGGCGACCGCCAATGCCTCGTAGCGGGCCTCACCCACGCCGATGGCCGCCGGCAGGCCGAACTCCGCGGCCCGGATCGCCATATGCGAGTTGGCGCCGCCGTACATGGTGATCAGGCCGGCGATGCCCTGGCCGAATAGCCAGTCGTAGCCCGGATCCGCCTGGGGAATCAGGGCGATCCTGCCTTCCAGCGCACCGCTTTCGGGGGACGTCTTGTTCAGCGCCAGGCAGGACGCGGTGATGCGACCACTGCCGACGAAGTTCGCCTGACTGGACGGGTACAGGAACACCCGAAAATCCGACTCGTCCAACAGCAGCGGCGGTAACTCCACCAGGCCGGCCCGCTGCTGGGCATGACGCCCACGCTCCGCTTCGCCGGTCAGCCAGGCGGTTTCGTCCACTTCACTGACGGTACCGGCAGACACGTCCCGGAAGGCCCCCAGCGGGATGTGCGACAGCGCCTCGCGATCCAGCCCGCGGGACTGGCCGAACTCGACCAGTGCGTCCAGCGCCGCCGACAGGTGGCGTGTGAACACGAACTTGGCGTACTCGCGCCCTTCGATGGCCGCTCGCATGAAACCTTCCACCACCTCGATATCGCCCGGCAGCCCCACCGTACCCAGGGCTTCGGCAAACGCCGAACGGGACCGGTCCCAGGCGGCGGTGTCGGCATGCACGGCGGTGTCACCGCTGGCGCGCTCCACCACCGGACGCAGGAAATGCTCCGGATCGTCAGCGTAGCTCAGCGACGTAATGTCGTAGGTGCCCGGGCGCAGGTGACCGTACCGCTCGACGAACGTTTCCCACGCCAACGCGCCCGACGCCGTCTGCGCCGCATCGTCGGTGAATCGATGGGTGACCGTGCGGATCGAGTTGAGGAAGGCGTCGACCGCCTCCTGATCAAGAAGGCCAGCGCTGACCGCTGAGCGCAGCAAGGTCACCGCGACGAACGCGCTGCGGGCCAGATGCGCGAACAGACGCGTGCCCAGGCTGCGGCAATCTTCGAGCAACACCAGGGCCCGCTCCAGCGGCGGCAGGTCTCGCTCCGTGATGCGCTGGAATCGCGCCTCCAGGGTGTCCACCGCGGCCAGGTCGGCCGGCGTGCGTTCAAACGCACCGGCCGTGACGGCTTTGAGTCCGGATTCCAGCGCCTCCACCTCAGCGCCGGCGAAACCGCCCTCGTTCGTCAGCCGCTGGCGCCAACGCTCAAAGTCCAGGGCGAAGCAGGTGGGCACCACGTCGAATTCGACCTTGTCGTGCAGGTGCGGGTGCTTTCGCAGCCAGTCCAGGTAGAAATCCACCAGCCGGCCCGCCAGGTCGTCGCCCAGGGTGGCGGGAATAAAGGAGTTGAAGCTGGCGCGGATATCCACGTAAGGATGCCCGGCAAAGGCCGTCAGCAGCGGCTGCGGACGGACATCCCGATAGCCGTATTCGGCGCGCTGGGTGGCCCAGATGTCGTCCATGATCAGGAAGCGGTACAGGCTCATGGCCAGCCGCCCCGGCCGGGTGCCAATGATCTCCGCCGGGTTCCAGTCGGGCATCACGCCGAAGTAGGCCTTCTCACCAACGACGAACGGCGACGGCGCCTGGGCCCGGCGGAAACGGGCCATCGCCTGTTGCAGCACGGCGTCCACCGCTCCGGCGTCGTTCTCTTCGTGCTCCACCGCGATCGGGCGCACCTGCAGGACGTGAACCTGGCCGCCCTCGCTGATGGCGAACTCCACATCCAGGGAATCGTAATCGAGCAGGCCTTCCAGTTCCCGCAGGGCCGGCAACAGTTTATCGACCGGCCGCGGCAACCGGGCCCCCTCCACGCCATCCCCGCGATAGACCAGCAACGTCTTGTGATCGCGGCTCGCGCCGCTGGTGATCGACTCGGTGCTGCGGGTGATGTCGTCATAATTGATGACGTAATAAGGCGCGCCATGGGCCAGGGTACGGGTGAAGGCCACACCGCTGGCGCATACCTTGTCCACCATGGGCTGGACCAGCACCTGGTTGCGCGGATCGTTATCCGGGTAGGACGCGGCCACCTCGGCAATCGCCGTTTTGACCGCCTCTGGCGATGCGCCGTCCACACCCAGAACGCTGGTGTAGGCGCCGGCATTGGCCGAGGCAAAGCCATCCTCCGTCAAGGCGCTACTACGCACCACCAAAGCCCGGGCGCCCAGTTTGCGCCGGATACGTTCGAGCACGCCCTGTGGTTCGGACTGCCACTCAGCCACGGTGAAACTGACCTGGTCCTCAATGCGGCTGTGGGTGATCAGGCCCTGCAGGCGCCTCAGGGTCTGGGCCTTGGTGCCCATGATGAAGCGTGTCAGGTCCTGCGGCTCGTTCATTTCCGCCCAATCACCCTCGACATCGACCGCCTCAATGCTGAACCCGCGCACGCGCAGGAGTTCCAGCAGTTGGCTCAGGTTGCCACGACGGATTTCTTCCGGGAAAGACGCGCCCTGGGCCGCCAGGTACTCCGCCACCCGGGATCCGAACGACACCAGCCCCACAAACTCGGCGTCCGCCGTGGCGGGGAGGATGTCCCGCCCCAGGCGGGTAATCTGCGAGCCGTGCAGGTTCACCTTCTCGCAGCGTTCCAGGTCCGCCTGCGAGCGCCCTTCGAAACGCTGTCGCCACTGGCTGTCCACCGCCACCGCCACATCGGCGTCGCTGGCCGCCAGGGTCTGGATCGAGGACGAGCGGAACAGCACATCGGCGTAGGACACCACATAGCGTCCGCTCGCGCTCAAGGGCGCGGTCAGCAACGATGCCGCGGCGCCGGTACTTTGCCAGGCGGGGTTGACCGAATACTGGATGTCCGGATAAACCCGGCAGATTTCGTCCAATTGATAGCCGCCCACGAAGTGCACGTCGTCCACAACGGAACGTGCCGCCTGCAGCACCCAGTCCAGCACCCGGCTCTGGCCGGAGGCGCTGCGCAATACACTGTGTTGATCGCCCCGGAACGGGCGACCGGCTCCCAGGATAACCAGCTTCGCGAGATCGTTTTTCAAAACGTGACCAGAATCAAAGGGTGAACGGTCCGGCATTCGGGCTGGCCTGCAGCGCAGGCCGGCCGCCGGGTTTTCGGGCGGCGCCCAGTTTACACGATTGTGTTCAGGCAACCCTATCCGCGAAGGGTTCGACAGCGCGGTTCAGCGCTGGCTTCGCCACTCGGCCATCTGTTCCAGGGCGGAGACGTGGACGCAACCAAGCTGGGCCGGGAACGACGCATCGAGCAGCATCGCCATGGCGAAGCGATGGCAGCCGGCTCCGGAGAAAATCGGTTCGCCTCCTGGGCCCAGGTGCATGAGAACGCCGCCCACTTCACGGAAGGTATCGGGCTCCAGCTCCTGCCGCGTGGGTAGCCGGCCGCGGGATCGCACGTCGTCCCAGATGTCATCCAGCGCAGCGTAACGCCGCTCGACGTCTTCAGGCGTGCGGCATTTGTCCGTCACCCCGGTGGGAGACACCGCGATCCGGCTGAGCATGAAGTCGATAGCGCCGGACGCCTGCCAGTCCTTGCCATCGCGCCAGTGCCCCCAGCAATAGGTGAGCTTGGGATGATTCTCGAAGGGCTGTTCGAGGTGCTCCGGCCAATCGCGCACGACGCGGCCGGACATCTGGCGAACCCGTGCGCCAAAGAAACTCGCCAGGTCCGCCGCTTCAACGTACCGTTTGCAGGCGCCGGGGGGCACCCAGATTCGTTCGGCGTAACGCGGCGCATCCGCGCCAAAACGAAGCCGGTTCCAGGAATCTATCCAGAAAGCCCTGAGGTGATATTTTACTGCCAAAACAACCCCGTATATCGAGAGGCGCCCAATAACCGTGATGTCCGGGCTACGCCCACACGCCCAAACTCGACATCACCCCAGATCCGTTTCAAAAAAGAGCCGGTTGGTCTCGCGAACCATCTTCTGCATGCCGAACTCTTCGCGAATCCACGCCTGCAGGCCTGACGGGTCAAACGATTGCTCACGGTTGACGAGCGATCGTATTCCGGCGGCCATGGCCGGCACGTCGTCAATATCGACGAGTATGCCGTAGCGACCATTGGCCAGGAGTTCTTCACTGCCCGGTACCCGTGTCGAGACAACCGGTTTGCCGTAACTCATGGCCTCATTGAGCACATTGGCCATGCCCTCATTACGCGAACACAGCAGGAACAGGTCGATTCCGCTGAAAAACGACGCCATGTCTTTCTGGTAGCCCAGAAAATGAATCCGGCTCGCTTCCTCACGGGCCATGATCCCTGCCTTGATCTCGTCCTCGTACTCCCCTTCCCCGGCGTGCACGATATGGACGTTGCCGGGCAGTGCCGCCAACACATCCGGCAACTGATCAAACCCTTTCTGGGGGCTGAAACGTCCGGCACAACCAACGATCACGGCATCGTCCGGCAGGTCAAACAGCCTGCGGTAATCCGTCCGGTCCGGCGTCTTCGCGTCGACGTCGAATCCGTTATAAACCCGGAACACATTGCCGTCGTGAAAAAACAGCCGATGCTTGAGCATCTCCTGCTTGAGGGAGTCGCTGTTGACCATCAGCACCGACTTCATCAGCCGGAAGATCGCGAAGTACTTGATCGGGCTTTTGACGCGCCGGGAAATACCCAGGTAGAGGATCACGCGATCGACACCGGCCAAGGTCGAGGCCAGCGAGACCAGCCACCAGTCTTTCTTCAGCGCCGCGAAAACAACATCCGGCCGGATGCGCTTCAGAATCCGGACGTAGTTCGTCACCACCGAGAGATTGAAATCCCCGCCCCTGGACTTGACCTCGACAACATCGACATTGGGGATACCGGCGAAACGCTCGGCAAACGACCCCTTGAGCAGAATCACGTAGACCTGAACACCGGTCTCAGCCAGAAAACGGGCTCTCAGGAGTACGTTTTTTTCGATGCCGCCCCAAACACGGGACGGGCAAAACAATACCGCTTTTTTCATGGCCAATCAGGGTCCTTCCGGGTCTATCCACTGGGGTCTCATTCACCACCCTTTTTATTCGCTGGCTGTCGCTTCCAGTATCCGTCTTTTCCACGATCCGCTCTGGCGTCCTGACGATCGAACCTATCGCTTCCGGAGCCGTCTCTTCACGTTTCTCAGGGCAAACCGGGCATCTTCCAATCGCGTGGCCAGCCTCAGCCATCCCGACGACGCCAGCGATGGGTCCAGGCTGCGCCTTGCCTCGGGACAGCTCCTCAGGAAGCGGTCCAGCTCTCGCGCTTTCTGCAAGGCGGGCAGGAACCGGGGTTTCTTCAGTCTAAAATCGATGAAGGTGATGCGCTCCCCGTTCACGATAAAGTTGGCCATCTGCGCATCGCTCCGCAGGTACCCTTTCTGGTGCAGGGCCTGCAGAGCCGCGATGACCTTCGGCGCATCTTCCGGCCGCGCCGGACGCCCATCGACAAACCGGTAGCAGACAAAGGAATCGACCACAGCGCCTCCCTGTCTCTGCTCGCAGGCCAGCACCGGCTCCGGTGCCGAAAACCCCATCGCGGCCATGCGCTCGAGATGCCGGAACGTCCGCACCGCATCGCTTCCGCGAAACCGCGTCAGGAAACGTTCCCAACGCCGTCCGTTCCGTGCCCTCGGCACTTTCAGCAACAAAGACTGGTTTTCAAACCGCACGCGGGCGCTCAGGGTGCGCCAGTTATCGCGAAACACCGTCTCGCGATCGACGTCTCCCGCCACCACGGTCTCAACCAGCCGGCCGCTTTGGGCTTCGTTCAAACGGGAAACAACCCGGTACTCCCCGTGATCAAAGGAAAGGGACATATCAAAACCTTAGCCAGCAAAAGGCCTGGAAGCGAATGGGCGGCGACACCAGCCAGCGCCGTTACAGGGACGAAAGCCCCAGCGGGCTGATGCGCTCTTCGTCATACAGGCGGGCCGCCCTACCCGATTCACTCGCCACGAGACTCGCAGCATCGGGCGAGTGCCATCAGATACGCCAGTGGCAGCCAGAAAAACAGCCAGTCGGGACTGGGCGGCGCAATCACCATGTGGCCGTCGGTCAGGTTGAGCAGGCCAATCAGCAGGAGCAGCAACAGGGCGAACGGCACGAGGCGGCGATGCGCCGTGCCCAGCTGCTTCACGATGCGCACCAGCACCCAGCCCAGTAGCAGCAGCAACAGGCCGGCGCCGATGAACCCGGAGTAGTGCCAGGCGCTGAGCAGCAGGTCGTGAGGGTGCTTGATCGCAACGCCCATCTGCTCATGGAGCAACAGGCCCGCCTCGGAATTCCTGAAATCGGAAGCCGCTCCGGCGCCGATCCAGATGGATTCAGGCGGGTTCTGGATCACGGTCATCCAGATCTGCGGACGATGGGAAAACCCGCGCGCCACCATGCCCGCCAGCAGGTCACTGAGAAAGGGATAGGCCGCCGCTGCGAACACAAGCGCGAGAATCACGCCGCCGACCAGGTACTGACGCGCCCGGGCGCGGCGACTCACCAGCAGTACCGAGGCCGAGTAAAGCACCATAAAGGCAAGCAGCGCCCCCAGCGGCCCACGACTCTGCGAGAGAATCGCCAGGATCAGGATGCTCAGGGCCGACAGCCCCATGACGAGGTGGTCAAAGCGCTCGCGGGTTTCATCCAGGCGGTACGTCACCATGCCGACCGCCCAGAAGGCAATCAGCGCCGACGGCCCCAGAATGGGATGGCTCAAATAGCCAAAACCGCTGATCCGGGATGGATACTGGCCCGCCCAGAAATAATGGGCAATGGCCAGCAGGGACGCCACAAACGCAACACTCACGATCAGGCGGGCATGGTAACGGGGTTGATCGAGCCATCGCTGTGCGGCCACGAAAACCGCCAGCATGAAGATCGACGTGCTCAGTGCCCAGCGCACAACCTGAAACTGCTCGTCTTGCTTCAGGCCATCCGGCAGAAAAGTGCTCACCGTCATGTAGCCAAGCATGGCGAGGGCCAGCCAGATCGTTCTGTCGTTGACCAACCGCCGCGTCCGGGGCGCGATGCAAACCCAGAGGACGCCAGGAAACACACCCGCGAACAGAAAAACGCCGTAAACGGCCTTCCAGGGTAGTAACAACGAAAAAGACAGGAAAAGCAGCAGGGATACGTTGACCCAACGCGGAGCTCGGAGACTCCCTGAAACACCCCGACGCCCCGCCCACGGCAGGCTCACTTCACTCAATACTGATCCCCCTGAAAACGGCCAACGGTTCGATCCATCCACGACACCCAGAACGCCATGAATTCTTCACTGGCCCCATCCAAGCTCTGAGCGCATAAAAAACGGCATTCGGGACGCTCATCAATACTTTCCACCAGTTCGATCTCCCGTGCCCCTGGTGCCGATCCCAAATACAGGGACTCGGGCGTTTCCGACAGTCTGGCCGTTCCCTTGAGCCATTCCAGATTATTGGCCAGAGCCACCGTCCAGAACTGCCTGATGTTGCGCAATGGATAAGAGGCATTGCGACGCATCGGCTGGGGGTGACTGGCAAAGTAATCGCTCAGTGTGCTGACCCGCATCGGGTGCGGCACGTGCCCCACAACCAGGAAACGCGACGCGCCTCCCGCCAGCCGTGCGGCCTCGCACTGCAGGGTGCGCAGGCTCGGACGCCCTATCCCGAAAAGGCGCTTGAGCCGCTTGTCCGCAGCATCCTTGGCCAAAGGCCGGATATCACCGCGGAGCACGGGATGATCGTCATCGAAAAAGTCCGACGGCGCCACCGGCTTGACGAGAAAACAGTCGTCGTTGAAATAGATGAAACGATCCGCCAACCCCGGCACCCGCCAAAGCATCGTCTCAATCGACAAACTGTTGAACGTGGGAAGCAGATCCTCGTAACCGGCAAAAATCGCCGTGTGATCCACGACCCTCACCCGATCCGCCAGATCGCGCGGCAGATTATTCAGAAAAGCCGGGGTCTGTGCATCGGTGACGATAAAAATACGCCGCAACCAGGGGGCAAAACGCAGCAGGGAAGACACGCAGTATTCCAGCTCCCCGCTATCGGCATAGCGCGTCCGGGCTGCGGCCTTGGGCTTCCAGCGGGCGCGCCAGCCCAGACACTGCTCCAGTTTCTGTCGGTGGGCCGGGTCATCACCGTCCACCCAGGTGATCACAGCATCGATCGGCGCATCGGTTGTTCGTGCAGACATGCGGCGGAATCGGGCCTCATCGTTTCATGTGTTGCCAATAACGGAAACGCCCCGCTCACCGACGACACCCGTGTGCCTCGCGAAAACAGGCGGCGGTATTATACAAGGAAATGCTGACGTCTATGCGGTGCCATTGTTTCATCCTTGTAATCGATGGGCAGACCGACAACGCTCCAGGATCCCCGGAAGCATTCACGGAGGCTATGATAGCCTGCCAATGCGCCAGACCAAAGCCCAACGGCGGTCGAGCCGACCCAACCGCCCGATTCCCGACGCCTTTCATGGCACCCCATAATCAATAACAATTATCATTATTAGAAATACGTCAAACTTTGGCCGCTTCAACCGTGTTATGTTGCGCCCCGACCCATTCCGGCATGCAACCACCTGCAACAGGAGCCAGGGCTGCCGGTTCGCATTAAAAATAAGAGACCGCCGTCGGCATGAGCATTACCGAGAAAAACGGCTTCCAGCAGTGGCGAAGAAACCTCAACAGTCGCATCCGCGCCCGCCGGATCGATGCCCGCAACCAGACCCTCTATGGTCCGCACGCCCCCCAGTTTGCCGAGCGCCTGTGGGTGCCGACCGCCGAACTCCAGTACGCGGTCAAGGCCGGCAGCGCCAAAGACTCCGCCAGAGTGATCGATCAGTGGCCTGCCAACCGCGTTATCCGGGTCATCGACATCGACACCATACGGGCCTGCCTGCAGCACTGGCGCGACGGCGTCAGTTGGGAGGACACCGGCATTATCGAGCGCATGATGCGCCACATCCGCGAGCACGGAAAAGTCGACCGGCTCAGCACACTGGCCCAGGTCGAGGCGCGCTATGACGAGTTGGACCGACTGTTCGAGGCGGTCACCCGGGCCGGCCAGTTGTCCCCACGCCAGGCGCTGATCGCCGGCAACGTCCGCGAAGAAGGCGGCCCCCTGGTCCACATCGGCCCGGACGGCGCCCCCTACTTCGGCCGCAAGGGGCATCATCGGCTGGCCATCGCCCTGGCTGGCAACCTGGATTACCTGCCCGCGCAACTGGGCGTGGTGCATGTCGATGGATTGTCCGGACTGATGCGGTTGCGGTCATGCGGGCCAGGAATCGATCAACGCCAACCGGCTTAAATTCAATTGCAACTTATATGGATCATCCTGTCCAAGAGTGCACTTCCAGGCGCCTGGTTGTGTTTTACACCGGTGACGCGTCCGCCCCACTCCACTTTCGGGACGGAGACCGACCGTTGCCTTCAGACCATTGAGGCCCAGATCACCCATGACTGCCGCAGTATCCGTCATCGTCACGACCAAGGATCGCCCCCACTTTCTCCGGCATGCCCTGGAATCCATCGATTCCCAGAGCCGAAAAGCCACCGAAATCATCGTGGTCGATGACGGCAGTCGCATGCCGGCCGAATCAGCGGTCGACATGGCCACCGCCACGATCCCGATCCGTTTTGTCCGAAACGACGTCAGCAAGGGAGTCTCGGCGGCCCGCAACCAGGGCGCGGAGGCCGCCATCGCTGAGTGGGTGCTGTTTCTGGACGACGATGACTGGCTGGGAACGGCCTTCCTGGAGAACATGACGCAGGCGCTGGATTCCGCCGCCGGGATGCCCGCGTTTCTCTGGAGTAACCGGGTCGATGTCTACAGCGACAGGCAGGCATCGAAGAACCTGGGCCCCGCCTCGCTCGACCACTCGAACAGCAACGATCAGGCGCTTGAGCAGCTGATGCAGGTGTCCTGCAGTGGCATGCTGTTCAACGCCGAACGCTTTGTCCGCTGCGGAGGCTTCAACGAATCGCTGTGCGTTTCCGAGGACCGCGACCTGGTTTTCCGTCTGCTGCAGCAGGGGGTCAGCGCCCGGAACGTGCCCGATGCCGACCTGTTCTTCCGGATACACGATGGCCCCCGGCTGTCCAATTCGGACAAGAAAGCCGTACAGGCCCGGGACGACCTGAGCGTCATCGATACCCACCGCGCTTTCCTGAAGAACCACCCGGCCATCGCCGACAAGTTCCTGGGGCGCGTTGCCAAACGCCTGTGGTCTTCCGGCTACTGCGCCGAGGCGCTGCGGGTTTCCCGAATGCATTGGCGACTTCAACCCTGGTCCTCGCGTACCATCAAGCGCAACGTACTCTGGCATGTTGCCGCCCTGTTCCGTTCCGGCAGGAAGCTTCAAATAAGGACCGCCGTCGCCCAATGAATCTGACGCAGAAAATCAAGATCCAGTACAAGCACCTGGCAAAACGTCGCTACCACCGTGAGATCCGCTGTTCCTACCGCAACCGCAAGTTCGAGGAATACGACACCATTTTTGTGCATATTCCCAAGGCGGCGGGAACGGCCATCCATGAGTCCCTGTTTGGTCGCGTATCGGGTCTGGGCCACGCCTCCGCCGAAAAATACATGAAGATATACGGGCTCGCCGCGTACAACGCCAAGTTCAAGTTCACCTTCGTGCGCAATCCCTACGACCGCTTTGTCTCCGCCTACCAGTACCTGGCCGCCGGCGGCAACAATTCCTATGACCGCTCGTTCAGCGAACGGAAGATGGCCGGCTTCAACGATTTCGAGGACTTCGTCATCAACGGCTTCGACAAGGATCCGGAGATCCGCAAATTCTTCCATTTCCGCAAGCAGGTGGATTTCATCACGGTGGGCGGCCAACTCTGCGTCGACTTTGTCGGCCGTTACGAGAACCTGGAGAAGGACTTCAAGTACATCGCCAGTTTTATCGGCGAGGGCAAGGACCTGCGCGAGAGCAACCGTACCGCCAATCGCCAGCCCTACCAATCGTTCTACGACAACGAGCAGGTTCGCCGGATCGTCCACGACTACTACCGCGACGATTTCGAGACGCTGGACTACCCCGAGTCCATCTGAACCGCGCGCCCAGTAGCATCACCGCTCCCGACCAGGCCCTGAAATGAGTCACAGCCCGTATCCGATCTATCTCGTCTCCCTGCCGAAAGACAGCACTCGCCGGGACGCCCTGAAACGGCGCTTTCCCGAATTCGCAGCCCGCATGACCCATGTCGAAGCGGTCGACGGCCGGGAACTGACGGCCAAGGATTTCTTCGGCCACATCCTGCCAGCGTGTATGAACGGCCACCGTTTGATGCTGCCGGGCGAGGTTGGCTGCAGCCTGAGCCATATCAAGGCGCTCCGGCAGTTCCTGGACAGCGAAGCGCCGGCGGCTCTGATTCTGGAGGATGACGTGATCGGCGACGACGAGGCTGTGGCGAGGATCATGTCGCTGATTCCCGCGCTGCCCGAAGCAGCCCTGCTGATCTGCGGAGGACAGGAAGGCATGCCGGCCCGCAAGTTCCTGTTCGGCAAGCCGACGGGGCGCGAAGGGCTGTTCCGGCTGGCCGACTTTTCCAGCCGGCACGTGTTCCGCACCTGCTGCTACGTCGTCACCCGCCGGAGTGCCGCCGACATCCTGGCCGGGCACGACAAGGCGCTGCAACTGGCGGATGCCTGGGGCCGTTTTTTCCAGTCGTCGCCGGTATCGATCTACTTCGCCAACCTCCTGCAGCATCCGGAGGAACTGGACAGCAGCCACCTGCAGCAGGAACGTGCATTGTTCGGGCACAACTCGGACGCTTTCCGGAAGACCCTTTGGGATCGCCTGACACGGCGCATCCAGCGCATCCATAGAAAGCTCGGAGCGCTGATGTGCCTGACGGCCGGGTACCGGCGGGTCCTGCCGCGGCGGCGCTAGCGCCCCGTCGCGGCCTGGGCCTGCATGACCTTGCGGCCATGGGTGTGGCTGAAGATAAACGACGCCGGCACGCCCAGCAGGACGGAGATCATCATCAAACCGGGGTCGTCGTCGAAGAAAAGGCCGTAGAACAACGCGCAGATCATGAAGAAGGTGATCGAGCTGACGGCAAACGCGAAGATATCGCCGGCCATGACCCCGGCGCGCCAGGCCCGGTAACCGCCCCGCACGGCCCATGCGAACAGGGCGAGAATGATCAGCAGGCCACCGAGACCGTACTGCAGCGTGGTCTCCAGGTAGGAATTGTGGAGCTGCCGGTAATGCCCCAGCACAGCTTCATCTTCCCCCGCTTCCGAAAGAACCATGCGCCCGGCGCGGTAGCCCCAGCCCACCAGGGGTCGTTCGGCGATGCGCTCCAGGCCGATATTCAGGAACTGGGCGCGCAGCCCCCAGCTGGAATCCGGCATGGCCTCGAAGTTCCCCGCTTCCATCTTGTCGAAGACCACCATCTCGCTGGCGACCCGGTTCATGGTCTTGTCGAGGACACCGGTGCTCGTGGCCACGAGCGTTGGCACCAGTACCACGCCGGCAAACAGGCCGACGATGACCGCCTTGGTGCCCCGGCTCGCCCGCCCCAGGGTGATCAGCAGGATAAAGCCCAACACCAGCACTACGGACAAGGCCAGGAACACGCCCCGCGTCTGCGTGGTGACGATGCACAGCAGGCAGTAGGCCACCACCAGGCCCCACAGGACAAAGCGTCCCCAGCGGAACCGGGGACGCAGGAAAATCCGCGGCGCAAACGCCAGCAGGCCGAGCAAGGCCAGGGAATAGTACATGGCCGCCCGGATCGGGTTCACGCCGAAACCCACCCGGATAGCCGATTCCAGCCCCCGGGTAAAGTCCGTCAAACCGCCGCCCAGAATCCACGGCATCGCGATGACCAGGCCACCCAGCACGCCCAGGTACGTCATCGCCCAACGATCACGCCCGGCAAGCACCACCGCGATAAAAATGAAGCCGAACTTGTCGAGGTAATCCTCCAGGGATGGCCCGCTGCGCGCGATATCCGGAAAATCCTTGAGCAGGAACAGCCAGGTCACCGTCAACTGCACGATTGCCGCCAGCATGGCCCAGGCCGGAAGGGATCGCCGCAGTGATCCCGCGTAACCGAAGAAGACGATGAGGCCGAACAGGTAGAAGGCGATGTCGATGGCCTTGACCTTGCCGAACGGCAGAAGCATCTGGGCAACGAACAGAACCGACAGGACGAGCAGCAATCCATTGATTGCCGGCGGACACCGGGGTGTCAGGGGGTTGTTGAACAGGCTGGGCCAACGGGATGTCATGTCGCTCAAATTCGCTTCCTCTCCATACAGTAACGTCTTCCCCGTGACCTTCAGTCAAACCGTCGATCGGCAATATTGCGCTTGGCCCGCTTGGCACGGAACAGCTCACGCCAGCCGTTCACTTGCGCCCAGAACGCCGCCTGATCCCAAACGTTTTCGTCGGTCGGAGCCCGGGCATCCATATAGGCGTTCAGCAGCACTTCCACGGCCCGCTCGTCCGGCAGCCGCGACGCAATGTTCGCCAGGTTGGATATTTCCACGCCGATGGGCAAGCCGCCGCGGAAAACCCTGATATCGTCTTCATCCACCATAGCAACCCGGTCGCGTTCGTCGACCAGGAAATTGGTCAGATTGCCGTCGGGCTGCTCGACACCACGCTGGTGGAGATCGGCGACGGTCCGCCCCAGCACGCCAATCAGATGCTGCAGCACCTCGGGCGATTCCGCCTCGCGCAACACCTGACGCATGGGACGGTAACCGTCCAGGAACTCGGTGGCAAAACCAAAGCAGCGCTTCCCGGGCACCCAACCCGAATAGGCAACTGGCGGGACAGGTGCTCCCACCTTGCGCAGCCGGCGCCCGCGGCGCTCTGCCCGCAGCCAGTGCACCAGGCCAAACAGCGGGCGCCGGTAACATTTGATCGCAGCGAGGGCCTCATCAATCCGGGCGAGATAGGTTATCCGGGTACGACGGGTGTTGGAATGGATCTCGGTCAACAGCTCGATCAACGCCATCAGTTCCTCATCCCTGGAACGCAGCCGCTCACGACGCCGGGGTACCGTTGCGGTATCCATCCACCAGCGCCGACCAGAGCGCATCACGGCGGGCGTCGCTGAAACGTCCACAGCGCTTGTCGACTGAACGCCGCAGGCGGTCCAGGTTGCCCTGCCGCCAGTCGCTGCCCCCCGCCGTGTTACGCAGACGACAACGGTCGAAATCGATCAGGGTCACCGAATCACCGCGGATCAGGATGTTGTCGCAGTTCAGGTCGACATGATCGACGCCGTGATCGTGGAAGCGGCGAATGGTCTGGCCGACGGCGGTCCACAGCTCGGTTGAGTCCAGAGCATCGGCATCAGGCATGGGAACTGCGTCGACGATGCGTTCAATCAGGATCGATGCCTGATACCAGAGGTGATTGCGCCGGCGATAGGTCGCCGCCACGGGTTTGGGAACCGGCAGCCCATCTTCCGACAGGGTCTTGAGCAACTCGAACTCGGCGAATGAACGCACCCGCTGCTCACCGGTAAACAGGTAGCTGGAATCGGATACCGCCGCCACCATGCCGCCCCGACGATAGAAACGCAGGACCAGCGGGCCTACCGGCGACTCAACAAACCAGGCGCTGCCTCGCCCGCCGCTGCCAACAGGCACGGCCCGGTCGGACCAGAATGCGGGATCAAACCATTGTGCAGTGACATCGTCACCAAAATCGGGGTGGATTCTCACGGCGCTCTGGTCGGCACTCTGGTCTGTGGCAATTGAGCTTGTGGCATTCGGGGATTTGGACTCAGCCATGGATGGCTTAAAACCTGCCTGCTGTGACAAAGGCGTGCAGCGTCGGAGGAGACCAACGACGGATTGGACGCGTTACGATAGAATAATGCTCGTGTTCCTTAACACAAGTTTATCAATGAAATGCGGATGAGCTCCACTGGCCGTCCGCGGGTTTAGTTTACGGAACGTTTCATGAAGTCCATTTGCATTCTGCGCCTTTCCGCGATTGGCGACATTACCCACGTCGTCCCGGTGGTCCTGAGCCTCCAGGAGCAGCTCCCCGGGGTAAAGATCACCTGGGTGATCGGCAAGATCGAAGCCAAGCTGATCGGTGATCTGCCCGGCGTGGAATTCATCGTCTTCGACAAGAAAGCCGGTCTCGATGGCTACCGAGAGCTGCGTCGGAAGATGCAGGGGCGCCGCTTCGACGCGCTCCTGCACATGCAGGTGGCGTTCCGCGCCAACCTGGCAGCGGCGCTGATTCCGGCGAGGGTTCGGGTCGGCTACGATCGCGCGCGCAGCAAAGACCTCCACAGCCTGTTCATAAACCGGCGCATCGCCGCCACGCCACGCCAGCACGTGCGCGACTGCCTGGCCAGCTTCCTCGAACCCCTGGGCCTGGAGGCCGCTCCGGCCCGCTGGAGCATCCCGCTGACCGACGCCGATCACGACTTCGCCCGCCAGCACCTGGCGCCGGATCGCCCCAACGTCGTTATCAGTCCCTGCGCCAGCCATAAGCTGCGCAACTGGCCGGCGGAGCGCTACGCCCTGCTCGCCGATCACGCGGTCCGCCAGCACGGCGCGCAGGTGATTCTCGTCGGCAGCCCGGCGCCATTCGAGCAGGCATACTGCGCCAGCATCGAACAAGCGATGAAAGAGTCCGCCCTCAACCTCTGCGGCCAGGACACCCTGAAACAACTGACTGCCCTGCTCGGCGCGGCAGATCTGGTGGTGGCACCGGATACCGGCCCCACCCACATCGCCAACGCCATGGGCACCGATGTGCTGGGCCTGTATGCGGCCAGCAACCCGGATCGCTCCGGCCCGTATAATTCGCTGGAATGGTGCGTGAACCGCTATCCCGAAGCGCTGGACGTGTTCGGCAGCAAGGACGTGAAGACCGCCCGCTGGGGCGCCAAGGCCGAGTACCCGGGCGCGATGGAGCTGATCAGCGTGGAAGAGGCCTGCGCGGCACTGGACCGCTGGTTCGCCCACTCACGCCGCCAACAGCCGGCCCCGGAAGAAACCGCCTGACACAAAAAAGGCTGGCTCCCGAAGGGCCAGCCTTTTTGCCACACGATGCCGTATCAGACATCGCAACAGACGGCGCAAGCGCTTACGTCCTGGCGGTGTAGTCCTGGTAGGACTTCTCTTCGACGAAGCGCGACCCCAGGGCCAGATTGACCTCTTTCTTGATCGCGGCACGCTTGTCGTTGGTGACATAGACGGCGCGGGCCAGCTCGATGAAACGCGGACCGAAATCCTGGGCCGCTTCCTGGTCGCGGATGTCGTCCTCGATTTCCCACAGCTGTTCGTTGACGGCCTTGAGCTGCTGGCGCAGGTCGGCGACCTTGGACACATCGTCCACCGCCTCATTCCAGGTCTCGCTGAGCTCGTTGAGCTCCAGACGCACGTTGCGCACCTTGTCTTCGTCTTGAATGCGCTCGGATTTGATCTCGAGGATGGTGATCTTGTCGAGTACCTCGCCGAAGGAGACAGGTACTTTGATAACGTCGGCCATAATGTGATCCCGGCTTTGGTATGGATAACAGGTTGGATCGGGTGCCCGGCGACGGCCGGGCCGGTTTCAGTCCTTGACGGCGGTCAGCCAGCTGGCGTTTTCCGGGCGCTTGCCCTTGACCGCATCGAAATACATCGACTGCAGTTTCTCGGTCAGCGGGCCACGCTTGCCGGCACCGATGGTACGGCCATCCAGCTCGCGAATGGGCAGGACTTCGGCGGCGGTACCGGTGAAGAAGGCCTCGTCGGCGATGTAAACCTCGTCCCGGGTGATACGGCGCTCACGCACCGGTACGTCGAGTTCCTGACAGAAATCGAGGATCGTCTGACGGGTGATCCCTTCCAGGCAGGAGGTCAGTTCCGGCGTGTGCAGCACGCCGTCACGCAGGATGAAGATGTTCTCACCGGAGCCTTCCGCCACATAGCCCTCGTTGTCGAGCAGCAGCGCTTCCTCACAGCCACTGGCCACAGCTTCATTCAACGCCAGCATGGAGTTGATGTAGTTGCCGTTGGCCTTCGCCTTGCACATGGTGATGTTCACATGGTGACGGGTGTAGGACGAGGTGCGCACCTTGATACCCAGCTCGCGGGCTTCCGGCGCCATATAGGACGGCCAACTCCAGGCGGCGACCATCAGGTGCACCTTGAGGTTGTCAGCGCGCAGTCCCATGCCCTCGGACCCCAGAAACACCATGGGACGGATGTAGGCTTCGTCCAGGCCGTTTTCCCGCACCGCCTGACGCTGGGCCTCATTCACCTGTTCTTTGGTGAACGGCAGCTTCATGTTGAGGATGTGAGCGGAGCGAAACAGACGGTCGGTATGCTCCTGCAAACGGAAAATCGCCGGTCCCTGGTCGGTGCTGTAGGCTCGCACGCCTTCGAAACAGCCCAGGCCATAGTGCAGGGTGTGGGTCAGCACATGCACCTTGGACTCGCGCCAGGGTACCATTTCACCATCCAGCCAGATCAGGCCGTCACGATCCGCCATCGACATCGTTTTGCTCCTAGAAACAGAGAAAGGCCGACTACCCGGGCCTTGGGACACCTTGGAAAAGCCGGCATTCTAGCAGGAATTGCGGCACGGTCGAAGTCCGCGAAGCACCGCTTCAGGCGTCAGGCGCAGCCATGACGCGGTTCCACACCGTCTCGATATAGGCCCGCTCGTCCGGGAACGCGTCCGCCTCCACCCGGCTGTTCAACGTCTGCAGCGCGCGCCGGTGAATCGTCGAGCGCAGCGTGATGAACACCTCCCGCAGCTGTTCGGCTTCCTCCGGCGGCAGCACGCCCGCCTCGCCCAGCGCTTCCATCTGCCGGATGTTGTCGGACCAGCGGGTCAGCTCCGGATGATCCGCGCAATAGGCCAGCATCAGGTACTGCACCATGAACTCCATGTCGACGATGCCGCCCCGGTCCTGCTTGATGTGGAACACCGCCGGTGACCCGTTGGCGTCGGGCGTGCCCAGGTTAGCGCGCATCTTCTCGCGCATGTCCACCACCGACTGCCGCAGCGCCTCGCGGTCCCGCGCCTGGCAGAGCAGGTCATGGCGCAGGCGCTCGAACGCCGCCAATGCCGGGCGACTGCCGGCCACACCGCGGGCCCGCACCAGCGCCTGATGCTCCCAGGTCCAGGCATCCTCGCGCTGGTATTTCTCGAACGCCGCCAGACTGCTCACCAGCAGGCCGGAGTTGCCGGACGGCCGCAGCCGCATGTCCACCTCGTAGAGCTGACCCGACGGCGTCTGGGTGCTGAGAATGTGTACAATGCGCTGCCCCAGCCGGGTGAAAAACACCGCGTTGTCGATGGGCTTGTCGCCGTTGGTGGCGCCGTTGGGATCGGCGGTATGGATGAACACCAGATCCAGGTCGGAGGTGTAGCCCAGCTCGATGCCCCCGAGCTTGCCATAACCGATGATGGCGAAATCCGAGTCACAGGCGCTGCCGTCCTCTTCGCGCGGATAGCCGTGACGGCTGACCAGGTTGGAGAAAGCTACCTCCACCACATGGTCCAGCACCACCTCGGCAATCCAGGTGAGGTAATCGCTGACTTTCATCAACGGCAGGGTGCCGCGCAGCTCGGAAGCGGCGACCCGCAGGATGTGCGCCTTCTTGAAATGGCGCAGCACCTCCATCTGCTCTTCCAGATCTTCCAGCGGGATGCGCAGCAGTTGCTGGCGCAGGTCATCTTCCAGTTCCTGCTTGGTGGGCGGGTGATAGAGACTCGCCGCGTTGAGCAGCTCGTCCAGCAGCAACGGCGTTTCCGCCAACTGGGAAGCGATCCAAGGGCTTTCGCTACACAGCCGTACCAGCTCGCGCAGGGCCGCCGGATTTTCCAGCAACAGCAACAGGTAGGCGGTGCGGCGCAGCACGGCCTCGACCAGTTGCAAAACGCGCTCCAGGGTCTGGGACGGTGCCTCCACCTGGCTCAGCGCTTCCAGCAGCACGGGCATAAACCGGTTGAGCCGGCGTCGACCTTCGGTCTGCATCATCTGGGCAGAGCGACTCCGGCGCAGGGTCGCGAGCAGCTCCAGGGACGCCTCCGCCTGCTCAAAGCCGGCACGGGCCAGGCGTTTCTGCGCCACCTCGGGCTCCAGCTCCGCCAGCCAGATTTCCTGCCAGCGCGCGCTGGCTTCCTGCTCCTCGGCTTCGTCGTCTTCCGAGGCAATGATGTCGGCGAAGTGATGGGCTACGCGCTCCCGGTGACTATCCAGCGCTTGCTTGCAGCCGGCCCAGTCGTCGAACCCCATCACCAGCGCCACACGGGCCTGGGCCTCGGCGGTGTCCGGCAGCTCCTGGGTCTGCTGGTCGGCCATGCCCTGCAGGGCGTGCTCGATATTGCGCAGAAACACATAGGCCTCGGACAGCTCGCCGGCAACCGGCGGGGGCAGCAGCTCCAGTTGCACCAGCTCCGGCAGAATGGTCAGCAGTTCGCGCTGCTGCAGCTCGCGGTCGCGGCCACCGCGGATCAGCTGGAACGCCTGGACGATGAACTCCACCTCGCGGATGCCACCGCTGCCCAGCTTGATGTTGTTCTCCATGCCCTTGCGGCGCACTTCGCGGTTGATCATGGACTTCATGCTGCGCAGGGACTCGAACGCGCTGAAATCGATGTACTTGCGGTAGACGAACGGGCGCAGCGCATCCATCAACACGGTTCCGGCCCGCTGATCGCCGGCCACCACCCGCGCCTTGACCATGGCGTAGCGTTCCCACTCCCGCCCCTGATCCTGGTAGTAGGCTTCCAGGGCGCCGAAGCTGAGTGCCAGGGCGCCGCTCTGGCCGTAGGGGCGCAGGCGCATGTCGACGCGGAACACGAAGCCATCCGCGGTCATCTGGTCGAGGGCCTGGATCAGGCGCTGGCCCAGGCGGGTAAAAAACTGCTGGTTGTCGATGGGGCGACGACCGCCACGGGTCTCGCCGTTGCTGGGAAAGCCGAAGATCAGGTCGATGTCGGACGACACGTTCAGCTCGCGCCCTCCCAGCTTGCCCATGCCCAGCACCACCAGGTGCTGGGGCACTTCCCCGTCGCCGAAGGGGTCAGCACCATAGGGGGTGCCCCACTGCTGACAGGCATCGGCGTGGAGCCAGTCCAGGGCGGCATCGATGGCCACGTCGGCCAGGGCGCTGGCGGCCGTCATGGTTTCGTGCAGGTCACCCAGGCGCACGAAATCGCGGAACAGGATGCGAAACATGCTTTCCCGGCGGAACAGTCGCAACGCCCGGTGCAGCGAGTTCTCGTCGCTGACCTCGGCGGCGTGGGCGGCCCAGCGGGCCTCCAGCAGCTCACGGGTCACGGGCTTGTCCAGGGCGCACTGCGCCAGCCAGCTGCGCAGTCGGTCACCATCCAGTTGCACCCGCTCTCGCAGGAAAGGGCTGCACACCAGCGCCTGGCGCCAGGCCGAGGGCGAGATACCCGGGGTGCCATCACTGATGCCGCTGTCGGCCAACAGCCGGTCGACGTCGTCCGCATCCCGCGCCAGGGTGTCGGGGATGGGCAATCCTTCGCGCTGAACGTTTGTCATTACCATACTTCCAAATCGCCAGATCTTGTCTTTGTCAGGAAATTCGTGGACTTATCCTTGGGGGTGTCCGGGATAGCGTTTAGACTGAACAGGCCCGACCAACGAACCGGATCCTCCCACAATGCTCAATAAAGACAGACGAGCCATTACCGCTGAGCACCATTTCACCCATCTTCCCATGTCGGGCGTGATCCGCCAACGGCTCAAGCGGCTGGTCTCCCTGCTCCTCGCGCTGGTAGTGATCCATATCCTGTCGATGATGCTTGCCGAGGGCCTGCCCCTGATCGACGCGGTCTGGCTGTCCTTCACCACCCTGGCGACGGTGGGCTACGGCGACATCTCACCGGCCACACCCGCCGGCCGCCTGATCACCATCGCCGTGATGTACATCATGGCCATCACGGTGCTGACACTGATCGTCAGCGACTACATCGAATACCGGTTCTATCGCCGCGAACGCATCCTGACCGGCCGCTGGAGGTACAAAATGAAGAACCACATCGTCATCATCAACACCCCGATGCACGGCGGGCACCAGTACTTCATGCGGCTGTCGAGCCAGATCCGAGCGGTGCCCGGCTACGAGAGCATTCCGATCCAGATCCTCACCCAGAAATTCCCCGAAGGCCTGCCGCCGGAGCTGCGCGACGCGGGGCTGGTGCACTACCACGGCTCCGGCAACGATCCCCAGGCCCTGCGGGCGGTCAATGTAATCGACGCGCGCTATATCATCGTGCTGGCACCGGACGAGGCGGACCCGGATTCAGACAGCGTGACGTTCAACATCGCCCACCGGCTCAGCGACCTGCAGTTGGGGCACCGGGTCACTCTGGAATGCGTACGCGACGAGGACCGCTCCCGTTACACCGAGCTGGGGATTCGCACCGTGATCCGGCCGGTGCGCACCTATCCGGAAATCATGGTGCGGGCGGTCATCTCGCCGGGATCGGAGAAGGTGCTGGAGGATCTGTTCAACTATCAGCACGACCACCCGCACCGTTACGAGCTGGATCTCGACGACCTGACCTGGGCGGACATCGTCAGCGCCCTGATCCGCCACGGCATCGGCACCGCACTGGCCTACATCGATAACGAGGACCAGACCGTGTGCCACCCGGAACCGGAAGAGGAAGTGGAAGGGCGAGGTTTGATCGTGCTGGTGAAATCCAGCCATACGCCGCCGGTGGAAGAGCTGATCGACGCCCTGGGCCGGTACCGCAGCTTCCTGGAACGCTGGCACAAGCTGCAGTCCGACCCCGAAAGCGCCGATACGTCGAAGGTGGAATAAAGCGCGCTGCCGGCATTGGCGGTCAGCCGACCGCCACCTGCCTCGCCAGCAGGCCCAACTGGAGCCGGATCAAACCGGGCTCGAACAACCATTCACGGGCCGGCTGCTTCAAGGCGCCCTCCAGCCAGCGCCATTCGACCTCCAGCCCCTCCTCTGCGGCATCCTGCCTGATGCCCGCCAGCGATCGGGTCAGAGCATCCCCGGCCTCGCCGGTCAGCCAGTGCACACTCAGCGCCCGCAGGAACGCGGTCAGGGCATCGTCCCCCACCGCCTCGGCATTCGGTGTGCCCAGCCCCGCCAACCAGTAGCCCTGCTCCGCCTTGCTGACCAGGTTCAGGAACAGCGGCGCCCGTTGCGCCAGGCGCTCAGCCCAGGCCAGCAGAGCGCTGCTTGAGCCTGACTTCAGTTCAAACTCCACTTCCGCCAGCGGTCGATGCCGGTCTCCGGCCAGGATACGGCCGATATCCAGGGCGCACTCCACCGATGCCTGTTCCGAATCCAGCATCTGGATGCGGCGATCGAAATTGGTCTCGAACACCACCGCCAGCGCCGCCAGATTCACCCGCTCCGCCACCGGCGTGTCCGCCAGCAGACCAAGATTCAGATCGGGGCCCGGCAGCGGCCACTCCCACTCTTCCCGGCGATGGGCGCCGTCGACAAAGTGGCCCTGGGTTTTCAGGGTCTGGATGTAATGGGTGTCGGCCTGGCGCACCCGCAAGGCCGCCCGCTCACCGTTCAGGGCCAGGTCCGGCGTGTCGTAATAACGGTTGACCAGGTGCTTGCGGCCAGGCTCGGCGCCGCCCTGCCCGGCAAGCCAATCCAGGACGGCCTGCTCGCCCCCGTTACCGAGGGTCAGTTTGATTTCCAGCTCTTCGGCCATAGGGCTCCACTGCGTTTGCTCAATCAGAAGGTGTTCGACAAGGGTGGTTATCAGGATATCGCCGGTTTTCTCCGGGCACAAAAAAACCGGCAACCCGAAGGTTGCCGGTTTTCGTACGAAGTACTGCTTCTAAGCGATATTAGAAGTAGTAAACAGCACCAACGTTCAGTTCGTTGATTTCTTCGTCGTCCTGGTAGTCAGCTTCGTTGTTGCGCTGCAGGGCTTCAACGTAAACGTACATGTTGTCGTTCAGGTTGTGGATAGCTTGCAGAGTGATAACGTCGCTTTCCAGGCTGCCTTCGTCTTCTTCACCGTACTCGTAGGAAGCACGGAAGCTGTTGGCGCCCAGAGTGTAGGTACCCATTACACCCAGCAGGTCCTGACCTTCGGCACCGAAGTCGCTAGTAGCGTCGTCACCCAGGTCTACACCCTTACGAGAGCTGTAGAACGCGTTCAGGGCCAGGTTGTCGATGACGTAAGTCGCGCTAACACCGTAGGTGTTTTCGTTGCTTTCGTCAGCGGAGCTGTCGTTGGAGTCCATCGCAACGGCAACGGTCAGGTTGTCCATGGCGTACTGGACGGCCAGCTGGTACGGGTATTCGTTTTCACCGTTGCCGGTTACGTCGTCAGAGTCAGCGCGAACCTGAACGGCAGAGTGGAAGGTGAAGCCGCCGAAGCTCGGGGTCACGTACTGGATCAGGTCGCCTTCGCCAGTGGTGAAGTCAGCGGCCAGGTTGTTGGCGCCTACTTCGTAGATCCAGTTGCTGTAGTCGCCGATCAGGGCTTCGTACTGGGAGTCGTCAGAGCCGACCCAGACCTGACCGAAGCTGTCGCCACGGATACCGATGTAGGCTTCGTCCAGCTCGGTAGCGCCAGCGTTGTCGCCGCCAGTGTCTTTGTTGTCCGCGTCGATGCCTTCCAGTTCGATCTTACCGAAGGCTTCGATGCCCGGTACGATTTCGGCGCTGTGCTTCACACCGATGGTGGAACCGTTGTCGTCGATGCCGTAGTGGTTGTGGCCGCTTACGTCGGAGTCAACGTAGCGTTCAACCAGCTGGATGTTACCGTAAACGGTCGGCAGGTTGGATTCCTGTGCCATCGCTGCACCGGAGGTGAACGTAGCCGCCGCTACAGCAGATGCGATCAGAGTCTTTTTCATGTTGCGTCTTCCTTCTTGAGTTAACTCAGGTTTTAGCCGCGGGTTTGACCCGTTTTTAGTGTTGGACCCTTGGACGGACCCATTATGTGAATCAAACATGTCAGTTCTGTTAATCCCGAATGACTTCAGAATCAAAGCGTTGGACATGTGTTGATTTCGCTCCCTGACGGCGGCCTTGCATCGCATCAGCTCCTGCCGAAGTCAGATACACGCTACACCTTCAAGGTCAGTCACTTACGCCGCTTAGTTAAAGCGTCGCATGATGACAAGGTTTTAATACACTCAATCTTATTTTGCAAATTTTTCTTGGCGATTTTTTAGGCATCCCGCCGAGCCCATTTTTAACGCTCGCCAACAAGTTTCAGGCCAACTCGAAAAACCGAATTATTTTCATAAACTTAACCAAAAGACCTGAATCCCGGCGCTTTTCAGGCTGCTTCACCGTGAAGCATTACCATTTTGTGCGCACCGTTTAAGCTCATCACCCGAAAGTCCCGAAAAGTAGCACAATTGTTGAGTCATTCAAGTACTACCATCCGACTAACCACACTCGGCTGCGCCGCATTGAATCACGTCGATCGTGACATTCGCGTGACAGCGCCACCACCACTTGCTTCAGCTCGCGCCAGCACGCTCTCAGGCCTCAAGCATGAAGGTGACCGGCCCGTCGTTCTCCAGGTTCACCGCCATGTCCGCACCGAATTCGCCCGTTGCCACGCGCTCGTCGCCCAGGATTCTCCGCGCGCAGTCGACAAACTGGCGGAAAAGCGCCCGCCCCTGCTCTGGCACCGCCGCGGAGGAAAAGCTGGGGCGCTGGCCCTTCCGGGTATCGGCGGCCAATGTGAACTGGGGAACTACGAGGAGACTGCCGCCGGCGTCCAACAGGCTGAGATTCATACGCCCGGAGGCGTCGGCAAATATGCGGTAGTTGAGGATGCGCTGGCCGAGTCGCTCGGCCGTCTGGTCGGTGTCGTCGTGCTCGACGCCCAGGAAAACGAGGATGCCGCTACCAATGCGGCCGACGGAGCAACCGTCCACATCCACGTTGGCGTGATTGACCCGCTGGATAAGAGCTTTCAAAGCGACGCCTGTTCCCTTTGCCTTCGGCCGGTAACATTCCCGTCCGGGGATTTATTGTGACAGACCCGTGACAGAAACGACATCAAACAGCTGTGGATTCTAATTACCGGGATTCGGGTGGGCAAGCTGCGTTTACATATTTAGACAAAAGAGCCGCACTGCACAAAGACCAACCAGCCACCTTCCAGGCCCCGGCGCCGGGGCCCGGAAGTCGTCCGCCAGGGGAATCCGCGCCGGACTGTCAGACGGGCCGCTCGTGCCGTTCCGCATAACGTTCGGCCAACTTCTCGCAGGCCCGCATCAGGGCATCGACGATGGCCGGTTCCGAAGCCGAGTGCCCGGCATCGCGGATAATCGAGTACTCGGCGTCCGGCCATGCCTGCTGCAGGGCGTGGGCGTTGTCCAACGGGCACACCATGTCGTAGCGTCCGTGGACAATGTAGCCGGGAATACCCGACAGCCGACCGGCATCGCGCACCAGTTGATCCGGCTCCAGGAAAGCATTGTTCATGAAGTAATGACACTCGATCCGGGCCAGGGCGATGGCAACGTGCGGGTGTCCGAAATGCTCCACCACTCGCGGATTGGGGTGCAGCGTCGCGCAACGACCTTCCCACACGGACCAGGCCTTGGCCGCCTGCATCTGCTCGAGCTCGTTGACGCTGGTCAGCCGGCGATAGTAGGCGCCCACCAGATCACCGCGCTCAGCCTCAGGAATAAGCGAAACGTAGTCCTCCCAGTAATCCGGAAAGATGCGCCCGGCCCCTTCCTGGTAGAACCAGCGGATGTCCTGCGGACGGCACAGGAAAATGCCGCGCAGAATCAGCCCAAGCACGCATTCCGGATGGGTTTGCGCGTACGCCAGACTGAGCGTCGATCCCCAACTGCCACCGAACAGCGCCCATTGCTCGATCCCCAGGAACTGGCGAATGCACTCCATGTCGGCTACCAGCGCCTGGGTGTCATTGCCCTCCAGCTCAGCCAGCGGCGTCGAGCGACCGGCGCCGCGCTGGTCGAACAGAATGATGCGGAAGCGCTCGGCATCGAAGAAACGCCGATAGTAATCCTCGCAGCCACCACCTGGCCCGCCGTGGACCACCACCACCGGAATGCCATCGGGATTGCCGCTTTCCTCTATATAGAGTTCGTGAGGCGGATCGACCTTGAGTCGGTGTTCGGCGTAGGGCTTGATCTCGGGATACAGCGACAGCATGGCGCACCTGCTCGTGACGGGCTAACAAAAGGGATGCTACGAATGGTCTGAATTTAGGGGATACAGGCGGGAAATGCCACCCTCACCGCGAGCGCGGGAGGGTGGTCAGCAAAGCCGGTCGATGCCGGCTCCGCATTCGACGGGCATGATGCTCAGCCCATCGGGCCGGACTTACTTCTTGTGGGCGCGACGGCGCTCGTTTTCCTTGAGCAGCTTCTTGCGGATGCGCAGGGATTCCGGCGTCACTTCCACCAGCTCATCGTCGTCGATGAACTCCAGCGCCTGTTCCAGCGTCTGACGGACCGGCGGCGTCAGCATGACGTTTTCATCGGTACCGGAGGCACGGACGTTGGTCAGCTGTTTGGCCTTGGTCGGATTCACCACCAGGTCGTTGTCCCGGTTATGGATGCCGATGATCATACCTTCGTAGACTTCGGTACCCGGCTCAACGAACAGGCGACCGCGCTCCTGCAGGGTCATCAGGGCGTAGCCCAGGACCTTGCCGTCGACCATGGACACCAGCACGCCGTTGTTGCGGTGTTCGATGTCACCGCCCTTGACCGGACCGTAGTGGTCGAAGACGTTGGTCAGGATGCCGGAGCCCGACGTCATGGTCAGGAACTGGTTACGGAAACCGATCAGACCACGGGCCGGCATGATGAACTCAAGGCGGGTACGACCACGACCGTCCGGCACCATGTTCTTCAGCTCGGCGCGGCGCAGGCCCATAACTTCCATGATCGAGCCCTGGTGCTCATCCTGGACATCGATCACGACGAACTCGTACGGCTCCTGCAACTCACCGTCGATTTCGCGCTGGACCACTTCCGGCCGGGACACACCCAGCTCGAAACCTTCCCGGCGCATGTTCTCGATCAGCACCGACAGGTGCAGCTCGCCGCGGCCGCTGACCTTGAATTTCTCGGCCGTGTCACCCGGTTCCACGCGCAGCGCCACGTTGTGCAGCAGCTCTTTGTCCAGGCGCTCTTTGATGTTGCGGCTGGTGACGAACTTGCCTTCCTTGCCGGCGAACGGAGAGTCGTTCACCTGGAAGGTCATGCTCACGGTGGGCTCGTCGACGGTCAGGGCCGGCAGGGCTTCCGGATTCTGCGGATCGCACAGGGTGTCCGAGATGAACAGTTCACTGATGCCGCTGATGCAGACGATGTCGCCAGCACTGGCCTGTTCGACCGGAATACGCTGCAGGCCGTGGAAGCCTTTCACTTCCAGAACCTTGGCGTTGCGCTTGTCGCCATTGCGGTCCACAACCGCCACCTGCTGGCCCGGGCGCAGCGTACCGCGGGTGATGCGACCGATACCAATAACGCCCACGTAGCTGTCGTAGTCCAGCTGGGAGATCTGCATCTGGAACGGCGCTTCGACATCGACATCCGGCGCCGGCACGTTTGCGGCGATCGCCTCGAACAGCGGTGTCATGTCGTCCGCCAGCTCGTCGGCTTCCGGGCCGGCGATGCCGTTAATGGCGGAGGCATAGATGATCGGGAAATCCAGCTGTTCGTCGGTTGCGCCGAGGCGGTCGAAAAGGTCGAACACTTCGTTGATGACCCAGTCCGGACGCGCGCCGGGACGATCCACCTTGTTCACCACGACAATCGGACGCAGGCCCTGGTCGAAGGCTTTCTGGGTGACGAAGCGGGTCTGCGGCATGGGACCGTCGACGGCATCCACCAGCAGCAGCACGGAATCGACCATGGACATGACCCGCTCAACCTCGCCGCCGAAGTCGGCGTGGCCCGGGGTGTCCACGATGTTGATCTGGTATTCATTCCAACGGATGGCGGTGTTCTTGGCGAGGATGGTGATGCCCCGCTCTTTTTCCTGGTCGTTGGAATCCATGATCCGCTCGGAACCGGTTTCCTTGCGGTCCAGTGTGCCGGACTGGTCCAGCAGCTTATCGACCAGCGTCGTCTTACCGTGGTCGACGTGGGCAATGATGGCAATATTTCGACGTTTTTCGATCACAAAACAATCCTGAGACATGCGTATGACCTGAGAAGGATCATAAAAGGCGGTCGAGCCGCCCGGCATGCCATCTCAAATCGGGAAATGTAGGGGTCCAGGCCACCATGATACGGCAGCCGGACGTCAGGCGCGCGCAGTATATCGAAAACCGGTGACCGTAACTACGTTCAAATTGTGAGCAACGCTCTCGCCGGATCCCTGGCCCCCAGATTTACCGCACACATTTGGTGCAACAACACCTGCTTGCGCACCATTTAAGAACACAAAAAGCACCAGACACCCTGCCAGAGTCGCGGAACCGCTCCCTGAAATCGCCCTCTAAATGCCCACACTGCACCAGCATCGACCGAATTCGCCGCGATTGGCAAGCGCTTTGCTTAACCTGTTGCAGCCGAAATTTCGGGCACGGCCGCAGCTGTTTTTGCTAAGCTGCCTGCGCCTGTCGAATGAATCGGACGCTGAGTGAGGTCGACCAGCCGAACCGGCTCCAAATAAGACATAAACTGACGGAGTATGCGTAATGTCCAAGACGCTTGACCTGATCAAAGAACACGAAGTGAAGTGGATTGACCTGCGGTTTACCGACAGCCGCGGCAAAGAGCAGCACGTGACCCTGCCCGCTTCCGAGGTTGATGAAGACTTTTTCAGTGACGGTAAGATGTTTGACGGCTCTTCCATCGCCGGCTGGAAAGGCATCAACGAGTCCGACATGATCCTGATGCCGGACGACGAAACCGGCGTCATAGACCCGTTCACCGAAGAAACCACGCTGAACCTGACCTGCGACATCGTCGAGCCCTCCACCATGCAGGGCTACGAGCGTGATCCACGCTCCGTTGCGCGTCGCGCCGAGGAATACCTGAAGTCCACCGGCATCGCCGACGGCGCCCTGTTCGGCCCGGAGCCGGAATTCTTCGTATTCGACTCCGTTAAGTGGAACACCGACATGCAGGGTTCCATGTACGAAATCTACTCCGAAGAAGCCGCCTGGGTTTCCGGCGAGGATTTCGACCGCAACAACATCGGTCACCGTCCGGGCGTTAAAGGCGGCTACTTCCCGGTTCCGCCGGTAGACAGCCTGCACGACCTGCGTGGCGCCATGTGCGCGGCCATGGAATCCATGGGTCTGGAAATCGAGGTTCACCACCACGAAGTGGGTACCGCCGGCCAGTGTGAAATCGGCGTTGGCGCCAACACCCTGACCAAGAAAGCCGACGAAGTACAGATCCTGAAGTACTGCGTCCACAACGTGGCCCACGCCTACGGCAAGACCGCCACCTTCATGCCCAAGCCGGTGGTCGGTGATAACGGTTCCGGCATGCACGTCCACATGTCCCTGAGCAAGGACGGCAAGAACGCCTTCGCCGGCGACGGCTACGCCGGCCTGAGCGAAACCGCCCTGTACTACATCGGCGGTATCATCAAGCATGCCAAGACCATCAACGCGTTCACCAACGCGTCCACCAACAGCTACAAGCGTCTGGTTCCGGGCTTTGAAGCTCCGGTTATGCTGGCCTACTCCGCCCGTAACCGCTCCGCTTCCATCCGGATCCCGTACGTGAACAGCCCGAAAGCGCGTCGTATCGAGGTCCGTTTCCCGGATCCGTCCGCCAACCCGTACCTGGCGTTTGCCGCCATGCTGATGGCCGGCCTTGACGGCATCCAGAACAAGATCCACCCGGGCGATGCCATGGACAAGGATCTGTACGACCTGCCGAAGGAAGAAGCGCTGGAAATCCCGACCGTTGCCGAGACCTTCCAGGAAGCCCTGGACACCCTGGAGAAGGACCACGAGTTCCTGACCCGCGGTGGCGTCTTCACCGAAGACATGATCTCCGGCTACGTCGAGCTGAAGCGTGCCGAGGTCGAGCGTCTGAACATGACGACTCACCCGGTCGAGTTCGACCTGTACTACTCCTGCTAAGCGCTCCCGCGCCTGCAGAAGAAGCCCCGCCCCGGCGGGGCTTTTTTGTGTCTGTCCGTTTATCCGGCCAGCGCGCGGCCGGGAAGACCGTGTCCGCAGACCGGCGCACATTCTGAAATCTTCGTCATATCACAGATACATTAGGAAGTTGCATTGCCGGTGAACAACGACCAATAATCGGGAAAAATACGAGAACAGGGAGAATCCCGTGAACAGAGGCATTGTATTACTGAGTCTGCTGGCCCTGGCCGCCTCCAGCGTGCAGGCGCAGGTTTACCGGAGCGTGGACGAACAGGGCAACGTGACGTTTACCGACCAGGCGTCGTCGGGCGGCGAGGAAGTGAACGTCAAGCCGGTCACCACGGTCACGCTGCCCAACGCCGAGGACGTGCGCCAGCTCGAAGCACAGCAGGAAAAGCCGTCCGTCGACGACCAGACGCCGGCCAAGCCCTACAGCCGTGTCGGTTTCGATGCACCAGAAGATGACACCGCCTTCCACAGCGGCAACGGCGATATGACCTTCGCGGTCTCCAGCCAGCCGGCACTGCGCAACGGGCACCTGTTCGAGGTATCCCTGGACGGCCAGCCCATTGGCCAGAATGCCTCCGGACAATTTGCCCTGCAGAATGTCTTCCGCGGAACCCACAATGCCTCGGTCAAGGTGATCGACCGGGACGGGCGCATCGTCCAGTCCGGCCAGAGCATCACGTTCACCATTCATCGCCCCTCCGTTCTTAACCGCAACCGCAACAACTGACACGCCCCGTGCCCGGCCACTGCCGGGCACTATTTTGGTGCGCTGGCACCAAAAAGATCCTACCATCCGTACTAAAGCAGGGCGCTCCTGGTCTCAGACGTCGATGCCTGAGCAGCTGACCCGGTGCCTCAGCCGATAAGGGAACCAATCTGAGCACCCGGCTGCGCCCATGCGCCAAAAGCGCGTCCAGCACCTGATTTGCCGTGGATTCAGGCCGCTGGATCGCGCCTGGACGGCCGAAACGGCCTCCCGACTCATCAGCCTGCACCGATAACGCCGATTGCCGCCACCGCCAGGCACCGAAACACGGCATTCATGCGACAAGCCGACGCGCCGGAGCTAACCAAAAAGGCGCAGCGCCTTCTCCCGCGTTCGTAACTGGTTCGCTTTTTGCAGTTAATGCACCGAACAAGAGGGGCATCATGTCAAACGAACTCGTCTACCGGCAGATACTGGATCATCTCACCACGGCCACGCTCGTGCTGGATGCGGAACTGCGCATCCAGTACATCAACGCCGCGGCCGAATACCTGCTCGAAGCCAGCGGACCGCGCATGGTCGGCACGCGCCTGACCGAATGGTTCATCGGCTCGGCGGAAGCCTTCGAAACCCTGGATGAAGCCTGCCGCACCGGCCAGCCCTTCACCAAGCGGGAAGCCGAGTTCACCCTGCTCTCCGGTTCGCGATTCACGGTCGACTACTCGGTCTCGCAGATCGGGGCCGACGACGCCACCCTGCTACTGGAACTCCAGCCGCGTGATCGCCTGCTGCGCATCACCCGGGAAGAGGACATGCTTACCCAGCAGGAAACCACGCGGATCCTGGTGCGCGGCATGGCCCACGAGATCAAGAACCCGCTGGGCGGTATCCGCGGTGCGGCCCAGCTGCTGGACCGGGAACTGTCCGATGAGGGCCAGAAGGAATACACCCAGGTCATCATCGACGAGGCGGACCGGCTGCGTAGCCTGGTGGACCGGATGCTCGGCCCCAACAAGGCGCCGCAGTTCAGCTCGACCAACATCCATGAAGTGCTGGAGCGGGTGCGCACTCTGCTGGAAGCCGAAAGCAAGGGCCGCGTGAAGCTGGAGCGGGACTACGACCCCAGCCTGCCGGAATTCCCCGGCGACAAGGAACAGCTCATCCAGGCTTTCCTCAACGTCGCCCGCAACGCCATGGAAGCCGCCGCCGACCACAGCAACGACGAAACCCCGTGCATCACCTTCCGCACCCGGGCGCTGCGGCAGTTCACCATCGGCCACCGCCGCTACCGGCTGGTGTGCCGCGTCGACATCATCGATAACGGCCCGGGCATTCCCCAGGACCTGTTGCAGAACATCTTCTATCCCATGATCAGCGGCCGGGCCAACGGAACGGGCCTGGGGCTGTCGATCACACAAAGCATCATCGGCCAACACCAGGGCCTCGTCGAATGCGAGAGCTCCCCTGGCTGGACCGATTTCATCATTTTCCTGCCTCTGGAGCTGAAAGCATGAGCCAATCGGCCAACGTCTGGATAATCGACGATGATCGGAGTATTCGCTGGGTCCTGGAACGGGCCCTGTCGCAGGCCAACATGCAGACGCGTGTGTTCGAGAATGGCGAGGGCATCATGATGCGTCTCGACCGGGAACAGCCCGACGCCATCATCAGCGACATCCGCATGCCGGGCATCGACGGCATCGCCCTGCTCTCACAGATCGTGCAGGATCACCCGGACATCCCGGTGATCATCATGACGGCGCACTCGGACCTGGAAAGCGCGGTCGCCAGCTATCAGACCGGGGCCTTCGAGTACCTGCCCAAGCCGTTCGACGTGGACGACGCGGTGGAACTGGTCAAACGGGCGGTGGACCACAGCCGCGAACGCCGGGCCAGCAGCGAGCCGCAAAGCGACGCCGCCACCCGCCACACCGAGATCATCGGCGAAGCGCCGGCCATGCAGGAGGTTTTCCGGGCCATCGGACGGCTGTCCCACTCCAACATCACCGTGCTGATCAACGGCGAAAGCGGGACGGGTAAAGAGCTCGTGGCGCAGGCGCTGCACAATCACAGTCCGCGCGCCAGCCATCCGTTCATCGCCCTGAACATGGCAGCCATCCCCAAGGACCTGATCGAGTCCGAACTGTTCGGCCATGAAAAAGGCGCCTTCACCGGCGCCGGCGCGGCCCGTCAGGGGCGCTTCGAACAGTCCAACGGCGGCACCCTGTTCCTGGACGAGATCGGCGACATGCCGGCGGACACCCAGACCCGCCTGCTGCGGGTACTGGCCGACGGTGAATTCTACCGGGTCGGTGGTACCACGCCGATCAAGGTGGACGTGCGCATCATCGCCGCCACCCACCAGAACCTGGAGAAACTGGTGCAGGCCGGCACCTTCCGGGAAGACCTGTTCCACCGCCTCAACGTCATTCGCGTGCACCTGCCCAAGCTGGCCGAGCGACGCGAAGACATTCCGCGCCTGATGGGGCATTTTCTCAAGCGCGCGGCCCGGGAACTCTCCGTCGAACCCAAGCTGCTGCGCCCCGAGGCGGAGGAATACCTGACCACACTGCCCTGGCCGGGCAACGTCCGCCAGCTGGAGAACACCTGCCGCTGGCTGACGGTCATGGCCAGCGGGCGCGAAATCCACGTCAGCGACCTGCCGCCGGAACTGCTCGACCAGGCGGACACCCCACCGACCGGCCAGACCTGGCAGGAAGGCCTGCGCGCCTGGGCGGAGCAGGAGCTCAAGCGCGGCAAGCAGGGTATTCTCGACGTGGCCGTGCCGGAGTTCGAGCAGGTGATGATCGAGACCGCCCTCAAGCACACCGGCGGACGCCGCCGGGACGCCGCCGTACTGCTGGGCTGGGGCCGCAACACCCTGACCCGCAAGATCAAGGAACTGGGCATGGCCGACGGCCCGTCGGATGACGACGAGGATTAAACCCGTCCGCTTCGGACGCTAACCATTGCCCACAAAAAAGGGCCCGCCATTGACTGGCGGGCCCTTTTTGCTGCGACGAGGCGCGCTCCGTTTCAGAACGGGATATCGTCGTCAAAATCGTCCACAGGCTCCGGCATACCGCCACCCTGGTTGCCCTGGTTCTGAGGCGGCTGGCTGTAGCCGCCGGACGCCTGCCCCTGGTTACCGTAGTTGGGCTGCGGCTGCGACTGCGACTGGGGCTGCTGCTGGGGACGCGACGGCGCGCCCTGATTCATGCCCTGGTTGTCGCCACCACCGCGGCTGTCCAGCATCTGCATCTGGCCGTTGATGTCGACCACCACTTCCGTGGTGTAACGGTCCTGGCCATCCTGCCCCTGCCACTTACGGGTCTGCAGTTTGCCTTCGATGTAGACCTTGGAGCCTTTACGCAGGTACTGGCCGGCCACCTCGGCGATCTTGCCGAACATCACCACCCGGTGCCATTCGGTCTTGGGCACCATCTGGCCGGTCTGGCGATCCTTGTAACTCTCGTCCGTGGCCAGGTTCAGATTGGTGACCGCGTTACCGTTCGGTGTGTAGCGGGTTTCCGGGTCGTTGCCCAGGTTGCCAATCAGGATGACCTTGTTTACGCCTCTTGCCATGCTCCACTCCCAACTCTGTCTCTGTCGTCGCCAGCCGTCCCTGGCCAACTTTAGGAATTCAACGGTGATTATCAGGGCCTGATAAAGGCAAACTGCCCCAGGTTGGCCGCGTCGAAACGCTTGTGATCGACCTTCAGGTAGGCGGTCTCGGCATCGGTCAGGATGACCACATCCTCAACACCGGGCACCCCCCGCAAAGCCTGATCCACGGCCGCAATACCACGCCCCTGAACATCGACCAACTGTACCACGAAACTGGAAGTATGGCTCGGCCTCTTCATGGTGATCGCCAGCCCCAGCCAGACGACCAGAACGGCCACCATCATTCCGAAAACGCCGTTGGGGCCAACGCTCTCCAGCAGGCTTCCGCCAATGGTGCCGCCGAGGAAGGCACCGAAGAACTGGGACGTGGAATAGACGCCCATAGCCGTGCCCTTGGCGGCCGCCGGGCTTTCCTTGCTGATCAGCGAAGGCAGACAGGCCTCCAGCAGATTGAACGCCATGAAAAAGAAGAACAGACAGATCCACATCACCGCCAGGGTGTGCGGAAACTCTGCCAGCGCCATGGTGGCTAACGCCAGAATCGCAATGGCGCCACACAGCACCGGTTTCATCATGCGCCGTTTCTCGCCAATGATGATGAACGGCACCATCGAGAAGAAAGCCACCGCCATCACCGACAGATACACCCACCAGTGATGCTCGGCCGGCAGTCCCACCTTGTCACGCAGCAGTACCGGAATGACCAGGAACGCGGCCGTGAGAACCAGATGCAGCGCGGCGATACCGAAATCCAGGCGCAATAGTCGTCCGTCGGTCAGGACCTGACGCAGCTTCTCGCGCGCCGGCTGGGCGTCCAGGTGAGTCGCATGGCCAGCCGGGTTGGGTACCACACCAAACACCAGCACCATACCGACCAGGGCCAGCACCCCGGTCACGAAAAAGATGCCCGACAGCCCGATAACCGAACCCAGCAACGGCCCCAGGAACAGCGAGGCGGAAAACGCCATACCGATGGACAGGCCGACCAGCGCCATGGCCTTGGTGCGGTGCTCCTCCCGGGTCAGGTCACTGAGCAGCGCCATCAGGACACTCGCAATGGCTCCGCCACCCTGCAGGGCGCGGCCGATGATGACGCCGTAGACGCTGTCCGCCGCACCGGCGATGAAACTGCCGGCGGCAAACAGGAGCAGACCGATATAGATCAGGCGCTTACGCCCCAGCCGGTCGGACAGCATGCCGAAGGGAATCTGCAGCAGCGCCTGGCTCAGGCCATAGGCCCCGATGGCCAGCCCCAGCAGAGCCGGCGTTGCCGCCTCGAGCTTGTCCCCGAGCAGCATGAAGACCGGCAGCACCATAAACAGCCCCAGCATGCGCATGGCATACACGGACGCGAGGGCTGCAATAGAGCGTTTTTCGAGTGAATTCATAAAGAAAGGATCAACCTGGAATCATCGGACTTGGAAACGTCGCGAAATTGTACCAAAAACCCGTCCGCCGGCAGGTGAAATCAAACGGCCCAGGTCATTCAGTCAACCGCTCAGGAAAAACGCAACGAGCCATTACGTTAAGCTACGCTTACTGACAAAATAGATCGTCCGGAAAGCATAACAGCATTCAGTCTGTTCGCTTCTCGACGTACTATAGCCCGGCGTGCACTACGCTGCTTCCATATACAGCGCCGCTTTCCGAAGCGGTCGAGTCATCACCCGAAAATACGCAGAATTAGGGGCTTACCGTGGATTTCGCAACGCTTTTTGGTCTCGTCGGCGCCACGCTGGTCATTGGCTCAGCGATCGTGCTGGGCGCATCGAGCCAGGTCTTCCTCAACATGCCGTCCGTCCTCATCGTTCTGGTGGGCAGCTTCTGCGTGGTCATGGCCAAGTTCAGCTTCGGCCAGTTTCTGGGCGCGTTCAAGGCGGCCTCCAGGGCCTTTTCCTTCAAGCTGCCGGACACAGAGGCCCTGATCAACGAAGTCGTCGACATCGCGAACGTTGCCCGCAAGCAGGGCGTGCTGGCCCTGGAGGAAAAAGAAGTCAGCGCCACGTTCCTCAGACAGGGCATCCAGTTCCTGCTGGAAAGCCAGCCGGCGGAAACCATCGAAAAACTCATGCAGAAGGAACGACTGCTCACGCTGGACCGCAACCGGATGGGCGCCAAGGTGTTCCGGGCACTGGCCGACGTGGGCCCGGCCATGGGCATGATTGGCACGATTGTGGGCCTGGTGCAGATGCTCTCCAATATGGAAGACCCGAAATCCATCGGCCCGGCCATGGCGGTGGCCCTGCTCACGACGCTCTACGGCGCCATCCTCGCCACCATGTTCGCCAGCCCCATCGCCGACAAGCTGGAACTGCGCATGACCGAGGAAGCGCGCATGCAGGCGCTGATCATTGATGCCGTCATCGCTATCCAGGAAGGCCGCAACCCGCGCGTCATCGAACAGATGCTGTCGAGCTACCTGCCACCCTCGAAGCGTGAGCAGAACGGCGAAGCGGAAACCGCGTCCTAGGAGTTCCTGCGATGGATGAGCTGCCAGAAGAGGATCAGCCCGGGGTACCGGCCTGGGTCGTCACCTTTGCCGACCTGATGTCCCTGCTGATGTGTTTCTTCGTGTTGCTGCTGTCGTTCTCGGAGATCGACGCCAACAAGTTCAAACAGATCGCCGAAGAACTGTCCAAGGCCTTCGGAGTCCAGCGCGACGTCGCGGCCCTGGAGATCCCCAAGGGCACCACCCCGATCTTCGACCATTTCTCGGCCGGCAAGCCGGAGCCCACAGTGCTGGACCAGGTGCGCCAGCAAACCACCCGCGAAGAGCCGGAACTGGAGACCAACACCAGCCAGTCGGAAGCCGAAGCGCGCATCCAGCAGGCCCAGCAGGAAGTGGTGGAAAGCCACCTACAGGAACTCCAACAAGTACTTCGGGACGAGCTGGACAACGGCCAGCTGGACTTGCGCAAGGACAGCGACCGCATCGTCATCCGGATTGAGGAAAAGGGCTCCTTCCCCTCCGGTTCCGCGCAGCTGACCTACAGCTTCGAGGACATGCTGTATCGCATGGCGGATGTCCTCAAGGGTATCCCGGGTGACCTGACCATCGAAGGCCATACCGACGATGTCCCCATCAGCAGTTCCCGCTACAACTCGAACTGGAACCTGTCCGCCGATCGGGCCGCCGCTGTGGCCAACGTACTGATCCAGGGCGGCGGCATCGACTCCGGTCGCGTGACGGTCCAGGGCTTTGCCGATACCCATCCCCGCGTCCCCAACGCCAGCCCGGAAAACCGCGCGCTTAACCGGCGCGTAGAAATCAGCATCGACCTGTCGGAATCCCATGAGGAAACCCGCATGCGTTTGCAGGACCTGATGGACGATACCGATACGGGGGACTTCGCCGAACCTGAGCCTACCGAAGCCGGACAGGAGAACGGTGCCGGCGGCCAGCTTGAGTGGTAGTGATCCCTCCGGACGATAGTCCATTCCAATGATCTCGTTGGTTTGTCGGGCTTCGTTGCACGGCAGCCAACGCGGTATACTGGTGAATTTCCGGGCCGCCCGGCCCGTCTCGACTCGCCAATTCCCGTTCGAGGAGTGTCATGGATTCCATCCAGATCAAAGGGGCTCGCACCCACAACCTGAAGAATATCGATCTCGATATCCCCAGGGACCAACTCATCGTCATCACAGGCCTGTCGGGGTCGGGCAAGTCCTCGCTGGCCTTCGATACGCTATACGCCGAGGGGCAACGGCGCTACGTGGAATCGCTCTCCACTTACGCCCGACAGTTCCTGTCGATGATGGAAAAGCCGGACGTGGACCATATTGAAGGCCTGTCCCCGGCCATCTCCATCGAACAGAAATCGACGTCGCACAACCCGCGTTCGACGGTGGGTACCATCACCGAGATCTACGACTACCTGCGCCTCCTGTTCGCCCGCGCCGGCGAGCCCCGCTGCCCGGATCACGGCCAGCCGCTGGAAGCACAGACCGTCAGCGAGATGGTCGACCAGGTGCTGGCGATGGAAGAAGGCAGCCGGCTGATGATCCTGGCTCCCGTCATCCGTGACCGTAAGGGCGAGCACCTGCAGATCTTTGACAACATGCGGGCCCAGGGCTTCATTCGTCTGCGTGTGGACGGCCGCGTCTACGACATCGACGATCTGCCGGAGCTGGACAAGAAGCGAAAGCACACCATCGAGGTCGTGGTGGACCGGTTCAAGGTCAAACCCGGCCTGGAACAGCGCCTTGCGGAAAGTTTCGAGACCGCCCTCGAACTGGCCAGCGGTATCGCCCTGGTGGCGCCCCTGGACGGCGATGGCGAAGAGCACACCTTTTCCGCGCTCTACGCCTGTACCCAGTGCGGCTATTCGCTGAGCGAGCTGGAGCCGCGCCTATTCTCGTTCAACAACCCGGCCGGCGCCTGCCCCACCTGCGACGGTCTGGGCGTGCGGCAGTTCTTCGATCCGGACAAAATCGTCCAGCACCCGGAGGCAACCCTCGCCGAAGGCGCCATCCGCGGCTGGGACCGCCGCGCGGTCTACTACTTCCAGTTGCTCAACAGCGTCGCGGAACACTATGGCGTTGACATGGACACGCCTTTCGTCGATCTGCCCCAGGCATTCCAGGACGTCGTCCTGAACGGTTCCGGCAAGGAAGAGATCAGTTTCAAATACGTCAACTCCCGCGGTCATATCATGGAGAAGGCGCATCCGTTCGAGGGCGTCCTGCCCAACCTGGAGCGCCGCTATCGGGAAACCGAATCCCAGAGCATGCGCGAGGAGCTTGCCAAGCATCTGAGTCAGCAGCCCTGCAAGGCCTGTGGCGGGTCACGCCTGCGCCGCAGCGCTCGCCACGTTTTCATCGAGGAGCGCACCCTGCCCGAGGTGACGACCCTGCCGGTGGGGGAAGCCTGCGACTATTTCGGTCACCTGGCACTGCCGGGCCGTCGCGGGGAAATCGCCGAGAAGATCCTCAAGGAAATCCGTCAGCGCCTGGAATTCCTGGTTAACGTCGGGCTGGAGTACCTCACCCTGGAGCGCAGCGCGGACACCCTGTCCGGCGGCGAGGCACAGCGCATCCGCCTGGCCAGCCAGATCGGCGCCGGGCTGGTGGGCGTGATGTACATCCTCGACGAGCCGTCCATCGGCCTGCACCAGCGCGACAACGATCGCCTGCTGGCCACCCTCACCCACCTGCGCAACCTGGGCAACACGGTCATCGTGGTGGAGCACGACGAGGATGCCATTCGCGCCGCGGACCACCTGATCGACATCGGCCCCGGCGCCGGCGTGCATGGCGGCCAGGTTATCGCCGCCGGCACGCCACAGGACATCATCGACACGCCAGAATCGCTGACCGGGCAATACCTCAGCGGCTCTCGCGAGATTGCCGTGCCCGAGCAACGGGCCACGGGCTCAGGCAAAACCCTGCGCCTGACCGGGGCCACCGGCAACAACCTCAAATCGGCCGACCTCAATCTGCCGCTGGGCGTGATGACCTGCATCACCGGCGTGTCCGGCTCGGGCAAGTCGACGCTGATCAACGGTACACTCTATCCGGTTGCGGCCAGCCGCCTGAACAAGGCCACCACCCTGTCCCACGGGCCCTACAAGAAACTGGAGGGCCTCGACCAGCTGGACAAGGTCATCGACATCGACCAGAGTCCGATCGGCCGCACACCGCGCTCCAACCCGGCCACCTATACCGGGCTGTTCACACCGATCCGCGAGCTCTTCGCCGGCACCCAGGAAGCGCGCTCGAGGGGCTACAAGCCCGGCCGCTTCTCGTTCAACGTCAAGGGCGGGCGCTGCGAAGCCTGCCAGGGCGATGGCGTGATCAAGGTGGAAATGCACTTCCTGCCGGACATCTACGTGCCCTGTGACGTGTGCAAGGGCAAGCGCTACAACCGGGAAACCCTGGAGATCCAGTACAAGGGCAAGAATATCCACGAAGTGCTGGAGATGACCGTCGAGGAAGCTCGCGAGTTCTTCGACTCGGTGCCTTTCCTGGCCCGCAAGCTGCAAACGCTGATCGATGTGGGGCTGTCTTACATCCGCCTCGGGCAGTCGGCGGTGACCCTCTCCGGAGGCGAGGCGCAGCGGGTCAAGCTGGCGCGGGAGCTCTCCAAGCGAGACACCGGCAAGACGCTCTACATTCTCGACGAGCCGACCACCGGCCTGCACTTCTACGACATCCAGCAGCTGTTGAATGTCCTGGAGCGGCTGCGCTCCCACGGCAACACGATCGTCGTCATCGAACACAACCTGGATGTGATCAAGACCGCCGACTGGATCGTCGACCTGGGCCCTGAAGGCGGTGTCGGAGGCGGCGAGATCATCGCCGAGGGCACCCCGGAGCAAGTTGCGGACAACAAACGTTCCCACACCGGTCGCTACCTCAAGCCGCTGCTTGGCAAGCGACGACAGAGTTCGTCATCGGCGGCCGAAACCGCGACCGCCGACTGACGCTCAACACAACCAACCAGCCTCTCCAGAGGTGCGCGCCAGGCGCGCACCTCTGGAGAGGCTGGGAGTCTTACCCGCCGGCATTGCGACGGCATGCCCCGATGTCCGGTCGCTTCCTGCAGCCTGCTCACTACTGTCACGCCACTTTCCTTCAGACATAAAAAAACCGGAGCCTATGGCTCCGGTTCTTTTACTGACCGAACGACCGATTAATCGTCCAGCTCTTCCGCTTCCAGATCGACCGGACGGTCAACCAGTTCCACGAAAGCCATAGGCGCGTTGTCACCGGCCCGGAATCCGCACTTGAGGATGCGGAGATAGCCGCCCGGACGCTCGGCGTAACGCGGGCCCAGCTCGTTGAAGAGCTTGGCGACAGCCGCGTCGTCGCGCAGGCGTGCGAACGCCAGACGACGGTTAGCGACTGAATCGGTTTTCGACAGTGTGATCAAAGGCTCTGCCACGCGACGAAGTTCCTTCGCTTTGGGCAGAGTGGTTTTGATCAATTCGTGCTCGACCAGCGACGCGGTCATGTTACGGAACATGGCCTTGCGATGCGCGCTGGTCCGGCTGAACTTACGACCACTCTTACGATGACGCATTGCTCTGATTCCTTACCTTAAACTACCAATACGGCGATCAACCGCCCAGAACCCGGTCATCGCCACGAAGGCTAGCCGGCGGCCAGTTGTCGAGTCGCATACCCAGGGACAGACCGCGAGAGGCCAGTACGTCCTTGATCTCGGTAAGCGACTTCTTACCCAGGTTAGGCGTCTTCAGCAGCTCAACTTCGGTGCGCTGAATGAGATCGCCGATGTAGTAAATGTTTTCAGCTTTCAGGCAGTTTGCTGAACGCACAGTCAACTCGAGATCATCTACCGGGCGCAGCAGGATCGGATCAACTTCTTCCTCTTCCTCTACACGCTCAGGCTCTTTCTCATGATCAAAGTCGACGAACACAGCCAGTTGCTGCTGGAGAATGGTCGCCGCCCGACGAATCGCTTCTTCGGGATCGATCGTACCGTTGGTTTCCAGGTCAATAACCAGCTTGTCCAGATCCGTACGCTGCTCTACACGCGCGTTTTCTACGGCGTAGGAAACACGACGCACGGGGCTGTATGTAGCGTCCAGCTGAAGGCGGCCAATCGCACGCGTCTCGTCGTCATCCAGACCACGCTGGTCAGCAGCTTCGTAGCCACGACCGCGAGCCACCTTCAGACGCATGTTCAGTTCACCCTTTTCGCTCAGGTGACAGATCACATGCTCCGGGTTGGCGATCTCGATGTCGTGATCCAGCTGGATGTCAGCGGCGGTTACAACACCTGGACCTTTCTTGGTGACGGTCAGTTCCGCTTCGTCACGGCTGCCCATCTTGACGGCGACGCCCTTGAGATTCAGCAGAATCTCGATGACGTCTTCCTGGACACCTTCAATCGCGCTGTACTCGTGCAGCACACCGTCGATCTGCGCCTCAGTGATGGCGCAGCCCGGCATGGACGACAAGAGTATGCGGCGAAGTGCACTTCCCAGGGTGTGACCGAAGCCGCGTTCAAGCGGCTCCAGGGTAACCTTGGCGTGCGTCTTGCCCAATTCTTTTACGTCGATGGTACGAGGTGTCAATAACTCATGTACTGAACGCTGCATAGACGCCCCTATCTGCTCTCGTTGCTAACTCAGGCCTTACTTGGAGTAAAGCTCGACGATGAGGTTCTCGTTGATGTCGGCCGGCAGTTCAGTCCGCTCAGGGATTGACTTGTAAACGCCGGACATCTTGTTGGCGTCGACCTCTACCCAGTTCACAGGGGCGCGATTGCCCGCGAGATCCAGGGCGCCTTTAACACGCAGCTGGTTTTTCGCTTTCTCGCGAATGCTCACCACGTCACCCGGCTTGACCTGATAGGACGGAATGTTCACGACGCTATCATTCACCAGAATGGCCTTGTGAGACACAAGCTGACGGGCTTCTGCACGGGTCGAACCAAAACCCATGCGGTATACGACATTGTCCAGACGACCTTCCAGAAGCTGGAGCAGGTTCTCACCTGTTGCGCCCTTGATGCGCGCAGCTTCCTTGTAGTAGTTCCGGAACTGTTTCTCGAGTACGCCGTAGATACGACGAACTTTTTGCTTTTCACGGAGCTGTACGCCGTATTCAGACAAACGACCGCGGCGCGCACCGTGCATCCCCGGAGGGGTTTCGATGTTGCACTTGGAGTCGAGTGCGCGGACGCCGCTCTTCAGAAAAAGATCTGTCCCTTCACGACGAGACAGCTTACATTTTGGACCTATGTAACGTGCCATACTTCACTGTCTCCTGTCTTACACGCGGCGCTTCTTGGGCGGACGACAGCCGTTATGCGGAATCGGCGTCACATCAGTGATGTTAGTGATCTTGTACCCGCAACCATTCAGCGCGCGTACAGCGGATTCACGTCCGGGCCCAGGACCCTTAACCTCTACATCCAGGTTTTTAAGGCCGTATTCAGCAGCCGCGTTACCGGCTCTTTCAGCTGCTACCTGCGCAGCAAAAGGTGTGCTCTTGCGTGACCCACGGAAACCAGAACCACCGGCAGTAGCCCATGACAGGACATTGCCCTGGCGGTCGGAAATGGTCACGATCGTGTTGTTGAAGGACGCGTGGATGTGCGCGACGCCATCAACAACCGTCTTTTTCACCTTTTTACGGGTACGTGTACCTGGCTTTGCCATGTTTGCCTACCTGTTACTTGCGAATCGGTTTGCGAGGACCTTTGCGGGTGCGAGCGTTGGTCTTGGTGCGCTGGCCACGGAGCGGAAGCCCATGACGATGACGCAGACCACGGAAGCAGCCCAGATCCTTCAAACGCTTAATGTTCATCTGAACTTCACGACGCAGATCACCTTCGACAGACAGCTTGCCCACTTCGGTACGAAGTGACTCAACCTGCTCATCGCTGAGGTCTTTGATCTTGATGTCCTGCTGGACACCAGCTGCATCGCAAAGCTTCTGAGCTGTTGTCTTACCGACTCCAAAAATGTAAGTCAGTGAGATAACAGCATGTTTGTTGTCGGGTATATTGACACCGGCTATACGTGCCATCCAAATTACTCCGCGTTCAAAGCTTTGCTGTGTGAATTTTCCGCCACAAAAACGGCGCGAAATGATAGCCCCTGATCACAAAAAGATCAAGCACTACCATTTCGCCCCTGCGTTTCTGGTGATATCGCTTGGGATATCAGCCTTGACGCTGCTTGTGACGAGGCTCCGTGCAGATGACTCGAATCGAGCCATTGCGACGAATGACTTTGCAGTTACGGCAAATTTTCTTTACCGAAGCGCGTACTTTCATTGTCGACTCCAGTGTTACCGGGGGACCGATCCAGGATCAGCCCCGACCATAGCCCTTGAGATTGGACTTTTTCATCAGCGACTCATACTGATGCGACATCAGATGAGACTGAACCTGTGCCATGAAATCCATCACGACGACAACCACGATCAGCAGCGACGTACCGCCCAGGTAGAAGGGCACGTTACCCGCAACCATCAGGAACTGAGGGAAGAGGGATACCGCTGTGATGTAAAGCGCACCGAACAGGGTCAGACGCGTCAGCACACCATCGATGTACTTGGCAGTCTGCTCCCCCGGACGGATACCGGGGATAAATGCACCGGAACGCTTGAGGTTGTCTGCCACTTCCCGCGGGTTATACATCAGCGCGGTGTAGAAGAAGCAGAAGAAAATCACGGCTGCCGCGAACAGAATGATGTACAGCGGCTGGCTCGGCGCGAGCGCCTGGGAAACACTGCTCAGCCACTCCATGCCTTCACCCTGCCCGAACCACTGCCCCAGGGATGCCGGGAACAGCAGAATGGACGACGCGAAAATCGGCGGAATCACACCGGCCATATTGACCTTCAGCGGCAGATGGCTGGACTGCTGGGCAAACACCCGGCGGCCCTGCTGACGCTTGGCGTAATTGATCGTCAACCGGCGTTGACCACGCTCCATGAAGACCACGAAGCCAATCACGGCCACCGCGAGGATCGCGATACCCAGAACCACCAGCAGACTCATTTCGCCGCTGCGGGCCTGTTCCAGGGTCTGACCGATCGCGCCGGGCAGACCGGCCACGATACCGGCGAAGATAAGCAGCGAGATGCCGTTGCCGATGCCGCGCTCAGTGATCTGCTCACCCAGCCACATCATGAAGACGGCGCCACACACGAAGGACACGACGGCCACAAAGTGGAAACTGAAGCTATCGTTGAAGGTGACACCCTGGGATGCCAACCCTACGGAAATACCAAGACCCTGAACCAGGGCCAGCAGAACCGTACCGTAACGCGTGTACTGACTGATCTTGCGACGTCCGGCTTCGCCCTCTTTCTTCAACTGCTCCAGCTGCGGACTGACAGCAGTCATCAGCTGCATGATGATCGAGGCCGAGATGTAAGGCATGATGCCCAGGGCGAAGATACTCATCCGCTCCAGGGCACCACCGGAGAACATATTGAACAGACCCAGGATCGTGCCCTGGTTCTGATCAAACAGTGCTGCCAAGCGATCAGGATTAATACCCGGTACCGGAATGTGGGCACCGATGCGGTACACCAGTAGCGCCAGGAATACGAACCAGAGCCGCGAACGCAGCTCTGCTAATCCCTTCCCGGCTCCTGCCGGCATTGATGCTGTCTTGGCCATTATGTCCCCGACTCGCCTTATTCTTCGATTTTACCGCCTGCAGCCGTAATGGCTTCACGCGCACCTTTGGTGACTTTCAGTCCCTTGACGGTGACCGCACGGGTCAGCTCGCCGGACAGGATCACCTTGGCGGCGCGAATTTCTTCGCGGATGATGTCTGCTTTTTTCAGGGCTGCCAGATCTGCAACGTCGCCTTCAACCTTGGCCAGCTCGTTCAGGCGGATTTCCGCCTCGAACCGCTGCTGACGCGAAGTGAAGCCGTACTTCGGCAGACGGCGGGCCAGCGGCTGCTGACCACCCTCGAAGCCCGGCGCTACGGAACCACCGGAGCGGGACTTCAGACCTTTGTGACCACGGCCGCCGGTTTTACCGAGACCGCTACCGATACCGCGACCGACGCGCTTGGCTGCCGGGCGTGAACCGGGTTCCGGACTAAGTTCGTTAAGACGCATCTTAGTTATCCTCCACCCGTACCAGGTAATTAATGCGGTTCACCATACCACGGGTGGAAGCTGTATCTTCCACCTCGACGGTGTGACCGATCTTACGCAGACCCAGGCCCTTGACGCACTCTTTGTGCTTGGGCTGGCAGCCGATCGGGCTGCGGGTCAGTGTGACTTTCATTGTCTTGTTCGCCATGACTTCAACCCAGAATATCTTCCACGGTCTTGCCGCGCTTGGCTGCAACGTCTTCAGGCGCTTTCATGGCCTGCAGACCCTTGATAGTGGAACGGACCACGTTGACCGGATTGGTCGAGCCGTAACACTTGGACAGGACGTTCTGAACACCCGCAACTTCGAGCACCGCACGCATCGCACCACCGGCGATGATACCAGTACCTTCAGAGGCCGGCTGCATGTACACCTTGGAACCGCCATGAGTGGCCTGAACCGGGTACTGCAGGGTGTTGCCCTTCAGCGGCACATCGACCATGTTCTTACGTGCTGCTTCCATCGCTTTCTGGATAGCGACCGGCACTTCACGCGCCTTGCCGCGACCGAAACCAACACGACCTTTACCATCACCAACGACGGTCAGCGCTGTGAAAGCGAAAATACGACCGCCCTTCACAACCTTCGCGACGCGGTTGACCTGAACCAGCTTTTCCTGGAGCTCAGGCGCCTTCTGTTCGTTAACGCTCATCTTCTCCACCTCTTAGAATTGCAGGCCAGCTTCACGCGCCGCATCGGCCAGAGCCTGGATGCGTCCGTGATAGCGATAGCCGGAACGGTCGAATGCAACCTCTTCGATGCCGGCTGCCTTGGCACGCTCTGCGATGAGCTTGCCAACCTGTTTGGCAGCTTCCACGTTGCCGGTCGCACCCTGGCGCAATTCTTTGTCCAGCGTGGAGGCAGAAGCCAGAACTTTACTGCCGTCGGCAGTGGTGACCTGGGCGTACATATGCCGCGGCGTACGATGTACGCAGAGACGATTGGCGCCCAGCTCACGAATCTTCATGCGCACTTTGCGTGCGCGACGCAATCTTTGGTTATTCGCGCTCATAGTCTCGCCCTATTTCTTCTTGGCTTCTTTACGTCTGACCAGCTCATCCGCGTAACGAACACCCTTGCCCTTATACGGCTCGGGCGGACGATAGCCGCGAATTTCAGCTGCGACCTGGCCAACCTGTTGCTTATCGATACCCCGAATCACGACTTCCGTCGGTGACGGTGTTTCGGCCGTGACGCCTTCGGGCAGCTCGTACTCAACCGGGTGTGAAAAACCCAGTGTCAGATTGAGCTTCTTGCCCTGTGCCTGGGCACGGTAGCCGACGCCGACCAGCTGGAGCTTGCGCTCAAAGCCGTTGCTGACGCCGGTGACCATGTTGTTCACCAGTGCACGGGTTGTACCGGCAAGTGCACGAGACTGTTTGGCGCCATCACGTGCAGCGAAACGCAGAACATTTTCTTCTTGCTTCACTTCAACTGCATCGTGGATGGTGAATTGAAGCGCTCCCTTGGAGCCCTTCACGTTGATATCCTGTCCGCTCAGCTTCACCTCAACACCGGAAGGCAGCACGACAGGATTATTGGCAACCCTGGACATGTGTAACTCCTAAAATACGGTGCAGATGACTTCGCCACCCACGCCCGCTTGACGCGCGGCGCGATCGGTCATAACGCCCTTGGACGTTGACACGATGGCGATACCCAAACCACCGGCTACCTTCGGCAGTTCCCCAGCGCCGTTGTACTGGCGCAGACTCGGACGACTAACGCGCTTGATGGACTCGATAACCGGCTTGCCCTCGAAATACTTGAGGTTGACCGTGAGTTCCGGCTTGGCGTCAGCTGAGACGGAGAAATCTTCGACGTAGCCTTCGTCCTTCAGGACCTGGGCTACGGAGACCTTCATCTTGGAAGACGGCATCGTCACATCAGCTTTTGATGCCATCTGTGCATTGCGGATGCGAGTAATCATATCCGCAAGCGTGTCTTGCATACTCATTGGTATGAGGCTCCTGATCTTTTCAGTTGTGCAGCGGCTTGCCGCACCGCTTACCAACAGGCACCGAAGTGCCTACCTTACCAGCTGGACTTGGTCAGACCCGGAACGTCGCCACGCATGCCCGCTTCACGCAGCTTGATGCGTGAGAGCTGGAACTTCCGCAGGACGCCGTGAGGGCGACCGGTCACCTGGCAGCGGTTACGAAGACGTGCCGGGCTGGCATTACGGGGAAGCTGCTGCAGTTTCATCTGCGCATCCCAACGTTCTTCGTCGCTGGTGTTCGGGTTCTTGATAATCGCTTTGAGCTCTGCACGCTTGACTGCGTATTTCTCAACAGTCTTCTGGCGCTTCAGCTCACGATTCTTCATCGATACCTTAGCCATTACGCTCGTTCCTTATTTCTTGAACGGAAAGCCAAAGGCTTTCAGCAGTTCACGGCCTTCGTCGTCGGTGCCGGCACTGGTGGTGATGGTGATATCCAGACCCCGGATTTTGTCGACTTTGTCATAGTCGATTTCCGGAAAGATGATCTGCTCACGCACACCCATGCTGTAGTTGCCACGACCGTCGAATGACTTCGGGTTCAGGCCACGGAAGTCGCGAACACGGGGAATCGCAATGTGCACCAGGCGATCAAAGAAATCCCACATGCGCTCGCCACGCAGCGTTACCTTGCAGCCAATCGGCCAACCTTCACGGATCTTGAAACCCGCAACAGACTTGCGCGCTTTGGTAACGACCGGCTTTTGGCCGGACAGACGCTCGAGATCCGCCACGGCGTTCTCGATCAGCTTCTTGTCACCAACGGCTTCGCCCACACCCATATTCAGGGTGATTTTTTCAATACGCGGCACCTGCATCGGGTTCTCGTAGGAAAACTCCTTTTGCAGCGCGGGCGCCACGTCCTGCTTGTACATCTCTTTCATGTTAAGCATCGTAACCACCACCACTTACTGGTTATCGACTGCTTCTTTCGTGGACTTAAAAATCCGCATCTTACTGCCGTCTTCCTTGTTCTGGAAGCCGACGCGATCGGCCTTGCCGGTCTGCGGATTAAAAATAGCCACGTTGGAAGCCTGGATAGGTGCTTCTTTCTCGACGATGCCACCCGGGGTGCCGACCATCGGGTTGGGCTTGGTGTGCTTCTTGATCATGTTGATCCCGGAAACAAGCACCTTACCGTCGGCCTGGACCTTGAGGACCTTGCCGCGCTTACCCTTGTCTTTACCCGTAGTAACGATGACTTCGTCATCTCGTTTGAGTTTCTTCATAACCGGCCTCTAGTCCTTACAGTACTTCGGGTGCCAGTGAAATAATCTTCATGAACTTTTCGCTACGCAGCTCACGGGTTACCGGTCCGAAGATCCGGGTACCGATGGGCGCGTCCTGGTTGTTCAGAAGTACGGCCGCGTTACCGTCAAAACGAATAAGCGAACCGTCCGGGCGACGAACGCCCTTGCTGGTACGCACTACAACAGCCTTGAGGACCTGGCCTTTGCGCACTTTCCCGCGGGGGATGGCTTCCTTTACGGTCACCTTAATAATGTCTCCCACGCTGGCGTAACGCCGGTGTGAACCGCCCAGGACCTTGATGCACATCACCCGACGGGCACCACTGTTGTCCGCGACCTCAAGCATTGTTTGAGTCTGAATCATGGTTGTTCTCCAGCAGAAACCACTTTGCCGTTACGACAAGACTCACCGTCCGGGCGAGTTACACCTTCGATGCGCGTTCGACGATATCCACCAGAGCCCAGCTTTTGGACTTGGAGATCGGACGAGTTTCCTCGATCCGAACGGTATCGCCGATGTTGCACTGATTGTTCTCGTCGTGAGCCTGAATCTTGGTTGAGCGCTTGATGTACTTGCCGTACAGCGGATGCTTAACCTGGCGCTCAACCAGCACCACGATGGACTTCTCCATCTTGTTGCTCACGACCTTGCCGCTCAGGGTTCTGGCAGTCTTGGTAGCTTCAGTCATGTCACTCTGCCTTTTCGTTCAATACTGTTTTCACACGAGCGATGTCGCGCTTAACCTTGCTGAGGAGGTGAGACTGATTCAGCTGACCTGTCGCCTTACGCATGCGCAGGTTGAACTGCTCCTTCAGGAGGTCGATCAGCTCTTTGTTCAGCTCCTCGACTGACTTTTCACGCAGCTCTGTTGCTTTCATCACATCACCGTCCTCGTAACAAAGGTTGTCGCCACGGGCAGCTTGGCAGCCGCCAGTGTGAACGCTTCACGCGCGACTTCCTCAGGAACGCCTTCCATCTCGTACAGCATCTTACCGGGCTGAATTTCAGCCACCCAGTACTCGACAGAACCCTTACCTTTACCCATACGAACTTCCAGCGGCTTACCGGTGATCGGCTTGTCCGGGAACACCCGGATCCAGATCTTACCGCCCCGCTTGATGCGCCGGGTCATTGTCCGACGAGCCGCCTCAATCTGGCGAGCTGTTATACGCCCGCGGCTTGTCGCTTTCAATCCGTACTCACCGAAGCTCACCTTGTTACCGCGGTGAGCAAGACCGGTGTTACGGCCTTTCATTACCTTGCGAAACTTCGTGCGTTTTGGCTGCAGCATACGAGTGCCCCTTTACTTAGAACCTTTCTTGCGAGAGGCATCCTTCTCAGCACGGACCTGCTCCATGCCGCCAAGAATCTCGCCCTTGAAGATCCATACCTTGACGCCGATGATGCCGTAGGTGGTCTGCGCTTCGTAGGTTGCGTAGTCGATGTCCGCACGCAGGGTGTGCAGCGGAACTCGGCCTTCGCGATACCATTCGGAGCGTGCGATTTCCGCACCACCCAGACGGCCGCCGACCTGGATCTTGATACCTTTTGCGCCCTGGCGCATGGCGTTCTGAACCGCACGCTTCATGGCGCGACGGAACATCACACGACGCTCCAGCTGGCCAGCCACGTTCTGGGCAACCAGTTTGGCATCCAGATCCGGCTTACGGACCTCTTCGATGTTGATGTGCACAGGCACGCCCATCATCTCGCTGACTTCGCGACGCAGACGGTCAACATCTTCACCCTTCTTCCCGATAACAATACCCGGGCGGGCGGTATGGATCGTGATACGGGCGTTCTGAGCAGGGCGCTCGATCACAATCTTGCTTACAGACGCCTTCACCAGACGCTTTTCGAGGAACTCACGAACCTGGATATCGTTAAGCAGGTTCTTGGCGTATTCCCCTTTTTCGGCATACCAGACTGAGTTGTGCTCTTTAATCACACCCAGCCGAATACCGGTTGGATTTACTTTATGACCCATCTGAGCATCTCCTACTTGTCGGCGACCTTGACGGTGATATGACAGGTGCGCTTGAAAATACGATCAGCGCGCCCCTTGGCTCGAGCCTTGATACGCTTGAGCGTCGGACCTTCGTCCACCATGATGGTGGCGACCCGCAACTCGTCAATGTCCAGACCTTCGTTATGCTCAGCATTGGCAATGGCGGATTCCAAGGCTTTCTTGATAACCACCGCCGCCTTTTTCGGGCTGAAAGTCAGAATGTTCAGGGCGTCCTCTACCGCCTTGCCGCGGACCTGATCTGCGACAAGACGCGCTTTCTGAGCAGAGAGGCGAGCGCCCTTGTACTTAGCCGCTACTTCCATTTCTCTATACCCTCAATCAGCGTTTTGCTTTCTTGTCGGCAGCATGACCGCGGTAAGTACGCGTGGCAGCGAACTCACCCAGCTTGTGGCCAACCATGTCTTCGGTGACATGGACCGGCACGTGTTGCTTGCCGTTATGAATGGCAATGGTCAGGCCTACCATCTCCGGGAAAACCGTCGAACGACGCGACCAGGTCTTGATCGGCCGCTTGTCGTTGGCTTCCAGAGCTGCCTCAACCTTCTTCAACAGATGCAGGTCAATAAAAGGACCTTTCTTCAAAGAACGTGGCACAGCAAATACCTCTATGTAGTCGTTTACTTGGCTGAACGACGACGTACTATCATTCGGTCAGTACGCTTGTTCTTACGAGTCTTATGCCCTTTGGTCGGAACACCCCACGGAGTAACCGGGTGACGCCCGCCAGAGGTACGCCCTTCACCACCACCATGCGGGTGGTCAACTGGGTTCATAGCAACACCACGCACTGTTGGGCGTTTGCCGCGCCAACGTGATGCACCCGCTTTACCAAGCTGCTTGAGAGTGTGCTCGCTGTTGGATACTTCACCCAGCGTGGCACGGCACTCAACAAGCACCTTACGCATTTCACCTGAACGAAGGCGCAGCGTTGCATACGCACCTTCACGAGCAACCAGCTGTACGGATGCGCCCGCACTGCGAGCCAGCTGAGCACCCTTTCCAGGCTTGAGTTCGACGCAGTGGATGACGGAGCCGACCGGAATGTTCCGGAGCGGCAGCGTGCTACCCAACTTGATCGGCGCGTCGATACCGGAGCGCACTTCCTGCCCTGCAACGATGCCCTTGGGAGCGATGATGTAACGTCGCTCGCCATCGGCGTACTTCAGCAGCGCAATGTGCGCAGAGCGGTTCGGATCGTATTCCAGGCGCTCAACTACGGCCGGGATACCATCTTTGGTCCGCTTGAAATCGATCACACGGTAATGACGCTTGTGGCCACCACCAACGTGACGAGTAGTGATCCGACCGAAGTGGTTACGACCACCGGTACGGCTCAGAGATTCAACCAACGGCTCGAAAGGCTTGCCTTTGTGCAGGTCAGGGTTGTAAGTCTTTACAACGTGACGGCGGCCGGGCGATGTTGGCTTGGTTTTGACGATCGGCATTTTACGACCCCTTTACCTTATTCCACATCCACAAAGTCGATTTCCTGACCTTCCGCAAGACGAACGTAAGCTTTGCGAAGATCATCGCGCTTACCGAAACCACGCACAGTGCGCTTCAACTTGCCTTTGCGGTTCAGGATCTGAACACCTTCGACTTTGACGTTGAACAGTTGCTCAACAGCGCGTTTAACCTCCGGCTTGGTAGCGTCAGCCGCGACTCGAAATACAACCTGGTTGTTTTCGGCGACCAAGGAGGCCTTCTCGGAAACATGCGGTCCCAGCAGGACCTTATAAATACGTTCCTGATTCATCCCAGCATCTCCTCAATCTTCTTCAGAGCCGGCACGGTAACCACAACGTTCTCATGAGCGACCAGGCTCACCGGATCCAGGCCAGCAACGTCGCGCACATCAACGTGCGGAATGTTGCGAGAGGCCAGGTGCAGGTTCTGCTCGACGGTCTCAGCCAGGATCAGCGCATTGGAGACGCCCAGGTCCTTCAGCTTGGCGCTGAACGCCTTGGTCTTGGGGGACTCTACGGTGACGTCGTCAACGATAACCAGACGCTCCTGACGCACCAGCTCTGAAAAGATAGAGCGCAGCGCGGCACGGTACATCTTGCGGTTGACCTTCTGTGCGTGATCCTGCGGCTTGGCTGCGAAAGTCACGCCACCGGTACGCCAGATAGGACTACGGATAGTACCCGCACGGGCACGACCGGTACCCTTTTGACGCCAGGGCTTCTTGCCGCCACCACTCACTTCCGAGCGCGTCTTCTGGGCACGAGTGCCCTGACGACCGCCAGCCAGGTAAGCTGTAACAACCTGATGCACCAGCGACTCGTTGAAATCTTTTGCGAAAGCAGCGTCAGAAACGGAAACGCCTTCGCTGCTACCAGTAATTTTCAGTTCCATCGCATCGCTCCTCAGGCTTTAACTGCAGGCTTGATGACAACGTCGCTGCCAGTCGCGCCCGGAACGGCGCCCTTGACGAGCAGCAGGTTGCGCTCAGCATCGACGCGGACCACTTCCAGGTTCTGAGTGGTCACCCGCTCATTACCCATCTGGCCAGCCATCTTCTTGCCTTTGAAAACTTTACCCGGAGACTGGTTCTGACCGATCGAACCAGGGGCGCGATGCGACAGGGAGTTACCGTGAGTCGCGTCTTGCGTGGAGAAGTTCCAGCGCTTAACGGTACCGGCAAAGCCTTTACCCTTGGAAGTCGCAGTAGCGTCGACCATCTGACCGGCTTCAAACGCGGAAACCACGAGCTCGCCACCAGCCTGCAGATCTTCGCCTTCGCCATCGGCGAGACGGAATTCCCACAGCCCGCGACCGGCTTCAACACCCGCCTTGGCAAAGTGACCGGATTCGCTCTTGGTTACACGGGAAGCGCGACGCTCGCCAACAGTCACCTGGACTGCGCGATAGCCGTCAGATTCGAGTGTCTTGAGTTGAGTGATGCGGTTGGGTTCAACCTCGATCACTGTTACGGGCGTTGCGCGCCCGTCATCCGCAAAAATACGGGTCATACCGGCCTTGCGGCCGACCACACCAATTGCCATGTTTCACCTCTTAAGTGTACGGGGCTCTCACCCTCTATGGCCTTAGGACAGTTACACAGACCAACGCGTTGCGCGTTAGCCGAGGCTGATCTGAACGTCTACACCTGCTGCCAGATCAAGCTTCATCAATGCATCGACTGTCTTCTCCGTCGGCTCAACGATGTCGAGCAGACGTTTATGCGTGCGAATTTCATACTGATCGCGCGCGTCTTTATTGACGTGCGGAGAGATCAATACGGTGTACTTTTCCTTGCGCGTCGGCAGAGGAATTGGGCCACGCACCTGGGCGCCGGTCCGCTTGGCGGTATCGACGATCTCCTGCGTGGACTGGTCGATCAGGCGATAATCAAACGCCTTCAACCGGATTCTGATTTTTTGGCTTTGCATGTTGCACCAAACTCCACTCGTAGCAGCTACTGTTAGCCGACCTTAAAAAAAGGAGCCGCATTGTATGCAGAACGCCCAACTCTGTCAAGCAGGCACACGCACCTTGCTACCCCGGCAGTCGGATAATTACCTACCCTCATAGAAAAAGGGGCTGCACGAGGCAGCCCCTTTTCCGCTCAGATCAATCGATCACTCGATGATCTTGGCTACAACACCGGCGCCAACGGTACGGCCGCCTTCACGAATCGCGAAGCGCAGACCTTCTTCCATGGCGATCGGAGCAATCAGAGTGGCAACCAGCTTGACGTTATCACCCGGCATAACCATCTCTACACCTTCCGGCAGTTCGCAGGAACCGGTCACGTCAGTCGTACGGAAGTAGAACTGCGGACGGTAACCTTTGAAGAACGGGGTGTGACGACCACCCTCTTCCTTGCTCAGAACGTAAACTTCTGACTCGAACTTGGTGTGCGGGGTAATGGAACCCGGCACCGCCAGAACCTGACCACGCTCAACGTCGTCACGCTTGGTACCACGCAGCAGAACACCCACGTTCTCGCCGGCACGACCTTCGTCGAGCAGCTTGCGGAACATCTCAACGCCGGTACAGGTGGTCTTGGTGGTGTCGCGAATACCCACGATTTCCACTTCGTCACCGACCTTGATCACGCCGCGCTCAACACGACCGGTCACAACGGTACCACGACCGGAGATGGAGAAGACGTCCTCGATCGGCATCAGGAACGGCTGATCGATCGCACGCTCCGGCTCAGGGATGTACTCGTCCAGGGCTTCTACCAGCTTCTTAACAGCGGTAGTACCCATTTCGTTGTCATCCTTGCCTTCCAGCGCCATCAGCGCGGAACCGGTGACGATCGGAGTGTCGTCGCCCGGGAAGTCGTACTGGCTCAGCAGGTCGCGAACTTCCATCTCGACCAGCTCCAGCAGCTCTTCGTCATCGACCATGTCCGCCTTGTTCAGGAACACAACGATGAACGGAACGCCCACCTGACGAGACAGCAGGATGTGCTCGCGAGTCTGCGGCATCGGGCCGTCAGCTGCGGAGCAAACCAGGATCGCGCCGTCCATCTGCGCCGCACCGGTGATCATGTTCTTCACGTAGTCGGCGTGGCCCGGGCAGTCAACGTGTGCGTAGTGACGCGTCGGGGAATCGTACTCAACGTGAGAGGTCGCGATGGTGATACCACGCGCCTTCTCTTCCGGTGCGTTATCGATCTGGTCGAAAGCACTTGCAGAACCGGTACCCCATACTTCGTGACACACACGAGTCAGAGCGGCTGTCAGCGTGGTCTTACCATGGTCAACGTGACCAATGGTGCCCACGTTCACGTGCGGTTTACTACGCTCAAATTTTTCTTTAGACACGGTTACACCTCTTCCTGTTTCTTAATCCGGGTATCAACCCTTGTTGATGATCGCTTCGGCAATGTTCGAAGGAGCTTCTGCGTAGCGCGAGAACTCCATCGCGTAGGACGCACGACCCTGCGTGGCAGAACGCAGATCGGTGGCGTAACCGAACATCTCCGACAACGGAACCTCGGCACGGATGACCTTGCCCGACGGGCCGTCTTCCATACCCTGAACGAGACCACGACGACGGTTCAGGTCACCAACGACATCACCCATGTAGTCTTCCGGGGTAACGACTTCAACCTTCATCATCGGCTCGAGCAGCGCCGGACTAGCCTGTTCCGCGGCCTTTTTCAGCGCCATGGAACCGGCGATCTTGAACGCCATCTCGTTCGAGTCGACATCGTGGTAAGAGCCGTCATGCAGAGTCGCCTTGATCCGCAGCAGCGGATAGCCAGCGATAATACCGTTCTGCATCTGCTCTTCAATGCCCTGGGAAACCGCCGGAATGTATTCCTTGGGAACCACACCCCCAACGATTTCGTTGACGAAAACGAAGTTATCCCCGTCTTCTTCGTCCAACGGCATCGGCTCAAACTTCACATGGACGTGCCCGTACTGACCACGACCACCGGACTGACGTACGAACTTGCCTTCGACGTCAACAGCCTTACGGATGCACTCACGGTACGCCACCTGAGGCTTACCGATATTCGCTTCCACCTTGAACTCGCGACGCATGCGGTCGACGATGATGTCCAGGTGCAGCTCACCCATGCCGGAGATGATGGTCTGACCGGATTCCTCGTCTGTGCGAACACGGAAAGAGGGGTCTTCCTGGGCCAGCTTGCCCAGCGCAACACTCATCTTTTCCTGATCCGCCTTGGACTTGGGCTCAACGGCCACGGAGATAACCGGCTCCGGGAACTCCATGCGCTCCAGAACAATCTTGGAGTTCTCGTCGCACAGAGTGTCACCCGTGGTCACACTCTTCAGGCCGATAGCCGCAGCAATATCGCCCGCGAGAACTTCTTTGATTTCCTTACGCTCTTTAGAGTGCATCTGCACCATACGGCCAACACGCTCTTTCTTCTGCTTGACCGAGTTGTAGACCGCGTTACCGCTTTCCAGCTTACCGGAGTAAACCCGGAAGAACGTCAGAGTGCCCACGAACGGGTCCGTCGCGATCTTGAAGGCCAGAGCGGAGAACGGCGCGTCGTCGTTAGCCGGACGCGTGTCTTCGGTACCCTCATCGTCGATTTCACCGCGGATCGCCTTGACTTCGTCCGGCGCCGGCAGGAATTCGATGACAGAATCCAGAACAGCCTGAACACCCTTGTTCTTGAATGCAGAACCACAGGTTGCCACAACGATTTCGTTGGCAATCGTACGCAGACGCAGACCCTTCTTGATATCGTCGATGGACAGCTCACCCTCTTCCAGGTACTTCTCCATCAACTCTTCGTTGGCCTCAGCAGCCGCTTCAACCATCTGCTCGCGGTACATGGCGACTTCGTCCGCCATTTCCGCGGGCACGTCCTTCTCTTCATAGGTCGCGCCGGCGTCGGCTTCGTTCCAGTAGATGGCCTTGTTACGGATCAGGTCAACCAGGCCTTCGAACTGGTCTTCAGCGCCAATCGGCAGCTGAATGGGAACCGCATTCGCTCCGAGACGGTTCTTGATCTGGTCAACAACGCGCAGGAAGTTCGCGCCGGCACGGTCCATCTTGTTGACGAACACCATGCGCGGAACTTCGTACTTGTTGGCCTGACGCCAAACGGTTTCGGACTGGGGCTCAACACCGGAAGAGCCGCAGAATACGACAACAGCGCCATCCAGAACCCGCAGGGAACGCTCTACCTCGATGGTAAAGTCAACGTGTCCCGGGGTATCGATGATGTTGATGCGATGCTCATCGTACTGCTGGTCCATACCGCGCCAGAAACAGGTGGTGGCAGCAGAGGTGATGGTGATACCACGCTCCTGCTCCTGCTCCATCCAGTCCATGGTTGCCGCACCGTCATGCACCTCACCGATTTTATGGGAGATACCGGTGTAGAACAGAACGCGCTCGGTGGTCGTGGTTTTGCCCGCATCAACGTGCGCACAAATCCCGATATTACGATAGCGCTTAATTGGGGTCTTGCGTGCCACAGTAAAAACCTCGGCTTATTAGAAACGGAAGTGAGAGAACGCCTTGTTGGCTTCTGCCATGCGATGAACGTCTTCGCGCTTCTTAACTGCCGCACCTTTGCTGTCGGCAGCATCCAGAATTTCGCCGGCCAGACGTTGGGCCATGGATTTTTCGCCACGCTTGCGCGAGAACTCAACCAGCCACCGCATTGCCAGAGCATTCTGACGGGAAGGACGAACCTCTACCGGTACCTGGTAGGTCGCACCCCCAACCCGGCGAGATTTAACCTCGACCATCGGCTGGATGTTTTCCAGAGCTTTTTCGAACATCTCGATCGGCTCTTCTTTGGACTTGTCAGCCACGATATCGAGCGCGCCATAAACAATGCGCTCGGCTACGGCTTTCTTGCCGCTTTCCATAACGTGGTTGATGAATTTGGCCAGACGCTGGCTGCCAAATTTAGGATCAGGAATGATTTCCCGTTTTGCTGCAACTCTTCTTCTAGGCATCGATAAGCCCTCTGTGAAAAAAGGTCTTCAGGAACCCCTGAGATAGCCGACCGGCTACTCAGCCTTACTCTTATCGTCGATAGGCAACGATAAAAGACCCGCTAGGGAAATCAGGACTTGGGTCGTTTTGTACCGTACTTGGAACGGCCCTGCTTACGGTTCTGAACACCCTGGGTGTCCAAAGTACCGCGAACAGTGTGGTAGCGAACACCCGGCAAGTCCTTTACACGACCGCCGCGGATCAGCACAACACTGTGCTCCTGCAGGTTGTGGCCTTCACCACCGATGTAGGAAGACACCTCGTAACCGTTGGTCAGACGAACACGGCACACTTTACGCAGTGCTGAGTTCGGCTTCTTCGGCGTGGTGGTGTATACACGAGTACATACACCCCGACGCTGCGGGCAGCTCTGAAGCGCCGGCACGTCGCTTTTCGCCACTTTGCGTTTACGAGGCTTACGTACCAACTGATTAATCGTTGCCATGTAAGCAAACTCCAAAATACTGGATCATTGACATTGCCCTCGAGGGGCAAATTTAAGGGACGCAAGTGTAAGCCTGCGCCCCCGGGCAGTCAAGAAGACTGCTTCCTTTTTAACCAACTGCCAGTCCGTATTTACCGGGCCTAGCGGTTGAGCTCCGCGCTCAGCGCTTCGACGACATCTTCAGCCGTAACACCCTGGCCTTCGGTCGCGTCACGCTTGCGGCGGCGTTCGTTGTGATAGGCCAACCCGGTACCCGCCGGGATCAGGCGACCTACAACAACGTTTTCCTTCAGGCCGCGCAGGTAATCGCGCTTGCCTGTCACCGCGCCTTCGGTCAGAACACGCGTTGTTTCCTGGAACGACGCCGCCGAGATGAAGGAGTCCGTTGCCAGCGAGGCTTTGGTAATACCCAGCAGCAGACGTTCGAACCGCGCCGGTTCCTTGTCCTCTGCATCGACCCGGGCATTTTCCTCGACCACCTGGTGGTACTCGACGGTATCGCCGGAGATAAAGGTGGTATCGCCCGGGTCCGTGATTTCGACCTTGCGCAGCATCTGGCGAACGATCACCTCGATGTGCTTGTCGTTGATCACAACGCCCTGCAGACGATAGACGTCCTGAATCTCGTTGGTGATGTACTTGGCCAGCTCGACCACGCCCAGCAGACGCAGAATGTCGTGCGGGTTGGACGGACCGTCGGCAATCACCTCACCCTTCTCAACCGTTTCGCCTTCGAACACGTTGAGCTGGCGATACTTGGGAATCAGCACCTCATACGGATCGCCGTCTTTCGGCGTGATCACCAGGCGCTTCTTACCTTTGGTCTCTTTACCGAAAGAGACGGTACCGGAGATTTCCGCCAGAATGGACGGCTCTTTCGGACGACGCGCCTCGAACAGGTCGGCAACCCGCGGCAGACCACCGGTGATATCCCGGGTCTTGGAGCTTTCCTGCGGAATACGCGCGACCACATCACCGATCTCGACCTTACCGCCGTTGCTCAGGGTGACCAGCGCGTTGGCCGGCAGGAAGTACTGGGCCGGACTACCGCCGGGCAGCACGATTTCCTCGCCCTTGTCGTCCACCAGTTGGATCATCGGACGGATGTCCTTACCCGCTGCCGGACGCTCTTTCGGGTCGATCACCTGAACCGTGGACAGACCGGTCATTTCGTCGGTCTGGGTGCGGACGGTGATGCCCTGGTCCATACCTACGAACTTCGCCGTGCCATCGCCTTCGGCGATGATCGGGTGGGTGTGCGGATCCCACTTGGCAACCACCGCACCGGCGTCAACCGAGTCGCCCTGCTTGACGGACAGCATCGCGCCGTACGGCAGCTTGTACCACTCACGCTCACGACCCTGCTCGTCGGCGATCGCCAGAGCGGAGGAACGGGAAACCACCACCAGGGTGCCGTCGGCCTTCTCGATGGACTTCAGGTTGTGCAGACGAACCGTGCCGCCGTGCTTGACCTGGATGTTGTCCACGGCAGACGCCCGGCTGGCCGCGCCCCCGATGTGGAAGGTCCGCATGGTCAGCTGGGTACCCGGCTCACCGATGGACTGGGCCGCGATAACACCCACAGCCTCACCGACGTTCACCTGGTGACCACGGGCCAGATCACGGCCGTAGCACATGGAGCAGACGCCGTGCTTGGTGTCACAGGTGATGGCGGAACGCACCCAGATCTCATCCACACCGGCCTTCTCGACCATCTCGATGGTCTTCTCGTCCAGCAGGGTGCCTGCGGACACTACCGCGTTTTCCTTGTCGGTCGGCGTGAACACGTCACGCGCAGTCACTCGACCCAGGACACGGTCGCCCAGCGGGACAACAACGTCGCCACCTTCGATGTGCGGCGTCATCAGCAGGCCTTCGGCCGTACCACAGTCGTTCTCGGTCACAACCAGATCCTGCGATACGTCGACCAGACGACGGGTCAGGTAACCGGAGTTGGCCGTCTTCAGGGCGGTATCCGCCAGACCTTTACGAGCACCGTGGGTCGAGATGAAGTACTGAAGTACGTTCAGACCCTCACGGAAGTTCGCCGTGATCGGCGTCTCGATGATCGAGCCATCCGGCTTGGCCATCAGACCCCGCATACCCGCCAGCTGACGAATCTGGGCTGCGGAACCCCGGGCACCGGAGTCCGCCATCATATAGACGGAGTTGAACGACTCCTGATAGACCTGCTCGCCGCCTTCGTCCTTGACCAGGTTGCCGTCGGCGTCGAACACCTCTTCCTGGGACAGGCGCTCCATCATGGCCTTGGACACTTTGTCGTTGGCCCGTGACCAGATGTCGATCACCTTGTTGTACTTCTCGCCCTGAGTCAGCAGACCAGAGGCATACTGGGATTCAATCTCCAGAACCTCGTCCTCGGCCGCACTGATCATCTCGTACTTCTCGGGCGGAATTTCGAAGTCGTTCACACCAATGGACGTACCGGACACGGTCGCGTAGTGGAAACCGGTATACATCAGTTGGTCGGCGAAGATAACGGACTCCTTCAGACCCACGGTGCGGTAGCACACGTTGATCAGGTTGGAGATCGCCTTCTTGACCATCGGCTTGTTGACGATTTCGAACGGCATGCCATCCGGAACGATGTCAAACAGCAGCGCTCGGCCGACGGTAGTATCAACGATGTTGTAGCTTTCGTTCAGCTCACCGCTGTCCTCGTCACGCACCACTTCCTTGACCCGGACCTTGATCTTGGCCTGCAGATCGACCTTGCCGGCACCGTAGGCGCGATGCACTTCCTTGGTGTCAGCAAACGTGCGGCCTTCGCCCAACGCGGTCTTGCGCTCACGGGTCATGTAGTACAGACCCAGTACCACGTCCTGCGACGGTACGATGATCGGCTCACCGTTCGCCGGAGACAGCACGTTGTTGGTGGACATCATCAGCGCGCGCGCTTCAAGCTGGGCTTCCAGGGTCAGCGGTACGTGGACCGCCATCTGGTCACCGTCGAAGTCGGCGTTGTAGGCGGCACAGACCAGCGGGTGCAGCTGGATGGCCTTACCTTCGATCAGAACCGGCTCAAATGCCTGGATGCCCAGACGGTGCAGGGTCGGCGCCCGGTTCAGCAGGATCGGGTGCTCGCGGATGACCTCGTCCAGGATGTCCCAGACAACGGCTTCCTCACGCTCGACCATCTTCTTGGCGGCCTTGATGGTGGTCGCCAGTCCACGGTGCTCGAGCTTGGCAAAGATGAACGGCTTGAACAGCTCCAGGCCCATCTTCTTGGGCAGGCCGCACTGGTGCAGGCGCAGGTACGGACCGACCACGATGACGGAACGGCCGGAGTAGTCGACCCGCTTACCCAGCAGGTTCTGACGGAAACGACCCTGCTTACCCTTGATCATGTCAGCCAGGGATTTCAGCGGGCGCTTGTTGGTGCCGGTGATGGCACGGCCGCGACGACCGTTGTCCAGCAGCGCATCCACAGCTTCCTGCAGCATCCGCTTCTCGTTACGCACGATGATGTCCGGCGCGTTGAGCTCCAGCAGACGCTTGAGGCGGTTGTTCCGGTTGATCACGCGACGATACAGATCGTTCAGGTCGGACGTTGCGAAACGGCCGCCGTCCAGCGGTACCAACGGACGCAGATCCGGCGGCAGAACCGGCAGCACGGTCATGATCATGTCGCCCGGACGGTTTCCGGAGAACAGGAACGCTTCCAGCAGCTTGAGGCGCTTGCTCAGCTTCTTGATCTTGGTTTCAGAGTTGGTCTGCGGAATTTCCTCGCGCAGCTGGTCCACCTCGGCCTGCAGATCAATGTCTTCCAGCAGCGCCTTGACCGCTTCGGCACCCATGCGGGCGTCGAACTCGTCACCAAACTCTTCCAGGGCTTCGTAGTACTGCTCGTCGTTCAGCAGTTGACCGCGCTCCAGCGTGGTCATGCCCGGATCGATCACAATAAAGGACTCGAAGTACAGAACCCGCTCGATGTCGCGCAGGGTCATATCCATCATCAGGCCGATGCGGGACGGCAGCGACTTGAGGAACCAGATATGAGCGACCGGGCTGGCCAGCTCGATGTGCCCCATGCGCTCGCGACGCACGTTGGCCAGCGCGACTTCAACACCGCACTTCTCACAGATAACGCCGCGGTGCTTGAGGCGCTTGTACTTGCCGCACAGACACTCGTAGTCCTTGATCGGACCAAAGATCTTGGCGCAGAAAAGACCGTCACGCTCGGGCTTGAACGTGCGGTAGTTGATGGTCTCCGGCTTCTTGACCTCGCCGAAGGACCACGAGCGAATCATATCAGGGGACGCCAGACCAATACGGATGGCGTCAAACTCCTGCTTCTGGTTCTGGCTCTTGAGAAGATTCAGCAAATCTTTCATCAGTAACAGCTCCGGATGGCGTTAATCTCGGGCGGGCACGTTGCCGTGCCCGCTCACGCTGCCAAAAAACAATTCGGCTCAGTCGGATTCCAGCTCGATGTCGATACCCAGCGAGCGGATTTCCTTGACAAGAACGTTGAAAGATTCGGGCATACCCGGCTCCATGCGATGGTCACCATCGACAATGTTCTTGTACATCTTCGTCCGACCGTTCACGTCGTCAGACTTGACGGTGAGCATTTCCTGCAGCGTGTAAGCTGCGCCATAGGCCTCCAGGGCCCAGACTTCCATCTCACCGAAGCGCTGACCACCGAACTGCGCCTTACCGCCCAGCGGCTGCTGGGTTACAAGGCTGTACGAACCGGTGGAACGGGCGTGCATCTTGTCGTCGATCAGGTGGTTGAGCTTGAGCATGTACATGTAGCCCACGGTCACCGGACGATCAAACTCATCACCTGTGCGGCCGTCGTAAAGCGTGACCTGGCCGCTGGTATCCATATCGGCCAGCTCCAGCATGCGCTTCACTTCGGCTTCCTTGGCACCGTCGAAGACGGCGGTCGCCATCGGAACCCCTTCGCGCAGGTTACGCGCCAGCTCCATGATCTCGTCGTCCGACAGAGACTCCAGCGGGACCGCGAAGGTCTCATCGCTGTGGTTGTAGATGGCACCCAGAAGCTCGCGCATCTCGGCCACCTTCTTCTGCTCGGCGATCATGGCGTTGATCTTGTGACCCAGCCCTTTTGCGGCAGCGCCCAGGTGCGTCTCGAGCACCTGACCGACGTTCATCCGCGACGGAACGCCCAGCGGGTTGAGAACCACATCGACCGGATTGCCCTGCTCGTCGTAAGGCATGTCCTCGATCGGCATAACCGCGGAGATAACACCCTTGTTACCGTGACGGCCGGCCATCTTGTCACCCGGCTGAATGCGACGCTTGATCGCCAGGTAAACCTTGACGATCTTGAGGACGCCCGGCGCCAGGTCATCGCCCTGCTGCAGCTTGCCCTTCTTGTCGTCAAAGCGCTCTTCGTGCACCTTGCGACGCTCTTCCAGGGCCTGCTCGGATTTTTCCAGCAGTTCGTTCAGGGCCTCGTCCTGCATGCGCAGCTTGAACCAGTCGTCGCGCGGCAGGTCCGCCAGGAACGCCTCGTCCAGTTTGGCACCTTTCTTCAGACCCGGACCGCTGATGACTTCCTGCCCCTTCAGGGCATTGGTCAGACGCTCATAGGTAGCGCCTTCAACAATGCGGTACTCGTCTTTCAGATCCTTGCGGAACTGATCGAGCTGATCCTTCTCAATGGACAGCGCACGCTGATCCTTCTCGATACCATCACGAGTGAAGACCTGCACGTCGATGACGGTACCGCGGGTGCCGGTTGGCACGCGGGAAGACGTATCCTTCACGTCGGACGCCTTCTCACCGAAGATGGCACGCAGCAGCTTCTCCTCCGGGGTCAGCTGGGTTTCGCCCTTCGGCGTCACCTTGCCCACGAGGATATCGCCGGCACCCACCTCGGCACCGATGTAGACGATGCCGGACTCGTCCAGCTTGGACAGCGCGCTCTCACCAACGTTCGGAATATCCGCCGTGATTTCCTCGCTGCCCAGCTTGGTATCACGCGCCACACAGGTCAGTTCCTGAATGTGGATGGTGGTAAAGCGATCTTCCTGAACGACCTTCTCGGACACCATGATGGAGTCCTCGAAGTTGTAGCCGTTCCAGGGCATGAACGCGATGCGCATGTTCTGACCCAGCGCCAGCTCACCCAGGTCGACGGACGGGCCGTCGGCCAGCACGTCGCCGCGAGCGATCATCTCGCCCTGCTTGACGATGGAACGCTGGTTGATGCACGTGTTCTGGTTGGAACGCGTGTACTTGGTCAGGTTGTAGATATCGACACCGGCATCACCGGCCTCGGTCTCGTCATCGTTGACGCGAATAACGATACGGGCCGCATCCACGCTTTCGACCAGGCCACCGCGACGGGCGGTGACACAAACGCCGGAATCCTGGGCCACGATGCGCTCGATACCGGTACCAACCAGCGGCTTCTCGGCACGCAGCGTCGGAACCGCCTGACGTTGCATGTTGGCACCCATCAGGGCCCGGTTCGCGTCATCGTGCTCGAGGAACGGGATCAGCGACGCTGCCACAGACACAACCTGGCGCGGTGAGACGTCCATGAAACGGACGTTCTCCGGCGGGGTGACCGTAAACTCATTCTGGTGACGCACGGTAACCAGTTCGTCGACCAGCTTGCCGTTGTCGTCGGTCGCCGCGCTCGCCTGTGCGATGACGTAGTTGCTCTCCTCAATAGCGGAGAGGTACTGAATCTCGTCGGTCACAACGCCGTCGACAACCTTGCGGTACGGAGACTCCAGGAAACCATAGGAGTTGGTCCGGGCATAGGTGGCCAGGGAGTTGATCAGACCGATGTTCGGGCCTTCCGGCGTTTCGATCGGACACACACGACCGTAGTGGGTCGGATGAACGTCACGCACTTCGAAGCCGGCACGCTCACGGGTCAGACCGCCAGGACCAAGGGCCGAAACACGACGCTTGTGCGTGACTTCGGACAGCGGGTTGTTCTGGTCCATGAACTGGGACAGCTGGCTGGAGCCGAAGAACTCTTTCACCGCCGCCGCAACCGGCTTGGCGTTGATCAGGTCCTGAGGCATCAGGCCTTCGCTTTCAGCCAGGCTCAGGCGCTCGCGCACGGCACGCTCAACACGCACCAGACCGACGCGGAACTGGTTCTCGGCCATCTCGCCCACGGAGCGAATACGACGGTTGCCCAGGTTATCGATATCGTCGACGTTGCCCTGACCGTTACGGATAGAGATCAGCGTCTTCAGGACATCGATGATGTCGTCGTTGGTCAGCGTACCCGGGCCAGTGGATTCTTCACGACCCAGACGACGGTTCAGCTTCATCCGGCCAACGCCGGACAGATCGTAGCGCTCATCGGAGAAGAACAGGTTGTTGAACAGGTTCTCGGCCGATTCCTTGGTGGGCGGCTCGCCCGGGCGCATCATGCGGTAGATCTCGACCAGCGCTTCCAGCTGGTTACGGGTCGGATCGTTACGCAGGGTGTCGGACATGAACGGACCACAGTCGAGGTCGTTCGTGTACAGGGTCTCCAGATCCTTGATGCCGGCTGCCAGCAGCTTCTCGACGGACTCGTCGGTCAGCTCGGTGTTGCATTCGAGGATCAGCTCGCCGGTGGACTGGTCAACGATGTCACGGGCGGTAACACGACCGTTGAGGTAAGCGGTCGGCACTTCCAGTTCGCTGATACCGGCTTTTTCCAGCTGACGGATATGACGTGCGGTAACGCGACGCCCTTCCTCAACAATGACGTTGCCGTCCGGATCCTTGATGTCAAACGTGGCGATATCACCACGCAGGCGGCTCGGGACCAGCTCCAGCATGCAGCTCTCTTCGCCCAGACGGAACTTGCTGGTATCGAAGAACATGTCCAGCATTTGCTCGGACGAGAAGTCGAGAGCACGCAGCAGGATGGTGGCCGGCAGCTTCCGGCGACGGTCGATCCGGACGAAGACGCTGTCCTTCGGATCAAATTCGAAATCCAGCCAGGAACCACGGTAAGGAATCACCCGGGCTGAATAGAGCAATTTACCGGAGGAGTGCGTCTTGCCTTTATCGTGGTCGAAGAACACACCCGGAGAACGGTGCAGCTGAGACACGATAACGCGCTCAGTACCATTAACAACGAACGTACCGTTCTCAGTCATCAGGGGCATTTCGCCCATGTAGACTTCTTGCTCTTTAATGTCTTTGATCGCCTTATTCGACGATTCTTTGTCATAAATAATCAGGCGAACTTTCACACGCAGCGGTGCAGCGTATGTCACGCCCCGGAGCTGACATTCCTTGACATCAAATACCGGCTCGCCAATGCGGTAGCTCACGTATTCGAGCGCCGCGTTGCCCGAGTAACTGACAATCGGGAATACGGATTTGAAGGCGGCGTGCAATCCAGTTTCCTGGCGCGAATCCGCTGCCGCTTCCATTTGCAGGAAGCCCCGGTAAGAATCGAGCTGAATAGACAGCAAATAGGGGACATCCATAACGGAAGGCAATTTGCTAAAGTCTTTGCGAATCCGCTTTTTCTCAGTGTAGGAGTAAGTCATCTGCATTCCCCAGCTTTAGACCTGATACCTGGTATCAAGAAGCAAACATTTACCTGCTTCGGGGCCGAATTGCTCGGCTAACTGCGCCGTCTCGAACAAGACTCGGGCTGTAGGTTATAGCATATACAACAGAAAAAGGCCGGTGGCTTTTGCCACCAGCCAATTTCATGCCTAAGGCACGTATGCGGTCAACAGCCAGCCCTTACTTGAGCTCAACGGCTGCGCCAGCTTCCTCAAGCTTCTTCTTGGCTTCTTCAGCGTCGTCCTTGGAAGCAGCTTCCTTAACGGTGGACGGAGCGCTGTCAACCATTTCCTTCGCTTCTTTCAGGCCCAGGCCTGTCAGTTCGCGAACGGCCTTGATGACGTTAACTTTCTTGTCACCAGCACCAGTCAGTACAACGTCAAATTCGGTCTGCTCTTCAGCAGCGGCAGCTTCGCCGCCAGCAGCAGCCGGTGCAGCAGCAACAGCTGCAGCAGCGGATACACCGAACTTCTCTTCCATCGCTTCAACCAGAGCGACAACGTCCATGACGCTCATTTCGGCGATTGCATTCAAAATGTCTTCGTTAGACAGAGCCATGACTTTCTCCAAATGTTAAAAATAACGTATTCAACAGAATCAAGCAGCGTCTTGCTTCTGGTCGCGTACTGCCGCGACTGCACGAGTAACCTTCGACGGGAATTCGTTGAGGGTACGCGCGAGCTTGGTGATCGGTGCCTGTGTAACGGCGGCCAGCATGGACAGCGCTTCGTGGCGCGTCGGCAGCTTGGCCAGGCGATCGATTTGGTCTGCACCCATCAGCTCACCGCCGACAGCCAAACCTTTAATTTCGAACACCTCGCTCTCTTTGGCGAAATCCTTCAGCAGACGTGCGCCTGCGCCCGGATCTTCCATTGAGAACGCCAGAATTGTCGGTCCGACCAGTGCGTCTTTGATGCACTCGAACTCAGTACCTTCGATGGCCCGCTTGGCCAGGTTGTTACGAACAACCTTCAAGCGGACGTTCTCGGCACGAGCCTTGGCACGCAAAGTCGTCATATCACCGGAGGTGATACCACGGTAATCGGCCAGAACGACAGACAGAGCACCACCGGCAGTCTCGTTGACTTCAGCGACGATCGCCTTCTTGTCTTCGAGTCGAATTGCCACTGGATTTCTCCTTGATTTCGCTGACCTAAGCCAGCAAACCCATCTCTGCCTTTCCAGACGCCGGCCCGGATCCTAAGACCCTTGATACCGGCATCCTTCAAGGCGCCGTACGGTGTTTGGGTTCAGAGAACGTCTTCACACCGTCTGCGCAGGCGTTGCTTTAACCCTTCGACGCCTAAGCGCCTCCAGGGCCTGCGGTCTTTGACAGCCTTGGCTTCCGCCTAGACTACAAAGGTTCTATCGAACAGGAATCAGATAGCCAGACCGCTCTGATCGATAGTCAGGCCCGGCCCCATCGTGGAGGACAGAGTTACCTTCTTCAGGTAAACGCCCTTCGCCGATGAAGGCTTGGCCTTTTTAAGATCCGCCAGCAGGGCTTCAAGATTTTCCTTGATGGCCTGGGCAGAGAATTCAACATTACCCATCGGAGCGTGGATGATGCCGTTCTTGTCGGTCCGGTAACGAACCTGACCCGCCTTGGCGTTCTGAACAGCCGCTTCCACATCCGGGGTTACGGTGCCGACTTTCGGGTTCGGCATCAGGCCGCGCGGCCCCAGGATCTGACCCAGCTGACCAACGACACGCATGGCGTCCGGCGTGGCGATAACCACGTCAAAATCCATGTTGCCCTTCTTCACTTCTTCGGCCAGATCGTCCATGCCGACAACATCCGCACCGGCAGCCGTTGCCTTCTCGGCATTGGCACCCTGGGTGAAGACGGCAACGCGCACGCTCTTGCCAGTGCCGTTGGGCAGAACCGTAGAACTGCGAACAACCTGGTCGGATTTACGTGCGTCAACGCCCAGGTTTACGGAAACGTCGATGGACTCCTTGAACTTGACGTTGCCACCCAGCTCCACCAGCAGGGAAACGGCTTCGTCGACGGAGTAGGCGCGAGTGGACTCAACTTTTTCACGAATCAGCTTTTGACGCTTGCTCAACTTCGCCATATCACACGCCCTCCACGTTCAGACCCATGCTACGCGCAGTGCCCGCGATAGTGCGAACAGCGGCGTCCATGTCGGCAGCCGTGAGATCCGGCTCCTTGGTCTTGGCAATTTCTTCAAGCTGCTCACGAGTCACCGTACCGACTTTGTCGGTGTTCGGGCGACTTGAACCACTCTTGATACCAGCGGCCTTCTTCAGCAGAACGGAAGCCGGCGGCGTCTTGGTGATGAAGGTAAAGCTGCGATCGCTGTATACAGTGATAACAACGGGAGTCGGCAGGCCCGGCTCGATACCTTGAGTCTGTGCGTTAAACGCCTTACAGAACTCCATGATGTTGACACCGTGCTGACCCAGAGCCGGACCCACCGGGGGGCTCGGGTTAGCTTGACCGGCTGCAACCTGAAGCTTGATATACGCTTCGATTTTCTTTGCCATGATTTACTCCTAATGGGTTCAAACGCCTTTCGGCTCCCCTTCCTCAGACACAAAAAGCCCGCGTCACAATAGTGCGCGAGCTTCCCGCTAAATCTCTGTGATCAGTCTTTCTCGACTTGACCAAACTCCAGCTCAACAGGCGTTGAGCGACCAAAAATAAGGACGGCGACTTTAACACGACTCTTGTCGTAGTCAACCTCTTCGACCACGCCATTAAAGTCTGCAAACGGACCTTCGATAACGCGGACAATTTCGCCTGGCTCAAACAACGTCTTGGGCTTGGGCTTATCAACACCGCTCTCAACGCGCTGAAGAATCGCTTCCGCTTCTTTTTCGGTGATGGGCGCCGGCTTGTCTTTCGTACCGCCGATAAAGCCAAGAACCCGGGGCGTATTCTTCACCATGTGCCAGGTTTCGTCGTCCATTTCCATCTGGACGAGCACGTAGCCAGGATAGAACTTACGCTCACTCTTGCGCTTCTTGCCGTCCCGCATCTCGACCACTTCTTCGGTCGGGACCAGGATTTCACCAAACCGCTCTTCGAGACCATTCAGGGCAACACGCTCACGGAGAGTGCGCATTACGTGCTTCTCAAAGCCTGAATAAGCATGCACGACATACCAGCGCTTAGCCATCGCTTCTCTCCAACGTTACCCGATTACCCCGGAGACCAGCCAACTGATCAACGAGTCCATACCCCAGAGAATGAGAGCCACAACCAGAACGAAAGCAACGACAATAAAAGTCGTTTGAACCAGCTCCGGACGCGTCGGCCATACAACTTTCCGTATTTCGACACGCGCTTCTTTCAGCAGCAACGCAAAGCGACGACCGCGATCTGTCTGCAGTGCCACGAAGGCAGCGACGAGCGCAAGCGCAACAAGACCGAGCACCCGATACAGAAGGGACTCGGCTCCGAAATACAGATTGCCCACAACACCGGCGGCAATTAAGACAAAAACAACCAGCCACTTCAGAATATCGAAGCGACCGGCTGTCGGTTGTGCTTTAGACTCCATAGGAATCAGCTTTTGTATCCCAAGGATTGAAAATGGCAGGCCAGGAGGGAATCGAACCCCCAACCTGCGGTTTTGGAGACCGCTGCTCTGCCAATTGAGCTACTGGCCTGCACCTAAACTTGCCTGGTGCTTATTCAATAATCTTGGCTACAACACCGGCGCCAACGGTACGGCCGCCTTCACGAATCGCGAAGCGCAGACCTTCTTCCATGGCGATCGGAGCAATCAGAGTGGCAACCAGCTTGACGTTATCACCCGGCATAACCATCTCTACACCTTCCGGCAGTTCGCAGGAACCGGTCACGTCAGTCGTACGGAAGTAGAACTGCGGACGGTAACCTTTGAAGAACGGGGTGTGACGACCACCCTCTTCCTTGCTCAGAACGTAAACTTCTGACTCGAACTTGGTGTGCGGGGTAATGGAACCCGGCACCGCCAGAACCTGACCACGCTCAACGTCGTCACGCTTGGTACCACGCAGCAGAACACCCACGTTCTCGCCGGCACGACCTTCGTCGAGCAGCTTGCGGAACATCTCAACGCCGGTACAGGTGGTCTTGGTGGTGTCGCGAATACCCACGATTTCCACTTCGTCACCGACCTTGATCACGCCGCGCTCAACACGACCGGTCACAACGGTACCACGACCGGAGATGGAGAAGACGTCCTCGATCGGCATCAGGAACGGCTGATCGATCGCACGCTCCGGCTCAGGGATGTACTCGTCCAGGGCTTCTACCAGCTTCTTAACAGCGGTAGTACCCATTTCGTTGTCATCCTTGCCTTCCAGCGCCATCAGCGCGGAACCGGTGACGATCGGAGTGTCGTCGCCCGGGAAGTCGTACTGGCTCAGCAGGTCGCGAACTTCCATCTCGACCAGCTCCAGCAGCTCTTCGTCATCGACCATGTCCGCCTTGTTCAGGAACACAACGATGAACGGAACGCCCACCTGACGAGACAGCAGGATGTGCTCGCGAGTCTGCGGCATCGGGCCGTCAGCTGCGGAGCAAACCAGGATCGCGCCGTCCATCTGCGCCGCACCGGTGATCATGTTCTTCACGTAGTCGGCGTGGCCCGGGCAGTCAACGTGTGCGTAGTGACGCGTCGGGGAATCGTACTCAACGTGAGAGGTCGCGATGGTGATACCACGCGCCTTCTCTTCCGGTGCGTTATCGATCTGGTCGAAAGCACTTGCAGAACCGGTACCCCATACTTCGTGACACACACGAGTCAGAGCGGCTGTCAGCGTGGTCTTACCATGGTCAACGTGACCAATGGTGCCCACGTTCACGTGCGGTTTACTACGCTCAAATTTTTCTTTAGACATTCGACCTATCCCCCTAATCAACTCTCATCGAGCGACGTTGACCGGATAAATAATGGAGCTCATGGGCGGATTTGAACCGCCGACCTCATCCTTACCAAGGATGTGCTCTACCGACTGAGCTACATGAGCATACTGCTTCACTTTCCAAATTGGAGCGGGCAGCGGGAATCGAACCCGCGTCATCAGCTTGGAAGGCTGAGGTAATAGCCACTATACGATGCCCGCGAGCAATTAGTGGTGGAGGGGGCAGGATTCGAACCTGCGAAGCTTTCGCGTCAGATTTACAGTCTGATCCCTTTGGCCACTCGGGAACCCCTCCAAATTTACACGCCCGCAGCGCGCAAACTCAAAAAGCAAAAAGTGGAGCTGGCGGACGGAATCGAACCCCCGACCTGCTGATTACAAGTCAGCTGCTCTACCAACTGAGCTACGCCAGCTCACATTCGCCTCATCAGCGAGGCCGGTATACTACGGATTTTTATTGGGTGATGCAACACCTTCACAAACAGCTTTTTCACCCAATTCCGAATCACCGGATACTCGCTCGGCTGCCCGTGCGATCTGCTCTAGATCCTGGCCCGGACTGGCCTCAAAAACGAGCGCGTAGCTTATCTGATTTCGGTCCACGTTGACCAGTACCGTTTCAATATTTTTCATCTGAAATCTGGCATTTAGGTCAGATGCCAGGGTTTCGGACTCAAACAGCCCCAGGGATATGGCATTGCGGTACTCGCCCTCGGTAACGAGATAGCTGTCGACACCGCCGCGCTGAAGCTCCTCCAGTCGCTGCAAGGCTGCATCCCGGCCCGGCAGGGGCGGTATCAGGACCCAGTGATAGGGGGAAGACACCTCACGCTGCGGCTCAACCCGAATGCCCTCGTCATCCAGGTTCAACCCTTTCGCAAACGCCCGGGCGTCCGCCCTGCTTTCAAACCCGGGAACCGTGAAGCAATGTCGATCCTCAGCATGCGCGCCCGAATCGCCGTCCGAGGCTAATGTCTCCCGCGGCACCTCTGGCTTTACCGCCTCGACGGGCGCCGCTTTCAACCGGGGCTTGTCACCCGACGGATTCGCCTCAGGTGAGCTCGATGCCAACTTAAGATCGCCGACCCGGGGCAGTTTGCCCTCTGCCCCCGCCACATCCAAGGCGCCGGGAGGACTCCACTCCACAGCGGCCAGGACCAATAGTCCATTCACCAGAAGCAGGGCGACGATCAGCCACTTCATGACCGCATTCCCGCTCGGGCGACGCATTCAAGCCCATCAAGCACCAGTGACGGCCGCCACTGAGCCTGCAATCCGAGTTGCAAAAGCGCCTCAGCGTCGCCACCGGTGACGAAGATCCGCTCAAGGCGATGCTGCTCTCGCAGCTTGTCGATTCGCTCAATGACACCGGTCCACAACCAGCTGAGCCCATTGCGCACACAGGCATCGGTACTCTGGCCGGGAGAGGTATCGAGGGACAGGGCGTCGCCGAAGCTGACACGAGCGGTCTTGTCCTCGAGGGATTCACGCATCAAACGCTGGCCGGGCAGGATAAAGCCGCCGAGATGTCCCCCTCCGGCATCCACCAGGTCGATGGTCAGAGCGCTCCCGGCATCCACCACCATCAGCGGCTCCCGCGCGGCCTGCCAGGCACCGATCATAGCGTGCCAGCGATCCGCACCCATTGTCTCGGGACGGGCGTAGGCACAACGGACGCCGCACTCGGACACCCGGGGCCAGTAAAAGGCGGGAGCGACACCGAATTGGTCACGGAGCTTGCGAGACAGAGTTTCACGAGCCGCTTCGGAAATGACAGTGGAAACGGCAATCGCGTCAATGGGGTGGCCTGAAAGGGAACCGAACAGCCCGCCGTCACCCATAGGACCAGCACCGTCAAGGTATTGCCCATCGTCGGAACGTGCACGCCACTTGATCCGACTGTTGCCGGCGTCAACCAACAGATAGCTCATACCCGGCGCCGCAAACTGAGTTCGCCGGCTCGCAGCGGCTTGTGCCGCCCGTCGATATCGAGAAGATAGGCACCGCTCGCGTCAATACCCGCACCTAAACCTTCATCTCCGTCAGGCTCTGTGCGCAACCGTTGACCGAAGAAAGCATCACGACTCTGCCACTGATCGCGCCAGGCAGCGAAGCCACTGCTCTCGAAGCTGTCGAGTACATCGAGGGTTTCGCGAATCACCGCGGCAACCACATCGTTACGATGCCACTCTACGTCGGGCGCAGCCCCGTCCAGGCTGATCCATGGCTGATCGATGGTCTGTTCCCGGTCCGACATGTGGGTATTGATGCCAATGCCAATGATCACGCCGGCCGCACCTTCCAACTCACCCTGAAGCTCGATCAGGATGCCGGCCAGCTTGCGGTTGTCGACCAACACATCATTAGGCCACTTCAGCGCGGCACGTTCGAGCCCCAGCGACTCAAGGGCCCGGGCGACGGCGACACCGACCACCAGGCTCAGGCCTTCCAGAGCCGCAAAGCCACCCTGCAGACGTAACGCCATACTCAAGTAGACATTCTCGCCCGGCGGGCTGGACCACGGCCGCCCCCGCCGCCCCCGACCCTGCTCCTGGCGATCGGCCAGGCAGGCGCGCACCGACTTGCCAGGCAGATCAGCGCCCTGCATCAGGTAGGCATTGGTGGAGTCGATGGTGTCGAACACATCCAGGTGAAGAGCCTGCCGGTGACGATCGGGCAGCTGTGTGACGATACGCTCCGCATCGAGCAGATCGATGCGATCGGTCAGCCGGTACCCCTTTCCACGCAGCCGTTCTACGCCAACCCCCTGCTCCATCAACCGGTTCAGTTGTTTCCAGACAGCGGTACGGCTAACACCCAGCGCCTGGGCCAGATCTTCACCGGAATGCCATTCCCCATCGGCCAGAATGGAAAGCAGCGGTTTTTCTTTCATCATCTATACACTCGCCAGCCAGATCGCGGGACAATGGCCGGATTAAACAACAGCCACGCCCAAAAGACAAAACAGCGAGCATCATACTGATTCGGAACCGCAAGCGCCGCCCTACTGGATCGGAGTTGCGGTCAGGTTCGCACGCAGATCCAGGTTCTGCAGCCTGACGCCATGGATGGCGGTGGCTGCGCCCCCGGCGGGATGGACCAGATCGATCCGTTCGATGGCCAGCTCCTTGAATCGCGAATGCGCCTGGACGGCAAAACCCAGGGGCCGATCAGCCTGTTCTTCACTGGAGGGCGAAGCCACATAGCGGTAGCCCGCCGCGGCACCGGCATCCATGATCTTCTCATCTCCGCGATTGCCGACAACGCCGTTGCTATCGACGCCGTCGTCCTTCTTCACGACGCGGGTCCGGTATATGTCCACAGAGAGATCCGTCCGGATACCGTAAAGGTTATCTTCCTGCCCGTCCCCGTCGCTATCAACGCCGTCACTGGTATGAATGTCGTCGAGGACCAGTTGCGTGCCGGTACCGTTCACCGGGCCATTTGCGCCCTCGCTACGGTGGGTCTCCCAGGTAATCGCGTTGCGCCGATTATTGCTCACTGCGCGGGCGTAAATCTGTTTCAGCGCTACGGTCACCCCTTCATCACCCCGGGCCTCCCAATGGCCGCCACTGGCCGAGCATGATGTTGCATCCACGCCGGAGCCGCCGACACACACGTTGCCCGCGCCGCCCGCCGAGAGGGTCATGGCGCTGCCCTGCTCATAGTTCTGCACTACGATCCGTCCAAAGCTGGCACCGTCGTTTTTGTCGCCAACCCGCAGGTTACCGATATCCATCGCGCCCCAGGCCTCCCCTTTCACAATAGCCAGGCCGTCCGCCGTTACATCCACCGTCATGTCTCGCAGGTGGCCGTCATAGCTCAACTGGGTAGCCCACAGCCCCTGCTGGGGCACGACACCGTTTCCTTCGTCATAAGGAGCCGCGATCAGGGCTGCACGGCCGTTGCGGATCTGGATATCGGAGTTGATCGTCAGCCCCTCGCCCGAGGCACCACCCGGCCCGATCGTCAGGTGGCCATCCACCTCGAAGTCATAGGCCGGAAAAACACCCAGCGCCAGTAGCAACTCAGTGCCACCTTGCAGGGGCGCATCGTCGCCCCCCACACGCAATCCGTTGAGGCGATAGCCTCCGTCAACACCTTCGAACCCTAAACGAATGCCGTCGTAAAAGGCCGTGCCATTGATGGTTTCGTCGCGCGTGACGTTGACGGTGATATCCCCCTGCCCCCAGGACTGCAATCCGCTGAACCGGACCGTATTACCGTCTTCGGTGTAGGCCAGGCTGGCGTCGGCCAGACTCCACTGCGTGGCCAGACGCAGCCCCTGGGGACCGGCATCCTCATGGCCGCCGCCTTGCAGGTAAACGGCGTTGGTGTATGACCGCCCCCCGATGGTCTGATCCGCAAACAGGAACTGCAGATTGACCTGCCCGAGGTTGGCAGCAGCGTTACCAAGTTCCAGACGCTGAATGGCCAGGTCGCCCCGCAGCTGATCGACGGTCAGCGCCAGGGACGGCCGCCCCTGCCAGTCCGGAGCGACGTCGAAGGCCAGGTTGTCGATGCTGTAGGCTCCACTGATCCCCAGCAGGGCCAACTCGTAGCCGTCATCGCTGTAGATAAAATCGGCGCTGTTGACTGTCGTCTGACTGTCGATGCGGAAGCCTTCCGCACCAAATCGCCCACCCGCCGTGAGGCTTGTCTCAGTGGCGAGATCATAGCTGCCGGCCAGGGAACCGTAACTGGGAAGCCATTCGCCACTGGAGGCATCCACGCTGACGCCGTGGTTTAACGGGTTGCCGCTAAAACGGATCGCATCGACGCTGTAGGCGCCCACGACCGACGGCGACGCCAGGCGCAGTGACGAGTCGACGACATCCAGGGTGGAACCCGGCGCCTCGACCTGCATGGCGACACCGTCGAGGAAAATCTCGTTACCGTTGGTGCGATAACCCAGACGTCCGTTATTCAGTTCATAGGCCACATCAAAACGGTATCCGGCCTCGCCCAGGGCGCCGCCCGGTGACAGCCGCAGGTTACCGTCCAGATCGTGGTCGAAGAAGATGCCGCCCATGCTGGTGCCGGCTGCCCCGTCGAGTCGTATATCGGCAAATTCGATTCGACGATCACGGACCTGGTACTCAAGATTCAAACCGGCGTCCGGCAAAACATCCACCGTGTAGATCTGCCGCGCATGGCCCTCGGGGTCTGAGGCCGAGCCGATCCTCAAGCCCTCCAGGTGGATGCCATTGCCGTCATCAGAGTAGGACAACCGGTTGGCCTCGGCGGCCAGGTCCAGTTCCATGGTGATGCCCGACTGCCCCTGAATGCCGGCAAGATCCGCGTCATTGAGACGCTGTAGCTCGGCCTCAAGCACCCCCGGCGAAAGCGCCAGAATCGAACAAAGGCATCGCTGGCTCATGTGCCGCACATTCATGGCATCACTCCCACTGATCATTGTTCCGCTTACGGATTGCCCGAGGGAAACACGAGCAGGTTACCTTCCAGTACCACGTCGCCCTGCATCTCGATGGCGAAGATATCGGTTTGCTGAAACCCCGGATCCGTCGGTCGCGCCGTGCTGCTGGTCGCCACCTTGAAGTTGACGGCGTCGTACCGAACCACATTGGGCAGCCCCACTTCGAGAACATCGCCGTTGAACAGCGCTCCGTCGCCCCCGAAGCCGGAATCAACGTGCCGCACGCGCAACGTCAGACCCTCGAACGCAAACATACCGCGGAAGTCGTCGAGAACCATCCACCCGCCACCCTGTTTCAGTTGATAGGCCAACCGTGCGCCGCAACGCTTCTCCGCCTCGGAACAACTGCCAAAGTAGGTGTTCTGGATGGGGCCGCCATCTTCGTTAATGCTGATATCCCCGGACAGATAGATGCCGCCGCGGCCGGACACGCCGGCCAGCGCCTGGTCGTTCAGTTGCTTCATTTCCGCCCCGGCGTTCATGGCGAATACCGCAAGCCCCGGAAGCGCCATCCCCACCAGCCATCCGCTTCGGATCATCCGTCGAATCCCTCTCATGGCGCCAGGTCCTTCGTCCTGATCTTCAGATGCTGGATCAACATGCCTTTGATCTGGCCCGATCCGAAATCGCGGTCGCCAACGGTCAGGTTGCCGATGGTGACGCTGCTGCGGTATTCAGGATTGGTGTAGTAGCCCTCGTAGTAGTCCCAGGCAGCGCCATCGCTGCTCGCCCGCAATCCATCGGAACCGATTTCCCCGGCGAGCGGTTGCCGGATGCGGTCGACTTCGAGCACGAAATTACCCGAGCCATCCACATCCAGGTACATGGGCTGCAGCGCATTGCCCAGGGCAAGCTCGAGAGCGAAATGACGCATCAGGATACGAGATCCACACACGGCGGTATCCTGGTCACAGGCGTTGATGGACAATTCCGGCGTATAGAAATTCAGTTTGAACTGTCCAACCAGCTGGTTACGCTCGTCATCGCCCCATAAGCGTATGACGCTGCCGTCTATGACGGCACTCTGGGCGTGGACATTAATGTTGGCGGATGCCTGCTCGCCGACAGTGAAGTTCAGCTGAAGGCCGATATCCGGGCGCTCCCCCTGGGGCAGATCGGCAGTGGCCGGCCGGCTGGCACAGGTGCCGCTACCGGCGCCCGCGGAAGCGCTCATGCAGTCGTACCCCTCGGCGTTCGCCATTTTGCGGGGCGCCGCGAACTCAAGCACCGCCTTGTCCGGCACACCGATATCGTCGCCATCGACCACATCGATTCGATACGGATTGATCAGCCGCCCGAGATTGACCGGCTCCAACGTTCCACCGTAATTGCTTCCGGCAGCCGCGATATACAGCTTGTTGACGATGATCTCGACGTCTTCGCCCTGGGAACTCTTGATGCCCCCGATGCGAAAAATCTGGCCGTTCTCGATATCCGTCCCGTGCGCAAACTTGAAGTCCTCCAACACCAGCCCCATTCCCGCGCCGTCGACCTCGGAGAGCTCAGCGTCGGACAGATCCCGCAAATCGGCCAGGGCGTCCCCTGCCAGGACGGCCAGGAGCGCGGCACACAGTAATTGGGAGATCCTGTTACACATCATGCCCTAACCTCCTTGGCCGATTCAGAACAGCCCCACGCCGCGATCGATGTATTCGCGGCGCTGCCCTTCAATACCGGTCAACGCCTCTTCGAGATTGACGGTCACCGCACCGTTGGGAATATTGAAGAACGCACCGGCCGTGGCCTTGATAAAGTCTTCCGGTGACGGGTTGGATTTGGCGACATCCGCCAGGTACTCGAGATCCCTGGTCTGGAACGAAATGAACGCACCGTCCTTCGCATCCACAATCTGGCGCTGGCCGTTAATCTCCTCGATCTCCCCCACCGGCATACTGTTGTAAATGCCGAGGTCAAAGCAGGCTTCAATGCCCAGCACTTCACACTGCTGGGCGACCACCACCACATCGCACCCACCCAGCAATGAGCAGTTCTCCGTGTACAGCTCGGAGCTGAGCGTTGGGGAAATGATGTCGATCAGCCCGGCCACCAGGAAATTCACGTCTTCGAGAATGAATCTCTCACCGTTGGGCACCCCGATATACTCGGAACGAATCGGGTCGAGCGCCCCGTAATGGGCACGGTCCGGGTCGCCCTGCACCAGCTGCGCCTTGGTTTTCAGCGGACTGCCGCCGGCCAGGACAGGCGTCAGGTATCCCACCAGCTGGTCAAACAGGTTGCCGTTCGAGTCCGCGGCCTGGAGCCCTTCGCCCTGATCGAGAATATCGATATTGATGCTGCCGGTAAGCGCCTGAATCTGCCCGGACAGCACGCCCTGGGCTTCCCCAAAACCGAAACGGAAGCCAACGATCTCCTCCGTGGATTCGTCGTAGGCAAATTCCAGGTACGGATTTGATATCTGGAACGGGACTATTTCCCCTTGCCGGTAGCTGCTGCCATCGGCCTTCACCTGACGAGCGGCGTCCGGATTGCGCTGGAAGTACTCGGCATCGTAGATGTAACCGAGAGAAAAATTATCGATCAGAATGTCAGACGTGCCCACGGCCTCGCCCTCACGCTCATACCGACCAAGCTCGAACGTGTCGACGTTGGTCTGTAGCTCGATATCCATTCCCAGGTTCACCCGCGTGTAGGAGGTGGCGTTATCGGCAGCCGGGTGTAGCTGTCGGTCAACCGAGATGAACGCCTGACCGGTGATTTGCGACATCGCGTGATCACTGATCGGCATCAGTTCAGCTTTCAGCGACGCCGCCGCAAGGCAAAATGCGATCGCACAGAGTGTTCTGGACATACTGACATCTCATCCCTCGACGCGTTGTTCTTCCTGGGCGCCGTTATCAGTGGTTTTGAGCATGAGTGTCTCTGATGGTATTTGTTATTTTTTGTGTCGTTTTAAGGCCATGGTAAAGAGAACAGCGGTGAGTCACTGTGCGCGCTGTCAAAGAATGGATATTTGAGGGGATTGTTGGACAGTTTTTAGGGAGCCGAGATGAGCCATGGGGCCTGGTAGGCTTTGGCGGGTTGCGCACCGCGTGTTGCTCGCGAGTGGGGACTGTTGGGCATTGGGTCTTGCCGATCGTAGGTCACTTTTGTGAGGCCAATAAAAAACCCCAGCACGTTGCCGTGTTGGGGTTTTGTATTAGGAGCCTGACGATGACCTACTCTCGCATGGGCCATGCCACACTACCATCGGCGCAGGTCCGTTTCACTTCTGAGTTCGGGATGGGATCAGGTGGTTCCGGACCGCTATGGTC
>NZ_WSSA01000007.1:0-109027 GCF_011421605.1 Marinobacter sp. JSM 1782161
TCCTGGACGGGGACCCGGACCAGCCGATCATCACCGGGCGCACCTACCACGCCACCAACACGCCGCCCTACGCGCTGCCGGAACACAAGACAAGAACCACCCTGAAAACCCAGACCCACAAGGGCGAAGGTTCCAACGAACTGCGCTTCGAGGACGAAGCCGATAAAGAACAGATCTACGTCCACGCCCAGAAAGACCTGGACCTGCTGACCGAGAACGACCGCACCGAAGTGGTCCACAACAACAGCCACCTGACCGTCGACAAGGACCGCTACACCCAGATCCAGGCCAACGACCACAGCACAGTCACCGGCGAGAAGCGGGAGAAGGTCGGGGCCGATATGAGCCTGACCGTGGGTGGCAGCCACCATAGCAAGCAGGGCAAGTCCCAACTGGTGCAGGCCGGCACCGAGATCCACCACAAGGCGGGCATGAAAATCGTCGTCGAAGCCGGCGCCGAAATCACCCTCACCGCCGGCGGCAGCTTCGTCAAAGTCGACCCCAGCGGCGTGACCGTCTCGGGCCCGACGATCAAGATGAACTCCGGCGGGTCGCCGGGCAGCGGCACCGCCGTCGCCGCCCTCGCGCCCACCGCGCCGCAGTCGCTGGACAAGAACGTGCACAACGCGGTGGAGCCGGATGCGTTGGCGGAAAGCTCGACACGGGACACCTTCGAAGCGATGCCTAGTTCACCTCAAAAGCTCAAACGAGCAGCCCAGAATGACACGCTACTGAGCAAGCAATGCCATCGCCAGCCAAACGGGCAGTGTCCGCTTACGGACTGCCTGTGCGAAGAAAGCTAGGCCGGAAATAGCCATGATGGAACAGTCAAAATCCACAGAGCTTGATCGCGAAGCTATCCCCAACGAATTCCTGTTACTCGATGGCGCGATGATCGATGCCCTGATGATCACTTATAAGTACGATGATTCCCCGTGGGTGGAATGGCTTTATCGAAACACCCGCCATGAATCCGCGATTGAAGTGAGCCCTCTACTCGTCAAACCATCTGCGAAGTCACGCCTGTGGGAAAATCTGGGTGAATGGTCGAAGTATGGAATCGTTCTGAAAACAAAGGCGACAACTGACACGTTGCTTGGTCATTTGAGAAGTCTGATTAGTGTCCGACTTCCGTCAGGGCAGCTTAGCTACTGCCGCTTCTATTCCCAATCCCATTTACCCAATCTCCTGAACGCCATGAACGATGGCGAAAGAGCTACGTTTAGTGGCCCCGTCGAGACCTGGGAAAATCCGAGCCCAAATGCGGACTGGCATGCTATCCCGATAACGCCTACGGGCTCGATCAAGCAACCAGAGGACGAAGGCTGGTTTCAGCTTACCCGGAAGCATATTGACCAGATTAATGGGGCTAAGAAAGAGGGCTATCTCAAGAAACTTGCAGCCCACCTGAGAATGAAACCGGATGAGCGGTCATTCAGTACTCTGAACGCCATTGTTCAGCAGGCTGAAACACACGCTTTCTCGACCGAAAAAGATATCGCCCGCTACACAGAAATGGCGATACAGCATGGCGAAAGACTCAACGCCCCTGAGTGCCAGTCCCTTCTGGCTAATAACGAACTCACCAATATCGAAAAACTCTCCAGACTTGACCATCTACTGGCATACGGAGGTGCGTGATGGCATCAGCTTACATCGTTAAGTCGGGTGACACGCTGAGCCGTATCGCCCAGAAGAACAACTCGACGGTTTCCGGCCTGATGAGGCTCAATCCATCGATTGAAGATCCCAACCGCATCTATGCCGGACAAGAAATCACGCTGCCCGAATCCAACGGCCAGGCATTCACCTCCGCTCAGGCGACCGATATATCAGACACGGCGTCTTGTGAAGATGAGTACGTGGAGATTGTTCACGTCACAGGAACTGAAGAACTGTTCTTCCTGACAGAGGACGATTTAAACGACCTGATCGAAGAAGAAAACTTGGTTGGGGGAGCAATCGAAAAACTCTACCAGGACCTGGAAAGCAGCAACCCGACAGAAACGAGCTCCAATAGTTTACCCGCTGATGCCGAGGGTGCGCTGGCAACGCCCATCCAGGAAGAGAAGGAGGCCACAGTCAATGAGCTCGAAGAGCTCGATGTTGTCGGCACTTCAATGCAAACAACTCCAAAGCTGACGGAGATTAAACGCCTCAAGGGCAATAAGCACTACACCTACGTCCGATCTGACAAGATTGCCAACCATTGGCGCAGCTACAAGATGACAGCCAAGGACCGCGACAGAGCAAGCGGATGGCTCTCGCGAAGTGGCGTGAATACGGGGAAACTCCGCGAGGCGGTCGAAGCTGATTTCGGTTTTCGCCTCAAAAGCAGTTTCTGGCAGTTGGATCCGGAGAGCAATTTCAGCAAATCAATCAATCAGTTTCACGAAGAAGTCAGCTGGTCAATCTGGGGCGACGAGCAGGACCAAGAACGTCAGCGTAATGAAACAGGTTTCGATGCCTCTGCAGAAGCACAATTCATGCGGTTTGCGGCGGGGTCGGGGGCTTTTGCAGAGTTCAATCCGAGTGCAGGCAAATTGCACGTCCAAGCCAGGGCCGATGCACAGTTCAGTCTCGCACAGGGTAAAGCATCAATTGAGCAGGCGTATCCTGCAAACAATGATTCCGAAATCAGAATCTACTATCGCAAAGGCGGCTGGGGCGGAGAAAGACTCTATGAGACACTCGGCCATTTCCAGGCCAGATTGACGATCACTCTGAGTGGATATGCCGGAGCCTCCGCTTGCATCGCGGGCAATATTAAAGTCGATTGCAGCCAGGGAGTTCCAAGTCTCAAAGGGATAACTTCCAAGCCGAACGACGGACAGGGCCTGGACGCAGAGGCTAGTGCGTTTGCAGGCATTCGTGGCGGATGCGAACTCCTGGGTGGCCTGTATTGGACGGATACGCTGTCACAACAAAGCGACTGGAAAACGCTCTGCCAGGTTGGCCCCAAGGTAGAGGGGGCCGCGGGTATCGGCGCCGAGGCGTACCTGAAAATCATCTTCAGTCCACGGACAGGAAAGTTTATCGTCAACGCTCACGCCGGCTTGGTTGTCGGTCTCGGCGCCAGCGGAAGTTTCATTTTGCAGGTCAATGCCAACGATCTCGTCAGGATGGTGCACTTTGTCTATAACAGCTTGCTCAAGGTTGACTTCCGATACCTCGAAATCTTCGAGGAGCAGTCCGAGGCCTTCAAGCGTTATGTTCAGATCTCGTTGTTTGCACTATCAAAAGGCCTTGATTACGCAAATGCTGCGGCTGAACTGGCCAACTCCGGGATAGTCGCAGTCGAAAGCTGGGTCATGGAATTCATTAGTGAGCAGCAAGAAGGCCTGTCTCAGGAAAACGAGAGCGAAGAACTTGCCGAAAACATACTGAACGATATGGCACGCGGTGAGGACAGCGTTTTCCTTCATTCGCCCCCTGAAGTCAAAGGGCCAATTCTGAACAAACTGACATATGACTACTGGCTGACGCCGCAGCTATTCGATGGCACCCTAACCAAGGTTCGTGCGATCGCGGAGATCCTTAAGTCGTTCCAGGGCTGGCGCGATTTTGAGGAAGCGACAAAACGAATGAATCCGGATGGCGTTGCGATCCCCGAGAACGCTGAGAGTAATGCACAGAGGCTGTTCAGCTTTATTGGTAAGAACCGGCATGACTATCTGATGTTCAAGCAACTGCTTGAGGGCAAATCAGCCATTGCTGACGCCCCCGTCCAACTTGACCCGTTCAGTGCTTGCCGCAACTGCGGAATAGCCTAGTTTTTGGATGCGAAATGATGCTCAACCGTAAACGTCCGATCCTGCTTATCGCTCTTGCCGTCGCGATGGCCGGATGTTCAAGCGCTCGTTCAGACTCTGATGCGTCAGCGGAAAGTGTTGACAGCACCGTGAACAGGGCTGTCGATCATTTGGTATTCCTCGAGGGAGGGACGTTTCGCCTGGGGGATATTGGAGCTCCTGAGGACTCTCCTTACACCACACTAACGGACGACAATAAACCACCTGTCAGCGTCGCTTTGGATAGCTATTCTATTTCAAAGTATGAAACGACCTGGGAGGATTTCGTTGTTTTTCTCAAAGACGTCGGCCGACTGGAAAACTACACGGTGGACGCCGGGTTTGTCATGGCAAACAAGCTCCCCATTACAGCCAGCGACGATCCTTCTTCACCGAACTTTTACAAGAAACCCGCACGATCCCCAAATTACAGTGAGGCGGAGAGCTACTGCGCCTGGCTGGCGGACCAATCAGGACTGCCCTTTGCCTTGCCTACAGAAGCTCAATGGGAATATGCCGCACGCAGCCGGGGAGAAGATGTTGCCTACGCAACAAACGACGGCACCATGGAGAACGATACCTATCTTCAGCGGCCGGACGAGTACGTTGATCCGACGACACCCCCATCAGGCAATGCACTCAGCCATTCCTCACTAAAAACGGAAAGGCGTCCGGTCGGCAGTTATCCTCCAAACCCCGTCGGCTTGTATGACATGACAGGCAACGTCTCCGAGTGGACAAGCGACTGGTACGCCGAGAACGCCTATCACCACATGGCTGCCAAAAACCCACAAGGTCCCGACGCGCCGACCGATTCCGAGCATCCCCAGAAAGTGGTTCGTGACTGGGCTGGCTTGGGCGAACATGCCGGCGGTGGCGATACCGTATTCATGAGAGGTGGGCGGCCGGTGAACGATACCAACAATGGGTTTCGCTGCGTCGTAAACCGGGCTAGCCAAGTTAACTGAGCCTTCCGGACAAACCATCCCCTATCGATCCAGGCCTGGGTCCCGGGCACGGACATCCGCCATTCCTTGGGATGCCTGCCCCAGCCGACCAAAAGATGAGAATTGAATTACTTGCCCTAAATAGTAATGAGAAAGCGAAATTCGGCTCTTCAAAATCGAAACGAGGGCATGTATTTAAAGAGATTGACGAGTGCTTTCAGATTGTAGATTAAAACCTATCAGGTTCATCTCACGACATGCGTTTGAGCGAAAAGCTACACTTTTTGCACTTTTTCTCGCTACTTTCCCGATGACACCCTTTGCTCAGATAAAACGATGCGGTTGGATCGACAACCCATCACCCGCCAACCTTTGGCTGACTGATCGTGAAGGGCAATGGATTGTCTCAGAGCAAGGTGGACGGCGAGCCGTTGGCGCAGACTTCATCATGCCTTCTGACCGTACCGAGTTCGTGAGCATGAACAATGGGTACGGCTACTTCTGTGGGTGTCTGTCGGTCGATGCGCGATCCAATGAATCGGTTATCGCCACGGTCTTGTCCTTCACGCAGCTTTCTCTGAAGCGATGCAATACCGATCCGAGCCTGGAAAAGCGTGACCTTGGATTCAACCAGGATAGTTTCACTGAATAGAACGGCATCTCGAGAAACTGATTGCGGGTAGTCGTTTACTGAACATCAGTGGAAAGCCGCCCAGCCCTCAAAAAACGTCAGCTGAACCACTTTGGCTATACATACCCACCCTCAATCAGACCGCTCCCCCAACCAGTCCGCCAGTTCGATCCAGCTGGCTTCGGGCGCGCGGCTGCCGGCGAGGATGCCCATATGGCCGCCGGGGACCACGCGGAAGGTTTTGTCCGTGGAGCTGACGTGATCCAGCACCCGGGCGGCCGAGCGGGGTGTGGCCAGGGTGTCGTCGTCGCCGGCGATGGCCAGAAGATTGGCCTGTATGGTCTCCAGTCGGGCCAGGTCGTCGCCGATCTGGATGGTTCCTTCCGACAACTGGTTGTCGATCCACACCCGCACCACCGTGTCCTGGATGATGCCGCCGGGGTAGGCCACCATGCGGTTGAGGAACGCGGCGGTGGTGGCGTGGTTGGCGACGAATTCCCGATCGCCCAGATGCAGCAGCAGTTCCCAGTACCCCATCAGGCTGCCCACCGGGTTGGTCAGTTTGAAACCGATGGTGTTGGCCCAGCCCGGCGTGTGCAGCCAGTGGGGTTTGACGTTATGCAGGCGGAACGGCGTGTGGCGTCGCACCACGCCGGCCATGTCGCTGAAGCGGCGGTAGAGCCGGCCGATCAGGCCCGAGGCGTGGCTGTCGATGGGCGAGCCCACCACGATCGCGTTGCGGATGTGCGGGTCGCCGCTCAGCGCGGCGTAGAACAGGGTGAAGAGCCCGCCCATGCTCCAGCCGTGCAGGCTCAGGTCCTGTTCGCCGCTGTGGTGTCTCACCTTTTCCAGGTAACGGGGCAGCAGTTCGGCGACGTAGGTGTGCAGGTTGTAGTGACTGTGCTCGCGGGTGGGCATGCCCCAGTCGATCAGGTACACCTCGAAACCGCGGGCGCGCAGGTAACGCACCAGGCTGCGTTGGGGAAACAGGTCGTAGATCAGCATGTTCACCGCCAGCGGCGGCACGATCACTACGGGGACCCGGTGGACTCGGTCGGCTACCGGCACTGTCGCTTCGCCCAGGTCGACCGTCGTTTCCGTCAGCGGCGGATAATGGCGCAGGCTGACCAGCCCGTCGTCGGCCAGGACGTCGAACGGTGTCTGGCCGGCCAGCACCATGTCCGCCGAGCGGAACAGGCGATCGAAGGCGTTGCCGGTGTAGGCGCGGGCCTTCCGGCCCAGGCCGGAACTGTGCTTCAGGGTGGCTTGCAGGCGGCTCACGATGCCTCTCATTTGGGTTCCCATGGTGTGACCGAAGTGTAATGACCCGGCGCAAGGCGTCAGTGGCGAGTGTGGCATGGTGGCCGGGCATTTTGGCCAGTCGCTTGTTATCATGAGCGCCGGTTTTTTCGTTCGTGCCCAAGGGTGGACAACAACAATGCTGAGTTTTCTTCCGGCGCCGGTGCGCGGTGTCATCGCCGCGCTGCTGCTGGCGATCAATACCGTGTTCTGGTGTGTGCTGCTGTATATCCCGGCGCTGCTCAAGCTGATCCCGATCAAGCCCTGGCAGGCGCTGTGTACGCGGCTGATCATCGCCATCGCCGAGGCCTGGGTGGCCTGCAACAGCGGCTGGATGAAGCTGACCCAGTCGACCCGCTGGGACGTGCAGGGCGCCGACAAACTGCAGCGCCAGGGCTGGTACCTGGTGCTGAGCAACCACCAGAGCTGGGTGGACATCTTCGCCATGCAGCGGGTGTTCAACCGGCGCGCGCCGTTCCTCAAGTTCTTCCTCAAGCGCGAGCTGATCTGGGTGCCGGTGATCGGCCTGGCCTGGTGGGGCCTGGATTTCCCGTTCATGAAGCGCTACACCCGTGAGTATCTGATCAAGCACCCGGAGAAGCGCGGCCAGGACATGGTCTCCACTCGCAAGGCCTGTGAGAAGTTCCGGTTTGCGCCGGTGTCGGTGATGAACTTTGTCGAGGGCACCCGCTTCACGCCGGCCAAGCACGCCAAGCAGAAATCCCCCTACAAGCACCTGCTGCCGCCCAAGGCCGGTGGCGCCGGATTTGTGCTGGACGCCATGGGCGACGCCATCGAAACCCTGGTGGATGTGACCATTGCTTACCCCGCCGGCTCACCGTCGTTCTGGGACTTCCTCTGCGGCAAGGTGCCCGAGATCCGCATGCGCATCGATACGGTGCCTGTTCCGGCTCACCTGAAGGGGCGTGACTACAGCGAGGAAGCGACGTTCCGCAAGGAGATGAAGGCCTGGCTGGGCTCGATCTGGGCGGAGAAGGACGTGGCGCTGGAGAACCTCAAGGGAGACTGAAGCGCGACGCTGGCCGATCACCGAAGTCGTGAGGGCGCGCTTGCGGAGAGCGGCGCACCCTCTCGGTTTGCCATCGTGATTCCGGTACCACCGCGTCGAATACCCGTTCTCGTAGGGGACGGTGGTCCGCCTATCGCACCGATTCCCCCGCATCCGCCGACCGAAGCAGCCCCGTTGCGGGCAGTTGCTCCAGCAGATCCGCCACCGCCAGGGGTCGGCTGAACAGGAAGCCCTGGCCGTAGTGGGCGCCCATGCCCAGCAGGCAGCTCAGCTCCGCTTCGTTTTCGATGCCCTCGGCCACCACGTCCAGCTTCAGGCGTTCGCACAGGGTCAGGATCATCTCCAGAATGGCCCGTTTCTCGCTGTCGTAATCCACGCCCGACACCAGGCTGCGGTCAATCTTGAGCTGGTCCAGCGGCAGGTTGCGGATATAGGCCAGCGATGAGTAGCCGGACCCGAAATCGTCCAGGGCGATGGCCACGCCGTGCTTGCGCAGGCGATGGATCAGGTGGATGGCCACGTTGGGATCCGCCATGACCGCGGTTTCGGTCAGTTCGATCTTGAGCCGCGACGGATCGGCGTTTTCCCACTTGAGGATCTGCAGGATGTGGTCGGCCAGGTGAGGGTCGTGCAGTTGCGTGGGGGACAGGTTCACGCCCAGGCTGAAGCGCTCGCCGAAGTGCGCTTTGAGGCTTTCGTCCTCCAGCATGGGGATGGCCTGGCGCAGCATCTGCTCGCTCAGTGGCCGAATCAGACCGGTGCGCTCGGCGACCGGCACATAGACCGACGGCGAGATCACACCGCGCTCGGGATGGTGAATCCGGGACAGCACCTCGAAGCCGTCAATGGCGCCGGTCTGGAGATCCACCAGCGGCTGCAGGAAGGAGGCCTGCCAGCCCTGGCGCAGGGCGGTGCGGATGGTCTGCTCGATGTCCAGGCGACCGTGGCGCTGGGCGCGCATGGTGTCCTCGAACAGCACGAAACTGCCGGTGCCCTTCTGGCGGCTTTCCGCCAGGGCCGCCCGCGCCGACTGGATCAGGCGGTGGGTGGAGCCGGGACCGTCGGGCTGGCCCAGGGCCGCGGCGGCCACCGCCGACAGCCACACCTGGCGCTCGCCCAGGCTGAACGGATCTTCCAGCGCGTTCATGATGTGCTGGGCGCGCAGGCGCAGTTTGGGTTCGGTGACCTGGGAGACCATGAAGGCGAGGGTGCCGTCGGGCAGGGTGGCGGCCAGTTCGTCGTGGGCCAGGCTGCGCTGCAGGCGTTGGCGCAGGGCCATTTTCAGCTGGCGGGTCTCGCGCGCGTCGAGGGTCTCGAACACCAGCGTCCAGTTGGGAATGCCCAGCAGGATCAGCGACAGGTCCGGCGGTTCGGCGCTGTCCAGGCGGCGTTCCAGCTGCTCTTCCAGATAGTCGGCGTTGGCGAAGCCGGTGTCGGTATCGGTGTACTTCTGGTCGTGCAGGGCCTGGTCCATCAGCGCCAGCAGATCATTGACGGTGTCGAGCAGACCCTGCAGATCGGGATCGTCGGACTGAGCGGACATGAGGCCGCCTTCGCTCCGGAACAGGCGGTCGCGGAGCTGGCGGGTGACAGCTTGGATACCCTGCCGGAGCGGGTTGTCGTTATCCCTGGCTGTGCTTTCCCTGGACACTGATGTTCACCCGTGTGGGGCCGCTGGGGCGGCCGGTTTCAGGGGGATGGCTCGTCGTTGCTTTCCTCGTCCTGGTCGTCGTCCTCGACCTCATCCGGATGCGACTGTCGGTACTTTTCCCAGTCTTCCCAGTCGTGGGGGGTACCGGCGTGGGGACGTTTCAGATGCCGGGCATGTTCCATGGCCTGGCCGCGCAGGCTGTGATCCTTTTCGTCCTCTTCATCGAAGCCGTACTTCTTCAGGAACTCGTCGGGACGCATTGGTCACACCTCCCCGGGAAGCTTTCCCGTTGATCGGGGCGCCTGGTGACAGACTCCCCGTGAACCTGATTGGACTATGGCCCCCTGAAACGGCCATTTCAAGTCAGCCCTCCGGGTTGGCCCCGGATTCGGCGTCGGCCAGCTGGAACAGAATCTGGCGTTTTTCCTTGTCCACGCCGGTGAAGCGGATGTTCACCGCCTGGTCCAGCTGGAAGATACGGTTTTCCGGACCGGTCAGGCGCAGGGTGATCGGGTCGAAGCTGTACTTGCCCGTCATATCCCGGGTGCTGACGTAGCCCTCGATGCCGTTGTCGTCCAGACGCACGAAGAAGCCGGCCGAGGTGGTGCGGCTGATCACGCCGCTGTAGACGCCGTCACCAAGCTGCGGCGCGTACAGGCTCTTGAGCCACTGTTCCAGGTTGTTGGCGGCGCGGCGGGCGTTGATCTGGCCCTCCTGAAGCGCCTCCAGCTGGCTGGCATCCAGCGGTTTGGCCTGGCCGTTCCAGAGGGCGGCGCGCAGCAGGCGGTGCACCATGAAGTCGGTGTACTTGCGCAGCGGCGAGGTGAAGGTGGTGTAGGCGGCCAGCCCCATGCCCTGGTGCGGCGCGGCGTCGAACGACAGCTCGGCGCGGGCCAGTTGGCGGGTCAGGATCGACTTGACCGGCACCTCGGCGTCGAGGCCCTCGGTTTCGGTCATCAGGCGGCGGAAGCCGTCCGGGCTGGTGACGTCGATGTCCGCCAGCTCCGGCGCGTATTGGCTCAGCAGCGACTTGATGTTGTCGGTGCGGTCGTCGCGCAGGCCCGGGTGGGTGATGAACAGGCCGGCGTTGCCGCTGTTCTGCAGGGCGCTGGCGGCGCAGCGGTTGGCGGCCACCATGCACTCTTCCACCACACGGTGGGCCTCGTTCTGCGGCGACGGTTCAATCAGACGGATGTGGCGCTGATCGTCCAGGCGCAGACGGAACTCGGGGCGATCCGGGCTCAGCAGGGCGTTGCTGTCGCGCCAGCGACGCAGGGCGCTGGCGGCCTGGTGCAGCTGGTCCAGGCTGGCGCTGACCGCTTCCGGCAGGGCGTTGATGTCGTCGTCGCTGCGCCCGGCGATCACGCCGTCCACCAGGTCGTAACTGAGCTTGCCGTGGGAGCGGATGATCGCTTCGCTCAGTTTGAACTCGCCCAGCGAGCCGTCGTTGTTCACCTGGATGTCGCAGACGATGGCCAGGCGGCGGGCGTCCGGCACCAGCGAGCAGAGGCCGGTGCTGACCGCGTCGTGCAGCATCGGGCGGGGCTCGCCGGGGAAATAGATGGCGGTGGCGCGCTGGCGCGCTTCCCGTTCCACGGCGCCGTCCACCGGCAGCAGCGCGGTGGGGTCGGCGATGGCGACCGACAGAGTCCAGCCGGTGGCGTTGGGCACGGCGCACAGGGCGTCGTCCATGTCCTGGGTGCTGGGGCTGTCGATGGTGACAAACGGGTCGTCGCTGCGATCGCTGCGGCCTTCCGCCAGGGCGTCGATGCGGCTCTCGTCGACGGCCTCGAATTCCTTGCGGGCGGCGTCCGGCCAGTCTTCGCTCAGGTCGAACTGGGCCACGGTGACGGCCCGTTCGATGCCCACCTGGTCCGGCTTGCCCAGGCGCCGGATGACGCTGGCCTGGCCCTTGCCGTCCTTGACCGGGTGGCGGCCGATCTTGCAGTAAATGAAGTCGCCGGGCTCAGCGCCGGCGCGCTGCTTGGGCGGAATGAACAGCCAGTGATTGAGACCCGGGGTTTCCGGCGCCACGAAATGCCCCTTGCCGCGCACTTTGTAGCGGCCGACGAAGGTTTTCAGCGGCGATTCCAGCAGGCGGTCCACCTGGCCGTAGGTCTTGCCGTTGTCGCCTTCGTGCTCGGTGACTTCGATGCGGTCGCCGGGCAGGACCCGCTGCATCTGGTCCTGGGGCAGGTAAAGATCCCGACCGTCGTCCAGGGCGACGAACCCGAACCGGCCGTTGGTGGCTTTGACGGTGCCCGGGAAGACCACTTTATTGGCTTCGATATCGGTTTTCAGCTGGCGCAACTGCGTGAGGGCGTCGGCGTTTAGCATGCGATGGAACCTGACTGGCGGGATCTTTGAAAATGGACGGGCAGTATACCGGTTATGAGGACTGTCGTCAGATGCCCGACGGTGGCATTTCTGAAAAAAATGTAAGGATCGGTCCGCATCGCGTGGCCGTGTTGGCGGATTCGGCAGGGCTCGTCCAGACTTCGGGAATCGCCGACCATCCGCATCACGGAGTCCGTACCGATGAACATCCGCAACGCTCTGGCCATCGCCCTGGGGGCGGCCCTGCTCAGCGCCTGCAGTACCACCGATCCGCAACCGCCCGGCGGTGGTCGTCACCTGGCGGATGGCCCGCGTGGCCAGTTCGAGTGCGCCGACCGCAACAGCAACGATTACATCGACCGGGCCGAACTGGTGTACCTGCATCAGTGCGGTGTGGGCGAGGACCTGCGGTGCGGGCCGGTGCCCGCCAACGTCGAGGCGCAGGCCCCGCGCGCCGATTTCGAGGGCGGCCGGCGCATGCTGGAAGTCATCGACGCCGACGGTGACCAGCGCATCAGCAAGCTGGAATTCCGCGCCCACTGCACCAGCCAGCAGGCGCGGTAGATCACCGCCGGATCAGTCGTATTGGGCGAACGGCCGGGTCTGGCCGTTGTCGTTGAACAGCATGACGGTGTACGGATCCTGGTGATCGCCCATCTCCATTCCCGGCGAGCCAATGGGCATGCCGGGCACCGCCAGACCGCGGGCCTGCGGAGCCTCTTTCAACAGGCGCTTGATGTCCTGCGCCGGCACATGGCCTTCAATCACGTAACCGGTGTTCCGGTCCCCGCCGACGAAGGCGGTGTGGCAGCTGGCGAGGTTGCGGGTCAGCCCCGCCTCTACCTTGATCTGGTTGAGGGCGGTGGTGTCGTGGCTCTCCACCTCGAAGCCGTTGTCCTCCAGATGCTTGATCCAGTCGCTGCAGCAGCCGCACGTGGGGGATTTGTAGACGGTGATGGCCTCACCGGCGGCGGCCAGGGTGGTGCCCATCATGCCGCCGGCCAGCAGGGCCGCGCGCAGCAGGTGTCGTGTTGGCGTCATGCTCGTGTCCTCAATGGTGATGGTGGTGATCGTGTGATTCCGGTTGCGAGGGTCCGCTGAGCCAGAACCAGCCGATCACGAAGGCGGCCAGCAGCAGGCCGGCGCCGTTGATCAGGATCGATGCGATCATGCCTGGGCTCCTTTACGGGTAGAGGTGGTTGTACCGGGCGAGGTGCCTGGAACGTCACTATGAGCCGGCTTGAACAGGCGCAGCCGGTTGGCGTTGGTCACCACCGTGACCGACGACAGGGACATGGCAGCCCCGGCCAGGATCGGGCTCATCAGGACGCCCCACAGCGGGTACAGCACCCCGGCGGCGATGGGCACGCCGAGGCTGTTGTAAACGAAGGCGCCGAACAGGTTCTGGCGGATGTTGCGCACCGTGGCCCGGGAAATGGCGATGGCGTCGGTGACGCCGTCGAGGGAATCGCGCATCAGCGTGATGGCCGCGCTCTCGATGGCCACGTCGGTGCCGGCGCCGATGGCGAAGCCCACGTCGGACGCCGCCAGGGCCGGCGCGTCGTTGATGCCGTCGCCCACCATGGCGACCGTGCGGCCCTCGTCACGCAGGCGTTTGACGATGTCGGCCTTGTCCTCCGGCAGCACGTTGGCGTGCACCTCATCGATGCCGGCTTCCCGGGCAATGGCGCGGGCGCTGGCTTCCACGTCGCCGGTGAGCATCACCACGCGGATGCCCTGGTTGCGCATGCGATCGATGGCGGCGCGGGAGTCCGGCTTGATGCGGTCGGCCACGCCGATCACGCCCAGGGCGAGGTTGTCGCGGGCCAGGAACAGCGGCGTGCCGGCGGCCTCGGCAATGCGGTCGGCCGCGGTTTGCAGGGCGCTCAGATCCACACCCTCCGCCTCCAGCCAGCGCCGGTTGCCCAGGCGTAGTCGCCGGTTGTCGCTCTGGGCGCTGACGCCCTGGCCGTTGAGGGCCTCGAAGCGGTGCGTTTCGGCGCGCGTCACGCCGGCCTCGTCGGCGGCGGCCAGAACGGCCTGGGCCAGCGGGTGCTCGGAGTGCTGCTCCAGCCCGGCCGCCAGGCCCAGCAGCGTCTGCTCGTCCACGCCCTCGGCTGGGGCCAGCTCGGTGACCCGGGGCTTGCCCTCGGTGATGGTGCCGGTCTTGTCGAGCACCACGGTATCGATCTGCCCGGCCCGCTGCAGGGCCTCGCCCTGACGGATCAGCACGCCGTACTCGGCCGCCTTGCCCACGCCCACCATGACGGACATGGGCGTCGCCAGTCCCAGGGCGCAGGGGCAGGCGATGATCAGCACCGTGGTAGCCGCCACCAGCATATGGGCGGCGGCCGGCGCTGGTCCCAGGTTGTACCAGGCCAGTGCGGCGGCGATGGCCACCAGCAGGATGGCCGGCACGAAGATGGCGGAAATGCGGTCCGCCAGACGGCCGATGGGCGGTTTCTCGCCCTGGGCCTTCTTCACCAGCTGGATGATCTGGGCCAGGGCGGTTTCCGAGCCGACACGGGTCGCCTCGCACACCAGCGAGCCGCTGGTGTTGAGGGTGCCGGCAGACACCTCATCGCCGGCGCCCTTGGCCACGGGCATGGGCTCGCCGGTCAGCATGCTTTCATCGAGGCGGCTGTCGCCGTCGCGGACCACCGCGTCCACCGGGATCTTCTCGCCGGGACGCACGCGGAAGCGGTCACCCACCTGCACCTGTTCCACCGGGATGTCCTCCTCGGAGCCGTCGTCGCGGATGATGCGCGCGGTCTTGGCGCGCAGGTCGAGCAGGCGGCGGATGGCCTGGGAGGTGCGGCCGCGGGCGCGCAGCTCCAGCGCCTGGCCCAAATTGATCAGGCCAATGATCATGGCCGAGGCCTCGAAGTAGACGTGGCGCGCCGCCGCCGGCAGCAACTCGGGCACCAGCACCACCGCCATGGAGTAGAGCCAGGCGGTCCCGGTGCCCAGGGCGATCAGGGTGTCCATGTTGGCGTTATGGTGGCGGAACGCTTTCCAGGCGCCGGTGAAATAATGCCCGCCGGCGAGTACGAGAACGGCCAGGGTGGCGGCGCCGACCGCCAGCCACGCGGGCTGGTTGGCGTCGGTGACCGTCATGGTGCCACCGAACAGGCCCCAGGCCATCAGCGGTACCCCCAGGCCCAGGCCGACCACCATCTTGATCAGCAGAGTCCGGTATTCGCGGCGATCCGCGGCCTCTTTCTCTTCGTCGGCGCGGTCCGGGTCCTGGATTTCCGCGGCGCCGTAGCCAGCGCTGCTGATGGCCTGGACCAGCGCATCGGGTGAGGCCGAACCGTGGGCCGTGGCGGTCAGGTCGGCCAGGTTCATGCGGGCGTCGGTGACTCCAGGCACCCGCTGCATGGCGGTTTCGATGGAGCGCACGCAGGAGGCGCAGGTGGCGCCGGTGATGGACAGGTGCACGTCGCGTCCGGCCGCAGACGAGTGATCCGCGTGGCGGTCGGTCTTCGCCCCGGATTCGGGGGGCATCTCGCAGCTTGCGCCGGCGTCATCGCCCGGGTGTGGCGGGGGATCGGCGGCCAGGCGTTGTGCCGGGTAGCCCGCCTCGCTGACGTGGGCGGCGGCCTGATCCAGATCGATGCCGGCGGGCAGGGTGACGGTCTGCTGCTCCAGGTCGACGGTCACCGTATCGGGGTCGTCCACCAGCGGCGCCAGGGCGTCCCGGATCTTGTTGACGCAGCCCTGGCACGAGGCGCCCTGGATAGCCAGGATGGCCGGTGCCCCGGCGTCGATTGGCCGGGCCGGATAACCGGCGTCGCTGACCCGTTGGGCGGCGCTGTCGGGATCGGTGCCGGCGGGCAGCGTAACGCGCTGCTGTTCCAGATCGACGATCACCTGTTCCGGGTCCGGCAACAGGGCCTCCAGCGCCGCTTGGATCTTGCGCACGCAGCCTTGGCAGGAGGCGCCTTCGATGGCGAGTTGAACCGGTTGCGGGGTGGCGGTGTTCATGCGTGACCTCCCTTATTTGCAGGATGCGCGTCGGCGTCGTCCCAATGCTCGATCAGGCGGCAGATGGTGTGGCCGTCGGGGGTGCCGTCGGGCATGCTCTGCCAGGCGGACATGGCGTCGCGCATGCGATCGCGCAGGGCTTCGAGTTCGGCCAGTCGCGTTTCCACGTCGCGCAGCCGCTGCTCGAAGATGTCGCGCACCATGGGGCAGGGGGAGTGGTGCTCGTCCGCCTGGCCCAGGATCGACTGGATCTCGCCCAGGGCGAAGCCCAGCTGGCGCGCCTTGCGGGCAAAACGCAGCCGCTGCAGGTCGTCGCTAGAGTAGACGTGGTAGCCGTTGTCCGGATTGCGCGCCGGCTGCAGCAAGCCTTCACGGGTGTAGTAACGCACCGTGTCGGGATTCACGCCGGCGGCGCGGGCCACTTCGCTAACCTTCATCGGGATGACCCCTTCGTGAGTATCTGGACACAGTTTAGAACCTGTGAGCCACTCAAAGGTCAAGGAAAATCCGATGGGTCAGGGTGACTGGCGCGCCCGCAGGAAGGTCTGGCAATGGCGGCACTGGTCGGGCGCCTGCAACTTGGCCTGCCAGCCGATGCGTTCGCCGCAGGCGGGGCAGCTCAGGCGCAACTGCATCACGATGATCGGCGCAATAAACGCGGCCAGCAGCGGGCCCAGGGCGCCCCACTCATCGCCGCTGGATACACCGAGCTGGCTGCTGAACACCAGCAGCACGATCAGGGTGATGAAGGCAAAGATGAAGTAGCGACGGTTCCAGCGTTCCCAGCGGCGGATGCGCTGATCCTGTTCTGGTGTCAGGTAGGTCGGCGTCGGTGTATCCATGGGGCTCCGGCGAAAATCGGGTTTGGGCTCATTCTACCGTGGTTTACGAACCACTGCCCGGACCCGTTCACCGGTCGATCTGGGTGGCCATCCCGGTGCGGTCGGCCAGGAAACTCTCCAACTGCGTCGCCGGCATCGGGCGGCCGATGAAGTAGCCCTGCGCCAGGTCGCAGTGGTGCGAAGACAGAAACGCCAGCTGTTCCTGCGTCTCGATGCCTTCGGCTGCCACCTGAATGCCCAGGTTGTGGGCCAGGTTGATGACGGCGCGGGTGATGATGGCGTCGTCGTAGCGCTCGGTCACGCGGGTGATGAACGCGCGGTCGATCTTCAGCAGGTCCACCGGGAAATTCCGCAGGTAGGCCAGGGACGAATAGCCGGTGCCGAAATCGTCGATGGCCAGGTGGATGCCCAGCCCGCTGAGGCGCTTGAGCTGGTCCAGGTTGTGATCGAGATTCTCGATGAAGATTTCCTCGGTCAGCTCCACTTCCAGCCGTTCCGGGCGGATCTGGTACTGGCGCAGCATCCGCTCGATGTTTTCCACCAGGTGACTGTCCTCCAGCTCGCGACCGGACAGGTTGATGGCGATGCGCAGGTGCGACAGGGGGCCGTCGCGCCAGGCGGCAAGCTGCTGGCACGCGGCCATGGCCACCCAACGCCCGATATCGGCGATGCGTCCGCTTTCCTCGGCCAGCGGGATGAAGTCGGACGGTGGCAGCAGGCCGCGGGTGGGATGCTGCCAGCGCACCAGCGCCTCGACGCTGCCGACCTGCTGGGTGGACAGGTCCAGTTGGGGCTGGAAGTGGAGAACAAACTGGTTTTCGCTCAGGGCGCGGTTGAGGTCCTTGTCCAGCTCCAGCCGCTGCACCTCTTTGGCGTGCATGCCTTCGGTGTAGAACTGGTAGTGATTGCGCCCGCTGGCCTTGGCCTGGTACAGAGCCACATCGGCGTTGCGCAGCAGCAGATCGGCGTCCAGCCCGCTCTGTGGATAGATGGCCACGCCCATGGTGGCGGTAATGGCGTGGTCCTGGTTCTGGATCTCGAACGGCTCGACAAAACACTGTTTAACCTGCCCCAGCAGGGCGATGACGTCGTCGATGTCGTCGATCTGCTGCTGGCAGAGCATGAATTCGTCGCCGCTGGAGTAGGCCACCAGCACGCGCTCGCTGCTGAGGCGGTTGAGCCGGTCTGCCACGCGGATCAGCAACTCGTCACCGAACTGGTGGCCCAGGGTGTCGTTGAGCACCTGGAAGCGGTCCAGGTCCAGCAGGATCAGCGCCACCTGGCGGTACTGTCGGTCGGCGATGGCTAGCGTGTGGTCCAGGTCTTCCATGAAGAAGCGCCGGTTGGCCAGGCCGGTCAGGGCGTCGGTGGATTCGATGCGGGCCAGGTCCTGTTGCACCGACTCGCGCTCGCGGATTTCCTCGCGCAGGGCCTGTTGTGTGGATTCCAGCGTGGCATTACGACGCAACAGCATCTGGCTGAGCCACACCAGCAGGCTGATCAGGATGCCCAGCGCAGCGATGGCGATCAGCGCCAGCCAGGGCCAGCGCCCCTCGTGTCGCTCCACCCAGGCGTGGGTGGGGGAGACGCGCAGGCTCCAGTCGAGTCCCGGAATCGATAGCGGTACCCGACGGGCGATCGACGTATTGACGGCATCCTCGGGCAGCATGGGATAGCGGATAACACCGTGCTCTTCCACATCGACCCGGAAATGCTCGCGGATGCGCGGCGTGATCAGGGCCTCAAGCAGCCCATCCATACGGAACACGCCGGCGATAAAGCCCAGGTCGGTGCCGTCGGCGGTGACGATGGGCGCGTAGATCACCAGGCCGGTGCCGCCCTGGCGCAGTTCGATGATGCCGGAATAGTCGATGCGCCGCTGGCGGGTGGCGTCGAGCAGGCTTTGTCGCCGCTCTTCGTTGAAGGCGACGTTGAAGCCCACCACCTGCCTGTTCCCCGCCATGGGGGCGACCCAGCGGATGCGCCGGTCCGGTCCTATCCACTCGATGGCCTGGTAGTGTCCGAAGTCCCGCAGGTAGCGTTCCGCGTCGGCCCGCCAGATGGTTTCAGGCATGTCGGGGGTGGTGGCGCGGCGCCGGGCCATTCGATCCAGCGCCTGGACGTGGCTGCGGAAGTCCGCCTCCAGCTCGCGCACCAGCGCCTGGGCTTCGGCGTCCACGGTCAAGGCGACCTGGTTCTGGACCTGGCGCTCGCTGCCCTGCCAGATCACCACCGCCAGCACGCCGAAGATCGCCAGCAGAGCCAGGGCCAGGAAGGGGCTGCCGATCATCCGTCGGAAACGCCGGGCGCTGCGGTAAGACTGGTTGGGCATGGCGTTCCTATGGGGCCTGGGATGAATGGCGGGCCGTCCCGGGATGAATGGGGGGTACTTGTTGGATTGTCGGCAAGTCGCCGCGAGACTTCATTGGAATTTACAAGTATTTGCAATTGGTGCCAAAAAAACATGGCGCGCCGCTCACTTTTGCCGCGGCCGTCATGGGCGCGTTCAGGGACGGCCTAGATCAGGCCCAGGCTGCGCATCACGTAAATGCCGACGCTCAGGGAGACGGGGGCGAACAGGGTCGTCATGGCGATGATGCTGGCGGCCAGTTGATGGTTGCCGCCCAGGCTGCGGGCCATCACGTAGCTGACGGTGGCGGTGGGGGCCGCGAACATGGCGAACAGGGTGCCCAGCTCCAGCGGCGAGAAATCGAACTGGATGGCGCCGAGGGTGAGCAGCAGGGGAATGGCCACCAGTTTGATGGCGGTGGCGGTAAAAGCCAGGGCCGAGCCATGGCGCAGTGCATCGAGGCTGAGCGTGGCGCCCACGCATAACAGGGCCAGCGGCAGGGTCATCTGGCCGAAGTAGGCAGCGCTGGTCAGGATCAGGTCCGGTACGGGCACTTTCAATCCCGCCAGCAGCAGGCCGATCAGGATGCTGATGATCAGTGGGTTGCGCAGCATGCCCTTGACCAGGGCCGACATCGACAGCCGGCTGCTGCCAGAGGCGCTCAGGGCATAGACCGACAGGATGTTGTAGGTCAGCGTGATACCGGCCAGCAGCACGGAACCGATGGCCAGGCCGGTACTGCCGTAGAGACTGGCGCAGACGGCGACGCCGATGATGCCGAGGTTGCCGCGAAAGGCCCCCTGCACGAAGACGCCGCGATCGCGTCCCGGCCCGGGCCAGTAGGCACTGATCAGCCACAGCACCAGGAAGCTGGCGAGAGAGGCGACCACCCCATAGCCGACGTGGCGCGGATGCACCATTTCCCCCAGGTCCACCTTGACCAGGCTGGTAATGATCAGGGCCGGCAGGGCAAGGCTGTAGACCAGCCTGGAGCCGGTCTCGACAAAGTGGTCGTCGATCCAGCGCAGGCGGCGCAGCAGCCAGCCGGCGGCCATGACGAGGAATATCGGCGCGGTGACGGACAGCGAGAACAGCAGGTTATCGAAGTAGGTCACGGCGTTCCTTGGGTCGATGGGCGTGCCGGCGGGGGAATGCACTACGGTCCGGGGCGTTGGTTCCGGGTTGGGCAGGGCTGGCCGGCGGTGCGGTTGGGGCGGACAGCAGGGCGTCTCGCCACACGCCGATTTTTGCCGAGCGGCGGTGAGAATTCAAGCGGGGCCCGTGACCGCGGGTGGCGGGTCACGGGTCAGTCAGGCTGCGACGGAGGCTGCTAGAAACCCAGCCCCGGGCTGCCGGCGTACGCCGAAGCGAGGATGAACAGCGCCGTCACGGCGGCAATCTTTGCGAACGAAACCAGGTGATCGACCATCCTGCACCTCCCGGGGCGGCGCGCCGGGCGGTCACGGTGACCGGTTGCCGGCGTGCTGGCGTCTTGGTTCATGCGGTGGGCGTTTTACGCCCATGTCCTGTTCGGTACCTCTTATTTAATGTGGCGCAAGAAAAAGACCGTTTTGTGAAAACTCGTCAAAACGGGGTGGATTTGTCGGGCGAACTTGAGACATCGCCTTAAGACGCATTGGGACGGGTTGTAAAGAAACGCGACACCCGGCGCCGGCCGGCTATCAGGAGGTGGCCAGCGCCACGCCCAGGCGGGGAATCTCCTGCTTGGGGCAGCGATCCATCACCACTTCCAGGCCGGCGTCTTCGGCGCGTTGGGCGGCGTCCTCATCGATGACACCAATCTGCATCCAGATCACGCGCACGCCGGGTTTGCGCAGGGCTTCGTCCACCACCGCGCCGACCCGGTGACTGGCCAGGAACAGGTCCACCATGTCCACCGGCTCGGGGATGGCGCTGATGTTGGGGTAGACGGTCTCGCCCAGCAGGGTGCTGCCGGCCAGGCGCGGGTTGACCGGTATCACCCGGTAGCCGCGCCCCTGCAGGTAGGCCATGACCGCGTGACTGTCGCGGTGGGGTTTCTCCGAAGCACCCACCAGGGCGATGGTGCGCACACTTTCCAGGATCCGGCGGATCTGCTCGGGACGGGTCATAATGATTCCAGGCCATTCGGTTTCATGGATCGGGCCATGGCGCGGGCTGGCCGCACCCGGGCCGGACGGGTAAAGTTGGCTCTGGCCGATTCTGGACCAGATTCAGCGGCCCGGACAAGTCTTCCCCGAAACCGGCAGGAGCGAACAGACAGCATGGCCACCCTGACCATGACCGGCGTGGGCCACTCGGAAGCCATGGCCCACTGGAACAACAACGCCCTGGTGACGGTCGGCGAGCAGCGATTGCTGATCGATGCCGGCTACACCATCAAGTACGCGCTGCGGGACCTGTCCCTGGATTTCGGGGACATTGCCGGTGTTTTCATCACCCACGTCCACGCCGATCACTGCTTCGGGCTGGAGCGCATGGCCATCGAATGCCGCTTCCGCTACGGTTTCCGGCCGCGCCTGTTCCTGCCGCCAGGGGTCTACGACGAACTCTGGGAGCAGACCCTCAAGGGCGTGATGGGGACCGTCGGCGAAGGGCCGGCGACCCTGGACGACTATTTCGAGGTGGTGCACCTGGACGACGGCGGTTTCGAATTCGAGGGCGTGGCGCTGGAATATTTCCAGAACGCCCATACCCCCAACAAGCCGTCCTACGGTCTGTGCATCAACGACGGGCTGCTGTTCAGCGGCGACACCCGGCCGATTCCCTCGGAAGTGGCGCGGCGGGATCCGGCGGTGATCCTGCACGACTGCACCCTGGCGGACTGGAACCCGGTGCATGCCAGCCTCAGCGAACTGCGCGAAACCTATCCCGCCGAGGTGCGCCAGCGGATGTACCTGATGAGTTACGAGGACCATTTCGCCGACTTCGAAGCGGCGGTGGCCGGCGAATTTGCCGGCTTCGCGCGCCAGGGCCAGGTGTTCGAGCTGTGAGCGCGGCAATCGGCTCGGCCGCGGCGAGCGTATCAAGAGCCTTTAGCATGTTGAGAGGTGTGAGCTAGGTATGTGGTACCTGTGCGGTCTGGGAAGCAACATCGACCCGGTGAATAACCTGCCGCGGGCGCTGGACAGTCTGGTGCGGCGGTTGGGGCGGCTGCGGGTCAGCCCGGTCGTCGTCACTCGGCCCCAGGGCATCGATACCGAGCGGGATTTCTTCAATGCGCTGGTGGTACTGCAGTCGCCGCTGCCGGTCGCCGCGCTCAAGGCCTGGTTTAACCGCATCGAGGCGGAACTGGGGCGCGACCGCAGCGACCCCGATTCCAGCCGCAAGGACCGCCCCATCGACATCGATATTCTGGAGGTGTCCGAGCACGGCCCACTCACCGGCGACGCGGTGGAGGAGGATTATTTCCGCCGCCTGCTGGAAGGCCGGGTCAGGCCCGACGAGGTACGCCGGGTGGCGCTGGGGGATGGCCGGCTAGGCGAGGCGACGGCCACCGTCCACTGGGATCATGGCACCGGTCATGAAATCGTTGTCGATCAGCGCCAGGGCCTGCTTGACCACACTTTCGAAACCGCCTTCCCGGGCCAGTAGCGTTTCCGACATGACCGTGGCCTTCTCCGCGTCCGTATGTCGCGGCAGGAAGCGGATCGGCCCGGGCATGATGGCGTTGACCCGCACCTCCGGCGCCAGCGACTGGGCGTAGCTCAGGGTCAGGTTGGCCAGAGCCGCCTTGGTGGCGCAGTAGGCGGCGTACTGCGGGTTGGGTTTCTCGGCGAAAATGTCGGTGATGTTGATGATCACCGGCAGCCAGCCGTGTCCGCGGCCGGCCTTGGCCAGGGTGTCCGCCAGCCCCTCGATCAGCAGCATGGGGGCGATGGTGTTGGTGCGGAACAGGCGCTCGGACAGCTGCGCCAGGTCATAACGATCGTCCGGGTTGGGCTCGAATTCCGAGGCGTTGTTGATCAGCACTTTCAGGTGGCTGGTGCGCCGGATTCGGTCGATCGCCTGGGACAGGCTGTGGTTATCGGACAGGTCCACCTGGATCAGGGTGGCGCCCGCCTCACGCAGCTTTTCCAGCTCATCGGTGGCGGTGCGGTAAAGGGCGAAGACCTGGTAATCGCGGGCCAGCAGCGCCTTGCTCAGCTCGAAGCCGAGGCGGCGGCCGGCACCGGTGACGACGGCAGCGGGTAGAGTCATGGCGTTATCCGGAACGGTGGCTGATCAGTTGCAGGAATTCGGTCCGCGTGGCCTGGGACTTGCGGAAACTGCCCAGCATGACCGACGTTTTCATCACGGAATTCTGTTTCTCCACACCCCGCATCATCATGCACATATGCTGCGCCTCGATGACCACGCCGACGCCCTGGGCACCGGTGACCTGCTCGATGGCTTCGGCGATCTGGCGGGTCAGGTTTTCCTGGATCTGGAAGCGCCGCGCGTACATATCGACGATGCGCGCCAGCTTGGACAGCCCCAGCACACGGCCCTGGGGAATGTAGGCGATGTGGCACTTGCCGATGAACGGCAGCAGATGGTGTTCGCACAGGCTGTAGAGCTCGATGTCCTGGACCACCACCATCTCGTCCATATCGGATTCGAAGGTGGCGCCGTTGACCACGCTCTCCAGGTCCTGCTCGTAGCCCCGGGTGAGAAAGGCCATGGCCTTGGCGGCCCGCTCCGGGGTTTTCGCCAGCCCCTCGCGGCTGGTGTCCTCACCCAACTGCTCCATGATCTGCTGGTAGTGCTGGGCAATCGTCTCGGTCTTGTCGGTCATGCGGCTCGTCTCTGGGCGTGAACGTCTTCCTGCCCCGGACTCTACGTCCGCCGGCGCCGGGTGGATGAGACCCGACCGTGAGCGTGGCGCGCCCGGGGCGGTTTTTCCGAAGACTAAGGCATTTTCTGCCCAAAGCCCAAATCCCGGGCGGCCCGTCCGATGACCTGTGTCCGCTCAGCCCGACTCGGGATGCCGGCGATGAAGAGCGGTGCTGATGGCATCGGCTTCGGCGGCGAGCACCTGACACAGGAGACTGTCCCGTCGGTGGCCACCACCGGCGCGTCTGAGTTGCTGTTGTTTGAGATGGTACAGGCGGTTCAGTTTTTCACTGTCCCGTTCGTCTGGCTCGATTGATTCGGTGATACACATGGCAGGACCTCACACGACTTCTCAACGACCCTGTTTACACCCGATTCCCCTTGATTAATGACTGTGGGGGATCGTCCGTTTTTCAACCACTGTTTTCATTAATGGCAGGTTCCCGGAGTCTGGTCGGTCTCCAAAAGCCTCCCTGTCAGACGATGCAGGTTCCGTACCACGCGCCACTGTGGCGGACGCCGCTCACAAGCGGGACGTAACGACCTGACTTGCCGTGCCTTCCGGCGCCGGGATGGTCTAGGCTGGGGAATAACGGGCGCGGTCGCGGCACGTCGGATGCCCGGGTGTAAAGTTCGCTTTACAGATGCGACCGAAAACGTAAATTCTGGACAATAAACAGGCACTCTGGACGGAATGGGACATATGGAACGTGTGGTTTCCCTGGGCATGCCATCCGCCGGCAGGGCGGCGGGAATCCCCGTCAGGCGCTGGCAGCAGGGCGGCAAATGGTTTGCCTACGGTGAACATGCCATCTTCAGTCGCATGGAGGGTCAGGGCGAGACACTTTTGCTGCTGCATGGTTTTCCGACAGCCTCCTGGGACTGGAACCGGGTCTGGTCGCCCCTGTGCGCGTCACACCGGGTGCTGGTGGCGGATATGCTGGGGTTCGGCTTCTCCGACAAGCCCCCGGACTACCCTTACAGCATCGTCGATCAGGCGGACCTGCATGAGGGCTGGCTGGAGGCGCTGGGCGTCGACTCGGTTCACCTGCTGGCCCACGACTACGGCAACAGCGTCGCCCAGGAACTGCTGGCGCGGGACCAGGAAGGTGGCCTGCCGTTCCGTATTCGCAGCGCCTGTTTCCTCAACGGCGCACTGTTTCCGGAAGTGCACCAGCCGCTGCTCATCCAGAAGCTGCTGTGCGGCCGGATGGGCAGTCTGATCAGCCGGGGCCTGACGCGCCGTATGTTCGACTACAACTTCTCGCGGTTGTTCGGCCACCATACCCAGCCCACGCGTCGGGAGCTGGCCTGCTTCTGGCAGCTGCTGGAGTACAACAACGGTCGCGGCATCCTGCACCGGTTGATCCATTACATGGATGAGCGTCGTTGTCACCGCAACCGCTGGGTCAATGCGTTGCAGCAGGCGAAACAGCCGCTGCGGCTGATTTCAGGAACCGATGACCCGGTGTCGGGTCTGGCCATGGCGGACCGCTATCGCCAATTGGTGCCGCGGCCGGATGTCGTCGCCCTGGAAGGCGTCGGGCATTACCCCCACTTCGAGAATCCGGTACAGGTGTTCGAGGCGGTGCGGGACTTTCACGCCCGTCTGTAAGGGTGCTTTGGCTGCAGGGCGCTGTGGTTCAGTCGTTGCCGGCCAGCTGCGCCGAGTTTGCTCCGGCGCTACCTTCCCGCGGTGATCCGCGCAGGGTGATGCTCCGGTTGCGGCCCGCATCCTTGGCGCTGTAAAGCGCCTGGTCCGCCCGATTGAGCCAGGTGGACCAGGTTTCCCCCTGTATCACCTCGGTCACGCCGGCGCTGGCGGTGGTCTGGACGCTGTTGCCGAAAGGCGCGTAGCTGATCGTGGTCAGCAGCTGGCGGGCCAGCTCTTCCGCGGCTTTCTGACGGGTCTCCGGCAGCACGATCAGGAACTCCTCGCCGCCGATGCGGAACAGGTAATCGGTTTCCCGCAGACGCCGGCGCAGGCGCTCCGCTGCCTCCTTGAGCACCTGGTCGCCGACGGCGTGGCCCCAGCGGTCGTTAATGTGCTTGAAGTGGTCCAGATCGATCAGGATCAGGCTGGCCACCCGCTCGTACCGCTCCCGCATCTGGATCTGACCGTTCAGCATCTGCGCCATCTGGCTGCGGTTGAGGCAGCCGGTCAGTGGATCAGTGGTGGCCAGGCTGGTCAGTTCCAGCTGCATGCGGCCCACCAGCCAGGCGAAGACCGCCGTGAACGTGCCGGTCAGGGCCAGTGAGCAGGTGATGCGCCAGAACTCGGTGCTGGGGAACTGCTGCAGGGCGATGGCGGACAGGCTGGTGACGAACACGCACACCGTCAGCAGCGCATCGCGCATGGGCAGCAGGAAAAATATGGCGGCAATGGCCGGGTAGGCCCAGTAGAGTCCGTTGTGGTCGTTGATCAGCGTCGAGTAGATGCAGCAGGCCACCGCGAACACGGCGAACAGACGGCCGTGGAACAGGTAGCGGTCGCGCAGGCGCAGCAGCAGGATGACAATCACCAGACCCAGGCAGAACAGCCCCAGCATGACCGCCAGCAGGGGGTTGCCCGCTTCCCATTGCACCAGCGTCAGCGGCGCCAGGGCGACCAGGGACCAGAAATGCAGGTGGTAGATGATCTGGCGCCGGTAGCCGAGGATGGTGTCTGTCGGGTTGGTCTGGGTTACCCCGGTCAAGTACTGCATGCCCACTCTGCGCTCCTGCAGCCCGCGGATTCCGGCGCGGGTTGGATTCCATCGTGCACGACTCGTTAATGCCCAGTTATAGCACGGATCCGGTGGAGGGAAAGCCGCCGGATCCGTTCAGTGAGGTGCCGGGCGCGCGGCCAGGCCACCTTCGATGAAATCGACGAAATAGGTGAACAGGGTGTGGTCGTCGGGACGGATGTTGCCGAACGGCGTGTTCGACAGCAGGTCGATTTCCGCCGCCCCGTGAATCAGGCTGACCACCGTGAACGCCAGGCGGATGCGCAGCACGTCCCGGGGAACGTCCGGCAGGGAGCGGCACAGTTGGGCCTCGATGCGCTCAATGTCCGGCCGGAAGTGACGGTTCAGCAACTGGGCGATCTCCGGCGTGTTGTCGGCGTGCAGGTGGGCCATGAAACGCAGCGCGGCCGGGCCCCAGTCCGGGGTCAGGGTCAGCGCCAGGTAGGGAGCCGTCATGGCCTTGACCACGTCCCGCAGGGACGGCGCCGGGGCCGCTTCGATGGCCGTAAAACCGGTCTCGAACTGCGGCCGTGTATGATCGGTGATGTGCGTGACGACGGCTTCCAGCAGCCCCAGCCGGCTGCCGAAATGATAGTGCGCGGCCGCCGAATTGCGGGTGCCGGATTCCGCGCTGATGGTGCGCAGCGATACCCCGTCCAGCCCATGGCGGGCGTAGAGTGCCAGGGCGGTGGTGAGGATTTTGTTGCGGGTCGCTTCGCCGTGATTCGCGCGGGCCATGCCGGAGACCTGTGTCGGATTCCGCCGCAGTATAACCCAGGGGCGTCGCCGGATCAGGCCGCTGCCGGTGTTGCCCGTGGCCAATGACGGGCTGGTTGCCCGGGCGGATATTGCATACACTCGCGCTCACATCGTCTGTGCCGTACAGGAAACTGCCATGTCCACCGCCACTCCAGACTCTTCGCTTCTCACCATCCGCGCCGGTCGCCGTGCCTACGCCCGTATTCGCGAACAGGGCCTGAGCCCGGCGGACGTGCACGTGGTTCCGGGCGCGGCCGGTGGCCCGAAAGCCCTTGGGATCAGTGGCCTGGACAAGGCGGTGTTCGGCGAATGGCTGCCGCGGGCGCCGCAGGTGCGCTCGCTGATCGGGGCATCGATCGGCAGTTGGCGCTTTGCCGCCGTGGCTTCGGGCGATCCGGTGTCGCAACTGGCCCGGCTGGCGGAGCTGTACACCACCCAGCGCTTTCCCAAGGGCGTCAGCACCGCCGAAGTGACCCGGCGCTGCGTGGTTTTCCTGGAGGAGTTGCTGGCGGGTCGTGAGGACGCCATCCTCAATCACCCGGACTATCGCCTCAACATCGTCGTGGTCCGCAGCCGCGGGATGCTGGAACACAATACCCGCGGCCGCCTGGCGCTGGGGCTGATGACGGCTATCAGCGCCAACATGGTCAGCCGTCGCCATCTGGGCCGGTTCATGGAGCGGGGCATCCTGCACGACCCGCGTGAGCGGGCGCCGCTCGGCGACCTGATCGACTTCCAGAGCCACCAGGTCTCCCTCACCCGCGACAATCTGATGGCGGCGCTGCTGGCGTCGGCGTCGATTCCCATGGTGATGGACGGGGTGCCCGGCATCGCCGGCGCCCCGGACGGCGTCTACCGCGACGGCGGGCTGCTCGATTACCACCTGGACCTGCCCTACGAGCAGCCCGGTGTGGTGCTTTATCCCCACTTCACCGACCGCGTGGTGCCAGGCTGGTTCGACAAGTCGCTGCCCTGGCGCCGCGGCGACGGCACCCGTTTGCAGGATGTGGTGCTGGTGGCCCCGTCGAAGCCATACCTGGAGAGCCTGCCAGACGGCAAGCTGCCGGACCGCAAGGACTTCGAGCGCTACCTGGGCCGGGATGACGCCCGCGAGAAAGCCTGGCGCGGCGCCGTGGCCGAAAGCGACCGGCTGGGCGATGCCTTCCTGGACCTGGTGGACAGCGGCCGCATCGCCGAGGTGGTGCAGCCGCTCTGAGTCTATGACGCGTTGGCCGCAACCGGTTCCGGTTCGGGCAGGGCGCGGGTGAGCAAGGCGGCGGCCACCACCAGCGCGCAGGAGATCCACAGGCAGGCGACCAGGCCGTAACTCTGGAACACCCAGCCGGACAGCAGCGTGCCCAGCAGTCGTCCGGCGGCGTTGGACATGTAGTAGAACCCCACATCCAGCGACACCCCGTCGCTGCGGGCAAAACGCACGATCAGGTAGCTGTGCAGCGAGGAGTTCAGCGCGAACAGCACGCCGAACAGCAGCAGCCCACCGAGCAGGACCGGCCGTGCCGGCAGGCCCTGGTCGAGGCCGATGGCGATGGCCGCGGGCATCAGCGCCAGCACGCCGGCCCAGGCCATTGCGGCGGATCGACCGGGCGGCACCGCGCGGTCGCGCCCGGTCAGGCGCGGCGCCAGGGTCTGCACCACGCCGTAGCCGATCATCCATAGGGCCAGGAAGCCGCCCACTTTCCAGAAGTCCCAGCCAAACGCGGTGTGCAGGTACACCGGCAGGGCTACCACGAACCACACGTCGCGGGCGCCGAACAGGCACAGCCGCGCCGCCGACAGGGCGTTGATGGCCCGGCTCTTGGAGAGCATGTCGGTGAACTTCGGTTTCGCCTTGCTGCGCCCCAGGTCGCGGCCCAGCAGCACGAGGCTGGCCAGCCACACCAGCGCCAGCACCGACGCCATCAGGACCACCGCGCCGCGGAAGCCGGCCAGCATCAGCAGGGCACCGCCGAGAAAGAACCCGACGCCCTTGAGGGTGTTCTTGGAGCCGGTCAGCAGGGCCACCCAGCGATACAGCTTGCCTTGTTCGGTATCGGGGACCAGCAGCTTGATGCCGCTTTTGGCGGACATCTTGTTCAGGTCCTTGGCGATGCCGGACAGGGCCTGCGCCGCCATCACCCAGGGCACGCTGAGCATCGCCGCCGGCACCGCCAGCAGGCCCAGCGCCAGGATCTGCAGGAACAGGCCAATGTTCATGGTGCGGTTCAGGCCCAGGCGCGCGCCCAGGTAGCCGCCCACCAGGTTGGTCACCACGCCGAAGAACTCGTAGAACAGGAACAGCAGGGCGATCTCCAGCGGCGAGTAGCCCAACTCGTGGAAATGCAGCACCACCAGCATGCGCAGGGCGCCGTCGGTGAGGGTGAAGGCCCAGTAGTTGCCGGTGATGATCAGGTACTGGCGAATGGCCGGGGACACTAGGCCTCTCCCACCTTGCGCGCCAGTTCCATGGTGCGGTTGGCGTAACCCCATTCGTTGTCGTACCAGGCGTAGATCTTCACCTGGGTGCCATTGATCACCCGGGTCATGGGCGCGTCGACGATTGCCGAGCGAGGGTCGGTGCGGTAGTCGATGGACACCAGTGGTCGATCCTCATAGCCGAGGATGCCGTTCAGCTCGTCCCCGGCGGCCTCCCGCAGCATGGCGTTGACCGCGTCCGCGTCGGTGGCCTGTTCCACTTCGAACACGCAGTCAGTCAGTGAGGCGTTGGTCAGCGGCACCCTTACCGCGTGGCCGTCGAGCCGACCTTCCAGTTCCGGGAAAATCTCGATGATGGCGGTGGCCGAACCGGTGCTGGTGGGAATCAGCGAGCTGCCGCAGGCCCGGGCCCGGCGCAGGTCCTTGTGAGGTGCGTCGACAATGGTCTGGGTGTTGGTCAGGCTGTGGATGGTGGTGATCGAGCCGTGGCGGATGCCCAGCCGTTCGTGGATCACCTTGACCACCGGCGCCAGGCAGTTGGTGGTGCAGGACGCGGCAGTGACGATGCGGTCAGTGGCCGGGTCGAAGGTGTCGTCGTTGACGCCCATGACGATGTTGCGGGCGCCGGCTTCCTTCACCGGGGCGGTGACCACCACGCGTTTCACGCCCTGGTCCAGGAAGGCCTGCAGCCGGTCGACCTGGCGCATGCGGCCGCTGGCTTCGATCACCAGATCGCAGCCCGACCAGTCGCTGTCGGCGATGGCGGTATTGCCGCTGATGGCTATGCGGCGGCCGTCGATCAGCAGGGCGTCGCCATCGGCCTCGGCGTTGTGGTGCCACTGACCGTGCACGCTGTCGAAGTTGAGCAGGTGGGCGAGGGTGGCGGCGTCGGCGCCCGGGTCGTTGATGGCGACGCATTGCATGTCGGGCCAGTCGAAGGCGGCGCGCAGGGCCAGCCGGCCGATGCGTCCAAAACCGTTGATACCGAAGGTGACTGTGCTCATGGCTTTCTCGCTGATTGGCTTGTGACTTGTGACTTGTGACTTGTGACTTGTGACTTGTGGCTTGGGAGAGCGAGGCGTACGCCCAGGGGCCGGGGCGGCGTCAGGCGCAGTTTTCCGGCCGATTGGGCATGTTGCTCAGGCGCTCTTCCTCGGTGTCGAGCAGGGCCGGATTGGCGGCGTCGGCTTGCCCGAGGGCGGTGACCAGCCAGTCCGGCAGCGCCGGGTGCAGGCGGTAATACACCCACTGGCCGCGGCGTTCGTCCACCAGCAGGTGACGTTCCCGCAGCTGCCCCAGTTGGCGGCTGATGGTGGGCTGCGACGCATCCAGAGCCGCCACCAACTCGCAGACGCACAGCTCCCGGTGGCGCGCGATCAGCAGCATGATGGCCAGGCGCCCCTCGTCGCCGAGGGCCTTGAAAACCGGCGCCGGCGGGTAATGCTCCGAACTCCGGACTTCCTTCTGGTGCACCATCACGAACAGCTTGATGCGCTCGCGCAGGTCTTTCAGCACCAGGGCGAAGGTGGCGTGGCGGTTGGCGGGGACCGGGTCGGGAAAGTCCCAGGCGATGGTCTGGCCCACGGAGTCCAGCGGCAGCGGCTCACGGACGGCCTTGTCGCACAGGGTGATGATGTAGTCCCAGTGCTCGTTCTTGACCGAGTCGATGGACTTGCTGTGCAGGGCGCTGGTGGCCAGCTCCGCCTCTTCGAGGCACTGCAGGGCCAGCGGGTGGGGCGCTTCCGGGCTGGTGCCGGCACTGGCGACCTCGAACCTGTCCGGGGCGATATCCCGCAGAACCGCCTCGGCCATCAGGGAGCGGGCGCTGTTGGAGTTGCAGACGAAAAGCACGCGGCGCTGGCTCATCGGCGTCACCTTATGTGAATTAATGCATATAACAATATGTGAATATGATGGCGTATGCAATGAAGTGAAGAGTGACCGCACTCTATACTTGAAGGCAGGACGTAACCTTGGTCGGCTCATGCATCGACTGGGCTGGCCTGGAAAGCCGTCACATTGGTGTGGAGGTGCTTGATGTCAGCGTTGGACAAACCCCATGTTGCCCGGACCACGCCCTGCGCCGTGCTGGTGGAGAAGGGAAAGGACTACTTCTGGTGCCAGTGCGGGCTGAGCGGAAGCCAGCCGTTCTGCGACGGTTCACACAAGGGGACCGGGTTTCGACCGGTCCGCTTCCAGGCCGATCGCGAGGAGTGGATCTGGTTTTGCGGCTGCAAGCAGACGGGGGAGCCGCCGTTCTGCGACGGCTCCCATCGTCAATTATAGTGGGCGCCCCGGTGGTCGTGAGGGGTCAGTCGGCCGGTACGGTGGTGGCGCTGCGGGCCTGGAGCGACAAGCGGAAACCGCTGCAGCCGGTGAGCGTGTCCACCACCGGCTTGATGCGCAGGGTGGCGGGCACCGGTGACTGCTCATCCAGATGCAGGTTCAGGTCGATCCGCTCCACCCGTTTCTCGGTGCGTGCGGCGGCCAGGCACTGGTCATAGCGGGTGCGATCGTTGGCGGCGACCAGGTCGCGCAGCGACCGGTTATGAAGGCGCGCGGGCGGTACGCCCAGCAGGTCCACCACCTGGGCCGAGATGAAACCGATACGGCCCTGTTCGTCCAGTTCCGCCGTCGTGCTGCCGGCGATTTCCACCAGGTCGCGGCTGCGCTGCTCGCTGTCCTGCAGGGCGTTCTTGAGGGCGCTTTTTTCGATGCGGGCGTTTTCCAGCATCTGGTTTTCCGCGTCCAGCAGGCGCTGGGCGGTGGCGTGCGCGATCTGTTCCCGGTTCAGGCGCTGGGCCAGCAGCCAGATAACGATCGCCGCCAGGAGACTGGCCGCCAGACCCACCAGCCAGATGATCTGCCCGATGCGTTCGGCCGGCGCGCTCATGAAATGCTTGTCGGGAATGGTGGTGAGGATCCATTCCCGGTCCGCCAGGCTGATGGCCGAGCGCAACGCCCAGGCCATGCGCGGCTGTTCCAGCCTGTCCGTGGCGAACAGCGGGCTTTTCAGGTGTTGGTCCAGATCGAACACCGTCACCTGCAGTGCCGGGCTCATGCGCGCCGGCAGTGCTTCGCGCAGCAGCTGGTCGGGGGAGAAGGCCAGGCTCACCAGGGAGCCATCGTCGAGCGACCGGAACAGACGCACGGCGAATTCGCTGGTGCCATTGCGGCGGAGGTGGGTCTGGGCCGTGGCGGATACCTTGTCGTGGCTGAGCGCGGTATCGATGGGCTGGCGCCAGTGGGGGACCGACGGCGCCACCAGGCCCAGGCTAGCTGCGACGCCCTGGCGCTGGGCCGCCTGCATCACCACCCAGTACTGGTCCTGCCGGGCGGCGGTGCTGACAGAGCCGCTCTCCTGCCACTGCCCCAGCGTGATGAACTGCCCGGAACGCTGCGACAGCTGCTGTTCCACCAGTTCGCGCTGGGCGTCGGAAATCCGCACGATGCGGTCGACGTTGACGATGTCCGGCATCCGGCGCAGCAGACCGCTGGCCTGGCGCTGGAACACGTCATCGGGGTGATCGGCGCCCGCCAGTGTACGCGCCAGGACGTCCAGCGCCTGCAGACGCATGTTGATGCTCTGCTGTACCAGGTCGGTGAACTGGGCGTGGTGGGCGTCGATCAGCGCCCGGGTCTGCTTGTCCAGGCTCTTGCTGACCCAATGATCCACCGCGCCCGTACCCAGCAGCCCGATGAGCAGAACAATGACCGGAGGCCAGATTGAGCGGCTCCGGCCTGAAGGCCGATCCATAGGCTTTCTCCCTCGCCCGTTGGCATGGTTTCACGGCAACCGTCGCCGACACGTCCTTCCCTGACGTCGGCACGGCGGCAAAAGTTCCCGGCCGTCCCGGGGGACGGGCCGAAAGCGGAGACGCCGTGATTGTCGTCGACCTTTTAACTCTAGGCGGGAGACCCGGTGACCGTCCAGTGTCGCCGCCGCGCGCCCATCCGGCGCGGCGTCAACCGTGACGCTGTTCGCGCACCAGGCCGTAGACCAGCAGGAACAGCAGGAAGGCGGAAACCACCACCGAGGGCCCGGCGGGGCTGTCGAAGAACCAGGACAGTGACAGGCCGCCGGCGACCGCGATCATGCCCACGCCCACGGCCAGGAACACCATGCGTTCGGGGCTGCTGGCCAGGCGCCGGGCGGTGGCGGCGGGGATGATCAGCAGGGCGGTGATCAGCAGCACACCGACGATCTTCATGGCCACCGCGATCACCAGCGAGAACATCAGCATCAGGCCCAGGCGCAGCCATTCCACCGGCAGGCCTTCCACCTTGGCCAGCTCCTCGTGGATGGTACTCATCAGCAGACCGCGCCAGAGCCAGACCAGCAGGGCCAGCACCAGCGCGGCGCCGCCGTAGATCCAGGCCAGGTCGTTGCGGGTCATGGCCAGCAGGTCGCCGAACAGGTAGCCGGTCAGGTCCAGGCGCACATCGGGCATGAAGCTCAGGGTCACCAGGCCGATGGCCAGGGCGCTGTGGGCGAGGATGCCCAGCAGGGTATCGGTGGCCAGACTGCGGTTGCGCGAGAGCATCACCAGCAGCAGCGCCAGACCCACGCACACCACCGCGATGCTGAGGCTCAGCTGGATCTGGAACAGGGTGCCCAGGGCGACGCCCAGCAGGGCCGAGTGGGCCAGGGTGTCGCCGAAGTAGGCCATGCGGCGCCAGACCACGAAGCAGCCCAGCGGCCCGGCGACCAGAGCCACGCCCAGGCCACCGATCATGGCTCGCCAGAAGAAATCGTCGAGCAGGGAATCAATGAGCGGCATGGTCGTGCTGGCACTCCGAACTGTGGCCGGGATCGACCACGTCGCCGTGCAGGTCGTGGTCGTGATTGTGATGGTGGTGGTAGATGGCGACGCTGTCTGCCACGTGGCGGCCGAACAGCTCGACGAAGGCCGGATCGTTGGAAATCTGCTCCGGGTAACCGCTGCAGCACACATGCTGGTTCAGGCACAGCACCTTGTCGGTGGCCGCCATCACCAGGTGCAGGTCGTGGGAAATCATGATCACGCCGCAATCGAGGGTGTCGCGCAGCTGGCGGATCAGCTCGTACAGCTCCGCCTGGCCGTTGACGTCGACGCCTTGGGCGGGCTCGTCCAGCACCAGCAGGTCGGGTTCGCGCACCAGCGCCCGGGCGATCAGCAGACGCTGCATCTCGCCGCCGGACAGGTGATGGATGGAGGCATCGTACAGGTGCGCCACGTTGGTCCGGGCCAGGGCTTCGAGGCAGGCGCCGGGAGACGCGCCGGTCAGCGCCAGAAAGCGCTTGACGGTCAGCGGCAGGGTGGACTGGAACTGGATGTGCTGCGGTACGTAGCCGATGGTCAGTCCCGGGGCCCGGCGGATCGAGCCGCTGCTGAGCGGCTGCAGGCCCAGCACCGACTTGATCAGCGTGGTCTTGCCGGCGCCGTTGGGGCCGATCACCGTGATGATGTCGCCGCGGCTGACGGTCAGCTCCACGTTGTCCACGATGCTCCGCCCGCCCAGACTCACGCCGGCACCGGCAAGCTGCACCAGCGCTTCAGGCATTGTCAGCCCCCGACTGGCAGGCGGGGCACAGCCCGGCGATCTCAAGCGTGGTTTCCTCCACCTGGAAGCCTTCCTCGCGGCTGGCCTCTGAGACCGACTGGGCGATGGCCGGTGCGGACAGCTCCAGCACGTTGCGGCAGGCGCGGCAGATGAGGAAGAAACCGGTGTGATGATGGCCGGCGTGGGTGCAGCCGACAAACGCGTTGAGCGAGGCGATGCGGTGTACCAGGCCATGCTGCTGCAGAAAATCCAGCGCCCGGTAGACTGTGGGCGGTGCCGCGTTGTGTCCATCCTGCGCGAGGGCGCCGAGCAGGTCGTAGGCGCCCAGCGGCTTGTGGGATTGCCAGATCAGTTCCAGCACCCGTTGCCGGACCGGCGTTAGCCGGGCGTTGGCCGCGTCGCAGATGCGTTGGGCATCGCTCAGGGCCTGGTCCACGCAGGCATCGTGATTGTGCGGTCGATAGGGCAGCGGTGTCTGAGTCATGATCGGTCCAGCCAGTCAGTGGTTGTTATATTATAACGTCTCGACGGCTGGCTGGACAGGTCACCGGGTACGGCGGATCAGGCCGCTGACGATTGCAGGGCCAGGGATTCCAGGTATTCCAGGTTGGGAATGTAGGCGCTGTGGCCGTCCACATCGACTTTCATCAGGTCCGCCGGGCCGGTGTCTCCTTCGGTCTGCTGGATCTGGTGCGCGCCCAGCTTGGTCTGGCTGGGAATCCCCTGGGTCACCATGGCCAGGAAAGGCAGGGCGTCGTGGCTGTCGCTGATGGTGTTGAACACCGCAATGCGGCCGCGGCCACTTTCCTGGCGGGCGGCGGCCACGCCGTTGGCGGCATCGTAGGAAATCACCGGCAGGCGCAGGCCGCGCCAGCTCAGGTAGCCCACCAGCCAGTCCGGGCCGTCCTGTACGGTTTCCGGCTCGGCGTAGTCGACGATCTCGGCCAGTGACACGTTGGGCAGCAGCAGCTGTCGATCCGTGACCGGGATCAGTACGCAGGGAAGGACTTGGGAGTTGTCGGCCATGGTCTTGTCCTCAGGCGGAATCGCTGGATTGCCGGCCGCGTAGCAGGCAATCCTCTTCAATGGTTTGTGTCAGTTTGCGCGCCAGCTGGGCCGGATCCCCGACGAAGCTGGTGCAGCCGGTGGCCGCCACCGAGTCCGGCATGGAGCTATTGCCACAGCTGTCGCTGCTCTGCACCCAGATGCGGCTGCCGTAGGCCCGCAGCAGGGGGGCGGCGATGGCGCCGTCGTTGCCCATGCCGGAAAACAGGATAGCATGGCAGCGGGCGCGGTAATGGTCCGAGACGTTCAGCAGCACCTGGTCGATCGACGGGCCGTAGGGGCCGGGCCAGGGCGTGGCCTTTTCCTGCAGGCAGCCCCGCGCGTCCAGGTGCCATTCATTCTCCACCGGCAACAGCACCACATCGCCGTTGCGCACCCGATAGCCGGCCTCGGCCCGACGCAGGGTGTAGGAGGCGTGGCGCCCCAGCACCCGGGTCAGCACATCGGTGAAGTTGCCGTCGATGTGCTGGGCGTAGATAAAGCCGACCGGCAAATCCGACGGCAGGTGATCCAGGAAGGTTTTCACCGCGGCCGGTCCGCCCAGCGATGCGCCCAGGATCCACACCTCCTCGGCCACCTGGCCGGTCCGGTCGGCGGGAATCCACGCCGGCCGGCTTTGCGGTTCGGGCCGCTCCTGCGGCCGGGCCAGGGCTTCCAGCGTCCCCTGGCTGTCGGTCTGTTCCAGTGGACCGAGCTGCTTTTCCAGTTTGTCGATCAGGCGCCGTTCCCAGCGGAAGGCGTCGGTGCTTCCGGGCGTCGGCGCCGGATCCACCCCGAACAGGATGGGCGCGTCGGTGTTCTCCAGCAGGGCATCGAACAGCGCCGGGTGATCCGCTTCGTCCTCCAGGGTCACCAGCCAGAGCTGGACGTCCGGCAAGGCAGCCAGGCCCAGTACGCGCTCCGGATCGCCGCAGAACGGCGATTCCAGGCCGAACTTGCCCACCGCATCGAACAGTCGGCGACGCTGCAGCGGGCTATCGGAGACGATGGCCACGCGCGGCAGCGACCCCACCGCGTTCATCAACTGTTCCCGGTAAGCCGCTCAATCGTTTCGAGCAGCTGGGTTTCCTGGAACGGTTTACCCAGATATTCGTTGACGCCAATGGCCAGCGCCCGCTCGCGGTGCTTTTGGCCGGTCCGGGACGTGATCATGCAGATCGGCGTATCCCGCAGGTTGTCGTCGTGGCGGATAAAGCTGGCCACTTCGAAACCGTCCATCCGTGGCATCTCGATGTCCAGGAGAATGATGTCCGGCCGGTGATCCTGCAGCTGGGCGACGGCGTCCAGGCCGTCCTTCGCTGTCAGCACTTCCATGCCGTTCCGTTCCAGCAGGCGCGAGGTGACCTTACGCACCGTGACCGAGTCGTCCACCACCATGACCAGCGTTTCGCGGTCGTCGCGGCGGGCCTGTTCCTGGGCGGCTTCCAGATCCGCCAGACGCTGACGCTCGGACAGGATGTCGGAGCGGATCATCGCCGGCAGGTCGAGGATCACCACCACGTTACCGTCACCCAGGATGGTGGCACCGGACACCCCGCGCACCGAGGTGAACTGCGGACCGAGGGATTTGACCACGATCTCGCGGCTGCCCATGAGGCTGTCCACCTGCAGGGCCATAGGCTGTTCGGCGCCCCGCACCAGGATCACCGGCAGCGGCAGGGCCTGACCCTGCAGCTTGGGATGATGCTCGCTGTGCAGCAGGCTGCCCAGGTACTGCAGGCGGTACTCCTGGCCGGCGTACTCGTAGAGCGGCGCGTCCGGCTTGTAGTACTCCTCCAGCTCGTAGGTGCTGACCCGCACGATGCCTTCGATGGTGTTCAGCGGGATGGCGTAGAAGTCCTCGCCGGTGGACACCATCAGCGCGCGGTTGACCGAGACCGTGAACGGCAGGCGCACTGTGAAGGTCGTGCCCTGGCCCAGCACCGAGTCGATGTCCAGGCTGCCGCCGAGCTGCTTGATCTCGCTGGCAACCACGTCCATTCCGACGCCGCGGCCGGAAATCTGGGTCACCTGGGCGGCGGTGGAGAAGCCCGGCTGCAGGATGAACTGCAGGATTTCGCGGTCGGACAGATCCTCGTCGGCCCGCAGCATGCCCTGCTTGATGGCTTTCTCGCGGACTGCGGAGGTACGAATACCGGCGCCGTCGTCCATCATCCGCAGCACCACCTCGCCGCCTTCGCGGGTCAGGGACAGGGTGATTTCACCCGTTTCCGGCTTACCCGCCTGGCGCCGTTGCTCCGGCGTTTCGATGCCGTGGTCGACGGCGTTCCGCAGCATGTGCTCCAGCGGGGCCACCATCCGTTCCAGGATGTTGCGGTCCATTTCGCCTTCGGCGTTGCGCACATCGAATTCGACGTGCTTGCCCAGCTCGCCGCTGATCTGGCGAACGATCCGGCGCAGGCGCGGCACCATGGATGAGAACGGGTTCATCCGCGTTTTCATCAGGCCTTCCTGCAGCTCGGTGTTGATGCGCGACTGCTGCACCAGCAGGGTGTCCGTGTCGCGGGTCCGGTCGGTCATGGTCTCGCGCAGGTCCGCCAAATCCGAGGCCGACTCGCTCAGGGCCCGGGACAGCTGCTGGATGGAGGAATAGCGGTCCATCTCCAGCGGGTCGAAGTCCTCGCTGTAGTCGGGGCCCTGCTCTTTCTCGGTGCGGAACAGGATCTGGGCCTCGGTCTCGATGTCCATGCGCCGCAGCTGTTCGCGCAGACGTTCGATGGTGGCGGCCATTTCATCCAGCGTGTGGGTGAAATCGCTCGACTGCTGTTCCAGGCGACTGCGCGTGATACTGGTCTCGCCGGCCAGGTTGACCAGCTCGTCCAGCAGCGAGGCGTTGACGCGGATGGTCTCCTGGGCACTGCGTGCCGCATCGCGTTTGGGCTTGCGGGCCTTGTCCGCAGACTTGGCGCTGTCCGGCTTGGCGGCCGGTACGGGCGCCGAAGCCTGGGGCTGGGCCGGCTGCTCGAGATCGGCTGGCGCCTGAGTGGGCGCCTCCGGCGTCGGCTCATCGTCACTGGCGGGTGTCGCTTCGCCGGTATCTTCGGCGGCGGGCAGCGTCACCGGACCCGCGCCGGCTTCCTCGTAGCGCTTGCGGATCTCGCCCACCATGTCGGTGAGGCTGTCGTGATCCCGGGTAATGGCCGACCAGCTGTCGGGGCCGGGCTGGTTGCCGCCCAGGTCGATCAGTCGGGTCTCGAAGGCGTGAGCCTTGTCGCCGAGCTCCACCAGCTGCGCCAGACGCGCACCGCCCTTGAGCGTGTGCAGGGCTCGCTGCAGTTCCCGGTTGAAGTGGGTGTTGCCCGGTTCCTTGCGCCAGTCTTCCAGCAGGTTTTCGACCTGGTCGAGCAGCTCGCCGGCTTCCTCAAGGAAGATTTCCAGCACTTCCGGGTCGACGGATTCCGGCTGGCTTTCCTCCCGGGCCGGGGTCGGCTCCGGAGCCTCGATCGCGGATTTGGCGGTGAGGCTGGCCAGCAGCTCCACGTTGGCGGTCGGGGCGCGGTCGTCCTCGATCTCGCCCAGCATGCGGCCCAGTTCGGCCAGGGCCTGATCGCTCAGGCGCAGGGTTTCGGCCGTGTCGGCGGCGTCCGCCAGGGCGGACTCCAGGCGTTCGTTCCAGGCTTCGGCCAGATCCGCGACCGGGTCCAGATCCGCCAGTCGGGCGCCGCCTTTCAGGGTCTGCAGCTCCTGCTGCAGCGCGGTGACGCCGCTGAGGGATTCCGGTTCGTCACGCCACTGGGCCAGGCATTCCTTGATGGCCTCATGGATTTCCAGACCTTCATCGAGGAAGAAACCGATCAGGTCGGCGTCACGCTCCGGCGCGGTCTCTGCGCTGTCATCGACGGAAGCGGACGGTGCCTCCTCGACAGCCGGTTGCGCCGCCGGCTCGGGCGCCGCGGCTTCGGGCTCGCCGGCCTCGCCGGACAGGATCGCCTCGACCCGGGCGATCAGTTCCGCGGCGGGTTCGCAGGGCTTGTGCGCGGCCACCTGTTCGACCATCTGGGCCAGCCGGTCGTGGCAGGCAAACAGCAGATCGTTCATGGACTGGGTGGCGGCCAGGCGCCCTTCGGCAACCCGCTCAAACAGGCTTTCGAGCACATGGGTCAGATCGCCGATGGCGTCGACGCCGGCCATGCGGGCGCCGCCCTTGAGGGTGTGCACGTCGCGCTGCAGCTCGGCCGCCAGGGCCGTGTCGCTGGGGTCTTCGGTCCAGCTGTGCAGGGCGCTGGCGGTGGAGTTGATCAGGTCGTAGGCTTCCTCCAGGAAGATGCCCACCAGTTCCGGATCCATATCGCTGTCGGACGTTGCCGCGGTGTCGGCCGGAGACGTTTCTTCAGCCGTTGCTGCCGGTTCCTCGGGGCTTTCCTCAAGTTCGGGCAGCTCCAGCTCGATGGCGTCCTCTTCCGCCTCAACACGATCATCGACGTCGGACTCGGCATCGACTTCCGGCTCAGGTGTCGACTCCGGAGCCGGCGCTGCCGGTGTCTCGTCAAGCGCGGCGCGCAGGGCCTGCAGCACGCCTGGCGCTTCGGGGCACTGTCCGTCATCGGCGATGGCGTCGACCATGGCGGCCAGTTCGTCGTGGGCCTTCAGCGCCACACCGGTACGCTCGGCCGTGGCCGGCAGGCGACCTTCGACGATGCGTTCGAACAGGGTTTCCATCTCGTGCGCGATGTCGGCCACCGGCGCGATTTCCGCCATGCGGGCACCGCCCTTGAGGGTATGCAGTTCCCGCTGCAGTTCCTTGACCAGTTCCGGCTGATCCGGGTTGGCCTGCCACTGGTGCAGCTGTTCGGCGGTCGTGTCGATGATCTCGCCGGCTTCTTCCAGGAAGATTTCCGCCAGCTCGGGATCCAGCTGTTGCAGCGCGCCGGTCGGCTGGGCCTCGTCGGCCGCTTCCGGTGTGGGCTCGGGCTCGCCGGCGTCGGTGTCTTCGACGTCCAGCGTGGGTACGTCGTCAAAGCCGTAATCGGGTTCCGGTGTGCCGGCTGATCCGGCGTGCTCGCTGATGTAGCTCTGGATCTCGCGGATCAGGTCCGGCGCCGGGCGCGGCGGTTGGTTCTGGCTGATGGCATCGACCATGGCCGCGAGGCGGTCGTGGGCGCTCAACAGCAGGTCTTCCAGATCCCCGCTGCTGGCCAGGCGGTTGTCGGTCAGGCCTTCGAACAGGGTCTCCAGCTCATGGGCAAGATCGCCGATGGCGCTGATATCCGCCAGACGGGCGCCGCCCTTGAGGGTATGCAGGTCCCGTTGCAGGTGACGCAGCAACTCGACATCGCCCGGGTTGGCGGTCCACTGATGCAGTCGTTCGCCGGTGCCTTCAATCAGGTCGCTGGCTTCCTCCAGGAAGATATCCACCAGCTCCGGATCGAGATTGGCGCTGTCACCGGCGTGCTCGGGCTCGGCCGGTTGGGTGTCGTCGTCTTCCTCGAAGGCGATGTCCAGGGTGGGCAGCTCCAGATCCTCGTCGAAGCCGTTGTCGATATCTTCGAGGTTCTGGCTGAAAGCGTTGTCGGCCTGACTGCGGAACTGGTCCAGCTGGGTCTGGAGCTGAGCCATCAGGGCCTGGTCGGGCTTGGTGGCCAGACCGGCGGCAATCTGGTCCATCATGTTGATCAGCGCTTCGTGGCCGGCGCGGGCCACTTCGAAGAACGCGTCATCCGGTCGTGCGTCGGCATCGAAAATTGCGGCGTAGATGCGCTCCAGCCGATCGGCCAGTTCGGAAACGTCGCTCAGCCCGGCGACTTCGGCGCCCCGGGCCAGTTGCCGCAGCTCCTGGACCAGTTGATCGAGCTGCGTGCTTTCCGAAGGATCGGCGGCCCAGCGATCAAGGATGCCGTCGGCGTCGAGCAGGATGTCGAGACCTTCGTTGAGGAACAGCTGCACCAGCTGTGGATCGACGGCCTGCTCGTGTTCGGCTTCGGCGGCGCCCATCGGGCCCGACGACAGGGTGCGTCGGGCCAGCATGTCGAGCCGTTCCAGGAAGGCGTCGGTGCCGTCCAGCGGATCCTGCGGTGTGGTGCGGATCTGCTCCAGGCCGCGCTCGATAAAGCCGCAGGCGTCCGCCAGCAGCGCGAGGACTTCGCGGTCGGCCCGCTGGTTCTCCGAGCGGGCGGTCTTAACGAATTTCTCCAGCGGCGCAATGATCGTCGCCAGCGGCTCGATACCGGCGGTGTGGGCCGACCCTTTCAGGGTGTGCAGCGCTCGGGACAGACCGTCGGTGTAGGCCGTGGTGTCGCGGCCCTCGGCTTCGGACAGGAACTGCTTGAGCGCCTGCAGATGGGTCTCGGTCTCGCTCTCGAAGATGTCGAGCAGTACCGGGTCCACCAGTTGCTCTTCGGCCGTTGCGTCCAGGCCGGACAGGTCGTCGGCATCCGCGGTGGTGTCGGCGGCGCTTGCCGGCTCAATCGGGCTGGCGTCGTCCGGCATCGCGCTGGATTCCGGAATCTCGCCGTTGGCCAGGGCGGTGGCTCGGGCTTCAAGGGGGGCGGTATCCAGCGAAGCCGGACGGCGCGCCTCGAAATCCTTGACCAGGGTCGGGATGACGTCGACCACGTCCTGCAGCAGCTGGGCGATGTCGCCGTTCATGAACACGCTGGCGTCGATGACGCGGTTGAGCATGTTCTCGACGGCCCAGGCCAGCTCGCCCACCGCGTCGGCGCCGACCATGCGGCCGCTGCCCTTGAGCGTGTGGAAGGCCCGCCGGACTTCGGTCAGGGCGCTGCGGTCGTCGAACTGGCGCAGCAGCATCGGCAGGTATTCGTTGATGGTGTCGAGCACCTCGCCGGCTTCCTCGATGAAGATTTCGAGGATCTCGTCGTCGATCAGGTCGTCGCTGTCGAAGTCCGCAGCCGGTGTCGGTTCCGGTTCGGCCGGTGCTTCGGCTTCCGGGGTCTCGATATCGGCGTCGTCGCGGTTGGCCGGCTGGTCGGCGCCATCAGCCGGCGCGTCCTGCCCGGTCTTGCGGGTGGTGGCCAGGGCTTCGGCGCGGGCGATCAGCTCATTCACGTCGCCGGTGGCGTTGCCTTCGCGGAACTCGTTGATCAGTCCCGGCACGCGGGCGATCACGGTGTCCACCAGGGAGAAGAGCTCTTCGGTGGGTTTGATGCTCTGGTCGATGACCCGGTTGAGCAGGTTTTCCACCGACCACGCCAGCTCACCAATGCTGGTCGCACCCACCAGACGGCCGCTGCCCTTGAGGGTGTGGAACGCACGGCGGACTTCGGTCAGCGCCTCGCGGTCGTCGTGATTCTGGCGCAGGCGCGGGTAGAACTCTTCGATGGTGCTGAGGACTTCGCCGGCTTCCTCGATGAAGATTTCGAGGATCTCGTCGTCCACCAGGTCAGCGTCCGACGGCTTTCCGGCTTCCGGCACCGCTGGCGTTTCCGGCTGTGGTTCGGCGGCCGGGGCCGGCGCGGCGTCCTGGTCCCAGGTGGGTTCTTCGCCCACCGGGAAGCCCAGCGAGCGCAGGCTGTCTTCGGCGATCCGCAGCACGGAATCGTTGTCGTCCACGCCGTCGGCCAGGCGCTCCAGGTAGTATTCGATGCTGGTGACCATATCGGCCAGGGTGTCCAGCTGCTGCCAGTCCGGCACGCGCTTGCCTTGCAACAGGACATCGCTGACGTAGCGCTCGGCGGACGCCAGCATGTCGCCCACCCGGTCCAGCGGGATCAGCTGAAGGCCGCCGCGGATGCTGTGCAGCAGGCCGGGCACGTGCTCGATCTCGCGCGGGTCCCACTGGGCGGCGATGAAGTTGACGATGGCGGTCTTGACCTGCTCCAGGGAGTTGCGTGACTCGCGCAGCAGGGCGCTGTTGGCTTCGCTCAGTTCCTGGCCGCCGTACTGGATGTCCTCACCGGTGTCCTCGGACTGCGTGGTGCGCTCTTTCTCCAGGCCGGCCAGGGTGGCTTCGACGTAGAGCAGGGCGCCGGCGATGTCCATCAGCACGCCGTCTTCGGCGGGCAGGGCGTCGCGGCTCAGGCGTTCGACGATCTCGATCTGTTCGGTGATGACCCGGCGCGGAATGCCCAGGCCCAGGACTGCCAGGGTGTTGGCCACCTGTTGCAGGCCCGGCAGCAGTTCTTCCAGCTCCTCGTTCTGGCGGAACTCGGCGCGAACGAACAGGTCGAGCTGGTCTTTCAGGCGTGCCAGCTCTTCGTTGAGGGCGCTGACCACCGAATGGATGGCGTCCCGGCCGGGACCGGAGACGCGGCTGCGGGCGTCGTCCACCGACTCGTCGGAAGGCAGGGCGGCGGCCAGGTGGTAGCGCTCGCGCAGGTCGTTGACCCGCGGCGTGTCCAGTTCGGCATCGCGCGCCACGTAATACAGCAGGTGCTTGAACAGGGCTTCGGGCACCGGCTGCTGGAGGATGTCCACGTTCTCGTCGATCAGCCGCTTGAGTTCGGCGTCGAGCTGGCGCAGCAGCGATTTGACGGCGGAGTTGATCGGGTTGTGGCGACTCTTGAGGGTGTCGACAAAGGCGCCGGCGGCGAGCCACAGCTCTTCGCGCGGGCTTTTCTGGCACAGTTTGATGACCCGCTGGATCACCTTGTCCAGGTAGTCGAAATGGGAGTCCAGATCGGCCTCTCGGACCACGCCGGCCAGGGCAAACTGGAACATCTGGCGCAGCTTGCGCACGTGACCCATGACCTTGGGATCCTGCAGGCGCTGGGAGATGCCCGGCGCTGGCTGGAACTGAACCGCGCTCAGGTCCGGCTTGAACAGCGAGGTGTCCGACAACAGCGGTTCGCCCCGCGCGGCGCGCAGGTCGTTCAGCAGCGGCAGAAGGGCCAGCGGGAAGTCGTCGCGGCTGCTGTCCAGGTGCTCCAGGTACTGCGGCAGCTGCAGGATGGCTTGCATCAGGACTTCGATGGCCTCGTCGGCGTTGGCCGCGGTCTCATTGAGAACCGCCTGGGCCAGTTTTTCCATCTCCTCGGTCAGCAGGGCCGCGCCGTAAAGCTCGACCATCTGCAGGGTGCCGTGCACCTGGTGGAGGTAGTTCAGGCAAAAACGCAGGCGAGCGGTGTCGTCGCGGTTGTCGACGTACGCTTCCAGCGCCTGCTGACCCTGTTTCAGGGTGTCCTGAATTTCGCCCCTAACCCAATCCAGGGCGATGCTGTCATGGTGATTGCCCATAACCACTCCGGTTATTCTTCGTCAGTCTGGCGTTTGATCCACGCCAGAACGCTATCCGATGGCACCCGCTGCAGGGAGGGATGATGCCAGTCCGTCAATTCTCCCTGTCCCAGAACCAGTAGGCCGCCGGGGGCAAGCCGCTCGGTCAGGCGCTTTACGATCTCGCGACGCCGCCACTGGCGAAAGTAGATCAGGAGGTTCTGGCAGAAGATGATGTTCATGCCGTGCATCGGCGCCTGTTCCAGATCCAGCACATTGAGCTGCGTGAAACACACCCGCTGGCGCAGGGCCGGGTCGATTTCCCATTCGTTGCCACCCGAGGCCTGGAAATACTGGCCGCGAGTGTCGGCGTCGGTGCTGACCAGCTTGCGGGCGCCGTAGAGGCCTCGTTGGGCCTTTTCCAGCGCCGGCTTGCTGATGTCGGAGCCGGTGACGCCGAACAGGGATTTTAACTCCAGTTGCCGCATGCTCTGATCCAGCAGCATGGCCAGCGTGTAGGGTTCCTCGCCGGTGGAGCAGCCGACGCTCCAGGCCTCGATCGGCTGTCGGCTGAGCTGCTCCCGCGGCCGCGTCATAATGTAGTCGGACACCAACCGGTAGGCATCGGGATCACGAAAGAAGCGGGTTTCCTGGACCGTCAGCCGGTCCACCAGTGTGGCCCATTCGACGATCGCGCCGGGGCCGGAAACCACTTTCTCGTAATAGGCCTGATAGGTGTCGCAACCGATCTCGCGCATGCGGATCCCCAGATTGGTCTGCAGGAACGAGCGCCGCTCCGCTTTCAGGGTGATCCCGGTCCGGTCTTCCAGCAGCTCCTGCCACTGGCGGAACTGCGCCTCGTCCATCTCGGGAAGAGGACGCAGTGTCCAGATGCCGGACGTCCTGTCATTGCGCGTTTCGGTCATGATCATGAGTCAGCCGTACTCTGGCGTCATCAGCCGCTGACAGTTATCAGCTAACAACAGGAACGTCGCTGTCTTCTTCTTCCTCTTCCGGCATATCCTCTTCCGGCAGAGTGAAGCCGGCAACGGAGGAGCGCAGCTCACCGGCCATTTCCGCCAGGTTACCGATCGACTTCGCGGTGGCGTTGGTACCGGAGGAGGTCTGCGAGGTGATCTCCTGGATAACGTTCATCGTGTTGGAGATGTGAGCCGCGGACGACGCCTGCTGGCGGGCCGCGTTGGAGATGTTCTGGATCAGTTCCGCGAGGTTCATCGAGACGTTCTCGATTTCCTCGAGGGCGACACCCGCGTCCTGGGCCAGACGGGCACCACGGACCACCTCGGCGGTGGTGTGCTCCATGGAGATGACCGCCTCGTTGGTATCGGACTGGATCGTCTTAACCAGGGCTTCAATCTGCTTGGTCGCCGCGGAGGAACGTTCCGCCAGGCGCTGAACCTCGTCCGCAACCACTGCGAAGCCCCGGCCCGCATCACCGGCCATGGACGCCTGGATGGCGGCGTTCAGGGACAGGATGTTGGTCTGGTCGGCGATGTCGTTGATCAGCGATACGATGTCACCGATTTCCTGGGAAGACTCACCCAGACGCTTGATCCGCTTGGAGGTTTCCTGGATCTGCTCGCGGATGTTGTCCATGCCGCGGATGGTGTTCTGTACGACTTCGGCGCCTTTCTTGGCGATGGCAACCGAGCGCTCCGCAACCGCGGACGACTCGGCGGCGTTGGAGGAGACCTGGTCGATGGACACGGCCATCTCGTTCACCGCCGCGGAGGCACCGGCGATTTCCTGGGCCTGGTGCTCGGAAGCGTCGGCCAGGTGCATCGCAGTGGCCTGGGTTTCCTGGGCCGCTGAGGAGACTCGAACCGCGGTACCCCGGATGGACTGTACCAGTCCGCGCATCTGGTCGATCGCGTAGTTGATGGAGTCGGCGATGGCCCCGGTGAAGTCCTCGGTAACCGTGGCCTCGGTGGTCAGGTCACCGTCGGCCAGGTCGGCCAGTTCGTCCAGCAGTCGCAGGATCGCGTTCTGGTTCTGCTCGTTCTGCTCCTGGGTCTTGGACAGACGCTCCTGGGAGGAACGGTAGATGGTCAGGCCGATGATCACGACCACAGCGGCCATGGCGGCCAGCAGGATGTACGCCAGGTAGGAGCTGATGATGCGCGAGTCCGCCCGCTGACGGAACTGTTCCGCCAGTTGGGAGGTGCCGTTCAGCAGGGCCTGGGAGTTCTGGAAGATTTCGTTGGAAGCGCGACGCACGGTGAACAGGTCGGGCGAGGCTTCCAGGATGGCGTCAACGTTCTGGCTGACGAATTCGAACAGCTCGGACACGGCGTCGAGACCGTAGCGGGCGTCCTCGTCCTGGACCCGGGAGATGCCCATGGCCGAGTTGCCTTCGATCTGACCGCTCAGAACGCGGCCGAACAGTTTGGCGTCGCGGCCGAACCGGTCGGCGGCGATCACCGCGTCTTCGTCACCGGAGAGAACGTTATTGACCGAGCGCACGATCCGTTCCGCCAGCAGCGACTGACGCTGGGCCAGGGCCACGGTTTCGGCCGGTGCGTCGTTGTCCAGCAGGATCTGGACGATGTCATCGTACTCGACCTGCAGCTGCGGGATGTTCTCGTTCAGGGTCTGGGCAACCTGGTGCAGGCCCAGTACCGCTTCGCGGGTGGAGATGATGGTATCGGCCCGCTCACGGACTTCGTTCCAGTTCTCCTGTACACCGCTTTCGGCAGCCATCTCGCTGGCGGGAAGGCCGGTTTCCGGGTTCCCCTCGACAAGATAACCCCACAGACGCGCGAACTCGTCACGGGAGCGCTGCAGCTGGTCGAAGGCTTCCGGCGTACCGCCGGCCGCTTCCGAGGCGTTCTTCGCGATCTCCTGGGACAGTACCCGCAGCTCACTGGCGTGGGCGATGTATTCCTGGTCGTTGCTGCTGTCACGGTTGATGATGAACAGCACTGCGACGAGCAGGACGGTCAATACGATCAATGCACCGATCAGGGCGCCAACCAGCTTGTTGGCACCCTGACCCGCATTGAATCTTCCGGCTCTCTTTTTCATTTTCTGGCTCCCGGCCTAAACGTTGGCAAGTTGGTCCTTCGGGTCTGGAAAATCAGCGAACAGGCCCTGCCGTCCTGTTCACCACTGCGAAACATCCAGAAAGCGCTCGTCGTCCATCAGGGCGAAGGTCGAGAACACGTTCCAGGTTTCCTCGTTGCGTCGGTAGCCTCCCTGGACGAAAGGCTTGACGATGTCTGGGACTTCGGCGGCGACTTCCTCCGTGAAGCTCTCCGTGGCGAAATACTGCATGCCCGAAACGCTGTCGACGACGAGGCCGCTGAACAGGTCGTCCCGCTCGATGACCAGCACCCGGCGATCGCGATGACTGCGCGATGCACGGTTCATGTCAAAGAAATAGGCGAGATCGATCAGCGGCAGCAGGCGGCCGCGGACGTTGGCGGCGCCGAGCATAAACGAACGAACCCCCGGTACGTGGGTGTAGCGGGGGACGTGCAGTATCTCGACAACCTCACCCATGGGCGCGACGTAACGCTGGCCGGCCAGGGTAAAACCGATGCCGTTCCACAGTTCGATCGCTTCCTGCTGGGCTGGCAGTCCGGATGCACGGGACTTGCTACGCCGGGCGATATCCGTCAGTACGGCAAAAGGGGCAGCCTGGGCGGACATGCTTACTCCATACTGAGGTTCAGGCGATCAGACTGTCGATGGTCTTGATCAGTTCGTCTTCTTCGACCGGCTTGACCAGATAGCCCTTGGCGCCCTGACGGGTACCCCAGACGCGGTCGGTTTCCTGGTCCTTGGTGGTCACGATGACGACCGGGATGGACGCGGTTTCCGGCGAACGGGTCAGCTGGCGGGTGGCCTGGAAGCCGTTGAGCCCGGGCATGACCACGTCCATCAGGACCAGGTCCGGGTTCTCGGCGCGCGCCTTGGCAACGCCATCGGCGCCGTTATCGGCGGACAGCACTTCGTGCTGATGCTTTTCCAGGATGCTGGAGATTTTCTTAACCTCGGTCGGAGAGTCGTCGACAATCAGGATGCGGGCCATGATTTCCTCGATAAATTCGTTGCGCGAATCGGTTTACTGTTCCGGTGTGGGAACATACTGACGGATCGTGTTCAGCAGCTCGTCCTTGCTGAACGGCTTGGTCAGGTATTGATCCGAACCGACAATACGTCCCTTGGCCTTGTCGAAAAGGCCGTCCTTGCTGGACAGCATGATGACGGGAGTCTTTTTGAAGGCGGAGTTGTTCTTGATGAGAGCGCAGGTCTGATAGCCGTCGAGCCGCGGCATCATGATGTCTACGAACACGATGTCGGGTTGCGAGTCCGCGATCTTGGCGAGAGCATCGAATCCATCCGTTGCGGTGATGACTTCACAGCCAACCTTCTTGAGCAGGGTTTCGGCGGTGCGACGAATCGTCTTACTGTCGTCAATCACCATAATCTTCAGGTTTTCGAAGTTGTCATCCATTGTCCAACAGCCTTGCGCTCTACAGGATCGTTGTTGTTCAGCACCTGTCGGACCACAGCGGGTCCCGGTGAGGGACGGTCCAAAGGCGCTGGCCATGCTTCCAGCCCGGCACTTGACAGGCCCCGTCAGGCCGGTTTGCGAGACCAGCGGGAGACTTGACGGGCCTTTTTAACACACATTCAAGGGGCGTTCTATAAAGCCTGACTATTTATAGAATATAGGTCGCTTGAGAAAAAGCATAAGTTTGTGACCAAATGTACTCCCGTGCAGCCGTAGGCGGCTTTTGCGTACAGATGGAGGTGTCTTTGCGAGGGCATACTGACCCGATTCTGCGGAGCGCCCGACAGGCGCCGCCGGCCGGTTTCCGCTGTTGGACTCCCGGTGTTCCGGGCGTATCGTCGAACGGCTCCCCACACTATTGTTGAGGCTCCCCACACTATTGAGAGGTGTAACAAACACTATGACTGTCAGACTCGGTATCGTCATGGATCCCATCCAGGACATCCACTTCAAGAAGGACACCTCCCTGGCGATGCTCTGGGCCGCCCAGCAGCGCGGCTGGGAGCTGATCTACATGGAACAGCCGGATCTGTACCTGGACGGCGGAGAAGCCCGGGCGCGGGTGCAGGCCCTGACCGTGCGCATGGACCCGGACGACTGGTTTACCCTGGGCGACGACCGGGACATGGCGCTGGGCGAGCTGGACGTGATCCTGATGCGCAAGGATCCACCGGTGGACCGGGAATTCATGATGGCCACCTACATCCTGGACGCCGCGGCCGACCAGGGCGCGCTGGTGGTGAACCCGCCGGCGGCGCTGCGCGACTGCAACGAGAAGCTGTTCGCCACCCGCTTCATCGACTGCACGCCGCCGCTGGTGGTGACCCGCAACGCCGACCGCCTGCGCGAGTTCTACGCCCGCCACGGCGACGTTATCATGAAGCCGGTGGACGGCATGGGCGGTAAGTCGATCTTCCGGGTCAAGGAGAACGACGCCAACCTGGGGGTGATCATCGAGACCCTGACCCAGGACGGCAACCATCAGATCATGGCGCAGAAGTTCCTGCCCGAGATCAAGGACGGCGACAAGCGCATCCTGCTGATCGACGGTGAGCCGGTGCCCTACGCGCTGGCGCGGATTCCGTCCCAGGGTGAGAACCGCGGCAACCTGGCGGCCGGTGGTCGTGGCGAAGGGCGCGAGCTGACCGCGCGCGACCGGGAGATCTGCGAGCGCATCGCGCCGAGCCTGAAGGAGAAGGGGCTGATCTTCGTCGGCATCGATGTGATCGGCGACTACCTGACCGAGATCAACGTCACCAGTCCCACCTGCGTGCGCGAGCTGGATCGCGAATTCGGCATCGATATCTCCAGTCAGTTGCTCGATGCCATCGAGAAACGCCTGGCGTAAGCGCCGTGACATCCTGTGACGTTTTGTTCGCGGGATGGACAAGCGGCCCCGAAGTCCGCAAACTTGGGGCCGCAAAGGAATGTACTCCCATCGGATGATCCGGGCGCGACCCTGCGCCCCTCCCTGAGTTTGGTTGAAGTGGCGAGCATGGCTGTCCAGGTCAGTGATTTTGATCGGTTCTCTTTTACGCTGTTCATGGCGTTAGCGCTCCACGCGGTCATCGTGCTGGGCGTGTCGTTTGCGCCGGACGATCCGGTGCCCGCTGCCGAAACCCTGGAAATCACCCTGTCCCAGTTCGACGACCAGGAAGACCCGGACAAGGCCGACTTCCTCGCCGCCACCAGCCAGCAGGGCAGTGGCACCCAGGATGAAAAGCAGGAGCTGACCACCACCCACCAGGCGCCGCTGAACAACAGCCAGGTCAAGCAGGTCCAGCCTCAGCCCAAGGCCCAGCAGTCATCCGAGCCCCAGCCGCAGGAAGCCCGCGAGGTGGTGACCACCACCGCCAAGTCGCAGCCGGCGGCCCAGCAAAAGCCCAGGGAAAAGCCGGTCGAGGACGCGCCGGTCAAGAAAAAGCAGAGCCTGATGGAGCGCAGCCTGGAAATCGCCAGCCTCGAAGCACGGCTTGACCGGCAGCAGCGCGCCTACGCCAAGAAACCCCGTGTCCTGCGGGTGACCGCCGCCTCCACGCTCAAGTCCGCCAATGCCTGGTACGTGCAGAACTGGGTCAGCAAGGTCACCAAGGTGGGCAACCTCAACTATCCGCCCGAAGCGCGCAGCTCGGGCATCTACGGTTCCCTGCGCATGGTGGTGGTGCTGGAGAAGGATGGCAGCGTCAAGGACGTGGAAATCCTCAACTCTTCCGGCAGCAAGGTGCTGGACGACGCGGCCATCCGCATCGTGCGTCTGTCGGCGCCGTTCGCGCCCTTTCCGCCGGAAATGCGCGAGCAGGCCGACCAGTTGGAAATCATCCGCACCTGGTCGTTCCAGCGCCGTGGCCTGAGTTCCGGCTGACGGGCGCAGCGCCGTCCCGACCGCCGCCCACGCTTTACATTTCCAGGCTTGCCAAGGCTGGCCTTGCAACGAATACTATCGGCTATGACGATTCCCGAAGACTCACTGCGTAACCGCCTTCTGGTGGCTTCGCCCTACCTGCAGGATCCCGGCTTCCACGGGACTGTCATCTATATGTGTGAGCACACCAGCGACGGCGCCATGGGCCTGGTGATCAATCGCCCCCTGGAAATCTCGGTGGGCGAGGTGCTGGAGCAGCTCGACATGGACGGCGAGGAACTCGACGATCCGGTCTATGCCGGCGGCCCGGTCCAGCCCGAGCGCGGCTTCGTGCTGCATCGTCCGTTCGGTGAGTGGCAGAGCTCCATGGCCGTCACCGATCAGCTCACCATGACCACCTCCCGCGATATCCTGGAAGCCATTGGCGTTGGCGAAGGGCCGTCCGAATTCCTCATGGCGCTGGGCTATTCCGGCTGGTCGGAAGGCCAGTTGGAGAGCGAGCTGGCCGGCAGCAGCTGGCTGGTGTGTCCGGCCCACCACGACATCCTGTTCCGTACCGAGAGCGATCAGCGTTATGCCGCCGTGCTGCGCATGATGGGCATCGACCTCAACCAGCTGACCGATACGGTAGGCCATGCCTGACGTCGGCCAGCGCCGCGTCATGGGCTTCGATTTCGGCACCCGCCGGATCGGCGTCGCCGTGGGCCAGGAAATGCTGGGTACCGCCAAGCCGGTGGCCATGCTCAAGGCCCGTGACGGTCAGCCCAACTGGGACGAGATCGCCGCGCTGGTCGAGGAGTGGCGTCCCAACCTGTTCGTGGTCGGGCTGCCGCTGAACATGGACGGCACCGAGAGTGAGATGTGCCTGCGCGCCCGCAAGTTCGGCAAACGCCTGCACGGCCGCTTCCATCACGCGGTGGAGATGATCGACGAGCGCCTCAGCAGCTTCGAGGCCAAGGGCGAGGCCATGGCCCGGGGCGGTTCCCGGGATTTCGGCACCCATGGTGTCGACGACCTGGCCGCGGTCATCATCCTGGAGACCTGGTTCGCCCGCTGATTCTGCCTTCGTTCCCCGCCCCGTGATAGACTCATGTCGCTGTTCGGATGGGGGAAACCAATGACTGCATTGCTGAAAGTGGACGCCCTGCTCGACGACCTCGAGCAAGGCCTGCGCCGTATCCTGCAGGCGCGCAACATCGATGATCCGGTGCTGATCGGCATCCGCACCGGGGGCGTCTGGCTGGCGGATGTCCTGCACAAGCGCCTGGAGCTGACCGAACCTTTCGGCGAGCTCGACATTTCCTTCTATCGGGATGATTTCTCCCGCATCGGGCTCAACCCGAAGGTGCGTCCGTCCCACCTGCCATTCGAAACCGAAGGGCGCCACATAGTGCTGGTGGACGACGTTATCATGAGCGGACGCACCATCCGCGCGGCCATGAACGAGATTTTCGACTACGGTCGACCCGCCGGCATCATCCTGGCCACCCTGATCGACCTGGGCGCGCGCGAGCTGCCCATCCAGCCGGATGTGGTGGGTCAGTCGCTCAGCCTCAAGGCCAATGAGCGGGTCAAACTGAAGGGCCCGGACCCGTTGAGCGTGGAATTGCGCCAGGCCGACGCCCCGGCGTCTTCCACCGGACAAGGAGCCTGATTCGATGACCACGACGGACGCTTCCGCCCGTGCGCTGCAGCTGAACGACCAGGGCCAGCTGCGGCATTTCCTGACGATCGACGGCCTCGATCGCGACCTTCTGACCCAGATCCTCGACACCGCCGACTCCTTCATCGAAGTGGGCGAGCGGCGCATCAAGAAAGTCCCGCTGCTGCGCGGCTGTACGGTGGTGAACCTGTTCTTCGAGTCCAGCACCCGCACCCGCAGCACCTTCGAACTGGCGGCCAAACGCCTGTCCGCCGACGTCCTCAACCTGGACATCAGCACCTCGGCCACGTCCAAGGGCGAGTCCCTGTCCGACACCCTGCTCAACCTGGAGGCCATGGCCAGCGACATGTTCGTGGTGCGCCATTCCCGCAGCGGTGCGCCCCATTTCATTGCCGAGTCGGTGACCCCGGGCGTGGCCATCATCAACGCCGGCGACGGCCGCCACGCCCACCCCACCCAGGCGATGCTGGACATGCTCACCATCCGCCAGCACAAACAGCGCTTCGAGGGGCTCAAGGTGGCCATCGTGGGGGATATCCTGCACTCGCGGGTGGCCCGCTCACAGATCCAAGCGCTCAATATCCTGGGGGCCGACGAGGTGCGTCTGATCGCCCCCAGTACCCTGCTGCCCAGCGACGTGGAAAGCCTGGGCTGCCGGGTGGACCACAACATGCAGTCCGGCCTCAAGGACATCGACGTGATCATCATGCTGCGTCTGCAGCGGGAGCGGATGGAGGGCGCCTTGCTGCCCAGTGAGCGGGAGTTCTACAAAGTGTACGGCCTCAATACCGACAAGCTGGCCTACGCCAAGCCGGACGCCATCGTCATGCACCCGGGCCCGATCAACCGGGGCGTGGAGATCGAGTCCGCGGTCGCCGACGGGCCGCGCTCGGTGATCCTCAACCAGGTCACCAACGGCATCGCCATCCGCATGGCGGTGATGTCCATGGCCATGGGAGGGCAGCGTGCCCAGAAAGGACAGGACGCGGAGGTGCGCTCATGAGTCAGTCTGAATCCCTGCGCATCGAGAACGGCCGCCTGCTGGACCCGCTGAGCGGGCAGGACAGCCGCCAGTCCCTGCTGATCCGCGACGACCGCATCGCCGCCATCGGCGCCGAGGCCGACGCAGCCCCGGCCGATCGCGTGCTGGACGCCGCCGGGGGCCTGATTACCCCGGGCTTCATTGATCTTTACTGCAACCTGCGCGAGCCGGGCAACGGCCAGAAGGGCTCCATCGCCAGCGAAACCCGTGCAGCGGCCCGGGGAGGGTACACCACCGTCTGCGCCGCACCGGATTCCTCGCCGGTCAACGACTCCAGCGCCATCGCCCACCTGATCCGTGACGTGGCGGAGCGCGATGCGCCCATCCGCGTGCTGCCGCTGGGGGCGGCCACCAAGGGGCTCAACGGCGAGCTGCTCAGCGACATGGTGGGTCTGACCCAGGCCGGCTGCGTGGCCCTGAGCAACGGCCCGGCGCCGCTGGCCAACGCGCGCATCCTGCGCCGCTGCATGGCCTACGCCCAGACTTTCGGCATCACCCTGATGCTGCAGCCCCAGAACGAGATGCTGGCGGCCGACGGCTTTGCCCACGACGGCCTGATCACCGCCCAGCTGGGGCTTCTGGGTATTCCCGAGGTGGCTGAAACCACGGCGGTGATGGAAATGATCCTGCTGGCGGAGGAAACCGGGGTGCGGCTGCACCTGAGCCAGCTGTCCGCCGCGCGCAGCGTCGACATGGTGGCCCAGGCGCGCCAGCGCGGAGTGCCGGTGACCGCCGACGTGGCCATGCATCACCTGGTCTTCACCGAACAGGCCCTGGCCGGCTTCGACAGCCGCTACCACGTGCAGCCGCCGCTGCGCTCGGAAGAGGACCGCCAGGGGCTGATCGAGGGCGTGCGCAGCGGCGCCATCAGCGCCATTGTCAGCCAGCACCAACCGCAGGACCCGGCCGCCAAGAACGCGCCGCTGGGGGACACGGAGCCTGGCCTGTCCAGCATCGAGAGCGTCCTGTCGCTGGGCCTGATGCTGGTGGAGCGCGGTGAGCTGGAGCTGCAGTCGCTGATCCGCGCGCTGACCAGTGGTCCGGCCCAGGTGCTGGGTCGTCCGGCGCCGTCCCTGGCCAGCGGCGAACTGGCGGACCTGTGCTGGATCGATCCGGATGCCCGCTGGACGGCCACGCCGGAAACGCTGCGGTCGGTGGGCAAGCACGCGCCGCTGATGGACACGCCGCTACCGGGCCGGGTCAACCGTGTCTGGGTGGCGGGTCGGGAGGCCTACAGCCGCGAGCCGGGCTTTGGCGCCGGCTAACGCGAGCGCCTGCTAAACTGATAACCGACAACAAAGGCCGGCGTTGGGCCGGCCGCACAATGTGACTGCCTGGAGATCGCTATGGGATTCCTGTCTTTCCTGCTGTTGCTGGCCATCGTCTGGTTGCTGTGGACCATTTCCCGCAACTCCACCGACGCCCTGGACAAGCAAACGGCGATGCAGCATCAGTTGATCGCGCTGGAAAAGCGGATCGAAAGCCTGGTCGAGCAGCTGGCGGACGACAAGAAAGCGAAAAGCACGTCGCCCAACCGTCGCAGCACGGCCACCAAGACCTCGACCGGAAAGAGCGGTACCGCGAAGAAAAGCGGAACCGGTTCAAAAAACAGCGCAAAAGCGGAAGCGGCCGACAAGCCGGCGGACAATTCGTCCCCCCAGTCCTGAACCGCCTTCCTGCGCCATCGGGGCGGCTATGGCCCGTCACCGTCCTGCTTGTGTGGCAGCAGTGCCCGTCATTCCCGGTCGCTGCTGCCAACGCCTCCCTCCGGATGCCCTCCTAGCCTGTTGATCAGCGATCAATCACAACAACAAGCTGGAGTGTGCCTGCATGTCCCGTCGACCCTGGTTGCGATGCCGCATGGGCGGTATCGCTCTGTTCCTGATGTTCCTGTTCGCCCGCGGTGTCCTGGCCGCCGACGGCGAGATAATCCAGCGCAGTTTCTGCGTGTTCGATCCGGTCGGCGCCAACGGCCCGCTGTTCGCGATCACCCAGACTTTCAAGCCGGTGGCCCTGCGCGAAGGGGTGGCGCTGGACCTGCGCGCCTATACCGATGAGAAGGTCGCCGCTGAGGACTTCAAGGCCGGGCAGTGCGACGCGGTGTTGCTGACCGGTACGCGCGCGCGGGAATTCAACAAGTTCACCGGCAGTCTGGAGGCGATGGGCGCGATTCCCGGCGAAGAGGAAATGCGCCTGCTGTTCAACACGTTGAGCCAGCCCAAGGCCAAGCCCCTGCTGACCAACGAGCGCTACGAAGTGGCTGGCATCTTCCCCGGCGGGGCGGTCTACCTGTTCACCCGCGATCGCCGCATCGACACCGTGGAAGAGCTGCAGGGCAAGAAAGTGGCAACCCTCGACTACGATACCGCGTCGCTCACCATGGTGCGCCACGTGGGCGCGTCGGTGGTGGGCGCCAACTCCGCCAGCTTCGCGGGCAAATTCAATAACGGCTCTGTGGACATCGCCTACGCGCCGGCGGTGGCCTACACGCCGCTGGAACTTTACAAAGGTGTCCAGCCGGATGGCGGCGTGTTCCGGTACGCCGTGGCCTACATGAATTTCCAGGTCATCCTGCATCGTGACCGCTTCCCGGAAGACGCCGGCCAGATGGTGCGTGATGAGGCGGTCAAGCGGATCAACGAGGCCTACCAGATCATTGCCCAGGCGGAGGCGGAAATCCCCGAGGACGCCTGGATGAACCCGCCGCAGGAGGACGTGGCCGAGTACGACGAAATGTTGCGCCAGGTGCGGCTGTCGCTGCTGGAGCAGGGGGTATACGACGAGCGGGCCATTCGCCTGATGAAAGCGATTCGCTGCCGGGTGGATGGGGCGCGGGCGGAATGCGCGTCGAGCTGAAGGGTGAATAGGGGAGCCGACCGGCGGCCCGGGCCGCCGGCCGCGGTGATTACTTGGACACGGCCTCTTTCAGGGCCTTGCCGGCTTTGAAACCGACGGTCTTGCTGGCGGCGATCTTCATGGTGGCGCCGGTTTGCGGGTTGCGGCCGGTGCGGGCCTCGCGCTTGCGCACGTTGAAGGTGCCAAAGCCAATCAGGGACACGTCGTCGCCCTTGGCGGTGGCGGCGGAAATCTGGTCGGTAAAGGCGGTGATGACTTCGCTGGCTTTTTCCTTGGTCAGGCCGGTCTGTTCGGCGATGGCACTGGCAAGTTCGGGTTTACGCATGAATCTCTCCTTTCGTGGTGGACTGGTGACACCGTCTTGTCGCGGTTTCACCGACTGCGGCCGGGGTTCCACCCGACCATAGGTTACAGGTATAGCGTGTCGCCGATGGCTGTCAATGACTGTCGGCGGGCCGGCAAGACCCGGGGTCATCGCTTTGAGGGCTTTGTCTCACTAATCCAGGGGCCACTCACGGATAATTCATCGCTGTAAACAAATGTTACAGGCCGTGCCGTGGTCCGACGGATCAAGTCACAGATGAACCCAACAATAACAAAGGCGCTCCAGGCGCCGCAGGACTGAAGGTGACAGGCAGATATGACAACCACAACACCATCCCGTTCCCGATTCTTCGAGGTTTTCAGGGCTATCCTGGCGACCGGCGGACTGATCGTGTCGCTGGCGGGCTGTGGCACCATGAACAACATGCTCTATTCCACCACCGGCGATGTGATGCAGGGCTTTTCCAGGGAACACACCATGCCCTACCTGCTGCACTCCGGCGACCTGGACATGGCCTGCTCCATGAGCGAATCGGTCCAGCCGCTGCTGATGTCGTTCGGGCGGGTCACCGACGATCCCGATCAACTGGCGGTGATGCTCAACCTGCAGGCGGCGGGCTGCGCCGAGGACCGCGCCCGATCCGCCGAACTGGCCAGCATTGGCGCCCTGCGAGCGCGTCAGCCGGACCAGGCACAGGATGCCCAGATCCAGCAGAAGCGTTACTACGCCCTGGCGGCGGAACGCTATTTCCAGGGCTGGAAGCACTTCAAGGCGCACTACGGCGAGCCGGGGACCGGCGAGTGTCCGGATTTCGACGAGGACCTGGACGAGTTCATCTACCTGGCGGGTCTGCTGTCCGGCCTGCAGGCGCTGAATGCGGAAATCCAGTCCACCGTGCCCGTGGGTGTGCCGCGTAACGTCGGATCCGTGGTGGCGCGGGCGTCCGGCTGCCTGGACAACGACAAGTGGTGGGGCGCGCCCATGGCCCTGCGGGCCACGGTCTGGGCGATGATTCCGGGCACCGAACCCCAGGGCGAGAACGCCTTTGAGCGGCTGGCGGCCTCCGACGCCATCGGCGAGGCGGATGCCGTGCGCATCAGCCACGTCTTCCACGCCATCGCCGCCTGGAACCAGGGCGACATGGCCCAGGTGAGGGCGGTCATCAGGCGCCACGCGGAAGCGATCAGCAGCCAGCCGGCGGATCCCGAGTGGGTGCTGGTGGACCGCATCGCCACCCGCAACATCCTGGCGCTGTCGGACAAGCTGTGGATGGAGAACACCGGCCACCGCACGCCCGTCGGCGGTCTGGGCACCTTCTGGAACGATCCGGCGCCGACTGGCGAGGTGATGGAGCTGGACTCGCTGCTGTGAACGCGGCGGTCGCCCGCCAGCCACTCATGCCTCACAGGGACGATCCGCCATGCCGGTAACCGTGCTCAGCCAATCCGTGCCCTCGCGCAGTGGGCTGGAGTGGTTCTCCTCGCTGCCCGCCTGCCTCCTGCTCCTGCTGGTGGTGCTGTTTTCCACCAGCAGCGATATTCACAACCAGATGCTGCGCTTCGGCGAGCAGACCTGGAACGGCTATTACAAGCTGCGCACCGATCCGGTCGCCCCGCAGTGCAACCCGGCCCAGGACGTCGAGGCGGCGGTGGCGCGCAAGCTGGCGGAATCGCGCCAGGCCCAGGATGACCCGCTGATGGGCCTGCTCGGCGAGCAGGCGGCGGATCCGGCGGATGTCCGCGCGGCGGTGGAGAATGCCGTGGCCCTGTGCCGGGAGAAACACACCGAGTTCGCGAGCCTCCAGGGCCAGCTCACACCGGCCCTGGAAGCATACCGGGCCGTGGAGCGGGCGGTGGCCGACCTGATTGCCCTGGGTCTCACCTCCCAGCGATACATCCTGGTGGTGCTGGTGATGCTCTGTGCGGCTACGGCCACGTTGACCCGTCACCACATCGCCATGCGCGCCATCGAGACGCGGCGGGACTACCGCGTCTCCTACGGCCTGCAAACCCTCGCCAACCTGATGCTGCTGGGTTCCAGCCTGCTGTTCCGCCAGACCTCCCACGACGCCGCGGCCATCAGCCTGGAGCGGGAGATCCTGCACGATCTGTGGATTGTCGGCTTCGCCGCGCTCAGTCTGGCCAGCGCCTATCGGCTGTGGCGCGTGCCGGATGATCTGGCACCGCGCGGCGACTGGTTCAAGGCCGGGCTGGCGGTGCCGTTGTACACCGGCATGTGCCTGGTCTCGGGCACCTACTTTGCGCTGCAGGGCCACGCCGCCGGTATTGGCGTCTACCTGGACAAGATGATGGAGCTGGCCGACATGTTCCTCAACGTGGCGCTCTACGTCTGGGTCGGCATGATGCTCAAGCAGACGCGGCTGGCGACCCTGGTTTTCAACGTGTTCCGGCCCTGGCGGCTGCCGCCGGAAATGCTGGCGGTGGTTGCGGTGATCGTGGCGGCGGTGCCGACGGCCTACACCGGCGCGTCGGGGATCTTCGTGATCGCGGCAGGCGCGGTCATCTACTCCGAGCTGCGCGCGGCCGGCGCCCGTCGGCACCTGGCGCTGGCGGCGACGGCCATGTCCGGTTCCATGGGGGTGGTGCTGCGGCCCTGCCTGCTGGTGGTGGTGATCGCTTACCTGAACCGGGAAGTGACCACCGATGACCTGTTTGGCTGGGGTGTCTGGGTGTTCATGCTCACCGCGGTACTCTTCCTTGTCGTGTCGCTGAGCGTGAATCGCCAGAGTCGTTTCCAACTGGCGCCTGTTTCGGAAGCCGGGCCGGCCATGATGCGGGCGCTGGTTCCCCTGGCCCCCTACGCATTGGTGACGGCCGCGGTGGTCCTGGGCTACCGCTGGCTGCTGGATGTGGACATGGATGAGTTTTCCGCCCCCCGTATCCTGCCGGTGATTATGCTGGCGCTCCTGGTCTACGAACACCTGTCACCGGGGCGCTCGGAAAAGCGCGACGGAAGGCGTCTCAACCGGCCGGGGATCGAGCGCTGCGTGCGCGGCGCTACCAACGACACCACCTCGGAAATTGGCGCGCTGTTGCTGTTGCTGGGATTGTCGGTGAGCATCGGCGGGGTGATCGAGCGGGCGGAAATCATGCAGATGCTGCCCCAGGCGTTTGCCTCGCCCTGGACCGCGATGGTGTTGATGGTGGTGGTGCTGGTGATTCTGGGCATGATCATGGACGCCTTTGGCGCGGTCATCCTGGTCAGCGCCACGGTGGCGACCATGGCCTACGCCAGCGGCATCGATCCGATCCACTTCTGGATGACCACGCTGGTGGCCTTCGAGCTGGGTTACCTGAGCCCGCCGGTGGCGCTGAACCATCTGCTGACGCGCCAGGTGGTGGGCAAAGCGGAAGTCTCGGCGGCTATGGCCCAGACCGGCACCTTCTACCAGCGCCATGAGCGGATCATCATGCCGTTGATTGTCATGGGCATTGCGTTGCTGTTGGTGGCATTTGTGCCGTTGGCTTTTTATGCGTGATGAGATTCTTTGCGAAGGGTGAATCTCAGATAGCCCCACTTTCAGAGTGTGCTCTACAGGTTGCGGTTAAAAGCCTCTCCCGCCAGGGGAGAGGGAGCTGGCCTGTGCAAACCGGCAACATAGGTAACACCTCAAACCGGGGGCGTGGGTGATACGCTTCCTAGGTTGGCGCTGACGCAGGAAGCCCAACAGGGCGCGTCAATAGGCTGATACCCCATTCTCGCCTGATCGTTTGCTGGGCTTCCTGCGTTAGCCCAACCTACCTGTTTTCTATCATCCGGGCACAAAAAAGGCGCCCATCGGGCGCCTTTCTCAAACAACCGTTCCGGATCAGGCTTTGGGGCCTGCCGCCACGATGGCGTCGGAAACGTCGAACTTGGTAAAGTTGTCGACGAACTGGTTGATCAGTTCCTGGGCCTTGGCGTCGTACTCGGCCGGATCGCTCCAGGTGTTGCGCGGGTTCAGCAGCTTGCTGTCCACGCCCGGAACGTTGGTCGGTACGTCCAGGTTCAGCTTGTCCAGGTGTTCCACCTCGGCACCTTCCAGGTCGCCGTTCTGGATGGCGCTGATGATGCCGCGGGTGGTGGGGATGCTGAAACGCTCGCCGACACCGTAGGGGCCGCCGGTCCAGCCGGTGTTGACCAGGTAGACCTTGCTGCCGAACTCTTCCATCCGCTTCATCAGCAGCTCGGCGTAGACGCCGGCCGGGCGCGGGAAGAACGGTGCGCCGAAGCAGGTGGAGAAGGTGGATTTCAGCTTGGAGGACGAGCCCATCTCGGTGGAGCCCACCAGCGCGGTGTAGCCGCTCAGGAAGTGGTAGGCCGCCGCTTCCTTGTTGAGCAGGGACACGGGCGGCAGGACGCCGGTCATGTCGCAGGTCAGGAAGACGATGGACGATGGCTCGCCGGCGCGGTTCTCGAGGACGCGCTTCTCAACGTGCTCCAGCGGGTAGGCGCAGCGAGAATTCTCGGTCAGGGAAACGTCGGTGTAGTCCGGCTCGCGGGTCTCGTCGTCGATCACCACGTTTTCGACGATGGCGCCGAAGCGGATGGCGTCCCAGATGATCGGCTCGTTCTTCTGGCTCAGGTCGATGCACTTGGCGTAGCAGCCGCCTTCGATGTTGAAGACCGTGCCCGGGCCCCAGCCGTGCTCGTCGTCACCGATCAGGAAGCGATCCGGATCGGCGGACAGGGTAGTCTTGCCGGTGCCGGACAGGCCGAAGAACAGGCAGGTTTCGCCGTCTTCGCCAACGTTGGCGGAGCAGTGCATCGGCAGCACGTCTTTTTCCGGCAGCAGGAAGTTCTGCACGGAGAACATGGCCTTCTTCATCTCACCGGCGTAGTGCATGCCGGCGATCAGCACCTTGCGCTTGGCAAAGTTGATCATCACCGTGCCGTCGCTGTTGGTGCCGTCGCGCTCGGGATCGCACTGGAATCCGGCGGCGTTGAGAATCTGCCACTCCTGCTTGTCCGCCGGGTTGAAGCTGTCCGGGCGGATGAACAGGGTGCGGCCGAACAGGTTCTGCCAGGCGGTTTCGGTGGTCATCTTGACCGGCAGGTAGTGCTCCGGATCGGAACCGACGTGGACGTGAGATACGAACTGGGTCTTGTCCGCCAGGTAGGCTTCAACCCGGTCCCACAGGGCGTCGAACTTGTCCCCGTCGATGGGGCGGTTGATCGGGCCCCAGTGGATCGCGTCGGAGGTGCTGGGCTCCTCGACGATGAACCGGTCCATCGGTGAACGGCCGGTCCGCTTGCCGGTTTTGACAACCAGTGACCCGTTGGCAGCCAGACGGCCTTCTTTGCGCTCCAGCGCCAGTTCGACCAGTCGTGCTGTACTCAAATCAGTGTAAGTGTTACTCACTTCTCGACCTCGCCCTCGAGTAGTTTCGGCATTGTTCGATCCGGCGCAGGAGGCGGGCTAACCCACCCGAATCTGGCGGTTTTATGAACAATCGGATTCGCACAGGCGCGCTATTATGCCAGAGAGCTGTTCAAAAAACGACTGCCCGCAAAGCCCGTGGTTGACGGCTTTGCGGGCATTTCGAACGGCTCCCGGCAGCGTGCTCAGTGCAGTGGGTGTCCGTGGAACAGTTGATCGATCTCGTTCCGGTCAAACCGGTACTGCGTATGGCAGAACTGGCAATCCATCTCGATGGAGCCCTGCTCATCGAGAATGCTGTAGCACTCGTCCTTGCCGACGGATTCCAGCGCGGCCAGGGTACGCTCCCGGGAGCAGCTGCACTGGAAACGCACCGTTTCCGGATCGAACAGACGCAGCGTTTCTTCGTGGAACAGGCGATGCAGCACGGTTTCGCTGTCCAGACCCAGCAGCTCCTCCGCCTTGATGGTACTGGCCAGGTGGCCGACCCGTTGCCATAGATCGTCGTCGGCGCTGGTGGCGCCCGGCAGGCGCTGCAGCATCAGGCCGGCGGCCTGCTCGCCGTCGGCGAACAGGAACAGGCGCGTGGCAATCTGCTCGGACCGTTCGAAATAGTCTTCCAGGCACTCCGACAGGCTGTCGTGCTCGCGCGGCACCACGCCCTGGTAGCGCTGGCCGCGATCCGGAGTGATGGTGATCGCCATGCGCCCCTCGCCGAGCAGCTCGTCCAGGCTTTCGCCGTCGGGTGCCGTCTCGTAGCGGGCGATACCGCGTACCGCCCGGTCGTGGCTGCACTCGGCCAGCAGCATGCGAACCGGCCCTTCGCCCTGGGCCTGGATGGACAGCGAGCCCTCGAACTTGAGGGTGCCGGACAGCAGCACACTGGCGCTCAGGGTTTCGCCCAGCAGATGCTGGATGCGGTCGGGGTAGGCGGCCTGGGACAGGATTTCGCGATAGCTGTCGGACAGGCGCACCCACTCGCCCCGGACCTGGCTGTCTTCAAAAAGGAATCGCTGGAACTGATCGTCCAAAGCCATGTACGGACCTCTTGCGGAATACGCGGATAATTCGGTTTCGGTTGTGCAGGCGACTGTGCGGGCCGTGCCGGACCTACAGTCCCTGCTGCTCACGGAAGCGTTGCAGGTCGCGGCGGTCCTTCTTGGTCGGCCGGCGGGCGGGGGGCAGCTGGGCGGCCTGCATGGTCTTGCGCTGCCAGGCCATTTCCTCGCGCCGCTTCTCGCTTTCCTGTGTCTCGTGGTAGAGCTTCTGGGCCTCGGGTGCGCCGCGGCGGCGGTCGCTGATGTCGTCGATGACGACTTCCTTCTCCTGGTGGCCCAGTCTCAGGCGCAGCCGAGCGCCCACTTCCACGGCCTTGCCGGGCTTGGTGCGCTGGCTGTTGTAGTGGACCTTGCCGCCTTCGATGGCTTCCTTGGCAATGGTCCGGGTCTTGTAGAAACGTGCGGCCCAAAGCCATTTGTCGAGCCGCACACGGTCACTCGTGTCCGTTGAACTCATGATGCTCCGGTTCTAGTCGGTCGATACCTGCTGTCGCCATGACGTCGTTACCCGTCAGTATAACGTGATCAGCCCGGCGATGGGACGATAGGAATGCTCGAAGACCCTGATCGGAAAATCCTCTTACCGGGCAATGGGCTCGCCGCTGACCGGATGCAGGAGTTCATCGAAGTGCGCGATCGACGCCAGCCCGTCGTGGGCCGGTCGCACCGGCTCGCGGCTGTCCGGTGCCAGAATCGCCAGCAGGTGCCCGATGCCGGCGCGACGGGCGCTGTCCAGTACCGGCAGGCTGTCGTCCACCATCAGGGTGCGTTCCGGGCGATAGGGCTCGGTGTCGGCCAGGTCGGCCCAGAACTGGAGGTCTTCCTTGGGGCGCCCGAAGTCGTGGGTCGACAGGACCCGGTCAACATGCTGATCCAGGCCGGTTTTCTCCAGCTTCAGGGCCAGCGGTTTGGGGTGGCAGTTGGTGACGATCACACAGCGCCGGCCGCTGGCGCGAATCGCCGACATGAAGGCCCGGGCGTGCGGACGGTAGGCAATGCGGTCGCCGACTTCGCGCTTGAGGGCGGTGATGTCGACGTCCAGGCGATCGCTCCAGTAGTCCACGCAGTACCACTGCAGGGAGCCTTTTTCCGACTCGATCCGGGGAATGATGTGGGCCCGGGCATCCTCGTGGCTGATGGCCTTGAGTTCGGCGTAGCGACGGGGCAGGTGTTCGAGCCAGAAATGGCTGTCGAAGTGCAGGTCCAGCAGTGTTCCATCCATATCCAGGAACACGGTATCGAGCGCTGGCCAGTCGATCATGGCGGCAGTCCCGCGGTTAAAGAATGTGCCGCCAGACTGCCGCAATCCCGGTGAGGGGGCAATAGGGCCTTGCCGTGACTAGTCCGCGGCGCCAACCGTATCCTGCTTGCGGCCGGAATGGATGCAGCCCAGGCAACGCACGAAGGTGGAGCGGGCCGGGCCCAGCACCAGTTTTTCACCGGCATCGGCGGCGTTGCCGCCCAGCAGGGAGAAGGGCAGGGAAACGATGTAGACGGCGGTGCCGACCACGGTCGTGGCCAGCAGCAGCGGGCGCGCGATCACCGCATCGGCCGCCATCTCGGCCGCGTTTGGCTCATTGTCCATGGACTGGGCGTGGCTGATTGAGGAAAAGGCCATCAGGGTCATGGCCAGGGTCATGGTACATACACGGACAAGCTTGGTGATCATCGTTCTGCTCCTGGAATCGGTACACCTGGGCGAGGGCATTCCCCCGCCAACCGTGCGGGATGGGTCCTTCCTGACGGATGCCTCGAACGTTTCCAGAGCCCGAATCCGGGCACAGAAAAATCGTCCGCGAAGAGCCCCCTGCGGTCCCTTAACTATGTACCAAATCCCTGTAATTTCAAACGTCGGGATCAGCAATCGGTCGGTCAGCGCTGGCAGCGGGGGCAGTAGACCGTGGAACGCTGGCCGAGGCGGATTTCCTTCAACGGCGTGTCGCAGTGGCGGCAGGGCTCGCCGCCGCGCCCGTAGACGTTGAGAGACTGGGCAAAGTAGCCCGGTTTGCCGTCGCTGTTGATGAAGTCGCGCAGGGTGGTGCCGCCCATGAGGATGGCGGCGGTGAGGATCTCCCGGATGGCTTCCACCAGGCGCATCATGCGCGCCTTGCCCACCTTGCCGGCGGGGCGCTTGGGGTGGATGCCGGCCATGTATAGGGCTTCGTTGGCGTAGATGTTGCCCACGCCGACGACGATTCGGCTGTCCATGATGAAGGTCTTGATCGCCGTGCTGCGGCCGCGGGACTGGCGGTAGAGCTGATGGCCGGTAAAGGCCACCGGGTCCAGCGGCTCCGGGCCCAGATGGCTGATCAGCGGGTGGGCGTCCGGGTCGTCGCTCCACAACCAGGCGCCGAAGCGCCGCGGGTCGTTGTACAGCAGCCGGTGATTGTCGCCCAGGTCCAGCTCCACGTGGTCGTGGGTCAGTCGCGGGCTGCCGTCGGTGACGATGCGCAGGCTGCCGGACATGCCCAGGTGGATCATCAGCGTGCCACTGTCGAAGCGCACCAGCAGGTATTTGGCGCGGCGGTCGACTTCCCGCGCCAACTGGCCGGTGAGGTGCTGCGCCAGGTCGTCGGGGATCGGCCAGCGCAGGCGCGGTTCGTGCACCTGGACCGAGCGGATGGTGCGCTGCTCCAGGAACGGGGCGATGCCGCGACGGGTGGTTTCGACTTCGGGGAGTTCGGGCACGGGAATATCCTTGCGGGACCGGTCAGCTGAGGGCGGATTGTCGCCCACCCGGCGCCAATGTCAATGCGGCGCATCCGCCACAATTCGTTACCGGGGCACACAATCGGCAATCGCCGGCAACGCGCCGGTGCAGGCGGTCACAGAAGCAATCTGTTTCCTATTCGACCCTTGTTGTAGCTTACAGGTGTCAGCTAGACTGCGAACAGTTCAGGGGCTCATCCAATCAACGACAATGACCGGAAGCCACTGAGAACGTCAGGTTCCCAAGGCGGGGAGATAAGGATCGTCTTTTCGCGCTCGCTATTTCTCTGAGGACATTACCTATGTGGTACAACGGTCTCCTGGACCTTTCGGCCTGGCAGCTGGTGCTGGTCGTTCTGGCCATGACCCACGTGACCATTGTCAGCGTCACCCTGTATCTGCACCGCCATTCCGCGCACAACTCGCTGGATCTGCACCCCGTGCTGTCGCATTTTTTCCGTTTCTGGCTGTGGTTGACCACCGCCCAGAATACCAAGGAATGGACTGCCATCCATCGCAAGCACCACGCCACCTGCGAGACCGAAGAGGATCCGCACAGTCCGGTGGTCAAAGGCCTGAAGAAGGTGTTGTCCGAGGGCGCCGAGCTCTACCGGGATGCGGCCACGCCGGAGACCCTGGAGCGTTACGGTCAGCGCACGCCGGAAGACTGGATCGAGCGTAACGTCTACTCGCGCCACCGCATGGCGGGCATTGCCCTGATGGCCGTGCTCAATCTGGTGCTGTTCGGCGTGAATGGCATCTGGATCTGGGCGGTCCAGATGATGTGGATCCCGTTCTGGGCGGCCGGCGTGATCAACGGCATCGGTCACTATTTCGGCTACCGCAATTTCGAGTGTGCGGACAACGCCCGCAACATCAGCCCCTGGGGCCTGATCGTCGGCGGCGAGGAGCTGCACAACAACCACCACACCTATCCCAATTCCGCCAAGCTGTCGCGGCGCTGGTACGAAGTGGACATCGGCTGGGGATACATCCGCCTGTTCCAGTTCTTCAAGCTGGCCAAGCCCAAGGGCTACCGACCCATCGCGCACCGGGTGCCGGGCAAGCTGGATATGGATGTGGAAACCGTCCAGGCGATCGCCAACAACCGGTTCGACATCATGCGCCAGTACCGCAAGCGCGTGCTGGAGCCGGTGCTGCGTCAGCAGAAGACGGTGATGGAAGAGGACATCAAGCCGCTGTATCGGCGGGCGCGCAAACTGCTGTCACGGGAAGTGACCCTGATCCAGCCGCGCGACCAGAAACAGCTGGATTCCCTGCTGGAGCGCAACGCGGTACTGCGCCAGATCTACGACAAGAGCCACGAGCTGCAGGCCCTGTGGCGTCGCCGCGGCGTCAAGCCGCAGGACAAGCTGCACGCCCTGGCTCAATGGTGTCGTGAGGCGGAGGAGAGCGGCATCCGTTATCTCGAGGATTTCGCCGCGCACCTCAAGTCCTACGCCCTGCGTCCGGCCTAAGTCCGGGCGCGAGCACCCGGCGCGGGATCCCTGTGCCGGGCGTCACTTTCGCTTCACGGCACGCTTTCCATTCGGCTTTCTATTCGATGCGATACAGCCGGCAGCACACCTGACCGGCGGTTTTCTCGCGGTGCAGCGACCAGTGGGCCGGCACGCCCACGCCCGCCAGTTCCTTCTCGTGCTCCAGGTAGATCCAACTGCCCGGGCCCACCCAGTCGTTCTCATCAATCAGGGGCAGCAGGCGGCTGAGCCAGTCCTGGCGGAAGGGGGCATCCATCATCAGGATGTCCATCGGCGCCTCGGGGGCGCGCGCCAGGAACGCCGCCACATCCTCGCAGGCCACCTGGCCGGAGCGGCTTTTCAGCACGCCCAGGTTGTTGCGCAGGGCGTCTGTCAGGGCGCGGGTATGATCGACGAAGGTGACGTCGGCGGCGCCCCGCGACAGGGCCTCCAACCCCAGCACGCCGCTGCCGGCGAACAGGTCCAGGCAGCGGGCCCCGGGCACCACCGGCATCAACCAGTTGAACAGGGTTTCGCGCACCCGGGACGGAGTCGGACGCACCCCACCCACGGCGGGAAACGTCAGTCGCCGGCTGCGCCATTCGCCACCGATGATGCGGAGTTCGCCGGTCTCGACCGGTGCAGAGCGGCCGCCGCGGCGGGCAGAGCCGGATTTTTGGGACGTTTTGCGAGGCATGGATTGGCCCGGTTAGCGATGTCTTGAATGACGCGGGCCGTCGCCCGGCGCGGCCCGAATGAAGCGCAGTGTACCCAAAAGCGGCGCCGGTTTGGACGATCCTTGGCCAGGTCGCTAGAATACGCCGTTCTGATGGCGTGCGCCGCCCATCGGCGCCGCCCCTTCGATGTCTCACCTTCTTGACCGACGGAACTGCAATATGATGGCAGAGTGGATTATGACGGGCCTGCTGGCCCTGCTGGTTCTTGTGTTTGTGGCGGAGCTTGTGGGCAAGCGTCGGAACCTCCCGCGCCCCAAGGCCGTTCCCCAGCGCAAACCGGAAGCCCAGCCCGGTGCCGAGCCTGTCGAGGCGGAGCCATCGCAGGACGCCAAAGCCCCGGTTGAGACCGAAGAGCCGCCCGTCGCCGAATCCCCGGCAGCGGCGGAACCTGAACCGGAGGTCGAAGCCAGGCCCGAAGCGGCGCCCGAGCCCGTCGAGGAACCCGAGCCGGAAACCTCCGCCAGTGTGTTTCAGCGCATCAAGCAGGGCCTGGGTAAGACCCGCGCCAATCTGGGGTCCGGCCTGGCGGACCTGTTCTCGGCGGGCAAATCGGTGGACGAGGATCTGCTGGAAGAGATCGAGACCACCCTGCTGACCGCCGACGTGGGCATCACCGCCACCACCGAGATCATCGATTCGCTGACCGAGAAGCTCGAGCGCAAGCAGCTCAAGGACGGCGACGCGGTGCGCAAGGCGCTGAAGGACGAGCTGCGCGGCCTGCTGGCGGACAGCACCCAGCCGCTGACCATCGACGGCAGCAAGAAGCCCTACGTGATCCTCGTTGTCGGCGTCAACGGCGTGGGCAAGACCACCACCATCGGCAAGATGGCGCGCAAGTTCAAGGCTGAGGGCAAGTCGGTCATGCTGGCTGCCGGCGACACCTTCCGGGCGGCTGCAGTGGAACAGCTGCAGGTCTGGGGCGAACGTAACGATGTACCGGTCGTCGCCCAGCACACCGGGGCCGACAGCGCGTCGGTGATCTTCGACGCCGTGCAGTCGGCCCAGTCCCGCGGCACCGACGTGGTGATCGCCGACACCGCCGGGCGCCTGCAGAACAAGGACAACCTCATGAGCGAGCTGGAGAAGGTGGTTCGCGTCATGAAGAAGCTGGACGTCGAGACCCCGCACGAGGTGATGCTGGTACTGGATGCCGGAACCGGTCAGAATGCCCTCAGTCAGGCGCAGGTCTTCCAGCAGGCAGTCGGCGTGACCGGCGTGACCCTGACCAAGCTGGATGGTACGGCCAAGGGCGGCATCATCTTTGCGGTGGCCCGTCAGCTCAAGCTGCCGATCCGTTATATCGGCGTCGGCGAGCAGGCCGAGGATCTGCGTCCGTTTGAAGCCGAAGCCTTCGTCGAAGCCCTGTTCGACGAATAGGGCCCGCGCGGGAATTTGCCAGACAGGACGGACAGCCGTTGATCCAGTTTGAGAAAGTCAGCAAGCGCTACGAAGGGGGCCACACGGCCCTGCAAGGCGTCAGCTTTGAGATGGCCCGGGGCGAACTGGCGTTTCTCACCGGCCACTCCGGCGCCGGCAAGAGTACCCTGCTCAAGCTCATCACCCTGATGGAGCGGCCCAGCGCCGGCCACGTGATCGTCGGTGGCCAGCGTCTGAACGAACTGCCGCGCCGTCAGGTGCCCTTCGTGCGTCGCCATATCGGCGTTGTTTTCCAGAATCACCAGCTCCTGTTCGACCGGTCCGTGTTCGACAACGTCGCCATGCCGCTGGAAGTCACCGGCGTGCCGCACCGGGAGATCGGTCGTCGCGTGCGTGCGGCGCTGGACAAGGTGGGCCTGCTCAACAAGGAAAAGATGAACCCGATCCAGCTCTCCGGCGGGGAACAGCAGCGCGTGGGCATCGCCCGGGCCGTGGTCAACAAGCCGCCGCTGCTGCTGGCGGACGAGCCCACCGGTAACCTGGACCCGGAGCTGTCGGCGGACATCATGCACCTGTTCGAGCAGTTCAGTCAGGTGGGCGTCACCGTGCTGATCGCCAGTCACGACATTGCCCTGATTCGCCATATGGGGCGCCGCGTGCTGACCCTGCGTCAGGGGGAGCTGAACGTCGGCGACCGCATGCCGTCCGAAGAGGTGCTGTATGGCGTCTGAACGTCGCAACCGCGGTGCCGCCGCCAGCCGGTCGCCCTGGCGTGAGCTGCTGGAAAGCTACCTCCTGCACCATCGCAAGACCGCCCGCGACAGCGCCCAGCGCCTGGTCCAGTCCCCCGTGGCCAGCGCGATGACCTGGCTGGTCATGGGCATTGCCCTGGCCCTGCCGGTGGGGCTCCTGCTGTTGCTGAGCAGCCTGCAGGGCGTCAGCGCGGGCTGGGAAAGCACCGCGCGGGTAACGGTCTATCTCGAGCAGTCCGCCACGCTGGAAGACCTGGACCGGCTGCGCGTCCGCGTGGCCAGCCGGGCGGACGTCACCGACGTCAGTGAAATCACCCGGGACGACGCCCTGGCGGAATTCCGCGCCTCGTCCGGGCTGGCCGACGCCCTGGATTACCTGGACGAGAACCCCCTGCCGCACACCCTGCTGCTCACGCCCAGCGAAGGCATTCGCAACGAGGCCGGCATGGAACAGTTGATGGCGGCGCTCCAGAAGCTGGATAACGTCGCCCGGGTTCAGGTGGATCTGGGCTGGCTGCAGCGGCTCAATACGCTGACCGACCTGCTGGGGCGGGGCGTCTGGGCGCTGGGGCTGCTGCTCGCCGCGGCAGTGATCCTGGTGATCGGCAATACCATTCGTCTGGCCATCGAGAACCGCCGGGACGAGATTCTGGTGGCCAAGCTGGTCGGTGGCACCGACGCCTTTGTGCGTCGCCCCTTTCTCTATACGGGGATCTGGTATGGCCTGGGCGGCGGCATCATCGCTTTCATCCTGCTGCAGCTGACCCTTTGGTGGCTCAGCGGCCCGGTCCAGCGCCTGGCTAGCCTCTACCGCAGCGAATTTGAACTGTCCGGCCTGTCGTGGGACGGTACCCTGACGCTGCTGGTGGTGTCGGTCCTGCTGGGGTGGCTGGGGGCCTGGCTGGCGGTGAAGCGTCATCTGGATGCCATAGAACCCAGTCAGATTGAAGCAAGTCGTTGAGGCGTCGGTCAGAGGGGTGCCGGTGATCCATCCGTTTCGGGTTCACCGTATGGCGTCTTCACCGTTCAATGGTAGACATTAGAGAGAAGGGAAGCCGTCAAACGCGCTTTTATTTTGTAACCGACAGCGTTTGATTTTGGGCTAACCTACTGAATTCAAAAGTTTCATCATGCGTTGATTGGAACTTTGCGGCGGCTTGGCGATCAAAACATTGATTGCTATATTAATGGGTCGCCACGTTGCGGAGGAAAAGCATGGGTACAAGCTTACAGCTGACAGATCGAATGGTTCCGGGTGCCAATCTTGAGGCCTACATTCAGGCCGCAGGCCGCATCCCGATGCTGTCCGCCGCAGAGGAAAAGGAACTGGCCGAGCGCCTGCACCAGGAAAACGACCTGGAAGCGGCCCGTCGCCTGGTCATGTCTCATCTGCGCTTTGTGGTTCACATTGCCCGCAGTTATTCCGGTTACGGGCTGGCCCAGTCCGACCTGATCCAGGAAGGCAACGTTGGCCTGATGAAAGCGGTCAAGCGCTTCAACCCGGAGTATGGCGTTCGCCTGGTGTCTTTTGCCGTGCACTGGATCAAGGCCGAGATTCACGAGTTCATCCTGCGCAACTGGCGCATCGTGAAAGTGGCCACCACCAAGGCGCAACGCAAGCTGTTCTTCAATCTGCGTAGCCAGAAGAAGCGTCTGGCGTGGTTGAATCAGGACGAACTCAAGGCGGTGGCCGCCGATCTGGGCGTGGAGCCCAAGGTGGTTCGCGAGATGGAAGGTCGTCTGGCCTCCCAGGACACGGCGTTCGACGGTCCGATGGACGATGACGACGACCACGCCTACCAGGCACCGGCCTATTATCTGGAGGATCGCCGCGGTGATCCGGCCCAGCAGCTGGAGCAGTCCGACTGGACTGAGGACTCCAACACGCGCCTGATGAACGCGCTGACCGGTCTGGACGAGCGCAGCCAGGATATCCTGCGCGAACGCTGGCTGACCGAGAGCAAGTCCACGCTACACGAGCTGGCGGACAAATACGGCGTATCGGCTGAGCGGATTCGCCAGCTCGAAAAGAACGCCATGAAGAAGATCCGCATGCAGATGGGCGAGCCCGAGCCCGCCTGATCCGGCATTCCTGTCCGCGGTTAATCGAAACGCCACTGCCCGAAAGGTCAGTGGCGTTTTTGTTTTCCGGCTCCGGCAGGGGCGGCCGACTCCACAGCATGGTCCGGAATCCGCTATGATCCCGGTTATCCATTCGATCCGTGACGGCAAGATGTTATGAATCAACCGCATATCGCCTTCCTGGGGGTTGGCCTGATGGGGGCTCCGATGGTGGAGAACCTGCTCCAGGCCGGCTTCCCCATGACCCTGTGGAACCGCACCGCGAGCAAGTGCGAGCCGTTTGCCGCGCGCGCCGAGGTGGCGTCGACAGCGGCGAGCGCCGTGGCCGATGCCGACGTGGTGATCACCATGCTGGAGAGCGGCCCGGCGGTGGACGCCGTGCTGGTGGAGCAGGGCGTGATCGACGCGCTGCGGCCGGATGCGGTCGTGATCGATATGAGCTCCGTACCGCCCTCACTGGCCCGCGAGCACGCGGCCCGTTGCGCCGCTGCCGGCGCCGGATACCTGGATGCTCCCGTCTCCGGTGGCACCGTCGGGGCCGAATCCGCCACGCTCAGCATCATGGCGGGGGGCGAAGGCGCCGTGCTCGATCGCGTCCGTGCGGTACTGGAGAGCCTGGGCAAGGTGACCCACATCGGCCCGGCCGGCAGCGGCCAACTGGCCAAGCTTGCCAACCAGGCCATCGTCGGCATCACCATCGGCGCCGTGTCCGAGGCCCTGCTTCTGGCGGCCCGGGGCGGCGCCGACCCTGCAGCCGTGCGCGAGGCGCTGATGGGCGGATTTGCCGGCAGCCGCATCCTGGAGCTGCATGGCCAGCGCATGATCGATCGCCGGTTCGAACCCGGTGCGCCGTCCCGGATCCAGCTCAAGGACATGCGCATGATCCTCGATGAGGCCCGCGCCGAGGGGCTGACGCTGCCCCTGGCCCAGCGTACCCACGACGAGTACCAGGCGCTTCTGGCCAACGGCCAGGGAGAAGCGGACCACAGCGGCCTGCTGCTGGCCCTGGAACACCTCAACGGCGTCCGGATGACCGCCGCCGACCTGCCGCCGCGGGCCCAGGCCAACCGGGAGTAACATCATGCCGCGCTTTGCCGCCAACCTGACCCTGCTGTACCCCGAGTACCCGTTCCTGGATCGTTTCGCCGCGGCTGCGGCGAATGGCTTCACGGGCGTTGAATACCTGTTTCCCTATCCCTGGCCGGCCGCCGAATTGCGCCAGCGACTCGACGACCACCGCCTGACCCAGGTGCTGTTCAACCTGCCGCCCGGGGACTGGGATGGCGGCGAACGCGGCATCGCCTGCCTGCCGGACCGGATCAACGAATTCCGCGAGGGTGTGGACCAGGCCCTTGAGTACGCCCGGGCCCTGGAGTGCCAACAGCTCAATTGCCTCGCGGGCATCCGACCCGACGGCCTGGCCGACGACAAAGCCCGCCAGACGCTTGTGGACAACCTGCGCTGGGCGGCGCAACGGCTGGCTCCGGACGGCATCACGCTGTTGGCGGAGGCGATCAACTCGACCGTAGACATGCCGGGATTCTTCCTCGACACGGCCAGGAAAACCCTGGCGGTGCTGGCGGAAACCGGCGAGCCCAACGTCGCTTTGCAGTATGATCTGTATCATATGCAGATCATGTCCGGGGATCTGGTGCGCTCCCTGCGTCAGTATTTACCGCAGGTGGGCCACGTCCAGTTCGCTGACAATCCCGGACGCCACGAACCGGGCACCGGGGAAATCAACTTTGATTTTATTTTCAAAGCATTGGACGAAATGGGGTACAGTGGCTGGGTGAGCGCCGAATACCACCCCAGCCGGGACACCCCGGACACCTTGGGGTGGCTGAGAGCGTCGCCATGAGCTGACCGTCGCCAATTGCGACACCCTCTTACAAGATGTTAACTGGCTGTTTAATGTAGCGGTTCGTACTCTGTAGCCAATCCATTCACGCATAGCGGGAGGCCTGACCGGTGAGAGCGCTGGTAATTGAAGACGATCACGATGTAGCAACCTATCTGGTCAAGGGACTCAAGGAGTCCGACTTCGTTGTCGATCACGCCGCCGATGGCAAGGATGGACTCATGCTGGCGGCCAGCGAAGATTACGACATCATGATCGTCGATCGCATGCTGCCGGGAATGGACGGTCTGAACATCATCAAGACCGTGCGGGCCACCGGAAACAGCGTGCCGGTGCTGATCCTCAGCGCCCTGGGCGACGTGGACGACCGCGTGGAAGGTCTGCGCGGCGGCGGCGACGATTACCTGACCAAGCCGTTCTCGTTCACCGAACTGCTGGCCCGGATCGACGCCCTGGTGCGTCGTAACCGCCAGTCGCCGGAAGCCGAGACGGTGCTGCGCGTGGCGGACCTGGAAATGGATCTGCTGGCGCGAACGGTCAAACGCTCCGGCCAGAACATCGACGTGCAGCCGCGGGAATTCCGGCTACTGGAGTACCTGATGCGTAATGCGGGGCAGGTCGTCACCCGGACGATGCTGCTGGAGAAGGTGTGGGACTACCACTTCGATCCACAGACCAACGTGATCGATGTGCACATCAGCCGCCTGCGCGCAAAGATCGACAAGGAATTCGATACGCCGCTGCTGCAGACGGTTCGGGGCGCGGGATACATGTTGCGTGAAGATACTTAGTCAGCTTAAAACCTCCACGTTTCAGCTGGCACTGCTCTACATGGTGGTTTTTGCCACCTCGGTTTTCCTGTTGCTGGCGTTTATCTACTGGCGAACCGCCGGTTTCATGACCGAACAGACGGATGAAACCATCGAGGCGGAAATCGCCGGTCTCGCCGAGCAGTACCGGGGGCGTGGCATCAACGGCCTGATTACCATCATTCGCGAGCGGGTCTCCCGGGACCCGAACGCCAAGTCCCTCTATCTGCTGGCCACCGACGACTACCTCAAGCTGGCCGGCAACCTCAGTCACTGGCCGGAAGAAGCCCAGATCCAGAACGGCTGGATCAACTTCACGCTCGACGATGCCGTCGGCTGGGAAGGCTCCGAGCGCCTGGCCCGGGCGCGGGTGTTCGAGGTCCAGGGCGGCCTGCGCCTGCTGGTGGGCCGCGACGTCCAGGAGCTGACCACCCTCAAGCGCCTGATCGAACGCGCCATCAACTGGGGCATGGGCATCACCCTGGCGCTGGCCCTGCTGGGCGGCTTCATGATGAGCCGCAGCACCACCAAGCGCATTGAAGTCATCAACGCCATTTCCCGGCGCATCATGAACGGCCATCTGTCCCTGCGGATCCCCACCCGCGGCACCAGCGACGATTTCGACCAACTGGCCGAGAACCTCAACCAGATGCTCGACCGCATCGTCTACCTGATGGAAGGCATCCGCCACGTCTCCGACAGCATCGCCCACGATCTGCGCACGCCCCTGACGCGCCTGCGCAACCAGCTGGAGACCACGCTGCTGGCGGTGGACAACGACGAGGCCCGTGACCAGGCGGCCAAGGCCGTGACCGAGGCAGATCAGCTGCTCGCGACCTTCAACGCCCTGCTGCGCATTGCCCGTCTGGAAACCCGGGGTAACGCGGCCGACAAGACGGTGATCACTCTTGGTGAACTGGTGGCGGACGCCTGCGAGCTCTATGAAGCGGTGGCGGAAGACAAGGAGCAGACCTTCGAGCAGGCGATCCGCGAGGACGTGAAGATCGAGGGCGATCGCGACCTGCTGTTCCAGATGGTCTCCAACCTGATCGACAACGCCATCAAGTACACGCCGGAATCCGGGGACATCCGGGTGGCGGTGGATATTCAGGACGGCGATGCGGTGCTGGAAGTGGCGGACAGCGGTATCGGCATCCCCGACAGCGAGAAAGACAACGTCTTCCAGCGCTTTTACCGGGTCGGCAAGAGCCGATCATTACCGGGCAACGGTTTGGGGCTGAGCCTGGTCAGTGCGGTTACCGAGATCCATCAGGGCCGTATCGAACTGAAGGACCGGCGCCCGGACGAGGAGGAATTTCCCGGCCTGTCCGTGAACGTTTTCCTGCCGCTGTATCGCCCCATCAAGCGCAAGGCGCTGCGGGCCCAGGAGCAGGCCGTGACGTCGGCGGACAGCGAGGAGAAAGAGCCGGAAGCCGCGTCGGCGCAGGACGACGACGCGCACCTGCGCCAGACGTAAGGAGCCTCTGATTGGTTCCTGTTTACGCCTGAATGTTATCAGGCCTGCGCCCGACCACGGACCCGGTTGATCAGGTGCTCGACGCGCCGGAACTGTGAGCCGTAGCGGGCCTGCAGGCTGTCCCATTCCCCTTCCAGATGCTTCTGCTCGGCCATGGCCAGGGCAATCAGGGTGTGGCGGTTCACCTTGCTGGTGACGCCGAAACGGTCGAGTTGGTAGCCCACCGCATCAAGTCCGTTCAGGGCTGTGTCCAAAAGCTTCTTGCTGTTCATTCAATACACCTCGTGTTCCCGTATGGGCTGAAAGCTGAGAATCCCATTATGTCGCAGGACTCTATGTTGGCCTACTAGAGTGCTCAACCTAAAACGCGCAAAAGTTCCCGAACGGCGCTTAACAAAGCGTAATTGCCCGGCCACTTGGGTGTAACCCCGGCTGTGTAAACTAGAAACTGTCGAGTAAGCAATACCGGACGCGGAACGCTCCGCTGACGGTATTGTTCCCTCCAGCACAGCGCTAGCCTTAACCCCGCCTTTTGCGGGGTTTTTTTATGTCCAGGGAAAAGGTTTGACGAGGTCGTTGCAGGCGGAGGCGCCATGCAGCCTGGCGGCAGCTCAAAAGCTGGTATTGCCAGAGATGGGAAGCCTTGCGATGTAAGGCCTTTCAGTCACTCCGTATCCTGCACATACTCTATCGCCGTAATCACCCAGTAGGCCGTGCCGTTGGGCGTGTGCACTTCGGCCTCGTCGTCCACTTCCTTCTTGAGCAGGGCGCGGGCCATGGGCGTGTCGATGGAGATGTAGTCCTTGCGGTCGAAAATCTCGTCGTAGCCGACGATGCGGAAGCGGCGGGTGTCGCCATCCTCGCTTTCGACCGTAACCCAGGCGCCGAAGAACACGCGGCCTTCCTGTTCCGGGGCGTAGTCCACCACTTTCAGGTCCGACAGGGCCCGGCGCAGGTAGCGCACGCGCCGGTCGATCTCGCGCAGCAGTTTCTTGTTGTACTGGTAGTCGGCGTTCTCGCTGCGATCCCCCAGGCTGGCGGCCCACTGCACCTTGCGGGTGATCTCCGGGCGGTGTTCCCGCCACAGGTAGTCCAGTTCCTTCTGCAGGGCGTTGAAGCCCTCGCGGGTGATCAGTTTTGCGCGCATACCCTTTCGTATCCCGAGCGTTGTCGACCGGAGCCGTTGAAAACAGGCTCCAGTCTACCAGATCAGGCGCGGGCGCTTCCGGCGTCGGTGACCTCCAGGATCACCCGGTGGCCGCCGGGAGCCGGGTCGTTGCGATAGGTCCAGCCCAGGCGTTCGGTGAGCTGAGCGGTCAGTTGCAGCCCCAGACCGAAGCCCAGGTCGTCGTTGGCCTCCTCGTCACTGGCCTGGTGGTTGTCGATGTGCACGGTGTGCCCGTGCTGGCGGATGCTGACCTCGCCCGCCCAGGTGTGCTGGAAGGCGTTGCGGATCAGGTTGCCGATGACCACCCGGGCCGCCACGTCCGGCAGCGCCACCGTGGCCGGATCGGTCTGCACGTCCAGGGTCACGTCCTTGTCCCGCAGCAGGTAACGGTGCTCGCTGACCAGCTCCTGGATCAGGTGATCCAGGGCGACGCTGCGTGTCGGCAGGTTGTCCGGCTCCTCCCGGCTCAGCCACAGCAGGGTCTCGGTCAAATGCTTCATGGTCAGGCTGGCGCGGTCCACCCGGTCGATGATGGACGCCAGGATGCTGTCCGCCGCCGCGGCCTGCTCCGGTGGCAGCGAGCGAATCAGCTCGACGTTGTTGCGGATCACGCTGATCGGCGTGCGCAGCTCGTGGCTGGTGTGGCGCAGGAAACGATGCTCCCGCTCCAGGCTGTTTTCCAGGGATGACAGGCTGGAGCGGACCAGTCCCGCCAGCTCGTTGAGTTCGGGATAGCGGAAGTCGGGCAGGGGATCGCGCAGGTTGCCGGTCTCAAGGCCGTGGGCCCATTCGCCCAGCCGCGCCACCGGTTTGGCGACCCGGCGCATGACCAGCCAGATCACCGCGGCCAGCGCCAGCGCGGAGCCGATGCTGATGATCAACAGTGCGTTGAGATTGTTGTGGATGGTGTCTTCCACCAGATCCGAGACCTGCTTGCGGGAAATCGCGTGGCTGATAAACAGGTCGCCTCCGTCCGACTGGAAACGCATGGCGAAATAGAGCCGGCCACGATGACCGTCCTGGCCCTCGGTATGCTGTTTGGCCAGGGTGGCGGGCCCATGGGGCGGCTGGGGTAGCGCACGGCGTACCGCTTCCGGTTGTTCCTGCCAGGACGAGGTCACCGTAAACGGGCCCACGTCCGGCTGGACCGTGCCGCCGGCCCGCTGGTCTTCGTAGCGTTCTACCGCGCGCTCCAGGGCGCCGACCATAGTGCTGTCCATGCCCAGCATGAAGTAATGGGCCGCTAGCAGGGAGTAGCCGCCCACCAGCAGGGCACCCAGGCCCAGGAAAATGGCGGCGAGCTGCCACTTAAGCCGGATCTGCCGAATCATCGCCGTCCTCCTTCAGAACGAAACCACGGCCGGGGACGGTGTGGATCAGTGGACGCCCGAAGCCCTGATCGACGATCTTGCGCAGGTGATGCATATGGACCTTGAGGCTGTTGCTGTCCGGCGGCTCGTCGCCCCAGACGGCCTCCTCCAGCGCCCGACGGCTGACAATCGCCGGCGAGGCGCGCAGCAGGGTTTCCAGCAGGCGCCAGCCGGTGGGGGAGAGCTTCAGCGACTGCCCGTCGCGAGTGGCACTCTGGGCGGACAGGTCCATGTCCAGCCCGGCGCAGCCCAACCGCTGGACCTGGCCACTGCGGCGGTGGGCCAGGGCGCGGATGCGCACCAGCATCTCCTGCAGTTCGAACGGTTTGACCAGGTAGTCGTCGGTGCCGGACTCGAAGCCCTCGACCTTGTCCGCCAGCTGGTCCCGGGCGGTAAGCATGAGGATGCTGGTGTCGTCGCCGGCCCGGCGCACTTCCCGGCACACGCTCAGGCCGTCCAGGCGCGGCAGGTTCAGGTCCAGCAGGATCACGTCGTAGCGGTTGTCACGGATCAACTGCAGGCCGCTGGCGCCATTGCTGGCGTGGTCGCAGCGGATCTGCTGGATGTCCAGGTACTGGACAATGGTCATCGCCAGGTCCCGGTCGTCCTCTACCAGTAGCACGTTCAGCATCAGGTCGTGGCCTCGTCGGTGTGCGGCTGGATCCGGAACCAGCGCTTGAAGCGTTCTTCAAGGTCGGTCTGGATGCGCAGCAGCACCGGGATCAGGATCAGGGTGATCACGGTTGCGAACAGGATACCGTATGCCAGCGAGACTGCAGCCGGAATCAGGAACTGGGCCTGGTGCGAGGTCTCGCCGAGCAGCGGATAGAGGCCGGCGAAGGTGGTGGCGGACGTCAGGATGACCGCGCGCATCCGGCTGGTGGCCGACTCCACGATCGCCTGCTTGCGGTCCATGCCGCCCCGGCGCAGATCATTGTAACGCGAGACCAGCAGCAGGCTGTCGTTCACCACCACCCCGCTGAGGGCGATGATGCCGTTGAGCGACAGGATGCCCAGGGACAGGTCGTTGAGCCAGTGGCCCAGCAGGGCGCCGACGATGCCGAAGGGAATCGCCGTCATGATCAGCAGCGGCTGCACGTACGACTTCAGCGGAATGGCCAGCAGCATGTAGATCACCAGCATGGCGATCAGGAACACCTGCGTCATGGAGGACTGGGTTTCCTGCTGCTGCTCCGCCTCGCCGGCGAAATGCACATCGACTCCCGGGAAGGCGCTCTGCACCTCGGGCACCACGTCCCGCTGCAGCAGGGAGACCAGCTCGGTGGAGGACATGGCGTCCTTGTTCACATCGCTGGAAATGTAGACCGCGCGCTTGTTGTCGATGCGGGTGATGGTGTCGCGGGTATAGCCCAGACTTGCCGTGGCCACCGAGGACAGGGCCAGCACCGTGCCGTCCGGTGCCCGGACATTGGACTGCATCACGTCCACGATGGACTGACGGTCGGCCTCGGGGAAGCGCACCTTCACCTCGATCTCGTCGTTGTTGCGCTGATAGCGCTGCACCACCTGGCCGTTGAAACCCTGCATGACCTGCTCGGCCAGGTCGTCGGTGGTCATGCCCAGCGCTTCCCCTTGGGGCGTGAGGGCCAGGTGCAGCTGGGGCTGGCCCGGCTGCAGGTTGTCTTCGATGCCGCTCACCGCGGGAATGGCTTCCAGCTTGCTGCGGAACAGTTCGCCGGCGCCGGTCAGCAGGCTGTCGTCGTTGGCGCGCAGCTCCACACGCAGGGCGTCGACGCCTTCGCGACGACTCTGGATGCTCAGGGTGCGGGTGCCCTCCGGATTGCCCGCCAGCGTGGTCCATTCCCGCACGAATTGATCGAGGTTGAAGGGGGAATCGTCCACCAGCTTCACGGTAACCGTGCCTGACTGGTCGGCCGACGAGGTCACCTGCAGGTGCTCGATGGCGCTGTCGCCCTCGTTGTGGCGCAGGTCGCGGTCGGCCTGGCGTGCGCTATCCTCCAGGTGCGTCAGGGCTTTGTGGGTCAGGCCGTAGCTGGCATCGTTCTGCAGTGTGATGTTGGCGCGCGCGGTATCGCCGGCGATGTCCGGGAAGAAGCTCATGCGGATGGTGCCGTCAAAGGGCATGGCCAGCACCAGGATCAGTACCGCCATGAACAGCACCACCACGGTGTAGCGGAAGTTCAGCGCCAGTCTGATCAGCGGGCGATAGGCCCGTTCGGTGAACGTTTCCATCGCGCCGGAGGCCAGGCCCTGGATACGGCCCCAGAGCTGGCCGACGGGGTTGCGGGACGCCGTCGTACGGGTCTTCAGGTGAGCCAGGTGCGCCGGCAGGATCAGCTTGGATTCGATGATCGACAGCACCAGGCACAGGCTGACCACGGCGGCAAACTGGGCGTAGAGCTTGCCCAGGCCACCCTCGATCTGGGACAGGGCGAAGAAAGCCACCACCGTGGTAAAGACGCCGAACAGGGTGGGGACGGCCACCCGCATGGTGCCGCGTACGGTGTTGCGCAGGGTGTCGCCCTCGGCCCGGCGCACGGCGTAGACGCTTTCCCCGACCACCACGGCGTCGTCCACCACGATCCCCAGCGCCATGATGAAGCCGAACGTGGTGAATTCGTTGAGCGTCAGCCCCAGGAAGGGTTCGCCCATGAAGTAGAGGGTGCCGAAGAACACGAAGGGCAGACCCATGGCCACCCAGAACGCCACCCGCAGGTTCAGGAACAGCGCCAGCAGGGCAAACACCAGCAGGATGCCGAACAGGGCGTTGTCGATCAGCAGTTGCAGGCGCTCGTTGATGGAGGTGCTGCGGTCGTACCAGGTCGCCAGTTGAACGGTTTCCGGCAGCTTGCCGTCGTCACGCCATTGCTGGACCACTTCCCGGGCGCCGTTGACCGAGTCGGAAATATCGTCGGTACCGGTGGTGACGATCTGCAGCGCGATGCTGTCCTTGCCGTCGAAGCGCGACAGGGTGGAGGTGGTGTCGTCGAAGGTGTCGCGGATCTGCGCCACGTCGCCAAGCCGGATGCGATCGCCGCTGGCGGTGGTGATCAGCGGAATATTGGCAAAGTCTTCCTTCAGGTAGGCCTGTTCCGAGGCCTTGAGCTGCAGGTACAGGTTCTCGTCCCGCAGGACCGCGGTCATGGCGCTGCTGGAGCCGGCGTTGACCGCGTCTTCCACGTCCGACAGGGTCAGGCCGTAGGCTTGCAGCCGGCCTTCGTCGATCTCGATGGCCATCATCGGGTCCAGCCAGCCGGAAATGGACACGCGACTGACGTTGTCGTGGGCCAGCAGGTCGGTTTTCAGGTTGTCCGCCAGCTGCTGCAGGGTGCGTCGGCCGGCGTCGCCGTAGAGCTGGATCCACAGCGAGTGTTCTTCACGCTCGCCTTTGCTGATCACCGGGTTATCGGCGTCGGCCGGGAAGTTGGAGATGGCGTCCACCTGGGTTTTGACGTCCCGCAGCAGGGTGTCCAGATCGTAGTCGGAGGTTTTCTCCACGGTGACGGTGGTGCCGCTGGTGGTGGAGGAGCTGGTGATCGAGTCGATGCCGGTCACGCCCTCGAGGGCGTCCTCGATCTTGATGGCGAGACCCTCTTCCGACTGCTTGGCCGAGCCGCTGTCGTAGGTCACCGAAATGGTGAGACTGTCCGGCTCCATGCTGGGAAAGGCTTCCTTCTGCAGCGAACCCAGGGCAATGGCGCCCAGGGCAATCACCAGCACCATCAGCAGGTTGGCGGCGACCGGGTTGCGTGCAAACCAGGGGATGATCCCCCGCTCCAGGGACGGTTCAGACATTGCCCTGCTCCTCGACCGGCTGCACGGCCATGCCTTCCATATAACTGCTCAGCGGCTGGCGCACCACCTGCTCGGCCTTGCCGTCCAGTTCCGCCGGGGGCGCGATGTAGATCGAGCCGTCGCTGGCGAACACCGGGTCGGCGGCGAAGCGGGCCAGGGTGTTGTCGGCGGTGACGTACCAGATCTCGCCGCTCTGGCTGAGGGCGGTCGAGGGCAGTTTCCACAGGCCGTCCACGTCCCTGCCGGCCAGGGACGCCTGCACGAAGGTGCCCGGCAACAGGGCGGGGGACTGGTCGAAGGGCGCGTCCACGGCGATCACCAGGGAGCGCTGGCGGCTGGTGCTGTCCAGGTGCTGGCGGGCGCGGATGACGTGGCCGGTCCAGTGCTGGCCGCTTTCGGTGTGGGTCAGGGTGACCGGCCAGTGGCCGCTGGTGAGGACAGACAGTTCGGGGAGTTGCGACCATTCCTCGGCGGACAGGCTGACGCTGATCTCCAGCCGGTCGGTGCTGACCAGGGTGGCCAGCTCGGTACCGGATTGCACGTAGCTGCCCGGCGCCACACTGCGGGCGGTGATCAGGGCGTCGAACGGCGCTTTGATGTGGGTCTGGTCCAGGTTGTAGCGGGCGGCATCCACCGCCGCCTGGGCTTCGGTAACGGCGGCGCGGGCGGACGTCAGCTGGGGCGCCCGCAGCACCAGCGGGGAATCCGGCTCGCCGGACAGGCCCGACGACTGCCATTCCATCTTCGCCTGTTCCCCCTGACGTTCTTCCTCCAGCAGGCTGACCCTGGCGCTGGCCAGGGTGTTCTGTGCGGTGGCCAGCGATTCGCGATAGCTGCTGTCCTCCACGCTCGCCAGCAGATCGCCCTGGGCCACGCGGTTGCCGGCTTCGAAGCCGTCGGTCAGGGTGACGATCTGTCCGGACACCTGGGCACTGAGCGTCAGCTCGTAGTGGGCGGCAGCTTCGCCGTAGGCGTCAACGCGCGCGGCGTAGGTGCCGGTCTGCGCGGTGACCACCGACACGGTCGTGCGCTGGACCGGTGTTTCCGGCTTGGTGAAGGGGCGCTGGTTGAAAGCCTGGGCCTGTTCCTGGATATAGAACACCACCGCGACCACCAGCACGATGGCGCCGGTCAGGGGCAGGCTGCGGATCAGTTTTCGTTTCATGACTTCACTCCCAGTCCAAGTGCCAGTCCCAGATCAATCCGGTTGGCCAGGCGTTGATAAATCAGGTCGTCGAGCTGTTCTTTGAGGTCGTAGGTTTCCTGCTGCACCGACAGCAGGTCGAGGATGTCCACCAGGCCCGAGCGGTAGCTCGCCTGGTATTGCTCCAGCGTGCTCTGCTGCCGCGCCAGGGCTTCGGCAATGTGTGTCTGGCGGATGCTCAGGGATCGCTCCAGGCCGAGGGCGTCTTCCACTTCACCGACGGCGTCCAGCAGGGTTTCGCGGTAGGCCTGGTAGGTCTGCGCCGTTTCCAGTTCGGCGGCGTCGGCGGCGGCGCGCAGCTCACCGCCCTGGAACAGCGGTGCGGTCAACTGGCCCAGCAGGCTCCAGGCAGGGTCGGTCAGCAGTGCCTGGGAAGGCGAGTCGGCTACGTCTTCCAGGGCGGCCTGCAGGTTGATGCTGGGCAGCAGGTCCTTGTAGGCGGCGCTGGTGCGGTAGTCGGCCGCTTCGATGGCGCGGTAGGCGGCCACCAGGTCCGGCCGGCGTTGCAGCGTCTGGGCCGGCAGGTCCGCCAGGGGCGTGAGCACCGCCGGGTAGTCGCCGGGCACGTTGCTGCCAGTGGCGGGGACCTCGCCCAGCAGGGTTTTCAGGGCGCGCTCCTGTTGGGCCAGGGTTTCGCGGTCGCTTTCCAGGGTGGCGCGGGCGCTGGCGGTGGAGCTGCGCGCGCTGTCGAGATCCTCCAGGGTGCCCAGCCCGTTGCGGTAGCGCTGCAGGATCAGCGTTTCGTTGCTTTCCAGGGTCGTCAGGCGCTCCTGCTGGATGGCGATGGCGTGGTGCTGGGCGATCAGCTCCAGCCAGCTGCTCATCACGTCCGCGGCGAGCGTGTCCCGGGCCGAGCGGTAGAGTTCCGCCTGCTGCTCCACATCCTTGCCGGCCGCGGCGGTGCGGTCGGCGATCTTCTGCCAGAGGTCGGCTTCCCAACTGACGGATACGGAGCCGGTATAGCTGTCGTCGCTGTCTTCGGCGTCACTGGCAGAAAAGCCGGCCTCCACATCGGGGAAGCGGTCGGCGCCGGTCTGGCGCAGTTCCGCCTCGCGGATACGCAGGGTCAGCAGGGTCTGCTGCAGGCCGGGGTTGGCGTCGATGGCTTGCTGGATCAGTTGATCGAGTGCGTCGGACCGGATCAGGTCATTGAGCGCGGTGACCGGTTCGCCGTCGACCTCGGTGGACCAGTCCGGCACCTGCCCGACCAGGGTCTGGGTCTGCTCCGGGTAGTCGGGTTGGTCGCCGGTCATGGCGCAACCGGTCAGCGTCAGCACAAGCGCGCCGGCAAGCAGGGAGTGGAAGTGGGCCCGAACCACGATGGCTGTTCTCCTCAATGACTGGCGTGTGTGGATAACACGCTCTGACGGCATGGGTTTGTCGACGACCTGCACTCTATCGAAGGCGAGGTTAAGGCGGGGTTAAGGCCGTTCGGGCCCCGTGTAGTTGAATACCGTCACAATTCTGCGGGTTGGTTAAACAGGCTGCTTTAAGTGGCGATAAACTGAACAGGTCGGGTCGTGTTAGGGCGCTGCATCGGGCGCCGAGGCGGCCATCGCAATTCGTCCAGGGAACAGGCTATGAAGGGCCAGTGGAGGCAATACAGCAAGAGCGTCGGGGCGATGGCCGGGCTGCTGGCCGCTGCGTTGGGAGCGCACGCGCAGGACACCCCGCTGGATACCAACGCGCGCACCACGATGCAGACCATTCCGTTCGAGTCGCTGGACGCCGCCGGTCTGGCCGATACGGCCATCGAGGGCGGGCTTGCGGCGCCGGCGGCCGGGCCGTCAAGCGCGTCCGCGTCGCCGGAGGACGACTACTACCTGGACCCGCTGGCGTTACAGCCCCGGGATGAGCGCACGGATCTGGGGCGCTACGAAATCCCGGCTGAGATCCGCTTCAGCACCCCCAAGGAGATTCCGGGGCAGACCCGGGGCAGCAACTACGTGATCCGTCCGCCGCAGAACCGCAGCTACGACGCCCTCAACACCCGCGTCCAGGGGCGCTGAGCCCTTCAGGCGCCGGACGGGAGACTGGCGTCGCTCTGGCCGATCACTTCCTCGTAGAAAAACTTCAGGGCCTGACGGGCCTGATTGAGTCGGGCGCGGGACAGGCGCAGCTTATCCTGCAGGTGCCCCAGAAACGCCTGGCGTTCGCTGTCGCCCAGGTCGGCCGGGTCGCGCAGGTCGTGGAACATGACATAGCGGCTGATCCAGTGCAGGTAGGTCTGCCCGGTGCGCTGGTTCAACTGATGGTTCTGGATGGCGCGATGAACGCGCGAAAACAGGCCGGACTGACTCTGGTCCAGCGCTTCGGTCATACTCATGGGAACTCGGTATCCGTCGATCTTGTTGTTGTTAGGGTGCGGGCATTCTATGACAAAGAGTTGAAAGAGGCACGTGTCGGTTCGGGTAAAAATCGAAGCGCGCCCGAGGGCAGGGCGCGCGGCAGGCGTCAGTCATTGCGCATGGCGTTGACCCGGTCGATATACTTCTGCATCGCGTCCTCCTGGGACAGGCCCTTGAGCTCGGCCCAGGCGTTGTACTTGGCCCGTCCCACCACGTCGAGCATGCCCGGCTTCTTGCCGGAGACGTCGCCCTGGGTGGCCTGTTTATAGAGCGCGTAGAACTCCAGTTTCAGTTCATTGGAGGGATTGGCGTTGCCTTCGCCCGTCTGGACGTAGTTCACCGCTTCCTCGAAGGTCGCTTTCAGGTCACTCATGGTCTTCCTTTCCTCCGTGACGGATCACTGCCGTCGTGGGTGTCTTCACCGGCTGAGTATAGCCTTGCCGTATACGCGCGTCACAGTCCGCACGGGCCGGCCGTTTCCAGCGCCGCCGGGATCGGCTACGCTTGCCCGGCGCGCCCGGAGAGGCGCATTCAGACACCGGAGAAAAATTATGAAAGCAAATAACAAACTGCACGGCATCGTCAGCCGCATCAATCGTCTGCCGGACTTTGCCCGTCCCCGGGCCCTGTCGCTTTTCTTTGGCAAGGCGGTTCCCTTCACCGGCACCACCGGTATCCGCATCGAGACGCTGGACGACAGCCGTTGCGTGATCAGCCTGGCCAACAAGCGCCGGGTGCAGAATCACATCGGCGGCGTGCACGCCGTGGCCTCCCTGCTGCTGGCGGAATCCGCCACCGGCTTCCTGGTCGGTCTCAACGTGCCGGACGACAAGGTGCCCGTCATCAAGACCGTGCGCGCCGAGTACACCAAGCGCGCCAGCGGCGATATGCGTGTCGAAGCCCGGATCACGCCGGAGCAGCAACAGCGGATGAAGACGGAGGAGAAAGGCGAGGCACCGATCCAGGTGACCCTGCACGATGCCGAGGGCAAGGAACCGATCGAGATTGAGATGATCTGGGCCTGGACGCCAAAAAAACGCCGTTAGCGTAAGACTTTGTGGTCATACGGTAACTACGTATACATTGCCAAAACCTTGATTTCTTGTAATTTTAGGCAGCCTCCGCTGGCAATAAGTTGCCCGTCGTACACAATTCGTACAAAAAGTGGCGATTTTTTGCTTGCGGGGGAAACGTGACGATGTGTAGAGTCTCGTCCGTACAGCGTGCCTGGAAGGCGCGCTTAAAGGAGAGTACCACGCCAACGGAGTTAGGGAGTCGTTATGGCTAAGGAAGGTTCCGTCGCGCCTAAAGAGCGCATTAACATTAAGTATATCCCCGCCACCGGTGATCAGCAGGCAGAAATGGAATTGCCGCTGAAGATGTTCGTCGTCGGTGACTTCAAGGGACACCCCGAAGAATCCTCGCTCGAAGAACGCAAGAGCATTTCTGTCGACAAGAACAACTTCCAGTCAGTGATGAAAGAAGCTGGCCTGAAGCTGTCCACGTCGGTATCCAACCGCCTCGACGATGAGGCCGACGACCTGCCGGTCAACCTCGAAATCGGCAGTCTTTCTGACTTTTCTCCCGATAGCATCGCCCGCCAGGTGCCTGAGCTGCGCAAGCTGATCGAGCTGCGTGAGGCGCTGATGGCCCTCAAGGGTCCGCTGGGCAATGTGCCGTCTTTCCGCACCAAGCTGCAGGAACTGCTCGACAGCGACGAAGCGCGCGAGAAGCTGCTGGCCGAGCTGGAGCTGGCGACCGGCGAAGAAGAGCCCGAGAAAGGCTGAACCAAGCAACCGTCCATTGAACCGGCGACCGGGCTGAATCCTCCAATCGCTGACCGCAGGATGCGGACAGGCCGGACCGCCTATGTTTGAAGACCCAAAACGTACTGAAGGGATGTGGTATGTCTGACACAGCTGTACAGCAGTCCGCTACGACCGAATCCGCCGAGGGGTCGCTCCTCGATCAGGTAATGGCCAACAGTCGTATGGCCCCGGCCGACGAAGGTTACGACGTTGCCCGTCGCGGCGTGGCGACCTTTATTGCCAACCTGCTGAAAAGCGATGAAAAAGGCCAGCCGGTCAACAAGGCCCTGGTTGACCAGATGGTGGTCGAGCTCGACCGCAAGATCAGCGCCCAGATGGACGAAGTCCTGCACGCTCCCGAGCTGCAGGAGCTGGAATCCTCCTGGCGCGGCCTGAAACTGATGGTCGACCGCACCGATTTCCGCGAGAACATCAAGGTCGATATCCTGCACGCCACCAAAGCGGAACTGCTGGAAGACTTCGAGTTCGCGCCGGACGTTACCCAGACCGGTTTCTACAAGCACATCTACGCCACCGGCTACGGCCAGTTCGGCGGCGAGCCGGTTGGCGCCATCGTCGGCAACTACGCCTTCACGCCGTCCTCGCCGGACATGAAACTGCTGCAGTTCGTGTCCTCCGTCGGTGCCATGGCCCACGCGCCGTTCCTGTCCTCCGTCGCGCCGACCTTCTTTGGTGTCGACAGCTTCCAGGAATTGCCGGCCATCAAGGAACTGGCCGACGTGTTCGAAGGCCCGCGCTACGCCAAGTGGCGTTCGCTGCGTGAGTCCGAAGACGCCCGCTACCTGGGCCTGACCGCGCCGCGCTTCCTGCTGCGTACGCCGTACGACCCGGAAGAAAACCCGATCCGCAGCTTCAACTACACCGAGGACGTCAGCGGCGACCACGAGCACTACCTGTGGGGCAACACCGCCTACCTGATGGCCACCCGCCTGACCGACAGCTTCGCCAAGTACCGCTGGTGCCCGAACATCATCGGTCCGCAGAGCGGCGGTGCCGTGGAAGACCTGCCGGTGCACCTGTACGAGTCCTTCGGTCAGCTGGAAGCCAAGATCCCGACCGAAGTGCTGGTCACCGACCGTCGTGAATACGAGCTGGCGGACCAGGGATTCATCGCCCTGACCATGCGCAAGGGCAGCGACAACGCCGCCTTCTTCTCGGCCAACTCCGTGCAGAAGCCCAAGGTGTTCCCGAACACCAAGGAAGGCAAGGAAGCCGAGACCAACTACAAGTTGGGCACCCAGCTGCCGTACATGATGATCGTCAACCGCCTGGCCCACTACATCAAGGTGCTGCAGCGCGAGCAGATCGGTTCCTGGAAGGAGCGTCAGGATCTGGAACGCGAACTGAACACCTGGATCAAGCAGTACGTGGCCGACCAGGAAAACCCGCCGGCGGAAGTTCGCAGCCGCCGTCCGCTGCGCGCCGCCCAGGTGACCGTGGCCGACGTCGAAGGCGATCCGGGCTGGTACCAGGTTTCCCTGGCTGTGCGTCCGCACTTCAAGTACATGGGTGCCAACTTCGAGCTGTCTCTGGTCGGACGCCTCGACAAGGAGTAAGTCGTGAGCTGGGACACCGGTGACCACGGTGTTCAGGCCACAGGGGGCAGCCTGTTCGAGCGACTCGACCAGGCTGCCCAGCCCGCAGGGAACGCAATGGGCGAAACCACCGGTGTGGTGGACTCCATCAAACGGCATCTTGTCAGGCTGCTCAACGCCCATCCGGGCAACAGCGCCAGTGCACCGGCCCTCGGGCTGGTGGACTTCAACGATGCCACCCTCGGCACCCAGGACCTGAACATCCGGATTCGTAGCGCCATTCGGCAGTGCATCGAGCACTACGAGCCGCGCGTAAAGCGCGTCGACGTGAAGACGCTGCCCGATGACTCCGATCCCCTGCAGCTGCGCTTCCAGGTTACCGTCCACCTGCGCGTGGACGATGTCGAAGAGCGAGCCACGATCGACCTTCTGTTGGACGACAAACGCTTTTACCGCGTGGTGTAGTCGTGAAGTTAAACAGATTCTATCGAGACGAACTGAATTTCCTGCGCCTGCAGGGACGCGAGTTTGCCGAGGCCCATCCTCAGCTGACCCGCTTCCTGTCGGAACAGAGTACCGATCCGGACGTCGAGCGCCTGCTGGAAGGCTTCGCGTTCCTGACCGGTAAACTGCGGGAAAAGGTGGAGGACGAGTTCCCGGAGCTGACGCACTCGATGCTCAACATGCTCTGGCCGAACTACCTGCGTCCCGTACCCAGCGCCACCATCATGCGCTTCGATCCGCTGTTGCACGCCATCAGCGAGCGCCAGATCATCCCCAGCCACACCGAAGTGCGCAGTGGTCTGGTGGGGGATCGCCGTGGCCAGACCCAGTGCCGGTTCCGCACCTGTCGCGACATCGCCATGTACCCGATGACGCTGGCTGATGCCCACGCCGAACTGTCGCGGGAAGTGTCCGCCGTGGAACTGACCATGGCGATGCACACCGACCAGCCGCTGTCGGAACTGGGCATGGACAGCCTGCGCTTCCATCTGGGTGGCGACACCTTCACCGCGCAGACCCTGTACCTGTGGCTGAACCACTGCCTGCAGGGCATCGAGCTGGAAATCGACGGCAAGGTGCTGCACCTGCCGAAGGACAGCCTGCGCCAGGTGGGTTTTGCCGCCGAAGACGCGATGCTGCCGTACCCCAAGAACGCCTATCCCGGGTACCGCATCATCCAGGAATACCTGAGTTTCCCCGAGTCGTTCCACTTCATGGACCTGACCGGACTGGACAAGCACCTGCCGGGCATCCAGGTGGACGAGTTCAAGCTGCGCTTCCGATTCAACCGGACGCTGCCGCCGGACGCCAAGGTGCGTTCCGAGAACTTCCAGCTGTACTGCACCCCGGCGATCAACCTGTTCAGCCACGAAGCCGAGCCCATCGACCTCAACGGCCGGCAGACCGAATACCGCATGCAGCCGTCGAGCCGCTTCGCCTCCCACTACGAGATTTTCAGCGTGGACCAAGTGGAAGGCTGGCTCGACAACCCGGTGGGCCGGGAGCGGGGCGAGCCCCGTCTGTATAGCGCGTTCGAGAGTTTTCAGCACCAGATCGAGCGCGATCGCAACCGCACGGCCCTGTATTACCGGGTCCGGGTGCGCGAGAGCGTGCGCGGCGACGGCTTCGATCACTACATTTCGTTCGTCCGCGGCGACGAGGAGCTGTGCCTGAACCAGCACGAGGCCATCTCCCTCACCGTCACCTGCACCAACCGGCAGCTGCCGGCGCAACTGGCGGTGGGCGACATCTGCGAGGCGACCCAGAGCACGCCGGCGTTCGCGTCGTTCCGCAACATCACCCGGCCCACGCCGACGTTGCGGCCGACCCTGGACGGCAGCCTGCTGTGGACCCTGGTGTCCAACCTGTCGCTGAACTACCTGTCGCTGCTGGATGTGGACGCCCTGCGCTCGGTGCTGCGGGTCTACGACTTCCGCGCCCTGGTGGACCGCCAGGCGGAGCGGGTGTCGCAGCAGCGGCTGGCGGGCATCCAGAACATCGAAACCCAGCCGGTGGATCGCATGTATCGCGGCCTGCCGGTACGGGGCATCCAGTCGACGCTGACGCTGGATCAGCAGTCGTTTGCCTCGGAAGGGGACCTGTACCTGTTCGGCACGGTCCTCAGTCACTTTTTTGCCCTCTACGCGAGTATTAACGCCTTTCACCTGCTGGACGTGGTGAATTCGGAGAACCAGGAGCGGTACACATGGACGTTGCGGACCGGGCAGCAGCCCCTGATGTAGCCGGCCTGCAGCCCGTTCTCGGGAACGCGCGCCGCTACAATTTCTTCCAGCTGGTGGACCTGATCCACCGCCTGCACGGGGACGACCTGGAGCGGGCCACCGACGATGCGCCGCAGCACGAGCGCATCCGTTTCTCGTCGTCGGCGGGCCTGGGTTTTCCGGGCAGCGACGTGCTGTCCGCCGGCCTGCCGGAGCACGAGTACGCGCCTTATCAGATGGAAGTCAGCTTCCTCGGGCTGCACGGCTCCCAGTCGCCGCTGCCGGGCTATTACCTGGAGGATCTGGCCTGGGAATACGGCCAGCAGTCGGGCATCCGGCGCTACTTCCTGGATTTCTTCAACCACCGGCTGGTGACCCTGTTCCACCGGGTCTGGCGCAAGTACCGCTATTACGTGCGCTTCCAGCCGGGCGCCAGCGATGCCTTCTCCGAACACGTCTTTTCCCTGGTGGGCCTGGGAGACAGCGACCTGCGCGGGGACACCCCGATCAACTGGTCGAAGATGCTGTCCTACGCCGGGCTCATGGCCGGGCGCAGCCGCTCACCGGATGTGGTCAGCGGCATCGTGGCCCACTGCTTCGATCTGCCGGAAGTGGAGATCGAGCCCTGGGTGCTGCGCAAGGTCAGCATTCCCGCCGACCAACAGACCCAGCTGGGTCGCGCCAACGGCCGCCTGGGTGAGGAAACCCTGGTGGGCGACAGCATCCGCGACCGCAGCGGCAAGTTCATCCTGCGCCTCAAGGAACTCAGCCGCGAACGCTTTATGGACTTCCTGCCCATCGGCCAGGACCACCAGAGTCTGGTCAAGCTGGTGGAATTCACCATGCGCGAGCAACTGGCCTTTGATCTCGAGCTGGAGATCCGCTCCGACGACGTCGAGCCCATGCAACTGGGCAACGACGCCCGCCTGGGCTGGACCACTTTCGTTAACCCGACACCGGGCGAGCCGCAGCAGGCCGTCCGCATTCAAATCCGGCGGTGATTTATGGAAACAGCAACCAAGACACGTCTCAGGCTGAGCATCTCCAATCCGGCGGACGTGGGCGTCAGCTCCGACCTCGGCTGCGACTTCGGCGAACGCGGCGGCTCCATCGGCTCGGCGGACAGTGACACCTGGCGCCTGTCGCCACACCGCACCGGCGTCCTGCCCGGGCATACCGAGATCCGCATGATCGACGGCCACTACTGCGTCATCGACCGCTCCGGGCGCACCTACGTCAACAGCGGCAGCATGCCGGTGGGTCGCGGCCGCCGCGCGCGCCTGATGGACGGCGACCGGCTGCGGGTGGGCAACTACATGCTGCAGGTGGACCTGATCGAAGGCGACGGCCCGCACGACATTCCGCTCGACGAAGCGCCGGACGACCCCATGCTGGTCAACGCCGAGGAGCGCGAGCTGGAAAAGGTCGATTTCGACGCGGAGAAGCCCGAGCAGCTCAACCCGCTGGACCACCTGGATCCGGCCCCCACCGAGCGCCAACAGCGCGACCCGATGGACGGCTTTGGTGAGCTGGAGCAGCAGGCGCGGGAGCGGCGCCAGACCGAAGAACTGCTCGACGACAACCCGGACTGGTACGGCAACCAGGCGGAGTCGAGCGATCCCTACATGGACGAACGGGAACGGGCCCTGCGCCTGCCCGTGATCAACGGAGGAAAGCGGCGCATGGAAGACGACCGCAGCGATCTCAGCCGTGGCGAGGCCACGGAACAGAGCCGCAAGCACATCAGTGGCGCGCCGCTGATGCGTGGGCTCGACAGCGATATGCGTTTTGACAGCAGCGACGCCATGCAGGGCTTCCTGGAAGAAGCCGGTCGCACCATCAAGGCCACCATCGAAGGCCTGCTGGACCTGCATCAACGCGAAGACAGCCGCCACCAGGCGCTGCGCACACGCCTGCAGCCGATCGAGGACAACCCGCTGCGCCTGGGCCAGGGCTACGACGACGTCATGCAGACCCTGTTTGCCGCCGAGCGCAGCCCGGTGCACCTGTCGGCGCCGTCCGCGGTAACCGAGAGCCTGACCGGCCTGCGCCATCACCAGCAGGCGACCCAGGCAGCGATCAGCGAGGCGCTCGACGCCATCCTGCACGCCTTCTCGCCGGAGAACCTGCTCAACCGGTTCCACGGCTACCGCCGTTCGCTGCAGCCGGGCGAGAACGAAGCGGCCTGGGCCTGGGACATGTACACCCACTATTACCAGGAGCTGCGCTCCAGTCGTCAGCGTGGTTTCGAGCGTCTGTTCGAGGAAGTCTTCGAGCAGGCCTACGATCACCACCTGCGCAAGCTGCAGCGGGAGTCCGTGCTGTGAGAATCGGTCAGTGGATCCTGTTGTGCGCGGTGCTCGGCCTGGCCGGCTGCTCCGGGCCCTTCAAGGCCATTTCCAAGTCGGCCCAGGTGATGTGGGATCCGGACACCCCGGTCGGCACGCCGGATGAGCAGCCGACCACCGTCGACCTGACCATGCTGGCGGAGCCGGACGTGAACCCCAACGACGCCATGCGGCCGGCGCCGATCATGTTCAAGATCATCGAGATGGAAGACAGCTCGATGATGCTGGCGGCGGATTTCGACCAGATCTCCGAAGACCTGGAAGACGCGCTCGGCGCCAATTACATCGACCACAGCGATTACGCCATGGTGCCGGGCCAGTTCAAGTACATCGAATCGTTCGAGGTCGACTCGGACACCCGTTACCTGGGCGTGGTCGCGTTCTACGCGTTTCCCAACGAATCCCAGTGGAAGAAGGTGGTCAAGGTCGACCCCATGGGCGGGCGCTATCACATCCTGGTGAACCTGCGCGAACGCGAAGTCATGATGCAGAAGGCGGATCAATAAGTATGTCGGCACATAACCGGGTGGTGTGGAGCGATGGCCTGTTCATCAAACCGCAGCACTTTCAGCAACAGCAACGATACCTTGAGCAGCAGATCACCGACCGTGCCTTTGCCGTGTCCGACTACCTGTACGGCTTCGGCGACCTGCAGCTCAACGACGAATACCTGAGCTTCGGGCGCATCGGCCTGGTGCGGGCCAACGGCCTGTTCCCGGACGGCACCGGCTTCAATCTGCCGATGGAAGACGTCATGCCCGAGCCGCTGGAGATCACCGATTCCTCGGTGGCCAACCAGGTGGTCTTCCTGGCCCTGCCGCTGACCTCGGACAGCCTGCCGGAAGTGGAATGGCCCGAGTCCGGCGTCTCCGCGCGTTTCCGCTCGGAGACCCTGGACATCCGCGACCTGCATTCCATCGACGGCGACCGTCACGCCATCGACCTGGCCAAGGTCAAACCGCGCCTGATGCTCGAGCGCGAGGACCTCAGTGCCTACGCCGCGCTGGCCATCGGCCGCATCCTGGAGAAGCGTCCGGACGGCAGCCTGGTGATGGACCCCAGCTTCATGCCGACCATGCTGAGCGTGCGCGCAGCGCCCAAGCTGCAGCGCTTCGTCGGCGAAATGGCGGGACTGATGCGCGAACGCGCAAAGAACATCGCCGAACGGGTCGGGTCGCCCAATCAGGGCGGCGTCGCCGACGTGTCCGACTTCATGCTGCTGCAGATGCTCAACCGGGCCCATCCGCGCTTCATGCACCTGGCGCGGGTGCGTCAGCTGCATCCGGAGCGTCTCTATGAGGCCCTGCTGGAACTGTGCGGCGAACTGGTGACCTTCACCGACGAGAACCGGCTGCCCAGCGAGTACCCGGGCTACGACCACGACCTGCCGGAAGCGTCCTTTTCGCCGCTGATGCAGGTGTTGCGTCAGTCCCTGAGCACGGTGCTGGAGCCGCGCGCCGTGGCGATCCAGCTGCAGCAGCGCCAGTACGGCCTGACGGTCGCGCCGATCCAGGACAACCAGCTCATGGGCCAGGCCGAGTTCATCCTGGCGGTGCGCGCGGACATGCCCACCGACGACCTGCGCAAGCAGTTCACCCAGCAGTGCAAGGTGGGTTCGGTGGAGAAAATCCGCGACCTCATCAGCCTGCAGCTGCCGGGCGTGCCGCTGGTACCGCTGCCGGTGGCACCGCGCCAGCTGCCGTACCACGCCGGATTTACCTACTTCCAGCTCGACGCCCGCAGTCAGGCGTGGCAGATGCTGGACAACGCCAGCGGTTTCGCCTTCCACGTGGCGGGCGATTTCCCGGGCATCGAGATGCAGTTCTGGGCCATCAGGAGCTAGATCATGGACGATTCCAGCGTAATGTCAGCCCCGCAGGAAGACGCTTTCGGCAAGATGCTGTTTGAAGAGAACGGCCACAGCGAAACCACCGCCGATGAAACCTTCCGCCTGCGCGGTTTCGAACACAACCGCCTGGTGGACGCGGCTCTGCCGCTGCTGGGACTGGTGATCCGGGCGCGCCGGCTGGCGGATTTCAGCCGCGTGCCGCAGCTCTACCAGCAGGTGGTGGACGAAGTCACCGACATCGACCGCGAGCTGATCGAGCAGGGCTACGAGCGCCCCACGGTGGTGGCCTACCGCTACGTGCTCTGCGCCTTCATCGACGAGGCGGTGCTGGGTACCGACTGGGGCGCTCACAGCGTCTGGTCCCAGCAGTCGCTGCTGTCGCGCTTCCACAACGAGACCTGGGGCGGCGAGAAGGTGTTCGCCATCCTGTCGCGCATGGAACAGGAGCCGGATCGTTACCGCGACATGCTCGAGTTCATCTATCTGGCGCTGTGCCTGGGTTTCGAAGGCCGTTACAAGGTGATGGAAAACGGACGCGACGAATACGAGCGCGTGATCGCCGGCCTGCACCGCCAGATTTCCGACCTGCGCGACGAGGAAGTGCCCGAGTCCCTGGGCAATGCCCTGGAGCACGTGACCCCGTCGCGCAACCGCTTCCGCACCGGCCTGCCGCTGTGGAGCATTTTCGGCGTCTTCATCGCCGCCATGGTCACCGTTTACAGCCTTTACGACACCGCACTGGATAAGCGCATCACGGACGTGCTCGCTGTGCTGGCACAACTCCCGAATTAGGAAAGGAGAACACATGCTTCGGGTTGAATTACCGGCGCTCATCGGGCGCCTCAACGACATTTCCCGGGAGGCGCTGGAAGCCTCCGCCGCCCTGTGCATCGCCCGCCAGGGTGCGGAAATCACGCCGGCACACCTGCTGTTCAAGCTGCTGGAGACGCCGTATTCCGACATCCGCCTGATGCTGGACCAGGCGGGCCTCGACCACATGAGCCTGCAGCCGCTGGTGGGTGAGAGCCTGGAAGGCGGGCCGCAGGTGGCTGACGCCTATCCGTCCTTCTCGCCGCTGCTGATCGAGCTGATCCAGGACGCCTGGCTGCTGGCTTCCACCGAGCTGGAACACGGCCAACTGCGCTCCGGCCCCATTTTCCTGGCGCTGCTGATGAACGCCGACCGCTACCTGATGCCGCGCCTGGCGCGGGAACTGGACGGCTTCAACCGCGAGCACCTCAAGCGCCAGTTCGCCACGGTGACCCGCGGTTCCATCGAAGAGCCGGTGGCGGACGCCGAGGGCGGCCCGGCGGCGCCCCGGGCGACGGACGAGTCCATGCTCAGCCGCTACGCCTCGGATTTCACCCAGCGTGCCCGCAACGACGAGCTGGACCCGGTGCTGTGCCGGGACGCCGAGATCGACCAGATGATCGACATTCTCTGCCGTCGCCGCAAGAACAACCCGATCGTGGTGGGCGATGCCGGCGTCGGCAAAAGCGCCGTGGTGGAAGGCCTGGCCCTGCGCATTGTCGCCGGGGAAGTGCCGGACCGCCTCAAGGACGTGGCCCTGTGGGCCCTGGACCTGGGCGCCATGCAGGCCGGCGCCTCGGTGAAAGGCGAGTTCGAGAAGCGCCTGAAGGGCGTGATCGAGGCGGTCAAGGAATCGCCGACGCCGATCATCCTGTTCATCGACGAAGCCCACACCCTGATCGGGGCGGGCAACAACGAGGGCGGATCCGACGCCGCCAACCTGCTCAAGCCGGCGCTGGCCCGCGGCGAACTCTGCACCGTCGCCGCCACCACCTGGCGCGAGTACAAGAAGTACTTCGAGAAGGATCCGGCCCTGAGCCGGCGCTTCCAGCCGGTGGCCCTGGGCGAGCCCACCACCGATCAGGCGGTGCACATCCTGCGCGGCCTGCGCCCGGTGTATGAGAAATCCCATCAGGTGCTGATCGACGATTCCGCCCTGACCGCCGCCGCGTCCCTGTCCGCCCGTTACCTGGCCGGTCGCCAGCTGCCGGACAAGGCCATCGACGTGCTCGATACCGCCGCCGCGCGGGTCAGCCTCAACCTGAGCACCCCGCCGCGCCGGCTCAGCCACGTGCGCAGCGAGCTGCACCAGCTGCGGATGGAGCAGGAACTGCTGGAGCGCCAGAGCCACCTGGGCCAGGACACCGACCGCGAACGTCACGACGGCGTGGCCACCGAGGTGGCGGCGCTGGAATCGGAAGCGGCCGAGCTGCAGGAACGCTGGGAAAGCCAGCGCGAGCTCGTGGCCAAGCTGGTCGACGTACGTGAGCGTTTGCTGACCCCGGAATCGTCGGAAGAGAAGGGTGAAGGCGGCGAAGACAGCGAAACGGCAGAGGCCCCGCTGGACGCCGATACCCTGCGCCAGGAAGCCGCCGCCCTGCAGCAGGAGCTGGATCAGCTCCAGGCCGACGAGCCGCTGGTGCACGCCCTGGTCGACACGCGGCAGGTGGCGGAAGTCATCGCCGACTGGACCGGCATCCCGGTCAACCGCATGACCGCCGACGAGCTGCAGAAGATCACCCATCTGCCCGATCACCTGGAAGCCCACATCAAGGGCCAGGACCCGGCCATCGCCGCGCTGCACCAGCACCTGCTGACCGCCCGCGCCGACCTGCGCCGCCCGGGCCGCCCGATGGGCGCCTTCCTGCTGGTGGGGCCGTCCGGCGTGGGCAAGACCGAAACCGTGGTGCAACTGGCCGATCTGCTGTACGGCGGCCGCCAGTTCCTGACCACCATCAACATGTCCGAATACCAGGAGAAGCACACCGTTTCGCGCCTGATCGGTTCGCCGCCGGGCTACGTCGGCTTCGGCGAGGGCGGCATCCTGACCGAGGCGATCCGCCAGAAACCCTATTCGGTGGTGCTGCTGGATGAAGTGGAAAAAGCCCACCCGGAAGTGCTCAACCTGTTCTATCAGGCGTTCGACAAGGGCGAGCTGGCGGACGGCGAAGGCCGTCTGATCAACTGCCAGAACGTGGTGTTCTTCCTCACCTCCAACCTGGGCTACGAAACCATCGTCCAGCACGCCGAACGTGACGGCGAGTTCGACGCTTCGGCCCTGGATGACGACCTCTACCCGGTACTGGCCGACTTCTTCAAGCCGGCGCTGCTGGCGCGGATGGAAGTGGTGCCGTACCTGCCACTGGGCGAGGGCACCCTGGATCGGATCGTGGGCGACAAGCTGGAACGTCTGGCGGATCAGATCCGCGATCGCTACCGCACCGAGGTGGTGCTGGAAGACGGCCTGGTGGCGGCGGTGCGCAGCCGTGCCACCCGCAGCGAGAACGGCGCGCGCATGCTCGAGTCCATCATCGAGGGCGAGCTGCTGCCGCCGGTGTCCCTGGCGCTGCTGGAAAAACTGGCCGCACGGGAGACCGTCAGCGAGGTGCGTCTGGGCATCGCCGACGGCCGCTTCACCGGGACGGTCAGCTAAGGACACGTTATGGGACGGATGCAGATGGAACTGCACACCGGGATTGACCTGGCCGTGGAGCTGGTGGGGCAGCGCGACCGCGCGACCCTGTTGGCCTGCGCCACGGCGCAACTGGAGCGGGTGTTCGGCCTGAGCCGCTGCTGGGTGCTGGAGCTGGACGCCAGCGGCCGGACCCTGCTCTGCCCGGCGCTGGACGCCGAGCTGGCGTTCGAATGCGACGACTTCTCGCACCCGTTCGCCCACGTGTTGCGCGAGGGCAAGGCCCGGGCGCTGTCGTCGGCGGCCTGCGCGCGGCTGGATCACGCCGGCCTGAGCCGACTGTTCCAGGCCAGCCGCGGTGCCGATTCCCTCTGGATACAGCCGCTGCGCTCGGCGGATCAACGCACGCTGGGCATTCTCGTGCTGTGCGGCGTCGACCCGGTGTGGGACGCGCTGGTCGCCCAGCCCCTGTTCGACGGTCTGCTGTCGCTGATCACCCTGCAGTGGGTGGCGCACCGGGATCGGGACGACCGCCTCTGGCAACAGCGCCTGCTCAGCCGCTCGCTCAGTTCCCTGCGCGACAACGAGACCGAGCGCCAGAAGAGCGACCAGTTGGCCCGCTCCCTGGTGGGGCAGTCCCGCGCCATGGCTGATCTGCGCGGGCAGGTGATCCGCGCGGCGGGCAGCCAGCTGTCGGTGCTGGTGCAGGGGGAAACCGGTTGCGGCAAGGATCTGGTAGCACGCGGCCTGCACGATTTCTCCGAGCGCAGCGACGGGCCCTTCGTGGTGGTCAACTGCGCGGCGATTCCCGATAGCCTGCTGGAAAACGAGCTGTTCGGTCACGCCAAGGGCGCGTTTTCCGGCGCGGATGCCGCCAAGCAGGGCCTGCTGGCCCAGGCCGATGGCGGCACCCTGTTCCTCGACGAAATCGGCGACATGCCCATGGCGTTGCAGTCCAAGCTGCTGCGGGTGCTGGAAACCCGCCAGTTCCGGCCGCTGGGCGCGCGCGACGAAGTGCATTCCGATTTCCGCCTGGTGGCGGCGACCCACCAGCCGCTGCAGGAACGGATCGGCGACGGCGCCTTCCGTCGCGATCTGTTTTACCGTCTCAGCCAGTTCCCGCTGCGGGTCAAGCCGCTGCGCGAGCGCCCCGAGGACCTGGAACAGCTGTGCCGCCACTTTGTGCGGATCTACCGCGAGCGCGAGGGACGTGGCCCGCTGGGGATCAGCAGCCACGCCCTGGAGCACCTCAAGCAGTACGCCTTCCCGGGCAACGTGCGCGAGTTGCGCAACGTGATCGAGTTTGCCTGTGTGCAAACCCCGGCGCAGGAAGACATCCAGGCCGAAGATCTGCGTCTCGACGCCCTGGCCGCGTCGGAGGAAACGGACGGCGAGCTGGACCTCGATGACGCGCCCGTGCCCCAGCCGGGTGTACCGGCCCTGCACGACATTGACGACCTGCGCGCCGCCGCGCAGGCATTCGAAGCCGCCGTGATCAGCGCACGTCTGCGCCAGTACGGCGGCAATCGGGCCCAGGCGGCGGAAAGCCTGGGGCTGCCCAAACGCACGCTGGCCCACAAGTGCCAGAAGTTCAACGTATCGGAGGCCGGATGACCACGCGTCCGCGTTTATTGATGTTTGCCGCGGCCCTGGCTGCCGTATCCGGAATCACCCACGCCGCTGGCTCAGATCACGCCAAGGCCAGCGGAGGCGACACCCTGACAGCGGCTCAGGCCTGCACCGCCAAGGTCGCGCGCCTGGAGCGCCTGGCCTGTTTCGACGACGTGTTCGACACGCCGGTGCGCACCCTGGAAGAGCAGCAGGCCGCGCTGCCGGCGAAGAAGCCCGCAGTATGGGTGGCCGCCTACGCCCAGGAACAGGCCCGCACGCCAGAAGACAACGCCCTGCAGCACGACGGTGACGCCGGCAAGCTGGTCACCGTGCCGGCGCTGGGTGCCGTGCCGCCGCGCCCGCTGCTGACGGTGCGCTGCCACAACGACATTACCCGCTTCGCGCTGATGCTGCCCAAGGCCAGCTCGGCGGAGCGGGTGCCCCTGGAGCTGGACGCCGACGGCCGCATGCAGGCACAGACCTGGCGCGTGCGCGATGACGGCTACGTGATCAGCGGCGGGCGCGGGTTGCCGGCGATCCGCACCGTACGCCAACTGGTCAATGCGCAGCGGCTGACGCTGCACAGCGATGAATCCGCCCTGGACGGACTCATGTTCGACCTCAGTGGCTTCCGTCAGGCCCTGGCGCCGCTGCGCGCCGAGTGCGGCTGGTAAACCGACCCGAACGAACAGGACGTTGGCAACGATGCAGGCAGTAGAACAACATCCCTATGTCGAACCGGTGCTCTCGCCGCTGGCAGGGGAGTCGCCCCAGGGCCAGTTGCTGGAAGAAGACCCGACGCTGGAATTCCTCGACGGCGAGATCATGAAAATGGGCTCCCTGTCCCACGGCGAGATCGAGTGGGACAAAGTGGAGCAGGAAGCGCTGCGGCTGCTGTCGGACATCTCCAAGGACCTCAAGGTGCTGGGCTTCCTGCTGCTGGCGCTGCAGCGCGGCGGCAGCGGAGAACGCTTCGCCCTGTCCATCCACCTGCTGTGCGAGGTGATGCAGGGCTGGTGGACCGACGCCTGGCCCTATCCCGGCGCCAAGGGCGCGCGCCCGCGCAAGATGATGTTCGCCCAGATGATGCAGCGCGCCGGCGCGGAAGTGGGGCGCCTGAGTTTCGACAGCGCCGTGGGCGACGGCCGCCAGTACTGCCTGGACCGGCTGGACCGCCTCAAGGCGCTGGCGGAGGCCGAATCACTGGCCACCGACGGCATCGATGACCTGCGCCACGCCATCACCAACCTGCCGGAAGTGGGGCAGGTGGCCGAAGCACCGGCGGCGCCCGCGAGCACCCAGGAAACGCCGGCCCGACGCGGCGGTGCGGCGACCACGTCCTCCGGTGCGTCCGGCAGCCTGGGCAGCGTGACCCTCGACCCCAAGGACGAGCGCGCCACCCGTCAGAGCCTGCTGCGCGTCGCGGACCTGCTGACGGACCTGGAACCGGGCTCGCCGCTGGGCTACCAGATGCGCCGTTTCGCCATCTGGTACAACATCACCGCCACCCCGCCGGCGCGCAAGGGCGGCCGCAGCGACCTCGCGGCGGTCAGCTCGGACCGGGTGTCGGAATACCGCGAGAGCCTGGGGCGCGGCGTGGACATGAACCTCTGGGGCCGCATCGAGCAGAGCCTGTCGGTCAGCCCGTTCTGGCTGGAAGGGCATTACCTCAGCGCCCAGGCCGCCGAGCAGACCGGCCACCCCAAGTGCGCCGAGGCCATCCGCAACGCCCTCAAGGGCTTCATCGACCGCCTGCCCGCGCTGGCGGACATGACCTTCTCCGACGGCTCGCCGTTCCTGCCCAAACCGGTGCGTGAGTGGTTGCTGACCAGTTCGCCCGGCGGCGCCGGCAAGCAGGGGCGCGGTGCCGACTGGCACAAGGCCTACGAAAAGGCCCAGGACGTGCTTAAGCAGGACGGTCTGGCGCCGGCCATGAAACTGCTGGAAGACGGGCTCAGCAAGGCCAAGGAACCGCGCGCCCAGTTCTACTGGCGTCTGATGAGCGCCGAGCTGTTGCGCGACAGCGGCATGAAGGCGCTGGCCAAGCAGCAGTTCGGCGACCTGAAGCAGCAGGCGTCCGGCCGCACACTGGAAGACTGGGAGCCGTCGCTGGTGGCGCATCTGGAGCGACTCACCTGATGACACCGACACGCACATGGACAACCGTTTCAACCGGGGGCGCCACCGCGTCGCCGCACAGGGAAAGCAGGAAGTAAAGGCATGGATATCCGTAGCACGTTAGTCAAGATCGGCAAGAAGCTCTGGCCGTTCATCCGTACCGGCGGCCCGATTGTGCTGGCTCTGGGCTTCGGCCTGCTGGTGGCCGCCATCTGGTGGCTGGGGCCAACCTGGGAGTGGCGCGAACAGACGCCGCTGGCCAGTTGGCAGACCCGCGCCCTGGCAACCCTGGGGCTGGTGCTGATCGTCGCCGTCCTGTGGGGATGGATCCTGTCGCGTCGCCTGAAGAAGGTGGACCAGGCCCAGTCCGAGGCCCGCGAGGAGGAAGAGGACCCGATCCTGGTGTACGAGCGCCGCCAGACCCGGCTGCTCAACCGCAACCTGGCGTCCCTGCGCGACAACATCCGCGGCCGCAACCGCATCTACCGTCTGCCGTGGTACCTGGCGATGGGCCTGGAGGACGCCGGCAAGACCAGCCTGATCCAGCGGTCCGGCCAGACCTTCACCCTGACCAACGTGACCCGCAACCGCCAGACCGAGCGCAACCCGCTCGGCTTCGAGTGGTGGATCAGCGACGACGCCGTGGTGATCGACCCTGACGGTGAGCTGATGAGCCAGGACGGCGGTTCCGCCAACGGCGGCAGCATCCAGCAACGTCTCTGGAAGCACTTTATCGCCTGGCTGGAAGAGAGCCGCCCGCGCCGGCCGCTCAACGGCGTGATCCTGACCATCGACCTGGCGTACCTGAGCTCCCTGGGCGAGGCCGAGCGCCGCACCCAGGCGGTGGTCCTGCGTACCCGCCTGCGCGAACTGATGGAGCAGATCGGCTCGCGCCTGCCGGTCTACGTCAGCTTCACCAAGCTGGACATGTTGCACGGCTTCACCGCCTTTTTCCGCAAGCTCAACAAAGCCGAGCGCGAGCAGCCGCTGGGCTTCACCTTCGAGCTGGAATCCCTGCAGGATCCGGATCAGTGGCTGGATCAGTTCGAGGCGGCGTTCCACAAGCTGGTGGACCAGGTCAACGCCCGCGTGCCGCAGTTGATGTCCGAGAGCCGCGAGCCGGAAGAGCGCGCCGCGATCTACTCCTTCAGCCGCCAGATCTCCGGCCTGATGCCCATCGTCCAGCAGTTCCTGACCGAAATGCTGGCGGCGGACGCCTTCTCCACCCCGGCGCTGGTGCGCGGCGTCTACTTCACCTCCGTCTACCAGGAAGGGGTGCCCGAGGACGCCTTCATCTCAGCCACCGCGCGCCACTATGGTCTGGCCGATGCCATCCAGCCGGCCCAGCGCAGCGGCCAGTCGATGACCTATTTCAGCGAGAAGCTGTTCCCGGAAATCATCTACCCCGAGGCGGGTCTGGCCGGTGACAACGTGCGCGTCACCAAGCAGCGTCGCCGCAACCTGGTGACCGTGGCCGTGGCGGCCGTAGTGGCGGGCCTGGGCCTGAGCGCCGGCTGGCAGCACTACTTCGTCAAGAACGCCGACGCCGCCCAGATGGTGGTGGACCGGGTGCACGGCTTCCTCGACAACTACCAGCCCGCCGGCCAGGAGCGCGACACCACCGGCCGCAACCTGCTGGAACCGCTGGACCAGCTGCGCGCCGCCACCCTGGCGTTCGGCGACTACCGCAACCAGTGGCCGCTGGTCGCCGACATGGGCCTTTACCAGGGCGACGTGGTTGGCCCGGAAGTCGATAAGTCCTATCTCGACATGCTCAGCTACCAGTTCCTGCCGGCGCTGATGTCGGGCGTGATGCACGAGATGAACCAGTTGCCCGAGGGCAGCGCCGACCGTCTGGCGCACCTGCGCGTGCTGCGCATGCTGTACGACGCCAGCGGCCGTCGCAACGACATCGTCGACGACTACATGGCGCGCTACTGGCAGACTAAGTTCCCGGGGCAGCGTTCGGTGCAGGACCGCCTGAACAACCACCTGGAATACGCCATGAACTACACCGACCTGGCGGATCGCCAGGCTCACGGTGACGTGGCCGCCGACACCGCCCTGGCGCCGTTCCAGAACAGCGTCAAATGGGCCCAGGACGAGCTGGGCCAGATGGCCACGCCGGATCGGGTCTACGATCAACTGCGCCATCGCGGCCGCCTCGACCTGTCCGCGCCGCTGGATCTGCGGGCCCTGGGCGGGCCGGCGTTCCAACTGGTGTTCTCGGAAGTGCAGGACGGCCCGCAGGCCACTGACAGCGCCATGGACGTGGACAGCGATCCGCTGCGCATCCCGCGTATGCTCACCGGCGACGGCATGAAGAACTACTTCGTGCGCGAATCCGAGGAGATCACCGAGCTGGCCCTGGTGGACGCCTGGGTACTGGGCCGTCGCGCCGATGTCGATTTCAGCAAGGCCGACGAGCAGCAACTGCAGGGTGAGCTTCGCAAACACTACGCGGAGGATTACGCCCAGTCCTGGCGCGGAGCACTCAACCACGTAGCCATCCGCGACTTCGAGGATCTCAACGATGGCGTGCGCGTGCTGGAGAACCTGACCGGTACCCGCCAGCCGATGGTGGAGCTGCTGTCGGAAGTGAACGCCAACACCCAGATCTACCCGCCGCAGACCCAACTGCCGGAAGAGCAGCGCGAGGCGTTGGTGAACTCGCCGGCGTACCGCATGGCGCAGAACATCGAGCAGCAGTTTGAAGGCCTGCACGGCCTGTTCCTGAAGGACGGCGACGCGCCGACCCAGATGGAGGAAGTGCAGAAGGTGCTGGGTTCATTGCACGACTACCTGCGCTCCATCCAGGAGTCGCCGGACAGTGGCAAGGCCGCCCTGGCCGCGGCCCGCGACCGCCTGACCCTGGAAGGCGCGGACCCGATCTTCACCCTGCAGCGCATGGCGCGTGGCATGCCGGCGCCGGTCGACCGCATGCTCGACAAGGTCGCCGCGGAAAGCTGGCGCGTGGTGTTGGACCAGGCCATCGCCCAGTTGGAGCGCCAGTGGTACGACGAGGTCTACCAGCCGTTCCAGCAGAACCTGGCGCGCAACTACCCGTTCAGCAGCAACGCCGGACGTGACGCCGCGCTGCAGGACTTCGAGCGCTTCTTTGCGCCGGACGGCACCCTGGATACCTTCTACAAGGACAAGCTGAAGCTGTTCCTGGAAGACCATCCTGAGCACGTCAGCCTCGGCAAGCGCGCGACGCTGATCCGCCGCGATGTCATGGCCGCCATCGACCAGGCCGAGCGCATCCGTCAGGCGTTCTTCACCCGCAAGGGCAGCCTGGATGTGGAGTTCGCGCTGGAGCCGGTCAACCTGTCGTCCAACAAGCGTCGCAGTGTGATGAACGTCGACGGCCAGCTGGTTGAATTCAGTCACGGCCCACGGCAGAGTATTCCGCTCATCTGGCCGAATACGCTGCGCGACAGCGTCGAGAGTGAAGTCACCCTGGTGCCGGTGGAAGTGAACCGTTCGCCGCGCAGCCAGATCGCGCGCGGTCCCTGGGCGTTCTTCCGCCTGCTGGACAAGGCCGACATCACCGGTGTCAGCGCCAGCGCCGTGGACGTGAAGTTCAACCTGGACGGCGGCAGCGTCCAGTACCGGCTGCACGCCGCCGGTGGCGTCAACCCGTTCACGCAGCAGATGCTGGCGGGCTACGAAGTGCCGCGCAGCCTCTATTGAGGACGTCGCAATGGATCACTTCGTGACATAGCAGCGAAGATCCGTAAACGGTCGTATTGTGGTCCCGGCTCTGCCGGGCCACACTGTCGATCCATGTTTGGGAAGGAACCCGGCACTGTCCTGACGGGCAGTGCGAGGAGTAGGGAGAGCAGTCATGGCTAAGAACGTCGTACTTCTGGGCGATATCGGCACCGATCACGAAGGTTATCCGCCCACCCCCGTCATTGCCGCCAGCAGCACTGTCCTGATGGACGGCAAGCCCGTCGCCCGCCAGGGCGATCCGCTGGCACCGCACACCAAACCCCATCATCCGCTCCACCCGCGCAAGATTGCCGGCGGCAACGGCACCGTGCTCGTGGAAGGCAAGCCCATTGCCCTGACCGGCCACGCCGTCGATTGCGGTGGTGTGGTGATCGGCAGCGGCTCCGGCGTCAGCCGCTAAACGCGGCTCGCTGGCCGAATCGATAAAGCGCCCGGAGCCGGAACGCGCCGGGCGGCTGGATACCTGGATTCTTTAACCCGGATCATTCAAGGACGACACCATGCCCCAAGCCACCGGCCTGCAGTTCACGGCCCGCCTCGGCAGCCTGCCGGACGACACCTTCGCGGTGGTCGAGTTCGAGCTGACCGAGCGCCTGTCCCAGCCCTTTGTCCTGACCCTGAAGCTGGCCAGCTCGTTTGCCG
>NZ_WSSA01000008.1:0-5806 GCF_011421605.1 Marinobacter sp. JSM 1782161
AACGGTTGACAGGGTGGCGAAACAGCGTAAAATGCGCGCCACCTTGAACGGGTCAGCCGGCAACGATTCGGCGGTTTCGGAAGCATCGAAAACGCTGAAAAATAACGGTTGACAAGGTTGAGAAGCGCGGTAGAATACGCGGCCTCAACAGGGCGAAGGCCCAGCTCTTTAAAAAGTTGACCAAGTAATTCGTGTGGGCGCTGACTGAGGTATTTCGGCAAGAAATATCGAGGCAGCGACCTGTCAAACTCTCCTTCGGGAGAGGGTGATTTTGAGTGTTGTCTTGAGCAGATATTAGCTACTTCGGTAGCTGCTTGATTTAAACTGAAGAGTTTGATCATGGCTCAGATTGAACGCTGGCGGCAGGCCTAACACATGCAAGTCGAGCGGTAACAGATCCAGCTTGCTGGATGCTGACGAGCGGCGGACGGGTGAGTAATGCATAGGAAACTGCCCAGTAGTGGGGGATAGCCCGGGGAAACCCGGATTAATACCGCATACGTCCTTCGGGAGAAAGCAGGGGCTCTTCGGACCTTGCGCTATTGGATGTGCCTATGTCGGATTAGCTTGTTGGTGGGGTAATGGCCTACCAAGGCAACGATCCGTAGCTGGTCTGAGAGGATGATCAGCCACATCGGGACTGAGACACGGCCCGAACTCCTACGGGAGGCAGCAGTGGGGAATATTGGACAATGGGGGCAACCCTGATCCAGCCATGCCGCGTGTGTGAAGAAGGCTTTCGGGTTGTAAAGCACTTTCAGCAGGGAGGAAAAGCTTAAGGTTAATACCCTTGAGTGTTGACGTCACCTGCAGAAGAAGCACCGGCTAACTCCGTGCCAGCAGCCGCGGTAATACGGAGGGTGCAAGCGTTAATCGGAATTACTGGGCGTAAAGCGCGCGTAGGCGGTTAGATAAGCGAGGTGTGAAAGCCCCGGGCTCAACCTGGGAACGGCACTTCGAACTGTCTGGCTAGAGTATGGTAGAGGGTAGTGGAATTTCCTGTGTAGCGGTGAAATGCGTAGATATAGGAAGGAACACCAGTGGCGAAGGCGGCTACCTGGACCAATACTGACGCTGAGGTGCGAAAGCGTGGGGAGCAAACAGGATTAGATACCCTGGTAGTCCACGCCGTAAACGATGTCGACTAGCCGTTGGAGATCTTGAATCTTTAGTGGCGCAGTTAACGCACTAAGTCGACCGCCTGGGGAGTACGGCCGCAAGGTTAAAACTCAAATGAATTGACGGGGGCCCGCACAAGCGGTGGAGCATGTGGTTTAATTCGACGCAACGCGAAGAACCTTACCTGGCCTTGACATGTTGGGAACTTTCCAGAGATGGATTGGTGCCTTCGGGAACCCAAACACAGGTGCTGCATGGCCGTCGTCAGCTCGTGTCGTGAGATGTTGGGTTAAGTCCCGTAACGAGCGCAACCCCTATCCCTAGTTGCCAGCACATTATGGTGGGAACTCTAGGGAGACTGCCGGTGACAAACCGGAGGAAGGTGGGGATGACGTCAGGTCATCATGGCCCTTACGGCCAGGGCTACACACGTGCTACAATGGCGCGCACAGAGGGCCGCGAACCCGCGAGGGGGAGCCAATCTCTTAAAACGCGTCGTAGTCCGGATCGCAGTCTGCAACTCGACTGCGTGAAGTCGGAATCGCTAGTAATCGCGAATCAGAATGTCGCGGTGAATACGTTCCCGGGCCTTGTACACACCGCCCGTCACACCATGGGAGTGGATTGCACCAGAAGTGGTTAGTCTAACCTTCGGGAGGACGATCACCACGGTGTGGTTCATGACTGGGGTGAAGTCGTAACAAGGTAGCCGTAGGGGAACCTGCGGCTGGATCACCTCCTTAAACGAAGCCGAACGCTTCGGTCAGAGCCCACACGAATTACTTGGTCAGCGGAAGAGAGAGCATAAGGGTCTAAAGCAGGCCCGTAAGACTGCGGCTGTCTTTTCGGAAGAAAAGAGGGTGGCAGGATTAGCGCGCCGAGATTGCTTGAGCTGACAAGGCGCGAGCTGAGTGAAGGCGGGAGCGTACGGAAGTACGTGACCAACTGAGCGAGGATCGCAACGCGGTCAGGTCGAGCAAGATCAAGCGGTAATGGGTCTGTAGCTCAGGTGGTTAGAGCGCACCCCTGATAAGGGTGAGGTCGGTGGTTCAAGTCCACCCAGACCCACCAGAATTGCGCAGCTCATCGTTGTGTCCGGACTTGCATAGCAGGCTATGCGGCGCCCGAACACGCCTCGATCTGCCCAATTCTAAAGCCTGATAGCCATAATCGGGTTTGAAGGTGAGGCTTAGAATGGGGCCATAGCTCAGCTGGGAGAGCGCCTGCCTTGCACGCAGGAGGTCGGCAGTTCGATCCTGCCTGGCTCCACCAACTTTACGAATACCCTGGCTACGGTCAGTGTGCAGAAACAAGCGTTTCGGATTGATGACAGATTGATCCCGAAATCCTTCTTTCTGATCACTGGGTCAGACATGCTCTTTAACAATGTGGACAAGATTGCAACACGGATTGTTCGTTTCTTTATCTCCGAAACGAATGATCCACTGATAGCGATTTCAAGCGTTATCCGGTGTTAATCGTTGGGTTGCTTAATCTTGAATCAAGCGTCAGCAGGACAAAAGGCTGCTGACACTGTGGCTCCAACCTGGAGGCTTCGGCCAACAGGGCGGTTAAACAGTTGGTTTGGGGTTATATAGTCAAGCAACTAAGCGCATACGGTGGATGCCTTGGCAGTCAGAGGCGATGAAAGACGTGGAAGCCTGCGAAAAGCTTCGGGGAGGTGGCAAACAACCTTTGATCCGGAGATCTCTGAATGGGGAAACCCACCTGGTTTCGGCCAGGTATCCAATCCTGAATCCATAGGGATTGGAGGCGAACCGGGGGAACTGAAACATCTAAGTACCCCGAGGAAAAGAAATCAACCGAGATTCCCTCAGTAGCGGCGAGCGAACGGGGACCAGCCCTTAAGCTGAACAACTGGTAGGAGAAGGCTCTGGAAAGTGCCGCCATAGTGGGTGATAGCCCCGTATCCGAAACCTGAGTTCAGTGAAATCGAGTAGGACGGGTCACGTGTAATCCTGTCTGAACATGGGGGGACCATCCTCCAAGGCTAAATACTCCTGACTGACCGATAGTGAACCAGTACCGTGAGGGAAAGGCGAAAAGAACCCCTGTGAGGGGAGTGAAATAGATCCTGAAACCGTATGCGTACAAGCAGTCGGAGCACCTTCGGGTGTGACGGCGTACCTTTTGTATAATGGGTCAGCGACTTATGTTCAGTGGCGAGGTTAACCATCTAGGGGAGCCGTAGGGAAACCGAGTCTGAATAGGGCGACTTAGTCGCTGGACATAGACCCGAAACCGGGCGATCTATCCATGAGCAGGTTGAAGGTGCGGTAACACGCACTGGAGGACCGAACCCACTGTCGTTGAAAAGCCAGGGGATGACTTGTGGATCGGAGTGAAAGGCTAATCAAGCCCGGAGATAGCTGGTTCTCCCCGAAAGCTATTTAGGTAGCGCCTCGGACGAATACCACTGGGGGTAGAGCACTGTTTCGGCTAGGGGGTCATCCCGACTTACCAAACCGATGCAAACTCCGAATACCAGTGAGTACTATCCGGGAGACACACGGCGGGTGCTAACGTCCGTCGTGAAAAGGGAAACAACCCAGACCGCCAGCTAAGGTCCCCAAATACCAGTTAAGTGGGAAACGATGTGGGAAGGCGAAGACAGCTAGGAGGTTGGCTTAGAAGCAGCCACCCTTTAATGAAAGCGTAATAGCTCACTAGTCGAGTCGGCCTGCGCGGAAGATGTAACGGGGCTCAAACTGGTTACCGAAGCTGCGGCTGTGCACGCAAGTGCACGGGGTAGGGGAGCGTTCTGTAAGCCTGTGAAGGTGAGTCGAGAGGCTTGCTGGAGGTATCAGAAGTGCGAATGCTGACATGAGTAACGATAATGCGGGTGAAAAACCCGCACGCCGGAAGACCAAGGGTTCCTGCGCAACGCTAATCGGCGCAGGGTGAGTCGGCCCCTAAGGCGAGACCGAAAGGTGTAGTCGATGGGAAACGGGTTAATATTCCCGTACCTCGCGTGACTGCGATGGAGAGACGGAGAAGGCTAGGTGAGCCGGGCGACGGTTGTCCCGGTTTAAGCATGTAGGCAGAGGACTTAGGCAAATCCGGGTCCTTAATGCCGAGACGCGACGACGAGTGCTGCTTGCAGCGCGAAGTCATTGATGCCCTGCTTCCAGGAAAATCTTCTAAGCTTCAGGTCACGAGAGACCGTACCCCAAACCGACACAGGTGGTCAGGTAGAGAATACCAAGGCGCTTGAGAGAACTCGGGTAAAGGAACTAGGCAAAATGGTGCCGTAACTTCGGGAGAAGGCACGCTGGTAGTAGGTGAAGCCCCTGCGGGTGGAGCCCAGACCAGTCGAAGATACCAGGCCCCTGCGACTGTTTATTAAAAACACAGCACTCTGCAAACACGAAAGTGGACGTATAGGGTGTGACGCCTGCCCGGTGCCGGAAGGTTAATTGATGGGGTTAGTCCTCGGACGAAGCTCTTGATCGAAGCCCCGGTAAACGGCGGCCGTAACTATAACGGTCCTAAGGTAGCGAAATTCCTTGTCGGGTAAGTTCCGACCTGCACGAATGGCGTAACGATGGGGGCGCTGTCTCTACCCGAGACTCAGTGAAATTGAAATCGCCGTGAAGATGCGGTGTATCCGCGGCTAGACGGAAAGACCCCGTGAACCTTTACTATAGCTTCACAGTGAACTTTGAGCATGCTTGTGTAGGATAGCTGGGAGGCTTTGAAGTGTGGACGCCAGTCTGCATGGAGCCAACCTTGAAATACCAGCCTGGCATGTTTGAGGTTCTAACTCGGTCCCCTTATCGGGGATAAGGACACTGTGTGGTGGGTAGTTTGACTGGGGCGGTCTCCTCCCAAAGAGTAACGGAGGAGCACAAAGGTGGGCTAAGCATGGTCGGACATCATGCGGTTAGTGTAATGGCACAAGCCCGCTTAACTGCGAGACAGACACGTCGAGCAGGTGCGAAAGCAGGTCATAGTGATCCGGTGGTTCTGTATGGAAGGGCCATCGCTCAACGGATAAAAGGTACTCCGGGGATAACAGGCTGATACCGCCCAAGAGTTCACATCGACGGCGGTGTTTGGCACCTCGATGTCGGCTCATCACATCCTGGGGCTGAAGCCGGTCCCAAGGGTATGGCTGTTCGCCATTTAAAGTGGTACGCGAGCTGGGTTTAGAACGTCGTGAGACAGTTCGGTCCCTATCTGCCGTGGACGTTGGAGATTTGAGGAAAGCTGCTCCTAGTACGAGAGGACCGGAGTGGACGAACCTCTGGTGTTCGGGTTGTGACGCCAGTCGCATTGCCCGGTAGCTAAGTTCGGACAGGATAACCGCTGAAGGCATCTAAGCGGGAAGCCCCTTCCAAGATGAGATCTCCCTGGCCCCTCGAGGGCCCTGAAGAGCCGTTCAAGACCAGGACGTTGATAGGTCGGGTGTGGAAGCGCTGCGAGGCGTTGAGCTAACCGATACTAATTGCTCGTGCGGCTTGACTATATAACACCCAAGCCAACTGCGGATAACGCAGGAAATCGCTACGCAATCTTGTCCCTTCCCAGTGATCAACCTTTTTGCCTGACGACCATAGCGGTCCGGAACCACCTGATCCCATCCCGAACTCAGAAGTGAAACGGACCTGCGCCGATGGTAGTGTGGCATGGCCCATGCGAGAGTAGGTCATCGTCAGGCTCCTAA